>NZ_KQ949093.1 GCF_001514305.1 Streptomyces dysideae
TCCTTTTAGAGCTCTGGCTCTTGGGCACGCAGCCCAAGAGCCAGAGCTTTTTTGCGTTGAGGTAGGGTCAGAGCGCATCGTTGGTACGTTTTCCCCACAGGAGGCCCCCGGGTGGAGGTCCAGGAGACCCGCGTCCAGACAGACCGGGTCCTCACCATCCCCAACATCCTCAGCATGGCGCGGCTCGTCGGTGTGCCGCTCTTCCTGTGGCTGATTCTCCGGCCTGAGTTCGGTGGGCCGAAGAGTGACGGCTGGGCACTCCTGGTGCTGGCTCTGAGCGGCGTCAGCGACTACCTGGACGGCAAGCTCGCGCGGCGTTGGAACCAGATCAGCACCCTCGGCCGGCTCCTCGACCCCGCAGCGGACCGGCTCTACATTCTCTCGACTTTGGTCGGTCTCACCTGGCGCGAGATTCTGCCAATCTGGTTGACCGCTGCACTTCTGGCGCGAGAACTGGTTCTGCTGGTGATGGTGGGTATCCTCAGGCGGCATGGCTATCCGCCGCCGCAGGTGAACTTCCTTGGGAAGGCCGCCACGTTCAACCTGATGTATGCTTTCCCGTTGCTCCTGCTCAGTGACGGAACTGGATGGATCCCGTCACTTGCTGCTATTTTCGGATGGGCGTTCGCTGGATGGGGTACAACGCTCTACTGGTGGGCAGGAGTCCTCTACGTGGTACAAGTCCGCCGTCTGGTCCGTGCGGACGCCATGGCCGATTGAACCCGCGGATTGATGCTTGCCCAGCGGCTCGATGGCCCGCGGCCGAGAAGTGCGGGACAATCTGGACGGGTGAAGTCGGCTAGACCGTCGTCTCTTCGAGGAGGACGCTTCCGACATGAAGGCCGTCGTGATGGCCGGAGGCGAAGGCACGCGCCTTCGCCCCATGACCTCAAGCATGCCCAAGCCGCTCCTGCCGGTCGCCAACCGGCCGATCATGGAGCACGTTCTGCGGCTGCTCAAAAGGCATGGGCTCAACGAGACCGTCGTAACTGTCCAGTTCTTGGCCTCGCTGGTCAAGAACTACTTCGGTGACGGTGAAGAGCTCGGAATGGAGCTCAGTTATGCCAACGAGGAGAAGCCACTCGGTACTGCCGGAAGCGTCAAGAACGCCGAAGAGGCGTTGAAGGATGATGCTTTCCTCGTCATCTCCGGTGATGCCCTGACCGACTTCGACCTCACTGAGCTGATCAATTTCCACAAGGAAAAAGGCGCACTGGTCACCGTCTGCCTGACGCGTGTGCCCAATCCGCTGGAATTCGGCATCACCATCGTCGATGAAGAGGGTAAGGTCGAGCGTTTCCTCGAGAAGCCGACCTGGGGGCAGGTGTTCTCGGACACGGTGAACACCGGCATCTACGTCATGGAGCCCGAGGTCTTCGACTATGTCGAGCCCGATGTGCCCGTCGACTGGTCCGGCGACGTCTTCCCGCAGTTGATGAAGGAGGGCAAGCCGGTCTACGGGTTTGTCGCAGAGGGGTACTGGGAGGACGTCGGCACGCACGAGAGCTATGTGAAGGCGCAGGCCGACGTCCTTGAAGGCAAGGTCGACGTCGATATCGACGGTTTCGAGATCTCCCCGGGCGTGTGGGTAGCGGAGGGCGCGGAGGTGCACCCCGATGCAGTTCTGCGTGGTCCTCTCTACATCGGGGACTACGCCAAGGTCGAGGCTGGTGCCGAGATCCGGGAGCATACCGTCGTCGGCTCGAACGTTGTCGTCAAGAGCGGGGCCTTTCTTCACAAGGCAGTCGTGCACGACAACGTCTATGTCGGGCAGCACAGCAATCTGCGTGGCTGTGTCGTCGGAAAGAACACCGACATCATGCGCGCTGCCCGGATCGAGGACGGCGCTGTCATCGGTGACGAGTGCCTGATCGGTGAAGAATCGATCGTTCAGGGCAATGTGCGGGTCTATCCGTTCAAAACCATCGAGGCCGGCGCCTTCGTCAACACCTCGGTGATCTGGGAGTCCCGGGGCCAGGCGCATCTCTTCGGTGCCCGTGGGGTGTCCGGAATCCTGAACGTGGAGATCACGCCCGAACTGGCCGTCCGGCTCGCCGGCGCGTATGCGACAACCCTCAAGAAGGGCTCCACCGTCACCACGGCCCGTGACCACTCCCGTGGTGCCCGTGCGCTGAAGCGGGCGGTGATCTCGGCGCTGCAGACCAGCGCCATCGACGTACGCGATCTGGAGAACGTACCGCTGCCCGTGGCGCGGCAGCAGACCGCGCGTGGTAGTGCCGGCGGGATCATGATCCGGACCACGCCCGGGGTGCCGGATTCCGTGGACATCATGTTCTTCGACGGGCAGGGGGCCGACCTGTCGCAGGGCGGCCAGCGGAAGCTGGACAGGGTGTTCGCGCGACAGGAGTACCGGCGTGCGTTCCCGGGGGAGATCGGGGATCTGTATTTCCCGGCCAGCGTCTTCGACTCGTACACCGGGTCGCTGTTGCGGAATGTCGATACGACCGGGATCACCGAGTCCGGGCTCAAGGTCGTAGTTGACGCGTCGAACGGAAGCGCCGGGCTGGTGCTGCCGAGTCTGCTCGGCAAGCTCGGGGTGGATTCGCTGACCATCAATCCGGGTCTGGACGAGTCGAGGCCCACGGAGACGGCGGACGTGCGGCGGTCAGGGCTGGTGCGGCTGGGAGAGATCGTGGCGTCCGCACGGGCCGCGTTCGGGGTGCGGTTCGACCCCGTCGGCGAGCGGCTGTCGCTGGTCGACGAGAAGGGGCGGATCGTCGAGGACGACCGTGCGCTGCTCGTGATGCTCGACCTGGTGGCCGCGGAGCGGCGCAGTGGGCGGGTGGCGCTGCCGGTGACCACCACGAGGATCGCCGAGCAGGTGGCGGCGTACCACGGGACGCAGGTGGATTGGACGACCACCTCGCCCGACGATCTGACCCGGGTCGGCCGTGAGGACACCACGATCTTCGGCGGGGACGGCAAGGGCGGTTTCATCGTCCCGGAGTTCAGCAGTGTCTTCGACGGTACGGCGGCCTTCGTGCGGTTGATCGGGCTGGTGGCGCGGACGCAGCTCACCCTCAGCCAGATCGACGCGCGGATACCGCGGGCACACGTCCTCAAGAGGGATCTGGCGACCCCCTGGGCCGTCAAGGGTCTTGTGATGCGGCGGGTCGTGGAAGCGGCCGGAGACCGCTTTGTGGACACGACCGACGGTGTACGGGTCGTGGAGACCGACGGGCGCTGGGTGATGGTGCTGCCCGACCCTGCCGAGGCGGTCACCCACCTGTGGGCGGAGGGGCCGGACGACGCGTCCGCGCAGGCTCTGCTCGACGAGTGGTCGGCGGTCGTGGACAGCGCCGGTCGCTGAGAACGCGGCACGTGTGCGTGTCGGGCAGGTGTTCTCAGGGGGCCTGCCCGGCACGCCGGTGGGGCCATTCGGAGGTACTGGTCGCAACGTGCGACGATGTGCGGCATGCCGCAGCAGCCCCCCGTTCGGAGCACCCCCACGCGCCCTTCGCGCCCGGACGCATCCATGTCGCTGCTCACCAACGTCATGGACCACAGCCTCGACGACGGATACGCCGAGGCCGCCGCCCGCAGGCAGGCCGCAGGCGAGGGGGGTCTGCCCAGGACCCTCCGAGCGAAGCTCGGTCTCGCCGCCGGCCTGGTGCTGGCCGCCCTGGTCGTGACGGTCGGTGCGGCGCAGGCGCGGATCGCGGCACCCGTCGTGGCCAAGGAGCGGGAAGAACTGATCGACCGCATCGACCAGGAGACCGAGGCGGCAGACAAGCTGGAGGACACGGTCGACGAGCTGCGCGGCGATGTGAGTGCCATGCAGCGCGAGGCGCTCAGAGCGAGCGGCGGCGGTGACCAGACGGAGCTCGTGGGCATTCTGTCGGGCGCCGTCGAGGTGCACGGCCCTGGCGTGAAGCTTGTCGTGAACGATGCCAAGGACGCCTCCTCGGGGGGCGGCGGCGACCCGCGCGAGACTTCCGGGTTCTCCGACACCGGACGGGTGCGCGACCGGGACATGCAGCGCGTGGTCAACGGCCTGTGGGAATCGGGCGCCGAGGCCGTCTCCATCAACGGACAGCGGCTGACGGCGCTGTCGGCGATCAGGGCCGCGGGTGACGCGATACTGGTCGACAACAAGCCGCTGGTACCGCCGTACACGGTGCTCGCGGTGGGGGACGGGCGGCGGCTGAGCACCAGGTTCCAGAACAGCGCCGACGGGCTGTATCTGCATGCCCTGCAGGAGAACTACGGCATCCGGACCGCCATCTCCGCGGAGGACGACCTCCGGCTGCCCGCCGCACCGAGTGTGATCGTACGTACAGCACAGCCGAAAACTGAGAAGGGCACATCGTGATCGCCGTACTGGGCCTCGTCGTCGGAGTCGTGGCCGGCCTGTTGGTCCGGCCTGAGGTTCCGGCTGTCGTCGAGCCTTATCTGCCGATCGCCGTCGTGGCGGCTCTCGACGCCGTCTTCGGCGGTCTGCGGGCCATGCTCGACGGCATCTTCGACGACAAGGTCTTCGTGGTGTCGTTCCTGTCCAACGTGGTCGTGGCCGCGCTGATCGTGTTCCTGGGCGACAAGCTGGGCGTGGGCGCCCAGCTGTCCACCGGTGTCGTCGTGGTCCTCGGTATCCGCATCTTCTCCAACGCCGCGGCGATCCGCCGGCACGTGTTCCGGGCGTGAGGCCGATGAGCACCCAGGACGAGAGGCCCGAGAACCGGCTGCGCAGGGAGCTGCCCGCGGAGCTGCCCGCGGGCCAGGCGCAGGCCACGGACACCCCCGAGGCGCTGCCCAAGCTCACCGGACGCCAGCGGCTGGTGAAGGGCCTGTGGCCGCCGCACGTCACCCGGGCCCAACTCATCGTGGCTCTGCTGCTGTTCGGCCTCGGTTTCGGCCTGGCCGTCCAGGTGGCGTCGAACAGCGACAGCGACAGTGCCCTGCGTGGCGCACGCCAGGAAGATCTCGTTCGCATTCTCGATGAACTGGATGACCGTACTCAGCGTCTTGAGGACGAGAAGCAGGGTCTCGAGAAACAGCGCGACGAGCTGGAGAACAGCTCGAACCAGGCCGAGGAGGCCCGCAGACAGACGGTCGAGAAGGAGAGGCAGCTCGGCATTCTGGCGGGCACCGTGGCCGCGCAGGGACCCGGCATCACGATGACCATCGACGACACGAAGGGGACGGTCGAGGCGGACATGCTGCTCGACGCGATCCAGGAGCTGCGCGCGGCCGGCGCGGAGGCGATCCAGGTGAACGGCGTACGCGTCGTCGCCGGCACCTTTCTTTCGGATTCCGGCAACCGCGTGAGCGTCGATGGGAACAAGATCAACGCGCCCTATCGTTTCAAGGTCATCGGCAAGCCGCAGGACCTCGAACCGGCCCTCAACATCCCCGGAGGCGTGGTGCAGACTCTTGAGAAGGAGCAGGCCACCGTGACCGTCGAGCGGTCGGACAAGATCGTCGTGGACGCCTTGCGAGCGGCGAAGCGGCCTGACTACGCTCGGTCGTCCTCCCAGTGACCCGGGGGTGCATGGGGGACGTCCGGCGAGGGCATGAGGTTGCGGGGGGTCGGCGCACCGAACGGGTGGTGCGTGGTGGAAACTGTCTGGTGGATACGGACGTTGTGAGGATGTCCGGGTCGGCCGGTCTGGTCAGTCAGGGTTCGTCCTGCCCCACGGGCGGGTCTGTTTCGGTCAAGGGGAATCGCCCGTGAAGTTGTTTGCGAAGTTGTTCGGCAAGAGTGCGCGAGAGGGTAGCGACAACGCGACCGCTCGCCATCGTGCACAGCCTGACGCAGAGGGCCAGCGCCCGCTGTTCCGGGACCAGGTGGCTGGCCCGGGCGGCGACATTTCCGGAGGTCAGGGCGCGCCGTCTGTTGACCCTGCCCAGTCCGGAGGCATAGGTTTCGGGCAACCGTCAACCTCAAGTACGGGTGGAGAGTTTTCCTCCGGCCCGTACGCGTCCAATGCTCCGGCGGGGCAGCCGCGGCAGGAGGATCCGTCCATGTCGGCCCTGGTATGTACGAGGTGCGGTAACCGCAACGCGGAGAACAGCCGCTTCTGCTCCAACTGCGGCGCGCCGCTGCGCGCCGGAGCTGCGGCCGAGCGTCCGTCCGAGACCACGTCCACGATCTCCATCTCCGGCCTCGAGGCCTACGACTCCGAGGTCACCGGCCAGACGCAGATGCCTGCGCTCTCTCCCGAGGCGCAGGCCGCCGTGGACGCGCTGCCGCTCGGATCCGCGCTGCTGGTGGTGCGCCGTGGGCCGAACTCGGGCAGCCGTTTCCTGCTGGACAGCGACCTGACCACGGCCGGGCGGCACCCGCAGAGCGACATCTTCCTGGACGACGTGACGGTCTCGCGTCGGCACGTGGAGTTCCGCCGCGGTGCGGACGGCTCGTTCACGGTGGCCGACGTCGGCAGTCTGAACGGCACCTATGTCAACCGCGAGCGGATCGACCAGGTCGCTCTGTCGAACGGTGACGAGGTGCAGATCGGCAAGTACCGGCTGGTCTTCCACGCGAGCCAGCGGGGCTACTGACCCTCCCCCGGACTCCGTCCGGGGGGACCCCCAGGGAAGGTCCATGCTGAAGACACCGAGCGGCGGTGCCGGGCACGGTATCGCCGCCGCGGACAGTGGGCTGATGAGCATCGGCACGGTGTTGAACGTGCTGCGCGACGAGTTCCCCGAAGTGACCATCTCCAAGATCCGCTTCCTGGAGTCCGAAGGGCTCATCGAGCCGCAGCGGACCCCCTCGGGGTATCGCAAGTTCAGCGCAGGCGACGTCGAGCGGCTCGGCCACGTACTGCGGATGCAGCGGGACCACTATCTGCCGCTCAAGGTGATCCGGGAGCACCTGGACGCCATGGAGCGCGGTGAGGCCACACCACTTCCGACCGTGGGCCGCCAGCGCGACGGTGAGCCCGTGCTGGAGCCCCTGGACGGGCCCACAGCCGCCCGGATCGGGCGGGCCGAGCTGCTTGCCGCCGCCGGGATCGGTGAGCAGGAGCTCGACGAGTGGGAGTCGTACGGCCTGGTCACCCCGCTGCCGGACGGGGCGTACGACGCGGAGGCGGCCACGGTCGCCTCGCTCGTCGCCGAACTGGGGCGGTTCGGGATCGAACCGCGGCACCTGCGGGTGATGAAGGCCGCTGCCGACCGCGAGGCGGGTCTCGTGGACCAGGTGGTGGCCCCGCTGAAGAGGCACCGCAACCCGCAGACCAGGGCGCACGCGGAGGCCCGGACGAAGGAACTGGCGGGGCTCACGGTGAAGCTGCACGCCGCGCTCGTGCAGACCGCGCTCGGCGTGCGGCTGCCCTGAGCAGGGCCCGACCGTACAGTCCGAAGCGGGTGCCCGTTCCCTGCCCGACTACCCAAACGTCCCGGGCACGGCCTAGGGTTGCTGTGTGAACGAGCTCGATGTCGTAGGTGTCCGGGTCGAGATGCCCTCCAACCAACCGATCGTGCTCCTGCGTGAAGTGGGAGGCGACCGCTACCTCCCCATCTGGATCGGGCCCGGGGAGGCGACGGCCATCGCCTTCGCCCAGCAGGGCATGGCCCCCGCACGACCGCTGACCCACGACCTGTTCAAGGACGTGCTGGAGGCCGTCGGCCAGGAGCTCACCGAAGTGCGCATCACGGACCTGCGTGAGGGCGTCTTCTACGCCGAGCTGGTCTTCGCCAGCGGGGTCGAGGTGAGCGCCCGCCCGTCCGATGCCATAGCGCTTGCCCTGCGCACCGGGACGCCGATCTACGGCAGCGACGGGGTGCTCGACGACGCGGGTATCGCGATTCCTGACGAGCAGGAGGACGAGGTGGAGAAGTTCCGCGAGTTCCTCGACCAGATCTCGCCCGAGGACTTCGGCACCAGCAACCAGTGATGCGGCGGCTCAAAAGCCGGCAATTGCCAGCGGCGAGTGAGAGCGTCCTGCGGATTGCTCCGAGCGCATTCGGCTAGCCTTTCCCCGCGGTTGGGTACGGGAAACCACTCCTAGGGTGATTATCACTCGGCGTGCCGAGTGTGGCGATCGTTGACGCACCCCTGGTGACTGCCTACCGTCGAGAAGGCAGGTCAAGGACGGAGGTCGGCGTGAGAAGCAGCGGCGACGGTACGGCTGGGGGTGCCCCCGGACGCAGTCTCGGGGAGAGCGGTCCGTACCCGCTTCACGGCAGCGCGGCCGATCACGCTCCGCAGCGACCGGCGGCCGTGCCGAGCAGCGGAGGGGCGAGGTCCATGGCGTCCGAGCAGATCGGCTATCGCGGCCCAACGGCATGTGCGGCCGCCGGCATCACCTATCGGCAACTGGACTACTGGGCGCGTACCGGGCTCGTCGAGCCGAGCGTGCGGCCCGCGTACGGGTCGGGGACACAGCGGCTGTACAGCTTCCGGGACGTCGTCGTCCTGAAGATCGTCAAGCGGTTCCTGGACACCGGTGTGTCGCTGCAGAACATCCGCACCGCGGTGCAGCACCTGCGCGAGCGCGGCTTCCGTGATCTCGAGCGCATGACGCTGATGAGCGACGGCGCCACGGTATACGAGTGCACCTCGCCGGACGAGGTCCACGCGCTGCTCCAGGGCGGTCAGGGGATCTTCGGGATCGCCGTGGGCGTGGTGTGGCGGGACGTGGAGAGCGCCCTGTCGCAGCTGCACGGTGAGCGCATCGACACCGGCGAGACGCTGGTCGGGCACAATCCGGCGGACGAGCTGGCGCGACGGCGCAATCGGGCCGTGTGAGTCCTGCCCCCGGGCCGAACCGGGGGCATTGTCAGTGGCGTAGGGCAGCATCGGAGATGTGAGAAACGCGCCCACGATCCTGCATCTCGACATGGATGCCTTCTTCGCCTCCGCGGAGCAGGCATCCAAGCCGAGCCTGCGCGGGAAGGCCGTCATCGTGGGCGGGCTCGGGCCACGGGGCGTGGTGGCGACCGCGTCGTACGAGGCCCGGGTGTTCGGTGTGCATTCGGCGATGCCCATGGCCCAGGCCCGGCGCCTCGCGCCGAACGCCGCGTATCTCGTGCCGCGCTTCGGGTTCTACCGGTCGATCAGCGATCAGGTGATGGGGCTGCTGCGGGAGCTGTCACCGCTGGTGGAGCCGTTGAGTCTGGACGAGGCGTTCGTGGATCTTGAGGCCGGGGGAACGGCCTGGGACGAGGCGTCGGCGCGGCTGGCGGGGGCGAAGCTGCGTGCCGACATACGGGCGGTCACCGGGCTGACGGGGTCGGTGGGGCTGGCCGCCTCCAAGATGCTCGCGAAGATCGCCTCCGAGCAGGCAAAGCCCGACGGGCTGGTGCTGATCGAGCCGGGGACCGAGCGGGCGCTGCTCGGGCCGATGTCGGTACGGACCCTGCCGGGGGTGGGGCCGGCGACGGGTGACCATCTGCGGCGGGCCGGGATCACCACGGTCGACGAGATCGCCGAGGCAGGGGAGGACGAGCTCGTACGGCTGCTGGGCAAGGCTCATGGGCATGCCCTGTACGCGATGGCGCTGGCGCACGACGAGCGGCCTGTGGTGGCCGAGCGGGGGACGAAGTCGGTGTCGGTGGAGGACACGTACGACGTGGACATCCACGACCGGGTGCGGGTCGGGCTGGAGGTGCGGCGGCTGGCCGATCGGTGTGTGCGGCGGCTGCGCGGGGCCGGGCTGTCCGGGCGGACCATCGTGTTGAAGGTGCGGCGGTATGACTTCTCCACGCTGACCCGTTCCGAGACGTTGCGCGGGCCCACGGATGATCCGGCGGTCGTGCGGGAGGCGGCTGCGCGGCTGTTGGACTCGGTGGATACGACTGGGGGTGTGCGGCTGCTGGGGGTGGGGGTCAGCGGGCTTGCCGACTACACGCAGGAGGATCTCTTCGCGCAGGCGCAGGCGCAGGCGCAGGCGCAGGGTCAGGGGCAGGCGCTGGGGGAGCGGGAGGACCAGGGGGTGGAGCAGGGGGGGACAGAGGCTGCGGAGGAGCGGCAGCAGGCTGGGCCTGTGGAGCGGCGGTGGCCAGCGGGCCATGACGTGACTCATGCCGAGTATGGGCACGGGTGGGTGCAGGGCAGTGGGCTTGGGCGGGTGACGGTGCGGTTCGAGACGCCTGACTCTTCTGAGCCGGGGCGGGTGCGGACGTTCCGGGCGGACGACGTGGATTTGGAACCGGCAGATCCGTTGCCGTTGGTGGCGCGGAGGCCTGGCGGTGGGGGAGGTGGTGGGAGTGATGGGGGTGGTGCGGCTTCGGCGGGTACGGGGGTGACGCCTGCAGCGTCGGGCTAGTGAACGGCGTTGCACTGTGGGGGTGGCGTGCACAGCCCGGCGCTTACGGGGTGCCATCCCGCGCCCACTCGTGCCGCTGGGGCGGCACGAGTGGGCGCGGGATGGCGGCGTGGGGGATGGGGGCCTGGTGGCTGGGCTGGGGACGGTTGCATGTCGGCCGATGGTCGCGGTAGCGCCTTGTGGGTGGTGCGGTGGTGCGGTGGTGCGGTGGTGCGGTGGTGCGGTAGCGCCTTGTGGGTGCGGCGGTGCAGGGGGTCGGCAGGTGTGCAGGGGGTAGTGGGAGGGTGTGTGGTGGGTCAGGTGTCTTCTGTGCCTGCCAGTTTGCCGAAGTCTCGGTCCGGGGGTGGGGGCGGAGGGGTCACGTCCAGGCCGTAGTGGTGGTAGAGCTGGAGTTCCTGGTCGGGGGAGAGGTGGCGGCCTACTCCGAAGTCGGGGGCGTCTTTGATCAGGGTGCGGTCGAAGGGGACGTGGAGGCTGCCCTCGATCAGTTCGCTGGGCTCAAGGGGGACGAAGGCGTCGCGGGAGAAGAGGCCGGTGCGTATGGCCGCCCATTCCGGCACGCCGGTCGCGTCGTCGAGGTAGATCTCGTCGACCGTGCCGATCTTGGTGCCGGTGCGGTCGAAGGCCTTGCGGCCGATCAGGTTGCGCGGATCGATGTCGGTCTGCACGGGCCCTCCACTTGGTCACAACTCATCCGTAAGCACTACGAAAGAGCACAATGGGGACCACGGCCACTCGAAGGCTTGGCCGTTGACCTCGCTGATAGGCTTGCAGGCGGCTGCTGACCCCGTGCGGGAGAGTCCTCCAGACTTCATAGGAGGCGCCGAAGGAGCAAATCCTCCCCGGAATCTCTCAGGCCCACGTACCGCACGGACGAGGTCACTCTGGAAAGCAGGGCGGGTGTCGACGGCTCCCGCCCTCACCGACGGTGAAAGCCGGGCGCCCTCGGGGCACCCGGTGAAGCTCTCAGGTTGACATGACAGAGGGGGAGGCCGTCCGGGTACCCGCGCCATGGTGCCCCTCGAAGGTCGTGTCAGACCAGGAGGCCTCCGCAATGACCGCCCATCGTATTCCGCTCTCCGAGCTCGAGCAGGGAATCCCCTTCGAGCAGCGCCACATCGGGCCCGACCAGGAGGCGCGGGCCAAGATGCTCGCGCAGGTCGGCTACGGCTCGCTCGACGAGCTGACCGCCGCCGCCGTGCCGGATGTGATCAAGAACGCCGATGCGCTCGAACTGCCGGGTGGGCGCAGCGAGGCCGAGGTGCTCGCCGAGTTGCGTTCGCTGGCCGATCGGAACCAGGTCCTCGATTCCATGATCGGGCTCGGGTACTACGGGACCTTCACCCCGCCCGTCATCCTGCGCAATGTGATGGAGAACCCGGCCTGGTACACGGCCTACACGCCCTACCAGCCGGAGATCTCGCAGGGCCGGCTCGAGGCGCTGCTGAACTTCCAGACGATGGTCGCCGACCTGACCGGGCTGCCGACCTCGGGTGCCTCGCTGCTCGACGAGGGGACGGCGGCGGCCGAGGCCATGGCTCTGTCCCGGCGTATGGGCAGGAACAAGAAGGGGCTCTTCCTGGTCGACGCGGATGTGCTGCCGCAGACCATCGCCGTGATCGAGACGCGTGCCGAGCCGACCGGCGTCGAGGTCGTCGTCGCCGACCTCAGTGACGGTATTCCGGCCGAGGTCGCCGGGCGTGAGATCAACGGCGTGCTCCTCCAGTACCCGGGCGCCTCCGGTGTCGTACGGGACATCAAGCCCGTCATCGAGCAGGCGCACGAGCTCGGTGCCCTCGTCACCGTCGCCGCCGATCTGCTCGCGCTGACCCTGCTGAAGTCGCCCGGTGAGCTCGGCGCGGACATCGCGGTCGGGACGACGCAGCGGTTCGGTGTGCCGATGGGCTTCGGCGGGCCGCACGCCGGCTACATGGCCGTACGTGAGAAGTTCGCGCGAAGCCTGCCCGGGCGGCTCGTGGGTGTGTCCGTGGACGCGGACGGGAACCGGGCGTACCGGCTCGCCCTGCAGACGCGTGAGCAGCACATCCGGCGGGAGAAGGCGACCAGCAACATCTGCACCGCGCAGGTGTTGCTCGCCGTGATGGCCGGGATGTACGCCGTGTACCACGGGCCCGAGGGGCTGAAGGGGATCGCTCGGCGGACCCATCGGTACGCCACCATCCTCGCGGCGGGGCTCACCGCCGGTGGGGTCGAGGTCGTGCACGGGTCGTACTTCGACACGCTGACCGCGCGGGTTTCCGGTCGTGCCGCCGAGGTTGTCGCCGCCGCGCGGCAGAACGGGGTCAACCTGCACCTCGTGGACGCCGACCATGTGTCCGTCGCCTGCGACGAGACCACCGCGCGGGCTCAGGTCGGTGCCGTGTGGAGCGCGTTCGGGGTCGAAGGGGACATTGAGGCGCTGGATGCCGCTACCGGGGAGGCGCTGCCGGGGGCGCTGCTGCGCGACGACGAGTACCTCGCGCACCCCGTCTTCCACCAGTACCGCTCCGAGACCGCGATGCTGCGCTACCTGCGCAGGCTCGCCGACCGGGACTACGCGCTCGACCGCGGCATGATCCCGCTGGGCTCCTGCACGATGAAGCTCAACGCGACGACCGAGATGGAGCCGGTGACCTGGCCCGAGTTCGGGCAGCTGCACCCCTTCGCGCCCGCCGAGCAGGCGCAGGGCTATCTGACGCTCATTCGTGAGCTGGAGGAACGTCTCGCCGAGGTCACCGGGTACGACAAGGTGTCGCTGCAGCCCAACGCCGGGTCGCAGGGTGAGCTCGCCGGGCTGCTCGCCGTACGCGGATATCACCGGGCCAACGGGGACGAGCAGCGGACCGTGTGTCTGATTCCGTCGTCCGCGCACGGGACGAACGCCGCCAGCGCCGTCATGGCGGGCATGAAGGTCGTCGTCGTCAAGACCGCCGGGGACGGTGAGATCGACGTCGAGGATCTGCGGGCGAAGATCGAGCAGTACCGTGACGAGCTGGCGGTGCTGATGATCACGTACCCGTCGACGCACGGTGTGTTCGAGGAGCATGTCGCGGACATCTGCGCGCAGGTGCACGAGGCTGGCGGGCAGGTGTACGTCGACGGCGCCAACCTCAACGCCCTGGTGGGGCTGGCCAAGCCGGGCCACTTCGGCGGTGACGTCTCGCACCTGAACCTGCACAAGACCTTCTGCATCCCGCACGGCGGTGGCGGTCCGGGCGTCGGGCCGGTCGGTGTGCGTGCGCACCTCGCGCCGTATCTGCCCAACCACCCGATGCAGCCGGCTGCCGGGCCTGAGACGGGTGTCGGGCCGATCTCGGCCGCGCCGTGGGGTTCCGCGGGGATCCTGCCGATCTCGTGGGCCTATGTGCGGCTCATGGGCGGCGAGGGGCTCAAGCGCGCCACGCAGGTGGCCGTGCTCTCCGCCAACTACATCGCCAAGCGGCTCGAGCCGCACTACCCCGTGCTCTACACCGGGCCGGGCGGGCTGGTCGCGCACGAGTGCATCATCGACCTGCGGCCGCTGGCCAAGGCGACCGGTGTGAGTGTCGACGATGTGGCCAAGCGGCTCATCGACTACGGGTTCCACGCGCCGACGATGTCGTTCCCGGTGGCCGGCACGCTGATGATCGAGCCGACCGAGTCCGAGGACCTGGCCGAGCTGGATCGGTTCTGCGAGGCGATGATCGCCATTCGTGGGGAGATCGAGAAGGTCGGCTCGGGCGAGTGGGCCGCGGACGACAACCCGCTGCGGAACGCTCCGCACACGGCCGGTGCGCTGGGTGGGGAGTGGGAGCACTCGTACACGCGGGACGAGGCCGTCTTCCCGGGGGATGTCTCGGCCGCCGACAAGTACTGGCCGCCGGTGCGTCGGATCGACCAGGCGTTCGGGGACCGGAACCTGGTCTGCTCTTGCCCGCCGTTGGATGCGTACGAGGACTGACGTAGTAGCAGTAGCAGTAGCAGTAGCAGTAGCAGTTCGTAGGAGAAGGGCTCCGCTCTGGTCGAGTGGAGCCCTTTTGCGTTACCTCGTCGCGAGGGAGACTTCGGTCGACTTGATCAGGGCTACTACGGGGGTGTCGGCCGACAGGTCGAGGTCCGTGACGGCGTCGGTGGTGATCGCGGCGGTGAGTTCGGCTCCCTCGACGCCGATCTTGACGGAGGTCATCGCGGCGCCGGCGGTGATGTCGGTGACGGTGCCGGGGAGCTGGTTGCGGATGGACAAGCCATCGACTGGGGCCGTGGCCAGGGAGACCTCTGTCGACTTCACCAGGGCGTGTACGGAGGAGCCTGTGGTGAGGCCCAGTTCCTCGGCGGCTTCCCGGGTGATCGCGGCGGTGAGATCCTGGCCGTTGGTGAGACGGACTCTGACCGTTGCCATGACCTCGCCGGGGGTGAGGGCGGTGACCGTGCCGGGGAGCTGGTTGCGGATGCTCAGGGTCATGGGGCGCCTCGCGGTGGGTGGGGGGATTTGCTGGGTTGGCGGTCCCACCGTAGTGCGCCTGGGGGCTTACGCCGGGTATGCGTGAGTTTGCGTCGCCTTGACTGTTGCCCAGGTCTCCGCGCCCGGGTGCAGGTCGAGTTCGGCTGCGGCGACCGTGGTGAGGTCGGCGGCGAGGGGGAGTTCGCCGGTGAGGTCGGCGCGGATCTGGTCGCCGTGGGTTTCCAGGCCGGCTACCTCGCAGCGCCAGAGGTTGCGGGCGCTGGAGGTGGTGGGGCGGTCGCGGTAGAGGGTGACCGCGCTCGGGGGGAAGGCGACGAAGACCGGGCCGGAGAGGTCTTCGGTGGTGGTGATGGTGGGGCCGGCGTCGAGTTGGACCGTGTGGCCGTCGGCCTGTCCTCGGTAGAGGTTGAGGCCGACCAGTTGGGCGATGTAGTCCGTGCGGGGGTGTCGGGCGATGTCGGCGGGCGTTCCTTGCTGGACGACCTGGCCGTGTTCGACGACGACCAGGCGGTCGGCCAGGACCATGGCATCGAGCGGGTCGTGTGTGACCAGTACGGCTACGGCCTCGAACTCGGCGAGGTGGCGGCGGAGTTGGGCGCGTACTTCTAGGCGGGTGCGGGCGTCCAGGGCGGCCAGGGGTTCGTCGAGGAGCAGCAGGCGGGGGTGGGTTGCCAGGGCGCGGGCCAGGGCTACGCGTTGGGCCTGGCCGCCGGAGAGTTTGCGGGGTTTGGTGGTGGCGTGGTCGGTGAGGCCCATGCGGGTCAGCCAGGCGGCTGCCTGGGTGCGGGCCCCGGTTCTGGTCGCGCCTTGGCAGCGGGGGCCGAAGGCGACGTTGTCCAGGGCGGTGAGGTGGGGGAAGAGGAGGTAGTCCTGGAAGACGACGCCGACTGGGCGGGACTCTGGTGGGGTGCGCTCCAAGTCGATGCCGTCCAGGCGTAGATGTCCGCCGGTGAGAGGGGTGAGGCCGGCGAGTGCGCGTAGGGCGGTGGTCTTGCCGGCGCCGTTGGGGCCGAGGAGGGCGACCACGTCGCCGGGGGTGGCGGTGAGGGTGACGTCCAGGTGGAAGGGGGGGCGGTCCAGGACCAGGTGGGCGTCCAGGCCCTCGGGGGGTGTGGGTGTGGGTGTGGACGTGGGGGGTCCGGGTTCGTGGTTGGTCATGGGGGCGTGTCCAGGGAGGAGCGGGAGTGGGAGCGGGGGGTGCGGTGATCGTCGGGTTCTGGTGAGCGGCGTTGGTGCTGGGCGGGGGTGGTTGCGTGGCCTGGCGTTGGTGGTGTGCCGCCTGCGCCCACCTGTGGCGCCCCAGCGGCACGACTGCCCGCGGCTGGGCGGGTCTCTGCGGCTGAGCGGGGGTGTTGCTCGTGGCCCGATGATGTCTGCCGGTGCGTGGGGTGCTGCTCCAGGGTGCGGCTGCCCGTGGCTGGGTAGCCGGCTGCGCGCTGTTCGGGCCGTGTGGCTGGCCAGGGCCCGCTTGGGTGGGTGTCGTCCGAGTGGTGACGGGCCGTGCCGGCCGGGGCGTGTGGTGGGCTGTCATGACGTTGTCATCCAGCGGTCCCGCAAGCCTGCCAGTACCGCGATGGAGACGGCCAGCAGGACCAGGCTGAGGGCGATGGCTGCCGCTGGGTCGTTCTGGAGGGCCAAGTAGACCGCCAGCGGCATCGTTTGGGTGCGGCCGGGGAAGTTGCCCGCGAAGGTGATCGTCGCGCCGAACTCGCCCAGGGCGCGGGCCCAGGCCAGGACCGAGCCGGCTGCGATGCCGGGGGCGATCAGGGGCAACGTGACCCGGCGAAATGCCGTGAAGCGGGAGGCGCCCAGGGTAGTGGCCGCCTCTTCGTAGCGGGGGTCGGCGGCCCGTAGCGTGCCCTCCACGCTGATGACGAGGAACGGCATCGCCACGAACGTCTCGGCGAGGATGACGCCAGTGGTGGTGAAGGGGAGGGTGATTCCGAACCAGGCGTCCAGCCATTGGCCGATGACGCCGTTGCGGCCGAGAGCCAGGAGCAGGGCCACGCCGCCGACCACCGGGGGGAGGACCAGCGGCAGGGTCACCAGCGCGCGGACCAGGCCGCGGCCGGGGAAGTCCGTGCGGGCCAGCAGCCAGGCCAGTGGGACGCCGATGACCAGACTCAGCGCTGTTGCCGCCGTCGCGCAGATCAGGGACAGGCGGAGCGCCTCCCACACCTCGGCGCTGGTCAGCTGTTCCGGCAGGCTGCGCCAGGGAGCGCGGACGAGGAGGGCGAGGAGGGGGAGGAGCAGGAACGCCAGGCCTGCCAGGGCGGGGAGTAGGAGGGGGAGCGGTACGCCACGGCCGCGACGCGGGGCGCCCTTCAGGGTGTCTGCCCGGCCCTTCACGGCTTGAGGAACCCGGCCCCGGTCAGGACCTGCCGGCCCTCGGCGGAGCGCACCAGCTCGATGAACGCCTTCGCCGCCGCGGGGTTGGGGGCGTTCTTCAGCGGGGCGATCGGGTAGTCGTTCACGGCCTCGGCCGACTCGGGGAAGCCCACGCCCTCCACCTTGTCACCCGCCGACTTCACGTCGGTCTTGTAGACGACGGCGGCGTCAGCCTCCTTCAGCTCGACCTTCGTCAGGGCGCTCTTCACGTCCTGCTCGTAGGAGACGGGGGTGAGTTTGAGGTTGCTTGCCTTGAGTGCTGTTTGCGCGGCCGCGCCGCACGGTACCGACTTGTCGCACAGGACCACCTTCAGACCTGGCTCGGTGAGGTCGTCGAGGGAGGAGATTCCGTGCGGGTTGCTCGGCAGCGTGGCGATCTCCAGCTCGTTGCGGACGAAGGTGACGGGCCTGCCGGGCGTGTTCTCCTGGTCCGTCACGATCTTCATCGTCCCGGGGCTGGCGGCGGCGAAGACGTCGGCCGGGGCCCCGCTGGTGATGCTCGCGGCGAGGGTGTCGCTGCCGCCGAAGTTGAAGACCACCTTCGTGCCCGGGTGGTCCTTCTCGAACTCCCTGCCCAGGGTCTCGAAGCTCTCCTGGAGGGAGGCCGCGGCGAAGACGGTGACCGTGCCGGAGAGCTTCGCTGAGGAGCCGGATCCGGAGGAGGCGGTACCCCTGTCGGACGACGACGCCGACGAGCAGGCGCTCAGCGCCAGCAGGGCGGCGGCTCCGGCGCCCGTCGCTCGCAGGGGCCGACGGATTCGACGGGTCCGACGGGTCCGGAGTGCGGAACAGGTCATCACGGGGCCACCACTCCCTCGGTCCAGGGGGAGGAGCCTGCCGGACCCCTCCTACTTCCTATTCGCCGATCATACTGCCGCATGTGCCAGGTGTTTGGCTCCTGTGGCATGGCATGAGCGGGGTGGATACGTTGAGGGGCTTGCATGTGCGTTTCTACGGTGCTGTGCTGACCGGTCAGGTGCGGTCGATGTGCACGTTGGTCGACTTCACGCGGGCCGTGGCCTCCATGCCGATCTCCAGGCCCAGTTCCTCGACGGCCTCCCGGGTGAGGAGGGAGACGAGTCGGTGCGGGCCCGCCTGGATCTCCACCTGGGCGGCGACGTCGCCGAGCTTGATCGCGGTGACGATGCCGGGGAAGGCGTTGCGGACCGAGGTGTACGGCGTTTCCTCGTCGGTGGTGCCGGACTTGGCGAGCTCGACCGAGAACGCGGCCAGGGCGCGGCCGTCGATGAGTCGTCGTCCGCCCTCGTCGCGGTGGGTCGCCACCCGGCCCGCGTCCGCCCAGCGGCGTGCGGTGTCGGGACTTACGCCGAGGAGGCGGGCCGCCTGGCCGATCGTGTAGGACTGCATGCCGGTCACGATAGGGCGAGCTGGGGGTCGGTGGCCGGTGCGGGGTCAGCCCACATGGGTGACTGCGATCGCCGCGGAGGACAGCAGGACCAGGACGCCGATGGCGTAGGCGTCGGCGAACCAGAGTATGGCGAGCTTCTCGAAGACCAGCAGGGAGACGCCGAACATGGAGAAGCGGTCGACGCCAGGCAGGCACAAAGGCAGGGAATGATGCCCTGACGTCACTCCAGGCCCGAGAGGCGGAACACCGTCAGGGCGGTCTCGCGGTCGAGGCGGGCGGAGACGCGGCGGAGTTCCGGTGCGGCGAAGGCCTCCGAAACGCGGGCGTCCTCGGCCAGGCGGTGCCACAGGCCGGGGTTGTCCAGCAGGATCCGGGTGTCGATCTCGACGCGGCCGCCGAGCGTGTCCCGCAGCACCAGCCGCTGGCCGACGCCGTCCAGGCAGTGCACGGACGCCAGCAGATCGGTGCGGACCCGGTGCTCGCTCAGCAGTCCACGGGAGGCCAGCCAGCCCTCGCCGGCCCGGACGCGGGGCGGGTACAGCACGACGAACAGCACCGCGGCGAGCGCGAGCCACAGGGCGCCGCGCCAGGGGGTGGTGTCGCCCGCGACCCAGTCGACGAGGAGCAGTAGAGCGAGGAGGGCGGCCGAGTAGCGGACCGAGTCGCGCAGGTCCTTCGTCCAGTGGTTGTCGTACACCGTCGTGCCGGGAGCGGGTGGGCCGACCGGATCCTGCGGTGCCTCGTGGGCGTGTCCCATGATGCAGACCGTAGACATCGAGAGGGCGGAAGCAAGGGCCGTTGACGCGAATCTGACGCGGCCCGGCGGTTTTTGTCGGGCCGTCCTGCTGCGCGGAAGTGGTGCCGAGCCCTGCGGCGGGTACGTCCACGGCGTCTTGGCTGCGATTACCGGGCCACCTGCAGTGCGCTGCGTAACGTTCGCCGCATCATTCGAATGTTTCGTCTGACGCCTGGCGCGGATCTATGACAACACCGCGATCGGCACCGGGGCGTCAAGCGCCTCGCACAGCACAGAAATTGGCGGCAGATTCACCGCGTACAAGGGGTTGCCACCGTTTGACCGCTGTCTCTAGGGTGCGGCAACAGCGCAGCTTTCCGGATCAACACCGAAACTTTCGGTCCCGTGGACGTCGTGAACACGTCGTCCCGTACCCAAGGAGCGCATGATGGGCGACCCGGCACTGTCCCGCCGCGGCTTCCTGGCGGCCTCCGCCGCGGCCGGTCTGGGAATGACGGCACTGAGTGGTTGCGGCGGAGACTCGGACGGGGGGTCGTCTGGGACGACCACGATCGAGTGGTGGAACATCTCCACCACCCAGCCGACGAAGGACGTATGGGCGGGGCTGGCCAAGAAGTTCGAGGCCCAGAACCCCGGCGTGAAGATAAAGATCGTCCAGCTGGAGAACGACGCCTACAAGTCGAAGATGACGGCGCTGACCGCCTCCGGGAAGCTCCCCGACATCTTCCACACCTGGGGCGGAGGCGTGCTGAAGCAGCAGGTCGACGCCGGGCTCGTCGAGGATCTGACAGGGAGGACCGAGGAGTGGGCGGGCGGGCTGCTGCCGGTCGCCAAGGAGCCGTACCTTCTTGATGAGAAGGTGTACGGGATCCCGTTCGACATCGGCATGATCGGCTTCTGGTACAACAAGGCGCTGTTCAAGCAGGCCGACATCGCCACGCCCCCCACCACCTGGACCGGCTTCCTCGACGCCGTACGCAAGCTGAAGACCGCCGGGATCACCCCCATCGCCCTCGCGGGCAAGGAGAAGTGGCCCGGCATGTACTACTGGGCCTACCTCGCGATGCGCACCGCCGGCGCCGATGCGGTGCAGAAGGCCAGCGACGACAAGGACTTCACCGGGGCCGCCTTCGTCGAGGCCGGGCGGCACCTCGACGAACTCGTCGCGCTCGAACCGTTCCAGAAGGGGTTCCTCGGGGCCGCCTACTCCAGCCCCACCGGCCAGGCCGCCGCGGTCGGCAACGGCAAGGCCGCCATGGAGCTCATGGGCCAGTGGGCGCCTGTCGTACAGGCGGACGCCGGCAAGGGGCTCGGCGACGACCTCGGCTTCTTCCCGTTCCCCGAGGTGGAGGACGGCAAGGGTGCGATCACCGAGGTGTTCGGCGGGGGCGGCGGGCACGCCCTGCGCAGGGGTGCGCCGCAGGCCGCCGTCGACTTCCTGAAGTTCTTCGCCTCCGAGGCCACGGACCTGGAACTGGTCAAGAAGACCGGCGTCATCCCGGTGGTCCCGGCGGCCGAGAACTCCGTCACGGACCCCAACATCAAGGCCGTACAGACGCAGTTGAAGGCCGCCACCGGCTTCCAGCTCTACCTCGACCAGGCCTACGCTCCCGCCGTCGGCCAGGAGGTCAACGACAGCGTCGCCGCGCTCATCGCCGGGTCCAAGTCCTCCGAGCAGGTCACCGAGTCGATCACCAAGACCGCGAAGGAAGAGCAGTAGCCGGCGATGACCTCCACTTTCCTGCCGGGCAGGCGGACCGGTCCCGACGCTGCCGAGCCGCCCCCGACCGCCCCCACGTCCCCTGGGCGTGGGCGGCGCCGGGTCCTCAACTGGCTCACCGCGGTCGGGTTCCAGGTGCCCGCCCTGGCGCTGTTCGGCGTCTTGGTGCTGCTGCCGATCCTGTTCGCCGTCTACGCGTCCTTCTTCCGCTGGGGCGGCTTCGGCATGCCCTCCGACTACACGGGTGCCGACAACTTCACCCGGCTCTTCGAGGACCCCGTCTTCCTGGGGGACCTGTGGCGGTGCCTGGTCCTGGTCGTGCTGTCGCTCGCCCTGCAGCTGCCGTTCGCGCTGGCCATGGCGGTGCTGCTGAACCAGAAGCTGCGCGGGCGGGCCGTCTACCGGATGCTGTTCTTCGGGCCGTACGTCCTGTCCGAGGCCATCACCGGCGTCCTGTTCAGCATGATCTTCGCCCCGGACGAGGGGCTCGCCGACCAGATCCTGGGGAGCGTCGGACTGGAGGGGCTGGGCGGCGAGTGGTTCGCCGATCCCTCCATGGTCATGGCGACGCTCTTCCTGGTCATGACGTGGAAGTACTTCGGCTTCCACATGATGCTCTACCTGGCCGGACTGCAGTCCATCCCGGCCGAGTTGACCGAGGCGGCGATCGTCGACGGCGCCAGTCCCTGGCAGCGGTTCCGCAATGTCACCCTGCCGCTGCTCGCACCGACCCTGCGGATCAGCGTGTTCCTGTCCGTGATCGGGTCGATCCAGCTCTTCGACCTGGTGTGGGTGGTCACCCAGGGCGGTCCCGACCATCACTCCGAGACCATGGCCGTGACCATGTTCCAGTACGGCTTCAAGCGCTACCAGGTCGGATACGCCAGCGCGATCAGCGTGGTCATGTTCGGCATCAGTCTCGTCTTCGCCCTCTCCTACCAGCGGTTCGTACTCCGCCGCGACCTCCAAGGGGCCACCACGACCATGCGAGGGGGCGGAGAGTGACGCTCATCGAGAAGACCGGCGGCCGGAACGCCGTGGCCGAGCGGAGCAAGGGCGCCACACGCACGCGTACCCTGCCGCTGCACGTGATCCTCGTCGCCGTCGGCGCGGTCATGGCCGTACCCCTGCTCTACGCCGTACTCTCCGGCTTCAAGTCCACCGACCAGCTCTCCCGCAACCCGATCGGGCTGCCCGACCCGTGGGTGAGCGGCAACTACACCGACATCCTCGGCTCCGGCGACTTCTGGCGGCTGGTCGGCAACAGCACGCTGATCGCGGTGGCCACGGCCGTCATCGTCGTCGCGGTGTCCGCGCTCGCCGCGTTCTCCTTCGCCCGGTTCGCCTTCCGCGGGCGGGAGTTGCTGTTCACGCTGTTCACGATGGGGCTGATGTTCCCCTTCGCGGTGGCGGCGCTGCCGCTGTTCCTGCTGCTGCGGTCCATGGGGCTGCTGGACAACCCGCTGGGTGTGATCCTCCCGCAGGCCGCCTTCGGACTGCCGATGACGATCATCATCCTGCGCGGCTTCTTCCGGGAGATCCCCGGTGAGCTGGAGGAGGCGGCCACGCTCGACGGGTGCAGCCCGTTCGGGTTCTTCTGGCGGATCCTGCTGCCCATGGCGCGGCCCGCGCTCGGCACCGTTTCGGTGCTCGCCGTCGTCACCAGCTGGAACAACTTCTTCCTGCCGCTGCTGGTGTTCACCGACTCGACGTGGTGGACCCTGCCCATCGGCGTCCAGCAGTTCCAGGGCCAGTACTCCGCCGAGTACGCCCGCGTCTTCGCCTATCTGGTGCTGGCGATGGTTCCCGCCCTCGCCTTCTACTCGGTCGCCGAGCGTCAGCTCGTCGGCGGCCTCACCGCCGGCGCCACGAAGGGATGACGCGCACCGGCGGACGTACGGCTCGCCCACACCCCCTTCCGTGAGGAGTCGCACCATGCGCACGACGACCATCCGGCTCAGACTCTGCGGGGCGCTCGCGACCGTCCTGGTCGCGGCCGGCATCGCGAGCGGCCCGGCCGCCCAGGCGGACGAGCGGCCCCCGACGCTCGCCGAACTCGCCCAGGAGCACGGCCGCTACTACGGCAGCGCCACCGACAACCCCGAGCTCACCGACGGGCCGTACAAGGCCCTCCTCGGCAGCGAGTTCGACCAGATCACCCCCGGCAACGGCATGAAGTGGTACGCCACCGAGCCCCAGCAGGGTGTCTTCGACTTCGCCAAGGGCGACGAGATCGTGAACCTGGCCCGGGCCAACCACCAGAAGGTGCGCGGCCACACCCTGGTCTGGCACAGCCAGCTGCCCGGCTGGCTCACCGGGCGTGAGTGGACGGCGCCCGAGCTGAGGGCCGTACTGAAGAAGCACATCCAGACGGAGGTACGGCACTACCGCGGCAAGGTCTTCGCCTGGGACGTCGTCAACGAGGCGTTCAACGAGGACGGCACCTATCGCGAGACGGTCTTCTACAAGACACTCGGCCCCGGCTACATCGCCGACTCCCTGCGCTGGGCCCGGCAGGCCGATCCGCGCGTCAGGCTCTATCTGAACGACTACAACATCGAGGCGGTCGGCCCGAAGAGCGACGCCTACCACCGGCTGGCCAAGAAGCTGAAGGCGCGGGGCGTCCCGCTCGACGGCATCGGCATGCAGGCCCATCTGGCGCTCCAGTACGGCTATCCGACGTCGCTGGAGGACAACCTGCGGCGCTTCTCCCGGCTCGGCCTCGACACCGCGCTCACCGAGGTCGACGTACGCATGCTGCTGCCCGCGGACGACGCGAAGCTGGCCACGCAGGCGCAGTGGTACCGGGATCTGACCGAGGCGTGTCTCGCGGTGCGGCGGTGTGTCGGCGTCACTCTGTGGGACTACACCGACAAGTACTCGTGGATCCCGGCGTTCTTCCCGGGGGAGGGTGCCGCGCTGCCGTGGGACGAGGAACTGCGGCCGAAGCCTGCCTACTTCGCGATACGGGAGGCGCTGGGCGACGAGTAGCGGGGGAGGGGCGCCTCACTCGTCCGAGGCGCCCCCTTCCCACGTCAGGTCGGGGGCGCTGTGCTCGCGCGCACCACCAGCTCGGTCCCCAGCTCCACCCGCGGTGAGTCCGGCTGTTCGTCGCGGGCCAGCTTCAGGGCCGTGCGGACGGCCAGTTTGCCCATGTCGGCGAGGGGCTGGCGGACCGTCGTGAGCGGCGGCGCCGACCAGCGGACTTCCGGAAGGTCGTCGAAACCGACCACGCTCATGTCCTCCGGGACCCGCAGCCCGCGCCGCCGCAGCGCCTCGATCGCGCCGAGTGCCATCTGGTCGCTGGCCGCGAAGACGGCCGTCGGGGGTTGGGGCAGGTCGAGGAGCGCGTTGCAGCCCTTGAAGCCGGACTCGGGGTGGAAGTCGCCGGGGACGACGAGGGTGTCGTCGACGGTGACGCCGGCGCCCTCCAGGGCCGCGCGGTAGCCGTCGTAGCGGGCTCGGGAGCAGAGCAGCCGGGGTGGGCCGGCGATCAGGGCGATCCTGCGGTGGCCCAGCGCCAGCAGGTGTTCGGTGGCCGCCATGCCGCCCGACCAGTTGGCTGCGCCGATGGTGGGGACGTCCAGCGCCGGGGAGCCCGCCGGGTCCACGACGACCAGCGGGACGCCGAGGATGCGCAGCTCCTCGTGCAGCACCGGCTCCAGGGCCGAGGTGACGAGGATGACGCCGTCGGAGGCCCGGGCCCGCAGGTTCCGCATCCACTCACGGGCGTCGCCGGTACGGCCGTGTATCGCCGACACCACCGTGCCGACCCCGGCCGCGTGGGCGACCTCCTCCACGCCCCGGATGATCTCCACCGCCCAGGGGCTGTCGAGGTCGTTGAAGACCAGGTCCAGCAGGGCGGCGCGGGTGCCGGCGGCCGCGGGGCGCTTGCGGTAGCCGTGCCGGCGCAGCAGGTCCTCGACGCGGGCCCGGGTGCTGGGCGACACGTCGGACCTGCCGTTGACCACCCGGGACACGGTCGGCACCGAGACCCCGGCCTGCCGGGCGATCTCGGTGATCGTGACCTTGCCCCCGGCCTTCGCGGCCTCCTCGGCGTCGGCCTCGTGAGCTGCCAATTCCCCACCTCCGTCGACGGGTCGCACATCCGCCCCCTACCGCACCGGACGAGCGCGCGAAACTTCCAGAAGTCTTCCGGAAAACGAGCGGCCGTGGGAAGGGAGGCGCGACCATGACCGCATCCACCCCATGGAACTACGTGGAGTGATCGCCCCCGGACATACGTCGGGGCCGGCTCGCAGCAGTCGTGTCTGCGAGCGGCCCCTCTGAATACGCCGGGCGGTCCGTCGCTCCGCCCGGGTACCGCTCAGGCGGCGGTCATCACCCGGTCGGTGCCCTGTGGGCGGTGCGGGGCGATGATCTGGCCGTCCGGCAGGAGCTCACCGGTGTCCTCGAAGAGCAGAACGCCGTTGCACAGCAGGCTCCATCCCTGTTCCGGGTGGTGCGCCATGAGACGGGCGGACTCCCGGTCGGCGGATTCTGCTGACGGACACGGTGGCTGGTGCTGACACATGGGTGGGATCTTTCGCTTTGTCGTGGTTTTCATGTCGCCCCCGTTGTGATAAGTCGGTCGGAACCCAGTGTTGCCCCACGGGCGTCATTCCGCTGGGATTTCGCAGCACAGCTTCTTACAGGTTGATGACGCTGGAACCCGGACGGACGGTTCATCCCAACGGCACTGTCTCTTCGGGGGGTTCGGGATGGCCGAATGGGGCTAGTGCCCCAACAGGCAACGTTCGCCCCGTCGCGGCGTCCGGTACGCTCCCCCACTGCCTTAAGGGCGTGGGAGGTGCCCCCACTCGCCGCACCGGGCACAAACCCAGGTACGTCCAGTACGAGGGCTTGTACCCGGCACGCCGAGAGCACGCACCGGACGCCGCTCCCTAACGGGCGAACGTTGCCTGCCGGGGCACTAGTCCGGACGGGGTGCGCCCCTTAATTCGCTCGTACGAGCATGAGGTCGCCCGGAATAGCGCCGTACCCCGCTGCCCGGAATTCGGCAGTGGGGTACGAGGACGGGCGCGGTGTGTGCGGTCAGGCGGGTGAGCCGAGCAGGGGTGCGGGCGTCGCCCGATGGGTCAGCACCGGGAGCAGTTCGGAGACCCGGTGCGGGCGGTGTGCCGCGATGCCGGGCGGGGCCGGTGCGAGCGGGACGAGCAGATCGGTGGCGGCGGGGTGGCCGGTGGTGCCGTCGGCGGAGCAGTCGCCGTGCAGCCAGAGAGTCAGCATGTAGAGGCCGGGGACCGACAGCAGGCGCGCCTGGTAGGGCTGCTTCATCGTCTCGGCCTGGCGCAGCGCGTGCTCTGTGGAGGCGATGTACGGACCCTCGAAGAAGTGCGAGAAGGTCCAGCCGTCGGCCGTCAGTCGGGTCTCGGCTGCGGCCACGGCGCGGTCGCCGCAGCGGATCAGGAAGCGCCAGCCGGCCAGTCGGGTGGCGGCCACGCCGGCGGGGGTGATCTCGTCCAGGACGTGTACGGGCAGGGGGAGTTCGGGGGTGGCGGGGCCCTGGGCGGCGCGCAGGGAGGGAGTTCGGGCCTCGCGGACCGCGGTGGGCGAGCCGAGTGCGGTCAGGACGGAGCGAAGTGCGGGCGCGGGAGCCGGGGGTACATGCAGCGGCATGGTGGGTCGCCTCTCTCATTCGACAGGCATGGTGGCGCGAGGGCGTTTGCGGACGGCGCTGTCAGCTCACGGGGTCAGAGAGGCGGGGGCCGGGGTCTGGGAATCAGGAACGTGGGTGAGGCCTGCCGTACGTCACCATGACGGCAGGTTCCTTCGACCGCGGGCGCCGCCCTCTGCCTGTTCGCGGAGTTTATACGACATGTGTTCAGACGGTGTTTCGTCTAGCCGTTTCCGGCGCACTCGGCAAGAGCTCACCCAGTCGGTGATACGCGGGAATCATCCCGATTCCAGGAGGGGTGCACGGCGATGACCTCGGAAAATGCCCGGGGCGCGGTAGGCCAATTCTCATCGGCGTTTTTCACGAGTTCGTGAGGTGCCGGAAACTGCGCAGTGCCGCATGCCCGGTGAATGTGCCGCCGGTCACCTCGCCAGAGTAGCGGGCGCCGGGCCCGTGTGGGACGTTATCGATCGCTTCCGCTGGGCATCATCCCACCTGACCGGGACACCGGCGGGCGGACCCTGGGGGCTGCCCATCCGAGGAGGGACGCTTCGATGGGGGAGAAGGTCGTGGCAGGTCGGTTCGATCTGTCCGATCGGCAGCAGTACCGCGACAAGCTCCGGCAGTGCCTGACGGGGCTGGAGCGGCTGCTGGCCCAGCAGCGGTTCGATCGCCCCAAGAACCTGATGGGCCTGGAGATCGAATTGAATCTCACCGGGGCCGACGGCATGCCGAGAATGTTGAATGCGGAGGTGCTTGAGCGGATCGCGAGCCGAGATTTCCAAACAGAACTCGCCATGTTCAACCTGGAAGTCAACATAGCCCCACACCGATTGGGTGGCCGGGTATTCGACAGGCTGGCCGAAGAACTCCGTACCTCACTGGCATATGCGGACCGAAAAGCGGGTGAGCTCGACGCGGGAATCGTGATGATCGGCATCCTGCCGACGCTCGACCGGGACGACCTGGTCTCCTCGAACCTTTCCGCCGTCGACCGCTACATGCTGCTCAACGACCAGATCGTGGCCGCCCGCGGCGAGGACTTCGTGCTCGACATAGCCGGCGTGGAGCGCCTGACCTGCACGTCGAAGTCCATAGCCCCGGAGGCCGCCTGCACGTCCGTGCAGCTGCACCTCCAGGTCACCCCGGGCCGGTTCGCCGACGTGTGGAACGCCGCCCAGGCGATCGCCGCGGCCCAGGTCGCCGTCGGCGCCAACTCGCCCTTCCTGTTCGGGCGCGAGCTGTGGCGGGAGTCCCGGCCGCCACTGTTCCAGCAGTCCACCGACACCCGCCCGCCCGAGCTGCAGGCCCAGGGTGTGCGGCCCCGCACCTGGTTCGGGGAGCGGTGGATCTCCTCGGCGTACGACCTCTTCGAGGAGAATCTGCGCTACTACCCGGCCCTCCTGCCGATCTGCGACGACGAGGACCCGCTCCAGGTCCTCGACGAGGGCGGCGTCCCGACCCTCGCCGAGCTCGTCCTGCACAACGGCACGGTGTACCGCTGGAACCGCCCGGTCTACGGCATCGCCGACGGCGTCCCGCACCTGCGTGTCGAGAACCGTGTCCTGCCCGCCGGGCCCACCGTCACGGACGTCATCGCCAACGCGGCCTTCTACTACGGCGTCGTCCGCGCCCTCGCCGAGGAGTCGCGGCCGGTGTGGAGCCGGCTGCCCTTCGAGGCGGCCGCCGCCAACTTCGACGAGGCTTGCCGGCACGGCATCGACGCCCGCCTCGAATGGCCCCGGCGCGGCCGCTACGGCGGCACGGCACAGATCGACGCGGTCACCCTCGTACGCGACGAACTGCTGCCGCTCGCCGAGGTCGGCCTGGACGCGTGGGGCGTCGAACCCGCCGACCGCGACCTGTACCTGGGCGTGATCGAGGAACGGTGCCGGCGCCGCGCCAACGGTGCGACCTGGCAGGCGGCGACCTTCCACCGGGCCCTGGAGACCGGCCTCACCCGGGAGGCGGCGCTGGCCGCGACGACCCGGCGGTACCGCGAGCTGATGCATCACGGGGAGCCGGTGCACACCTGGCCGGTGGGGCTGCCGGAGCCGGTGCCGCTGGGGTGACGGGCGCGTGGGCGGGGGCCCCTGCCGCCCGCCTCATACTGATCGGGCAAGCTGTGACGTCCCATGACAGTGGGAGTCGGGCCCCGTGCGGTATGAGCCGGGATCACTCAGTTGGAGGCAGGTGTGCAGGCGGAGCAGGGCCCCGTGGCCGATTCTTTTCCGCAGGAACGGCCCTCACGGCGGATCCTCCGTCACGAGACGCTGCTCGTCCTGGGCCTCTCGCTCGGTGCGAGCGGAGTGTCCGCCCTGATCAGCTTTGTCGGCTCGGTCACCAAACCCGGAGGCCTCAAGGACCAGGCAGCCACCCTCAACGCCTCGGCCGCGCCCGGCCGTCCCTGGCTGGACCTCGCCTGGCAGCTCTTCGGCATCGCGACGGCGCTGGTGCCCGTCGCACTCGTCGCGCACTTCCTGCTGCGCGAGGGGAAGAGCCTGCGCACCCTGGGCTTCGACCGCACCCGGCCCTGGCCGGACCTCGGCCGGGGCGCCGCGATCGCGGCGGTGATCGGCAGCACCGGAATCGCCTTCTACCTGGCCGCACGCGGGCTCGGCTTCAACCTCACCGTGGTGGCCGAGGCGCTGCCCGAGGTGTGGTGGAAGTACCCGGTGCTGATCATGTCCGCGCTGCAGAACGCCATCGTCGAAGAGGTCATCGTCGTCGGCTTTCTGTTGCGCCGGCTGGGCCAGCTGGGCTGGACGCCGGGGACCGCGCTGGTGGCCAGTTCCGTACTACGCGGCTCGTACCACCTGTACCAGGGCATCGGCGGCTTCCTCGGCAACATGGCGATGGGCGTGGTGTTCGTGTGCCTGTACCGCCGGTGGGGGCGGGTTGGGCCCCTGGTCGTGGCGCACTCACTGCTCGACATCGGGGCGTTCGTGGGCTACGCGCTGCTGGCCGGGAAGGTGGGCTGGCTGCCGACGGCGTGAGGCTGTGACGGAGGGGCGTACGAGGATGTCGTACGCCCCTCTTCGTGTGCTCAGGCGTGCAGCTCGCCGTCGATGACGGTGACCGCGCGGCCGGTCAGCAGGGTGCGGTCGGCGCGGAGTTCGGTGCGGACGCGGCCGGAGCGGGGGGAGGCCTGGAGGCCGGTGAGTTCGGTGCGGCCGAGGCGCTCGGACCAATAGGGGGCCAGTGCGGTGTGGGCGCTGCCGGTGACCGGGTCCTCGTCGATGCCGACGTTCGGGAAGAAACAGCGGGAGACGAAGTCGTAGCCCCGGGAGGGATCTTCCGCCCGGGCGGTGGCGATGATCCCGCGCTCGGCGTGGCCGGCCAGGGCCCTGAGGTCGGGCCTGAGGGCGTGGACCGTCTTCTCGTCGGCGACCTCGAGCAGCAGGTCGCCGATGTTCGGGCCGGTGTCGAAGGCGGCGCGCGGCTCGGCGCCCAGCGCGTCGGCGACCCCGTCCGGGAGCTCGACGGTGGTGAGTGGGGCGGTGGGGAAGTCCAGGGTGATCGAACCGTCCTCGCGGGGCGTGGCGACGAGGACACCACTGCGGGTGGCGAACCGCACCGGCCCCTCGTGCGCGGCGGTGGTGTGCAGGACGTGGGCCGTGGCGAGCGTGGCGTGCCCGCACATCGCCACCTCGGTGACGGGCGTGAACCACCGCAGCGCCCAGTCGGCCGCGCCGCCCTCCGGCAGCCGGTGGGCGAACGCCGTCTCGGCATGGTTGACCTCCATGGCCACGCTCTGGAGCCAGTCGTCCGCGGGGAAGGCGTCGAGGAGGAGCACACCGGCCGGGTTACCGGAGAAGGGGCGGTCGGTGAAGGCGTCGACGATTCGGATGCGCATGACGCTGACGCTAGGGGGTGCTGGGAGGGGTGGGCCAAGGCCAATTCGCGGGTGGTGGACCGACTTTGGCGCCGGCGGCGGGAGGGGGGCAGCGTGATGGAACGCCGCCGGTCGACGAGGAGCGTCAGCGAGTCGGGGCCTCCCGACCCTGTCCGACGGCTACTGCGGCAGCGGACGGTCGTCCACGACGTGCTTCATGACCAGCGTGGACGTCAGACGCTGGACGCCCGCCAAGGTGGCCAGTCGCTCGTCGTAGAGCTGCTGGAAGGCCGCGAGGTCGGCGGTGGCTACGCGCAGCAGGTAGTCGGGGTCGCCGAACAGGCGCTGGGCCTGGATCACGTGCGGGACCGCGGCCACGCCCTGTTCGAAGGCGGCGACCGTGTCGCGGTCCTCCCAGCGTAGGGTGACGAAGACCAGGGCCTCGAAGTTCAGGCCGACGGAGGACGGGTCCACGACGGCGCGGTAGCCGCGGATCGCGCCCGTTCTCTCGAGGTCCCGCAGGCGCCGGTGGCACGGCGAGACGCTCAGCTTCACGCGGGCGGCCAGCTCGGTCACGGTCAGTCGGCCGTCCTGCTGCAGCTCGGTGAGAATCTTCCGGTCCAGGTCATCCATGGGGGAGATTATCCCCGAGGTATGCGGGTTACGGGAAAGCTCGGGACACCATCCGGCCGGGACCGCCTCATCTTCCCTCCGCCGGGACGGGAGAGCCGGGCGAACGCTTACCGTGTGCCCACTGGAAGTGTTCGGCGTCCAGCAGACGCTGATCTGTGCGAAGGGACGAATCGAACAGTGAGGATCTCGCAGCGAGCCGAGGCCGTCGCCCCGTTCTACGCGATGGAGTTCGGCAAGCATGCCGCGGCGCTGGAGGCCCAGGGCCACCACGTCGTCAAGCTCAGCCTCGGCGAGCCGGACTCCGGCGCGCCCCCGGCCGTCCTGAACGCCATGCGCGAGGCCATGGACGGACGGCCCATGCCGTACACGGCGGCGCTCGGGCTGCCGGAGCTGAGGCAGGCGATCGCGCGGTTCTACGACGACCAGCACGGCGTCGACGTCGATCCGGCCCGCGTCGTCGTGACCGCCGGAGCCTCGGCCGCCCTGGTGCTGGCCACCGCCGCCCTCGTCGATCCCGGCGACGAGGTGCTCATCGGGGACCCGTCGTACCCCTGCAACCGGCAGATCGTGGAGAGCTTCGGCGCCGACGTCACCCTCGTCCCGACCACCGCCGCGACCCGTTTCCAGCTGGACGCGGCATCCGTGCGCTCGCACTGGTCGGACCGGACCCGCGGCGTCATGATCGCCACCCCGTCGAACCCGACCGGCACCTCGATTCCGGCCGACGAACTGGCGGCGATCTGCGGCCTCGCCCGCGAGCGCGACGCCTGGCGCATCGTCGACGAGATCTACCTCAACCTCAGAGACCACGACGACCAGGTCCGGCCCCCGCGCAGCGCACTGTCGACCGACCCCGACGCCGTCGTCATCAACAGCTTCTCCAAGTACTTCGGCATGACCGGCTGGCGGCTCGGCTGGTGTGTCGTGCCGGAGATCCTGGTGCCGGCGATGGAGCGACTGGCGCAGAACTACTTCCTCTGTGCCTCCGCCCCCGCCCAGCACGCCGCTCTCTCCTGCTTCACCCCCGAGTCCCTCGCGGTCTGCGAGGCCCGCCGCACCGAGTTCGGCGAGCGGCGCGCCCTCGTCCTCGACGACCTGGCACGGATCGGACTGCCGGTTCCCGTGCCGCCCGACGGCGCGTTCTACGTCTACTTCGACGTCGCCGGTACGGGACTCACCTCCTGGGAGTTCTGCGAACGCGCCCTGCGGGAGGCGCACGTCGCGCTCACGCCGGGGCGGGACTTCGGCAGGTACACCGCGGAGACCCACGTACGGCTCTCCTACGCGGCGTCGGCCGACGACCTTCGCGAGGGCATCGCACGGCTCGGAAAGTTCGTCGCCGCTCTCAGGTGACCGCGGTAGCGCGGTGGGTCAGAGCGCCGAGGCCGCGCTGTGCAGGTTCTTGGCGGCCAGAGCGAGGCCTTCGGTCTGGGAGTAGGCGGCGTCCTCGTGCTCGATGTTCACGGCCATGGCCGGGTCGCTCTCGGCGAGGGCGCGCAGGAACCCGGTCCAGAAGGGGACGTCGTTGCCGAGCCCGACTGCGACGAACTTCCACGCCGGGTTCTCCGGCCAGGCGTTGCACCAGAAGCCGTAGCCGGTGGGCACGCGGGTGAACGACGTGTCCAGTACGCCGCGGATGTCGGCGCCGGGGCAGAGCGTCGCGTCCTTCGCGGCGGCGTGGAACACCAGAGGGCCCAGCCACTTGATGGCAGCGATGATGTCCATGCCCTGCCACATCAGGCGGGAGGGGTCCATCTCCGCGCCGACGTCGGTCGCACCGGTCTCGTCGACGAGCCGCTTGAGCGTGACGGGGGAGCACCACGTTGTGCGGGTGCATCTCGATGGCCACCCGGACGTCGTTCTCCCGAGCCAGCGCGTCGATCTCCTTCCGGAACTCGACGGCGACACCCCACTGGTAGTCCAGGACGTCCATGTAGACGCCGTCCCACGGGTTCACGACCCGGGACGGGTACGTGCGCCGCCATGGCCTCGACGAGCACATCCTGCACGGCGACCACACCGAGGCGGTCGGCGAGCGGGCGGCCCGCCAGTTCCTCGAGGGTGCCGAACTGCCCACCGCCGTCGTCGCGTTCAACGACCAGTGCGCCATCGGCGTTCTGACCGCGCTGGGTCGCGCCGGTGTCGCCGTCCCGGGCCGGGTCTCCGTGGTCGGCTACGACGACGACACCCTCTCCCGCCTGAGCTGCTTCAACCTGACCACGGTCAGCCAGGGGGCCCGGGAGCAGGCCCGACACGCGGTGACCGCCGCCGTCGAACGCCTCGACCAGGACCGCACCGAACCCCGCGAGGTCGTGCTCGCTCCGCACCTGGTCGTCCGCGGCACCACGGCCGAACCCTCCTGACCTGAAATCTCAGTCGCCTTCCTCCCTGAGGTTGTCATGCCAACTGTTCCGATATATCGTTGAGGCATCGCGACAGATCAACGACTGAATGGAGTGATTGCGATGCGTTCCCATGGATTCGAACGTGGACACGGCCGTGAGGGCAGGGGCGGTTTCGACGGTCGGCGTGGCGCCTTCGGGCCCTTCGGGCCGGGCGGTTCCGGTGGCTTCGGTGGGCCTGGCTTCGGGCCGGGCCCCTGGGGGCCAAGGGGCCGGGGCGGACCGAGGGGGAGGGCGCGGCGCGGTGACGTACGCGCGTCGATCCTCGCGCTGCTCAAGGACCGGCCCATGCACGGGTACGAGATGATCCAGGAGATCGCCGAGCGCAGCGGCGGGGCGTGGAAGCCCAGCCCCGGCTCGGTGTACCCCACCCTTCAGCTGCTGGAGGACGAGGGCCTGATCACCAGTGAGACCGAGGGCGGCAAGAAGCTGTTCTCGCTCACCGAAGCGGGCCGTACCGCCGCCGAGGAGGGTTCCGAGGCGCCCTGGGAGGAGGCCTCGCGGGGCGTCGACTGGGAGGCCCTCGGTGAGATCCGGCAGGCCGGCTTCGGTCTGATGGAGGCCTTCAGCCAGGTCTGGAAGACCGGCAGCAAGGAGCAGCGCGAGAAGGCGCTGGCCGTCATCAACGAAGCCCGCAAGAAGCTGTATCTGATCCTCGCCGACGAGGACTGACGGCCTGCCCGCCGTGCGAAGAGGCGCCCCGTGGAGCGATCCGTGGGGCGCCTTCGTGTATCCGGTTCCCGGTGGCTCAGGTCACCAGCCCCGCCAGCTTCCGCAGCGACTCGTTCAACGCCGCCGTCGCCGAGTCCTTGAGCTTGCCCGCCATCAGCGACACCGCCGCGCCCGTGAACTCGCCGTCGATGCGCATCGTCGTGGCGTCGCCGTCGGGGGTCAGTGTGTAGCGCGTGGCGACGCTCACCGCCATCGGGCCCTTGCCGCGAATGGCCAGCACCCGCGCCGGCTCCAACTCCTCGATGGTCCACTCGACCTCGGCCGGAAAGCCCATCAGCTTCATGTTCTCCTGGAACGTCCCACCCACTTCGAGGGCCGCGGGACCGCCGTCGGGGAAGCTGGTGTGGGTCGCGTTCCACTCGCCGTGGGAGGGCCAGTCCGTGAGCCGGGCCCACACCTTCTCGGCCGGCGCCCCGATGCGTGCCTCCGCGCTGACTTCGGCCATGCGACCACCCCTTCGTGTCGGGCTACGGTGTCGCGGAACGTAGCCGCAGGGCCCGGAACATTCAATACTGATGAACCGTCAGAAAATGTGGAGACCGCTCAGGGCGCGGGCCTCAGCCGGCCAGCCGTATCACGCCGCGTCGAAGCGGCGGTTGCGTTCGTGGCGCACGGCAAGGCGACGCGCGCCCTTCCGGGAAAAGCGCGTGATCTCATCCGCAAGGAGGAGATTCCGGCCCGACATGTCCACTCTCCGTCGGACGCGAAAATGCTTCCTCCCGGGGATGACCGGATCCGACGGGACTGATGGGGTAGGGGATGTGCAACCCCGTATCCCCCGGCAGGCCACCCATGACCAGGGCGGTCGCCGCCCGGAACCCGCGGACGACGATGCCGGGCTCAGTGACGAGCTGGCAGCGGTGGTCTCCGGCGCCCGCCGCCGGGCCCTGCGGGACGGGGACCGGCAGATCGACTCGGCGCATCTCCTGCACTCCCTCCTGGAACGCGACCCCGACGTGTACGCCGTCTTCGGCGACGGCCCGCAGATCGCCCGGCTGCTCGGCTACCTCGTGCAGCGCAGCATCGGCTACGGCCTGCGCTGGCAGGGCAGCGTCGAGGACTCCGGCGCGGTGCCGGTGATGACGGCGGACGACGGCTTCTCCCCGCTCGCCGCGGGCGCGATGGAGTACGCCGGCGCGCGCGCCGCCCGCCGCGGCGACGGACCGGCCCGCGGCGTCGACCTGCTCGACGCGATCCTCGGGGACCCGCAGTCCCGCGCCGTCGAGGTGCTCGACCGCGCCGGGATCGACGCGGTCGCGGTACGGGCCCGGATCGCGAGCGCACTCGAGGAGTACGTCGGGGGCGGCGAAACCCGCCGCTGACGCGCCCCGGCGCAGTCCATCCGGTGAGACAGGTGTCATTGGGGGTGACGCTCATGTCATCGCCTGTCATCATGTGCCGGTGCGTATGTCAGAGAGCAGTCAGGTCGGCCGCGGAAAGGGCTTCGGGCTCGGTCTCGCCCTCGGGTCCGCGCTCGCCTTCGGTGGGTCCGGTGTCGCGGCCAAGCCGCTGATCGAGGCGGGACTCGACCCGCTCCATGTGGTGTGGCTGCGGGTGGCGGGCGCCGCCCTGGTGATGCTGCCGCTCGCCGTGCGCCACCGTGCGCTGCTGCGCCGCCGCCCGGCCCTGCTCGCCGGGTTCGGACTGCTCGGCGTGGCCGGTGTGCAGGCCTTCTACTTCGCCTCCATTTCCCGGATCCCCGTCGGGGTCGCGCTGCTCGTCGAGTACTTCGCGCCCGCCCTCGTGCTCGGCTGGGTGCGGTTCGTGCAGCGACGGCCGGTGACGCGCGCCGCCGCCCTCGGCGTGGTCCTCGCGGTCGGCGGCCTCGCCTGTGTCGTCGAGGTGTGGTCCGGTCTGAGCTTCGACGCCCTCGGGCTGCTCCTCGCGCTCGGCGCCGCCTGCTGCCAGGTCGGCTACTTCGTCCTGTCCGACCAGGGCACCGACTCCGGCGACGAGGCCCCCGACCCGCTCGGCGTCATCGCGTACGGCCTCCTCGTCGGCGCCGCCGTACTGACGGTCGTGGCCCGCCCCTGGTCCATGGACTGGTCGGTCCTCGCGAACGCCGCCGACATGAACGGCACGCCGGTCGCGGCCTGGCTGCTGCTGGCCTGGATCGTGCTGATCGCCACGGTCATCGCGTACGTCACCGGTGTGGTCGCGGTGCGCCGGCTGTCCCCGCAGGTCGCGGGTGTCGTGGCCTGCCTCGAAGCGGTCATCGCGACCGTCCTCGCCTGGTTCCTGCTCGGCGAGCACCTCTCGGCCCCGCAGATCGTCGGCGGCGCGGTCGTCCTGGTCGGCGCGTTCATCGCACAGTCCTCGACGCCCGCGAAGAACACCGGCGAGCCGGTGGCGAGCGGCGGTCCGGAAAGGGAGTTGTCCACCCGGGAGAGCGCCGCATAGGCTCATGATCATGCATTCACGCGCACTCGTTCTTCCGCCTCCGGCCGCCTGAGGCGGGCCCCCGGAACCACGCCCGGCAGGCCGCCGGGCGGAACGGTGCTGCCCGCAGAAGAAGTCCACGGACCCGGCTGACCCTGGGCTCCTCCCGAACTTCCGCGCACTTCTGCGCATCTGCGGAGACAATTCGTGTCGAAAGCTGCTTCCGGCCTGCCCATCGGGCGAGGCCTCCTCTATCTGACCGTCGCCGGTGCCGCCTGGGGCACCGCGGGTGCGGCCGCCGCCCTGGTCTACCGGGCCGGTGACATGGGGCCGATCGCCCTCTCCTTCTGGCGCTGCGCGGCCGGGTTCGTGCTGCTGCTCGCCGTCCATCTCCTGCGTCCCCGCGCCCGGACCGCCGTACGGCCGGAGCCGCGCGGCCGCAGGGTCTGGCGGGCCGGGGTCACGGGCGTCGCGCTCGCCGTGTTCCAGACGGCCTACTTCGCGGCCGTGGAGTCCACCGGACTCGCCGTCGCCACGGTCGTCACCCTCGGCGCCGGTCCCGTGCTCATCGCGCTCGGCGCCCGTCTGACCCTGGGGGAGCGGCTCGGGCGCGGTGGCCTGGCCGCCGTCGCCGGGGCGCTCGCCGGGCTGGGGGTGCTCGTGCTCGGCGGCGGGGACACGACCGTACGGCCGTGGGGCGTGCTGCTCGCGCTGGTGTCCGCCGCCGGGTACAGCCTGATGACGCTGCTTACCCGCCGGTGGGGCCGTTACGGCGGCGGTGACGCCGCTCGTACGAGCGTGGAGGCGTTCGCGGTCACGAGCCTGTGCCTGCTGCCGCTCGCCCTGGCCGAGGGGCTGGTCCCGTACACCGCCGAACCCGCCCTGCTACTGGGGCTGTTGGCATACATCGCGGCCGTCCCCACGGCCCTCGCCTACGCCCTCTACTTCGCGGGTGCGGCGGTCGTACGGGCCGCCACCGTGTCCGTGATCATGCTTCTGGAGCCGGTGAGCGCGGCGGCGCTGGCCGTCGTCCTGCTCGGCGAGCGGCTGACGGCGGCGACGGTGGTCGGCACGCTGCTGATGCTGGGTTCGGTCGCCGGGCTCGCGGCGGCGGAGGCACGCGGGGCCGCGGTCCCGGCGTGACACCGAGGGGCCCCTTCCCGTCCGGGCGAGGGGCCCCTTCCCGCACTGCCTTCCTACAGGGTCGCCAGGTAGTCGGGGACCGTGACGCCGGGGACCAGGCCGGCGTCGGCGACCGGGACCTCGTAGCCCTTGCGGAGCGGGACGACGCCGGCCCAGTGGGGGAGGGCGAGGTCCTCGGGCTCGTCGTTCACGCCGCCGGTACGGAGCTTGGCGGAGACCTCGTCCAGGTCGAGGCGGATCACCGCGGTGGCGGCCAGCTCCTTCTTGTTCGCGGGCCGCGAGTCCGCCGCCCGGCCCGGTACGACATGGTCGACCAGCGCGTCCAGGGCGGCTCGCTTCTCCTCAACGTCGGTCACGTCATGGGCGATGCCGTGCACCACCACGGACCGGTAGTTCATCGAGTGGTGGAAGGCCGAGCGGGCCAGGATCAGCGCGTCGACATGCGTGACCGTCAGACACACCGGCAGCCCCGGATCGGCCTGGCCCGTCATCCGCAGCGGACGCGAACCGGTCGAGCCGTGCACGTACAGCCGCTCGCCGACCCGGCCGTACAGCGTCGGCAGCACGACCGGCGCGCCGTCCCGGACGAAGCCGAGGTGGCAGACATGGCCCTCGTCGAGTATCGCGTGCACCAGTTCCCTGTCGTACGACGCCCGGTCCGCGGAGCGGGTGGGGACGGTGCGGTCGGTCGGCGTGTAGTGGGCGGGCTGCGACGTCGGCTGCTGCGGGGTCCTCTGCATTGCGCTCTCCATTGCACTAGTGCACAATCTGATTTGTGCTAGGAGAATATCGGATCGAAGGGCGGGGCGCAGCCGAGATTGCGGCGAGCGTCGAGCGCGGTGTGGGGTCCGGAGAGCTGGAACCGGGACAACTGCTGCCGTCGATGCGGGAGTTGGCAGTCGAGCTGGGCGTGAACCCCAACACCGTCGCCGCCGCGTACCGCATCCTGCGTGAGCGCGGGGTCATCGAGACCGCGGGGCGCCGGGGCAGCAGGGTGCGGTCCAAGCCGGCCACCACCGGGCGCGAGTACGTCCGTGTGGAGGTGCCCGAGGGCGTGCGGGACGTGGAGAACGGCAACCCCGATCCGGCGCTGCTGCCGCCGCTGGCGAAGGCGTTCGCGGCGGCAGCGGAACAGGGCGACCGCGAGCCGGTCCTGTACGGAGAGGCCGCGATGGAGCCCGAACTGGTGCGCATCGCCCGGGCCGAGCTGGACGCCGGCGGGGTACCGGACGGGCCCCTCGCCGTCACGTCCGGATCACTCGACGCCATCGAGCGAGTCCTCGTGGCCCACCTCAAGCCCGGCGACACCGTCGCTGTCGAGGACCCCGGCTGGGGCAGCCTCCTCGACCTGGTCCCGGCGCTCGGCCTGCGCACCGTCCCCGTCGGAGTCGACGACGAGGGACCGCTCCCCGGCGACGTACGCCGCGCTCTCGCCGCCGGCGCCCGCGCCCTGATCGTCACGGACCGGGCGCAGAACCCCACCGGCGCCGTGGTGAGCGCCACGCGCGCGCGTGCCCTGCGTTCCGTGCTCCGGGAGCACCCGGAGACCCTGCTGATCGACGACGACCACGGCCACGGCATCGTCGACCTACCTGTCTGTCCGCTGGCCGGCGTCACCCGCAGCTGGGCCTTCGTCCGCTCGGTCGCCAAGGCGTACGGCCCGGACCTGCGGCTCGCCGTGCTCACCGGCGACCCCGTCACCGTCGACCGGGTGCGCGGACGTCAGCGGCTCGGGCCCGGCTGGGTCAGCCGCATCACCCAGCGGGCCGTCGCACGGCTCTGGGCCGACGGCGCGGTGGATCCCACGTCGGTGGCGGCGGCGTACGGCAGACGCCGTGACCTGCTGATCGGCGCCCTGGCGGAGCGCGGGGTCGAGGCCCACGGCCGCAGCGGCCTCAACGTATGGATCCCCGTCCCCGACGAGACCGGCGCCGTCGCCCGCCTCCTGCACGCAGGCTGGGCCGTCGCCCCCGGCGCCCGCTTCCGCATGAACGCCCCGCCCGGCATCCGGATCACGGTCTCGACCCTGACCGAGCCCGAGACGGCACCCTTGGCGGACGCCGTCGCGGCGGCGATCGGGCCGGCGCCGGCGCGGAGGTATGTGTAGCGGCTCGGCTCCGCTTGGCTTCGGTGCGCGGGGCGATTGTGGTGTCTGTAGGGCGTCCTGAGCGGGACGAGGTCGGCGCGTACTCCGAGGTGTGTCCGGCGGCTTGGCTTCGGTGCGTGGGCGTCTGTGGTGTCTGTCGGGCGTCCAGAGTGGGATGAGATCGCCGCGCTCCGAGGTGTGTCTGGCGGCTCCGCTCGTCCTCGGCGCGATGGGCGACCCTGGCGTCTGCTCGGACGTCCCGAGCGGGACGAGATCGCCGCACTCTCCCACCGGCGCGCCCGCACGGTGAGGCCGCCGGGCGTGAGCGCGTCGTGCAGCGCGGCCGGCGCGCGCGACCACCGGTCCGCGGGAGGGCGGACCGGTGCCGTGTTACGACCTGACCTCGGCCCGCGGCTCCGCCTGCGCGCCCGGCCCGGCCTCGGAACGCGGGGGCGTCCGAAGCACAGCCCCGGCGCTCTCCCCTACCCGCCCCCTCGGCCGCGCCTGCGTCAGTGCCGCCCCCGCCAGCACGATCACCGCGCCCACCGGTGTCGACCAGGTCAGTGACTCGCCCAGCAGGGCGACGCCCGCGGCCGTGGCGATGACCGGGATGAAGTACGTGACCATCTGGGCCGTCGTCGGGCCGACCTCGGCGACCAGGCCGTACTGGAGGAGGACCGCCAGGCCCGTGCCGAGCGCGCCCAACGCCACGATCGAGAGCAGGGGAAGGAGGGGGAATTCGGTCGGCACCGAGGTGAACAGTGGGGTCACTAGCGCCAGTTGGAGCGTCGCCAGCAGCAACTGGGCGCCGGTCAGGGACAGGTGCGAGTGGCCGGAGCCGGCCAGGGTGCGGCGGACGTAGATCCAGCCGATCGGGTAGCCGAGTGAGGCCAGCAGGGCCATCGCCGTGCCCGTGGCGTCCAGGCCGTGGAAGCCCTGCCAGGCGCCGAGCACCGTCAGGACGCCGAGGAAGCCGAGACCGAGGCCGGCGACGCGGAGTCGGGTCGGACGGTCTTCGGAGAGCGCGACCAGGGACAGGGCCATGCCCCACAGCGGCGACGTCGCGTTGCAGATGCCCGCGAGCGTGGACGGGATCGTCAGCTCCGAGTAGGCGAACAGTGAGAAGGGCAGCGCGTTGAGGAGAAACGCGGCGACCGTCAAGTGCCCCCACGTCCGCGCCCCGCGCGGCAGCCGCTCCCGCTTCGCCGCCATCGCCGCCGCGAGTACCGCCGTACCGAACACCAGGCGGCCGAGGGTGACTTGGAAGGGGGCGAAGCCCTCGGTGCCCACCTTGATGAGCAGGAAGCTGAATCCCCAGATGAGGGAGAGGGCGGCGAAACGCAGACGCCAGTTGACGGTAGCCATGGGCATCACGATGCGTCACCACAACCTCGTAGCACAAGCGAGATCTCGCGCACGGTATCTCGTAGTATTACTTACATGTTGAACCTGGAGCGCCTGCGCACCCTCGACGCCCTGGCCCGGCACGGCTCGGTCAGTGGAGCCGCCGAGGGGCTGCACATCACGACGTCGGCCGTCTCGCAGCAGATGTCCAAGCTGGAGCGGGAGGTCGGCCAGCAGCTCCTCGCCAAGAACGGCCGCGGCGTGCGGCTCACGGACGCCGGCCGGCTGCTCGCCGAGCACGCGGCGCGCATCCTGTCGCAGGTCGAACTCGCCCAGTCCGACCTGGAGGCGCAGCGCGGACAGGTGGTGGGCGAGCTGCGGCTGGCCGCGTTTCCGACCGCCGCGCGCGGGCTGTTCCCGGCCGCGCTCTCCGCCCTGCGCGCGGAACATCCCGCGCTGCGCCTGCGCTCCTGCGAGCTGGAACCGGAGAGCGGCATCGCCGGAGTGATCCGTGGCGACCTCGACCTGGCCGTGGTGCTCGACTGGTACAACAAGCCGATGGCGCTGCCCGAGGGCCTGGTCAAGGCGCACATCCTGGACGACCCCGCAGAGGTGGCGCTGCCGGCCGGGCACCGGCTCGCCGACCGGGACGAGGTGGACCTCACCGAGTTCGCCGAGGACGAGTGGATCACCTGGGGCGAGGGCGAGTTCTGCCACGAGTGGCTGATGTTCACGCTGCGTTCCAAGGGTGTCGAGCCGCTCCTCGGCCACCGCGCCCCCGAGACCCACACCCAGCTCGCGCTGGTCGCGGCGGGGCTCGGGGTGTGCATCGCGCCGCTGCTCGGGCGGCATCCGATGCCCGCCGGAGTGGTCACCGTGCCGCTGAAGCAGCGGGTGCGGCGCCATGTGTACGTCGTCTGGCGCGCGGACGCCGACCGCCGCCCGTCGATCCGGGCGGCGGTGCGGGCGCTGCGCGACGCCGGCGCGAAGGTCTCCTGACCGCCGCTACACCGCCCCCAGCTTCCGGAAGTCCCAGGACACGATCTTCTCCGGCGTCAGCCGCATCCACGCGTGCCGCCCGTCGTGCGGCATCTCCTCCAGGCCGAAGTTCTTGCGCGCGAACAGGGTCTCCGGCACGTCGAGTTCGGCGCGCAGCTCGCCGGTGCGCGGGCTCTCGCCCACGAACTCCACGGTGCCGGACAGCTCGACGCCGCGCAGCTGCTCGTACTCCTCGCCCGAGTCGATCACGACCGCCACCCGCGGGTCGCGGCGCAGATCGCTCCAGCGCTTGCTGCGGACGACCGAGTACAGCCACAGCGAGTTGCCGTCCCAGGCGAACCACAGCGCGCTGACGTGCGGAGAGCCGTCCGCGGAGACCGTGGCGACCCGGCAGGTGCGCTGGCTGGTGAGGAACTCGTCCAGCTCGCCCGGCGTCATCATGATCTTCCGGCCCCGGCGCTGAGTGACGGTCATGCGTCCCCCTCTTCTCTCACGTCGTGCCAGAGGAGAGATCCTCTGACATCACGTCAGAAAAGGATGGGCCGTCTTCCGTCCCCGCGCAATGGTGGCTACTCTCGCCCGACCGCACCGCCCGTGACAGGGGGGAACCATGCCGTCGTACGCACAACTCAGCGAACTCCTCGATCCCGCGACCACGGTCCTGCTCACCGTCGAGTGCCAGCAGGGCGTCGTCGGACCGGACGGTGCGCTGCCCGAACTCGCCCGGGAGGCACGGTCGTCGGGGGCCCTCGCCAACGTCGCCCGGCTGGTGGCCGCCGCGCACGAGAGCGGCATCCAGGTCATCCACGCCATCGCCGAACGCCGCCCCGACGGCCGCGGCGCCAACCGCAATGCCCGCCTCTTCCGCGCCGCCGAACGACTCCCCGTCCAGCAGCTGTCCGGGACCGCGGCGGTCCGCGTCGCGGCCCCGATCGAGGTCACCGAGGGGGACTTCGTCGTACGCCGGCTGCACGGGCTGTCGCCGATCCAGGGCACCGACGTCGACGCCCTGCTGCGCAACCTGGGCTGCCGCACGCTGGTGGTCACCGGCGTCTCGGCCAACGTGGCGATCCCCAACGCCGTCTTCGACGCCGTGAACCGGGGATACGTCGCCGTCGTGCCGGCGGACGCCATCGCGGGGGTGCCTTCCGACTACACCCCCGCGATGATCAGCCACACCCTCGCATTGGTCGCTACGGTCGCGACCACGGACGAGGTGCTCGGCTGCTTCAAGCGTCCGCGCAGAGTTACGCGAGCGTGATCGAGTCGCCCGCCACGGTGATCTGCTTGGCCTCGAGCGGCTGCGTGGCGGGTCCCTTCTTCACGCTGCCGTCGAGGACGGAGAACTGGCTGTTGTGGCAGGCACAGGTGATGACGTCCTCCTTGAGGTCCGTCATCGGGCACTTCTGGTGGGTGCAGATCGTCGAGAAGGCCTTGTAGTCGCCCGCCGTCGGCTGGGAGACCACCACCTTCTCGGCACTGAAGACCTTGCCGCCACCCTCCGGTATGTCGGCCGTCTTCGCGAGCGCCGTCCCGCCCGCGCCCGCGCTCGCTTCGGTGGACGCGCCGCCGCCGGCGGCGCCCTGTTCGGTGGACGAGCCGGACGCCTCGTCGTCCGACCCGCACGCGGTCAGCGCCACGGCGAGCCCCGCCGTGCCGACCGCCGCCACAACGGTTCGGCGACTCGGTCCCGACACCGGCTGAACTGATTCGCTGGTCATGCTGACGTCCCTTCCAGGGGTTGTGATCTGCCGACAGGTACGGTCCGGCCGGACCGGCTGTTCAGACGTTGTCGAAATCCTGACCTGGTCTCGCCGACCCGCGGGTAAAGCGGAGCTGTCGGTTCCCTGTCGAGGGCTGTCGGTTCGCTGTCGAGGGCTGTCGGTTCGCTGTCGGCGCCGCCGCACCGGCGCACGGGCCCGTCCCCGGCCCACGCCCGGACGTCAGTAACCTGGGGCGATGCTCAAGGAAGTCATCGCGACCCGCTTCATCACGCCCCTGCGTGAGGGCGGCTCGCTGCCGGGACTCGTCGAGGCCGACGACTTCGGGACGTACGTCATCAAGTTCACCGGCGCGGGGCAGGGCCGCAAGACGCTGGTCGCCGAGGTCGTCTGCGGGGAACTCGCCCGCAGGCTGGGCCTCCGGATGCCCCGGCTGGTCACGGTCGAGCTCGACCCGTTGCTGGGCCTCGGCGAACCCGACCAGCAGGTACAGGAGTTGCTCAGGTCCAGCAGCGGCACCAACCTCGGCATGGACTTCCTCTCCGGCGCCCTCGGCTTCGACCCGCTCGCCTTCGAGGTGAGCGCCGAGGAGGCCGGCCGGATCGTCTGGTTCGACGGGCTCGTCAACAACGTCGACCGGTCCTGGCGCAACCCCAACCTGCTGATGTGGCAGGGCGACCTGTGGCTCATCGACCACGGCGCCACCATGATCTGGCACCACAACTGGCCCGGCGCGCCGGCCTCCGCGGCCCGCCCGTACGACATCGCCGACCACGTCCTGCGGCCCTTCGGGCCCGATGTCGCCGCGGCCGCCGCCGAGTTGGCGCCCCTGGTCACCGAGGAACTGCTGGCCGAGGTCACCGCGGAGATCCCGGACACCTGGCTCGCGGACGAGGCCGGATTCGACACGCCGGACGAGCTGAGGCGGGCGTACGCACGGCCCCTGATCGCACGGGCGGCCGTCATCCATGAGCGCATCACCGGCGTCGAGGGGGCGAAGTGAGCGAGCGCCACATCATCAGGGCCGGCCAGGGCGGCGGCCGGGACATCTACGAGTACGCCCTGCTGCGGGTCGTCCCCCGGATCGAGCGCGGCGAATGCATCAACGCCGGGGTGCTCGTGTACTGCCGGGCCAAGGCCTACGTCGGTGCCCGCACCCACCTCGACGAGGCCCGCCTGCTGGCCCTCGACCCCGACGCGGACGTGACCGGCGTACGGGCCGCACTGCGCGCCGTCGAGGGCGTCTGCACCGGCGGGGACGCGGCCGGTCAGGCGGCCGGCGACGACGCCGGACGGCGCTTCCGCTGGCTGATCGCGCCCCGGTCGACGGTCGTCCAGCCCGGACCCGTGCACACCGGGCTCACCACCGATCCGGCGGCGGAGACGGAACGGTTGCTCGGCCTGCTGGTGCGGTAATGGATCACACCCGCCTCGTATGGCGTTGACACCGCGTGCCAGGGCTTCTAGCGTCACGTCTGCCGAAGGTACTAAGCGGTCGCTCACCAGACGGGCCGTATTTTCTCGAGGGCGAGGAGAACCAGCAATGTCCACCACTGAGCAGCGGGTCGCCGTGGTCACCGGCGGGGCGCGTGGCATCGGCGCCGCCACCGCCGTACGACTGGCCGCCGAGGGCCGCGCGGTCGCCGTGATCGACCTGGACGAGGCCGCCTGCAAGGACACCGTGGAGAAGATCACCGCGGCCGGCGGCAAGGCGCTCGCGGTCGGCTGCGACGTCTCCGACGAGGCGCAGGTCGAAGCGGCCGTCGCGCGCATCGCGGCGGAGCTCGGCGCGCCGACGATCCTCGTCAACAACGCGGGCGTACTGCGCGACAACCTGCTGTTCAAGATGAGCGTCTCCGACTGGGACACGGTCATGAACGTCCATCTGCGCGGCGCCTTCCTGATGTCGAAGGCCTGCCAGAAGCACATGGTCGACGCGGGCTTCGGCCGGATCGTGAACCTCTCCTCGTCCTCGGCGCTCGGCAACCGCGGCCAGGTCAACTACTCGGCCGCCAAGGCCGGTCTGCAGGGCTTCACCAAGACCCTCGCCAAGGAGCTCGGCAAGTTCGGCGTCACCGCCAACTCCGTCGCGCCCGGCTTCATCGCCACCGAGATGACCAAGGCCACCGCGGACCGTGTCGGCATGGGCTTCGAGGACTTCAAGGCCGCGGCCGCCACCCAGATCCCCGTGCAGCGCGTCGGGGAGCCGGACGACATCGCCAACGCCATCGCCTTCTTCACCGGCGAGGCGGCCGGATTCGTCTCCGGCCAGGTGCTGTACGTCGCCGGCGGACCGCTCGACTAGGGGATCAGGAACATGACTTCGGTGGAACTTTCCGGCAAGGTCGCGCTCGTCACGGGCGCCAGCCGCGGTATCGGCTACGGCGTCGCCGAGGCGCTGGTCGCCCGCGGTGACCGCGTGTGCATCACCGGCCGCAACGAGGACGCCCTCAAGGAGGCCGTCGAGAAGCTCGGCGCGGACCGGGTCATCGGCGTGGCCGGCAAGGCGCACGACGAGGACCACCAGGCCGTCGCCGTCGAGCGCACCATGGAGGCCTTCGGGCGCGTCGACTTCCTGGTCAACAACGCCGGTACGAACCCGGTGTTCGGGCCGATCGCCGACCTCGACCTGAACGTCGCCCGCAAGGTGTTCGAGACCAACGTGATCTCGGCGCTCGGCTTCGCGCAGAAGACCTGGCACGCCTGGCAGAAGGACAACGGCGGCGCCATCGTCAACATCGCCTCCGTCGCGGGCATCGCGCCCTCGCCGTTCATCGCCGCGTACGGCGTGAGCAAGGCCGCCCTGATCAACCTGACCGCCCAGCTCGCGCACGAGTTCGCGCCCAAGGTGCGGGTCAACGCGATCGCCCCGGCCGTCGTGAAGACCAAGTTCGCGCAGGCCCTGTACGAGGGCCGGGAGGAGGAGGCGGCCGCGGCCTACCCGCTGGGCCGGCTCGGCGTGCCCTCCGACATCGGCGGCGCCGCCGCGTTCCTCACCTCGGAGCAGTCCGACTGGATCACCGGCCAGACTCTCGTGGTGGACGGCGGCATCTTCCTCAACGCGGGCGTCGGCTGACGGCGGCGGTGGGCGCCCGTGCGGCCCGGCCGCGACCGCCTGGGCGCCCGCCCGTGAGGCCGTACGGAGGAAAAACACCGTTTCGACACCGCAGGGACATACTCGCTGATCAAGCGCCTGCCAGGGCGGCAGCACAAGCGTTACGACACTGCGGTATCGTCTGGCCAGCCTTGTGGTATGGCCGATCGAGGATGGTGCGCGTGTTCAAGCGGGATAGATACCTGCGTCAACTGGGGGCGATGACGTCCATAACCCTGGTCGCCGGATGCGGTGTTTTCTCCTCGGACTCCTCTGGTGACGGGAATCCGATCGTCGTGGGGACGACCGCCACTCCCAGCACGCTGGATCCGGCGGCCGCCTGGGACAGCTCCTGGGAGTTGTTCCGCAACGTCCACCAGACCCTGCTGAACTTCTCCGCCGGCGCGTCCGAGCTGGAGCCCGACGCCGCCGAGAGCTGCAAGTTCACGGACAGCTCGAGCATGGTGTACAGCTGCAAGCTGCGTGAGGGTCTGCAGTTCTCCGATGGGCACGAGCTGGACGCCCAGGCCGTCAAGCACTCCATCGACCGGGTCATGGCCATCAACGTCAACGGCGGCCCCGCCGGTCTGCTGGGGAGCCTCGACCGGGTGCGGGTGAAGAACGACCGTGAGGTCGTCTTCCAGCTCAACCAGCCCGACGCCACCTTCCCCTTCGTGCTGTCCACGCCCGCCATGTCGATCGTGGACCCCGAGGAGTACCCCGCGGACTCGCTCCGCAAGGACGGCAAGATCGGCGGTTCGGGGCCGTACACCCTGGAGTCCTACGAGCAGGGCAAGGAGGCCAAGCTCGTCCGCAACGACAAGTACAAGGGAATCGCGGACCGCAAGAACGACTCCGTCACGATCCGCTACTTCGGGGAATCGTCCGAGTTGGTCGGCGCCCTCAAGGCCAAGCAGATCGATGTCATCTACCGCGGTCTCAGCGCCTCGGACATCGTGGACATCCAGGCCAAGGGTGAGGAGGAGGGGTTCCAGCTCGTGGAGAACCCCACCACCGAGATCAGCTACCTGGTCTTCAACCCCAAGGACCCGTGGGCCAACAAGCTCGCGGTCCGCAAGGCCGTCGCCCAGATCATTGACCGGCCGGCGCTCGCCCACAACATCTACAAGGACACCGTCGAGCCGCTGTACTCCATGATCCCCAGGGGCCTGGTGGGGCACACCACGGGCTTCTTCGACGACTACGGCGGCCCCAGCGCGGACAAGGCCAAGCAGCTCCTCGAGGACGCGGGCATCACCGAACGCGTCCCGCTCACCCTCTGGTACACCAGCGACCGCTACGGCTCCACGACCAAGCCGGCCTTCGAGGAGCTGAAGCGGCAGCTCGAGGCCTCCGACCTGTTCACCGTCACGCTCAAGAGCCGCCCCTGGAAGACCTACGCGGAGGGCTACCAGAACGGCGAGTACCAGGTGTTCGGGCGTGGCTGGTTCCCCGACTTCCCCGACGCCGACAACTTCGTCGCACCCTTCGTGGGCAAGCAGAACGCGCTCGGCACCCCGTACGAGGCACCCGAGATCACGGGCGAGCTGCTGCCCGAGTCGCGCCGGAAGAGCGACCGCGGGGACGTGGCCGAGGAGTTCGAGCAGGCCCAGCAGATCCTGGTGGACGACGCCCGGCTGCTGCCGCTGTGGCAGGGCAAGATCTACCTGGCCGCGAACGAGGAGATCGCCGGTGCCGAGCAGTCCATCGACCCGGCGACGATGATGGGGATGTGGGCACTGTCCTGGAAGACCAGCTGGTAGCCCCGCTTCCGGGCACGGTTGTCAGTGGGCGCCTGTAGGTTCTGTGCTCTGAAGTCGGCCGTGCCCCCGCGCGCGGCCGCGCACGGACGCATGCTTTCTGCGGCCGTGAAGTGAGCGCACACCGGAGGAAGTTGACGTGACCGACATCGCCATGCTGCCCGAGTCCTGGCGCGGCGTCCTGGGCGAGGAGCTCCAGAAGCCCTACTTCAAGGAGCTCACCGAGTTCGTCGAGGAGGAGCGGGCGAAGGGTCCCGTCTACCCTCCGCGCGAGGAGGTCTTCGCCGCGCTGGGTGCGACGCCGTACGACCAGGTGAAGGTGCTGATCCTCGGCCAGGACCCGTACCACGGCGAGGGCCAGGGCCATGGTCTGTGCTTCTCGGTCCGCCCCGGGGTGAAGACCCCGCCCTCCCTCCGGAACATCTACAAGGAGATGAAGGAGGAGCTGGGCACGACGATCCCGGACAACGGCTATCTGATGCCGTGGGCCCAGCAGGGCGTCCTGCTGCTCAACGCGGTGCTCACGGTGCGGGCCGGGGAGGCGAACTCCCACAAGGGCAAGGGCTGGGAGAAGTTCACCGACGCGGTGATCCGTGCGGTCGCCGGCCGCCCCGACCCCGCGGTCTTCGTCCTCTGGGGCAACTACGCGCAGAAGAAGCTCCCGCTGATCGACGAGACGCGGCACGTGGTGGTGAAGGGGGCGCACCCCTCGCCGCTGTCCGCGAAGAAGTTCTTCGGCTCCCGCCCGTTCACGCAGATCAACAAGGCGGTGGCGCAGCAGGGCCACACCCCGATCGACTGGCAGATCCCCGACCTCGGCTGACCCGTGCGCCGGGCCGGTCCCTGGCGGGCCGGCCCGGTGCCGCCTGACGGGGAATGTGGTGGTGCCCGGTTAGCGTCGGTGGCGACAGCCGACGAGTGGCCGGAGGGCGCGGTGGCGGAGCGACGGGAGCAGGCGGTGCCGGATGCCGTGCTGACGCGCATCGGGCAGGTCGTCATGCTGCATCATGCGGGGGACCGGGAGGAGGCCCGGCGGCGGCTGCTGGATCTGTGGGTGGAGCTGGGCGAGGACGGCGATCCGCTGCACCGGTGCACGCTGGCCCACTACCTGGCCGACACGCAGGACGACCCTTGTGACGAACTGGCCTGGGATCTGCGGGCGTTGACCGCGGCGGAGGAACTCACGGGCCAGGGGTGCGGTGAGTCCTCCGCGGGTGCGGTGGCCGTACGGGCGTTGTATCCGTCGCTGCATCTGAATCTGGCGGCCGACTATGTGAAGCTCGGGCGCGCGGAGGCCGCGCGGGTGCATGTGCGGCGGGCTCGGGGGGCGGCGGCTGTGCTCGGGGACGACAGGTACGGGGACGGAGTGCGGGCGGCGATCAGCCGGCTCGAGCTGCGGTTGGGGGAGGGCGGGGCCTCGGGCGGGGGCGTGTGGGGGCCGCCCCGGCAGCGTCCGTAGCGGAGGTGCTGTGCGCTGGGGCGGGGGCATGCCGCCTGCCCGCGCCGGCGGGGTGCCGCTCTCTTCGGGACGGGCGGCGCCCCAAGTGGCCAGTGGCACGATGGCCCGCGTCAGCGGCCGTACGTCTGCCGGCAGATCGTCGCCTCGGCGCTGTCCGCCTGCCAGCCTCCGTGCTTCTTGCCCATCGCGCACACGTCCCCGTTCTTCTGGACGTTCTTCTCGACGTCCTTGCGGACCGACTCCGAGACGTCGGGGACCTTGACCTGCGGCTGCTGCGGGACCTTGGCCTTGGGGCCGTCGGGTTTCGGGTGGGCGGGGCGTGGGTGGGCGTGGGAGTGGCCGGGCGGGTTCCGTTCCGGTGACCTGTCCCCGGCGGAGCGGCCACGCGCGTCGGGGGGTGTCGGGTCCGGGTGGCGGGAGGGCCCGATCAGCTCCAGGGCCTCTCTCGCCGGCGCCTGCACGATCTGTGGTTCCGACTGGCCGCCGGACCTTGGTGCCGACGGCTGGCCCGGTGCCGGCGGCTGGCCCGGTGCAGTCGGCGGGCCGGGCACGGGTGGGCGCTGGACCGTCACACACCCGGAGAGGGCCGAGACAGTCACGGTGACCAGGAGCGCTGCGGTGGTCGTCGTTCGATGCACCCGTGCAACTCTGGTGGGTCCGGCCGCGTTTGGGACAGCGGACAAACGGAGGTTGCCCCACACGGGTGATCTACGTCCCCGTACGGAGGGCACGCGACGACCGCGGCTGACGTCTGGGACAGGCTAGGCCTGTCCTAGTCGCCGGTGGCGCCGTCGACCCGTTCACGGACCAGGTCGGCGTGGCCGTTGTGGCGGGCGTACTCCTCGATCATGTGGGTGTAGATCCAGCGCAGGTTGAAGCGGTTGCCGGTGTGCCGGCTCTTGCCCCGGGACATGTCGTCCAGGGCGAAGTCGGCTGCGTTGCGCCGGGCGGTCTCGATCTCCGCCTGCCAGGTGGCGTGCGCCTCCTGCCAGGTGTCCGTCTCGGTGAGGTGGAACTCGCCGTCCGGGTCCTCCTCGCTGTAGTAGATCGGCCCCGCATCCTCGTCCACCAGCACCTTGCGGAACCAGCCGCGCTCCACCTCCGCCATGTGCCGCACCAGCCCCATCAGGCTCAGCTCGGACGGTTCCACGGAGGCGGTTCTGAGCTGGGCGTCGGTCAGGCCCTCGCACTTCCACGCGAGGGTCTGGCGGTGGTATTCCAGCCAGCCCTCCAGCATGGTGCGCTCGTCGGCGTTGGTGGCGGGCTCGCTGCGTTGGGTGGTCATGCCCGCATCTTTTCCCAACTCGCCCGATCTCACCAGGAGTTTTCACGGTGCGTGGGGCCCGTCGCCGAGCATCCCGCCGAGCAGCTCCCGCAGCCCCGCCCGCACCTGTGCCAGGCTCGGCACCTCGGCGCTGAAGGATCCCGCCGCACAGCTGAACATCAGCCCGTCCGACCAGGCGATCAGCGACAGCGCGTGCCGGGCCGGATCCGTCGACCCCAGCGCCGTGACGAGGGCGGTCAGTTGGTCGCGGTAGCGGGCGCCGATCGCGTCGTAGAAGGCGCGCAGTTCGGGGCGGCGGGTCGCCTCCAGAGCCAGTTCGTAGCGGGCGATCAACAGCTCGGGGTTGCGGGTCAGGGTGCGGTGCACCGCCAGCGCGAGGCCGTCCACCAGTGAGCCGAGGCCACCGAGCGGGTCCGGCATCTCATGCAGCGCGAGGAGCCGCGCCTCCCGGTCGGCATGCCGCCGCACCGCGAGTTCCAGGAGTGCCTGACGGGTCCGGGCGAGGTTGGAAGTCGAGCCCTGGGGGAGCCCGGCCGCCTCGTCGACCGCCCGGTGCGTCAGGCCGCGCATCCCGCGCTCGGCGAGCAGGGCGATCGCGGTGTCGGCGACGAGATCCGCGACCTCGCCGCCTGGGTCGGCGACGGCGGGCTGCGCACCCCCGGCGGGCGCTGGCTCTCCCGTTCTGACGCCGCCGCGGCGGCCGAGCGCTTCGGCGGCCCGCTCGTCCTGCTCCCCCGCGCCACCCTGATCGGCCTGCTGGCCGCCCAGCTCCCGCCGGACGCCGTCCGCACGGCCGCCGCGGCGACCCTCGCCGACCCCGGCGACAGCGACCGGCCGGCCCGCGTGACCACCCCCGACGGTGAGTGGGAGGCCGACCTGGTCGTGGCGGCCGACGGAATCCACTCCGCCGTACGCCGGAAGCTGTTCCCCGACCACCCCGGCCCCGTCTACTCCGGCTTCACCACCTGGCGCGTCCTGGTCTTGCTGCCCGGAGTGGAGTTCGCCTCGCACGAGACCTGGGGCAGGGGCCGCATCTGGGGCACGCACCCGCTCAAGGACGGCCGTGTGTACGCGTACGGCGCCGCCATGGCCCCCGCCGGGGAGCGCGCGCCCGACGAGAAGGCGGAGCTGCTGCGCCGCTACGGCGACTGGCACGACCCGATCCCCGCCGTCCTCGCCGCCGCCCGCCCCGAGGACGTCCTGCGCCACGACGTCCACCATCTCGCCGAGCCGCTGCCCGCCCTGCACCGTGGCCGGGTCGCTCTGCTCGGCGACGCCGCGCACGCCATGCCGCCGACCCTCGGACAGGGCGGCAACCAGGCCATCGAGGACGCGATCGTGCTGGCCCTCCCCCACTCTCGACTTCGCTCGACCGGGGGGACCCCCATCTGCGAGGACCTCGCCGCGTACACCGCCGCCCGCCTCCCGCGTACGACGGCCGTCACCCGCCAGGCCGTCAGGATCGCGCGCCTCAACATGACGAGGAACCGCGCCGCCATGGCCGTACGCAACACCGCGATCGCCGCACTGTCGAAGGCCGGACCCGCGCTCTTCCTCCGCGGTTTCGACGGCATCGCCGACTGGCGGCCCCCGCAGCAGCCGTATGCTTCCGTCGTGTCGGACACGGGCAAGCGGGAGGAGAGCCAGTGAAGGTCGGCTGTATCGGACTCGGGGACATCGCGCAGAAGGCCTACCTGCCGGTGCTCGGCAGCCGGCCCGGCGTCGAACTGCATCTGCAGACCCGTACGCCCGCGACGCTCGACCGGGTCGCCGACGGCCTGCACCTCCCGGCGGAGCAGCGGCACCCGACCCTGGACTCCCTCCTCGCCCAGGACCTCGACGCCGCGTTCGTGCACGCGCCCACCGCCGCGCACCCGGAGATCGTGACGCGGCTGCTGGAGGCGGGCGTGGCGGCCTACGTCGACAAGCCGCTCGCGTACGAACTCGCCGACTCCGAGCGGCTGGTGGCGCTCGCCGAGCGGCGGAACGTCAGCCTCGCCGTCGGCTTCAACCGGCGCTACGCCCCCGGGTACGCGCAGTGCGCCGATCACCCGCGCGAGCTGATCCTCATGCAGAAGAACCGGATCGGCCTGCCGGAAGAGCCGCGCACGATGATCCTCGACGACTTCATCCACGTCGTGGACACGCTGCGTTTCCTGGCGCCGGGACCGGTCGACGACGTGACCGTGCGAGCCCGCGTCGAGGGCGGCCTGCTGCACCACGTCGTGCTCCAGCTCGGTGGCGCCGGCTTCACCGCGCTCGGGGTGATGAACCGGCTCAGCGGGTCGGCGGAGGAGGTCCTGGAGGTCTCCGGGCAGGACACCAAGCGTCAGGTGCTCAACCTCGCCGAGGTGATCGACCACAAGGGCCAGCCGACCGTGCGGCGCCGCGGGGACTGGGTGCCGGTGGCCCGGCAGCGTGGCATCGAGCAGGCGGTGCTGGCCTTCCTGGACGCGGTGCGCGCGGGCAAGGTGGTCAGCGCCCGGGATGCGCTGGCGACCCATGAGCTCTGCGAGCGGGTGGTACGCGCGGTTCAGGAGCGGACCGCCTGAGCCGCAGCGTCCGCAGGCCCTCGGTGGCGCACCAGGCGGCGACGATCAGCAGCGCCGCGTGCGCCGGCCAGTCGCCGAACCGGACGTACGGTGTGGTGCCACGCGTGAGCGGGACCTCGTGGACCGAGGTGGTGCTCTCGCTCGTGCCGAGCCAGGAGCCCAGGCGGTGTCCGCTCGCGTCGAAGACGGCGGAGACGCCGGTCAGCGTGGCGTGCACCATCGGGCGGCCGGTCTCGGCGGCGCGCAGCGCGGCCAGCGAGGCGTGCTGCTCGGGGGCCCAGCTCTGCTGGAACGTCGATGTCGCCGACTGGGCGACCAGCACCTCGGCGCCGTCGTCGACGAGATGGCGGCTCATGTCGGGGAACGCCGACTCGAAGCACACCATCGGGCCGATCCGCAGCCCGTGCCCGGCGTCCATCACCACCTTCTCGGAGCCGCGCCGCCGGTCCTCGCCGGCCGCCTCGCCGACGGAGGTCGCCCAGCCGAGCAGGGAGCGGGCCGGGACGTACTCGCCGAAGGGGACGAGCCGCATCTTGTCGTAGCGGGCGCCGGTCAGGCCGTCCGGGCCGACCAGGATGGAGCTCTTGTAGATGCCGGGCTTGTCGGAGCGCCGGGCGTCCACATTGACCAGTATCTGGGCCTCCGTGTCCCGGGACAGTGCGGCGATCCGCTGCGCGAGGTCGGGCCGCTCGCGGAGGTCGAAACCGACGCTGCTCTCGCCCCAGACGATCAGGTCGACGTCCTGGCCGATCAGCTCGCGAGTGAGCTGCTCCTCGCGTGCGAAGCGCTTGTCGCCGCCTGGCACGACGCCCGGCTGGACGACGGCGATCCTGACCCGGTCGCCGGTGTCGGGGCGCGGCGACCACACCCAGGCCGCGGAGGCCGCGACGGCGGTGGTGACGAGACCGGCAAACGCGGGCAGGCGCGACTCGCGGACCAGGAGCAGGACGGCGAAGGCGATGTTGACCGCCACCACCAGGAAGCTGACCAGCCACACCCCGCCGACCGAGGCGAGCCGCAGCGCGGGCTCCACCGGCCACTGACTGGACCCGAGCATCCCCCACGGCCCGCCGAGCCCCTCCCAGGACCGCACCAGCTCGACCAGCAGCCAGCCCGACGGCAGGACGACGAGGGCGCCCGCGGCCCGCCCCGGGGACGGCTTCCCGGCCAGGAACCGGCGTACCAGCCAGCCCCAGGGCGCCCACAGGGCACCCAGCAGCGCGGCGAGGACGAACGTGAAGACATGCAGGTTCGGCAGGAGCCAGTGGTGCATCGCCAGCATGAACCCGAACCCGCCCCACCAGCCGTCGTACACCGCCCGCTTCCCGTTCGGCGCGGAGCGCAGCAGCGCGATCCACGGCACCAGGGCGACATATGCGAACCACCACAGTGACGGGGCGGGGAAGGCGAGTACGGGCAGCGCACCGGCCAGCGTGGCGGCGGCACGGCGCCGCCACGGGGAGGCGAGCCAGTGGCTGATCGTCTTCATGCGGCGCCTCCCTGCCCGGTGGTGTTTCCAGTGTGCTCGCCGACACTGACAACGGGACAGAGCGCCTCGGCTCAGTCGATCATGCGTGTCGTGGCCGGGGCGGGTGCCCGGCGCCACTTCTCCTCGACGACCACCTCGCGCAGCCGCCAGCCGTCGTACGTCCGCAGCAGCCCGAAGGCGTACCGCCCGCCGCACACGAAGTCGGGAGCGCCACCCGAGCCACTGCCATCGCCGCCACTGCCACCGGCGAACCGCATGGGATTGACGTAGTCGGCCCTTACCCGGGCCGTGTCGCCCGTGTCCTGGTCCAGGATCCCGAAGCGCACCCGGCGGTTGACGATCAGATGCTGCCGCATCGGGAACTGCCGCATACTCTCCGCGAGCCACGCGACGACCGTCCCGGCGTCCCCCTCGATCCCGCCGGCCGAGCGGTAGTCCGCCCGTCCGTCGGGGGTGAACAGTCCTCGGTACGCCTCCCAGTCCCCGTCGTCCACCGCCACCGCGTAGTCGGTGATCAACTCGTCGACGGCCAGCCGGTCCATTACGGTGGCGAGCTCCACACGCTGCGTCATGGGTTCAGTGTTGGGCATGGGGTGGGCCGCGCCAAGCGGTGCGCGGGGATATTCGGTGGCCGGGGGCGGGACCGAGGACGGAACCTGTTCCGGTGAACGATCAAAACGAGCGGCGAGAACCCGAGTTCCGTGTCCGTGCCCGCCACACGGAGTCCACGGTCACGGTCTACCAGGCGTACCACCCCGGGATCGGCGGGCCCGCGGCCCGGAACGGCCGCTTCCCCTCCTCTTGGAAGCGTGACCGCATGACATGGATCAAGCCGTCGTTCCTGTGGATGATGTACCGCTGCGGCTGGGCCGAGAAGGAGGGCCAGGAGACCGTGCTGGCCGTCGAGATCAGCCGGGAGGGCTTCGTCTGGGCGCTGCGGAACGCGTGTCTGTCGCACTATGCGCGCGGTCTGCATGAGAACCAGGCCGCCTGGAAGCGGGAGCTGAGGCGTTCGCCCACACGCGTGCAGTGGGACCCGGAGCGCGATCTGCGCCTCAACCCGCTGCCGTACCGGTCGTTGCAGCTGGGGCTCGCGGGGGAGGCGGCGGAGCGGTACGCGGACGAGTGGATCGTCGGCATCGAGGACGTGACGCCGCTGGCGAGGGAGATCCACGCGCGCGTGAGGGCGGGTGAACCGGAGCGGGCGGCCGGGATGTTGCCGGAGGAGCGGCCGTATCCGCTGGACGAGGACGGGCTGGCGCAGTTGCGGGCCTAGAGTGATCGGTGATCTTCTTGGTGGGAGGCACTCATGACACGTCCCGTCACGGTCGTCACCGGCGGCAGCCGGGGTATCGGCGCCGCGACCTGTCTGCGGCTCGCGGCGGACGGGCACGACGTCGTCGTGGGCTACGTCCGGGACGCCGAGGCGGCGGAGGCGGTGGCGGACGGCGTGCGGAAGGCCGGGGCGCGCTGTGTGACCGTACGGGTGGACACCTCGGTCGAGGCGGACGTCGAGCGGCTCTTCGAGACGGCCGAGCGGCAACTGGGGCCGGTGACGGGCCTCGTGAACAACGCCGGCGTGACCGGGCCCCTGGGGCGGCTCGCCGACGCGGACACCGCGGATCTGCGCCGGGTCGTGGACGTCAATCTGCTCGGCACGCTGCTGTGTGCGCGGCGTGCGGCGCAGCTGATGACGGCCCGGGGGAGCGGCGTGATAGTGAACGTGTCGTCGGCCGCGGCCACCCTCGGCAGCCCCGGGGACTACGTCCACTACGCGGCGACCAAGGCGGCTGTCGACGCCCTGACGCTGGGCCTGGCCAAGGAGTTGGGCCCCGACGGCGTCCGGGTGAACGCGGTCGCGCCCGGCGTGATCGAGACCGAGATGCATGCCGCGATGGGCGACCCGGACCGGGCGAGGCGGATGGCAGGGACGACGCCGCTACGGCGGCCGGGGCAGGCCGAGGAGATCGCCGCGGCGGTGGCATGGCTGATGTCGCCGGACGCGTCCTACACGACGGGAGCGGTCCTCCGGGTGTCGGGCGGGCGCTGAGCCGGGTACCTCAGGCCGCCTCGATGACCTCGCCGCGGATCGCGGCCGCCCACTCGACCACCAACAGCTCGTACTCCGCGCGCTCTTGAGCCGACAGGGTGCCGCCCGCGCGCAGCCACAGCGCACGGATCTGCTCGTTCACCGCGGCAGCAGACCGCACGGAACCAGGGACCATGGAATCGGGGGACATGCGCACCAGCCTAGGGGCAAGAACTGACGGTGCGCTACCGGACGGCTACTCATCACGTATGCGATTGGTCACGGATTTTCGGGCGCGGCGCCCCTGCTGACGGCTGCTCAGTCGGTCCAGACGACCACGCACTGCCCGCGCCGCGCGGCTTCGCCGTAGAACTCCCGCATCGAGGCGAAGTGTTCCACGAGATGGCTCCGTACGTCCCCGTCGAACCCGCCGTCGAAGCCGCAGCCGGCGGCCGCGTCCAGGGTGTTGGTCGGCAGGTCTGCCAGTAGGCCGTCGAGATCGACGGCGTCGAGGGCGTGGGCGATCTCCGCGACGGCGGCAGGCGCGAGGAGTTGGGGCGGGGCATCGAAACCGTCGTACACCTCGTCGTGGTCGAGGAAGCCGACGTCCCCACCCGGGTCGCCGGAGATCGCCCGGTCGAGCAGCGCGATCACGTGCGCGTCGGCGCCCGTCGCGCGGCAGTACCGGACGAGGCCCCATACCGCCCATTTCGCGTCGAGGAGATCCTCGGCCGGTGGATGCCAGCCGGGGGCCGCACCGGGCGAGTCGAGAGCCGAGTCGCGGCAGTGGTCCAGGTACTCCGGGCTGACGCGGGCGAACTGCTGGGTGAGCGGCATGGGAGCACTTGGCGGTGCGTCAGCCCGCCGACTCCGCCGCATGCGGGCTGAGGGCGCCCGTCATCACCAGCACGATGATCACGATGCCCAGCGCGATGCGGTACCAGACGAACGGCATGAAGCTCTTGGTCGAGATGAACTTCATGAACGAAACTATGTCGACGTGTCCTGAGCGGCTTTGACCTGCTGGTTTCCACCACTTTTCAAGATCGAATGGTAGAGCAGTGGGAGATGGCACCTTCCAGTGCTCTCTTTCGCTGGCCACGAACGGCGCAGCCTCCTGCTTTGCAGCGAATCAGCAATCTCCTGCTCCATGGCCAGGGCAACATGCGAGTGGAGACCTTCCATGCCGGCGACCTCGTGGCCCATGCGGGTCTCCACGGCGATGCGACTGTGTCGATCTTCGTCCAGCCACTCCTTGCCGCCGTGACGAAGCAGGTACAGCCGCTTTCCGGCGTTCGTGGTCGCGGGGAACCGGCCCCTGACCCGCGGCCAAACTGTCCGACAAGGCACTGGCCGCAGTGCGCGCCTGGGTCGCTCATCAGCCCGGATGAGATTTTCGGCAAGGGCAGGATGTATGAGGCCGACTGGGACGATGAGGACGACAACGTGCCCCGGATGGGCTGATCGGCACGTGAAGAGCTGTGCGGCGGTGACCTGCATGCCCTGGCGGTCGCTGGAGGCGCTCCAGCGGTCACCGCACCCCAGCGGGCGCTGGCCGTGTTTCTGCGTCTGCCCGCCGGGTGATCCCGCGCCGGGGTACCGCTGCTGTGGCACTCGTGCCTGTACGGGGCGGTGTAGCCGGTGGTCGGGTGCACGGTCGCCTCAGGTTGTCGGTGCCGTCGGCTAGCGTGCGAGGTATGCGCTACTTCAATACGGCCGGGCCGTGCGTCTCCACGCGTCACTACATGGTGCCGGCCCAGGAGCGGCTGCCCAGGGCCCGCGGGTACATCGAGCAGGGCCAGTACTTCGTGGTGCATGCGCCACGGCAGACCGGGAAGACGACGGTGCTGGCGGCGATGGCCCGGGAACTGACGGCCTCGGGCCGGTACGCGGCGCTGCACTTCTCGTGCGAGAGCGGGGAGGTGGCCGGGGAGGACTACGGTCAGGCCGAGTTGCTGGTGCTGGAGGCGATTCGGCGGTCCGCGGAGTCCGCTGGGCTTGCTGATGGGCTCGCGCCCCCCGCATCCTGGCCCGACGCGGTGCCCGGGTCCCGGCTCACGCGGGGGCTGACTGAGTGGGTGCGGAGCTGTCCGCGTCCGCTGGTGCTGTTCTTCGACGAGATCGACGCGCTGCGGGGGGAGAGCCTGCGCAGTGTGCTGCGCCAGTTGCGCGATGGTTTCACTGTCAGCCGTGGCGGCTTCCCGCATGCGGTGGTGCTGTGCGGGCTGCGGGATGTGCGTGACTACAAGGCGGCCTCGGGCGGGGATCCGGGGCGCCTTGGTACGTCGAGTCCGTTCAACATCAAGGTGGCGTCGCTGCGGTTGGGCGACTTCACCGAGGCCGAGGTCGCCGAGCTGTACGGGCAGCACACCGCGCAGACGGGCCAGGATTTCACGGTGGATGCGCTGGAGTGTGCCTTCAGCTTTACCCAGGGGCAGCCGTGGCTGGTCAACGCGCTGGCCCGGGAGGTCGTCGAGGAGATGGGGGTGCCGTCGGACACGCCGATCACGGCCGGGCACATGGAGGAGGCGAAGGAGCGGCTGATCCTGGCGCGTGCGACGCATCTGGACTCGCTGGCCGCCAGGTTGGGCGAGGACCGGGTGCGGCGGGTGATCCAGCCGGTGATCGCGGGCGAGCTGCTCCTGCCGACGGACACGTACGACGACGATCTGGCGTACGTGCGCGACCTGGGGCTGGTCGCTCCGGACGCGCCGGTGCGGGTGGCCAATCCGATCTACCAGGAGGTCATTGTCCGGGTCCTGGGGAACAACACGGAGGGCCAGGTCGTCGCCGCCCCGAGCAGCTTCCGGCTGCCGGACGGCCGGATCGACATGGACAAGCTGCTGTGCTCCTTCGCCGAGTTCTGGCGGGAGAACGGCGAGATCCTGGCCACCGCCTCGACCTACCCGGAGGCCGCGGCACAGCTGGTGATGATGGCCTACCTGCACCGGATCGTGAACGGGGCGGGTTTCATCGACCGGGAGTACGGGGTCGGCCGGCGGCGCGTGGACCTGCTGATTCGCCAGCCGTACACCGCTGCCGACGGTTCGCGGGCGGTGCAGCGCGAGGCGCTGGAGCTGAAGGTGTGGCGCCAGGGCCGCACCGACCCCCTCGCCGAGGGGCTGGCACAGTTGGACGACTACCTGGACCGCATGGAGCTGTCCACGGGCACCCTCGTCGTCTTCGACACCCGCCCGCAAGCAGCCCCGGTCCACGAGCGCACCGCCTTCTCGCAGCAGACCACGCCCTCCGGGCGCACCGTCACCCTGCTGCGCGCCTGACGGCCGGGAGACCTCAGCCAGACCGTGGTGACTACGCCCTGGCACGGGCAGGCAGGGACAGATCGGCCGGGGAAGGACCAAGGAGAGCATCGGCAGGGGAGCTCGAGGTCTGAGCCGCAGGATGATCGGGAAAGCGACCTGACTGCCGACCAGGAAGCCGACAGGTTGACTGCAGCGCCTGGCCGCGCCACTCGTCCTGGACATCTTCACCGCATTCGACGTCGTCCTCGAAATCCACGCGGTCAGACCCACCGCCCGTGCGCTCACCAGCTTTCTCCCAGCCGTCTTCGACCAGCGCGGACACTTCGCCACGCGGAGCGAGGTACTACAGGCGGGTGCCGTCTGCCCGATTCCCGGACGGCAGCTGTTTCCCCACACCCACTTCGCCGCTTACGCCTGGCCTCCCGATAGAGCAGCCGCGGTGTGTGTGACGGGAGCATCCCACCGCCATGACCTGCCTACCACTGGCCCGGGGATCAGCGCATGCGACCGAAGTCACGAATCGAGCACGGCTGACCACCAAGTTTCGACAGGATCCTTGACGATACCTCGGTTCCTTCCTACGCTCCGTGGGAGCGTTCCCATGCTCGTCCGAGTGAATGATCATCTTCTGGCCCTCAGAGGCATTGGTTCGCTCGGCACCCCCACGCATCGGAGGCCATCGTGACCGACGTACGCCTCGGCATCACGCCATCACCGCGAAGAGCAGCGATCTGGTTCCCAGAGGTTGACTGTTCGACGGCATCCCCACCGTCGCACTGACCGCCACGAGGCCCCCCGCCGCTCCATGGCACCCAGTACCGCGCCGGCCTGGCAGAACACGGCCGACAACCAGCCCCGCAGCCTGGGTGCTTCATCGGCAACAGCACGCCCACTCCGCCACGCCCCGGCGTCTGCGCTGCCTGAACCCCGCACGCCTGACCAGTGGCGGGCACGAACCGGGCGCGCTGACGTCGCGGGCAGCTACGTCGGCGGCGAGGCAGGCAGTCACCTGACCGCACCTCTCGGAGCGCTCCCGGCTCACGAAGGAAGGGACTGGCATGCGCAGTGCCCCGCACTTACCGTTCTTCCGGATTCTTCTGACTCTGCTTCTGCTCGCCCTCGGCGTGACCTTCGCGCCCGCGGTTGCTGCCGCGCCCACGGCTGCCCCCGTACGCATCATGCCGCTGGGTGACTCGATCACCGGCTCGCCCGGCTGCTGGCGTTCGGTGCTGTGGAACCGTCTGCGCAGTGCCGGTCACTCGAACATCGATTTCGTCGGCACCCTCAGCCAGCAGGGCTGTGCCCAGGGGTTCGACGGCGACAACGAGGGTCACGGCGGTGAGCTCGTGACCAACGTGGCGAACCAGAATCTGCTTCCCGCTCGGCTCTCAGCCACGCGTCCCGACATCGTTGTCATGCATTTCGGCACGAACGACGTCTGGAGCGGCATCTCGCCCGACCGCATCCTCTTCGCCTATACCAGGCTGGTGACTCAGATGCGGGCGTCGAACCCGAACATGAGGATCCTCGTCGCGCAGATCATTCCGATGAACCCCGCCAACTGCACCGGCTGTGCCCGGCGCGTGGTCGACCTGAATGCGCGGATCCCCGGCTGGGCCCGGGCGACGAGCACCTTCCGCTCCCCGGTGACCGTGGTCGACCAGTGGACGGGCTCCAACACCTCAGGCGACACCTACGACGGGGTACACCCGTCCACCTCCGGCAACACGAAGATCGCCGCCCGCTGGTATCCCGCCCTGGCCGCCCTCCTCTGAAAGTGCCGAGCGGCCCGGACAACGGTGGTCCCGCCTACGTGGCCGCCCGCGCGGCGGTCTCCTCCTGGAAGGGCGGTCACCACGGCGAGAGGACGACGAGCAGCACGTCCGCGTCCCACGTCACGGCCGGCACCCGCACCGCCGCCGTCAGTTGCACGGCACAGCAACCGCCTCCTGAGCACACAGTCCTTCTCCTCTTGGAGCCGCCGCCATGAGATTCCGCACGCGAACCGCCCCACGAACGGCCGCCGCCCTGGCCGTTCTCCTGGGTCTCCTCGTCCCCCTGCTCGGTCTCGCCGCCCCGGCCCAGGCCGCGCCCAGCGGCTTCCGCGTCCAGAGCGGCCGACTGCTGGAAGCGTCGGGCAACGACTTCGTGATGCGGGGCGTCAACCACGCCCACACCTGGTATCCGGACCGGATCAGCACCCTGTCCCACATCAAGGCCAAGGGCGCCAATACCGTCCGCGTCGTCCTCGCCAGCGGTGACCGCTGGCCTCGCAACAGCGCCGCCGACGTGGCCAACGTCGTCGGCCAGTGCAAGCAGAACCGGCTCATCTGTGTTCTGGAAGTCCATGACACCACGGGCTACGGCGACCAGAGCAGCGCGATCACCCTGTCCCGCGCCGCCGACTACTGGATCAGCGTGAAGAGTGCCCTGACCGGCCAGGAGAAGTACGTCATCGTCAACATCGGCAACGAGCCGTACGGAAACAGCAACCACACCAGGTGGACGGCCGACACCAAGGCCGCCGTCCAGAAGCTGCGGAGCGCCGGGTTCAACCACACCTTGATGGTGGACGCGCCCAACTGGGGCCAGGACTGGGCGTTCACGATGCGCGACAACGCTGCGTCGGTGTTCGCCGCCGACCCGGACCGCAACACGGTGTTCTCGGTCCACATGTACGGCGTCTTCAACGCGGCCGCGAAGGTCAATGACTACCTGAACCGTTTCGTGGCAGCGAAACTCCCCCTCGTGGTCGGGGAGTTCGGCCACAACCACTCCGACGGCAACCCCGACGAGGACGCCATCCTGGCCGCCGCCCAGCGGCTCCGTCTCGGTTACCTGGGCTGGTCGTGGAGCGGTAACAGCAGCGATGTGCGGTACCTGGACCTGGTCACCAATTTCGATCCCAACCGGCTCACCAGTTGGGGCCGACGCCTCTTCAACGGAACGAACGGCATCGTCGCCACGGCCAAGGAGGCATCGGTCTTCTCCGCCAGCGTCACGAGCACCAACCCCGCCGTTTCCCGGCTCCATCACTGACACAACCCGATCCTGTGTATGTCATGGGCACGCCATACGCAACCGTTGCCCGTTCGGCGCGACGCCCGTAACCACGGCAAAGGCATGGAGGAACAGGACGATGTACTCGAGCATCACCGACGTCCCGGCGTCCGGCGACGCCCCCACCCGCCCGACGAGATCCGGCAGGAGGAGCAGGACGGTCACGCTGAAGGCCGCCGTGGTCGCGGCCGTGACCGGCCTGATCACCGCACTGGTGGGGATCCAGCCGGCGTCGGCGCAGTCGCCGTCGGCCGCGGCCAACCCATACGAGCGGGGCCCGGTTCCCACGGTGAGCAGCGTCGCGGCCCAGCGGGGCACGTTCGCGACCGCGGAGGTGACCGTGCCGCCCGGGAACGGCTTCAACGGCGGGAAGATCTACTACCCGACGGACACCTCGCTGGGCACGTGGGGTGCGGTCGCGGCCGTGCCCGGTTACACCGCCCGGTGGTCCGCCGAAGGCGCGTGGATGGGGCCGTGGCTCGCGTCCTTCGGGTTCGTCGTCATCGGCATCGACACCAACAGCCCCAACGACTACGACACGGCCCGCGGCACCCAGCTGCTCGCCGCGCTGGACTACCTCACCCAGAAGAGCCCGGTGCGCGATCGCGTCGACCCCAACCGGCTGGGCGTCATCGGTCATTCCATGGGCGGTGGCGGCGCCATCAGCGCAGCCGAACGCCGGCCGTCGCTGAAGGCAGCCGTCCCGCTCGCGCCCTTCTCACCCTCGCAGAACCTTTCCACCTTGCGGGTCCCGACGATGATCATGGGCGCACGGGACGACGGCACGATCACCCCGTCCTACCTCAACGGGCTCTACGGCGGCATGCCGGCCTCCACGCAGAGCGCCTACATCGAGTTCACCAGCGGCGGCCACGGCTTCCCCACCTGGGGCAACTCCAACGTGACGCGCCGCATGATCCCCTGGCTGAAGATCTTCCTCGACAACGACACCCGTTACACCCAGTTCCTGTGCCCGTCGCTGGCGGACAGCAGTGGTGTCTCCCGGTCCCAGACCAAGTGCCCGTACGTGCCGCCGGGCACGAGCAATCCTCCGAGCGGCGGGCAGATCGTCGGCGCCGGCTCCGGCCGCTGCCTGGACGTGGCGAACTCGTCGCAGGCCAACGGCGCCCAGGCCCAACTGTGGGACTGCGCAAATCGGCCCGGTCAGAAGTGGGCGCGCACCGACGCCGGTGAACTGCGCGTGTACGGCAACAAGTGCCTGGACGCCGAGGCCTCGGGAACGTCCGCCGACACACGGGTCATCATCTGGGACTGCCACGGCGGGCAGAACCAGCGCTGGAACGTCAACGCCAACGGCACCATCACCAGCGTCCCATCCGGCCTGTGTCTCGACACGAACAGCAGCGGCACCTGGAACGGCGCCCAGACCGTCCTGGGGAACTGCAACGGCGCGCCCACCCAGCGCTGGACCCTCCGATAGCCCTCCGGTAACCAGGACTGGACCCGACCCGAGGCAGAAGGAGACCGAAGTGCCGCTCAGCGCCCGGCACTTCAGCCGTTGCAGGCGCTGCCCTGCGGCCCGGATACCCGGCGGGCCGCAGGGGGACGGTTGCGACGGCGTCGCCGTACTCCAGCGGGCGGGCGCAGCCCTGGGCATGGTCGTTGCACCGTCGTGTGCGCGTTCTATGCGGGACGCTCGGTACAGCACTCGCTGTGCATGACCGGCCTCGGCCGCGTCTCGGCGACCGGTGGCCGGCAGCGTTCGCAGCGGCGACTGCCGACCCGGTCACATTCCCCTGGCTCGCGTCGCAGACGGCACGGGGCACCAGCCCTCGCAACTTGTCCTGACTGACCTCCCCGAGACATCCCCGCACCATCTGCCTCAACGGCCGGACACAGGGCCCCCGGGCAGGCGCGAACTGACGGGGTAGCCCTTCGGTACCAACCGCCCGGTTCGACCTGTCGGTCAGCGCAAAGAGCACAACCATCTGGGACGACATCGGCCATCGGCGCACAAAGGGCTCGGGCCCACGCTCGACGCCCTCGGATCCGCACGACCGATCGAGGAGAAGCCCATGCTCAGACTCATCCGCGCGGTGCTGTCCGCGGCCCTGGTCGCCGCCGCGGTACCTCTCGCTCTCTTACCCGCCCCCCAAGCGCTGGCGCTCGACAACGGCCTGGCCCGCACCCCACAGCTGGGCTGGAACAACTGGAACAGCTTCGGCTGCGAGGTGAGTGACCGTGTGATCCGGCAGACCGCCGACGCGATGGTCTCCAGCGGCATGGCCGCAGCCGGCTACCAGTACATCAACATCGACGACTGCTGGTCGACACGGAATCGAGACGCCGGCGGCAACCTGGTCGCGGACCCCGTCAAGTTCCCCAACGGCATGAAGGCGGTCGCCGACTACGTGCATGGCAAGGGGCTGAAGCTCGGCATCTACTCGTCGGCCGGCCTGACCACCTGCGCCGGCTACCCAGCCAGCCTCGGCAACGAGCAGCGCGACGCCAACCTGTGGGCGTCCTGGGGCATCGACTATCTCAAGTACGACAACTGCGGTGACCACCAGGGCCGCAGCGGCCAGGAACGCTACACCGCCATGCGCGACGCTCTCGCCAGGACAGGCCGCCCCATCCTGTACGCCCTCTGCAACTGGGGCCACGACCAGGTCGGCACCTGGGGCCCCGCCACCGGCAACTCCTGGCGCAACACCGGCGACATCCAGGCCAACTGGAACTCCGTGATGGGCATCCTGGACGCCCAGCCCGGCTGGGCGGGCTTCTCCCGCCCCGGTGCCTGGAACGACCCGGACATGCTGGAGGTCGGCAACGGTCTGTCCGACACCGAGTCCCGAGCCCACTTCAGCCTCTGGGCACTGCTGAATGCGCCTCTGATCGCCGGCAACGATCTGCGCACCATGAGCGCCACCACCAAGTCGATCCTGACCAACACCGAGGTCATCGGGGTCAACCAGGACTGGGGCGGCCGACAGGGCAACCGCATCGTCGACAACGGCAACACCGAGGTGTGGGCCAAACTGATGGCCAACGGCTCGGTCGCGGTGGTCCTCCTCAACCGCGGCGGCGGCACGGCCACCGTCTCCACGTCCGCTACGCAGCTCGGCCTCGGCTCGGCGTCCAGTTACTCGGTACGCGACCTGTGGGCGCACACCACCAGCACGACCGGCGGCTCCATCAGCGCCTCCGTCCCCGCCCACGGCGCCGCGATGTACGTGGTCTCCGGCGGCGGGACACCGCCCGGCAGCGGCACCTACTCGCTGAAGGGGCAGGGCTCCGGCCGCTGCCTGGACATCACCGGCGGCTCCCAGGCCAACGGAACGCTCGCCGGGATCTGGGACTGCAACAGCGCCGCCAACCAGCGGTTCACCAGCACCAGCGCGGGTGAGCTGCGGGTCTACGGCGGCGCGAAGTGCCTGGACGTAGCCGGCGCCGCCACCGCCAACGGCACCGCCGTGAACATCTGGGACTGCAACGGCCGGTCCAACCAGCAGTTCCGCCTCCAAACCGACGGCACCATCACCGCCGTCCACTCCGGGAAGTGCCTCGACGTCAACGGCGGGGCGACCGCCAACGGCACCAAGGTCCAGATCTGGGACTGCCACGGCGCAGCCCACCAGAAGTGGACCCGCGTCTGACCGATCGCTGCCGACCGAGACCGTCTGGGCCGAGACCACGTGTCCGGCCCGGGCGGCCGACCGCCCGAGACGGTCAACGCCTCTGCGCAGCGCGATGTCCAAGCTCGGTGCCCACACCCGCTTCGAAGCGGTCGTCGCCGCACGCCGCGCCCGCTTGCTTCCGTAGGGATCCACCTTTGGGTGAAGACCCGGAATGGAGCGAGAAGCCATGGAGGACGCCTCAAAGGCGCTCGGAGTCTCACGGGCAAAGGGGGACGACCTGAACCGCACCAGTTGGAAAACCTCACGCCGCCCGTCCGAACCCAGCGGCTCTGCGACGCGGCCAGCAGGCCCAGGACCTCGCCGAGTCGTCGGTGGAGTCCCGGGTCGGTGACGCGGCCGTTCTCGTCGATCGTGGCCCGGTCGCCAGGAGCCTTACGCAGGCCGGCTCGACGATGTGTGTCTCATAACCTTCTTGATCATGCTGCACGGGCGGGTGAAGCAAGGAGGGGGGTGTCTCAATGAGGTCGACGCCGCGCTGTCGCCGGGGGCGCCGACGCCATGGTCACGTGTCGGCGTTGGCCCCGCATCGTTCGCGGAGGATGTGAGCGGTCTGTCGGCACCAGTCAGCCGTCTCCTGCTCGAAGCGGAGGCCGCGCAGGCAGGTCAGGTATGGCCCGATCCGGTCGCCGGAGTTCAGGAATGCCTGCTCATCGGCGTCGCCGCGCTGGCGTTCCATGTACCTCTCGAAGATGTCGATCTTGGCTGTTGCGATGAGCGCCCGCTCTTCGAGCTGTTCGATCACGGCCTTCGCGGACGTGCTGTCCACGGCCCGCACCTTGACCAGAAGGTCGTCGCGGACAAAGGCCGGCTTGGCGCTGGATTCGGCGAACCGCTCCAGCTCGGCGAGGCCGGCGCTGGTGACCGAGAAGAGTCGCTTGGTCGGACGGGTCTCCTGGATCACGGCGCGACCCTGGATCAGGCCGTCCTTCTCCATTTTGGTCAGCTCCAGGTACAGCTGCTGGGGCAGTGCGTGCCAGAAGTTGGCCATGCCCGCGTCGAACGTCTTGGCCAGTTCGTAGCCGCTGGACTCGCCGTCCAGTAGTGCGGCCAGTACCGCGTGTCGCAGAGCCATGGTCGTCGGCCTCCTGTCCGTGTCGCGCCGTGGGGCCCGTGTGAGGCGTCGGCGAGGTGTCGACGCTCACATCATACTCTGTTTCGCTATTACTCATATTCTTGAGTATGGTGATCGTGCAGCGCGCCCCCGGAGCTCCCCGCCACCCGGGCCCGCTGCACAGAGCCCGGCTCGCCAGCGCCGGACGGCACGCCATCGTGAGAGGACCGCAATGAACCCCAACAACGGCTTCCAGGGCGCCTATACGCCGGTCACCGAGGAGGTCACCTCCTTTGACCTGCCGGTCACCGGCACCATCCCCGCCGAGCTCAACGGCCGCTACCTGCGCAACGGCCCCAACCCCATGGACCTCGACGAGCCCCGGCTCCACCTGTTCACCGGAAACGGCATGGTGCACGGCGTACGACTGCGCGAGGGCAAGGCCGAGTGGTACCGCAACCGCTGGGTGCGCTCGGCGCCCGTCGCCGAGGCACTCGGCGAACAGCCCCGCCCCGGCGCCTTCGTGCGCCGCGACGCCGGCCCCAACACCCACGTCATCGGCCACGCCAACCGCACCCTCGCCCTGATCGAAGGCGGCTCCCGGCCCTACGAACTCACCTACGACCTGGACACCGTGGGAGCCTGCGACTTCGACGGGACCCTGCGCGACGGCTTCGTCGCTCACCCCAAGCTGGACCCCGCCACCGGAGAACTGCACGCCGTCACCTACGCCATCGGCGGCGACACGCTGACCTACCTGGTCGTCTCCCCCCTCGGCAAGGTCGTGCGCAGCGTGCCCGTCCCCGCTCCGCACGCGCCGTTGATGCACGACTTCGCGCTGACCCGGAAGTACGCCGTGCTGTATGACCTCCCGGTCACCTTCAGCCAGGCTGCCGCAGATTCCGGCAACGCGTTCCCGATGAACTGGAACGAAACCCGCGGCGGCCGCATCGGCCTGCTGCCTCGCAGCGGCACCGAGGTGCGCTGGTTCGATGTCAATCCATGCTTCGTCTTCCACACCCTCAACGCCTACGACCAGGGCGACACCGTCGTGGTCGACGTCGTGCGCTACCCGAAGATGTTCGTCGGGGCCGACCTGAAGGGCAACAGCCTTCCCACGCTCGACCGCTGGGTCATCAACACGGTCACCGGGAAGGTCACAGAGACGCGCCTCGACGACCACCCGCAAGAGTTCCCCGTGGTCAGTCCGGCCGTCGTCACCGGCGCCTACCGCTATGGATACTCCGCGGTCACCCTGGACCTGATCCGCTACATGGGTCCGGCCGGCAACCTGGACGGCCTGCCCGTCGACGCGTTCACCGACTCGCTGATCAAGCACGACCTAGACCGGCAGACCGCCACGGTCCGCAGCTTCGGCACCGGTCACTACACCAGTGAGGCGTACTTCGTGCCCGCGCAGAACGCGCGGACGGAGGATGACGGCTACGTCCTCGCCTACGTCTTCGACCCCGAGCGGGGTGCCACCGATCTGGTCATCCTCTCCGGGCAGGACTTCACCGGCGCCCCGATCGCCACAGTGCACCTGCCGGTGCGCGTCCCGCTCGGCTTCCACGGCAGCTGGGTACCCGACCCCGCCTGACGGCGAGGATGTTCATGAGCGTCTCGCGGCGGGGTCTGCCCCACCGCCTGACTGACCCTGGGCCCTCAACAGAGTCTGCCGGCCTTGCCTGACCGGCTGTCGCAAGGTCCTGGCGTGGCTCCGCTCGCCCGCGGCTGGCAGGGCAGGTCCGACCCGGTCGACGCCGATGCGGGGGCCCGCCCCGCCCTCGCCCAGCGCCGCACCGGCATGCCCAAGCAGCGCGAGGCCGAGTGGAGGCCCTGCGGGATCCTGCGCGTCGTCCGCCGCAGCGCGATCCACCAACGTGCTGACGTGTCAAGGCAGATGAAGACGCTCATCATCACGGTCCGGAGGAACTACGCGGCGTTCTGCGGGACCTGGGAGACCGGCAGATGATCGCTACGTGCGCCGCCTCACGGCCGGACGCGAAGCGGACCGGCGAGCCGGTCGTCGCGGCCAGGCTCGCACTGCGGACGCAGCGGGGCGCCGATCCACAGGTCGGCCGTGTACCAGGCGCCGCCCGCGATCGGCAGCCTCGCCGCCACCGACAGCAGCACCCCGTACCCCACGGCACCGAGCAACGCCCCGGCCGCCCCCGTCAGCACCGCCTCGGCGGCCGTCAGCCCCGCTATACGGCCCGGCGTGGCGCCGATCAGGCGCAGCGCGGCGAGCCGCTGATCGCGGCGGGAGACCGACAGCCGCGCGGCGGAGGCCCCCAGCACCAGCAGCGGAACGACGACGAGGATCGTGGCGAGCCGGGCCACGGACGCGTACGTCCCGCCCATGCCGTCCGTCAGCGGCGCACCGGTGAAGGTTGCGACGTGGGTGGGGGAGGCGATGTCGTCGGCCCGGCGCGGATCGGCGTAGCGCTCGGTGGTGACCGCCGGGTCCATGGAGCGGTGCCCGACCACTGCGACGAGCTCGCCGGGATAGGCCAGCGCCGCGCGGCCCAGGGTTCCGGCGGGCGTGCCGGGGACCGGGTGGCGGTCGTCGGGCAGCCGGTCCAGCAGCGCGCCGAGTGCCGGGGAGACCCACAGTTCGCCGGGGGCGGGGAAGCGGTCGAGACCGGGCGGGGCGGGGGTGGTGCGCCCGGGCAGCCGTGCGACGTCCACGACGGTGACCGGTACTCCCTGGGAGAACGTCGTCCCGAGCGCCTCGACGGCCACCGGGTGGGAGGACTCCACCGGGTTGCGCCAGTCGGTGTGGTCCGGTGCTGGAAGCCCGGGTTCATCGCGAGGCTCAGCAGGAGCAGCGTGGTGGACACGGCCGCCGCCGCGATCGCGAGGCCGGTGGCGAGCAGGCCGGTGCGGCCGCCGGCTCGGGTGAGCCGCCAGGTCAGCGCCCAGGTGGTGCGGTCCAGTGCCCTCATCGCCGGCACCCCGCCTCCGCCTCGGCCCTGATTTCCGCCTCTGCCGGGATCCCGGCCAGCCGCCCGTCGCGGACATGCACCGTGCGGTCGCACCCGCGGGCCACGTTCGCGTCGTGTGTGACGACGACCAGGGCGGCGCCCTGGCTGCGGCTGACCTCCACCAGCAGGCGGATCACCTCCATGCCTGTGGACTGGTCCAGCGCGCCGGTCGGCTCGTACGCGAAGATCACTTTCGGGCGGCCGACCAGGGCCCGTGCGATGGCCACCCGCTGCGCCTGACCTCCGGACAGCTGCCCAGGACTCCGTTCCTCCAGGCCCTGCAGGCCCAGCGGCCCGAACCACTGCCGGGCCTGCTCGACGGCCGCCCGGCGTACCGTGCCGCCGAGCATCAGCGGCAGCGCCACGTTCTCGTCGGCGGGCAGCTCCGGCAGCAGCTGGCCGGACTGGAAGACGAAGCCGAAGGCGGTGCGGCGCAGCTCGCTGCGGGCCGGTTCGCGGAGCTGGTCGACCCTCCCCCAGACTTCGTCCGGGGGGACCCCCATCTCGCTTCGCTCGCCGTCCAGCAGGACCTCGCCGGAGTCAGGCCGTTCGATCCCGGCCAGGCAGTGCAGCAAGGCGGATTTTCCGGACCCGGACGGCCCATGACGGCCAGTGACTCGCCGGCCGCCACGCCGATGTCGACCCCGGCCAGGGCACGGGCCATGCCGTAGGACTTGAACAGGCCGGTGCCGGTCAGGACGGAGGAGGAGGTGCTCATCGGGCGGCCTCCCCGTTGGAAGCGATGATCATCAGATGCATGCCGTCCACGATCGGGGCGCCGGGCACCCGGTGGACTCGGCCGGATGGCCGGTTGTAGTGGCCGGGCATCGGCCATTCGGCAGAGTACGCCGGTCGTCTTCGCTTCCGTATCCTGCCGGGCGTGTACTCCGAGACTCCGTTGTTCCGCCGGGCCCGCCGGGTGCTGACCGCTGCCGGCTGCATCCTTCTCACCGGGCTGTGGCTACTGGACGTGTTCGCCGGCCGGGCACCCGACTACCGCTGGACGAGCTGGCTGCCGATGGTGTCCGGCCCCCTGGCCTGCGTGGCGCTGCTGTGGCCCGGCCGCCGGCCGAGCGCGCAGGTACGTGCCGCGCTCGTCGCCGGCGGCTCGCTGGCCCTGACGGTCGGGGTCGGCGCGTTCGCGGCCCCGGACGGTGCCGGCACCTGGGGGCTGCTGGAAAACGTCGCCTTGCTGGTGCTGCTGTCACGTGCGGTGCGGGCGGTACCGCGGCCTTGGACCGCGGCGGCCGTGTCGGCCGCGCTGACCGTGGCGGTCATCGTGATTCCACTGCGTCAGGTATTCACTGACAATGCGGCCGCCGTCGGCTGGTGCCTGCTGATGACGTTCGCCGCCGCCGCGGCTCTCGCCTGGGGCCTGCGCGCGCGGCTGCTGGAGGAGCGGCGGGTACGCGACATCACCGCCGTGCGCCAGCGGGAGCGCCTGGAACTCGCCCACGACCTGCACGACTTCGTCGCGCACCACGTCACCGGCATCATCGTCCAGGCCAATGCCGCACTGATCCTCCAGCACACCGCGCCCGAACAGGTCGGACCCCTGCTGGAGAACATCACCCGTTCCGGATCGGAGACCCTGGACTCGATGCGCCGCCTGGTGCGGGTGCTGCGCGAGGACGACCACGCCGGCGTCCGGCCCGGTGAGGTGTGGGCCGAACTCGACCGCCTGGTCTCCGCGTTCTCCGAGAACGAAACGGACGTCCAGCTCCACGTGGCCGCGGCGGCCCGCGAGGTGCGACTCGCCCCCGAGGTGGAAACCTCCGTGCACCGCGTCGCACAGGAGGCACTGACCAACGTGCGCCGGCACGCCCCCGGCGCCGCCGTGGCCGTACGGGCCGACATGGACGGCCGCCGGCTGCGGGTCGAGGTGCACAACACGGCACCGACGGCACGCCTCCCCGTCCCGGTCGGCGGATGCGGCGGCTTCGGGCTGGTCGGCCTGCATGAACGCGTCAAAGCGGTGGACGGCGCACTGACCGCCGCCCCCACCGACGACGGCGGCTGGCGGGTGACCGCCGACTTCCCTGTGCTGGCCGCTGTGGCAGGATCACCGGCGTGAATGATGCCGCGATCCGGGTACTGATCGCGGACGACCAGGAACTGGTCCGCATGGGCTTCCGGCTGATCCTCGGCGCCCAGGTCGGCATCGAGGTGGTCGGCGAGGCCGCCGACGGCGCCGCCTGCGTGGAACTCGCCCGCCGGCTCCGGCCGGACGTGTGCCTGGTCGACATCCGGATGCCGAAACTGGACGGCCTGGACGTCACCCGGGCCCTGGCGGGCCCGGGGGTGCACAACCCGATGCGGGTCGTCGTGATCACCACCTTCGACCAGGACGACTACGTGCACACCGCGCTGCGCAACGGGGCCTGCGGCTTCCTGCTCAAGGACGCCGCTCCTAGCCTGCTGATCGAAGCGGTGCGGGCCGCCGCCCGGGGCGACGCGCTGGTCTCCCCCGCCGTCACCGTCCGGCTGCTGAAAGAACTCGTCCCCACGCGGCCCGAGCCGGATGCCGCCTGCCCGCTGACCGAACGGGAACTGGACGTGGTCCGGCTCGTCGCAGTGGGTCGCACCAACCAGGAGATCTGCCAGCAGCTGGTGCTGTCGCTGTCCACCGTCAAGACGCACCTGGCCAACATCCAGCACAAGATCAACGCCCGCAACCGGGTCGAGATCGCCGCCTGGGCGTGGGAGCGCGGCATGATGCGGGCGCGATAGAGGCGGCCGCACACCGCATGAAGCCTTCACCACCGAGAGCCCGTCGCATGTCTCCGTGTGGCAGAAGGCACAGGCTCAGCAGGTCGTGCCCGGTTTCACCGGCTCCAGGTCGATGAGGTAGCCGTCCACCGCGTCGTCCACACAGCTGCCACCGCGCCCGTACGCGGTGTGGCCGAGTCCGTCGAAGGTGAGCAGCATGCCCTGGGGCAGCTGGTGGGCCAGGCTCTGTGCCTCGTGGTACGGAGTGGCCGGGTCACCGGTGGTGCCCACGACGAGGACCGGCGGAAGTCCGTCGGCCTTCACCCGGTGCGGGCCGGGCCCACGCTGCGGCCAGCCCTTGCAGTCGAGCGCGGCGACGACGCTCTCGGCCCCGAAGTCGCCGTCTGTCCGGAGTGCCTGGTCGAGGGCCTTCCAGTACTCCTGAGGGCTCTTGGGATGGGGAATGTCGACGCAGTTGACGGCGATGAGGGCCGCATCGGAGTTGTCGGACGAGTCTTCCTCCCCGGCTTCCTCGGAGGCGATTCCCGCGAGCTTCGTCCCGTCGCCGTCTGCGGCGTCGCTCAGCCCGCGCGAAAGGGCCTCCCACTGGTCCTCCGGCCAGTACATGGACATGGTGACGGCGGTGTGCAGGAGGTACGTGTCCAGGTCCCCCTCGCTGTCGTCGACGGGCAGCGGCTCCTTCGCGGTCTCCTCGTACAGCCTCTTGAGCAGCTCACGGATGCCGTCCGGACTGTCGGCGGGGCAGAGGTCCCCCGCCACCTCGGCGCAGTTTTCGGCATAGTCGTCGACCGCCGCGTGGAAGCCCTCGGCCTGACTGCGGGCCGCCTCGGACCAGTCGAGGGACGGGTCGACGGCCCCGTCCAGCACCATGGCACGGACCCGGTGCGCGAACAGCTCGCCGTACGCGGTACCGAGGGCGGTCCCGTACGACCAACCGAGATAACTTAGCCTGTCCTCGCCGAGCGCGGCGCGCAGCACGTCCATGTCCCGGGCGGCGTCGGCCGTTCCGACGTGCGGCAGGATCGCGCCGCTGTGTTCCTCGCAGGCCGCGAGGGTGCTCTCCGCGTCGGCCAGGGCGACCCGGCGCTGCTCGGCGGTCGCGGGGTAGAGCGGCTCCGGCTCGACGTCCCCCTCGCTGGTCTCCTCCTCGTCGGCACCGCACTCCAGGGCGGGCACGCTGCCCGCCACTCCGCGCGGGTCGAACCCGACGATGTCGAACCGGTCCTGCAGCCGGTCGCTGAACGCCACGACCCCGCCGTCCTGGAGAAAGGCGACGCCGGACTCGCCGGGCCCGCCCGGGTCGAACACCAGGGACCCGATCCGCCGCTCGGGATCCGCGGCGGTGACCCGGATGAGCGGCAGGGTGAAGGTTCTGCCGTCGCCGGGGTCCGCGTAGTCCATGGGGACCTTCAGCGTGGCGCACTCCTCCTCGCCGCAGGGCTTCCAGTGCGGCTTCTGCGTGTAGAAGGAGCGCAGGTCGACGCGGGTGGCAGGGTCGTTCACCGCGGCCTTCGGGGACGGGGGGTCCGGCGTACAGCCGCTCAGCGAGAGGGCGGTGGCGAGAACCGCCACCACGGCGGCGATACGGTCCGGCGTGGCGCCGATCAGCCGAAGCGTGGCGAGCCACTGGTCGCGTCGGGAGGACGGCCGCGCGGCGGACACGCCCAGCACCCGCGGCGGAATCACGACGAGGACGGAGGCGACCCAGGACTTGAACAGGCCGGTGCCGGTCAGGACGGAGGAGGAGGTGCTCATCGGGCGGCCTCCCCGTTGGAAGCGATGATCATCAGATGCATGCCGTCCACGATCGGGGCGCCGGGCACCCGGTGGACTCGGCCGGATGGCCGGTTGTAGTGGCCGGGCATCGGCCATTCGGCCGAGTGGGAGAGCTGGCTCTTCAAGCCCGGATCGGCGTTCTGCCCGCATGCCCGGCAGCCCGCAACATGGGCGGGTTCGTCGCCATGGCCCCTCACTTCCTTCGGATCACCCTCAGCGTGGAGGATGCCTGCGGAGCCCGCGCTGGCCCGACAGGTGCCCTCCGATGGCCTGGCCGTGCCGGTATTTCGAGACGCATTCCTACCGCCCGGTCTTGAAGGACTGCTTCCGGCGCGGTGCACGCTGGACGGCGGCACCGAAGCCGCAGCTCACGGACGAACTACATATCAGGAACGGTGTCCAGCACGTTGCCGTCCTGGTCGACAGCCCGCCACAGGTAGCGGACCTATCCGTTGATCTTGAGGAGAACCTCGTCCAGGTGCCACTTGTCGCCGGGCCCCGGCTGCCTGCGCTGCAGCGCGTTGGCACTGGACGATCAAGCTGGCCCTGCGCGGGATGGTCGACGCCGCGGTGAGCAACGGCGGGCTCATCGACACCGCCTTCGCTCCCGAGGCCGTCACCCGGCTCCGGTACGGCATGCTCGGCATCTTCGGCAACTCTCTGCGGCTGGACGCCGCGCCGCGCCTGGCTGAACTCCAGGCCGCTTTGGGCGAGTTCTCCCTGCGCGCACAGGGACTGCTGGACGACTGGGGCAGCGACCCGGTGCCACTGCTGTATGTCAACGGAGACAACGACCAGCACGTCCCCGCCGACGAATCCAGGCCGCTGGAAGCCCGCCCGGCTCTTCCAATTCTCTGCGTCCCTCAGCGGCGCACGGGCTGCGCCTGCGACTCGGCCCGGAGGTTCACCGGGTGTCGACGCGGGCTGCCGGGAGTACGGCGACGACCTGCCAGCCGTGGGCGTTCTCGCGCGGGCGGGCCTGGATACGGCCGCCGAGCGCGGTGACGCGTTCGTTGAGGCCGACGAGTCCGAAGCCACCGCCCCGGGCCGCCTCGGGGAGACCGGCGCCGCCGCGGCCGTTGTCGCGTACCGAGACTTCCAGCTCGCCGTGGGCGTGGCGCAGGGTGACGGTGACCTCGGTGGCGTCGGCGGCGTGGCGGCGGATGTTGGTCAGGGCCTCCTGTACGACGCGGAAGGCGGCGGCCTGGATCTCGTGCGGCAGGTCGTCGGGGACCGAGGGGTCGCGGTGCAGTACGGCCCGGTGTCCGTCGACACCGCCGACTCCGTCGAAGCCGTCGACCAGGTCGGTGAGAGCTGCCAGGTCACCGGGCGGGCGCTGGTCGGCGATCTCGGCCGGGTCGTCGTGGTTGCGCAGTACGCCGACTGTGCGCCGCATCGACGCCAGCGCCTGGGTCGCGGCGCCCTCGATGCTGGCGAGCACCGGGTCGAGGCGCTCGGGTCCGGTGGTGGCCATCATTCGTGCGACCTGCGTCTGCACCAGGATCCCGGTGACGTGGTGGGCCACGAAGTCGTGCAGGTCGGCGGCCATGGCGAGCCGCTCGGCGCGGCGGGTGTCGGTGACGGCCCGGGCGCGGCGGTGGTCCAGGGTACGCAGGTAGGCGGCCATGCCCGCCATGCAGCCGGCCAGCAGCACAAGCACCGTAATCAGGCCGATGATGCCGTCGTCCGGTTCGACGATGTAGTACGGCACCGGGAGCGCGAGCAGCACGACGCCGTCGAGCAGGCCGCAGATCAGCGCCCAGGCGGGCGGGCAGGTGCGGACCGCGGTCATCAGCAGGCACAGCAGCACGGCGGCCTGGCCGGGACCGAAGCCGCCCGTCCGTCCGGCCACGATCAGGATCAGGACGTGCACGCCGGCGGTGAGGGCGGGTACGCCGGTACGCACCTGCGGGGTGAGCCAACCCGGCCGACGGCGCTCGGGCCACAGCAGCGCCGCCAGCCCTATGACCAAAGAGAACAGGAGCAGCCAGGGGCTACCGGGGTGTTCCGCCAGGGCCAGGTAGAGGAAATCGCCCCAGCATGCCACGAAGAGGACCCCGACGGCGCCGATGCGGACGCAACCCGGCCTCCTCCGACGCACCGGCCGGCCGGTGCCGCCGCTTGCGGAGTCCTTGATGTCGATCGCGAGGTTCACGCGGATCACAGTAGGCAGCCCCGGTGCCACCGGTATCAGCCGAATGGCCGAGGAAGGGTCCTCAGCCGACGTGAACCCTGGCTGTTCGGCCGATACGGCCGCCCGGGCCCACCGGAGAGATTGGGGTCGCACGCCTTCCCAGTCGACCCGCGCCGCGAGGACGACGGGGACAGGAGCGCCTCCGTCCTGGTGGCCGTGGTGAAAGCCCGGAGACCTCCATCATCTGGAAGTTCGAGCGCTGGAAAGGGGCCGCTGCGCATCATGAGCATCGTCCTGGCCGGTTACGGCCTCATCAAGAAGTACGGCTCCACCAACGCCCTGGCCGGCGTGGACGTGGAGGTCGGCGAGCGCGACTCGCTGGCGATCATGGGCCCGTCCGGGTCCGGCAAGTCGACCCTGCTGCACACCCTGGCCGGGATCATCCGCCCTGACGGCGGCCAGGTACTGCTGCGGGGCGAGCGCATCGACAACCTCGGCGAGAATCGGCTCAGCGCGCTGCGCCGCAAGCGGTTCGGGTTCGTCTTCCAGTCCGGCCAGCTGCTGCCCGAGCTGCCCGCCGAGGAGAACGTCGCCCTGCCGCTGATGCTGGAGGGAGTGCCCCGCAAGCAGGCAGTCCAGCGCGCCCGCCGCTGGTTCGCGCCGCTCGGCCTGGCCGGGCTGGAGCGGCGCCGCCCCGGGCAGCTCTCCGGCGGGCAGGCGCAGCGCGTCGCGATCGCCCGCGCGCTGGCAAGCGAGCCGGACGTGGTCTTCGCCGACGAGCCTACCGGCGCCCTCGACCAGACCACCAGCACGGAGGTCATCCAGCTGCTGACCTCCGTCACCCGTGAGCAGGGCGCGGCCCTGGTGATGGTCACTCACGACGCCGACGTGGCCGCCCACTGCGGCCGGATCCTCCAGGTCCGGGACGGCCGGATCAGCAGCCACGGCCAGTACACGATCGCCTGACCGCACCACGCCGCACCGTCCACGTCCCGGAGACTTTCATGCCTTCCCCCGTCCTGCCCCTGACCTGGCATCTCGCCAAGTCCTCCGGCCGCCGCGGCCGGCAGAGCCAGCTGCTGGCCGTCGTGGTCGCCGCCGTCAGCACGCTCGTGCTGCTACTGATGATCGCGGTGAGCCTCGGCTCCGGCGAGCGCGCCGACCGAACCGCCTGGCACACGCCTGCCGCCGCCTCCGCCGGACAGGGCACCGCGATCCAGGCGCTCACCACGACGTACGCCCGCCACGAGCCCGTCACCGTGGTGTCCCTGGCGCAGCTCCCCGGCCGTAAGACCACGCCCGCCCCACCCGGCCTGAGCACCTTCCCGAAGAAGGGCGAGGTGTACGTTTCCCCCGCACTGGCCGCCCTGATGCGCGAGCTGCCCGCGGACCAGTTGGCCGACCGCCTCCCCAAGCCGGCGTCGTACGGCACGATCGGCGCGGCCGGCCTCGCCTCCCCCGACGAGCTGGTCGCCGTCGTGGGACGGGCGCCGTCCAACCCGGCGGTGTCCAAGGCGGCCCAGGGCGACAACTTCTACGACGAGGGGCAGACCGCACGCGCCGTGGTCGCCGGCTTCACCTCCGCCAAGGCGAGCCTGTCCACCGGCGCCGACCAGCAGATGGCGGTGCTGGGCGTGGCGCTGCTGGTGGTGCCCGTGATCGTGCTGGCCTCGGCGGCCGGACGGCTGGGGGCGGCCCGGCGCGAGCTGCGGCTCGCCGCGCTGCGGCTGGCGGGGGCGACCCCACGGCAGATCATCGCGATGACGGCCGCCGAGGCGGCGGCCGTGGGCGGGGCCGGAGCGCTCACGGGCGCCCTCGCGTACGCGGCGCTGCTGCCCGCCCTCGCCGAGATCCCCTACGGCGTCGGCACCTGGTACACCGGGCAGTTGTGGGTGGGCCTTCCCTGGTTCGCGGCCGTGGTGCTGACGGTCACCGCGCTCATCACAGTCAGCGCCGTGACGATGCTGCGCCGGGTCGCCACCTCTCCACTGGGCGTCGCCCAGCAGGCCAACCCGCGCCGTACCCGCATGATCCGGCTCGCGCTGTTCGTGGCGGTACTGGGCTACGTCATAGTTTCCACACAGGGCGGCCAACTCGGACCCCGGCAACTGGTCGCCCTGCTGGCGCTGTTCTACGGCGCGTTCTGGCTGCTCGGTCCCTGGGCCGTGGACCGGCTGGGCCGGATCGTGGGCCGTTTCGCCCGCCGGCCGGCGACCCTGCTGGCGGCCCGCCGGCTCAGCGACGACCCCAGCGGCGCCTGGCGCACCGTCAGCGGCCTGGTCCTGGCCGGCTTCGTCGCCGGGTTCTTCTCCGTCAGCCAGCTGTCCATCGGCTTCCCCGACCAGCCGGGCCAGGTCGCCGTGCTGACCGCAGACTCCGCGGCCACCCAGCGCGCCGCCGCCGAAGCCCGCACGCTCCTACGCGACGCGGGCGTCACCGCCACCGTCACCGTTTCCTCCGAGGACGACTTCGACAACCCGCTGCACGGCAGCCCGGGCCTGATCGCCCACGTCACCGGCGGCCAGGACCAGCTCGACACCGCCGTCACCGCGCTGACCCCCCTGGGAGCGGGCAGACTGCCGTTCACCCAGGCCTACCCCAATGCCGGGGACGACGTACCCATGGACCGCCTCGGCGTGGTCAGCACCGCCACCCTGGCCATGAGCTTCCTCGTCGCGGCCGCCTCCGCCGGCCTGACCGCCGCCGCCAACATCCTCGACCGGCGCCGCGTCTACGCTCTGCTGCGGCTGGCCGGCACCCCCCTGAAGATGCTGGACCGCGCCCGCACCCGCGAAACGGCCCTCCCCCTGGCCGTCCTGGCCGGCGGCACCACCGCCATGGGCGTCTACGGCGCCTACCAGCTCAACAAGTTGGCCGACAGCACGATGAACACCTCCGGCGCCCTGCAACTGGCCCTCTGCGTGGCCCTCGGCACGCTCGCGATGCTCGCCGCCATCAGCGCCAGCAGGCCACTGCTGCGCAAAGTGACGGCAGGGCCGGTCCAGACCGCGGACTGACAACCGCCGGGTCGGCTGCACCCCGCGAGGTGCAGCGAACCCGGCATCACTGCCCGGGTTCGGACGGGACGGCGACACCGCGCTGGAAATCGGCGCGGGAGGGGCCGGTCCGTCCGCCGGGGTTCAGCGGCTGCCCCTGCAAGACGCCGACGGCAGTGGTGCCCCATCGCGTCGGTGCCCGCGCATTAATCTGATGAAGCTCCCGAAGGAGACCTGATGGCCACGACCACGGGGGAACGACGCATCCCGCCGCCGCCCCGGACACGGTGGGATACGGACACATCGGAGTGACCGATGACCGTGCCACACACCCCTGACGCGGACACCCACGCGGAAGGCTGCGCCTGCCCACGACCTCGCACGCGCCGGCTCGGTAGTGACCGCACAGGGAACATGCCTCCCCCTGCTGCCGCTCGCGATCTGTGCCGGCACGTTCACCCTCCTGTTGGGCGTCATGGCTTCGGGCGTCGCGGCTCCGCACCGTAGGGGACATCTGCTGCCCCCCGTTTTGCCGCCTCGGGGCAGGCCGTGGACACCTACGAGCCCACGCTGGAACCCATGCTGCACACCCTCGGCGCGCTGACGATGTCCGGCGCGATCGGAGGACTGAGAGCAGCCACTCACCCGCCGCGACGGTCTCCGCACGTGAGGCATGATCGAGCCATGACCAGCCCCGCCCTGAGTGCCCCGCCCATCCGGGTCCTGATCGCCGACGACCAGGCGATGGTGCGCACCGGTTTCCGGTTCTTCCTTGACGCCCAGCCGGACATCACCGTCGTCGCCGAGGCCGCCGACGGGGAGGAGGCGGTGGCGCTGGCGCGACGCCTGCGGCCGGACGTGTGCCTGCTGGACATCCGGATGCCGAGACTTGACGGCCTGGCGGCGACTCGGCTGCTGGCCGGGCCCGATGTGGTCGACCCGCTGCGGGTGGTCGTGGTCACCACCTTCGACCTGGACGAATACGTGTACGGTGCGCTGCGCGGCGGCGCCTGCGGTTTCCTCCTGAAGGACTCCGGGCCGACCCTCCTCGCGGAGGCGGTCCGCGCCGCGGCGAACGGCGACTCCCTGGTCTCGCCCTCCGTCACGGTCCGGCTGCTGCGGCACCTGACCGCGCCGGAGCGCAAAGTACCCGCCGAGCCGTCGGCAGCGCTGACCGACCGCGAGCTGGATGTCGTCCGGCTGGTCGCGATCGGCCGGACCAACGCAGAGATCGCAGCCGAACTGTACGTCTCCCTGTCCACCGTCAAGACGCACATTTCCAGCGCCCAGTTCAAGCTGGGCGTCCGTAACCGCGTGGAGATCGCCGCCTGGGTGTGGCAGCACGGGCAGCTGCGTCCGGAACCCGGGACCTGACGTGCGCAGCCTGCGCCGGCGGGGCGGCTGCCACGGCCGGCAGGGGTGTCCGTCTCCTCCGAAGCCGCCGCGGCTGTTCGTCTCACCGGGATGCCATGGCCCGCAGTACCAGGGATGACAGCGGTGCGGGCAGGATGCGAGTCCCGTCGCGGGAAGCAGTCCGCGACCTGCGCCATCGCGTTCCCGAAGGCGGCCGTCCACTCCTGCTGGGCTATCGTGGCCTCCACGGCCACCACGTCTTGCGTTGTCTTCACAAACGACCATGATCGCGGTGGCCGTTCCCATGCCCGCGCCACCCCTGACCTGCACAGACACGTCAACGATCAAGACTTACAGCTGTCGTGTCAGTCCCCGAGACCGACTGCGCGCCGGTTACGGTCGGTGATCGCAGCGCAACAAGATGGGTCAGATCCGAATCGGTAGGCCGCTGGCGGAGAGATCTAATGGCAGCCGTCAGGAACAAGGAACTGGCCGTTGACATTCGGAGGTAGACCGTGCTGCACTGACTCGCCAGGCTCCCTGGGAAGTGGCCGGAAGGCAAAAGCAACCACCACCGCCCATCCGAAACGGTCGGACATCCATCTCGAGCGGTGGGTGAAATCGGCGACGAATCCCGCTGTGCCTGATAACAGGCGGTCATGGTTGAGTGCGGAATTGGTCCCGGAGGGCAGACATTCGGCCGCTGCATTCGAGCGGGTAGGCGCGTGATCAAAGGTTTGGACCCAGATGCACACCGACGAAATCCAGCAGATCGTCGATGGGCTGGCAGAGAGGCTCGGCCGTTCCGTTGCCGTCGATGACCCGACCCTGCGCCTGATCGTGGCAAGTCGGCATTTCGGGGATGAGGACGCAAGCCGTGTGCAAGTCGTCATGCTGCGTCAACTGGACCGCCGGATCACAGAATGGGTGCTGGATCATGGTATCGCGGATTTCAAGGGGCCCGGTTACGTGCCGGGCAACCCAGAGGTCGGCAGCAGCAGACGTCTGTGCGTGCCCTTGCGCTGTCATGGACTCCTCGTCGGCTACCTGTGGCTGATCGACGACGACGAGACGCTGAGCAAAGAAGAGATCGATGACGCCGAGTCGGCAGCCGAGGCGGTGGCCACAGCGCTGTACCGGCGGGAGCTTCTGAACCAGCGGGAGCGGAGTCGGCGGCAGGAACTCGTGTGGGCTCTGGTGTCCACGGACCCCGCCGTGCGTGCACGGGCATGGCAGGAAGCCGTCGACGAGCAGAGGCTGTGCTCCACCGAGTACATGGTCGCTGCTGTCATCGAGGCTGCCGGGCCTCCCCGGGAAGCTGGGCCGCATGACATGGAAGCGGCACTCGAAGTCGCCGTGGAGAACGCGGTTCGCACGCAGCCGGCTGCTTCCGCGCTGTCGACCGCACAGGGACGGCGCGCGTTGTTGATCTTGGCAGGCGTCCGCCGGCCAAGCCCGGAGGCACGGGCGGCACTGGCAGCCCGGGTGCTACGTGAGCTCGACGCCCGGAAGGCTCCGGGCATCCGTTGGACCATCGGCCTCGGCACCGTCGTTTCCCGCGCCGACGATGCCGCCCAGTCCTACGAGCAAGCCCGGCTTGCTGCCAAAGCCGCCGTTCTCCTGCCGGAGCTGGGTGACATCGTGCACTGGGGCGCCCTCGGGCCGTACTCCATGCTGCTCAAATTGCCGCCAGGGGAACTGAAGCCGTCGAGTTGTCCCGTGCCGCTGCTCCGGCTCGTTGAGCAGGATCCCGGCGGTGCGTTGTTTTCGACACTTGAGTCGTATCTCGACTGTGCAGGGGACGCCGCGCGGACCGCGGAGACGCTCCATGTGCACAGGAGCACGCTGTACTACCGGCTCAGCCGGATCGAAGCGATCTGCGGCGTGGACCTGCGGGACGGGACGGCACGACTGACGCTTCACATGGGCACCAAGCTGGCCCGGCTCACGTCGCTCCGTTCGCAGGGAATGTCTGAACAGTAGCGCTTTGAACAGCTGTCGCAACGGCTCCCCGATGCGTTCGACATCCGCACGTGGTCGCTGGCACCGCGATGGACGCACTCTTACTGGCATCCAAGCGTGAGGTCAGGCGTGAAGCTGAGGTTCTCAGGCGGTAGTGGCAATCGGCGCCGGTGCTCCGATGCCGTTCACCGGAACCGGCAGTGGCATGCCGCCAACCCTCGACTCCATCCTGACGGCCGCGTGCGGTAGACCCGTATCACCATCGAACTGTGTTCTAGACCGCGCGACGAAATTCGCGCTCCTGCTCGGCAGGTTTTCCGGGGCTTGGTAACCGGGGGCTATCGAATCCTGATCGGGACTTGGATCGACGCCTTGCTCCGATCAGTTGTGAGACCAGCAGGTGACGTGAACATGTACGAAGGAAACGAGACCTGGTGAAGACATTCAACGAATCCGTGAACACTGGCGGCGATTCGGTCGATAATTCCCTTGCCCGGACGGAGCCCGCGAGTGCGAGGACACCTCTGCTGCGGCTCGAGGGCGTCAGTGTGCGCTATCGCAACCATCAGGTCGTACATGACATCTCGCTGGACGTCCATTCCGGCCAGGTTGTCGCCCTCATCGGCCCCAGCGGTGCCGGCAAGAGCAGCCTTCTGCGATGTATCAACTTCCTCGAGATACCTGCCGAGGGAACCGTACACCTGGCCGGACATCGGGTCGGTTTCGTACAGCGCGGTGACCGTTTCGTAGCAGCCGGTGCCCAGAAACTGGCCGAACACCGACGCGAAGTCGGCATGGTTTTCCAGCAGTTCAACCTCTTTCCCCACCTGTCCGCTGTCGAGAACGTGATGCTTGCCCAGGTGCACGCGCTGAAGCGATCGCAGGGTGAGGCGAGGAAACGAGCCCTGGAGGAGCTCGCACATGTCGGCCTCGCGGACAAGGCGGACGTGCTGCCCGCGAAGTGCTCGGGTGGACAGCAGCAGCGCATCGCCATCGCCAGGGCTCTGGCGATGGACCCGAAGCTGATGCTTTTCGACGAGGCGACGTCAGCGCTCGATCCGGAACTTGCCGTCGAGGTGCTGGGCACCATGCGGCGGCTCGCGTCCGAGGGAATGACCATGATCGTCGTGACGCATGAGATGCACTTCGCCGAAGAGGTGGCCGACCGGGTCGTTTTCATGGCGGATGGAAGGATCGTCGAAGAGGGGTCCGCCCATCAGGTCATGAGGCAGCCGCAGCACGAGAGGACCAGAAAGTTCCTGTCCGCGGTTCGGGGGCGATGACCTCGTGCTGCACTATCTCTCCGTTCTCGCGAACGGTATCGGCCAGACCGTCGCCATCACCGTGACGTCGTTCGTCGTTGGCGCTGTACTAGGGCTTCCTCTCGCGCTGATGCGCTATGCCGGGCCGCTTCCGGTGCGAGTGATTGGTGGGGCAGTCGTCGAAACCGTCAGGGCGATCCCGCCGATCGTGTGGCTGTTCATCGTCTTCTACGGGATCGGCTCCGGAAGTGTTCAGTTGAGCACCTTCGCGGCAGCAGTCATCGGGCTGGGGATCATCGCGGCGGCCTACCTGTCCGAGATCTACCGCGCCGGGTTGAAGGCGGTGGCCCAAGGCCAGTGGGAGGCAGCCCAAGCGTTGGGCCTGCCACGCCTTGCCATCTATCGCAAGGTGATCTTCCCTCAGATGCTGGGCGTCGTCATCCCGCCCTCTGCCACCTATGCCATTGGTCTGCTCAAAGACAGCGCGATCGCCTCGATCATCGGAGCGACGGATATCACCTTCTATGCGACCCAGGAGACGCAGGCGACGTTGCAGGGGCTCTCCATCTTCGGTCTCGCCGCACTCCTCTACATCGCTTTGAGTATCCCCATCGCCGCGACTTCCCGGATCACCGACCGGAAGCTCACCGAGAGGCTGGCGCGCTGATGTCTTCCTGGAACGAATTCTTTCCCCAGTTTCTCCCGGGCTTGTGGGTGACCCTGAAGCTGACATGTGGCGGCCTGCTTTTCGGACTTCCGCTCGGCGTCGTACTGGCCGTCGTCACCACCTCTTCTTGGCGACTCGCCAAGTGGGCGGGGATCGCGATTGTCGAACTCGGACGCGGGACCCCGGGCCTCATCGTCCTGTATCTCGTCTATTACGGCCTGCCGCAGGCAGGACTGACACTGCGCGACGTCACCGCGGCCACCGTCGCCCTGAGCTTCACCACCAGCGCGTACACCAGTGAAATCTTCCGCGCCGGTCTCGTCGCTGTCCCGCAGGGCCAGCGGGAAGCCAGCCGCGCACTCGGGCTGACCCCTTGGAAGGAACTGCGCCTGGTCGTCCTGCCGCAGGCGCTGCGCATCGTGATCCCGCCCCTGATCGGTTTCGCGATCATCCTCTACCAGGGGACCTCGCTGGCCTTCGCCATCTCCGTACCCGAGCTTCTCAGCCGGGCTTACAACGCCGGGTCGATCACTTTCCAGTACGGCTCCGCCCTGGCCCTTGCCGGTCTGATGTACGCCGTCGTCTCACTCTCCGCAACGGGCCTGGCCGGCTGGACTCGCTCTCGCGCCATCACCTCTCACTAACAGTCCGCTCCACTCTCCTCCACCCTCACCACCCCGTAGGAGTAAGAATGTCCGCCAGCATCAGACAGACGGCCGCCGCGGTCGCCCTTCCCCTCGCCCTCGGCATGACGCTGACCGCCTGCGGCGCCGACACTGGCAGCAGTGGCGCCGCGGTCAAGGCCGGCTGCAAGCCGATACACACCTTCTCCACAGTCCAGGACAAGCAGCTCACCGTCGCCGTCTACGTCTCGCCTCCCTACAGCGTGCAGAAGCCCGGCGGCGTCTTCGGCGGTGTGGACGGTGACATCATCCAGCGGATCGCGCAGATGGAATGCCTCAAGCTCGTCGAGAAGCCCGTTGCGGGGGCAGCACTGATCGAGAGCGTGAAGTCCAAGCGTGCCGACGTTGCCCTCGGTGGTATTTACCGCACCCCTGAACGTGCTCAAATCCTCGGGCTCACCAGCACTCTCTACCGGGACGGCATGGCCTTCATCGGAAAGAACAAGGCGACTACCATCGAGGACGTCAAGGGGAAGACCGTCGGGGTCATCCAGGGGTACCTGTGGAACGCCGATCTGCAAAAGGTGCTCGGCAGCAGCCACGTCAAGATCTACCAGAGCTCGGACGGCCTGGTGTCCGACCTCAAGAACGGCCGTCTGGACCAAGGCGTGCTCACCACCTCGGAGGCGGGCTACCGAGCACAGCAGAACCCGGCAGCGAAGCTGCAGGTGGGTCAAGTCGCCCCCGACGCACGTGTAGCAGCGTCGACTGCGCCCGGCGAAGTGGTCTTCGCACTCACCAAGGGCAACACGAAAATGCTGGAGGCGTTCGACGAGGACATTCAGGCGCTGCTGAAGAACGGCGCCGTCGCCAAGGCCCTGACCGGAAACGGTATCTCCGCGTCCTCCGCCGGCAGTTGAGGCGACGAGGCATCCCGGGCAGGCAGCAAGGCCACTGCGGCGTGAGCGACCACTGTGTCGCTCACGCCGCTGGCTTTTCCCACGCTTCCAACCCGCCCGGCACCAGAGCCTTGTTGTCCGACCGCGCAGTTCGGCTTCGACTTGCGGCCAACCAGTGTCTGCCCCGACGCAGCGCCCGCGTCGCCCAAAGGACCGAGATCCGGAGCGGCCGCGCCGACGTACCCATCAGCGCCTGGACAGCATCGAGCACCTGCCAACTCGCCCATGAACATGGGCTTTGAAGGATTGTCGAAACAGGTACCGCACTTTTAGAACATCGGGCTGTCGAGTTCGGGTGGTGGACTGACGACCATGAGGAGTGGAACCTAGCGACAGGAGCTCAAAAGTGACTGGGTACTCTCACATCGTCATCGGAGCGGGAGCGATCGGCTCGGCCACCGCCTACCGGCTTGCCGCCCAGGGAGCCCGGAAGGTCTTGGTGGTCGAGCAGTTCGATCTCATCAACACACTCAACTCCTCGGGCGACCACTCACGTATCATCCGCCGTGCCTATCACGACGATGCCTACGTCAACCTGACCTCGGCGATGTTCTCGGCGTGGGAAGAGATCGAGCACCTCAGCGGCCTGACCATCTACACCAGGACAGGCGGTCTCGACATGGCGCCGGCCGAAGGTCGGGGCGCTGCGGAACTGGAGGCCTTCAAGCAGCCTCTCCGTAACGCAGGTGTCCCCTTCGACGAGTTGAGTGCCGAGGACATCCGGGCAGAATATCCGCAGTGGACCATAAGTGATGACACCGTAGGGTTCTTTCAACAGGACGCAGGAATCGTCGATATTCGAAGGTCCGTCTCGGCGCACACCTCGCTTGCTTTGTCGGCCGGCGTGGAGTTCCTCGCCCGGACGAGAGTCGAAGGCATCACCGTTCGGGACGACTCCGTGACCGTGAGGACCGCCCAGGGTGACTTCGATGCGGATCACCTCCTGGTCGCCGCGGGATCCTGGACGGAGGAACTTCAGCCAGACCTCCTGGACTTCCCGCTCGTGCTGTCCCAGGAGCAGGTCAGCTACATCGCCGCGCCACATCTACGGGACTTCCTCGCAGACCGGTTTCCCGTCTGGAGCTACCACGGGTCCGAGTTGTACTACGGTTTCCCGGTGTACGGCGAGGCGGCCATCAAACTGGCTCGCGACATGCGGGGCCATTTCATCGAGAGCAAGGACCGCGTGTTCGAGGGCGACGAGAAGGAAGCCGACGTGCTGCGTGCCTTCCTCTCCCAGCACCTGCCGCGAGCTGTCGGCCCCACCCTGGTCAACAGGACGTGTGTCTACGACATGGCACCCGACCGGGAATTCATCCTCGACACCCTCCCCGGACGTCCGCACGTCGCCGTTTTCAACGGCGCGGGTCACGCAGGCAAGTTCGCCGCACTGATCGGGAAGATCCTTGCGGACCTTCTCACCGACGGCACCACCAAGCACGACATCGGCGCGTTCAGCCTGCAGCGGCCGGCGCTGACCGATCCGGGTTTCCAGTCCGTCTTCCGCCATGGGGCGTCGTGACGACACCGCGCGGCCACGTTCTCCTTCACCAAGCCGTTCACCGCGACCACGCGCAGGGACATGCCGCATGGGCAAGAATGATTTCCAAACCGTCGTCGTCGGTGGCGGTGCGATCGGCAGTGCCACCGCATACTGGCTTGCCGTCAGAGGCCAGACCGATGTGCTCGTACTTGAGCAGCACACCACCGGACATGGACTCGGCTCATCCGGCGACCACTCCCGCATCATCAGGCACAGTTACCACGACACCATCTACGGTCGTCTGACACATCGTATGTACGACAACTGGGCGAGGTTGGAGCGGGAGAGCGCACAGGGCGTCTTCGTGCGGACGGGCGGCCTCGATATCGCGATCGACGGGACTCCCGGGGCCGACATCATCGACAACTACCGTCGCGTCATGGCGTCGAACGAGATCCCTTTCGACACACTTGACAAGAAGCAACTCGGTGAGCGTTTTCCGCAGTGGAACATCCTGGAAGAGGAAGTCCGGGCCACCTATCAGGAGGACTCCGGCCTCATCGACATCCGCCGTGCCACACTCACCCACCTGGCACTGGCCGAAAGCCTAGGCGTGATCGTGAAGGAGAACACGGCGGTCCAGGTCATCGAGAGCTTCCACGGAGGTGTGCGTATCGTCACCGGGGACGCTTCCTACACCGCGGACAAGGTGGTCGTGGCCATTGGGTCCTGGGTCGACCAGATTCTCGGACCACTCGGCCAGACCTGGAACACAACCATCGCCGAGGAGCAGATCGTCTACGTCCGGACGCCCCATGTGAAGGACTTTTCCGTCGGGAGATTCCCCGTCTGGGGATGGCACGGGGACGATCTCTTCTACGGCTTTCCCACCTACGGTGAGGTCGCTGTCAAGATCGGCCGTGAAAACCTTCGCCGTTTCGTGACGCAGGAGACACGCAGCCCGGACCCGCACGAAGACGAGACCGCGGTATTGCTCGACTTCCTCAAGGAACGCCTGCCCACCGCGGTCGGGCCCGTCCTCTACGCGAAGACTTGCCCGTACGACCTGCCCCCGGACCGCCACTTCATCCTGGATTTCCTGCCGGGTCATCCCGGCGTTGTGGTGGGGAACGGGGCGGCCCACGCCGGCAAGTTCGCCGGCCTGCTGGGCGAGATTCTCTCTGAACTCGCCGTCGACGGCAGGTCGTCGTTTCCCATCGAGCCGTTCCGCGCTGACCGCCCGGCGCTCAAAGACCCGGGCTGCATCCCGGACTTCACGCTGAAGGGCTGATCATGGCACCGAGGAACCCAGAGCTCGGCACGCCGGTTCACCATGACCCGTGCATCGGGCCCGCGCCGAAGGCGGTACGGGCCCGAGCCGGAACTCGTCCGGACCGATGCCTGACGTGTCGGCGCCGAACGAGAGGAGCCTCAGGAAGACGGTCCCGGGCGGAGTTGTCAGCCAGAGGTGGAAGCGCCGCTCTCGAGGGCTGTGTAGACGACGAATATCTTGCGCAGCCGTTCGTGGACGATCCAGACTCCGGTCCAGCCCAGCGGGAAGTAGGCCGTGTCACCTGCGCTCAGCACGACGGGCTCCCCATCATCTTCGGTGACGGTCATGCGCCCCTCGACAACGGTGATTACCTCGCCTCGGTTCAGGAATTCCCAACGTGACGTGCCGGGTTCGGATTCCCAAGTACCAGAGATGATGTGATTGTCGTCGCTCTTGTAAGCGACACGGCTCCTGACGGTGATAGGGCCTGACAGAGGCGTGGCGCTAGGAGGCGCGAGAAGTGCTTCGTCGAGTTGTTCGGACGAGAGATCCGCTGCGCGGAATACCGTGGTCATGAGGGTGTCCTCTCCGTGAAGAAAAATCGAGCACCAGATGCCTTACTCCGGGCCAGTTGAGGCCCCTTCCGTCGGTAATTCAGAGGCGCGACGGTGTATTGAAGGCAGCCCGGATCATCGTTGCAAGTGATCCGTCCTGCGCGCGAGCAGCAAATGTTGGAATCTCAGGCCAGTCAGTTCGACATACGTCGAAGACGTTGGGCCGCCCGTCCGGCGGTGTGCGGGGCGTTCGGCTGGCTGACCAGACCACAGGAGTCGCCTCGGGCGGACACCTTCAACCGGCCGCACACGGGAGACGCGGCACCCCAAGAGTTCAAGAGTCGGAAGCGCAAAGAAATGGAGCCAGACCAATGTCCCAAGAAGTACGCGGCGTCATCGCATTCGGAAAGAAGGAGCCGGTGCGTGTAGAGACGATCGTTGTCCCGGACCCTGGGCCCGGTGAGGTCGTGGTGAAGATACAGGCGTGCGGGGTCTGCCACACCGACCTGCACTACCGCGAGGGAGGTATCAGCGACGACTTCCCCTTCCTGCTCGGCCACGAGGCAGCGGGGATCGTGGAGTCGGTCGGGAATGGCGTGACCCAGGTGATGCCCGGCGATTTCGTGATCCTCAACTGGCGTGCGGTGTGCGGGCAGTGCCGCGCATGCCTCCGCGGCCGGCCGTGGTATTGCTTTGACACCCATAACGCCAGGCAGAAGATGACACTCACCGATGGCAGGGAACTGTCCCCGGCGCTGGGCATCGGAGCGTTCGCCGAGAAGACCCTTGTGTCGGCCGGTCAGTGCACCCGGGTCGACCCTGCGGCATCGCCTGCGGTTGCCGGGCTGCTGGGCTGTGGCGTCATGGCCGGTATCGGGGCGGCCATCAACACCGGCAACGTCGGCCGGGGCGACAGTGTCGCCGTGATCGGGTGCGGCGGCGTGGGCGACGCCGCCATCGCCGGCTCCCGGCTGGCGGGTGCGGCGAAGATCATCGCCGTCGACATCAATGAGAACAAGCTCCTCAGCGCCCTGAAGATGGGTGCCACCCACATCGTGAACTCCGGCACGACCGACCCAGTCGAGGCGATCCGCGAGCTCACCGCCGGTAACGGCGCGGATGTCGTCATCGACGCCGTCGGCCGCCCCGAGACGTACAAGCAGGCCTTCTACGCCCGTGATCTGGCCGGGACGGTCGTGCTCGTAGGTGTGCCCACACCTGAAATGATGCTCGAACTGCCCCTGCTCGAGGTCTTCGGACGCGGCGGCGCGCTCAAATCGTCGTGGTACGGAGACTGCTTGCCCTCTCGTGACTTTCCGATGCTGATCGACTTGCACCTGCAGGGCCGACTGGATCTGGCCTCCTTCGTCACGGAGACGATCGCACTCGACGACGTGGAGAAGGCGTTCGAGCGGATGCACCACGGCGATGTGCTGCGCTCGGTGGTGGTGCTCTGATGGCAGCCCGCATCGAACGTCTCGTTACCAGCGGTCAGTTCAGCCTGGACGGCGGCACCTGGGCTGTCGACAACAACGTGTGGATCATCGGCGACGATGCCGAGGTGATCGTCATTGACGCGGCCCATGACGCCGACGTGATCGCCGCCGCACTGGGCGACCGCAGGCTGCGCGCGATTGTGTGCACGCACGCGCACAACGATCACATTGACGCCGCCCCCGCTCTGGCTGCCCGAACGGGAGCCCCGGTCTACTTGCATCCGGACGACCAGATCCTGTGGAAGCAGACGCACCCCGAGCGGGACCCCGACGGCTTTCTCACCGACCGATCCCGCCTCCGGGTGGCCGGTATCGAGCTGACCGTGCTGCACACCCCCGGCCACACGCCTGGAGGTATCTGCTTGTACGCGCCCGATCTCGACACCGTCTTCACCGGCGACACCCTCTTCGCCAGTGGCCCTGGCGCCACGGGACGGTCCTTCTCGGACTTCCCTACGATCATCCGGTCGATTCGCGACGTATTGCTGGCACTGCCGCGGGACACGGTGGTGCGCACCGGACACGGCGAGTGCACAACGATCGGTGAGGAGGCTCCGAACCTCCAGACGTGGATCGCACGCGGTCACTGAGCCTTTTCCGTCCGCCAGCACGAACAGGGCGCGCAGGAGCTGGGTCTCGGCCACCCTCGAGTGCGTCTACCTGGCCGTGGACCGAGTTCACCGTTCGCCACACAGACCAGCTCTTCCGCCACCAGAGATGGCATCCGCGGCGGCGGCCGTATAGCGAGGTCCGGGACCACCAGCGCCTCAGATTCAGCGCGTTCGTAGCGAGTCGACCAAGTCGTCGATGTAGGCGCGGAAGTCGGCGGCCATGTCGATGCTTTCAGGGTCGAGCAGCCATTGCAGCTGGAGCCCGTCCATGACGGCGATGACCTGGCGGGCGATCCGGTCCGCGTCGATATCGGGGCGGAGTTCACCGGATGCCACGCCTCCGCGCAGGCTGTCGGCCGTGGTGCGGCGCAGATCGCGGTAACGCCGAACCGCCCAGGGAGCGGCTGGGTGGCCGTCGGTGACGGCCTCGCCCGTGAGGACGGTGAACAGGCGTGTCAGCTCCGTCGTGCGGGAGTTGTGGTCCACGATCCGGACAGTGTCCTCGAGGCCGGCAACGCCCTGCGGGCTGCCCTCGGACTCCCGGCGCTCGTTCTCGATGCGGTCACGCTCGCGAAGGATCTCGACGAGCAACTCGTCCTTGGTCCCGAAGTGGTGCCGCAGGCCGGTCTCCGAGATCTCGCAGCGCTCGGCGATCCGCGCCATCGAGGTGCCGCGGTAACCGCGTTCAGCGAACTCCAGCAGGGCGGCGTTGAGGATGCGCTCGCGTCGCACCTGCCCGACCGCGTACGACCCGCGGCGATTTTGAGGCTTACGGGTACCGGTGGCTGCTGCGGAATCCATGGTGAGCAGCATAGCCATCAGAATATAACGCAATGGTAACAATCAGTGGACACCCACTGTTTTGACGAGCTGGCCCGCCTCTACCGTCACCGCATCCGTTCACGAAAGGGCCCCACGTCAATGACCCTCGTCTCGTCCGAAGCCGAGCTGCACCGGCGGATCGCCCACCTCACACTGGAACGGCGGGTCGCCGTGCTCACCGGAGCCGCTGACGGCTGGAGCACCCTGCCGCAGCCGGACGCCGGGCTTCGGCGGCTCGTGCTCTCCGATGGCCCGCGGGCGTCCGCGGTGGGGGCTTCGGCGGGGACACGGTCTCGCCGCTGTTCCCGAACCCGACCGCGCTCGCCGCTGCCTGGGACGAGGAATCAGCTCACCGGGCCGGTGAGCTGATGGGCACGCAGGCACGGGCCATGGGCGTGGACTGGCTGCTGGCCCCGGTCCTCAACCTGCACCGGTCGCCCTTCGGCGGGCGGCACTTCGAGTGCTTCTCGGAGGACCCTCGACCCTCTGCTGACCGCACAGATCGCGGCGGCCTACGTACGCGGTGTGCAGTCGGCCGGGGTCGTGGCCACGGCCAAGCACTTCGTCGGCAACAAGTCGGAGACCGAGCGGCTGACCTACGACTCGCGGATCGACGAGAGAACGCTGCGCGAGGTGTACCTGGCACCGTTCGAGACCGTCGTCCGGGCCGGGGTCGGGGCGGTCATGGCCGCGTACAACTCCCTCGACGGCACGCTCGCCACCGAGCACCGCCGACTGCTGACCGAGCTGCTGAAGCAGGAGTGGGGCTTCGACGGCGTCGTGGTGTCCGACTGGCACGCCGCCCGCTCCACCGAGGCGACCGCACTGGCCGGTCTCGACCTCGTCATGCCCGGCCCGGACGGGCCGTGGGGGAACGCGCTGGTCGAAGCGGTGCGGGATGGCCGGGTACCCGAGGAACTGATCGACGACAAGGTGCTGCGTCTGCTGCGTCTGCTGCGGCTCGCCGACCGGGTTGCCGCGAAGCCGCCGGCAGCCGTGCGCGCGGACGCCAGGCGAACGCTGCGTGATCTCGCCGCCCGGGGCATGGTGCTGCTGCACGACCGCGGGCTGCTGCCCCTGGACGAGGCGTCGATCGGCCGCGTCGCCCTGATCGGCCCCAATGCCGTCCGGCTCACTGCGCAGGGCGGCGGCAGTGCCCAGGTCCTCCCTGAGCGCGTCGTCCAGCCGCTCGACGGACTGCGCCGCGTTCTCGGCGAGGAGGCCCGCATCGACCTGCAGCCGGGGGTCCTGACCCACCGCAACCTGCCCCGGCTGCCCAGCGAGTCGACCCCCGACGGCGTATGTCTGGAGTTCCTGGACCGAGCCGGGAACCTGCTGCGTTCCGAGCACCGGTCCAAGGCCCACGTCGTGCTGGAGGACGACACCCCCGCGGGCACCGAAACCGTGGTGCTGCGCACCCGCGTCGTACTCCCCGAAGACCCCGAAGACGGCCCCCACCGGCTGTCCGTCTACGGCGGCGGCGCCTTCACCTGGCACGTCGGCGACCGTGAGCCGCTCACCTTCGACCTGCCCGTGCCCGAGCGCGACCCGCTCTCACCGCTGGTCGAGCCCGCCGAGTTCCGTACGCACACGCAGGGCGCGGCCCAGGAGGTGCAGGTGCGGCTGGAGTACACGTACGACGAACGCGCCCACTGGCACATTTTCGGCCTCGGTCACCTCGCACCCCACCCGCCCGAGGACGAGCTGCTCGACCGGGCGGTGGCCGCCGCGCGGGACGCCGACACGGTCGTCCTGGTCATCGGCACCACCGAGGAGTACGAGAGCGAGGGCTTCGACCGCGACACCCTCGCCCTTCCCGGTCGTCAGGATGAACTCGTCCGCCGCGTCTGCGCGGCCAACCCGCGCACCGTCCTCGTCGTCAACGCGGGCGCCCCGGTACTCATGCCGTGGGCCGACCTGCCCGCCGCTCTGCTGTGGGCCTGGCTGCCCGGCCAGGAGGGCGGCGACGCACTCGCCGACATCCTGACCGGCCTGGCGGAGCCGGGAGGCCGGCTGCCCACCACGTTCCCGGCCGGGGAAAGCGGCCTGCCCCGCGTCCGCCCGGAGGACGGAGTCCTCTCCTACGACGAGCGGCACTTCATCGGTTACCGGTCCCGGAACAAGCCGCTCTTCCCCTTCGGCCACGGCCTCGGCTACACGACATGGGAGTACGAGACGCTCGCTGCCAGGACACTGGACGACGGCGCCCTCGCGGTCGACGTGACGTTGCGCAACACCGGCGCCCGACCGGGCCGCGAGGTCGTCCAGGTCTATCTCGAGTCGCCCGCCGAACCCCCTCGGCTGATCGGCTTCGCCGCCGGCGAGGTCCGGCCGGGCGAAACCGCCCCGGTCCGCGTCCGCACCGGCCCGCAGGTGCTGCGTCGCTGGACGGACCGAGGCTGGGCGCCCCCCACCGGCGCCCACCGCATACTCGTCGGCAGGTCGAGCGGTGACATCCGCCTGACGGCCGACGTGACCCTCACCACCGCTCGCGCCATCCCTGAAAGGCACCACCATGACAATCGACGGTGAGACCGCCACCGCTCCGGAGACCGTCAGACCCTCCTCGCCCCGCTCCTTCCGCCTCGGACCGCTGTATGCGACTGTGCCCCTGGCCAACCTCGTGGTCTATGCCGTCTGGACCGTCGTCCCGGGCTTCCTGCTCCCGGTCACGGTGCAGCACCTGACCGGTTCCACCGACGTGACGTCCCTCGGTATCGCCAGCACGCTCGGCACCATCGCGGCGACCCTGGGAAACCCGGTCTTCGGTCAGCTGTCGGACCGCACCCGCTCCCGGTTCGGCCGCCGTACGCCGTGGATGGTGGCGTGCGCCCTGGCCGGCGCGATCATGCTGCTGCTGCAGTCCGCCGCCTCCAGCATCACCATGCTCGGCATCACGTATGCCGGGACCAGCCTGATCATCAACGGCTTCCAGGCCGCCATGACCGCCGTCGTCCCCGACCGTTTCCCCTCGGCGAAGCTCAACGTGGCCTCCGCGCTCATGGGTGTCGGCCTCAATGCCGGCGTGCTCACCGGATCGCTGCTCTTCACCTTCTTCCCGGGCTTCGCCGGCCCCAGCGGCTACTACCTGATGGCCGGACTGATCGCCGTGACCGCCTTCGTGTTCGCGGTGGCGAGCCCGGACGCCGACTCGCGGGACCTGCCTCGTGAGCCGTTCCGCCTCGGCCAGTTCCTGCGGAACTTCTGGATCAGCCCGCGCAAGCACCCCGACTTCGCTTGGGTGTTCCTGGCCCGCGTGCTGCTCATGCTCGGCTACTTCATGCTCTTCTCCTTCTTCTTCTTCGCCCTCCAGGACTGGGTGGGTCTGTCCCCTGAACAGGCTGTCACCGCCGGCGGGACCTTGTTCGCAGTCAACGGTGCCGCGTCCGTCGTCGGTGGCCTGGTCACCGTTCCGCTGGCCCACCGCTACGGGCGTCTCAAGATTTTCGTGACAGCATCCGGCATCGGGCTGGCGCTGTCGTTGCTGATCCCGCTGCTCATGCCCAGCTACTCCGGCATGGTGATCTACGCCTTGGTCGGCGGACTCGCCTTCGGCGTCTACATGGCCGTCGACACCGCGCTGATCAACAAGGTCCTGCCGCATGCCGAGGACGCCGCCAAGGATCTCGGCATCATGAACATGGCCAGCGCGTTCCCGCAGGTCCTCGCCGCCTCGCTCGGAGCAGTCCTGGTCAACACGGTGGGTTACGGCGGCCTGTTCGCGGCCTCCGCCCTGATCGCCGCCGCCGGCGCCCTCGCCGTCCTCCCCGTACGGAAGATCCGCTAGCCGCCCCGAGACGCCGGGGATGTCACCCCGACACGGGCCGACATCCCCGGGCTCTTCATCGCTCCTACGGAAGGCATTGCCCGGCCAGGATCATGCCGACGCGGCAGCGGGCAGCCTGACCACGCACCTCACCCGACCCCACCAGGAACGAGCCGACCATGAGCACCGCCTTCGTCGGGCACATCATCGTCCGCACCGACCGCGGTCCCGTCCGCGGCGAGGCCCGAGGTACCGGCATCCGCTTCCTCGGCATCCCCTACGCAAAGCCCCCGGTCGGCGAGCTCCGCTTCGCCGCGCCCGAACCGCCCGAACCCTGGACCGAGCCGCTGGACGCCACCGCGTACGGCCCTACCGCGCAACGGCGCCCCTTCGCCGAGGTCACGACCATCCCGGAACCGACGATCCCCGGCGCGAGCACGCTGAACCTCAACGTCTTCACCCCCGACGCTTCCCCCGATGCGCGACTGCCGGTGCTCGTGTGGATCCACGGCGGTGGCTTCGTCGCCGGGTCCGCCGCCAGCCCCTGGTACGACGGCGCAGCCTTCAACCGGGATGGCGTCGTGCTCGTCTCTCTCGGCTACCGGCTCGGCATCGAGGGCTTCCTGCACCTCGCGGACGCCCCCGACAACCGAGGTGTCCTCGACTGGATCGCCGCCCTCAGCTGGGTACGCGACAACATCACCGCCTTCGGCGGCGACCCGGCGAAGGTCACCGTCGGAGGGCAGTCCGCGGGCGGCGGCGCCGCCCAGACACTGCTCGCCACGCCCTCCGCCAAGGGTCTTTTCCGCGGTGCGATCTCGGCCTCCGGCGCCGTGATGCAGCCGCAGGACCCGTCGGTGGCGCGTGCCGCCGGCCGACTGTTCACCACGCGCACCGGGCTGCCGGCCAGCACCGCCGCGCTGCGCGACAGGACCGACGACGAGATGCTCGCTTTCCAGGATGCTCTGAATGCTTCCGGCCCGGACCGGGATGAACTGCCCATGCTGGTGCTGGCACCCTTCGCCGATGGCGAGTTGATCCCCGAACCGGTCATGGACGCACTCGTCGCCGGCGATGCGGGCGCGGAAATCCCGCTGCTGCTCGGCTTCACGCGGCACGAGTTCAACGGTGTGACCTTCCCCGACGCTTCCGAGGAAGCGGTACGCGGAATGCTCGCCGCCATGGGGCTGGACGAGGCCCGCACCCGTGCCTTCATCGAGCTCCGGCACGGGATGACCCCGCCCCAGCTGATGGCCCAGGCTGTGACTGACGCCACCTTCCGCGCCCCCGCGCTGGCCATCGCCGAAGCGCGGGCCCGACGTGGACTTCCCACCTGGCTCTACGAGTTCGCCTGGAAGTCCACCGCACCAGGCGTGGAGGGGCTGGCCTTCCACTGTCTGGACCTGCCGTTCGCCTTCGACTTGCTACACGCCGAGGCCGTTCCCGCGGCCGCGGGCGACAACCCGCCGCAGCGCCTGGCCGACGCGGCGCACAGCGCTTGGGTCTCCTTCGTCCGCGACCTCGACCCAGGCACGGCCTGGCCGGGCTACACCTGCGAGCGACGGGAGACGATGGTGTGGGACGCGGAGCCTCGGGTGGAACGCGACCGGCTGCGCCCGGTGCGCGAGATCTGGCCGACCGCAACGTCGGGGTCATGACCGTCAGGGGGATCCGGCGCAGTGTCGGCCGTCGGTGCGGTGCCGAGTCCGGAAGACGTCAGGCCCGCGGCCTCCAACTCTGCCGTGTCGAGACGCCGTACCAGTGAGCGGTGGCATAGTCCCTGAGCTCTGGCCGAACGCCCTTGAGGCCCTGGGCTCAGGCGGGGCGAGGGTCGGCAGTGTTGTGGTGCTGCGCCGACCGGAACGCTACTCCGCGTAGTAGGTGGCGTCCTGTCGGTCGAGCGTGGTGCTGACCGACTGGACCGTCGGCGGAGTTGGCGAGGCCGGCGTATCGCAGCGATCCACCGATGCCCGACCGCTGCCGGAGTCGAGGATCACCGGACGAGAAGCCGACGCAGCTGGAACCACCCGCTCCGCGATGTCAGAGGCCGATGTGTCGTTCCAGTAGCGGCCGGACGCTGAATGGCTGCACCTCGAGCAGGACGATGGCCGTGTTGGAGCGGACAACCCCCGGCGCTTCGAGCAAGAGGTTCGTGATGCGGTGCAGGTCCTCGGTGTTCCGGGCGACAACGCGCGCGAGCAGGTCGCCGTCGCCGGTGGTGACGAGCAGCTCGACCACCTCGGGAATGCGCAGGATCGCCTCACGGGTGGGCTGCCCCACGCGCTGGCTGATCGAGATCGTGATCAAGGCCAGCAGGGGATAGCCCAGGCCCGCGGGGTCCACGCGCCGACTGGGCTCCCTCAGTTGGCCGCTCTCCTCCAGTCGCTTCAGACGTGCCTGAACGGTGTTGCGGGCCAGACCAAGCCGATCGGCCAGGGCAACCGTCGTGGCCCGTGGGTCTGCGTCGACCGCCAGGAGGATCCGGGCGTCGAGGGCGTCAACGTTTCGCATGGTGCTCAGTATGACAGGGCTCGGTCGCATCGGATTGAGCATTCTGCGCATGAAATCTACTGAATGTTGTGCATTCTGGTGTGTCCTTTTAGGTTGCCGCCATGCAAAAAGCTCAATGCGGTAACACGCCAGCTAACAAGGTGCCTCACGTCGGCAATCGGGTGTGGGGTGATGAGGACGAGGTCGTGAGGGCTGTCATGGACTACGCCCGGCGGCGCATCCTGCGCGCTCCGGATCCGGTCGCGGGGGCACGCTCCGCCACCGAGCTCGCCCTCGCGGCCGGTACGGCCATCACCCCGTGGGGAATCGGCGCTGCCACGGCCCTCAAACTGTTCGACCAAGTCCTGGCACCCGCCACCCGTGCCCAGAGCGGGTCGGCGAACCTGGCGTACATCCCGGCGGCTCCCACCCGTGCCGCACTCGCCTTCGACGCGGTCACCGGCGCGGCGAACATCTTCGCGGGCACCTGGGAGTCCGGAGCCGGCGCCATCCACGCCGAGAACGAGGCGTTGACCTGGCTCACCCAGCTCCTCGGCTGGCCCAGCACCGCAGCGGGATGCTTCGTCAGCGGCGGCACCATGGGCAACATCTCCGCTCTCATCACGGCTCGCGCCGCTGCCGCCACATCTGGCCCCCGGCCGGCGGACGGCTGGAAGATCGTGTGCGCCGACAGCGCCCACTCCTCGATCAGGTCCGCAGCGCAGGCCATGGACGTCGAGGTCGTCACCGCACCCGTGGACCAGCGGGGACACCTCACCGGAGCCGCCGTGAACACGGTCCTGCGTTCCACACCCGGCGTGTTCGCCGTGGTGGCGACCGCCGGGACCACCAATGCCGGCCTGATCGACGACCTCGATGACATCGCCGACGCATGCGAACGCCACCACGTGTGGCTGCACGTCGACGGCGCCTACGGCGGAGCAGGACTGGCCGCACCCAGCGTTCGGCACCTCTACACCGGCATCGAACGCGCCGACAGCTTCATCGTCGACCCCCACAAGTGGCTCTTCGCGCCGTACGACTGCTGCGCCCTGCTCTACCGGGATCCCGCCGCGGCACGCGTAGCGCACAGTCAGTCGGCGCACTACCTCGACGCCATCGACCGAGACGTCCACAACCCGGCGGATCTGGCCCTCCACCTCAGCCGCCGTGCCCGCGGTCTGCCGCTCTGGTTCAGCCTGGCCGTCCACGGAACCGAGCGGTACACGAAAGCCGTGGAACAGACACTCACCACCAGCCGACTGGTAGCCGATGCCATACGCGCCAGTGACCATCTCCGCCTGACGATCGATCCCGAGTTGTCCGTCGTCCTCTTCGAACGCCCTGGCTGGGGCCCACAGGACTATGCGTCATGGTCCGCCTGGGCCGCCGAGACGGGCACCATGCTGTGTGTGCCGACACAGTGGGACGACGCAACAGTTCTGCGCATGGCCTTCGTCAACCCGGACACCCGTGCCGACGAAGTCATCGACGCACTCCTCACGCTCCGCTAGTGCTCTGACTGTGTAGATTCGCTGGGTCCTTCAACGCGACAGGGCCGCCCCCATGCGCTGATCGCCCCGGCCTGGAGCCCGCGTCGTGGCGCCGCCTCAGCAGGCGGCGGCGCCACGCGTCCGGGGCAGTGTGCCGGGAGTCCGCCAGGGGCGGGTCAGAAACACCAGCGCCAGTGCGGCGCAGAGCATGGCGCTCAGCATGATGACCGCCATCGGCAGGGGACTGTCGGTACCGAACACGCCGACGAGGGGGGAGGCCAGGGCGCCCAGCAGGAACTCCACCCCGCCGAGCAGTGCGGATGTGGTTCCGGATGCCTCCCGGCCCAGTGACTGCCCGAGGGTCATACTGGCCGGGAAGATGCTCCCTATGCCGAACAGGGTGACGAACAGACAGGCCCACGTGCCGGCCAGGCCGCCGACGTCCGCGGCGAGCAGGGCCACCTGCAACAGTGTGCCGGCGAGTGCCACCGCGACCCCGGCCGCCAGCAAGGTGCCCACCGGTAGCCGCCGGGAGAGAGCCCCGAAGGTCCAGACGGCGAGCAGCATGCCCGCCGCGTTGGTCGCGAAGATCAGGCTGTACTGCGACGCGGACACCCGGTACAGATTCTGGAATATGAAACTGGAGCCGGCGATGTACGAGAACATCGCCGCGGCGCTGAACGCCAAAGTGAGCATGCAGCCGACGAACGCGCGGTGCCCTAGCATCCGCCCCATGGCCCGGAACGTGATGGCCACCCCGCCCTGATGGCGCCGCTCGAGTGGCAGGGACTCATGGACGGCGAACAGCGCGCCCAGAAAGAGCAGTACCCCCAAGAACGCGAGCACGACGAAAACGGCCCGCCAGCTCGCGACCGACAGGATCGCACCGCCCAGCACCGGCGCCGCGACGGGCGCCACGCCCGGCACCATGGAGAGCATCGAGACGTACCGCGGCAGTTCGGGGCCGTGGAACCAGTCGGTGACCACCGCCTGCGCCAGCACCATCCCGGCCGCCCCGGCGGCGCCCTCCAGGAACCGCGCGGCAATCAGCACCTGAATGTTGGGGGCGAGCGCGCACACCAGGGACAGCGCGGCGAACAGCACGGTGCCGGGCAGGAGCAGGCGGCGGCGTCCGAGACCGTCGCTGAGCGGCCCGATGACCATCTGGCCCAGGACGAGCCCAGCCAGGAAGGCGGTCATGGAAAGCTGTACGGCCGACTCCCTCGCATGCAGGGTCCGTCCCAGCTCGGGAAACCCCGGCACGTACATGTCCGTTGCCAAGGGGGCCACGGACGTAAGCGCACCGAGAACTCCGATCAGGGCACCGACCCTCCGGGGCGGGCCGGTGCCAGTCGAACCCAGGGAGCGGTGCAGTGATACTCGCCACGGCCGGCGTCCCGCCGGTCGGCGAACGCGGCGGCCCCGTGCCGTGCCCGCCTCACTGAGGCCTGGTGGAGCCTCTGTCTTGGCGGCGAGATCCCGCACCGCGCCTTGGACATCCCGACGTGGCGGTGGGTTGCTGGAGCGCCAACCGGGGTGCTCAGCCGGAGTGGGCATGTCGCACCAGGGTGTCGAACAGGTTCTGCTGGGCGGGGTCGCTGTGCGCTGTGTCCTCCGGATGCCACTGCACCGCCGTGAACCAGCTTCGGGCACCGGGTAGTTCCAGGGCTTCGATCGTGCCGTCCACGGCGGTGGCCGTCACACTGAGGCCATGGCCCAGGCGGTCCACCTGCTGGTGGTGGTAGCAGGATGCTTCGGCCTTCTCCGCGCCCACCGCCTGCGCCGTCCGCGAGCCGGGAGCGATGGTCACCGGGTGCAGCAGATGGCGGTGTGCGCCGTCGGGGCCGCCCATGTCCTGATGGAGGCTGCCGCCGAGGGCGACGTTGACGACCTGAAGACCGCGGCAGATCGCCAGTAGCGGAATTCCCGACTCCAGCGCTCGCCGGGCGACTTCGATGTCGAAGGCGTCCTGGAGGTCGTCGACGTCGTAGACACGGTCGTGGGTGCCGGTGGCCCCGTAGCGGTACGGGGCGATGTCGCCGCCGCCGGGCAGGAGGACGCCGTCGAAGCGGGCGAGCCGGGCGGCGACATCGGCTTCGTCGGGGTCCGACGGGTGGATGCTCACCGGTTCACCCCCGGCCCGCCAGACTGCCTCGACGAGTGCGCGGGCGTTGACCTCGGCGGCGTACCGCAGCGCGGAGGCGGTGGCGGAGAAGCGGGCCGGGATGGCGATCAACGGTCGCGTCACAGCTGGATCCAGGTGGTCTTCAGCTCGGTGTACTTCTCCAGGGCGTGCACGGACTTGTCGCGGCCGTTGCCCGACTGCTTCATCCCCCCGAAGGGGACGGACAGGTCGCCCTCCTCATAGCAGTTGACCCAGACGGTGCCGGCCTTCAACGCACGGGAGACCCTGTGGGCGGTGGACAGGTCGGAGGTCCACAGGCCGGCGGCGAGGCCGTACTCGGTGGAGTTCGCGAGCCGTACGGCCTCGTCGATGTCGTCGAAGGTGAGAACGGACAGCACGGGGCCGAAGATCTCCTCGCGGGCCAGCCGCATTCCTGGGTCGACGCGGTCGAAAACGGTGGGCTGGAGGAAGCCACCGCCGGTGGCGGTCAGGGTGCGTTCCCCGCCGGTCAGCAGGCGGGCGCCCTGCGCCTGGCCGGTGGCGATATGGTCGAGGACCCGGTCCAGGTGAGCCTGCGAGACCAGGGCTCCCATGTCGGTGACCGGGTCCAGGGGGTCGCCGACCTTCAGTTCCCTCGCCCGCCGGAGCACTGCTTCGGTGACCTGTTCGGCGATGGAGGAGTGCACGAGGAGCCGGGACGGGGCGGTGCACATCTCGCCCTGGTTGAAGAAGATGCCCCAGGCGGCGGTGGCGGCGGCCTTCTCCAGGTCGGGCGCGTCCGGGAGGACGATGTTGGGGGACTTGCCGCCCAGTTCCAGCCAGACGCGCTTGAGGTTGGAGTCGGCGGCGTAGTGCAGGAAGTTGCGGCCGACGGCGGTGGAGCCGGTGAAGGACAGGACGTCGACGGCCGGGTGCAGGCCGATCGCGCGTCCGGCGGTCGGGCCGTCTCCGGTGACGACGTTGAGGACGCCGGGGGGCAGTCCGGCTTCGCTGCCGATGCGGCCCAGCAGCAGAGCGGACAGCGGTGACGATTCGGACGGCTTCAGGACGACGGCGCAGCCCGCGGCGAGGGCCGGGGCGACCTTCCAGCCGGCCAGGGTGAGCGGGAAGTTCCACGGTACGACCGCCCCGACCACGCCGGCCGGCTCGCGTGTGACGAGAGCGAGGGCATCGGCGGCGGTGTGTGGGGAGGAGTCGGTGAGCTTGTCGGTCAGTTGCCCGTACCAGCGGAAGGTGTTGATCGCGGCGCGCAGCTCGATGTCGTAGGCGTCGGTGATGGGCTTGCCCATCTCCAGGCTGATGGTGAGGGCGAGCTGCTCACGGTGCTCTTCGAGCAGTTCGGCGATCCGCAGCAGGATCCGGCCGCGGTCGGCAGGGGACAGCCGCGGCCAGGGGCCGGAGTCGACGGCGCGGCGTGCGGCCGCGACCGCGAGGTCGACCTCCGCCTCGCGTGCGTCGGCGACGTGGGTGAGGACTTGCCCGTTGCGGGGTGCGACGACGGCGAATGTGGCGCCGCTGCCGGCTTCGGCCCGGCCGTCGATGTGGTGCTGGGTGGGCAGGTCGAGTTCCTTGGCCCGGGTCAGCAGTTCCTCGTGGGTGATGTTGCGCATGGTGTCTCCGTGGGCCCTCTACTCGGCGCCGGAGGTGCCGGACTCCAGGAGTCGGCCGCCGTCCCAGACCACGCCGACCTGCCGGTAGTACGCGGCGATCGGCTCGCGGATCTCCAGCCGGGCCAGTTCCTCGGTGGGCGAGGCGAACAGTTCCAGCTCGGCGTCGCCGATCCACGGCTGACCGCCCTCGAAGGAGGCGGCTCCGGACTCGATCAGCTCGTCCAGCGCGAGCCCCTTGCCCTTCTCGATCGACGGCAGCCAGCGGTGGTGGGCCATCGGGTGGGCGTTGACGAAGCCGTTCGTCTTCGCCGGTTCGCGCAGCGTCACCACGGCCTGCGCGAGGCGGCGGTCGGCGGCGGCAAGGGTCGCGCCGAACTGCGCCCCGGCCTCGATCCGGGGCGCCGGTCCGTAGGGGTGCGGGCGGGTCTGGTGGATGGAGCCGAGCTTCTTCGGGTAGCCCTGGTGCAGTCCGCGGGCGATCGCGAAGTCCTTGTCGACCCAGATGTAGACGCAGCGGGTGTAAGTCTGGCCCTTGTACTTGCAGCGGACGACGGCGAACGCCTCCTTGTACTGGGAGAGCACCGGGTCCAGCAGTTCCTCGCCGAAGGCCGAGCAGGACTGCCAGTCGGCCCAGATCAGAGCCACCGCGCCGGGGTCCTCGTCGGCGAGTTCCAGCGGCTCGGGCAGCAGTTCGCGCACGCGGGCGGGGTCGGTGCGGTACTCGACGGTGAGCAGGTCACCGGAGTAGTGCCAGGGTGGGGAGGGGACCAGCGACGAGCCGTCGGTCGCTGTCTTGGGGTGGAAGTAGCCACGGACCATGGCCATGTCGTCACGCTCCAAAGAGATCAGCAGGGACGGGGCACGCCACCTGCACAAGACATGGCGAACGGAGAAGGGATGGATTCGCCGTCGCCTGAGGTAGGGGTTGAGCGCCCGGCGCAGGGCTCAACGCCGGCCGGGTTGCGGTGAGCCGGTGACGCCCTGGGCGGTCATGAGCGGGCGAGCCGCTCCAGACGGTGGTGCAGGTGATCGACGTAGGTCTCGGACTCGGGCTTCATCAGTACGCTGCGCAGGATTCGCGCGTCGTCGGCGTCCGCGGTGATCTTCGGGTGGCGGGCGGTGAAGCGCTGTGCGCCGACGCGGAGGGTGCTGAGGAAGACAGGATCCTCGCTGTCGGTCATGCCCTCCTGCAGGATCCGGTTGCTGGCCGCGTCGATCTCCGAAAGGGTGTGGCCGGCAGTCACCGGGAAGTAGCTGACGATGTCCAGCTGCGGGGGCTGGTAGAGCTCCAAGTGCTCCGAATTCTCGATCAGCTCCGCCCAGCGCAGCGCCGCCCGCCTACCGGCCGACAGCACCTGGCCCAGCCCCTCGCGGGTGGGCGGCAGCAACTGGAAGGTGAGCCACAGGGCGGCGGCCGCCGCACCGGCGCGGGAGCACTCCAGGCTGATCTCACCCAGGTGCATCTCCTCGGAGGTGAAGTACGTGTACGGCGAGTCGTGCAGGTAGAACCGGCCGACGGAGGGGGCGCGGAAGAGGACCGCGCCGCAGCCGTACGGCTGCAGGCCGTGCTTGTGCGGATCCACCACGATGGAATCGGCCTGGGCGACGGCCTGCCAGGGCTCGGTCGGCAGGCCCTCGGGGCCGTCCGCGCCGGCCAGCAGCGTGAAGAAGCCGCCGTATGCGGCGTCGACGTGGATTCGTACGCCGTACCGCTCACGCAGCGCCAGCGCCTCGTGGACCGGCTCGATGGCGCCGAGCCCGGTCGTACCGGTCGTCAGTACGACCGTGCCGACCCGCCCGCTGCCCAGCAGTTCCTCCAGCGCGGCCATGTCCATGCGGCCCAGGTCGTCCGTGGGGACGGGGAAGCCCTCCACCCCCAGGACCCCGCACATGCGGCCGTGCGTGTAGTGGGCCTCGGTGCTGTAGGCGACGCCCTTGCCCGGATGCAGCTCGCGCGCGACGAAGAGGGCCTCGAGGTTGGCTATGGTGCCACTGGTGGTCAGGTGTCCCAGGTGCGTTTCGTAGCCGAACATGGTGGCCAACTGCTGGACCACCTCGCGCTCCATCGTGGCGGTGGCCGGTCCGCCGTCCAGGGCGTGGTTGTTGGGGTTGATCAGCATCGCGGTCAGGTAGCCGACCACGGCTGCCGGGTGCGGCGGCTTGAGCATCTGGCCCGCGTAGTGGGGGTGGAAGAAGGGGTAATTGTCCTTGAGTCGCTCGGTGAAGGTCTCGAAGGCGGCGGCGAACCGGCCGTCGTCGACGGCCAGCGCCGGGTGCGGTTCATAGGGGCCGAAGGTCTTCGCCCAGTCGGTGTTCGATACGACAGCCGCGGCGAGCCACTTGCTCAGGTCCATCCCGTCACTCCTCTTCGGTCTCGCATGTTTGGCGTGGTGCGTGCTCAGCGCCGGGGCGGGCGGATGCCGCGGAACTCCCAGTCGCCGCCCAGCGCGGTCGACAGCACTTCCTCGGACTCGGTCGGTTGCGCGCCGACGTCGGCCCGAACAGGGGTGGGCCCCACGACGATGTGGTTGGTGAGCCGCCCGAGGCCCTCGACCTCCACCTCGACGACGTCGCCGGGCTGTACGGGGCGGGAGTTGGCGGGAGTGCCGGACAGGAGCACGTCGCCGGGGTACAGGGTGATGGTGCGGGCGATGTCGGCGACGAGGTAGTGCATGTCCCACGTCATCTCGTCCGTAGAACCGTCCTGGACGACCTTGCCGTTGACGTAGGTGCGCAGCGCCTTGCCGTGGAAGTCCCAGTCGGTGACCACTCCGGGGCCGAGCGGGCAGAGGGTGTCGGAGCCCTTGACGCGGAGCATGGAGCCGGCGTCGGTGTCACGGAAGTCGTGCAGGCCGTAGTCGTTGGCGATGGTGTAGCCCGCGATGTACTGCCCCGCCTCGGCCGGGGCGATGTTGCGGGCCGTCCTGCCGATGACGATGGCGACCTCGCCCTCGTAGTTGAGCCACTTGCAGCCCTCGGGCCGGACGATGGCGCCCTTGTGGGAGTTCAGGGCCGAGGTGGGCTTGTGGAAGTACGTGGGCGTGGTGGGCAGGCCGATCTGGAACTCGTCGACGCGGCTGCGGTGGTTGAGGTGGACGGCGATCACCTTGGACGGGACCACCGGGGGAAGATGCCGGGCATCCTCGATCTTGACGCGGCGCCCGTCCCCGGCGACGAGTTCGTCCCCGTCGACAGTGACCTGGACGTCTGCGCCGTCGAGCAGGACGCGGCGGAATTCGGACATGGTGGGGCTCCTGAATGCGGGGGAGGGGGTGCTTAGGTGGCGCGATGGCGCGAGATGTGTGGCGTGGCAGGGTGAGGTAGTCCCCGGCCGGTCCAGCCGTCGGCCGGGCGGTCGAACCAGAGGTGGGCCTGGCCGGTGCCGACGGAGTTCTCGTACTCGCCGTACTGGCGTGCCTTCGCCACGCACGCCTGCTCGCCGAGGGCGCCCGCCATCATCAGATAGTGGAAGAACTTGGCCTCGGGCTTGTATCGCCAGAACTCGTCCATGGTGTCGAGGACCTTGTCGTGGCGGCCCTCCTTGAACCAGGCGATTCGCTCTTCGTCGGCCGCACGGGCCTCGGGGGTGAAGATGTGGGCGGGGTCGCTGGCCTCATGGTCGCGGATCTCGCGCAGCGGCCAGAAGGTGTGCGACATCGCGCCGGAGGCGATCAGCAGCACCCGGCGGCCCGGGGTCGCGGCGATACCGTCGGCCAGGGCGCGACCGAGGCGGAGGTGATCCTCCATGTCACCGGTCTGGCACACGCCGATGGTGACCCACCGCTTGTCCGGCAGGCCCTCACCGAGGAACTTCCAGAGGTTGATGGTGGCGTAGTAGATCGGCAGGTACGCGTCGTCGATCGCGGTGATCCAGGTGCCGTGCTTGCCGGCGAACTTTGCCACAGTGTCGGCGAGTTCGGGGTCGCCCGGGAAGTCGTACGGCATCCGGCACATGCCGCGCGGCAGTTCCTCGGAGGTGAACAGCCCCGCCCGCCGGTCCTGCGCCGTCATCACGAACTCCACCGTGGTAGCCCAGTGGGAGTCGAGGACGACGACGGTGTCGTAGTCGTCACGCTCGAAGACGTCCTTGCGAAGCTGGTGGAGGCCGGTGACGAGGGTGATCTCCTTGCCCTCGTTCAACGCCAGCCGCTCCTCCTTCGGGAGCACGATGGTGGGCACGTGGGCGAGCATGCCCGCCCCGACGATTTCACCCATGGTCCTGCCATCCCTTCGGGGCGGTGACGGTGTTCTTCACGTCGCAGTAGAAGTCGAAGCTCCAGGTGCCGCCTTCACGCCCGACCCCGGACTCGCGGGAGCCGCCGAACGGGGCCTGGAGGTCGCGGACGAAGAAGCAGTTGATCCACACCGTGCCCGCGACCAGCTGTCCGCTGACGCGCTCGGCGCGCTCCGGGTCGCCGGTGGCGACGGTGGCGGCGAGCCCGAAGCGGGTGCCGTTGGCCAGCCGGACGGCCTCGTCCTCGTCGGCAAAGGTCTGCAGGGTCAGGACCGGGCCGAAGACCTCCTCCTGCACGATCTCCGAGTCCTGGTCGATGTCCGTGAGCAGAGTCGGCGCGTAGAACTGGCCGCCATTGCGGTGCCCGCCGATGACAACACGCGCCCCGGCCGCGAGCGCCCGCTGCACGAAACCGTCGATCTTCTCCAGTTGGCGGGGGTGGATGTTGGGGCCGATATCGGTGGCCTCGTCGCGCGGATCACCCTGCTTCAAGGCGCTCGCCTTCTCCACGAAGCGGCGCGTGAACTCCTCGACGACTGGTTCCTCGACGAGCAGCCGGGTGGCGGCCAGGCACACCTGGCCGGCGTTGTCGTACTGCTCCACCGCCAGGTCGACCGCGAGGTCCAGGTCTGCGTCCGCGAACACCAGGAGCGGGGACTTGCCGCCCAGTTCCAGGCTCAAAGGTGTCAGGCCGGCGGCGGCCGACGCCGCGATCCGCTTGGCCGTGGGCACCGAACCGGTGAAGCTGATGCGGCGTACGTCCGGGTGCGAGGTCAGCGCGTCGCCGACTTCCGAGCCGTAGCCCTGCACGACATTCAGCACACCGGCCGGGAGCCCGGCCTCGGCGGCGATGTCAGCCAGCAGGGACGCGGTCAGCGGGGACCACTCGGCGGGCTTGAGGACGACGGTGTTGCCGGCGGCGAGGGCCGGGGCGACCTTCCAGGTGGCCAGCATGAGCGGGGCGTTCCACGGGGTGATCAGGACACAGGGGCCGGCCGGGTCCCAGCTGACGTGGTTCGTGTGGCCGCGGGTCTCGAAGTCCTCGTGCTCCAGCTGCAGCAGCCAGTCCGCGAAGAAGCGGAAGTTGTGCGCGACACGGGGCATCACACCGCGCCGGTGGGAGCGCAGCAGGGCGCCGTTGTCGTATGTCTCGACGATTGCCAGGTCTTCCAACCGCTTCTCCACGCCATCGGCGATCGCGTGCAGGATTCGGGCGCGCTCGGCGCGCGGGGTGGCGGCCCAGCCGGGGAAAGCGGCCTTCGCGGCGGCCACCGCGGCCGCAGCCTCCATCGCGGTGCCGCGGGCGATCTCGCCCAGAGCGCCGCCGTCGATCGGTGAGATGTCGGTGAACGTCTCGGTGGAGGCGACACGCTCGCCGTCGATCCAGTGCCGGGTGTCAACGGTCACCCCGGCGATGACAGCTGCTTGGGGCTCGCGGGTCATGTCCCAACCTTTCTTTCGTTTGGGCCCAAATAAACAGTCGGCTCGTGAGGGTGTCAAGGGCTGCCAAGATATTTATTTGGGGCCAAACGTTTGAGGCAGGGGTCATCTCTTCAGTGGCTGGGCGCTCGGGGGATGCGCACGCCCCCTGACAGCCGGGGGTTCGTGGTGGCCGAGCCTCGACGTGTGACTACGGACGCGGGCGACGGCCCGAGCGCCGCGGGGCAAGGTCCTCGTCGGCGAGCAGCTTCCGCCGGCGCTGCTCGCCGCGCTCCTCGAGCCGGCCGACGATGACGCGCAGGCTGTCGGCGAGCTGGAGGCATTGCTCGGGGCTCAGTGGGGCGGAGACGAACGCCTCCTCCGCATTGAAGGCCGGGAACAGTTCCTCCATGAGCTTCTCCCCTGCAGGGGTCAGGGAGAGCAGGACCCGGCGACGGTCTTCGGGGTGGGGGGAGCGGGCCACGAGGCCGCGTGACTCGAGGGTGCGTGAAACGCCGGTCAGCGTCCCCTTGGAGATGCCCGCCTCCTCGGCGACCGACCAGGTCTCCGCCTCGCCCCAGATCCACAGCACCCACAGCACGACGAAGCTGGTCCACGTCAGCTCGTGCGGACGCAGCACCGAGTTCTCCAGGTGATTGCGGACGGCCGCGGCGGCGCGGTGGATGTTGCCCACGGCGGCCATGGCCTCGCGCTGCAGCGTCAGGCCGCCCAGCCGCTGCTGTATGGCCTGCTCCGTCTCGGTGATGGATCGGCGAGGCCCGGGCACAGGCTCCTCCTTCGCGTAGGGGGCGACGCGGGGTCGCCGACAGGTTCGTTTGCGGTCAAATGTATCCCGCAGTCACCCGGTCCGGTGGCCTTCGGTCATGGCCGGAAGCGGGCAGAATCTGCCCGACCCTCTTGTGGGCGGTGCACTCGGGCTTTATCGTTTGGCCTCAAATGATTACCTGGCGCCACCGGCCGGGCACTAGGCCGCCGGAAACTGCCCGGGCACGTCAGACAGAATGCAACTCATCGCCGCACCACTGGAGCATCCCTTGAGCGCCCACACAGACCCCCAGGTCCGACAGACGATGGAAGCGCTGGACGCCAAGGGGATCGATGTCCTCCGCGTCGCCTACCCGGACCTGATGGGGTCCGACCGTAGCCGGGACATCCTGCTGCACCATCTGCCGCACGCCGCCGGACATGGCCTGGCTTTCAGCCGCGCCGTCTACCACACCGGCGCCCTCGGCGATCACTCCGACATTGCCGGCGGTCTCGACGCGGGTATGCCGGACATCCTGGCGCGCCCGGACCTGGACACCGTAATCCCGCTGCCCTGGGAGCCGAACGTAGCCTGGTGCATCGGCGACGTCATCGATCCGGCCACCGGCCAGAGCGTTCCCGAATCACCCAGGGACCTGTTGCGTCGGGTTCTCGCCCGTCTGAATCGGGAGGGCCTGACCGCGATCGTCGGCCCGGAACTGGAATACGTCCTGCTCGAGCCGGACACCGACGCACCCACCGCGTGGCGTCGCTATGCCCCCGAACCAGGCAATGTCTACACCACCGGCCGCAAGTCCGACCCCGATGGCCACCTCCTGCGGACGGTACGGGCCCTGCATGCACTTGGCCTGGACGTCAGCGGCGGCAACCGCGAGTTCGACGGCGGCCAGTTCGAGATCAACCTCAACCACTCCGAAGCACTGAACGCCGCTGACCGCGCATTCCGGTTCAAGGCCGCGGTCAAGGAACTCGCCCGCGCCGAGGGCCGGCTGGCGACGTTCATGGCCAAGCCGTTCAACGATGGCGGCGGGTCAGGATTTCACCTGCACGTCTCCGTCGTCGACGGCGACGGAACCAATGTCTTCGACGCCCCGAACGAGGCTCACGGCCTCTCGGCCATGGCCCGTCACGCGCTGGCCGGCGTCCTCGCACATGCACCCGCTCTGTCCGCGCTGCTCAACCCCACTGTCAACTCCTACAAGCGGTTCGGCCCCGACACCACCGCACCCTGGCTGATCAACTGGGGCCTGGACAACCGCAACGCGATGGTGCGCATCCCGCCGGAGCGCGGTGCCGCCTCCCGGCTGGAGGTCCGCCTCGGCGACGCCACGGCCAACCCCTACCTCGCCATCGCCGGCCTCCTGGCCGCCGTCCACCTCGGCATCACCGCCGCAGCCGAGCCCCCCGCACCGGCGACCGGCCACGCCGCCGACACCAACACCGCGGCCAAACTGCCCGCCGACCTGGGCCAGGCCCTGGACGCCCTCCAGGCCGACGACCAGCTCACCGACGCCCTCGGCAAGTCCTTCGTCGACGCCTTCCTCACCTTCAAGCGGGACGAACTCGCCCGCTTCCACAAGTACGTCACCGACTGGGAGTTCAGGGAGTACGCCCAGATCAACTGACACCGCCCACTTTCCGACCGGCCACCTGGTCCAACCACCTGCTCGGCGCGCGGGCCGACATCCTCGCCACGCCCGGCGGAGCGGACTGCTCTGTCCGTACGTCATCCCAACCTCGTGCGAAGGGTTTCTCCGACGGCATTGCACAGGTCGAGCGACAGCAGCCCACATGGGTCGGGACACACCAGGGCTGCGCGAAAACCCCCTCGGACTACGGAGAAAGGAGAGCCCGTCGTGCGCGCACTCGTCATCCGACACGACCCCGTGACGGAGCCCGGACTGGTAGGAGACCGGCTCATCGAGCGCGGGTACGAGCTCACGCTCCTCACGGTCGTCCCGGAGGAACAGCACCACACTCCCAACGTACGATTCGACTTCCCCGACGCCGACGGCTGGGATCTCGTCGTGTCGCTCGGCGCCCCCTGGTCGGTGTACGACGAGACGACGGTCGGCAGGTGGATCGGCGGCGAACTCGCCCTGCTGCGCAAGGCCCATCACCTCGGCATCCCCGTACTGGGTATCTGTTTCGGTGCCCAGGCCCTGACCACAGCCCTGGGCGGTACCGTCGAGGCAGCGCCGCGCCCCGAGATCGGCTGGGTCCGCATCGACACGGACGACCCCTCCCTCATACCCCCAGGCCCCTGGATGCAGTGGCACTACGATCGCTGCGTGCCGCCGCCTGACGCCCGCGAGACAGCCCGCAACACCGTGTGCACGCAGGCGTTCCGGATGGGAAACTCGCTCGGGGTCCAGTTCCACCCCGAGGCGATCCCGGCTGTCGTACGGCGCTGGGTGGAGTTCGGCGGCGCGGAACAGTGCGCACGGCTCGGCATCGATCCTGAGGAACCGGTCGCACGCAGCCGCGCCATGGAACCGGTGGCACGTGAGAACGCGCACCGCCTGGTCGACGCGTTCCTCGACTCCTTGGATTGAGACACGGGGCGGCAATCGAGTAGGAGGGCCGGATCGTCCGGCCCTCCTCTCACACCACCGGGCATGCAGGCCCGCATCCGGCGGTTCACCAAGCTGATGGGCGGAATCCGCGCCACTCAGCAGATGCTCGACTTCTGCGTCGAGCACGGTATTGGTGTCGAAACCGAGGTCATCCCTGTGGAGAAGATCAACGAGGCGTACGATCGCGTGGCCCCGCCATCAGCGACTCGGCGAGGAGCTTCCGGGGCGTGCGGATTCCTGGGACGCAACGGCTGGCCCTGCCAGGTCCCGGCCTGCGTCCACGACGCTGCCGAGGACGAGCCAGCGCTCGTCCCGCTGAGCTGCCCCGAGTTCGTCCGGGTCCTGCGAGCCCTCGTGCTGCATCCGTACGCGACCGCGAGCACGTCCTGCACCGGACCGCCTGGCGGCGCCGTCACCAAGCCGTCGCGGCCCCCCGCCACCAGCAACGACACCACCCGTCACGACCAACCATGATCAAGAACTACAGATGCCGTGACAGTGCCTCCTCCGCGATTCCGATGGGACTGTCGACCACGTATCGCCATTCGCCGTCGGCACCACGGCGGGCCACCTCCACAGTAGTGCCCGACAACGACAGCGCAGACCCGTCCGGGCCTGTTCCCTCCAACGCCCAGTCCGCGTGCATGAGTGCCACACCGTCTACCTCGAAGGCGACCGTCGGGTTCAGCACGAACGACTTGCTCGCCGCGGTCAGCAAGCCAGTGAGCTGCTCGCGAATCGCATCCAGTCCGACAACAACTTGCTCGGCAGAAGCCACAAACACCGCATTCCGCTCATACAAAGCCAGTAGTCCTTCGATGTCCTGAGCGAGGAACTTCTCCAAGAACCTTTCCTGAAGAGCCCGGGGAGTAGAGGTGAGCATTGCAATATCCTTCCTTTAAGGCGCTTATGCGTGGACGCCGATCCTGAGCTCTGTCTTCTCCGACATTGCTGCGAAAGTCGGTGAAGACAGCGACGTCGTCAGTGATGCGGTGAAAGAATCCACCGTTGCCTCAGCGATCCGGTGGCGGTGTCGAGTGGGTCAATGAACGGGGTGGTGCTGGTGCCGCAGCGTGACTACAAGCGACGTCCCGGGTCGAGATCGCGGCGACGAGACCGTACTGGGTGACACTGGCAATCCGGGCGGCCACGGCCAGGCCACCGAACGGGACGATCATCGATGTCGTCCTGCTCATACCCTGCCCGAGCCCCGCCTCACGGTCTTGCTCCCTGACGTACCGGGCTTGTTCATATGCGTACATCTGCAAGGCCATATCTCCGAACTTGTACCAGTACTCGCGCCCTGGTAGGCCGGGGATGTATCGCCACTGCCACCGAGGCGACTCGCCGCCTGCCTCAGATGCGGTCACGGCGGCGTACGACCACCGCCCCGTTGTGAACGCCTGCGGCGGGGCCACCGTCATCGGCTGAGACGACCGGGACCCCAGGGAAACCACTGCCGGATCGCTGAGATCGCGGTCGCCAGGCTCTCCCGGACGGAAAGACCACCGACACCTCGTCGACCCTGGCGAACTCCAGCGTGACCTCGGCCCGCAGGCCATGCACAGCGTCCCGCGCCGCCGAAGCCCGCCAGGCGCCGACGTCCGAAACGATTGCCGACGGCCTCATCGACCGCATCATCGGCCGGATTCTCGTCGCCCACGACTGGGCGTTCGAGGTCGCGTCCCGCGTCGTGGTGTAGGGGATCAAGCGTTGGGCGTTCCAGTACGAGGCTCCAGGTGATCTTCGCCGAGCCAGCGGTCCACGAGGTGTCCTGCTGGGGCGAGTTGAGCGACCGGTCGTGCGGAGCCACCGCCGCCGACCTGCGGATTCCGGCGACTTGATCGGCTACACCACCCGGCGGGACGCCATCGCGTTCGACGCCCAGCACCCGCACGCAGAGCGGGCGTTCACCGTCAATCCCCGTGCGGCGATCGGCAACTCGTCCGCGTCTCGACTTGTCACGGTGGACCGCACAGATCCAATCGAGGAGGAAGCAATGACCACGACCGCTGAGTCGGTGACGGCCTTCACCACCGGTCTCTACATCGATGGGGTATGGGCCACGGCGGCCGAGACCTTCGACAACCTGAACCCGGCCACCGGCGAGCTGCTGGTGAAGGTCTCCAGCGGCAGCGCCGAGGACATCGACCGCGCTGTCCGGGCTGCTCGCACCGCTCTCGAAGGGGTCTGGGCGGAAACGACCGGCGTGGCCCGGGGCCGGCTGCTCAACCGACTCGCCGACCTGATCGAGCGCGACGCGGCCGAGTTCGCTCGGCTGGAGGCCCTCGACGTGGGCAAGCCGGTCGGCCAGCCCAGCATGCTGGACGTCCCCAACGCGGTGGCCACGTTCCGCCACTTCGCCGGCTGGGCCGACAAGATCCAGGGTGCGACGATCCCGACTGCCGGCTACCTCGGTATGGCGAAGACGCACTCCTACACCGTCCGCGAGCCCGTCGGCGTGATCGGTGCGATCGTGTCGTGGAACACGCCGCTGATGATCGCGGGCTGGAAGCTCGGCCCGGCGCTCGCTGCGGGCAACACCATCGTCGTCAAGCCGCCGGAGGACGCTCCGTTGTCGATCCTGCACCTCGGCCAGCTCATCGAGGAGGCCGGGTTCCCGGCCGGAGTGGTCAACATCGTCCCCGGTCTCGGTCGCACCGCGGGCGCGGCGCTCGTGGCCCACCCCGGCGTCGACAAGATCAGCTTCACCGGGTCTCCGGAGGTCGGTCGGCAGATCCAGAAGGTGGCCGCGGACACCTTCAAGCGCGTCACCCTCGAGCTCGGCGGGAAGACGCCGCAGATCGTCTGTGAGGACGCCGACGTCGAGGCGGCCATCCAGGGCATCGCGATGGGCCTCTTCTTCAACCAGGGCGAGACGTGCGCGGCCGGAACCAGGATCCTCGTCCACCGCTCGCACTACGACACCGTCGTCAACGCACTCGCACAGGCGGCCGAGGCCCAGATCCTTGGCGACCCCTTCGCCGAGTCCACCACGATGGGGGCCCTCGTCAACGAGCGCCAGCAACAGCGTGTGCTCGACTACATCGAGAAGGGCAAGGCCGAGGGTGCGCGACTCGTCGCCGGCGGCGCTCGGCCCGACCAGCCCGGCTTCTTCGTGCGTCCGACGATCTTCGCCGACGTCGACAACAGCTCGACCATCGCCCGCGAAGAGATCTTCGGCCCGGTCGGCGCCGTGATCCCGTTCGACACCGTCGACGAGGCGATCGCCATCGCCAACGACACGGACTACGGTCTCGCCGCGACGATCTGGACCCGGAACGTGTCGCTCGCCCACACGCTGGCCGCCAAGGTGCGGGCCGGTGCGGTGTGGGTCAACGGCTGGGGCGCCCTCGACCCGGCGCTGCCGTGGGGTGGCATGAAGACCAGCGGGATCGGTCGCGAACTCGGCTGGGCCGGGATCGTGGCCAACACCGAGGAGAAGGTCGTCACCGTCGTCCTCTGAGGACGGGGAAAGGGGCGGGTGCCAGACGCCCGCCCCTTTCGCTCCCCTGCATCAGGCAGCGCACCCCTTGCGGAGTTCCCGTGGGGACTGCCCGTAGGTACTGCGGAACAGGCGCGAGAAGTGCGCGGCGTCGGGGAAACCCCAGCGGTGGCCGATCTGGGCGATGGAGAGATGCCCGCATCCGGGGTCGACGAGATCGCGGCGGCACTGTTCGAGACGGCGAGTACGGATGAGGGCCGAGACGGAAGTGCCTTCCGACTCGAAGACCTTCTGCAGGTAGCGGACAGAGACGAAGTGGGCTTCGGCCACCGCCTTCGAGGTGAGACCCGGGTCCTGGAGCCGCTCGTCGACGAATTTGCGGACCTGCGCGATCAAGGTGCGATGGCCCGAGGGCGATCCCGGATCCAGGGGACGCTGGAGCTGCTGGGCGAATGCTGCGGTGACCAGTTCGACCACAGCGTCTCCCAAATGCGTGGCGACGACGGGCCGGGCTGCGGTGAGGTGCGCGCCCAGTTCTCTCATCAGGGGGGCGATCAGCGCGCCCAGCCCGTGGTCGCCGGCCAGTCGAACTGCTGTCAGTGAGGCCATCTGCTGTTCCGGGAGGCGGATGAGTGACCGCGGGAACATGGCCACGGTCATCCGGAAGTCGTTGCTGGACGAGACCCGGTAGGGGCGGGAGGTGTCGTAGAGCGTGAGATCCCCCGGGTGGAGGTGCGCCTGGCGGTCACCCTGCTCGATGATGCTGGAGCCACTGATCTGGAGCCCGAACTTGTAGAACTCGGGATCATCGGCCTTGATCAGCCGCGGGGTCCGCTCCACTTGGGTGTGGGATGCGGAGACCTCGGCGAAAACCACCGCACCCAGCGTGGCCGAACCGACGTCGCCGGAGAAGTGCGACGTGTCGCGGGAGCACCGGGCGCGCAGGGGTACGAAGGTGTGGCAGATCCGGTCTTCCCATGCCTCGAAGCTGCCGTCGAGGCCGGGATCCTGGGTGGTCGGTGCGCCCATGTCGTGTCCTCCTGTAGGCGGTGACCCGAGCACAGGGTACGGCACCGAATGTTTCGGCCGGTAAAGATCTGTGCGGCGCCGTCCACGTACGGGGACAGCTTCGGCGGCAGTCTGGACGGCGAACGCTCCTTCACGTTCAAAAACAGGACGTACCAGCACCCTCCGCACGCAGCTGCCGGGATCGGCACGCCGTGTACTACCGCACGAACCTCACCATGCGGCAGCTTGCGTCGCTGTTCGGCGTCTCGCTCACTCCCTTTGCTTGGCCGCGAAGTGGACAGAGTGGGCGGTGAGCTTCTCCAACAGGGCGATCAGCGTCTGCTGTTCGTCCGCGCTGAGGGAGCCCGCCCACTGCTGTTCGCGTTCGTTGTGCGCCTGGAATGCGGTGGCGATCGCCCGCAGACCGCTGTCGGTGAGGCTGAGGTTGACCGCGCGTCCGTCGTGTGGGGCACGCGCCTTGATGACAAGACCGTCGCGTTCCAGCGTGCTCACCAGCGCTGACACGGCAGCGCGGCTCATACCGGACAGCTCCGCGACCCTCTTTGCCTCGGCGGGGCCCGACAGCCAGATCGCGAACAACACCCGAAAGCCAGGCCAGGACCACCCGCGGGGCCGGTGGACGGTCGATTCGAGGTCGTAGACCAGCATGTTCGCGGCCCGGTGGAGGGTGAGCACCAGCCGCATGGCAAGCGGATCGATACCGGGCAGCTCGCGGCTCGCGCGGTCGATCGCGTAATCAATGAACGACCAAAAATGCAGGTGATCGCCGTCCGGCTGTTCGTGGGTCACACCCCGAGTGTAGGCCGGACGAGTGCACGGTCTCCGGCTTGCCGGATCCGGCTGGTGTCATGAACCCGTCGTAGAGGGATCTGGGCACGGTCCTGCGACCAATTCACCGTGGGCCAGGCTGTGCTGGGCCGGACGCAAGGGTCCGGTGGCGGAAATCGGCGAACGGCTTGGCTCGTCTGGTGAACTTCGCGCGGGCGGGCCCGGCGAGCAGCACGGGCATCTCCGCCGCGACGAACTCCTGACGCTACCTCCCGAGACGGTGATGTGTACCGGACACGGTGAGAACACCACCGTCGCGGCCGGGGCTCCGCGTCTCGCAGAGTGGATCGCCCGAGGACACTGAGCGAGCCCGGGGCGCCGGACACCAGCCGACGCCTGGGGCTGCCTGCCGTCAGGGGTTGTCGCCGACCGCCGTCCGGGGCAGCCGCTCCGCCTCCGCGGCGCTGGCCGAGTCACGGGGCAGAAGCCATACGCACACGAGGCTTACGCCGCAGATGCCCACCAGCAGGAAGTTCGCCAGGAATGGAGGCGCCAGCCCCCCCCGTCGGCGAACCGGTCCGCGCCGAGTCCGTTCGAGGCGGACAGGAAGACCAGGTTGGCAAGGATGAGTCCGGCCGGCACGCCCATCTGCGGGAAGCTGCCGTAGAAGCCTCTCTTGCCGGGCGGAGCGTGCTCGACGGCCATGAGTGCGGCGCCGCCCCGCTCTCCACTGACGCCAAGGCCCTGGACGAGCCGCAGTAACACAAGGAGCAGCAGGGCCCAGACACCGATGGCATCGTATGTCGGCAGAAGACCGATGAGGGTGGTGGCCAGTCCCATGGTCAGAGACAGCACGAGCATGGCTTTGCCTCCGATGCGGTCGCCGAAGTGGCCCATAAGGCCCCTCAGGGGCGCGCCAGGAAGCCGACCGAGTACGTGGCGAATGCGGCCAGCGTGCCTGCCGTGGGCGAGAAGTGCGAGAAGAACTGCCTGCTGAACACCAGGGCTGTGCCGTAGATGAAGTAGTCGTACCACTCGACGGCGGTGCCGGACACGGGGGGCTCCTGCTGAGAAGCGGGGGCTCGGCACGAGAGAGCGCGTGCCGACGCGAGAGGAATGCGGGCCGTTCCGCCCACGGTCCGGAGCTGTGGCCCGGACCATCAATGGCCGGTCCCACGGCGCCGCGTGCCGCACTGTAAGGGGCTGGGCTGGCTTCCCTCCTGCAAGACTTCCGGCGGGTATTCAAAAGTTCGCTCCCTGGGGTTCCCAACAACGCCAGTTCCCAGTACCGTCCAATTAATCAAAGCTTTGATTGTATGCTCCTGAGCGGTATCCCCCTGATTCGTCCCCTTGGTAGGGACGGGTATGCCCGGAGGGGTATCCCGCCCGGTGTTCCTCCGGGCCCCCGACCGCGTACCCATCCACTCATGCGTCACCATGCCCCGTGAGAGGCGGCTTCCTTGTCCAATGTGTCGTCGGGGCGGCCCGCGCCGCCCCCTTCCGATCCCCCTGCCGGCCAGACCATCGGCGGTCGTCGCCGCTCCATGCGGTTCCTGCGGGGTGCCGCTGCCACCGCTGCCGCCACTGCCGCTCTGGCGGTGCTGGCAGTCCTACTGTCCGGCGCGTCCGGGTCGTCGGGCACTGCAGCGCAGACAGCCGGTTCCGGCGACCTCGCCACGCTGGACTCCCAGGTCGCGAAGCCTGTCGGCGTCGACCCCGTTCGCGGCTGTGGCCAGCTCGCCAAGGAGAACCTGGCAGTTGACGACGAAGCCCCTGCGTGGGTGGGCAGTGCCAAGGTTGTCGCGGCCTCGGACGGCATCGCTGAGCATTGTCGGGTCGTCGGTTACATCGAGCCTGCCATTCGATTCGAGGTCAACCTGCCGACGGACACATGGAATGGCCGTTACTTCCAGACCGGCTGCGGCGCCTTCTGTGGCTGGGTCCCGGCCGAGAGCTGCATTGACGCCCAGCGGCTCAACTTCGCGACGGCGGCGCAGAACATGGGTCATGACCTCACGGGAGTGGGCATGTTCAGCGCCCTGTGGGCCCGCGACCCGGGGCTGCGAGAAGACTTCGCGCATCGCTCGACCCACGTCACCGCGGTGGCCACCAAGCGACTGATCGAGCTGTACTACGGCCAGCGCCCCGAGCGCTCGTACTTCGGCGGCTGCTCCTCCGGCGGCCGTGAGGGCCAGATGGAGGCGTCGCGCTACCCCGATGACTTCGACGGGATCGTCTCCGGTGACCCGGCGCACCCCCAGCGCCTGGGTGGTGTTTACAACAACTGGATCGCCCGGCACAGCCTGCGCCCAGACGGCTCGCCGATCTTCAGCCAGGCCAAGGCGACCTGGCTGCACAAGCAGGTCATCGCGGCGTGTGATGATGCCGACGGGCTGACCGACGGACTGATCGAGGACCCACGCAACTGCACGTTCGATTTCGCCGACCTGGCCTGCGCAAGCGGCGAGGACGCGGCAGGTTGCCTCACTGGCAAGGAGCTCGCCGCGGTAAAGAAGTTGTACGGCTTCCCGCGAAACAGTAAAGGCCGGATCCTCTACCCTGGGCGGGTCGAGCTCGGCCAGGAGATGCAGCTCGCCGACGCCAAATCGCTCGGTGAAATGGGGCAGTTGTCCATGGAGTGGCTCCGCCACGCCGCCTTCCGGAAAAACCCGCCCGGCGACTTCGACTTCCGTGACCTCGACTACGACCGTGACCCGGCCAAGCTGCGCAAGATGCTGCCGCTCTACGAGGCCAAGCCAGACTTTCGCAAATTCCAACGTGCCGGCGGCAAGATGCTCGTCTACCACGGCTGGGCTGACATCGGCGTGGCGCCGCGGGAACAGCTCGACTATCTCGCCGAGGTCCGCAAGCGGATCGGATCGCAGACTGACGACACCGTCCGGCTGTTCTTGATACCCGGCATGAAGCATTGCGGTGGTGGCGTTTACCCCGTCGATGGCCGCGATGTGGGGACACAGAGCCTGCTGCGGATGGTGAATTGGGTCGAGAACGGCGTGGCGCCCGACCGGCTCGAGGTCGGCTACGGCGCCAAGGGGACTCAGGGTGGATTCCCTGGTCCGATCGAGGGGCCGGTCGTCCGCAACCGCCCTGTCTTCTCCTATCCGCAGGTCGCACGTTACGACGGCTCAGGCAGCACCGACGACGCAGCGAACTTCGTGCCCGCAGCGCCGCCGGTCGACCACACCGGCAGCGAGGACATCGCCTGGAAGTGGTGAGCCACCCACCCCTGTCGGGAGTCGCTGGGTGGCTACCGGACAGGTGTCGAGGTTCAGGGTCACGTGTCCGGGTAGATACGGGCTCATGTGCCCACCTGACTGACCGTCAGGCGACGCTGGGGGCTGCTTCGAGGGCGGCGAGACGGTTCTTCAGGCGGTAGCTGGGGCCGTCGATGGAGATGGCGTCGCAGTGGTGGGGGAGGCGGTCGAGGATGACGGTGGCCAGTACCTCGTCAGAGCCCGTGAGCTGCGCGAACTCCTCGGCATGCCCACCGACGAGGCAACCGTCAACATCACCCGCAGCCACCTCGGACGCCTCACCCGCCAAGGCTTCCTCACCCAACCCGGACGAGGCCGCTACCAGAAACGGACTCAACGTCCACTGACTTCTCGAACTTGCGGCAAAGCTGCCGCGGAGCGGCAGCCCTCAAGTTGACCACCAAGGCGGCGAGGATCACATCGCGCAGCGCCATTCGCCTCAGCATGGTGAACATCTTGATCGGGTCGTGTCCCGCGACGTGGTGTAGGGGATCAAGCGCTGCGCGTTCCGATTCGAGGCACAGGGCGATCTGTGCCGAGACGGTAGTCCACGAGACCTCCTGGCAGGGCGAGTTGGACACCCGATCGGGCCGAGCCACCGTCCCTGGCCTGCGGATTCCGGCGCCTTGATCCCCTACACCACCTGGCGGGACGCCACCCTTGATCGATCCTTGTCGTTCGGTGACGAGCAGCTCAACCGCACCCCTGTGGCGTACACCACACCATGTTGGCATCACCAGCCATTTCCGTGGTTAACTGCAGAGGTGCAGATGTCCAACATTTGGAGGTTTGATGGAAGGCTTGCGGCAGCCTCGCCGCGCGTCGACCCTGGCCGCCCAGGTTTCCGACCAGTTGCGGGAGCAGCTGGCGTCCGGGCGATGGCCGGTGGGCACGCGCATCCCGGGCGAGATGGAGCTGGCCGAGATGCTGGGGGTCAGTCGGAACACCATCCGGGAGGCGTTGCGGGCGCTGATTCACCTCGGCCTACTGGAGGCTCGGGTCGGGGACGGCACCTACGTCCGGGTGACCAGCGAGCTGGAGGCGGTCCTGCTCCGGCGGGCGGCCACCACGCGGCCTGCGGACGTTCTGGAGCTGCGGGCGGTGCTGGAGGAACACGCCGCGGGCCTGGCTGCCGAGCGGCGGTCGGCGGCGGATACCGCCCGGCTGCGTGAGCTCTTGGCGGCGGCTCGCGAGAGCAACCGCTCCGGATCGATGGCGCGGGTCGCGGCGGCGGACGGCGCCTTTCACCTCGCTGTCGTGCGGGCCGGTGGCAACGAGCTGCTCGTGGAGCTCTACGAATACCTGGGTAATGCCCTGTCGGCGCTGTTGGCCGCGCTGCCGTGGGACGCCGAGGTCACTGCCGAGCACGAACACTGGCATGGTGCGCTGGTCGACGCGATCGCTGCCGGCGACGCGGTCGCTGCCCGGAACGCGGCGTCCACGCTGGTCGGGGTAACCATCCGGCTGAGCGCAGCTGCCACCGCCAAGCAGGACGGCACGGCGGGAACTGGTCGTTATGCGGATGAATGACTCGGACGGCTCTTCGCACCGGACGATCGATGCTGCGTCGGGACGGCGGCGGTCCATGGTGTGGCTGCTCGTGGGCATCGTGCTCGTCGCGGCGAACCTCCGTGCCGCGCTGACCGGGGTGGGTTCGCTGCTTCCCCGCATCGAGGTATCGACCGGCCTGTCCAGCACCTGGACCGGGCTGCTCAGCACGCTGCCACTGCTCACCTTCGCCGCCACCTCGCCGTTGGTTGGCCGGACCGCACACCGCTACGGCGCGCCCCGCGCCCTGGTCGTTTCGCTGGCCGTGCTGGCAGCCGGACTGGTCATGCGGTCCCTGCCCGGGGTGTTCTTCCTGTTCGCCGGCACAGTGGTGATCGCGGCCGCGATCGCCTACGGCAACGTCCTGATGCCGTCGGTCATCAAAAGGACCGTGCCGGAAAACCGGATCGGGCAGGCGACCGGCCTCTACGTCACGGCGATGAGCCTGCTCGCCGCGCTCTCCTCCGGGGTGTCGGTGCCACTGGCCGAACACCTGCCGGGCGGCTGGCGCACCGCACTGGGAATCTGGGCGGTGCTCGCCGTGCTCGCCCTCGCGATCTGGCTCCCGCGATACCGGCGCACCGGCCCCATGGCGGCACCACCCGTCGCGCGAGCGCGCATCCCCTGGCGTTCTCCCCTGGCTTGGCAGGTCAGCGTGTTCATGGGCCTGCAGTCCCTCGGCTTCTACACCATGATCGCCTGGCTGCCCAGCATCCTCCATGACCATCGGGTGGGCGAGGCCGCTGCCGGGTGGCAGCTGTTCCTCTTCCAGATGGTCGGCATGGTCTCGAGCAGCGCCCTTCCCATCCTGGCCCGCAGAGTCAAGGACCAACGGATCCAGGCCGCGGCCGGCTCGGTGATCGTCGCGCTGGGCTACGTGCTACTGGCCGTGGCCCCGCAGCTGGCCGTCGTGTCCAGCGTGCTCATCGGCCTGGGCGGCGGAGCCTGCCTTGTCCTCGCCCTGTCCTTCCAAGGCCAACGGGCGGCCGATCCTGAGCAGGCGGCAGCACTGGCCTCGATGGCCCAGTCCGTCGGCTACCTGGTGGCCGCCGCCGGGCCGCTCCTGCTCGGGACACTGCGCGACCTCACCGGCAGCTGGACACTCCCACTCCTGCTGCTGGTCGCCCTGACGCTCACCCAGGCCGCCGTCGGCGCCCGCGCCGGCCGCGACCTGCACCTGAACTCCCCGTCCCCCGCTCCCGTACCCATCGGAGACTGACCGCCATGACCACGACCGCCCCCTTCAGCTACCTGGACACGCCGACAGCGGCGCCGCTGGAGAGGTGCTGATCCTGGCCGAGCACGGCACCGATCCGGTGGTCATCCAGGCCATCGCCGTGGCAGCCGCCTACCGCAACGCCGAGGTGAACATCCTGTCACACCGCCGTTCCACAGGGGGTGCAGGCCAGTTCCTGCATGGGAACACGGTCGGCTCTGTTCGCTGGTGTACGTCAATCCCTTCGCCTCGGCTGAGTGAGCTGCGGAAGCACCACGACCAGCTGTTGCCGGTCGAGAACATGACCAGGGCATCCAGAAGGACAGGGCGGCTATTCCTTCCGGGCTACCACCGGACAGAGCCTCATCAGGCACATCCATCGCCCTGGTCATCCCACCCCGAACACCACCAAGCTTAGGAGAGCAACATGAGCAACCTCGCGTTCGCGTCGGCGACGCGCCTCGTCGCGGCGCTGGCACGTAAGGAGCTGTCGAGCAGCGAACTGCTCGACTACTACCTGGAGCGCGTCGCGCGCCTGAACCCCACGATCAACGCGGTCGTGGTGCTGGACGAGGAGCGGGCGCGCGAGGCAGCCCGCGCCGCAGACGCGGCGATCGCGGCCGGCCGCTCGCTCGGCCCCCTGCACGGGCTCCCGATGACTGTCAAGGAGTGCTTCGAGACGGCCGGCATGCACACGACCTGCGGCGCTCCCGCGTTCGCCGACAACGTGTCCAGTCACGATGCTGTCGCGGTCGCACGGCTGCGCGCAGCGGGCGCCGTCGTGTTCGGCAAGACGAACCTGCCGATCTGGTGCGGCGAGGGTCAAGCGTTCAACGAGGTCTACGGCACGACAAACAACCCCTGGGACCTGTCGCGCGGGCCAGGCGGCTCGTCGGGCGGTTCCGCCGCCGCAGTAGCGGCGGGCCTGACCGGGCTCGAGCTCGGCAGCGACATCGCCGGCTCAATCCGCAACCCCGCCCACACGTGCGGCGTCTACGGCCTCAAGCCGTCCCAGAGCGTCGTGTCGCTGCGCGGCCACATGACGGGACAGCCGGGCGCGCTCGCGCCCCGGGATCTGGCCGCCGCCGGCCCACTCGCGCGCAGCGCCGACGACCTCGAACTGGCGCTCGACGTGCTCGCAGGGCCGATCGAGGAGGAGCGCACGGCCTGGCGGCTCGAGCTGCCGCCTCCACGCAGGCGAGAGCTCGCGGACTTCCGTGTCGCCGCGTGGCTGGACGACCCGTGGGCACCCGTCGACGCCACGGTGCTCGAGCTGCTCCAGGACGCAACCGGCGTGCTCGAACGCGCGGGGGCTCGCGTGGAACGGCGGCCAGGCCCGGTCGCGCTGGAGGCGTCGGACCGCATCTACCGGCGGATGCTGATGGGGGCTGTCTCGATCGGACTGGGCGACGAGGAGGTGGCAGGGATCGACGCAGGACTGGCACGGGTCCCAACTGCGGCCGACGACGTCGGCACACGCCACATGCGTGGCCTTGTCCAGCGTCATCGCGACTGGCTGCGTGCCGACGAGGAGCGCTGGCAGATGCGCCGCCGATGGGCCGACTTCTTCCGAGACTACGACGTGCTCGTGTGCCCGGTGCTGTCGCTGCCGGCGATGCCGCACGACCAGTCGCCAGACTTGGATGCGCGCGTGATCGAGGTCAACGGGATTACGCGACCGCAATGGGACCTCGTGACGTGGGTCGGCCTCGCCAATCTGCTCGGCCTGCCCGCCGCGTCAGTGCCGATCGGCCGCACGCGCGGCGACGGCCTACCCGTCGGCTTGCAGATCATCGGTCCGTACCTTGAGGACCGAACTGTGATCGAGCTCGCCCGCCACGTCGCCGAGCACGTGTCCGGCTTCGAGGCACCGCCCCGCTCCCGCGCCTGACGTCCGCACACCAGCAGACGAAAGAGCCATGAGTGCGCTGTGGTTGACACATCTCGATGCGCCAGCGGATCTTTGCCAGGCGGACCAGGTCGGCCGGCGGAGGTGAGACGCTCTCGCCGTGGTCACGTGGGTGGCGCCCTGAAGACTGGCTTTGCCGAGAGTTCCCTAAAGCTGATCATGTGCGATCCCTTGCGGCCGGCCCTACCGGTCCGGCCGCAAGGGCCCGGCGGCAGAAGTCGGCGAAAGCCTTGGCTCGTCTGGTGAGGCTTGCGTGGGCGGGCCAGGCGAGTAGTACGGGCATGTCCGGCACCTCCTCCCGGATCTCGCATTCGGCCAGTGGCGCGCCCTCGTGGCTGATACCGGAGGCGGGCCGCTGGATCAGAAGTGAGTAGCCGAGGCCCCGCGCCACCAGTGACCGCACTGTCTCGAAGCTGCTCGTCGTGTGTCGGATCACAGGCCGAATACCGTGCGAAGCGAGCAGCTCCGTGAAGTAGTGCCGACTCGGCGGGCTGTCGAGCATGACCATCGGTTCGTCCGCGAGGTCGTGCAGGCTCACCGGCGCCTGTCCGGTCAGGGGGTGCGCGCGGGGCAGGAGCGCATGCGGCCGGGTGATGTAGAGCGTCTCCTGCCGGATCCCCGGCTGCAGGTCGAGGTCGTACAGCAGGGCCATCTCGCAGCTGCCGTCGAGAAGTTTCTCCTGCAGTTCCACCTGAGTGCCCTCCGTGAAGCTCAACCGCACCGTCGGATGTTCGGTGGCGAAGCCCTCCAGCACGCCGGGCATCAAGAACGGGGCCAAGGTCGTGTAGCAGCCGACCGTCAGGTTCCCGGAGAGCTCCCCGCCCAGGTTGCGCGCACTGGAGACCAGCTCGTCCGCGTGGGCGAGCAGGGGGCGCGCGTCGGCGAGCACGGAAAGGCCGGCCTGGGTGATCGTCAGCCCTTTTGCCTGGCGGCGCAGGAACAGTTGGACGCCGAGGGTGCGCTCGAGCTCGCTGACGGCCAGGGCGATCGTCGACTGGGAGATGTGCTCGCGTGCCGCGGCGCCCGCGATGGTTCCGGCCTCAGCCGCCGTCACGAAGAACCGGAGCTGGCGCAGTGAGAGCGTCATGGTCCATACCTCAGGATTCCTGTGGTTGTTGTCGGCGCATTACTCGATTCCAGAGTATTCCGTGCTCAGGCGGTGTACCGCACAGTCGTTGCAACCCGATGCGGCCGACATCCCCTGTCCGGATGTCGCCGACACCTGAGGAGCCGCCATGCCCATCGCACGCGATCTCACCAGCAAGGACCTCTACGCCAACCCGTATCCCGTCTACCGCGCGCTCAGGGACGACGAGCCCTGGGCTTGGTCGGACGGGCTGGGTATGTGGCTCGTCAGCCGCTATGAAGACGTCGTCTTCGTCGATGAGCACCCCGAGATCTTCACCGCGCACCAGGAGAACTCCCTCGCCGAGCGCACCATGGGTCTGGTCATGATCCGTACCGATGGCGACGCCCACCGCAGGCTGCGCTCCGCTGTGGACGGCCCGCTGAAGCGTCGCAACGTGCGTCAGCAATGGTCGGCAGGGCTCACCTCGCACGCCACGGAACTCGCCGGGCGGTTGGCCGAGAAGCCGGAGTTCGACCTGGTGTCGGACTTCGCGGCGCCGTTCGCCGCTCAGGCGCTGATGCGGACGGCGGGGCTGCCCGACGTGACCACCGGGCAGGTGGTCGAGTGGTCGCGTGCCTTCATCGCGGGTCTGGCCAACCACGACGACGACCCGGCGGTCTGGGAGCGGGCCGGACGCGCCAGGACCGAGGTGGGGGAGCTGGTCCGCGAGGCCGTCGCCCGGGTAGCGGCCGCACCGGACCACACCGTGATCTCCGCGATGGTGCACGCCGAGCTCGCCGAACCGCTGACGGCCGAGGAGATCGCCACTCAGGTGCGCCTGATGATCTCCGGCGGCTTCAACGAGCCCTGGCACGCGCTGGCCACCCTGGTCTGGCAGCTGTGTGAACAGCCTCAGCTGCGCGACCGCGTGCTGGCCGACTCCGAGGCCCTCGACGCGGCCATCGAGGAGACGATGCGCTGGCTCACGCCCGTCGGAGCCTTTCCGCGCCAGCTCGCCGTCGACCACACGGTGGGGGATGTGACCCTGCGGGCCGGGGACAAGCTGCTCGCGCTCGCCGCGTCGGCCAACCGGGACGACCGGAAGTTCGCCGCCCCCGACGCCTTCGACATCGACCGTCCCGAACTGTCGGACCACCTCGCCTTCTCGCTCGGCGCCCACTACTGCCTCGGCACCTATCTGGCGCGGGAGCAACTCCGTACCGCGGTGCCCGCACTGTTCAACTCGCTCACCGGGCTGCGCGTCAGCAGCACTCCGACCCTGGTCGGATGGATGTTCCGCGGACCGGAATCGGTCCTCATGCGTCACGACGCCCAGGGCGTGAAGGGAGCGGCACAGTGATCCAGCTCTGTCCGATCGCGGACCTCACCCCCGGTGCGGTCACCCGGATCGCCAGGCCCGACGTGCCGGTTCCCCTGGCACTCGTCAAGGTCGGCGAACGTGTCTTCTGCGTCGACGACACCTGCTCCCACGAGACCGCCTCGCTGTCCGACGGCTGGCTCGACGGCCATGAGATCGAATGCCCGCTGCACGAGTCCCGTTTCGACCTGCGCACCGGCAGGCCCGACTGCCCGCCCGCGCGGCGGCCCATCCGTACACACGTCGTGCAGGTCGTCGACGGCATGGTGTGCGTCGAGGAGGCGTCGTTGGCGTTGACCGCGGAGACCGCGCGATGACCACGATCGCCGTCGTCGGCACCGGACTGGCCGGTGTAAGAGCTGCCGAGGCCTTGCGCGCCGAAGGCTACGACGGGCGTCTCGTGCTGGTCGGCGAGGAGGCCGCGCAGCCCTATGACCGGCCTCCGTTGTCCAAGCAGGTGCTGCTGGGCAAGTGCGAGAGCCAGGACATCGCTCTGACGGACGAAGACCTGCGTGCCGTGCTCGACGCCGAATGGCTGCTCGGTACCCGCGCCACCGCCCTCGATCCGGCCTCCCGGGCGCTCACCCTCGTCGGCGGGCGAAGCCTGCACGCGGACGGTGTGGTCATCGCGACGGGAGCCCGCGCTCGCACACTTCCCGGAATGCCGCAGCTGCACGGGGTGCACACCCTCCGCACGCTCGATGACGCACACCGATTGCGCGAGGACCTGTCCCGTCCCGGCCGGGTCGTCGTAGTGGGAGGCGGGTTCATCGGCGCGGAGGTCGCCTCCTCGGCGCGTGCCCTCGGACACGAGGTGACCATCGTGGAGTACGAACAGAAGCCGCTGCTACGTCAGTTGGGGCCCGAGGCCGCCGGCATCCTGGGCCGCCTGCACACGGACCACGGGGTCGCTCTGGTGACCGGCGTGGGTGTCACGGGCCTCGTCGGCGAGGAGGGGGTGCGAGAGGTGGAGTTGTCCGACGGCCGCCTCCTTCCCGCGGAGGTGGTGGTCGTCGGCGTGGGAGCCGTGCCCAACACCGAGTGGCTGACGGGTTCCGGCGTCGCCTGCGACAACGGCGTCCTCACGGACGAGCGGTGCCGGACCACCGAGCCCGGTATCGTCGCGGCGGGCGACGTGGCCGCGTACCGCTGCCGCGGGGGGCGGCTGCGCATCGAGCACTGGACCAACGCGCGGGACATGCCAGTCATCGCAGCCGGATCGCTGCTGGCCACGTTGCGAGGGCAGGACCCTATGGCCCAACCGGTCCACGACCCGCTGCCCTATGTGTGGTCGGACCAGTACGGCGTCCACCTCCAGATCGCCGGCCGACCTGGCGTCGACGACATGCTCGAACTCGTCTCGGGCTCGTTCGACGACAGCTTCGCGGCCGTGTACCGACGCGACGGCGAGATCTCCGGCGTCCTCGCCATCGACAGCCCAAGGGAGTTCGGACGCTTGCGGCGGGATCTCCGCAGCGCCTGGAGCATCCGGTAGCCCAGCCGACGCGTCGCCGGCTCACTCAACTTTCCAGAGGAACACAGACATGTCTCATGCAGTCCGCGCTGTCGTGGCCCGCGACCCAGCGCGAGCGCAACGTCCTTGGCCGTCACCGGCCCCGACGCCTTCGCGACGATCTCCATGATCGGCCGACACTCCGGCGTGAGCACCTCCACCCCAATGCCTTCCTCGGCCCCCGCTTCTGGGAGTCTGTGCGGATCCACCGCCGAGAGGTCGCTCACCGTGGGCCGTAGCCCGAGCTCGCCCGCCAGGGCGGTGGCGATGTCGGTGGCCAGCTCGTCGGAGAAGAAGGTGCCGGGCACGCTCTGTGCGATGGCCCGCCGGAACAGGCCTCGTGCGCTCGGCATCGCCGACAGAGCGGCGACGGACCCGGCGCCGGCTGATTCGCCGAACACGGTGACCTGCCGGGGTCGCCGCCGAAGGCGGTGATGTTCTCCCGCACCCATGTCAGGGCCGCAACGTGGTCGAGCAGTCCGCGGTTCGCCGGCGCGCCCTCGATGCGGGCGAACCCCTCCATGCCGACTCGGTGGTTGAAGGTCACCACGACGAGATTCCCGTCACGGGCCAGCCGGCCGGCATCGTAGGCGGGGTCGTCGACGGAACCGAACGTGTAGGCCCTGCCGTAGATCCACACCATCACCGGGCGCCTCGTCGCCGGGTCCGGATCCGGTGTCCGGACATTGACGGTGAGCCAGTCCTCTCCTCCGGGCGCGGGAGTGGGTATGGCAGGGCTCAACGGCTCCTGCGGTGGCGGGGGACCGAACACGAACGTTACACGTGTGCCCTCCCATCGACGCACCGGCGGCGGCGCGGCGAAGCGCAAGCTCCCCACCGGGGGTTCGGCGAACGGGATGCCCCAAAAGACCGTGAGACCGTTCTCGTGGCGGCCGCGCACGATGCCCCCACGGTGGTGACGTCGGGAATCGGTTCTGTGGCCACGACACTCCTCACTGAGCTCTGCCGACCGCCATACGGTCGCTGTACGAAGACCAGGCGTCGGCTGCATGGTTCTTCAGGGTCCCGGACGGCCGCGCGGGTTTGATCGGGAAGCCGGGCGACGACGAGATCCTCGTCCGCCCACCCGCCCGCGGACGAGGGGATGGGCGGACGGGCGGACAGGCCGCGCATCATCCTCAGGATCGTGCGGTCCGAACCCGCGGGGGCTGCCTGTCCGCGACGGGCGGGCACCTCAGGCGAGCGAGGTCCACACGCTCTTGACCTCCGTGTACGCGTCGATGGCTCCGCTGCCCATCTCCCGGCCCCAGCCGCTGGCCTTGAACCCGCCCCAGGGGGCCGAGGCGTCCACCGGGTTGGGCATGTTGATGAACACCGTGCCCGCCCGGATGGAGCCCGCCACGCGGTGCGCCGCGCCCACGTCGCGGGTCCATACGGCCGCCGCCAGGCCGTACTCGCTGTCGTTGGCGCGGGCGACGGCCTCGTCCTCGTCGTCGTACGGCAGGACGGACAGCACCGGGCCGAAGATCTCCTCGCGGGCGATACGCATGTCGTCCCGTACACCCGTGAACACGGTCGGCTGGTAGAAGAAGCCCGGCAGGCCGTCGACGGGGGCCCCGCCGGCGAGCAGCTGGGCGCCTTCCTGGACCCCGCTGCGCACCAGCGCGTGGACGTGGGCACGGTGTTCGCCGGTGACCAGGGGGCCGAGCTCGGTGTCGGGCGCGCTGCCCGCGCCGAGGCGCATCCCGCTGACGGCCTTGGCGCAGCGTTCGGCGAACTCGTCGGCCAGGGAGCGGTGGACGAGGAACCTTGTGTAGGCGGCGCATACCTGGCCGCTGTTGAGGAGCGCGCCCTGAAGACAGCCCGTCACGGCCGCGTCCAGGTCGGCGCCGGGCAGGACGAGGCTCGGTGCCTTCCCGCCGAGTTCGAGCGAGACACGCTTGAGGTTGCCCGCGGAAGCCCGGACGATCTCCCTGCCGGTCTCGGTCGAACCGGTGAAGGAGACCTTGTCCACGCCGGGGTGCTCGACCAGGGCCCGGCCGGCCTCGGGACCTCCGGTCAGCAGGTTGATGGCGCCGTCCGGCACACCGGCGGCCCGGCACAGCTCGACGAGCCGCACCGTGGTCATCGGGGTCTGTTCCGCGGGTTTGACGATCACGGTGTTCCCGCAGGCGAGGGCCGGTGCGATCTTCCAACTCGCGATCATGAGCGGGAAGTTCCACGGCGTGATCAGCGCGCACACTCCCACCGGCTCGCGCTTGGTGTACTGCAGCACGCCGGGGATGGACAGCGGCGCCGTCTCGCCGTAGATCTTGGTGACCCAGCCGGCGTAGTGGCGGAAGTGCTCGGCAGCGGTGGCGACGCTGACCGCCATGGAGACGCCGAGCGGCTGGCCCTGGTCGCGTGTCTCCAACTCGGCCAGTTCCTCGGCGTGTTCCTCGATGAGGTCGCCGATGCGCCACAGGATCCGGGCGCGGGCGGCCGGGGTGAGTCCCGCCCACTCCGGGTTCTCGAAGGCGGCGCGGGCGGCGCGTACGGCCGCGTCGGCGTCCGCCGCTCCGGCGTCGGACACGGTGGCGTGCGGGCGGCCCGTGGCCGGGTCCAGGGTCTCGAACTCCGCTCCGGAGGCCGCGGCTTGCCACTCGCCACCGATGAGAAGGGTATTGGTCACAGCTGTGCTCCCAGGATGAGGTCGGCGCAGCGCTCGCCGATCATGACGGCAGGTGCGTGGGTGTTGCCGGAGGTGACGGAGGGCATGACGGAGGCGTCCGCGACGCGCAGGCCGGCCACGCCGTGTACGCGCAGCTGCGGATCGACGACCGCCATGCGGTCGATGCCCATACGGCAGGTGCCCACCTGGTGGTGATAGCTGAGGAGGGTCCGCTTGATGTACGCGGCGACCTCCGCGTCGTTACGCACGTACGGTCCGGGTGCGACCTCGCGGGCCCGCCAGTCGCCCAGCGACTTCTCCTCGCCGATCTCCCGCACCTGCTGCACGGCCCGCACCATGGCCGCGAGGTCCGACGGCTCGGAGAAGTAGCCGGGGTCCAGGGCAGGAGCCTGGGTGAGGTCGGCCGAGCGCAGCCACAGGCGGCCCCGGCTGAGCGGACGGATCGTCCCGGCGAGGACCGAGAAGCCGTGGCCCTCTTCCGGAACGTTCATGTCGGGCACCGGCAGTGGCAGGTGGGACATCAGCGGCTGCAGGTCCGGCACGGACAGCGCCGGGTCGGACTTGGCGAAGTAGTGGGCCTCCAGTTTGTTGGCCGTACCGTGCGGCACCGGCCGTGCCGACTCCCACACCACCGGAGCGAGGGTGTGGTCGTGCAGGTTCGCGCCCACTCCCGGCAGGTCCGCGGTCGCCCCGATCCCGAGGGCCCGCAGCTCGTCCGCCGGCCCGACACCGCTGAGCAGGAGCAGCTGGGCCGACCCGATGGTGCCGCCGGACAGGATCACGTCCCCTTCGCAGCGGATCTGCGTCGTACCGCCTTCGCGCAGCAGCTCGACGCCCCGCGCCCGGCCACCGTCCACCAGGACACGCGTGACCGCCGCGCCCGTCATCACCGTCAGCAGCGCACTGTCGAGCACCGGCTCCACGAAGGCGGTCCACGCGCTGACGCGCCTGCCGTCGCGGATGGTGCGGTGCAGCAGGTTCACACCGAGCTGGTCCTGGCCGTTGCAGTCGTCGTTGTACGGGATCCCGTAGTCCTGGCATGCCTCGATGAAGGCGGTGGTGACCGGGTTGGGGGAGTGGTTCCGGCTGACGGGCAGCGGACCGCCGGCCCCGTGGTAGTACGACGCGCCGTCCTCGAAGTCCTCCGAGCGTTTGAAGTACGGCAGCACCTCGTCGTACGACCAGCCCGCCGCTCCCTGGTAGGCCCAGCTGTCGTAGTCGGCCCGGTTGCCGCGGACGTAGATCATGCCGTTCAGGGCGCTGGAGCCGCCGAGGACCTTGCCGCGCGGCCAGAACACCTGGGTGCCGGAGGCGTGCCACTGGGGTTCGGTGGTGTACGCGTGGTCCTGCGGGGAGTTCCACAGCTCCCACAGGCGCCCGGGGTCGTGGATGGCCGGGTTGTCGTCCCGGCCGCCCATCTCGATCAGCAGGACGGTCCGGCCGGCGTCCACGAGTCTGCGCGCGAGCGCACAGCCCGCGGAACCGGCGCCCACCACGATGTGGTCGTAAACGGTGTGTGTTGCTCGCATGACGGGAGGGTCACAGGCGGACGGGGTACCGGCTTGTGCGGCGGTGCACGGGCTGTTGCGGAGGCGGGCACGAACGGCTGTGCACGGGCGGGCGGACCGGCCCTGTGGCCGGGCGCACATTGCCCCTGCTGGCCTGGGGGCGACCTGGCAGCTGCGGTGGGTGACCGGGCCGGACCGCGAGGGTGAACGGCCGCTTGCTGGGGCGGGCACGATCGGCAGATCCGCCGTGTTCGGGATGTACTACGACAGGCAGCGAAAGGGCAGCGGTCGCGTGACCGCCGCTGAGCGCTCGCTAAGCGCCCAGCCCCGTGGGCCCGGCCCCGCGTGCCTCCGACGGGCTCATGCCGTAGGCGCTCCTGAAGGCGTGGCTGAAGTGGGCGGGGTCGGGAAAGCCCCAGCGGCTTCCGACGGTGGCGACGGGCATATGGGCGAGCCCGGGGTCCGCGAGGTCGCGCAGGCACTCGGCGAGGCGACGCTCCCGGAGCCAGCCCGAGACCGTGTATCCCCGCTCGGCCAGCAGCTTGTAGAGGAAGCGCCGCGAGATGTGGTGGGCGGCCGCGATCCGGTCGGGGCCGAGCCCCGGGTCGGAGAGCCGCTGCTCCATGTACGTGAGGATCCTCCGGGCCAGCAGCTCCCGCCCGTCGTCCTGCTGCGTCACGTGCACGGCGCACCGGTCCGAGAGCATCGCGCCGACCAGGTCGACCGTGCTGTCCGCGAGCCGCTGCGTGCCGAGAGCGTCCAGTTGCCGCACATGCCCGGCCAGTCCGCGCAGGAACGGGTGCACCACGGGCCCCAGTCCGTCGCTGCACGACACGGTGGTGGCGATCACGCGGGTCAGGTCGCGCTCGGGCAACCGGAGCATGACCCGCGGGAACATCAGCACGAGTGTGCGATACCGCTGGTCGAAGTCGAGTGTGTACGGGTGCCGGGTGTCGTAAATGGCCAACTCGCCCGGCTTCAGCAGGGCCTGGCGGTCCGCCTGGGTCAACATGCATTGCCCGGCCAGCTGAAGACTCACCTTGACGAAATCGGCAGGGTCGGAGGCGATGTGCCGACGGGTGTGGGCGACGCCGTGCGGATCCGCGGCCACCACAGAGACCTGCACCGCGCCGAGCTGGGTGGTGTGCAGGGAGGCGCGGAAGTCGGGAACCTCGCGCGGCAGCGCTTCCAGCGGTACGAAACTCTGGCCGACCACTTCCCGCCAGAACTCGAAGCGTCCTGCGGAGGTGTCGTGCGACGGAGTCGTCATCGAGGGCATGGGTCTCCTCTGCGGGCCCTTCGGCAAGCCGGCCGGTAGGCGTGCCGCCGGATACTAACTGTCGTAGCCGGTTTTCACACAGTGCGATGAATGGGGTGTATGGGAACGTCTCGTGTCTGTCGAGGGCGCGGCGAGGGGGCCCGGAAAGGCGCGAAGCACCTCCGGGTCCCCCCCACCGCCCGGAGCATCAGCCGAGGCCGTCCGCACCCACCTGAACCGCGGACTCGTCGAGGACGGTGTCGGTCACGGGCTGCGGGTACCCGTCGAGGTCGAGGACGGGGGCGGCTTCCTTGTACCAGGATTCGATGACGGCGTTGCCCCAGAAGTCGCGGCGGCGGTCGTCGTGGACGTTCCAGCGGTACGTCTCGTGGTCGGGGTCGCCGGTGTAGTAGTCGGAGGTGTAGATCTCCACGCGGTGGCCGTCGGGGTCGCGCAGGTAGAGGTAGAAGGCGTTGGAGACGCCGTGCCGGCCGGGGCCTCGTTCGATGTGGTGCTCTTTGTGCAGCGAGCCGAAGATGTCGGCCGCGCGCAGTACCTGGTGGGACTCGTGGGTGGCCACCCCGAGGTGGTGCAGGCGCGGCCCGGCGCCGCCCGTGAAGGCGACGTCGTGGACGGTCTGCTTGCGGTACATCCAGGCCGCGTACAGCTCGTGCTCGTCACCCTCGATGGTCTCCGAGCAACCGAAGCCGAGGGACTGGTAGTGGGCGTAGGCGGCCGGGATGTCGGGGGTGCAGATGTTGAAGTGGTCCAGGCGGGCGATCTCGGCGCCGTGGCGGATGTCGTAGCGCTGGATGAGGCGCTCGGCGCGGGCGATCTCGTGGAAGAACTCCACGGGGAAGCCGAGCGGGTCGATGACGCGGACCGCGTCGCCGATACCGTGCGTTCCCTCGCCCTTCTTCAAACGCTTGACCGGGCAGCCGAGTTCGGCGAAGAACTTCTCCGCTTTGTCGACGTCCTCGGGGGTGCGGACGCGATAGGAGATGTGGTCGAGGGCCGCCAGGTCGCCCTTGCGCAGCACCAGCGAGTGGTGGGTGAGTTCGTCCGTGCCGCGCAGGTACAGCGACTCGGCGTCCTCGTACTGCACGTAGAAGCCGAGCATGTCGACCCAGAACCAGCGGGCGGCACCGAGGTCGGTGACGGCGAGCTGGGCGTAGGCGGACCGGACGACGTCGGGGGCGTTCGAGGCGGTCATGAGGTGGCTCCGAAGCGGGGGGTGTGCACCTCGCCGAGGGCGACGTGGACGATCTTCGATTCGGTGTAGAAGTCGATGGAGTGCGCGCCGCCCTCGCGGCCTACACCCGACGCCTTGACCCCGCCGAAGGGAGTGCGCAGGTCGCGGACGTTGTGGGAGTTGATCCAGACCATGCCGGATTCGACGGCGTGCGCGATGCGGTGGCCGCGCTTGAGGTCCGAGGTCCAGACGTAGGCGGCCAGCCCGAACTGCGTGGCGTTGGCGAGCTCCACGGCCTCGGTCTCGTCGTCGAAGGGAGCGACGGCGACGACGGGGCCGAAGATCTCCTCCTGGAAGATGCGGGCGTCGCGTTCGACGTCGGCGAAGACGGTGGGCTGGAGGTAGTTGCCGTCGGCGAGGTGGTCGGGGCGGCTGCCACCGGCGACCAGACGGCCCTCCTTCCTGCCGATCTCCACGTAGTTCAGGACACGCTCGTAGTGTTCGGGGTGTACCAGTGCGCCGACCTCGGTGGCCGGGTCGGAAGGGAGCCCGACGCGTACGTTGGCGGCCCGCTCCGCCAGTCGCCGGGTGAACTCCTCGTACAGCGGGCGCTCGACGAGTACGCGTGAACCTGCCGTGCAGCGCTCCCCGTTGAGGGAGAACACGCCGAACACGACCGAGTCCAGCGCGGCCTCGACGTCGGCGTCGGCGAAGACGACGACCGGGGACTTGCCGCCCAGCTCCATCGACACCGTCTTCAGGTGCTCGGCGGAGGACCGGATGATGTGCCGGCCGGTGTCGGTGGAGCCGGTGAAGGAGATCAGCGGCACGTCCGGGTGGTCGACGAGGGCCTGGCCGGCCTCCTCGCCGATGCCGTGGACGATGTTCACCACCCCGGCCGGGACACCCGCCTCTTCGAAGATCTCCGGCCACAGCGACGCGGACAGCGGAGTCCACTCGGCCGGCTTCAGCACCAGCGTGCAGCCGGACGCCAGCGCGGGTGCCAGCTTCCAGCTCTCCAGCATGAACGGGGTGTTCCAGGGAGTGATCAGCCCGGCGACTCCCACCGGTGTGCGCACCACATAGCTGAACTGGTCGTCGCCCTGCCGGAACGCCTCCTCGCCGAGGGCCACGGTGACATCCGCGAAGTAGCGGAAGTTCTCGGCGGCGCGCCGCGCCTGGCCGCGGGCCTGTGTGATCGGCAGCCCGGAGTCGTACGACTCGAAGGCGGCGAGCCGGTCATGACGGGCCTCGACGGCGTCGGCGATCCGGTACAGGACACCCGCGCGTGCCCGGTTGGACAGCCCGGCCCACTCCGGGGACGCGACCCGGGCGGCCGTCACCGCCCGGTCCACGTCGGCCGCGGAGCCACGCGCGGCCTGTGCGTAGGCCGTGTTGGAGATCGGGTCGGCGACGTCGAACGTGCGGCTGTCGGCCGCGTCCACCAGTTCGCCGCCGATCCAGTGCCGGATCACGGAGGGAAGGTGCTCAGGGGTGGGGCTCACTGCGCGGCTCCGATCTGCTGGGTGAGGTCGCCGCCCTCGGCGAGGAGCGCCCGGATCGTCGTCAGGCCCGCGTCGGTGGGGGTGATCAGCGGCGGGCGGACATGGGGTGACGCGATACGTCCCTGCTGGTGCAGCACCCACTTCGCCGGCGCCGGGTTCGTCTCGACGAACAGGAGGTCGACGAGCGGGTGCAGGCGGTAGTGGATATCGCGGGCACCGTCGAAATCGCCCGCCTCCCACAGCTCGTACATCCGCGCAACCGCGCCGGGCGCGAGATTGGCGACGGCTGAGACGAACCCCGCACCGCCGAGCGCCAGCAGCGGCAGACACAGCAGCTCGATGCCCGACCACACCAGCAGCGAGCGCCCGCAGGCGTGCAGGACGCGCGAGAAGTGCTCGAAGTCCTTCGTCGTCTCCTTCACCCCGACGAAGTTCTCGAAGTCGGTGAACAGCCGCTTCACTGTCTCCGGCGCGATGTCGACGGCCGTGCGCGAGGGCACGTTGTAGGCGACGATCGGCAGGTCCGGGAACTCCCGGGCCACCGTGGCGTACCACTGGTACAGCGCCTCCTGCGTGGGGCGCGCGTAGTACGGCGTGATGACGAGCGCTGCGTCGGCGCCCAACTCCGCTGCGGCGGCGGTGAGTTGGAGGGTCTCGTCGAGCTTGTGGGATCCGGTCCCGGGCAGGAACGGGACGCGGTCGCCGATCTCCTCGACCGCCGTCCGCATCCCCGCGATCCGCTCGCCGACGCTCTGCGCACTGGGCTCGCCGGTGGAGCCGCCCAGCGAGATGCCGTGCGAACCGGACTCCAGCTGGAAGCGGATCAGCGCGCGCAGGCTGTCGTGGTCGACGGCTCCGTCCGAGGTGAAGGGGGTGACGGCGGGAGCGATGGATCCGCGGATGGCGGACGGGTCGCTGCGGAATTTCATGTGTGCTCTCCTTGCGTGCTGTGCTGCTTGCGCCACCGCTCGTACATCTCGTGCCAGTCGGGACCGAGGGGATACAGGCCGTCGATGCCGTGTCCGGCGCGCACCTGCTCGGTGATGAAGCGCTCCCGCTGTTCCTGCTCCCGGCAGTCGGTGATCAGGTCCTCGGCCAGCTCGGGCGGCACGACGACCACGCCGTCCGCGTCCCCCACCAGCAGGTCGCCGGGCTGCACCAGGGCTCCGCCGCAGGCGATGGGCACCCCCGTGTCCCACGGCACATGGCGGCGGCCGAGGACCGAGGGGTGGGCTCCGCCGTGGTAGACGGGCAGCCCCAGTTCGGTGACGGCGACGCTGTCGCGCAGGCCCCCGTCGGTGACCACCCCGGCCGCGCCGCGCTGCTGGGCGCGCAGGGCGAGGATGTCGCCGAGGGTGCCGGCGGATGTGTCCCGGCGGGCGTCCATGACCAGCACATGACCGGGTCGCAGCTGCTCGACGGCACGCTTCTGCGCGTTCATGCCGTTGCCGTACCGCTTGAACAGGTCCTCGCGCAGCGGCAGGTAGCGCAGCGTGTGGGCGACGCCGACCATCTTCGTGTCCGGCCGTGTGGGACGTACCCCGTCGATGGACATGTGCGGCAGTCCGCGCCCCCGCAACTGTGCGCTGAGTGTGGCGACCGCGACCGAACGCAGTCCGTCCTCGATGCGTTCGTCGAGCTGGGGGCACCTCCCAGCGGTAGCTGGGGGAGGCTCGGGGGTGAACGCGGCTCCGTGGGCGGCCTCGCGTTCGGCCGCGTCCGTCCTCGGCATCGCTCCGTACGTCTCCAGGGCGGGCCCGGAGGCGATGGGGTTGCGCAGCCGCCCGGTGGACTGGCCGCTGCCGGTGACCTCGACCTCCACCGTGTCGCCGGGGGAGACGACGGACGCGCCGGCCGGCGTGCCCGTCAGGATGACGTCCCCGGGCTCCAGGGTGACCAGTCTCGACAGGTCGGCGACGAGCTGTCCGAAGGGGAAGAGGAGCGTGTCGGTGGTGTCGTCCTGCACGAGTTCGCCGTTGACCCAGGTACGCAGCTGGAGCGCGGCCGGGTCGAGTCGGCGGGCGTCCAGCAGGCGCGGCCCGATCGGGGTGAAGCCGTCCGCGCCCTTGGAGCGGAGGTTCGAGCCGCGGTCGGCATACCGCAGGTCGTAGACCCCGGCGTCGTTCGCGGCGGTCACCCACCGTACGTGGGACCAGCCGTCCTCCGGCCGCACCCGCTGGGCCCGGCTGCCGACGATCAGGGCGATCTCGCCCTCGAAGCCCAGGAGTTCACACCCCTGAGGGCGGACGATGGCCTCCTTGGTGCCTGCCAGCGACGAGGGGGGCTTGAGGAAGTAGGAGGGCTGGGACGGGATACGGCCGCGCTCCTTGGCCCGGCTGGGGTAGTTGAGATGGACAGCGATGATCTTCGACGGGGGGTTCCCCAGGGGGTGCGTCATCAGGAGCGCTCCAGGCTGCGCTGATCCAGGCTGTGCTGGTTCAGGAAGTCCTGGACCTTCGCCTTGTACGGCTCGCGGTCGTACGACTTCACGTACGCGCCGGCCATGCGGACGGGGTCGCCGAAGAAGTAGTACTCGTACAGGGCTTGGCGGCTGGAGAAGGCGGAGATGCAGGTGTCCCAGATGAGACGGAACAGCTTCACGCGCTCGGGGCCGGTGAGAGTGGCCGACTGGAGGTAGGCCTCGATGTCGGCGGCCGCCGGGCCGGTGATGTCGAGTTCGGTCGGGGTGGCCATCAGGCCGGAGGCGCCGAGCTTGCGCAGGATCTGCGGGAAGCGCTGGTAGAGCTTGGGGTAGAGGTTGCGGGCGGCGTTGAGGGGGGCCCAGGCCGGGGTCAGCACCCCGTACTCGTTGACCTCGGCGTCGGCTTCCGCCGCGCGCAGGAAGGCGCGCAGCGTCTCCAGGGTGGTGATGATCTCGGCGATGTCCTCCTGGACGTGCTGGAACTGCTCGATGCCGATGGCCTCCGTGAGCAGTGTCACCAGTCCGAGGATGTACTCGGTCTTGGCGGTGGTGCGGGTGACGACCTGGTGGGTCATGTGCACCACGGAGGCGGTCTGGGAGTAGAAGCCGTTGCACAGCTCGGCGTCACCGAGCGCGAAGCAGCGCTCGAAGGGCACGTGCACGTCGTCGAAGACGACCACACAGTCCGACTCCTCGAAGCGGGAGGCGAGGGGGTGGTCGTGGCGCGGGCGGTCGTAGTCGAGGGGCTCGCGGGCGATGTAGCGCAGGCCGGGGGTGTCGTTGGGGATGGCGAAGGCGTACGAGTACGGCTTGTCCTCGGGCGTGCCGCGGAGCACGGTCGAGGGGAAGACGAGCATCTCGTCGGCGAAGGGGGCGATGGTGGCGAGCATGCGCGCACCGCGGATCACCACGCCGTTGTCGTCCTCCTTCACGATGCGTGCCGCGAGCTTGCCGCCCGCCTGCTGGGTACCGGCCACGGCCCGGTTGACCTGCGGCGGGATCAGCGTGTGCGTGCACAGCAGATCTTCTTCGCGGGCCTTCTCGTAGTAGCGGCGGATGTTCTCGCCGAAGGCGGGGTCGGCCTGGGCGAACCAGTCGGCGGCCGAGGCGAGCGCCATCAGGGAGCTGTTCATGTAGTCGCCGGTGCGGCCCAGCATGCCGTTGCTGTGGTCGGCCCACACCTTGAACGCCTCACGGCGCTTGACGAGATCGTCGGGTGTGCGCGGAGTGAGGAAGGACGTGCCGACCGGCTCACCGGAGGTGGGGGAGGCGTATGTGAGGACGTCCTTGTGTTCGTCGCTGTGCTGGAGGTCGTACAGCTCGGCGTAGGTCCGCACCACGTTGCGGAAAGCGGGGTGTTCCTGGATTCCTCCGGTGAGCGTCTCGCCCTGGATGTGCACCGTGGGGCGGGACTGGGAGAGGCGCTCGAGGAATTCCTTGCCGGTGCGTGCGGCCATGGTGGTTCTCCTGGGGGAGTGGGCGTGGGGCGGGGCTTGAGAGGGGGGCGGGACGGGCGGAAGGCTTCAGAAGAGGTGCTCGATGCCGTCGGTCGACTCGGTCGTGGACGCGAAACGGCTCCAGGCGTAGGTCAGGGCGTCGCCGTCGCGGTGACCGAGGTCGGTGACGCGGCCGAGGACCAGGGTGTGGTCGCCGCCGTCGTACGCGCGCCAGGGCTCGCACTCCACCCAGGCGAGCGGGTCGGCCAGCCGGGGGACGCGCGCGCCCTCCGCCCAGCGGGGCTCCGCGGTGCTCCGGGCCCCGGCGAACAGCCGGGCCAACTGCTCCTGTTCGGCACCGAGGATGTTCACGCAGAAGGGCCCGTCGGCCAGCTGGTCGTGGCAGCGGGCCCGGCGGGCGACGCTGACCAGGACCAGCGGCGGTTCGGCGGACACGGACGTGAAGGAGTTCATGGTGGCGCCCCGCGGACCGCTGTCGGTCGTGTACGACACCACCGTGACGCCGGTGGCGAAACGGGACATGCAGGCACGCAGCGCGCCGGGACTGGGGGGAGCGAGTGCTTCGGGCATACGAGGTTCCTTGGGATCGATCGCCCGCCGGACCGTCCCCGTCGACGGAGAAGGAGGAACGGCCGGGGCTACCCGGCCGCGCATCGGAACGCACGGCCGGGAGGAGACCTGTCCCCTGACAGACCCAGGGGACAAAACAGAACACCTACTGCTCAGGGCATGTAATCAATACTTTGATTAATTGGACCGTACCCCGGTCGGCACTTGAGGGGAAGCCCTCGGGCGAAGGTTTTTCACGGTCCGGAAACCTGGACGGGGTGCCGACGTGTGCCCGCTTCCCGAGTGCGGTCCGTGACGCTCGCGGGAACTCCCCGGCATCGACCCGCTCGCCATGCGGCTGGTGCTCACCCTCCACCGCGCGGCCAACATGCTCGTCCACGACCTCGAATCCGCCGTACATCGCACAGCACCTCGGCCTCGCTACCTCGGGACTCCCCTTCAGCCGGCTCAATGCGCAACTCTGCTACTGGGCCCGCAACGGCCGACCCATCCGCACGGCGCCGAGCACTTACAAGATCACCTTCCCCGATGCATTGACACCGCCAACAGGCCCTTAACTTCGTGGCATTGGTCGATCATCTGACGGTGGCAGTAGCCCTCCGGGCGGCGCCCCGGCCGTTCATCCACGCTGGCACCGGCAGCGCGGCCCGCACCACCACCCGCTCGGCGTCGGTCATGTCTGTCCCTGGACGGCTTCTCAAACGCTGAGGAACTGGCCGGACTTCCACGGATGTTGCCGTACTACCGCCAGGCCGTGGTCTTCCCTTCACTACGCCGCCTGTGCGAACAACGGCGTCGAACCGAGACCGCGGATCACGACCGAGGAGACTTAGGCGGCGGTGGTGCACCGAGCTCCGGTGGCTACTCTCGTCTCTCCGTCGATCTGGAGTACAGGGGAGCAGACTGTGCGCAATGCCGCCGTGACGCCCGAGGGCGACCAGATCCGCTGGGTTGGGCTGCCGGGACAGGAGCCGTCACGCGTCTACGTCCATGGTCTGGGCGCCACTTCGCCTGCCTACTTCACAGAGGCTGCGGTCCATCCTCTGCTGGCCGACCGCCGTTCGCTGCTGATCGACCTGCTCGGGCACGGCATCAGCGACCGGCCGACGGGCTTCGACTACACCCTGGAATCGCACGCCGATGCCCTCGCCGCAGCCCTGACCTGCGCGGGTGTTACCGGCGCCGAGCTGATCGCGCACAGCATGGGCGGCTCGGTGGCCATCGTCCTGGCCGCCCGGCACCCCCAGCTGGTTTCCCGGCTGGTCCTGGTCGACGCCAACCTTGACCCGATCCCGCCCAGGCCCGCCTCTGCAGGCAGCAGCGGCACCGCCGCGTATTCCGAGCAGGAGTTCCTGGCGGGCGGCTGGGAGGAGATCCGGGACCGGGCCGGTTCCCACTGGTGGTCCACAATGCGTCTGGCCGGCCGGGAAGCCCTGCATCGCAGCGCGGTCCACCTCACCCGCGGCACCGTGCCCACCATGCGTGAGCTTCTGCTGGACCTGAAGATTCCCCGCACCTACCTGCTGCCCGAGGCTGACGGCCTGCTCCCGGGCACGGGTGCGCTCACCGAGGCCGGAGTGGCCGTGGTCCCGATCCCGGACTGCGGGCACAACATCATGCTGGACAATCCGGAAGGCTTCGCCCGCGCCACCGCGGCGGCGCTCGCGGACCGAGACCAGCAATAGCCAGCCATCCGTGAAGGCGGAGCGTGACGTGGAGAGGGCCGCACGGGTTCCTCATGTGTGATGACGAAGGAATGGGCCCGTGTGACCTTGTCCCATCCTGCCTTCACGGGCATCTCCCGTGCACATCTCGGCAGTTTGATCGAGGAGTTGGCCAGCCCGTGGAGCGCCTGGTGTGAGTCCGCGCTGCACAAGCGACGCGGCGGCAGCGCAAGCAGCAGCCGGGGGCCGGACCGAAGCACGACCTGGTCTTCACCGACCGGGTACTGGTCACCCTGGTCTACCTGCGTACCCAGCTCCCGCACGCCGCGCTCGCGGAGCTGTACGGCCTGGAGCGGTCCACCATCACCCGGGCGATCGGCGAGATCCGGCCGCTGCTGGCCAAGCGGGGCTTCGCCGTTCCCGGCCAGCCCGGGGTGCGGTTGCGGACCCTGGCGGATGTGTTCGCCTACGCCGAAGCCGAGAACGTGAAGCTGCGCATCGACGGCACCGAGACCCAGGTCCGCCGTCCCCGGGCCCACCGTCCGGGCCGCTGCGCGTTCGTCGCCGGCAAGAAGAAGCAGAACACCTGCAAGACCACCACGATCAGCGACGGCCAGGGCCGCACCCTGTGGTCCGGAGCCGACCGGCCCGGACGGATGCATGACCAGACCGCCGTACGCACCGAGGGCATCGCCGAGCAGTTCCGCCTCCATCCCGATGTGAAAGCCGAAGTCGACGAGGGCTACCGCGGTCTCGAGTTCCCCGGACATCAACCGGTGGATCCGGGCTGAAACAACGTCCTACGCGTCAAGCTCCACGTCTGTGATCGGGTACGCGACGCAGGAGTGGGTGTAGCCGAAGCGGGTGTCGGACAGGCGCAGTTTGGCCTCTTCGGCGGTGTGCACGGTGCCCTTGAGGAGGCGGACGCGGCACAGGCTGCACTCGCCGGAGCGGCAGGCGGCCTCGGGGCGGATGCCTTCGTCTTCCAGGGCGTCCAGGAGCGGGCGGCACCTGCGGGTGCGGAACGTGTGTCCGGCGACAGTGACGCTGACTTCGCCGTCGGGGGGCGCGTCGGCGGGCCAGTGTGTCTGGCGGGTGGGATCGGCGGGCGCGCCGTTGGCCTCGAAGCGGATGCGGCGGCGGGGGTGGCCGAGGTCGAGGAGCTGCTGGAGGGCGTACGGGTAGAGGGCCTGCGGGCCGCATACGTAGACCGTGCGTGCGTTCAGCGGTCCGGCGAGCGTCTTGATGAGGGACGAGGACAGGAACCCGGTGTGGCCTGTCCAGCCGGAGCCGGGCTCGGCGACGACATGGTCGATGCGGACATGGGGGTGCTGGTCTGGGGCGAGGGAGTCCAGTTCGTCGCGGAAGATGATGTCGTCGTCGGTACGGGAGCCGTAGATGAGGTGGAAGCGGCGGTCGAGTCCGTGCTCGACGATGTCGCGGATCATGCTCATCGCCGGAACGACGCCGGAGCCACCGGCGAGGAAGACGACGTCCTCGCCGTGGAAGAGCGGGTTGTGATGGAAGGTGCCCATGGGGCCGGTCGTGGTGAGGGTGTCACCCGGCCTGAGGGTGTCGATGAGGTGGTTGCTGATGCGGCCGCCGGGGACCCGGCGGACCGTCAGGTCCCAGTGGTCCAGGCTCGCGGGGCTGGAGGAGAGTGCGTAGGGGCGGTTGGTGCCGTCCGCGAACACGCCCACGTACTGGCCTGCCAGGAAGGGCGGCAGGTCGGCTCCGTCGGGGTGGCGCAGCCGGAAGGTCTTCGTCGTGGCGGTCTCCGTGATGACCTCGGTGACCGAGAGGGTGAGCCGTCTGGGGTGGTACGTGTCCACCGTGCGGCGGACCTCGGCGGCGTGGTCGGTGGTGTCGGCGGGGCGGCTGTCGATGTCGGCCTGGACGGTGTCGTGGTCGTCGAAGAGTGGGGCGAGAGGGTGTTTCACGACTTCTCCTTGTCGGATTCAGGCGGCTTTGGTACGCAGCAGTCGACGGGCGACGCGGTGGCCGGCTTCGAGGGTCGGCTGGAAGCCGCCGGGGCCTGCCCAGGAGCCCGCCAGGTGCAGGCCGGGCACGTGCGTTTCGCGTTCGCTGTCGCGGAACAGCCAGCTCTCGGTGCGGTCCTGGTCGTAGCCGTAGATCGCGCCGCCGGGGTGGCCGAGGTAGCGGGCGACGGTCAGCGGGGTGGCGACGTCGACCTCCTCGATGGCGTCCCGGATACCGGGAATGGCCTTCTCCGCCAGGTCGAGCAAGGTTTCTGCGTAGGCGAACTTGGTACGCGCGTACTCGGCGGGCGGAACCTTTTCCCAGACCTCGCCGTACTGCAGCGTCAGCAGGCTGACGTGGCTCGCGCCCGACGGGGCGAAGCCGATCGGCGCGACATCGTAGGAGGAGACGCAGATGTTGCGGGCGGGCTCCAGCGAGCGCCACGACGCGTAAGTGCGGTCATCGTCCAGGTCCACGCCGACGAAGGTGGTGCTGGTGGTGAAGCCCAGGTCGGCGGGGGTGCCATCGAGGCCCATGTGAAGGGCGAAGGCCGAGACGCCGACGCGCCGGGTGGCGAGATCGTCGCGGACGGCCGTCGGCACGGCGTCGTCGCCGAGCATCGCGTAGGTGACGGGGAGTGAGGTGTTGGAGACCACGTCGCGGGCGGACACCTCCTGGCCGTCGTCGAAACGGACGCCCACCGCACGGCCGCGCTCGGTCAGGATCGCCTCGACCGCCGTGTTGAAGCGGACCTGGCCGCCTGCCGCGCTGAAGGAGTCCAGCAGCGCGCTCGACATGGCCTGCGAGCCGCCCCTGATGTGCCAGGGTTTGAACTCGATGTAGCCGTAGAGCATCAGCGCCATTTCGTGAAAGGCGAGCCGGGAGGGCGGCTGGCCGATGTACGGCCAGTAGGCGCCGAGGACCGACTTGAGGCCTGGATCGTCGAAATGGTCGTCCAGGACATCCTTCAGCGGGCGCAGCGCCTGATGGAAGAACACGGGGTCGATGTCGGCGGCCGGTGTCTTGCGCAGCGCGGCGGTGTACCAGTACGTCACCTCCCGTACGAGCGCGAAGAACTGCTCGACGCGGGTGCGGTTGCCGGGGAAAGCGAGTTCCAGCGCGTCCACGGCACCGGCCCAGTCGGCGGGCAGCGTCACGTCGTACTGACCGGGGACCACGGCCCGGTAGAGGTCGTGCTCCTGAACGAACTCCAGTGAGTCGGCGACACCCAGCTTGTCGAACAGTGAGCGCAACGTGTACTGCTGGCCCTCCGTTCCGACTCCGGACAACTGGTGCAGCGCCGTCTCGAACTCGAAGCGACCGCGCCGGAATGATGTGGCGCAACCGCCGGGGATGTTGTGGCGCTCCACCAGGAGGGTGCGCACTCCCGCGCGCTGCAGGGTGGCGGCGGCGGTCAGTCCGGCGTTGCCCGCGCCGATGACCACCGCGTCGAAGTCGGTCGTCGTGGTCACTGTTCGGCGGCCTCTCGTGCGATCTGCTCGAACTGGGCGCCCATGGCTTCGGACAGCGCCTGGGCGGCGGAGAGCGGGCGCACCATCACCGTGAAGTCGTCGATCCTGCCGTTCTCGTCGAAGTGCAGGAAGTCGCACCCCTGGAGCTTCTTGCCGGCGACGGTGGCGGTGAAGACGAAGGCGTGGTCGCGACCATCGGGACCCGCGAGCTCACGGATGTAGGTGAAGTCCTCGAAGACGCGGGACACGCCACGCAGGATCGCGGCCGTGATCGCCTTGCCGGGGTACGGAGTGAAGGCGACCGGGCTGGTGAAGACGACGTCGTCGGCCAGCAGGGCGGCCACGGCGTCCATGTCACCGCTCTCGACGGCCTCGCGGAACGGGTGCATGAGCCAACCTCTCATACTCAATAATTTGAATAGGTTGGTTGGAGGATAGGAGGCGATACTCTTCTTGTCCATAGACCTAGGCGCCGAACTAGATAGTCACTTCCTTGACTAGTCGCAGTTGTGTAGTCTTGCGGAACCCATCGGGGCGGCCGATGCCACCGGAAGGGTGATGGCCGCCGCGGCGGCGACTGCCATGTGCGGTCATGGCATGGGCCTGCTCTTGTCTGACTGGGCCGGCCGGAAGCCCTCGTCGCGCTCGTCGTCGGCAGCCGCACGTCATCGTCACTCTGTGCGGTATCGGGTCGCCTTCCCGGCCGGCCTGATTCAGTACGCGGATCGCTTCGGCTGTGCTGTTGCCGGTCGGGGAGTGGATCACGCAGAGGACGGCCGACAGGGTGAGGGGGCGTCTGGCAAGCCGCGGGGCGGCATGACGTCCGGGCGGTGACCGGGGACGGCCGTGAGATGCCTCCGCCGCGCGTACCGCTGCTGCTCTACCGGGACGCCAGGCTGCGGAGAATTGCTGAGGAGACCGAAGTGGGCAGGGCACGCAGCGTACGGACCAGCGCGGATGTCGCCCAGGGGAAGTACGCCTGCGGCGGTTCTTTTTCCAGTGCACGTATGACATGGCGTGCCGCGCGCTCCGTGCTGACCTGGAAGGGTTTGGGCAGGCTGTCGGCATTGACCCGGTCGGTCGCCACAAAGCCGGGGTGGATGCTGGTGAACCGGATCCCCCTGGGCGCCAGTTCGACGCGCGCGGCGTCGATGAGGGTGCGGGCGGCCGCCTTCGCGGCGGAGTAGGGGCCTTGGCGGGGAATGCCCATGAGCCCCGCCAGCGAGTTGGTGTGGGCGATCAGACCGCCGTGCGCCTGGTCTCCCATCTGCGCAATCAGCGGGACGAGGTAGTTGACGACGACGTCGTAGTTCAACGCCATCACTCGTGACACGTCCGCCACGCTGACGTCGTCCATCGACATGTCCGGTCCCTGGCCGGCGTTGAGCAGAGCGACGTCGACGGACCCGTACTCGGCGACAGCGGACGCCACCACCTGGGCGGCCGCCTGCGGGTCCATGGCGTCGGCGGGAAGCTCCAGACAGGCGCTGCCGGAGGCTCGTATGTCCTTTGCCAGGACTGCCAGTTCGGGGGCCCGTCGTGCCGTGACGACCAAACGGTTACCACCCTGGCCGAGCCGACGCGCGACCTCCGCGCCGATCCCCGATGAGGCGCCGACGATCAGAACCGTCCTGCCTGTGATGCCTGCCATGGTGATCCTTTACATGCTGACGTGGTGGACAGACTGCGCACCGGCACTGCCGTGAAACTGGCATTGCTCGGGGCATTCGCCTGACTCGGCGAGGGGCTCGCCCTTGGCGCTGGTTCGGGTGTCGGGGCCGGGGTGCGGTCGGGGACGGTCGCGTCGCAGGACGGGCCGGCCGGTGGAGTGCCGAGTGGGCTCAGCAGGGGGGCCGGCGTCGGTTCGTAGGTGTCGGCAGCCTGTTGGGGGCGGCAGGAAGAGGGCAGCGGATGCCCCGTCCGGTGGTGGACCGCGGCGCCGGAGGCCGTTACGCCTGCCAGGAGGGTGAACGTGCCGACACAGATCGCGAGTGGTCGGAGCCGCCTGTGCGGGGCAGACACATCCCTCTTGCGGTCATCGCTGAGCTGGTACGTCCCACGTCGTGGGGGAGGGCTTCCTTCCGTAGCGGTATACGTATCACGGGCGTGTGGCATGGTCCTCGTTCCCTGGGTCGCTGCGGGGCAACGCGTCAGTGGTCGGCTTCTCGCGCGAGCTGCTCGAACTGGGCGCCCATGGCTTCGGACAGTGCCTGGGCGGCGGAGAGCGGGCGCACCATCACCGTGAAGTCGTCGATCCTGCCGTCTTCGTCGAAGTGCCGGATGTCGCACCCCTGGAGCTTCTTGCCGGCGACGGCGACGGCGACGGCGACGGCGACGGTGGCGGTGGCGGTGAAGACGAAGGCGTGGTCGCGGCCGTGATCACCTTGACCGGGTACGGCGTGAAGGCGACCGGGCTGGTGAAGACGACATCGTCGGCCGGCAGGGCGGCCACGGCGTCCATGTCACCGCTCTCGACGACCTCGCGGAACGGGTGCATGAGACACCTCTTTCGTGCACAACAAATTGAATAGGCTCGCTGAAGAGTAGAGGGGAGAGTTACGCCCTGTCCATGAGGTGGAAGCGATCATTGGGCCCCTCGTTGACTAGTCAACATGGTGCTAGCGTGTGTCCATGGCTTTGCGGAACGCGGTGATGGCCGCGCTACTGGAGGGTGAGGCGTCCGGGTACGACCTCGCGAAGGGGTTTGACGCGACGGTCGCCAACTTCTGGATGTCGACGCCCCAGCAGCTCTACCGGGAGCTGGAACGCATGGAGGCCGAAGGACTGATCACGGCCCGCGTCGTCGAGCAGGAGCGCCGCCCCAACAAGCGGCTGTTCTCCCTGACGGAGACCGGGCGGGAGGCCGTCCGCGCCTACACGGCCGAGCCTTTGGGCAAGCCGGCGGTGATCCGGGACGAGTTGATGGTCAAGGTGCAGTGCCTGGACGCGGGCGACATCGACGCGGTCCGCAAGGCCATCACCGAGCGCACGGAGTGGGCCACCGCCAAGCTCGCCCGTTACGAGAGGCTCCGGCAACGCCTGCTCGACGGACGCTCGGAGGAGGCATACTTCGCCGAGGCCGAACGCATCGGCCCGTACCTCACCCTGCTGCGCGGAATGTCCTTCGAACGGGAGAACCTCCAGTGGGGGGACATGGCGCTCCGCAGAATCGACCAGCGTTCGGCTGCCGATACTCAATAGAGTGACTGTATTGGTTGCGTCTCCTGGTCGCTCGAAGCAGCCGCCGCCGTACGGGGGGCTCGGCGGGCAGGTCCACGCGGAACAGCTGGCTGCGGCGCTCGCCTTTGCGGCCGGAGCTCGCTACGTCGTGGCACGTGTCGTCGACGTATCGCGCCCCCACTTGGAGCCTGGCGAGGGGAGTGGCGCGTCGCGCCCGCATCTTCCCCGACGCAGCGCGCTTCGCCCCCCTCGGCCGTCCGCTCGGCCCGCGTCCCGCGGCACTGAACCAGTGGGTCCGTGAGGCGGCGTACCGGCATGGTGGCGACGTCACCGTTTAACTCGGGGTCACCGATTCGCGCTTGTGGAGCCCAGACCGCCCGCACTGGTCCGCTCGGCCATCGGCGGATTGCCGCCGCGCTTGCCCACGCCCTCGATCTGCGGGACGCAGACGACTCCTGGACACACCCGGTGGCCGCCTGCGGCCTCCCCGGCCGATGCTCCGGGCGCTCATGCCGTCAGTTCCCTCTTCAGTATCTTGCCCGTCGCGTTCATCGGCAGCGAGTCGCGGAACTCCACGATGCGTGGGTACTTGTACGCCGCGAACTGCGCCTTTCCCCAGGCGACCAGTTCCTCTTCCGTGGTGGGGTCACCGGGGATTTTTTGGACGAGCGCTTTGACCTCCTCGCCCAGGGTCTCGTGGGGCACTCCGATCACCGCGACCAGCGACACGGCGGGGTGGGCCATCAGGACCTCTTCGAGCTCCCTCGGGTAAATGTTGTATCCGCCGCGGATGATCACGTCTTTGGCGCGGTCGGCGATGTAGTAGTAACCGTCGGCATCCCTGCGGGCGAGATCGCCGGTGCGGAACCAGCCGTTGTGGATTGCCTCGGCGGTGGCCTCGGGGCGGTTGTAGTAGCCCTTCATGACCGGGTGTCCCTTGACGGCGATCTCGCCGACCGCGTCGGGGTCGTCGGGGATTTCGCTCCAGTCACTGTCGACGAGTTTCATCTCCACACCCCAGATCGGCTTGCCGATCGAGCCGGGACGGTTCTCGCCGTCGCGCGGGGTGAAGCACACCGCGGGGGAGGTCTCCGAGAGCCCGTATCCCTCCACGATCTTGACGCCGAGCTTCTGCTCGACCCGGCGCAGCAGTTCTACCGGCATCGCCGCACCGCCGGACAGGACAAGCCTCAGGTCGCCGGCGATGTCGGTCACTTCGGCAGCAGTACCGGTGAGGGCCGTGAGCAGGCCGTGGAACATTGTCGGGACCCCGGCGAAGTGCGTGATGGCCTCGGACCGCAGGACCTCGATCGCCTGGGCCGGATCGAACCGTGGCATCAGGACAATGGTGTTGCCACCGGCGAACGCGGTGTGCATCTGCAGCGTCTGACCGAAGGAGTGGAACAACGGGAGTGCCACGAGATGCCTGTCGGTCCCCTCGCCGCCGATGAAGCGGTGGGCTGTGAGCGCGTTCAGGATCAGGTTGGCATGCGTGAGCTCAGCTCCTTTGGGCTGTCCGGTGGTGCCGGACGTGTAGAGGAGCACCGCGGTGTCGGTCGCCTCGGTCGCGACCGGATCGTGGGACGGCTTCTGTCCACATAGGGCGGCGTACAGCGTCTCCGTGCCCGGGAGCGGTGATACCGAACCCGGCTCGGCGGTGATCGTGAAGAAGTGCTCGCAGCCGTCGGTCTCGTCGAACCCGGCGTGTCCGTCGGCGCCGGTCGGCAGGACGGAGGTGCCCTCGAAGCAGAAGTAGGCTCGGGCGCCACTGTCGCGCAGGTGGTAGGCGACCTCACGCGCCTTCAGCAGCACATTGAGTGGGACGACGACGGCTCCGGCCTTGAGGATGCCGTAGTAGACGATCGGGTACCACGGCAGGTTCGGGCAGGTCAGTGCGACCTTGTCACCGGGCTTGATGCCCCGCGACACCAGCAGGTTGGCGACCTGGTTGGCCGCGGTGTCGACCTGCCGGTAAGTCAGCCGGGTCGATCCCAGGACCACGGCCTCGCGCTCGGGGCAGAAGCGGGCGGAATCCTCAAGCAGGACGGACAGGTTCAACATCGGATTCAACCTCCGGTACGACGTCGGACAGGGGTAGGCGGCTCAGGAGTGCACGTGGCGGGACGGCCGGCGCAGTGATCGTCAGGTACACGCGGCTCGGCGTGGGGGCCTGTGCATCCTGCTGGACCGGGGCGACGTCGCCTGCAGGGGATCCGGGTGCAGGCGGACGCGTTGGAGCGAGGCGGCCGAGAGCCCGGCCCCTGTCGGCACCGACCCGGCGTCGAGGTTCCGCATCGCTCCGCCCGCGAGAGACGAGAGCACGCCGCGGTCGGTGAAGTGGCAGCTGGCGTCCAGATCTCCCGCACGGGGGCGGAGGCCCAGTGGATCTAGCTGACGGCCTGGAGTGCGGCCGGTATGACTGCCCTTCGGGCGGGAGGCTTGATGAGGGGTCGGCCGCGGAACGCCACGTCGTCGGCCGCCAACACCTCCACCGCCTTCGCTTCCGGGAGGGTCCACCCCCGCGCGCAAGGTCGCCATGACCACCCTTATTAAATTTGTTGAATAGATGTGTCAGTGAGTATGCTCAGGGAATCGACGGCTGTCCAGGGGCACGCGCAGCCAATTCCGCGATAATGGCGATGCCCCTGGATCGCCTACGCGGTGGCCATGGCTCTGCGCAACGCGATCTGGCCTCCCTGCTTGGGGCATGGGCATACGGTTGCGACCTGGCCGCTGATGACAACTTGCGCCAGACGGTCCAGGGAGAACGCATATCGCAACGCCGTGTATTGCTGGACGCCGTCGTCGATGAACTGGAACGCCTGGCAAGCCAGGGCCCACCGGGCAGGGTGAACTTCCCCCGTGATTCTGGACATTCTTCTTCTACGCTGCGAGCGTTTGGTCGTTGCGGAGCCGCTGACGTGTCTCGTGGGGTGTGAGGTACCCGAAGACTGCATGTGTGCGCAGGCGGCGCCGGTTGTAGAAGGTCTCGATGAACGCGAACACCTCGGCGCGGGCGGTTGCCCGGTCGGGCCAGATCCGGGTGCCGATCTCTTCCTTGAGCACGGCCCAGAAGCTCTCCGCCGCGGCGTTGCCGAACAGGCCCCAGTCCTGCCGGTGCTCTGACGCAGCCCCAACACGCGTATTTCCGCGCGGAATTCAGCTTTGTGTGATGAAGCCGTCTTCCAGGCCGCCACGGCCGTGGGCCATCCGCAGTGCATCGACCACCAGCTCGGCACGGTGGTGGTCGGCCATCGCGTAGCCGATGACCTCGCGAGTGGCGAGCAATGCTCAGGACTTGTGGATCAGCTCCTCTGGAGGACGCGCGAAGGGCGTACCTTCCCGAGTGAGTGATCGTCAAGTCACCGAGTAGGCCCGCGCTGCGAACGCGGGTCGGGAAGGCACGCCCGTGCTCAGCGTAGTCAATGAAGACGGCACCACCGAGGCCGGTTCCCTGATCGACGAGATCGTCCGCGAGGGTGCTCGGCGGATGCTGGCCGCCGCCCTGGAGGCGGAGGTGGACCAGTACATAGCCGAGCTCGCCGGGCAGCGTGACGAGGCCGGTCGCCGGCTGGTGGTCCGCAACGGCCGGCACCGGCCGCGGACCGTGACCACGGCTGCCGGGCCCATCGAGGTGGCCGCCCCGCGCGTGAACGACAAGCGGGTCGACGAGACGACGGGTGAACGTCAGCGGTTCTCCTCGAAGATCCTGGCGCCGTGGTGCCGGAAGTCCCCGAAGATCAGCGAGGTGCTGCCGCTGCTCTGTCTCCACGGCCTGTCGTCGGGCGACTTCGTGCCCGCGATGGAACAGTTCCTGGGCTCCCCGGCCGGGCTGTCGCCGGCCACGGTGACCCGGCTGACGCAGCAGTGGACCGCCGACCACACCGCCTTCCAGCGCCGTGACCTGGCCGAATCCGACTACGTCTACGTCTGGGCCGACGGCGTCCATCCCAAGATCCGCTTGTCCCAGACGCACTCCTGCCTCCTGGTCCTGATGGGCGTCCGCGTCGACGGCACCAAGGAACTCATCGCGATCACCGAGGGTCTGCGCGAGTCCACCGAGTCCTGGGCGGACCTGCTGCGCGACTGTCGGCGGCGCGGGATGCGCGACCCGATGCTCGTGGTCGGCGACGGGGCGATGGGCCTGTGGAGGGCGCTGGCGGAGGTGTTTCCGCAGGCCAGGCGCCAGAGGTGTTGGGTTCAGAAAACAAGGAACGTCTCGAACGCGCTGCCGAAGTCCGCGCAGCCCGGCGCGAAGAAGGCTCTGCAGGAGATCTACAACGCCGAGGACCGTGCGCACGCCGAGAAGGCGGTCACCGCGTTCGAGAAGGCGTACGGGGCGAAGTTCCCCAAGGCCGTCAAGAAGATCACCGGCGAGGTCGACGAGCTGCTGGCGTTCTACGACTTCCCCGCCGAGCACTGGGTCCATCTGAGGACGACGAATCCGATCGAGTCGACCTTCTCCACCGTGAAGCTTCGGACCAAGGTCACCCGCGGCGCCGGCAGCCCGGCCGCGGCCCTCGCGATGGTCTTCAAACTCGTTGAGTCCGCCCAGGCCCGCTGGCGAGCGGTCACCGCACCGCACCTCGTCGCCCTCGTCCGAGCCGGCGCCCGCTTCGAGAACGGCCTCCTCGTCGAACGAGACGAGACCCTCGCAGCGTGATCCACCTCAACTGATCCACAGGTCTTGACAATTACTCCGAGTGGCCAGGTCCAGCCAGCAGGCGAGATGCAGCCAGCCTTCGTGCGTGGGCAGGTCGGTGATGTCCCCGACCAGCCGGGTGCCGGGCCGGGCAGCGGTGAAGTCCCGGCCGAGCAGATCCGGAGCAGGCCGCGCCTGCTTGTCGGGACGGGTCAGTGAGCGGCGTCTTCGGCGCGTGACGCCGGCGAACTGGCGTTCGCGCATGACCCGCTCCGCCCGCTTGCGGTTGACTTTCCGGCCCAGCCGCCGCAGCTCGGCTTGCACCCGCGGGACACCGTAGGCACCCTTCGAGGCCACGTGGATCACGGTGATCTCGTGGGCAAGTGAGTCATCCGCCCGGGCCCGGACCTGCCGGGTCTCCTCCGCCTCCAGCCAGGCGTAGAACGAGGAGCGGACCACGCCCAGGACACGGCACAGCAGGGCCACTGAGGTTCCCCCGAGATGCGTTGCACCAGGTCAGGGGCGAGATCGGCGTCCGGGCTTCGGCCACTCAATTGCGCTGCGGTCACTCACTCCTCAGCCCTTCATCCCCATTGAGCCGGTCGCGCCCCCGCGTGGTGTGCGTTCAGCGGCGTGACCAACGATCCGACCACAGGGTCGGATACCGGCATCCAACCACCGGAGCCGCCGTCCGCAAGACCTTTCAGTCATCCGTAAATAGAACGCGCGTATCTATTCCCCTGTGGGAGCGTCCGTCTGCCGGACGCGGGCTTGTGGTTTTCGGGGCCTATGAGCCGAAGTCGATCATTGCTGTGCTCACGGTGCTTCTGCCTGAGGCGGATTGCGGTCGGGCGGGTAGCCCTTGGCGTGGAGCCAGGTGTCGAGGGCAGCTGTCCGCGTTTGGTGTGTCGGTTGTTCACGACGCCCACGGTGTCCGGGTGCGGGGCGAACGCGTCGTCGGTCGCTTCTGACTGGGCTTCGAGCGTGTCAGCCAGGTTCCGCAACTGGCTTACGTGAGAGGAGAGATCGGGCACGAGAGTCACTCCAGCGCGAGCCGCTGAGCGGCAGAAGCTCGCGGTGTCCCTGCGGGCACTGTACGAGGCCGGCGCCACGGTCCCGGAACTGGCCCAGGAGTGCAACTACTCGGTCGCCACGGTCTACCGGCTCCTGCACCAGGCCGGCACCCGGATGCGTCCCCAGCCCAACCACGGCCCAGTCCGTGACCCGAGGAAGGGGTCATGAGCGCCCTCGCCTTGTCGGGTCTCCTCCGCCACCCCGATTCGAACCGAGCTGCTCGGAGCCAATCAGAGGCAATCGCCCTCTGTTTTGGTCCGAGACGGCCCAGGTCAGACGGCGTTGATCAGGCTGTGAACCCGCTGATGGCACTCGGAATCGATCTCGGTTGAGCCGCGATGGGGACGCCTGCCTCCGGCATCGGAGCCAGGCATACGAATGCCTCCAGGATGGCCAGTGAAAAGCGGCACGTACACGGCCCCGCGGCGCCAGATGCCCAGCAGGGCCAGGGCCAGATCGGCTGACTTGCCCATCAGGGTGGCGACCGCGTCGCCGGGCCCGATCCCCAGGTCGGCGAGTGCGGCGGCGAAACGGGCCGAGTCGCGGCGCAGCTTCCCATACGTGAGGTCAGTGGCCGACAGTTCGGTCTCGACCCACCGTGAAGGCGATCGCGTCGGCGGGATGGCGGTCGCAGAGCAGTTCGGCGGGGGAGGCGTCCGGAGCACCGAAGAGGCCGAGCAACTCCCGCACCCGGTCTTCCGGTTGTCCGCCGGCGGTCGCGGTCACCACCGAAGCCGATCGTTCGTTCATGGTCACGTCATCCCTTCGCCGATTCCGCCGCTGCTCCATGGCGGGGGTGTTACGGCGGTTTATGCTCCGCATCACGACGACGGCGCACTACCCCCGGAAAGGGGTACGGGTGATGCACTCCCATGCCGACACCCTCCTGCGGCCCGACGACGGCGACGCGCTCCGGCAGGTGCTCCGCCAGCTCCACGGCCGCTCCGGCATCCCCGTCCTGTTCGGCGGACAGGTGGAGAACACACTGCTGAGCCTGTCGCAGTACATCGGCGTGCGGACGGCGGGTCTGCGCGGCCTCAGGGTGCGCGCCGAGACCGGGCTGGGCGGGCGGGTCCTCACCACGGGGCGGCCGGCCAAGGTGACCGACTACAGATCGGCCCGCTCGATCACCCACGACTACGACCGCCCCGTGCTGACGGAGGGGATCCGCTCCGTCGTCGCCGTGCCCGTCGTGGTGTCCGGTACGGTGCGCGCAGTGCTCTACGGGGCCAGCCGCGGCCTGACCCCCCTCGGAGACCGGGCGGCCGACGCGGTCACTGACGCCTCCCGGCAACTGGCCGCCGAACTGGTCATCCGTGACGAGGTCGACCACCGCCTGCGCCTACTGGACGCCGCGCAGGGCAGCGCCACCGACGGGCAACAGGGCGTGGCACCGGAAGAACTCCGCCAGATTCACGCTGAGTTGCGGCGCATAGCCCAGCAGATGCCCGACGATGACCTGCGCGGCCGGCTGCTCGACGCGGCCCAACGGCTGGCCCGGCCGTCTGCCGCCCACTCCGCGCCGGGCACGCCACTGGCGCCCCGGGAACTCGATGTCCTGGCGCAGGTGGCGCTGGGCTGCAGCAATGCCGAAGCCGGTCGCCGGCTGGCGCTGCTACCCGAAACAGTCAAATCGTATCTGCGCAGTGCTATGCGCAAGCTGGGAACCAGCACCCGCTTCGAGGCGGTGGTCGCCGCACGTCGACAGGGTCTACTTCCCTAGTCTTCCCGTCCAGGCACGCATAGCGAGTGGTGGGGCGCGGCGGACTCGAACCCGCCCACGATTATGGGCCGTTTAGCGCGGTGAGGCGGGTGGCGGGGGAGCGCGGGCTCTGTGCCGGGACCGGTGGCAGGGTCGGCCGTGTCGAAGGCGGCGACGTGCTCGCCCTACAGGGCCACCGGATGCGGCTCGGCCCGATCGTCCTCGCCGCCAGTCTCCCACTCGGCTTGACGATCCCCAACTTCCTCATCCTTGAACTGGCCCTGGCCTCTTGGTAGTCCGCAGTGCGTCCTCTCTCCGAGCACACAGGCGCCTCACACCAGTCAATGGCCAAGATCGAGAGACGGGCGCTTACCGCCGAGAAACCGATCGATGTACGAGCGGAGGTGAGCTGTTCGTTGTAGCGCAGGAACTGCCAGCCGGTCTCGGTCCATGTCTGGTCGCCGATTGCTTCGCGGACGGCTTCGACGTGTGTCGCCTCCTTGACACCGCCTCGTGCGGCTTCATACAGTCGTCGTTGTAGAACGTTATACACGATGGCCCAGGGATCTGGGCTGCTCCGCCCCGGGCTCGCGGGTGCCCGCGAGCTGAGCAGCGGGCGACCGCCTTTGGGGTCGGGCACTGCACGGTCGAGATGACTGGAGAAGTGAATGACCGCAGCTGCCGCCCCCCAACTCCGCCTGCCCACGGCAGCAGGTGGCTGACGATGCTGGCCACCACCTATACCGAACTGCTTCGTGCGCCTTCTTTTGCCTGGATGCTTGCCACCTCGGTCGTTGGCCGTTTTCACCAGGGCATGTCCGGACTGGCCGTCATGATGCTCACGACCGAGCGCTCGACCTACGCGGTCTACAGCGTGGTGTCGGCTGCTGCCGTTGCCGGAGGGCTCGTCGCCGGACCGCTGTGGAGCAGGCTCGCCGACGTTCACGGGCGCCGACGGGTCCTGGTGCTTACCTCGCTGGCACACACGGTCACCATGGGGGCGCTGATCCTGGTGCCCGCATGGCCCGCGCTGTTCGTTGCGCTGTCCCTGCTCACCGGGCTTTGCACGCCGCCGATGACGGCAGCCGTCAGGGTCGCGCTGCCGTCACTCATCCGTAGTGACCAGCGACGCGGTTTCTTTGCGCTCGAAGCGACCGCCCAGGAAGTGATCTTCGTGGCCGGGCCGGTGATCACGGCATTGCTCGCCGCGCTCGGCGGGCCGCGTCTCGCGCTGGGCGGATGCGCCGGGCTCGTCCTTGCCGGAACGCTCGCATACGCATGCGACCGCAATGTGGAAGCAGGCCGTGTCCTGGCGGAGCGCAAGCCCAGCGGGCGGGTTCTGCGCGAGCGGCGTCTGCTCCCGCTGTTTGCGGCCGCGTTGCTGCTGACCGCCGCGCTGGCCGGCCAGGTCCTCGGCACGGTCGCCCTCGTCAGCGGCCGACACGCGTCGTCGGAGGCGGGATTTGTCCTCGCGTGCGGCAGCCTCGGGTCGCTTGTCGGCGGGCTGATCCATGGAGTGCGTGGACGCAGCCATGCTGGGCTGCGGCGCTTGCTGTTGAGCCTCGCCGCGGGGCTGGCCGTCCTGCCGCTGGCCCCCGGGCCGGTCACGCTGAGCGGGCTCCTCTTCCTGTGGGGCATGACGGTCGCCCCAGTGATGTCTGTGCTGTTTGAACGGCTGTCCTCGCAGGCCCGCGCCGGTTCCGCAGCCGAGGCGTTTGGCTGGATGGGTAGTGCGTTCGCCATCGGCAACGTCCTCGGCTCCGTACTCGGAGGACTACTGATCCCGGCCTACGGGGCACGAGCCCCGATCGTCGCCGCCTGCGCACTCGCCGTACTGGCGGCCCTGGTTTGCGAGCCTTGGCATCGATCCGCCGGCGGTGTGAACAAGGAGCGGGCCCAGGACGCTTGTCGAGAAGGGAAACATGCATGACCCCCCAGGACGCCCATTCAGCGTTCCCCAATCCCCTCATCGCGGGCTTCAACCCCGATCCGAGCTGCGTCCTTGTCGACGGGGCCTACTACCTGGTCACCTCGTCGTTCGAGTACCTGCCTGCGCTTCCCGTCTACCGCAGCACCGACTTCGCCGCCTGGGAGCACATCGGCAACGTCGCGACCCGTGAGGAGCAGGTCGGAATTGCCGAGGTCGCCTCGGCCGCAGGTGTGTGGGCCCCGACCATCCGCTATCACAACGGGCTCTTCCACGTGATCGTCACGGTGGCGGCCAGCCCCCGGGGCTGTGTCGTCTTCACCGCGGCCGACCCGGCGGGCCCGTGGAGCGACGGTGTCGCCCTCGACGGAATCCTCGGCATCGACCCCGACCTTGCATGGGACGACGAGGGCACCGCCTACGTCACCTACAGCGGCCTGCACCTGGACGGGCCGACGCGCGTCGTCGCCCACCGGGGCATCCTTCAGGCCCGTGTCGACATCGGAACGGGCAAGGTACTCGAGGAGCCACGGGAGCTGTGGTCCGGCACGGGCCTGGTCGCTCCCGAAGCGCCACATGTCTTTCGGCGCGGCGACCACTGGTACCTGCTGATCGCGGAAGGCGGCACGGGTTCCGGGCACGCGGTGAGCATCGCCCGCGGCGACAGCATCGAGGGGCCCTTCGAAGGAGCCCCGCACAACCCCATACTGACCGCGGCCGGGAAGGATCTCCCCGTCCAGTGCACCGGACACGCCGATCTTGTTCCGGGTCCCCATGGAGGGGATGTCCTGGTGCTGCTCGGCACCCGGCAGGCCGGCAAGAATTCTCCGCTGGGACGAGAGACGTATGTCACCACGGTGGAGTGGACCGACGACGGCTGGCCGAACGCGGCCATGGTTGATCTCAACTCGCGCCCGGAAGCGCTGGATGAGTACTTCGACTTCGCGGAGGAAGCCGCTCTGGCCGACCCGGGCTGGCTTGCGGTAGGACGTCCCCCGGTGGATGTGGCATCGCACTCGGAGCGACCGGGGTACGTCACGCTGCACGCCCGTTCCGGCGGTCTCGACTCGTTTCGCCCCGACTTCGTCGGGCGTCGGCAGCGTCACATCGACAGCGTCACCGAGACCCGTATCAACCCCGCCGACGGTCGGGGAGGGCTCGGCCTGCGTTTCGACGAGGAGTTCACGATCGCCCTGACCGCCGAACGTGCGCCCTCCGGAGCGACGCTCGTCACGGCGCGTGCGGGCCTGCCGTCGGTGACGCAGACCTGGAGCACCGAAGTGCCGGCGGACAGCGAGGTACTTCTGCGGATCGTGACTCAGACCCCGCCGCCCGGCAGGGCGCTGTGGCTGCCGCCGGGCGACCGCATCCGGCTGAGCGTCGTGGACAGCGACGGTGTCGAGTCGCAGCTGGTGGAACTCGACGGCCGGATGTGGTCCGTCGAACTGGCCGCGCCCTTCACCGGTCGGGTCATCGGCATGTTCGCCGAGGCAGGCACCGTCCACTTCGCTGACTTCCGCTACCACGGAGAGGGAAACTCGTGATCAACCTGCCCCCGCGCGTTCTGTTCGGCGCCGCGTACTACCACGAGTACCAGCCCTACGAGCGCCTGGAGAACGACCTCGATCTGATGGCCGAGGCCCGGTTCACGGTCATCCGTGTCGGCGAATCGGTGTGGTCCACCTGGGAACCCGAGAACGGCCGCTTCGACCTCGACTGGCTCCAGCCGGTCCTCGACGGCGCCCATGCGCGCGGCATCTCCGTCATCCTCGGCACGCCGACCTACGCCGTTCCACCGTGGCTGGCCCGTCAGTACCCGGAGATCGCCGGCGAGCGGCGCACCGGCGAACGCATCGGCTGGGGCGCCCGCCAGGAAGCCGACTTCACCCACCCGGCGTTCCGGTTCCACGCCGAGCGGATCATCCGCAGGATCGTCAGCCGATACGCTTCCCACCCAGCAGTGATCGGCTTCCAGGTCGACAACGAACCGGGCAACGAACTCCTGCACAACCATGGGGTGTTCGAGCGCTTCCGGGACCACCTGCGTGAGACCTACGGCGACGTGGAGACCCTCAACCGCGAGTGGGGCCTGGTCTACTGGTCCCACCAGCTGTCGACGTGGGACGACCTGTGGCGACCGGACGGCAACGCGCAGCCGCAGTACGACCTGGCCTGGCGGCGCTTCCAGGCTCGGCAGACCACGGAGTTCATCGCCTGGCAGGCCGACATCGTGCGCGAGTACGCGCGCGGGGACCAGTTCGTCACGACGTGCATCGATCACGGCCGCCCCGCGGTCGACGACGACGAGCTGACCGACGCGCTCGACGTCACCGCGGCCAACTGCTACTACGAAACCCAGGACCGGCTTGCGCTGCCCGTCCGCACCGACGGGCCGGAACCGTGGCGCAATACCGGACCGTGGCCGCTGTACCTGCGCGGCGACCGTATGTACTCGGCCCGGCAGGAGCCCTTTCTCGTCACCGAGACCAACGCGAACAACATCGGCGGCCCGTGCAACATCCGGCCTCCCTACGACGGTCAGCTGCGGCAGGCCGCCTGGGCGCTGGTCTCCCGGGGGGCGCGGATGGTCGAGTACTGGCACTGGCACACGCTGCACTTCGGTTCGGAGACCTACTGGGGCGGGGTGCTGCCGCACAGCGGCCGCCCCGGACGGACCTATCAGAACATCGCCCGGATCGGTGAGGAACTCGCGGCGGCGGGAGACCTCGTCACCGACCTGATCCCGGACGCCGACGTCACCCTGGTCTACGACCGGCCCACGAAGTGGCTGATGCAGCGGCACGGACCCCTGACGAGCGCGGACGGAAGCCCGGACGCCGACTCGTACAGCGGCCTGTTCGACCCGTTCCACCGGGGTGCGTTCGATGCCGGACTGCAGGCGCGAATCGTTCATACCCGCGGGCTCGCGGACGAGCCGCCGAAACAGGCGGTAGGCAGGCATCCCGTACTGGTCGTGCCTGGGCTCTATCTGGCCGACGACCGGACGCTCGACTGGCTCCGGTCCTACGCAGAAGCGGGTGGTCATCTTGTCCTGGGACCGCGGACGGCTTACGGCGACGAGGAGGCCCGCGCCCGTACCGAGGTCGCGCCGGCGCGTCTCGCCGAGTCGGCGGGCGCCTGGTACGAGGAGTTCAACAGTCTGAACGAGGACATGCCAGTGGTGACAAAGGACCCCGGGTTCGCCCTCGACGACACGGCGGCGGCCACCCGATGGGTCGATGGGCTCACCATGGATGGCGCCACCGTTCTCGCCGGATACGATCACCCGCATTTCGGCCGGTGGGCCGCCGTCACCACGCGTGAGGCCGGAGAGGGCCGCATCACGTGCGTCGGCACGCTCCCCAACCGGAGCTTCGCCGCCGCCTTGATGAACTGGGCATGCCCGGAAGACCGCACGAGTCTGCAGGATCTTCCCGCGACGGTGACCGCGGCCAGCGCGCGGACCCGCGACGGGCGCCGACTCCACTTCCTCCACAACTGGTCGTGGGAGCCGACGACCGTGCGCCTGCCGCTCGCACTGGCCGACGTGATCGGTTCCGGCGCCTACGAGGCCGGGGACGAGCTGGAGCTTGGTCCGTGGGACGTCGGCGTCCTCCGGAGCCAGTCATGACCCATGGCCCTTCTTCTGTCCTGCGTGACGTACTGAGCGACCGTCAGGCCGCGGCGCTGATCCGCAAGCACCTGCCCGGTCTCGACGAGAATCCCTGCCGTGTACAGATGATGTACGGCACGCTCGACCAAGTGACAACGATCATGGAAGGGATCCGTACGGACCCCGCCGCCCGGGAGGCCCTCTTCGCAGGCCTGGCCTCTGTTGAGGAGACGGCGTACGAGCCGGTTGCCGACGAAGAGATCGATGTGGTTCCGGCGACGGACTATGAGTCGGCGGGCGTGCCCGTCGGCAGTGCCCGCCTCGTCTCGCCGCGAACTGTCGGCCGATGGCGGACCTTTGAGGCGGAGCTGCACGGACCCGCGCACGGTAACCCCTTCGCCGAGGTGGCGCTGCGGGCGGAGTTCCACCGCGGTGAGCGCACCTTGACAGCCCACGGGTTCTACGACGGCGAGGGCGTGTACCGCATCCGGTTCCTGCCCGAAGAGGAGGGCGAGTGGTCGTTCCGTGTGTTCAGCAACGCCCGTTCCCTGGACGGCATCAGCGGCGTCTTCCACTGCGGTGCCGCCGGACCCAGCGATCATGGTCCGGTGCGCGTTCACGGCGGTTTTCACTTCCGCCACGCGGACGGCACACGCCACCTCCCCGTCGGCACCACCGCGTACGCCTGGACCCACCAGGGCGACAACGTGGAGGACGGGACGCTCAAGTCCCTTTCCGGCAGTCCGTTCAACAAGATCCGGATGTGCGTCTTTCCCAAGTCGTACGTCCATAACATGAACGAACCGCCCCTTTACCCCTTTGCCGGTTCGCCGGGCGGCGGTTGGGACTTCCAGCGGCCCCACCCCGCCTACTTCCGCCACTTGGAGCAGCGGATCACCCAGCTCGGCGCGCTCGGCATCCAGGCCGATCTCATCCTCTTCCACCCCTATGACCGCTGGGGCTTCTCCGCCATGACCCCGGCCGACGACGACCGCTATCTGCGGTACGTGGTCTCCCGGCTCGCCGCACATCCCAACGTGTGGTGGTCCCTGGCCAACGAGTACGACCTGCTGTGGTCCAAGACCACCGACGACTGGCATCGCATCGCGGCCGTGATCCGCGCTCACGACCCCCACGGCCACCTGATCAGTGTGCACAACTGGGTCGAGTTGTGGGACAACAGCGCCGACTGGGTCACCCACGCCAGCATCCAGCGCCTGCCCGACGGCACCGGTGAGTGGCGCGAGCGCTGGGGCAAGCCCGTGGCGGTCGACGAACTGGGTTACGAGGGCGACATCGAGTGGGGCTGGGGCAACCTCAACCCGCAGGAGCTTGTCCGCCGATGCTGGGAGGGGGTCGTGCGCGGCGGTTACGTCACACACGGCGAATGCTTCCTCTCCGACGACGACGTGCTGTGGTGGTCGAAGGGCGGCCTACTCAAGGGCCAGAGCGTGCCCCGCATCGCCTTCCTGCGGACCATCCTGGAGCAGATCCCGCCCGCCGTCGCCGGCATCGACCCGCTGCCGTCCGACTTCGACGTCCCCGTCGGCGGCGTTCCCGGGCGCTACTACCTGGCCTACTTCGGCGTCATGCAGCCGCGCCTGCGCACGTTCACCCTCCCCCCGGGGGCCCGCTTCCGGGCCGAGGTCATCGACACCTGGAACATGACCATGACCGAACTTCCGGATGTCCATGAGGACAGGGTCACTGTGCCCCTCCCCGGTCGCCCGTACCTCGCGGTCCGTCTGCGGGCCGTGGAGGAGGGAGGCGACACGTCCACCCCGTGTCCGGCGAGGGGGCCTCAGCGCCGCTCAGCCTAGTACTGCAACGGTGCTTGCCGTGACTGCTGGCCAGCTTGGTCGTTGGTGTGGTTATGGGTGGGGACCTTGCCGATGTCAGGTCGTGGGCCGGTGAACTGGACGCTCTGCATGAGCGGTTCGTGCACCGGTTCAACCGGGAGGAGCCGCGTCAGTCGGCGCTGGCTTACATGCGGGGGCTGGTTGCTCCGCTGGAGCGGAAGAACGGCTGGACGCTGGCGGAGGAGGCCGGGCACGCGGGTCCCGATCGCATCCACCGGTTGCTGAACCGGATCGAGTGGGACGCCGATGAGGTCCTGGATGACGTACGCGGTTACGTCGTCGAGCACCTCGGAGACCGGGATGCCGTTCTGATCGTCGATGACACCGGCTTTCTGAAGAAGGGCGTCCGTTCGGCCGGCGTGCAGCGGCAGTACTCCGGCACCGCAGGACGCACCGAGAACTGTCAGATCGGTGTGTTCCTCGCCTACGCCACTGGCCGCGGACGCACGCTGATCGACCGGCGGCTGTGTCTGCCCACGTCCTGGACGGACGACCGGGAGCGGTGCCGGCGGGCCGGCATCGACGACACGGTCTGCTTCGAGACGAAGGTGGCCATGGCCAAGGCGATGGTCCGCCGGGCCATCGTGGAGAAGATCCCGTTCGGGTGGGTGACGGCGGATGCCGCCTACGGCTACAGCAAGGGCTGGCGGTTCGAGCTGGAGCAGGCGGATGTCTTCCACGTCATGGCCATCACCCGGCACGACACGGTCGTCACCCGCTGGTCCATCGATCACCCGGTCCACGAGCTGTTTCCCGGCCTGCCGCGGCAGAAGTGGAAGCGCCGTTCCTGCGGTGAAGGAGCTCACGGACGGCGGATCTTCGACTGGGCGCGTGTCGAGGTGCGGCCCTGGCACCGCGAGGACCGCCGGCACTGGGTTCTCGCCCGCCGCAGTGTCAGCAGGCCCGAGGAGATCTCCTACTACATCGCCTACTGCCCGGCCCAGACCACGCTGGACGAGCTGATCCGTATCGCGGGTAGCCGATGGGCTGTTGAGGAATGCTTCCAGACCGCGAAGCAGGAATGCGGCCTGGACGACTACCAGGTCCGCCGCTATCCCGGCTGGCACCGCCACATGACCCTGGCCATGGCCGCCCACGCCTGCCTCACCGTCCTGCGCGCACGAGAGCTGGACACAGAGAAAGCAGAAACGGATCCTCCCAGCTCATCCACCTCAGCCTCGCCGAAATCAGACGCCTGATCACCCGCCTCACCGACCGCCGCCCTACCCCGGTGGACGACATTCTGCACTGGTCACACTGACGACGACGCCAGCACCAAGCCCGCATCAGCCACTACAAACGACGCGGACACAGCCCCTGAAACTGCCCAGCAATCAGAACAAGCACCGTTGCAGTACTAGGCCGTCACGCGAGGCAGGAAGCCGCGGGCCCCGTGGTGCCCTATGCCTCCGCACCGCCGGGCGGCGGGCCGCTGGTGCGCCGCGTCACGAGCTTCGGAGCCACGACGAACTGCTTCGGCTCAGTCCGGCCGCCGATGCGCTCCAGCAGGAGGCGGGCGCATTTCTCCCCTGTGCGGTGACCGGACTGGTCGACCGTGGTGAGAGAGACGCGCCTGATGGTGGAGATGTAGATGTTGTCGTAGCCGGCCACCGACACGTCCTCGGGGACGCGCAGGCCCTGCTCCTCGGCGGCTCGCAATACCCCGAGCGCGGCGACGTCCGCGCCAGCGAAGATCGCCGTGGGAGGTTCCGGCCGGGCGAACGCCTCAAGGGCAGCGCGGTGGCCACCCTCCTCCGAGTACCAGGTCTCGATGATGTCGGGTTCCAGGCCGTGGTGGCGCATGGCCTGCTCGAAGCCCTGCCGTCGTGCCGTGTGCGAGAGGACGAAGACGCCCTCGGACTCGCCGGGCGGCATGCTGGTGTGGACGATCCGACGGTGGCCCGCCGTGACCAGGTGGTCGACCATCAACCGGGCGCCGAGGCGTTCGTCGTCGACAACGGAATCGAATGTCGTCGGCGAGCCGTGAAGGGCCACGGTGACGACGGGGACTGTCTTGGCGATCTCCTCGATCCAGGTGGTGTCGAGCCAGGGTGCGACCAGGACGAGTCCGTCCACCTGCCGGTCCAGCAGGGCCTCGATGCTCGCCTTCTGACGCTTGGGCGAGGTGCCCGCGGTCACGATGATGTCCTGGTACGGCGTGTTGTCGAGCTCGTCGCTGATCCCTTGCGCGACCTCTGTCTGGAACGGCGACGCCAGCTCCACGAGCACGACGCCGATCGTGTAGGTGCGGCCGCGCATCGCGCGGGCTCCGGTATGGGGGCGGTAACCGAGTTCCTCGATGGCCGCAGTGACGCGGTTCCGCATCTGCGGGCTCACCCCGTACGCCCCGCGTAGGACCTTCGAGACCGCGGAGACCGAGACGCCGGCCGCTGCCGCGACATCCTGGATCCTCACCCGTTCGGAGCCTGCGTTCCCACCACCACGTTGCGTCACGCCCCTGAGCGTACCGACAGGCTGACGTCGGGCGAACGGGATTGAGTGAGAAGACGATCACCTGACTTGATCGTTTCAGGAAAGTGACTCGCAGATTTCGCGCACCCCTTGACGGGTGGCGAGACCCGTCTCTAGCGTTCGCCTGTAGAACGTTGCACAAACCCCGGAGTGGTCTGCGGAGACGGCTGCCCGGACCATCTTTGGCCTGAGTGCTGACATCCACGGCACGTCCGAAGGAGTTGCTCATGCGACGCAGCACGAGAGCAGTCGTCCCGGTAGCCGCGCTCGGCATTCTGCTGGCGGGATGCACCGGGGAATCGACCGCCGGTTCCGGAAACACGGGGCCCGGCGGCAAGGGCACGCTCACGCTCGGCATGTCGGCCGACATCCAGGGCTGGGACCCGTCGAACCAGCCTGGCTACCAGGGCTGGGCCGGTGAGGCCGTGTGGGACACGCTCGTCCAGTGCGACGAGTTCGGGAAGCCGCAGCCGGACATCGCCGACAAGTGGTCGATCAGCAAGGACAGCAGATCGTTCACCGCGCACATCCGAAGTGACCAGACGTTCTCCGACGGATCGCCGGTGGACTCCGCGGCCGTGGCGGCGACGTTCAAGTACGTCGCCTCCCACGGCGGAGCCCAGGGTGATTACAAGGGAATCAAGGTCGAAACCCCGGACGCGCAGAACGTCACGATCACCTGGCCGGACCCGCAGCCGTTGATCGTGCTCCGTGTCTGCGCGCCGAAGATCACGACCAAGGCCCTGCTCGACTCCGGGAAGGTGAACGACACCCCGGTCGGCTCGGGCCCGTACACCCTCGACAAGGCGGGAGCCACCCGTGGCTCGGTGTACACATTCACCAGGAACGACAAGAACTGGAACGCCGCCAACTATCCCTACAAGAAGCTCGTGCTCAAGGTCATCGAGAGTGAGACCGCGGCTGTGAGCGCCCTGAAGACGGGCCAGATCGACGGCACTCTGATCTCCGCGCAGAACTACAACGAGGTCAAGGCGTCCGGCCAGAAGATCGTGTCGCTGAAGGGCGTCACCACCCGCCTGCTCCTCACGGACTACCAGGGCAAGAAGGTCCCCGCCCTCGGCAGCGTGGACGTGCGCCGGGCGATCAACATGGTCTTCGACAAGCAGGCCATGGTCAAAAACCTGTACCAGGGCCACGGCGAGCCGTCGTCCCAGATCTTCCGCCCGGGCAGCAGCGCCTACATCGACGGCATGGCGGACCCCTACCCCTACGACGTCGAGGCCGCTAAGGCCCTCATGAAGAAGGCGGGCCACCAGGACGGCTTCACCATCGAGCTGCCCACCATGGCCGGCCAGAACTTCGAACGGCTGATGCCGTACGTCAAGCAGCAGCTCGGCCTGCTGAACATCAAGGTCAAGCAGGTCGCCCTGTCCGGCGCCAACGCCATCGGCGATCTGCTGAGCGGCAAGTACCCGGTGGTCCTCTGGCAGCTCGGCAACCTGGGCGAATCCCTCGCCGACATCAACACCGTCGTGCTCTCGACCGGTTACTGGAACCTCTCCCACGAGAAGGACGCCACCGTCGACAGGCTCTGGAAGCGGATCCTCACCGGGGACGAGTCCCAGCGCAAGACCGCCCAGCAGGAGATCAACAAGTACATCGTCGACCAGGCGTGGTTCGCGCCGATGGTCAACCCGGAGGGTTTCTACGCGCACAACCCGAAGGTCACCGTCGACCACGTGTCGGACTTCGAGGCGCTGACCCCGAAGCTGCGCGACTTCAAGTAGCTCGTCGGCCGCCCGACGCGCGGAGCCAATCGGAGTGGAAACAATGGCGATCTCACTGTTGAAGAGACTCGTGCGCTCTCTTGCGGTGCTCCTGGTGGTCACCTTCGCGACCTTCTGTCTGATGTTCGGCAACGGGCCGGGCATCGCGCGGGCGGTGCTCGGGATGAACGCCAGAGACGCAGACGTCCAGCGTAAGGTCGTCACGCTGGGGCTCGACCAGCCGCTGCTCGTCCAGTACGGGAAGTGGCTGGGGAGCCTTTTCCACGGCGACCTCGGCGCGTCGTTCTTCACCGGTCAGTCCGTGACCGACGCGCTGTCGACGAGGGTGCCGGTCACTCTCGCCCTGGTGCTCATCACCCTTGCCCTGACGGTTGTCCTCAGCGTGCTCTTCGGCGTGACGGCGGCCGTCAAGGGCGGCTGGGTGGACCGCGTACTGCAGTTCCTGTCCGTGCTCGGCACGGCGGTGCCCGCGTTCATCATCGCCATCGCGCTCGTGTTCACCTTGGCCGTCGCCTGGCGAGCGCTGCCGGCCACCGGATACGTCTCACCCGACATCAGCCTCTCGGGGTGGGTGAAGTCCCTGACGCTTCCGGTACTGGCCCTGCTCGTCGGGTCGGTGGCCGGCGCAGCGGCGCAGTTCCGCACAGCGGTACTGGACACGCTCGGACGCGACTTCGTCCGCACACTACGGGCGCGCGGGATCAGCGAACGGCACATCATCTTCCGGCATGTGCTGCGCAACTCCGCCGGCCCCGGCTTGACCGTCCTCAGTCTGACCACCTTCGGCCTGCTGGGCGGCGCGGTGTTCATCGAGCAGGTCTTCGCCCTGCCGGGCATGGGCCAGCTCGCCAACCAGGCCGCCCAGACCAACGACGTACCGATGGTCATGGGCACGGTGCTCGTCACCACCGTGATCGTCCTGATCGTCAACTTCCTCGGCGACCTGACCGCCACTCTCCTGAACCCGAAGGCGAGGACCCGATGACCGCCGGCCCCGCTGCGGAAGCGACCCTCACCCAGCCGCCTGCCCGCCGCCGTGTGATCGTCCAGCTCCTGCGCAACCCGCAGGGCGCTCTGTGCCTGGCGTTCCTCCTGCTCGTCGTCGTGGTGGCGGCCACCAGCCCCTGGCTGGCCCCTACCGGACCGACGACCACGCAGCTCAGCGCCAGCAACGCTCCGCCGTTCACTGGCGGACACCTGCTCGGCGGTGACAGCGCCGGCCGCGACATCCTGTCCCGGCTCATGTGGGGCTCTCGCCAGACCGTGATGGCGTGCCTGATCATCCTGGGCGTCTCGGTCGTCGTCGGAGTCGCCTCCGGACTGGTGGCCGGCTTCTACCGCGGCCGGTTCGAAACCGCCGCCGGATTCGCGTCCGACGTGGTCATGGCGCTCCCCGGCATCGTCCTGCTGATCGCGCTGTACGCCCTCACCGGTCCGAACATCCCTGTCGCGATGACGGTCTTCGGTCTGCTCATCGCTCCCACCTACTACAGACTGGTGCGCAACGTCGTCCTGGGCGTGCGCAACGAGTTGTATGTCGATGCGGCGCGCGTGGCAGGCCTCGCCGACCTGCGGATCGTGGGCCGCCATGTGCTGTGGGCGGTCCGCGCCCCAGTGATCATCCAGAGCTCGTTCGTCCTGGCTGCCGGTATCGGGATCGAGGCCGGGGTCTCCTTCCTCGGCCTCGGTGATCCCGCCACGGCCTCGTGGGGCACCGTGCTGCAGAACTCGTTCGACGGGATCTACAACAACCGGTGGGGCGTGTTGTGGCCCGCGCTGGCCATCAGCCTCACGATCCTGGCGCTGATTCTGCTCGGCAACGCCCTCAGCGATGTACTGCAGTCCTCCGCCCGGAGCAGGACTCTCACACCGCGCGCCCGGCGCGCGGCACTCGCGGCGGCACAGCAGGAGGACGCAGGCCGCAGGTCGGCTCCGGCAGGCAGCCCCGACGACATCGTGCTCTCGGTACGCGCGCTGCGGATCGCCTATCCGTCGGCCGACGGCGAGATCCGGGAGGTCGTCCACGGCGTCGACCTGGACGTCCGCCGGGGCGAGATCCACGGCCTGGTGGGGGAGTCCGGCTCGGGCAAGTCCCAGATCGCCTTCGCTACCCTGGGCATTCTGCCCCGCGAAGCACTGATCCTCGGTGGCAGCGTGCTCCTGGACGGTGAGGACCTCCTGGCGGACGAATCGAAGATGCGCGCGGCCCGCGGTCGCCGCATCGCCTATGTCCCGCAGGAGCCCATGTCCAACCTCGACCCGTCGTTCACCATCGGCAAGCAGCTCAGCTACGGCCTGCGGGCGGTGACCTCGCTGGACGCCGGAGAAGCCCGCGAGCAGCTCGTCGGGCTGCTGGACCGGGTCGGCATCAAGGATCCCGAGCGGGTGATGGAGCTGTACCCGCACGAGATCTCGGGCGGCATGGCCCAACGTGTCCTGATCTGCGGTGCCGTTGCCTCCGGAGCCGACCTCATCGTCGCGGACGAGCCGACCACGGCCCTCGACGTGACCGTCCAGGCCGAGGTGCTGGAGCTGTTGCGCGAGCTCAGCCGGGACCGGGGACTCGCCATGATCCTGGTGACGCACAACCTCGGCGTCGTCGCCGACCTGTGCTCAACCGTGAGCGTCATGAAGGAGGGGCACATTGTCGAACGGGCCGACGTCGAGACGATATTCGAGGCGCCGCAGCAGGCGTACACCCAGGAGTTGCTGTCCTCGTCCCGCAGCGTCGAGCTGATGGAGATCTGACCATGACGCAGCCGACGAACGCGACGCGACCTACGGACAAGAATCCGCCGCGCACGACGAGCACCAGACCGGCGCACCCGGCCTCGGCCGCCGACTCACAGCAGGAGCTGCTGCGGGTACGCGACCTGGTGGTCCGGTTCCCGGGACGCCGGGGCCGGTCGACCACCGTGATCGACGGTGTCACCTTCGACCTGGCGGCGAGGGAGACCCTGAGTCTGGTCGGCGAGTCCGGCTCCGGCAAAACCACGATCGGCCGGGCCATTCTCGGCCTGGCACCGGTCACCGAGGGGACGATCACCTTCTGCGGGGAGACCATCAGCAATATCTCCCGAGCGGCCCGCCGCAGGGTGGCCCGTGATGTGCAGGTCGTCTTCCAGGACCCGTACTCCTCACTCAATCCGGCCATGACAGTCGGGGACATCCTCGTTGAGCCGCTCGCCGCCGCCGGAGTCGAGGGCGGCCGTGCCCGGATCCGCGAACTGCTCGACGCCGTCGGCCTGCCGGCCGACGCCGCGACCCGCTATTCACGGGAGTTCTCCGGCGGACAGCGGCAGCGCGTGGCCATCGCCCGCGCGCTCGCACTGGACCCGGCAGTGATCGTCTGCGACGAGCCCACGAGCGCACTCGACGTGACCACACAGGCTCGCGTCCTGCGCCTGCTCAAGGACATACAGCAGTCGACCGGGGTGGCGTATCTGTTCATCAGCCACGACCTCGGGGTCGTCAACTCCATCAGTGACCGGATCGCGGTGCTCCACCGCGGACGGATCGTCGAGGTCGGCGATGCACACCAGGTGTCCACTGCCCCACGGCACGACTACACCCGCCGCCTGCAGATGGCCGCGCCGGTCGCCGACCCGAAGAAGCAGCGCGAACGGCGCGAGCTGCGCGCGGCCTTGCTCTCCGCTGCCGAGGAGGAAGCGGACGCCCCTCCCATGGCACAGCACTGACTGTCCGGTCCGCTGCGCACCGACCGACAACCGCGACCACTCTCGTCACTCGTTATTCAGGAGTCTCCATGCCCTTGTCCGCCCCGCCCACCGCGCCTCGCTTCGAGCACCGCACCGACGCGAGCCCGGTACTCGGTACGGGCACGCCCACTCCTCGGCTGTCGTGGACCATCGAGCACGCCGAGGCGGGCTGGGAGCAGACGGCGTACGAGGTGGAGGTCGTCCGGGGTGGTGTCGCACAGGCCTATCGCGTCAGCAGCCCCGAGCAGGTGCTGGTGCCGTGGCCGGCGCCGCCGCTCAGTTCCCGGGAGCGTGCCGAGGTGCGGATACGCGTCGCGCACGGCGAGGACTGGAGCTCCTGGGGCGACGCGGCCGTCGTGGAGACGGGTCTGCTGGAGCCGTCCGACTGGGCGGCGCGGTTCATCAGCCCGGTCGGCATCGGCGCCGAGGGCGGCCGGGCCCCTGTGCTGTGCGCGTCCATTGACGTGCCCGGACCAGTCCGAAGCGCGCGGCTGTACGCCACCGCCCACGGCGTGTACATACCGTCGGTCAACGGCCGCCGGGTCGACGACACGGCCCTCGCCCCCGGCTGGACGTCGTACCACCACCGGCTGCGCTACCACGTCTACGACCTGACGGACCTGGTCCGCCCAGGCCCGAACCTCCTGGAGGTGCTGCTCGGCAACGGCTGGTACCGCGGCCGGCTCGGCTACACGAACGACCGCGCCCTGTACGGCGACCGCCTCGCCCTGCTCGCCCAGTTGGAGATCACCACCACCGACGGTACCGTCCACGTCCTGGCCACAGACGGCACCTGGCGCGCCCGTGAGAGCGAGGTGCTGGCCGACGACCTGTACGACGGCCAGACCACCGACCTGCGCCTGCGCGGCGGCTTGGCCCCGACGGCGGGCGTGGAGACGGTTGACGGGGACCTTTCGGGCCTCGTCGCCCCCGACGGTCCTCCCATCCGGCCGACCGGCGTGCTCCCGGCACGCCGGGTATGGACCGCGCCCTCCGGTACGACGCTCGTGGACTTCGGGCAGAACGCGGTGGGCTGGGTCCGGCTCACCGTGCGTGGCTCGGCGGAAGGCACCGAGGTCGTGCTGCGGCACGCCGAGGTGCTGGAGGACGGCGAGCTGGGCACGCGACCGCTGCGCAGCGCGCGCGCCACCGACACCTGGATCCTGTCCGGTCCGGACGAGGAGGTGCTGGAGCCGTCGCTGACTCTGCACGGCTTCCGCTACGCCGAGGTCACCGGTGTGCCCGGTCTGCGCCCCGAGGACGTCGAACTCGTCGTCGTCGGCTCGGACCTGCGTCGCACCGGTTGGTTCTCGTCCTCGCACCAGGAACTCGACCGGTTCCACGAGAACGTCGTGTGGAGCACCCGCGGCAACTTCGTCGACCTGCCCACCGACTGCCCGCAGCGCGACGAACGACTGGGCTGGACCGGTGACATCCAGGTGTTCGGCCCCACGGCTACGTTCCTGTACGACACCTCGGGTTTGCTTCGCTCGTGGCTGACCGACTTGGCCGCCGAGCAGTTCCCCGATGGATCGGTGCCTCACGTCGTGCCGGATGTCAACTGCAACGGTCTGGCGGCGACGCCCGCCGCCGCCTGGGGCGACGCAGCGACCATCGTGCCCTGGACGCTCTACCGGCGCACCGGTGATCTGCAGGTGCTGGAGCGCCAACTGCCCAGCATGCGGGCCTGGGTCGACCGGATCGCGGCTCTCGCCGGGCCGGAGCGCCTGTGGCAGGGAGGCTTCCAGTACGGGGACTGGCTGGACCCGACGGCACCGCCTGAGGAGCCGGGCCGCGCCAAGGCCCATCCGGACGTGGTGGCCACCGCCCACTTCGCCCGCTCGTCGTGGATCCTGGCCGAGTCCGCGCGCCTGCTGGGCCGCAACGACGAGGCGGAGAAGTACCGCGTGCTCGCCGGGGAGGTGCGCGCCGCGTTCGTCCGGGCCTTCGTGACGGCCGTCGGGCGGATCTTCTCGGATGCCCCGACCGCCTATGCCCTGGCCATCGAGTGGGACCTGCTGCCGCATCCCCACCAGCGTGAAGAAGCCGGCCGCAGGCTGGCCGACCTCGTACGGGCCAGTGGATTCCGGATCAGTACCGGCTTCGTCGGCACCCCCCTGGTGTGCGACGCGCTCACCAGCACGGGACACCTGGACGTCGCCTACCGTCTGCTGCTGCAGACACAGTGCCCGTCCTGGCTCTACGCGGTCACCATGGGCGGTACCACGGTGTGGGAGCGCTGGGACAGCCTGCTGCCGGACGGGAGCATCCACCCCGGGGGAATGACCTCCTTCAACCACTATGCCCTGGGCGCCGTCGCCGACTGGCTGCACCGCTCCGTCGCCGGCCTCGCCCCCGCCGCTCCGGGCTACCGTCGACTGCTGGTCCGGCCGCGGCCGACTCCGGCGCTCACCCGGGCCGCTGCCCGCCACACCACGCCGTACGGCGAGGCGGCGGTGTCCTGGGAGCGGACCGCCGGGCGGCTGCGGCTGACAGTGCGGGTCCCGGTCGGAGCCACCGCCGAGGTGCACGTGCCCGGAGAGGCGAAGTCGACGCAGGTCGGCCACGGCGACCACGAGTGGACCGTCGGCGACCCCACCTCGGCAGCCCGGCGCCAAGCCCGTGACTGGTCGACCGCCACGGTCAGGGACCTGCTGGACGACGCGGGGACCTGGGCCGAGGTGGCGGCGGCGGCCGACGCGACCGGAATCACATCCGAGGGCGATGCGCAGGCCGCCAGGATGCTGGCCAACTACCTCGACGCCCCCGCCTCGCTGGTCGCCGAGGCACTTGCCCCCGACGACCGGTTCCCGGGGGCAGCAGAGCTGCGCCGGCGGGTGGCGGACATCCTCGGCGGCGGTGCCACAGCCGCCGTGGGGCGCAGCCCTGTGGGCGCCGAAGCGCAGTGACATGTCCGCCGGCGGAGGCCCCGGCGGAGCGCTCAGTACGGACAACGACGTCCACGACAAGGAGAAGGCATGCGTAATCCAGCGAGCACCACATCCGCCGGGCGCCGGGCAACTCGCCGTGCCATGCGTGCGCTTGCCCCCGGTCTCGCTCTCGCCCTCGGCGCGGCGGCCGTGCCCGCCGAAGCCGCCTCCGCGGTACCGCCCGAATGCGTTGCCCTCCGGCCGGGCGGACCGGTGCAGGTCACCCCGGACTGCGTCGACCCGCTGTACGCCCATCCCGTGATCGACAAGCAGCAGGACCTCACCTCCCCGGTGGCGCACCGGCGGGTGTCCGGTCACTTCGAGGGCACTGGTGTGAAGTTCACGTTCTACCTGCCCCCGGCCGCACAGTGGAAGGGGCGCTACTTCCAGTACACGTACCCGCTGTCCGACGAGAGCGCCCTGGACCGAACCATTGCCTTCGGTGCCGCAAGCGGTGGATACACCGTGCAGGTCAGTGGCACAGTGGGGTACCGGCACGCCGCCGCGGCGGCCAAGTTCTCCGAACAGGTCGCCGCGGACTACTACCGTTCCGGCTCCAGGCGCATCCACGGCTACCTCTACGGACCGTCCGGCGGTTCCTTCCAGACGATCGGGGCGATGGAGAACACTTCTGGCGTGTGGGACGGCGCCGTTCCGATAGTCGTCGGTGTGCCCACTTCCATCCCGGTCAACTTCTTCGTCCGGGCCCAGGCACGCATGGTCCTGCGTGACGTGGCCGGGAAGATCGCGGACGCGGTCCGCCCCGGCGGCTCCGGCGACCCGTACGCCGGTCTCACCACGGCGCAGGCCGCGATGCTGCGCGAGGCGACGAGCCTGGGCGTACCGCTGAAGGCCTGGCAGGACCCCGACTACGTGCTGGGCCTGAACGCCCCCGACGGGCTGCTCGGGTTCGGCGCCGTGGTCCGCCAGATGGACCCGTCGTACGCCACCGACTTCTGGACCAAGCCGGGTTACCTCGGAACCGAGCAGTCAGAACTCGGCGACATCGTCCGCGCGGCACTGATCGACGCGAAGCCGACGATCGCACAGGTGGAGACCGACGAGGACGGTAGGCCGACGAGCCTCACGCTGTCCGGTCTGCCCGCCCTGACCAGCACCCTCGGACTGGACTTCGCCGCCCTGGCGACGGACGGCACGACGCGGGTGGGCGACCTGGCCGGCACCCTCGACGCGGCCACCGGCGTCTTCACCGTCGGCAGCGGCAACTCCGCCGAGGTGCTGTCGGCGCTCAAGGCCGGGGCGCGGGTTCATGCCGACAATCGCTGGTTCACCGCCTTGCCGTCGTACTACCGTCACCAGGTCCCGCCGCCCGAGGAGGGCTACACCGCCTTCGACGTGCTCCGCGACGCGGACGGGACTCCGCTGTACCCACAGCGGGCGCTGCGCATCGGTCCGCGGATCGCCAGCAGTACCAGCGGTGGAGGCACCTATACCGGCAAAGTCAACGGCAAGGTCGTAGTGGTGGACAATCTCGTCGACTCCGACGCCTACCCGTGGCACGCCGACTGGTACGCCCAGCGGGTGCGTTCCGCCCTGGGAGCGGAGGAGTTCGCGAACCGCTTCCGGCTGTACTACAACGACAACGCCGACCACCTTGAGGGCCCGGTCACCGGGAGCAAGGCGAGCCGGATCGTGTCGTACGACCCGATCGTCGAGCAGGCGTTGCGCGACGTGGCGGCGTGGGCCGAGCGCGGAGTGGCCCCGCCGTCGTCGACTCGCTACGACGTGACCGACGGTCAGGTCACCGTTCCCACGCGAGCCGCGCAGCGGCGAGGCATCCAGCCGGTCGTGGACCTGAAGGTCCGCGGCGGCGACGAGGCGCACGTGAGCACCAGAGACCAGGTGACCTTCGCTGCCCTGGCCCAGGCACCCCCGGGGGCCGGCCGGATAGTGTCGGCGTCCTGGGACTTCACCGGCGCCGGCACCTACACCCCGGCGCGGCTCGGCACACCCGCGTCCACCGCCTTCGTCAATACCACCCACCGGTTCACGAAGCCCGGTACGTACTACGTGACGCTGAAGGCGTCGTCGTCCCGGCACGGCGCCGTGGGCCCCTACGCACAGGTCGAGAACCTGAACCGCGTGCGCGTGGTCGTGCACCCGTAACAACCCTTGAGAAACGCCGGAGGACGGCGCGTGACAGACAGACCGTCCCTGGCCCAGCTCCGACTGGAGAACACCTCATGCTCACGGCGGCAGTCTGATGCGCACCTCGATCACACCGGGCCAGGTCTGGCTCGACACGGACGGCAAGCGGATCCACGCCCACGGCGGCTCGATCCTGGAGATCGACGGCACCTTCTACTGGTACGGCGAGAACAAGGAGCGCTCGGCGCCGGGCAGTGGGATCTGGCACTGGGGAGTGCGCTGCTACTCCTCCTCCGACCTCTACAACTGGACTGACCGCGGCCTGATCATCCCGCCCGAGCCCGACGACCCGGCCTCGCCCCTGCACCCCGCGACGTCGATGGACCGCCCGCACATCCTGCGCCACCCCGACACGGGCCGTTACGTGTGCTGGATCAAGGTCATGTCGCCGGTCGGCCAGCGGTCGACCGTCCTGGTCGCCGACGACATCCTCGGCCCCTACCGCGTGGTGCGCCAGGACTTCAAGCCGCTGGGCATGAACGCCGGCGACTTCGACCTCGTCCTCGACCCGACCGACGGCAAGGGCTATCACTACTTCGAGCGCGTGCACAGCGAGCTGATCTGCGCGGACCTCACACCCGACCTCACCGACGTCACGGGTTACTACTCCACGCACTTCCCGCTCGTACAGCCCCCGTACGTCCGGGAGGCACCGGCCTACTTCACCCGCGACGGCCTGCACTACCTGGTCACATCGGGCACCACGGGGTACTACCCGAATCCGTCCATGGTCGCCGTCGCACCCAGCTACCACGGCCCCTGGCGGGAACTGAACGACCCTCATCCCGACGACCCGACCCGCAGCTCCTACCAGTCTCAGATCAGCTGCGTGTTCCGGCACCCCCACAAGCAGGACCTCTACATCGCGCTCGCGGACCGGTGGCTGCCCCGCTACGGCGCCTCCAGCGAGGCGGCCGTCGCGATGCACGCGGAACGCTTCCGCCCCATGGGCGGCCACAAGCCCGGACCGTGGTCCGAACTCACGGAGATCGACACGTCGATCGCCGACTACGTCTGGCTGCCTTTCCGGTTCGAGGGAGAACGCGCCATCCTCGACTGGCACGACGAGTGGCGCATCGAGGACTACGCATGACCAGCACCACCACCGGCACCTGGCGCGATGAGCGGCTCGCCCCGGACGACCGCGCCGACCTCCTGCTGAAGGAGATGACGACGGCCGAGAAATGCCACCAGCTCACCGCTCGCATGTCGTGGTACCTGGTGAAGCCGGACGGCAGCGACGCGCCCGACGCCGACGAGGTGCTGCGCCATCCGCCCGGTCACATCGCCCAGCTCATCCTCGACGATCCGGCGCAGCTCGCCGCCATGACCGGCACGATCCAGCACAGGATCATCAGCCGCGGCCGGCTCGGCATCCCGGCGATCTTCCATGCCGAGGCACTGAGCGGATTCCTGGCCGGCGGGCACATGGTGTTCCCCTCCGGAACCGGGCTGGCTGCCGGATGGAGCCCGGACCTGGTCGAGCAGATGTCCGACCTGATCCGCCGTCAGATGCGCCGGACCGGGCTGACGCACGCCCTCTCGCCGGTGCTCGACGTGGCCCTCGACCCCCGGTGGGGCCGCGTCCACGAGACCTTCGGCGAGGACCCGTACCTCTGCGCCGCGTTGGGCGTGGCCTATGTACGCGGACTGCAGGGACAGGATCTCTCGAAGGGGGTTATGGCGACAGGCAAGCACTTCCTGGGCTACGCGGTGACCGCCGGCGGCATCAACACCGCGGGCTTCGAGTCCGGTGCGCGCCGCACCCGGGACCTGTTCGCGTACCCATTCGAGGCCGCCATCCGTATGGCCGGGCTGCGGTCGGTCATGAACTCCTACTCCGACGTCGACGATGTGCCGGCCGGGGCATCGCCGGAGGTCCTGAAGGACCTGCTGCGGGACGCCCTGGGGTTCGACGGCTTCGTCTCCTCCGACTATGGCACCCTGGACCACCTCGTAGGGCGGCAGCGGGTGGCGGCGGACGAGGCGGCGGCCGGCCGGCTGGCCATCGAGGCCGGACTTGACGTCGAGATGCCCAATCCCTCCGGATACGGGGACCTGCTTGCGGCGGAGGTCGAGCGCGGCGCGGTCGATCACCGCCACATCGACGAGGCCGTACGCCGGGTGCTGCGCGCCAAGTTCGAGGTGGGGCTCTTCGAACACCCCTACCCGACCGAGAGGATCGACGTGGCGGCTGCCGCCGCCGAGGGTGGCGAGCTGTCGCAGGACCTCGCCCGGCGATCCATCGTGCTGGGCAAGAACGACGGCATCCTCCCGCTGGCGCCCGGGCGCCTCGACGTCGCCGTCATCGGTCCGCACGCCGACGCCCCGTCCCTGCAGTTCCCGACGTACACCTACGCATCCTGGCGGGAGGCCAACGACGCGATCATCCGCGGGGAGCTCGGCACCATGAATGGTGCGGAGGACGTGGTAACCGCCTGGTACGACACGCTCTTCACGCCTCAGGACCCGCACACCCTGGTGGGGGAGCGGTACGGTGCGTGCTCGCTCGCCGCCGAGATCGGTGAGCGAGCGCGCACCGTGGTCACCGAGCCCGGGAGTGCCCTAACGCGAGAGCTGGGTGACGAGGCGATCGAGCGTGCCGTGGCGGCGGCGCGGGACGCGGACGTCGTGGTGCTGGCGCTCGGCGGGGCCAGCCTGTGGTTCACCGGGGAGCGGACCGAGGGTGAGGCCAGCGACACCGCCGACATCACACTGCCGGCCGCCCAGATCCGCCTGGCAGAGGCGGTGGCGGCGACAGGGACGCCGCTGGTCGTCGTGCTCGTGCAGGGGCGAGCGTACGCGCTGCCGCAGGTCGTGCAGGAGGCAGCCGCGATCGTGGTGGCACCGTACGCCGGACCGTTCGGCACGCGATCGATCACGGACGTGCTCTTCGGGGTGGTGAACCCCTCGGGGAAGCTGCCCTACAGCCTCCCCCGGCACAGCGGCCAGATCCCCGTCTACCACCACCAGAAAGCGGGCTCGGGGTACCGGGGCCCACTGCCCCCCGGCGTGTCCAACCACTACCTCGACATGACGGCCACTCCACTGTGGCCGTTCGCGCACGGCCTGAGTTACACCACGTTCGCGGTGAGCGACCTGGACTGCGGACCGGACATCGACGCCCGGGGCACGGCACGGGTCGGTGCCACCGTCGAGAACACCGGTGACCGGGACGGCGCCACGGTGGTCCAGCTCTACCTGCGCGTGAACACCACCACGGTCACCCGTCCCGCCCAGCAGCTCGGCGGTTTCGCGCGGGTGGAGCTGGCCGCGGGGGAGCGGCGCCGGGTCACGTTCGAAGTGGACGCCACGCAGCTCGCCTACACCAATCTGGCGCGGGACGTCGCGGTGGAGCCTGCGCGTGTGGACGTGTTCATCGGCTTCGACTCCGACGACCGGTCGCTGGAGGGCTCGTTCGAAGTGGTCGGGGCGCCGCGGATCGTCTCAGGCGCGGAGCGCTCGTTCCTGTCCACGACTGTCGTGGACACGGTGAACGGGCCTGGAGGCGGCGTGTAGAGGCGATCAATTTCCCCGTGGCAACGAAGCAGCTGTCGAGGGCCGCCGGTGCTGGTCATGGTCGCGGGCTACTCGCGGTGGATTACCGCGCGGATGCTGCCCTCCAGGTCGGCGGCCGACCTGATCGCCGGACGCTGGCGGCTGCTGACCGAGCTGGGCGCCGTCCCACGGGTGCTGGTCTGGGACAACGAGGGAGCCGTCGGTTCCTGGCGGTCCGGCGGACCTCAACTGACCGATGAATTCGCCGCGTTCGCCGGACTGCTGGGCATCAAGTTCCTGCTCTGCAAGCCACGGGATCCAGAAGCCAAGGGCCTGGTCGAACGGGCCAACGGCTATCTCGAGACGTCGTTCCTGCCCGGACGGGTGTTCACCTCGCCGGCGGACTTCAACATCCAGCTCGCCGACTGGCTGACCAGGGCCAACCGGCGCAACCACCGCACCTTGCAGGCCCGCCCGGCGGACCGCCTGGAAGCGGACCGCTCCCGCATGCTCGCCCTGCCGCCGATCGCCCCGCCCGGCTGGCGGAAGGCATCCCTGCGGCTGCCCCGGGACCACTACGTCCGCCTGGACACCTGCGACTACTCGGTGCATCCGCTGGCCGTCGGCCGTCGCATCGAGGTCGCCGCCGACCTGGACCAGGTCCTGGTGACCTGCGACGGCGTCGAGGTCGCCCGCCATGCCCGCAGCTGGGCTCGCCACCAGACCATCACCGACCCGGACCACGCGGCCGCTGCCGCGGCCGCCCGCAAGGCGGCCACCGGCACGAAACCGTCTCCGGTGGACGTGACGGAAGTCGAGGAACGGTCGCTGGACACCTACGACCGGATCTTCGGCGTCATCGACGGCGGGCTGAGCACGGGTGAAGGGGCAGCGTGATGAGCACGAAGAACGGCACGAACCAGGCGAGGACCAGCCGCGACGTCGGCTCCGAACTGATCTATCTGACCAAGGTGTTGAAGGCCCCGGCCCTGCGGGATGCGGCGGCCCGGCTCGCCGAGCGGGCTCGCGATGAGGGCTGGAGCCACGAGGAGTATCTCGCCGCCTGCCTGCAGCGGGAGGTCGCCGCCCGCGACTCCCACGGCGCCGAGGGCCGCATCCGGGCGGCTCGATTCCCCTCCCGCAAGTCGCTGGAGGACTTCGACTTCGACCACCAGCGGTCCGTGAAACGCGAGGTCATCGCGCATCTGGGGACGCTGGACTTCGTCGTCGGGAAGGAGAACGTGATCTTCCTTGGGCCCGGCGTTATCGATGGTTCGGTTCGAGATTCGGCATGTTGCCGCTGGGTGGGACCTTCATGAGATCGATGTGACGTGGCTGCGATGTCAGTGCAGCCTCGTATGTTGGCCGGATGATTCAGAAGGACGTCGATGAGCGAGCCGTCGAAGCGGCAGTGAACGATGCTGAACAGGCGGTAGCCGAGTTCGACGAGGCCTGCCGGTGGCTGGCTGCTGCCCGGCAGGGACCCATGGAGCCTCTTGGGGCCGAGGTCTGGGTGTTCGACAAGGATCTTGCCCGGGTGGTGTTGGTGAAGCACCGTTGGCGGGGTTGGGTTCCTCCGGGCGGGAAGGTGGAGGCCGGGGAGACACCGCGTGAGGGTGCGACCCGAGAGCTTGTCGAGGAGACGGGCCTTCGGGCGGAACTGCTGCCCGAGCCGGCAGCAGTTGCGGTTCGCTCTTATCACCCGGACCGGCCGGTCACGCTCGGGCTGTCGTATGCCGCCGTCGTTGATGCAGCGGCCTCGTTTGTCCCGGAGGCTGGGCAGCCGGTGGCTTGGAAGAGGTTGGACGAGGGCTGGGCGAGCTGTTTTCCCGACGATCTATCCCGAATCCGTCAGCATGCCGCATGGTTGGCCGATCGGGTGGGCCGTCACTGAGGGACTGCTGCGACACCTCCGCGGCGGGCGAGTTCGCGGCGGAGGTCGAGATTCTCGCCGTGGGCTTGTTCGAGCGCGTCCCGCAGAGCCTGTACTTCTTCTCGGTGCCGCTTCTTCAGACGGGTGATCTGGCTGGTCAGCGCGAGGACGAGGGTGCCCTGCTCGTCGGCCGCAGGCGCCGGTGCGGGAACGGGCCGGGCCTGGGCCCGTAGCCGTTCGATGCGCCCTCGCAGGTCGGGGTGGTTATAGAGGAAGGCGTGAGAGACGGCGGCCTCGCGCTGGACGGCCTGGAAGGTGATCGGCTCACCGCGTTTGACCAGGGTGCGGATCGCCTTCTCCGCCGCCTCCGTCTTAGCCTGCGACTTCGCCTGCGCAGCGGCGGCGAGGGTCTGGGTGCGCTTGGTGCGGGCGTCGGTCATGGCAGGGTCCTTCGGTGGCGGTCGAGGTCGAGGGCGAGAGGGACGGGGCCGGTGGGGGCAGCGCCGCAGCCGGCGCCCTGGACCGCCCGGCCGGGCTTGGAGCAGATGGTGTCCAGCAGCTTCGTGAGGGCCGCATGTTCGGCCCGCCGTTGCAGGAGCCAGACGTTGTCCTCGGGCATGGGACGGCCGTGCCGTTCCTGGAACGCGGTGGTGCTGCGGTTGATCAGGGCTTCGGTCTCGGCCAACTGCCGCTCCAGCGCGGGCTGGTGGGAGGCGTCGGTGACGAAGACCGAGCAGGTCAAGCAGGCGTTTCCCTTGTCGCAGGTCTGCAGCAGCGGCAGCAGGCACCAGCCATGGGGCAGGAACCGGTCGGCCCGGTTGAACAGATGGAGGCTGTCGTGGTCGTCGCGCGAGAAGACGACCTGGGTGCCGTCCGCGCGGAGTTTCGCGGTGGCCAGGAACGCCTGCTCGGCGTGTTCCTGGCGGGCGGCGACGTAATACATCGTCATCGACGGGGTGGCGTGTCCGGCATAGCGCATCAACACGTGGACGGGCAGGCCGAGTTCGGCGAGCCGGGTCAGCTTTGTGTGGCGGAAGCGGTGGGTGTGGCTGAGCCCGATGGGCTTGCCCTTGCTGTCGATGATCTTCACGGTCTTGCTGAACTCGCGGAGCATCCAGCTGTAGGTGCCTGAGGGGTAGGGCTTGTCGCCCTGGCGGTTGCCGGTCCGCTGCAGGAACAGGTGACGCGGGGGGATGTCGGGGAAGTGCTCGCGGACCCAACTCCGTTGCTCCTCGATGACCGCGACGACCTCGGCGTCGACGAGGATGTTGTCCGGCGCGATATCGATCTTGCTTTGTGCGTAGTGGAAGCGGGCGATCTGTTCGCCCTCGGCGGCGTCGACGGCCCGGTCTGGGACTGGGGAGAGGCAGTCGAAGCGGCTGGTGCGGATCTCGCTGGCCCGTCGTCCGGTGAGGATCTGCAGCAGGATCATGCGCATGGCCTGCGGGTCGTCGAAGCCGCGGGCGGTGACCTGCTGTCCGTCGCCGCGGGTGAGGGCCATCTGCTCGTGGCGGGCGAGCCCGAGCAGGGGCAGAGCGGCGGGGATCTGCGCGAGTGCGTGGTCGTCGACGTAGTGCTCGTCGTTGAGTTCGCGCTGGTGCGGGAGACCTGCCGGAACCAGCCGGCCGCGTGCGCGTCGGTGACCCGCGACCACGGGTTCGCCCCGAGGACCTGACGGGCCTCGATGGGGTTGGCGGCGACGAACGCGAAGAGCTCGGCGACGGCCCGCAGATCGTCGTTGACCAGGCGGGGATGGACGGGCTGCCCAGCGAACCGCTGCTCGGACCGTCGCCGGAGCCGGTTGGCGGGGTCGGCGTCCCAGCGGCGGAAGGCGGCGGCCAACTGGACCGCGTGCGCCGGGTCGCCCAGGACGTCGAGTGGGTCGGTGAAGGTCTCCAGCCACCGGTCGAAGCGGGCGAAGCACCGCATCCGCTCCTGGCTCACCGTCGACCAGCGCAGGGTCCCGGCCTCCAACTGGGTGCCCAGGCACCACTTCACGGCCTCCCGCAGCCACGGCTGAGTGATCCTTGAGGGGGAACAGCCATAGTGGGCCTGGGGCTCGTGCTCGGCCAGCGGAATCCGCGGATCGCAGCGCGGATGCCATTCGTCCAGCGACCACCAGGGCCCGTCGGTGCAGCGGGCGAGGAGGGCCAGGCGGGAGAAGCGGAAGATCACCCGCAGTCGGGCGACACTGCCGCGAGGAATGAGCCGTCCCCAACGGGTGGCATAGAACCACCGCTGCAAGGCGGCCGCCGTCTCCCAGTCCATGGCCCGGATCGACGCGGGGAAAGGGTGGTTGTCGCGGATCGCGCGGCGCAGGATGTTCGCGAACTGGTTGGTGCCCAGCACCGAGGAGCGGGTCCCGTCCAGGGCCTGCCAGTGCGCCATCCAGGCCAGTTCAGCGGCGATCAGGTCGGGCAGACCGGTCAAGTCGATGCTCCGGTCGCCGTTCTCGGTGATCTTCTCCCAGTCCTCGATGCCGTCCCTGATCGCCGGCCCTCGCCAGGGTTCTGGCAGTTCTCGCCAGAGTCGCCAGAACGGGTCCTCGCCTCCGGCTGTGCGCAGATGGTGCTGTTCACCGGCCATCGTCGACCTGCCAGGCGGAGATGTACGACTTCCAGTTCGCCGCGGCCCGCAGGGCCTCGTCCTCGCGGACCCAGCCATAAAGGTCGAGCGTCGTCTGCACGTGTGCGTGACCGAGCCGCCGGGAGACCACCCACTCCGGCGTCCCGGCCAGCAGCAGCGCGGTCGCGTGGCTGTGGCGGAACCAGTGCGGCGTCCAGGAGGCGGGTCCGATGCCCTTCGTGCGCAGGGCGGACACCTTGTCCCGCACCGTGCCCTCGCGCAGGGCGGCCAGCAGCGGCGGCCTCTCCAGGTTCACCAGCAACGGCGAGCCGGTATCGATCTCGATGCCCAACTCGGCGGCTCGGCAGGCCAGTTGGGTGAGGTAGTCGGCGAACAGTCGCTCCAGATCGCAGCCGACATAGACCCGCCGGGGGCGCATCATCTTCACCCTCGCCCCGTTCGTGTTGTCCTCGCGCGGCACGATCTCGACATAGGGAGTGGAGCCGCGGCCCATCACGAAGTCGCAGATCCGCAGGCCGAGGGCCTCGCCGAGGCGCATCCCGGTCTCCGCGAGCAGTGCGAACAGCAGCCGGTCGCGCAGGTTCCCCCTCCAGTCACCGACGGTGGCGTCCGGCATCGCGCAGCGGTCCAGGATCGCCTGGATCTCGGAGGGCAAAAGCAGCGGAGGGCGACCGCGATGCCGCTGGCGCCGGACCCTGACCAGCGAGGACGGAGCGGCAGCAGTGCGGGCGTCCAGGTGCGCGAGCAGGCCCCGGGCCGGGGCCCGGCGCGGAGTCCCGCGCATGAGCCGACCCGCGACCGGCACCGAGAAGACCGCCTCCTGCCAGCGATAGAAAGAGATCAACGCGGCCAGCCTCGCCTCCAACGTCCCGGCCTCAGGGGCCTGTTCGGGCTCGACCAGGGCGCGCTCGACGGTGCGGCCATTGCGCAGCCAGGACAAGAACCCCGCGACCGCCGGGACCCCGAGATCGCTCCATCTCGCGGTCTCGTCGCGCTGTTCGAGGAACGTCCACCACTGGGCCAGCGAGGTCGCATAGCCGCGGACAGTGTTTGGCGACCACAGCTGCCGATGGGCCTCCAGCCAGTCCTCGACCGGAGCCACCGTCCGGTACTTCTCGTCGATCACGGTCCACGTCCGCCGCCCGTTCGCGGGCCGGACCGCCAAGCTGTGTGCCACTGATGCCGTTCCGTCTCGTTGAAGAACTCCCGTTGATAGCAATGCATCAACGACACAGAACGCTCACGGTGACGCTCGTTGCAGACAGAGAAGAGAGGGACTCAGGACCCGTTGATAACGCCCGGCACCGGCAAGACCCATCTCGCCACCGGGCTCGGCATCCGGGCTTGTCAGGCCGGCCACCGGGTCGCCTTCGCCACCGCCGCCCAGTGGGTCACCCGCCTCGCCGAAGCCCACCAAGCAGGGCGTTTGAGCGACGAGTTGACCCGGCTGGGACGGATCCCGCTGATCGTGGTCGACCTATGCCGAGACGGCAACTATGCCGAAGCTGTTTAGGTCGTTCCGCTCCTTCGTGGGGTTTCGACGGTTCATGGCTCTGCATAGTTTCCGTGGCGGGCAGCCTCGTGAGCGAGGGGGCGGGGTGCTCCCGCGAGGGGGTGGCGATGCCGTTCGGAAGTACGCGTCGGAAGGCGGGTGCTCTGGCACCGCAGGTTGAGGGCTACCGAGCATGGCTGGCGGAGCGCGGGTACACGACCCAGACTGCCAGGAACATGCTCAAAGATCTGGGGCAGGTCGGCCTCTGGCTATCGAGGCAGGGCCTCGATGTTGCCGATCTGGACGAGAGCCGGCTGCACCAGCACCTTGCCGACCTGCGGAACTCAGGTCGTCGCCGGGTGGCCGGACCGCGCGGCATGGTTCCGCTACTGACGTTTCTGCGTGAGGCCGGCGTGGTGCCCGCGCCGCAAGTGCCACCCTCACCGGCGGACGTTCTGCTGGAGCGGTACCTGCGCTGGATAGAATCCGAGCGTGGCCTGTCGGCGTCGACGATGGTGCGCTACGGGAACACCGCCCGGCGCTTCCTGGCCGAACAAGCGGTGACTGATGGCCAGTTCACACCGGAGAGCCTGACCGGCGCGGACCTGAACGCGTTCCTGCTGCGGGAGTGCGCCAGGGTCTCGGCGGGCTCGGCGAAGGGGCGGGTGGCCGAACTGCGGTCGCTGATGCGGTTCCTCCACCTGCACGGCGTTACCCCGATGAGGCTCGGCGGCGCGGTGCCGCCGGTGGGCGGCTGGCGCTTCGCGTCCGTGCCGCCGACGATGGCGGCCGGCGACGTCCAGCGGCTGCTGGACCACACCCCGCGCCACGGGACGGTCGGCGTCCGCGACTACGCGATCTTGATGCTGGTGGCCAGGCTCGGGCTGCGCTCGATCGAGGTGGCCCGGCTGCTGCTGGACGACATCGACTGGCGATGCGGCGAGATCGTCGTCCGCGGCAAGGGGCGCCGTGAGGACCGGCTCCCGCTGCCGGCCGACGTCGGCGAGGCCCTGGTCGCCTACCTGACCGGCCCAAGACCTCGCCTGGATGCCCGCCGGTCTTCCTGACCTGCAAGGCTCCGCACGGCCCGATCCGGGCGGACCTGGTCGGCGACGTCGTGGAACGAGCCTGCCGGCGGGCCGGCACACTCAAGGTCGGGCCGCACCGACTGCGTCATGCCCTGGCCGCCGACATGCTCCGACACGGCGCCGGGCTCACCGCGATCGGGCAGGTGCTCCGGCATCAGGACCTGGCCACGACCGCGCTCTACGCGAAGGTCGACTTCATCGCGCTCCGCGCGGTCGCACAGCCCTGGCCCGGGACGGACGCGGCATGACCGATCTCCGCCAAGCAGTCGACGACTACCTGCGGCTTCGCCGTTCGCTGGGACACCAGATGGCCGAAGCGGCGTATCTGCTGCCGGACTTCGTGAGCTTCATGGACAACCGCGGCGAACAGACCGTCACCATCGCCGCCGCACTGGACTGGGTCAAGACCCGCGAGCCCGATGTGATCACGACAGTCAGTCCCCGACGGATCACCGCCGTCCGCGGGTTCGCCCGCTACCTGAGCGGGATCGACCCGGCGACCCAGGTGCCGCCACTGGGACTGGTGCCCTACAACCGGCGCCGGGGCCAGATCTTCCTCTACTCCGACGCCGACATCACAGCGATCATGACAGCGGCCAAAGAGACGATCCCCCAGCCGCTGCGGGCAGCCACCTATCACACGCTGATCGGGCTGCTGGCCGCGTCCGGCCTGCGCATCGGCGAGGCCATCAAGCTGGACCGCGACGACATCGACTGGACCGAGGGAGTCCTGCACATCCGCGAGTCCAAGTTCGGCAAGTCCCGCCTGGTCCCGCTGCAGGACAGCAGCACGAACGCACTGCGCGAGTACGACAGGCTGCGCGAAGACCTGATGCCCAGGGTCAAAGACCCCGCGTTTTTCATCTCCCTCACCGCGAAGCGGCTGATCTACGCCTGCGTGCATCCGGTGTTCCGGGCCCTGGTCGACACCGCCGACGTCGGCCTCGACGCCCCGCACAGACCGCGGCTGCACGAGCTGCGGCACACCTTCGCCGTTCGGACCCTGCTGCACTGGTATCGCACCGAGGACAACATCCAGGCGAAGATCCCTTCGCTGTCGACCTATATGGGGCACCGCGAACCGTCCTGCACCTACTGGTACTTGTCGGCGGCCCCGGAACTGCTCGCCCTGGCCGCCGCCCGCCGCGACGGCCTCCAGAAGGCGGCCCGCCGATGACCCTGATCGCACCCACCCTGCAGGCGTTCTTCACCGAGCGGCTTGCCCGCCAGGGCCAGGCCAGCCCCCGCACCATCGCCGCCTACCGCGACGCGCTCCGCCTCCTGCTCGGCTTCGTCCAGCAGCGGACCGGCATCACCCCGGCCAAGCTGGACTGGAACGACCTGAATGCGGACGTGATCTCCGCGTTCCTCAACCACCTGGAGGACGAGCGCGGCAACAGCACCCGAACCCGCAACGTCCGCCTGACCGCGATCCGCTCCCTGTTCTCCTACGCCGCTCTCCAGCACCCCGAACACGCCCTGCTCATCCAGCGGGTTCTCGACATCCCGCCCAAGCGGTTCGACAAGAGGACCGTCACGTTCCTGACCGGCCAGGAGGTCGACGCCCTGCTGGCGGCACCGGATTCGAAACGCTGGGAAGGACGACGGGACAAGGCCATGCTGGCCCTGGCCGTCCAGACCGGCCTGCGCGTCACCGAACTCACCAGCCTCAACTGCGACGACATCACTCTGGGCGACGGCGCCGCCGTCCGCTGCGAGGGCAAGGGACGCAAACAGCGCACCGTCCCGCTCAACCGCCCCGTCCAGAACCTACTGAACTCCTGGCTGAACGAACGCGCCGGACGCCGCAGCGACCCCTTGTTCTGCACCCGCACCGGACGGCGCCTCAGCCGCGACGCCGTCGCCCAGCGCCTGAGCACCCACACCCAGACCGCGGCGCGAGCCTGCCCATCCCTGCTGGACAAGAGCATCCACCCGCACGTCCTGCGGCACAGTTGCGCAATGTCGCTGCTGCAGGCCGGCGTCGACACCACGGTCATCGCACTCTGGCTCGGCCACGCCGGCGTCCGCTCCACCGACGCCTACGTCCACGCCGACATGACGATCAAGGAGAAGGCGCTCGCGCTGACCGCGCCGGTCACCGCCCGGCCGGGCCGCTACCGGCCCACCGACAAGGTCCTCGACTTCCTCGACCGTCTATGAGGCGGGGGCAGCGCGCACCCTCGCGGCTGGAGAGACCTCGGACGAAGACCCAGCTCAGTCGGCGCCATCGGCTCCGATAGCCTGCGGCGGTGGCTGATGCTTTGTTGAAGTTCCTGATCGATGCCGATCACGGGCAGTTCTATGTCCAAGATCTGGGGCCCTATGACGTGTGGATGGCTGAGCACGCGGCGGACCCGGACCTGCCGCCAGCCGGCTGGACCCAGGAAGCGGTCTACATCCATCGCATCGGGGTGGAGCCGCACTCGATCTCCGTCGGTACCGCCCGGGACGACATGGTCGAGTCGCTGATCATCGTCCATGAGTTCGAACCGATGACCGAGCCGACGGCCGAGCACATCGTGGAGACAGACTTGGACGTCCCGACCGGTCAGCTCACCATGTCTAGCCCGGGAGTCCAACCGGAGGACGGGCCCAGCATGGCCGTTCCCGCTGGCTTGTTGCGGGCCAGGGTCTCCTACATCCCGACTGAAGCGCCCGACGTCGACACCAATGACGGCCCTGGCGACCACTTCCTCTGTCGGATCGACCTCTGGCCCGCCGGCCAGACACGCGAGCTTGTCATCCTCAAGCAGGGACCGAACCCCTGGGCCGGATAGATCCCAGCCTGCGACTACGCCGAGCAGAACAGCCGCCACGCAGCCCGTGATCACGCTTGCTGATGGCCCCTCGGCATAGTTACGGTCTCGGCATAGGTCGATCTATGCGGATATCGGCATAGATCGACGAGGTCGGTTACATCCCCTTCGAACCCGAGGCGGCGAACCTGTTCTTCCAGTTCATCTCGGGCCGCTACGAACGCGCCTCGGTGATCGTGACCAGCAACAAGCCCTTCGGACGCTGGGGCGAGGTCTTCGGCGACGACACCGTCGCCGCCGCGATGATCGACCGCCTCGTCCATCACGCAGAAGTGATCTCGCTGAAGGGCGACAGCTACCGCATCCGCGGCCGCGACCTCGGACGGGTTCCCGCGGCCAACACCGGGGAATGACCAACATCAACTGACGCAATGGGGGTCATTTTTCACCCGTCGGAACTGGGTCACGATTCACGCGTCGCTGACACTTCACTGCAGATGCCGGCGACATCCATGCCTTGGCACGGGTCGCGATGATGCGTGCGATGGCAGGAGACACACGACAAGCAGAGCAACTGGCTCGGCTCGCCGCTGACGCGGGCAATCCCAGCGCCCTCGCCCAACTCGCAGAAGGTAAAGCTGCAGCCGCCCGAAACGATTCGCGTCCCATGCTGCACGGCCCTGACTCGGACGCGAGCGCAGTACCGGTAGCTCGGTAAGGACGTTCCTGGCGTTGCTCGACGGCCTCTGGTCACCGACTTCCATCAGCACCACAGGTGCGTCGTCCGGGCGATATGCCGAAGCATGGCGGAAGTTGGCGCCAGGCGCAGCCGCTGACCATGACGTAGATGATGGCCGCGAACAGGTTCTCTCATCAGGGGTGTCCGGCGTTCCGCAGCCCTGCGGTTGCACTGTCGACGGCGGGATCAGCGGCTTCGGGATCTCCCACAGCCCGTCCGGAACAATCCAACTCCACGGGCCGGGTGATGGCGGGGGTGAGCCAGGCGCGGATGGCGCGCACCCGGCCGGAGGCCATTGCGGGAGCGGAGCCGTTGCAAGGGACAGTTGCTGAGCCCCGACGGAACCTCAGCGTGTGCATCGATGCGAGTCATCGCGGCCGCTGCGCGGCCTTGACCTCCTCGGCCGAGACCTCCGCGGGGTGCATGACCCACTTCGCCTCGATACCTGCGGCCCGCGCCACCAGCCGCTCCTCCGGCGGAAGCGCCAGCCGGGCCCTTCCAGAAGAGGCGCAGCGAAGTACGAACGGCGTCCCTGTGGTGCCCCGGTCGTGTCTCCTGGGAGACGCCACCCGACATCCCTGCACAGGTGAGTCCTCCGAAGGTTCTGTGTGCGACGCCAGTGCTGCACTGTCGGGGCGCGTGCGA
>NZ_KQ949094.1:0-141443 GCF_001514305.1 Streptomyces dysideae
CGTACCCAACCCCTCCGACGTCGTCGGCGAACTCGCCCTGCTGGACGCCGAGCTGTTCGTGATCGTCGAACAGGACCTGTACCCCTGCGCACCCGAGGTACCGCTGCCCATCGCGCTGAGCACCCGTGAGCACCTGGCCGGCTGCGGCCTGACCGGAACCCGGCGCCCGACCCTCACCACCCCCGAACGGTGAGCCCGGTATGAGCATCGTGCGCATAGGGGTGATCGGCGCGGGCAACATGGGCGCCGACCATGTGAACACCCTGCACCGCCATGTCTCCGGCGCCGTGGTCACCATGGTCGCCGACCTCGACGAGGAGCGCGCCGCCGGCGTCGCCGGGGCCCTCCCCGACGCCCGCGCCACCGGTGATCCGTATGCCGTGATCGCCGACCCGGAGGTCGACGCCGTGGTCGTCGCCTCGCACGACACCACTCACGCCGATCTGTCCGTCGCGGCCGTACGGGCCGCGAAGGCCGTGCTGTGCGAGAAGCCCCTCGCCCCCACGCTGAGCGAATGCGTCCGCGTCGTACAAGAGGAGCGGCAGGCCGGCCAAGGCCTGATCTCGCTGGGCTTCATGCGCCGCTTCGATCCCGCGTACGTGGAGCTGAAGGAGGCCCTGGCCGCCGGTGTCTGCGGGGCACCGCTGCTGCTGCGCTGTGTCAGCCGAGGTGTCTCCTCCGCCCCCGGCGCCACCGACGAGTTCAGCATCACGGGGTCGGCCATCCATGAGTTCGACACCGTGCCCTGGCTGCTCGACTCCCCGATCACCGAGGTCAGTTGGCACGCGCCCCGCTCCACGACGGCGACCGGTCTGCGGGATCCGCAACTGATGCTGCTGCGCACCGCCGACGGCGCGCTGACCACCGTGGAGGTGTTCCTCAACGCCGGCTACGGCTACGACGTCCGCTGCGAGGTGGCCGGCGAGCGCGGCACGCTCGCCCTCACCAACCCCGCCCGCCTGGTCACCGACTCGGCGCGGGCCCGCTCCCTCGGTTACCCCGCCGACTGGCGTCCCCGGTTCGCCGACGCCTATCGCCTCGAACTCCAGGCGTGGATCGACGCCGTCGCCACCGGGAGTGCGTCTCCGCTGGCCACGGCACACGACGGCCTGGTGGCGGGCGCGGTGGCCAAGGCCGTCATCGTGTCCATGAAGAACGGGGGCCGGACGATCGCCGTCCAGGTCCCGGAGGTCTGAGCATGTCCGCCTTCCCCACCGCCCTGCCCGCCCCGCGCACCCCGGACCCGATGGCCGCTCCCGCACTGCGCTGGGGTGTTCTGGGCACCGGTTGGATCGCCGAACGCTTCGTGCGCTCCGTGCAGGGCCACACCGGCCAGCGCTTCACCGCCGGCCACCGCATCCTCCGCCCCGACCTGGCCGGCGGCCCCCTCCTCGACCTCGGCACCTACCGTTCCTATGGACTGAGCGGAAGTGAGCCCGCTCAGTCGCACGCCCCGAACGGTCTTGGGCGTACTGGTCCCCGGCGTACTCGACCCCGGGGCGGCGACACGGATCCTGTCCGTGGTCCGGGCCCGGGAGGCCAGTTCCCTGTACGACCTGGCCATGTGGGTACGGCCAGAGGCGACGGGGAGGCCCCGAACCATCACTCCGGTGGAGCAGGGGCCCCGCACGCTGACACCGCACCCGGCGTCCCAGATCGCACGATCACGCTGCCCCGGACGGCCCAGGACACCGCAAGCCCGGAAGCCGACCATCACACGATCGAGTTAAACCACCCCCGTGCACGCTCCCCGGCAAGCAGCTGACGCCCCTCTGTCCCTCATCACCTGGATCCTCGGCGCGCCGGCCGAAGTCCTGGCCTCCGCCCAGCCGCATCCCGCGGGCGTCAACGGCCAGACCTCCGCCCTGCTCCGCTACGCCGACGGCAGTCAGGGCATCGTCACCACCCTCTTCAGTGACACCCCCACCACGGCCACCATCGCCGGGACCCACGCCACCCTGAGCCTGCCCGGCCCCTTCTACCAGCCCGGCGACATCGTCCTCACCCTGACGGGAAGCGGCACACGACTGACGTACACCGAGCCGCACACCGCACACGACGCCCTGCACTTCGAGGCCGCGGAGGCGGCCAGGTGCATCACCGCCGGCCGGCTCCAGTCCCCGCTCCGCCCGCTGGACGACTCGCTGACCACACTCCGAGCGATGGACGAAATCCGCCGCCAGTGCGCCATCGCCTTTCCCGGAGAGACGGCACAGCACGTCGGTACCACCTGATCGCTGCCCCGGACGGCACTTGATCCGTCCGGGGCCGCAACGCCCTTCAGCCGTCCAGCGACGTCATCACGTGCTTGATCCGCGTGTAGTCATCGAACCCGTACGCCGAAAGGTCCTTGCCGTACCCGGACTTCTTGAACCCGCCGTGCGGCATCTCCGCAACCAGCGGAATGTGCGTGTTGATCCACACGCACCCGAAGTCCAGGGCCTTGGACATCCGCATCGCACGGGCGTGGTTCTTGGTCCACACCGACGACGCGAGCGCGTACTCGACACCGTTCGCCCACTCGACGGCCTGCGCCTCGTCCGAGAAGGACTGGACGGTGATGACCGGCCCGAAGACCTCCTTCTGGATGATCTCGTCGTCCTGCTTGACCCCGGAGACGACGGTCGGCGCGAAGAAGTAGCCCTTGTCACCGACCCGCTTGCCACCGGCCTCCACGCGCGCGTGCGCCGGCAGCCGCTCGATGAAGCCCTCGACCTGCTTGAGCTGGTTGGGGTTGTTGAGCGGTCCGTACAGCACGTCCTCGTCGTCCGGCTGCCCGGTCTTCGTGTCGGCGGCAGCCTTCGCGAGCGCGGCCACGAACTCGTCGTGGATCGCCTCGTGGACGAGCACGCGGCAGGCCGCCGTACAGTCCTGCCCGGCGTTGAAGTAGCCCGCCACGGAGATGTCCTCGACGGCCTTGGCGATGTCGGTGTCCTCGAAGACCACGACCGGCGCCTTGCCGCCCAGCTCCAGGTGGACCCGCTTGAGGTCCTTGGACGCGGATTCGGCGACCGACATGCCCGCACGCACGGAACCGGTGATGGACGCCATCGCCGGGGTCGGGTGCTCGACCATCAGCCGACCGGTGTCACGGTCGCCTGTGATGACGTTGAAGACGCCCTTCGGCAGGATCGCGCCGATGATCTCGGCCATCAGGACGGTCGACGCCGGGGTCGTGTCCGACGGCTTCAGCACCACGGTGTTGCCCGCCGCGATCGCCGGTGCGAACTTCCACACGGCCATCATCATCGGGTAGTTCCACGGCGCGACCTGCGCGCAGACACCGACCGGCTCACGGCGGACGATGGAGGTCAGCCCCTCCATGTACTCACCGGCCGAGCGCCCCTCGAGCATCCGCGCCGCACCCGCGAAGAAGCGGATCTGGTCCACCATCGGCGGGATCTCCTCGGAGCGGGTCAGCCCGATCGGCTTGCCCGTGTTCTCCACCTCGGCGGCGATGAGCTCCTCGGCACGCTCCTCGAACGCGTCCGCGATCTTCAGGAGGGCCTTCTGGCGCTCGGCGGGGGTCGTGTCACGCCAGGCCGGGAAGGCCGCGGCGGCGGCCGCCATCGCGGCGTCCACGTCCGCCTGTCCGGACAGCGGCGCGGTCGCGTACGCCTCGCCCGTCGCGGGGTTGACCACCTCGGTGGTCCGTCCGTCGGCGGCGTCCCGGAACTCACCATTGATGTAGTTGCGCAGACGACGCAGCTCGGTGCTCACTGCCGGCCTCCTGTCAGTCAGAACTGTCCATTCCTTGAGACATCCACCCTAGTCGGCCGTCCCACGTTTTCAACAGCCCTAATCGCGCCGCAGCTACGGAATCCGCAAGTCTCGACCACGTAAACAACGAATTTCATCAATTCGGCCTTGCGGAACTATCGAGACGTCGTGCACAGTGAGCCCGTGGCCAGTCGAAGCGCAGACCCCAAGGACTCCCGGGACTCCCGCGAGTCCAGGAACGGCACCACTCCGCATCTGGATGCCGTCTCCCTCGCCATCATCGAACAGCTCCAGGAGGACGGCCGCCGGCCGTACGCCGCCATCGGCAAGGCCGTCGGCCTCTCCGAGGCGGCCGTGCGCCAGCGCGTCCAGAAGCTGCTCGACCAGGGCGTGATGCAGATCGTCGCCGTCACGGACCCGCTCACCGTGGGCTTCCGCCGCCAGGCGATGGTCGGGATCAACGTCGAGGGCGACGTGGAGTCCGTGGCCGACGCGCTGACCGCCATGTCCGAATGCGAGTACGTGGTGATGACCGCCGGATCCTTCGACCTGATGGTGGAGATCGTCTGCGAGGACGACGACCACCTGCTGGAAGTCATCAACAGACGCATCCGGGCTCTCCCCGGAGTGCGCTCCACGGAGAGCTTCGTCTACCTCAAGCTCAAGAAGCAGACCTACATGTGGGGAACCCGATAACCGTGAGGACCCGATAACCGTGAGCAGCAAGGACCTCAGCCGCACCGCGTACGACCACCTGTGGATGCACTTCACCCGCATGTCCTCGTACGAGAACGCGCCCGTCCCCACCATCGTCCGGGGCGAGGGCACCTACATCTACGACGACAAGGGCAAGCGCTACCTCGACGGTCTCGCGGGCCTGTTCGTGGTCCAGGCGGGTCACGGCCGCACGGAGCTCGCCGAGACCGCCTTCAAGCAGGCGCAGGAGCTCGCGTTCTTCCCGGTGTGGTCCTACGCCCATCCCAAGGCCATCGAGCTCGCCGACCGCCTCGCGGACTACGCGCCCGGCGACCTGAACAAGGTCTTCTTCACCACCGGCGGCGGCGAGGCGGTGGAGACCGCCTGGAAGCTCGCCAAGCAGTACTTCAAGCTGGTCGGCAAGCCCACCAAGTACAAGGTCATCTCGCGCGCGGTCGCCTACCACGGCACCCCGCAGGGCGCCCTGTCCATCACCGGCCTGCCCGCCCTGAAGGCCCCCTTCGAGCCGCTGGTCCCCGGCGCCCACAAGGTCCCGAACACCAACACCTACCGCGCCCCGATCCACGGCGACGACCCGGAGGCCTTCGGCCGCTGGGCCGCCGACCAGATAGAGCAGCAGATCCTCTTCGAGGGCCCGGACACGGTCGCGGCGGTCTTCCTGGAGCCGGTACAGAACGCGGGCGGCTGCTTCCCGCCCCCGCCGGGCTACTTCCAGCGCGTCAGGGAGATCTGCGACCAGTACGACGTACTCCTCGTCTCCGACGAGGTCATCTGCGCCTTCGGCCGCCTCGGCACGATGTTCGCCTGCGACAAGTTCGGCTACGTCCCGGACATCATCACCTGCGCCAAGGGCATGACGTCGGGCTACTCCCCGATCGGCGCCTGCATCATCTCGGACCGGCTCGCCGAGCCGTTCTACAAGGGCGACAACACCTTCCTGCACGGCTACACGTTCGGCGGCCACCCGGTCTCCGCGGCCGTGGGCGTCGCCAACCTCGACCTGTTCGAGCGCGAGGGCCTCAACCAGCACGTCCTCGACAACGAGGGGGCGTTCCGGGCCACCCTGGAGAAGCTGTACGACCTGCCGATCGTCGGCGACGTCCGCGGCAACGGCTTCTTCTACGGCATCGAGCTGGTCAAGGACAAGGCGACGAAGGAGTCCTTCAACGCCGAGGAGACCGAGCGGATCCTCTACGGCTTCCTCTCCAAGAAGCTCTACGAGAACGGCCTGTACTGCCGTGCCGACGACCGCGGCGACCCGGTCATCCAGCTCGCGCCGCCGCTGATCTCCAACCAGGAGACCTTCGACGAGATCGAGCAGATCCTGCGGGAGACGCTGTCGGAGGCGTGGACGAAGCTGTAGCCCCGGCGGTTCGGCGGCCCGGGTACACCCCTCTCACCCGTACGAGTGAGAAGGGCGTACCCGGGCCGCGTACTGTCCGGCGTTCCCGCCCCGGATCCTTAGCGTGCCCTGTAACCGATCGGCCCTGCCTTCGTTCACCCGCACGGGGGATAGGCACAGGGAATTACGGATCTGAACGAGGTGTACGCCCATGGTGGCCCCGCCGGACAACGACGTGCTCTGGGCACGGTCGCTGCACTTCACCCACGACGACGGCTCGCCCGCCCTCGCCGGAGTCTCGCTCGGCGTCCGGGAGGGCGAGATCCTCACCGTCGGCGGCCCGCGCGGCAGTGGCAAGACGACCCTGCTGCGGTGCCTGTCCGGCCTGGCCCCCGCACAGCGCGGCGAGGTGTGGTTCAACAGCGTGCCGGTGCACACCATGGGCGCGACGGCCCGCGAACGGCTCCGCCGCGACCGCTTCGGCTGGATCGACCCGGCGCCGGTACTGGTCCCCGAGCTCAACGCCTGGGAGAACGCCGCGCTCCCCGTCATGCTGCGCGGCACGAGTCGCCGCCGCGCCAAGACCGCCGCCCTGGAGTGGCTGGAGCGCCTGGACATCGGCGAGGCCGCCCGCAAACGCCCGCACCAGCTGACTCAGTCCGAACGCCAGCGCGTCTGCGTCGCCCGGGCCCTGGCCCTCGCGCCGACCGTCCTCTTCGCCGACGAGCCGACGGCGCCCCTGCACCGCGCCGACCGCGCCCACGTCCTCCGTACGCTCACCACGGCGGCCCGCTCGCACGGCATCACGGTCGTGCTCGCCACCCACGACACGGACGCGGCAGCGCTCGCCGACCACACCATGACCCTCCTGGACGGACGGCGCGTCAACACCGTCCACCTCCCCCCGGTCACCGACACGGAAGGCCGGGCCGCGTGCTCGCTCTCCGTCTGACCCGCGGCGCCCACCCCGTCGTACAGCTGCGCCGCCTCCTGGTGGCAGCGGCGGCGGCAGGCACGGGCTTCCTGCTCCTGTGCGCCCTGGGCCACGCGATCGCCCACCCCGACTCCCCCGGCGGCTCGGTCCTCCGCCTGGCCTGGTGCCTCCCGCCGCTGGCCACCACGGTCTACTTCGCGGTGGCGGTGGCCCGCACGGACCCCGGTACCAGGCCACGCCCCGGCCTCTCCGCGATCGGCCTGGGCCCGGCCCGCGTCATGGCCTTCTCGGCCACGACAACGGCCCTGTCCTGCACCCTCGGCTCGATACTGGCCCTCCTCTTCTTCCTCCACCTCCGCGGCGACCTGACCGGCATGCCCTTCGACGGAGCAGCCGCGGATTTCCTCGCCGCGGACCGGCCCCTGCCACTCCCGGCAGCACTGACACTGCTGGGACTGCTCCCGGCGACTGCTTCGCTGGCGGTGGCGGTGGCACTGCGACCTCGGGAGGCGAGGCCCACTGGAGCGCGGACGGCGGCGAGGTCGTACGGCCGCTTCGGGGCGTATGGCAGGACGGGGGCGAGGGAGACGTACGGGAGGTTCGGGGCACAGCTACGGAACACCGCCGCGCCGTCTGCGGGCAGTCGTGCCGCTGGGGTGGCGCCCCTCCCACAAAGAGGCGGCACCCCGCAGGCACGGGCAAGCGACCCGACCCAGACGCCGGCCCCCACCCCGGGCACCCCTGAATCCAACTGGACCGAAGCCGTAGCCCACCACCCCACCCCGTCCCCGGACCCCACCCAACCCCCCACCCCCCGCACACCCCCCTCCGGCCTCCCCTGGAGCATCGCGGTTCTGACCGCAGGCCTGGCCGTAGAGGCCCACGCCAGCCGCGACACCACCGCCTCCGGCCTCACCATGCCCGCCGGCCTCGCAACCGGCCCCGCCACCGTCCTGGCCGGCTGGCTGCTCACCGCCCTCGGCCTCACCCTCGCCGCCCCCGGCCTCACCCACCTCTGCGGCCGCCTCCTCCAGTCCGTACGCCCCGGCGCCCGCCGCCTCCTCGCAGGCCGAGTCCTGATGGAAGAGGCAACCCGCATCGGCCGCCCCCTCGGCGTGGTCTGCGTGGTGGCCTCCGCGGCGTACGCCATGGCGACCCTGTCCTCCGGCACCACCGCCCCCTCCTTCGGCCCTCTCACCACCCTCGGCGCGACCTTGGTCACGGGCTGCACGGTGGCCACCCTCCTGACCGCCGCCGTGGAGGCGAAGCACGCGCGGGCCGACACCACTGCCGCCCTGCTCAGACTCGGCGCCCCGGCGACGATGCTCCGCAGTGCCGCCGCCCTGCGCGCAGGCGCGTTGCTGGCCATGTTCGGCCCGCTGACCCTGCTGGTGGCCGAGCTCGCGGCAGTGCCGCTGGCCCGCTGAAAAATCCGCACGAAAAAGACCACCGACCGGCGATGAGTTCCGCACGGAGCCCCGGTCTACCCCACCGAACAGCACGCACACCCGATGGGAGAGACCCCGATGACCTCGACGACGTACCAGCAGATGATCTTCGTGAACCTGCCCGTGAACGACCTCGACGCCTCGAAGAAGTTCTTCACGGAGCTCGGCTACACGATCAACCCGCAGTTCAGCAACGAGAACGCGGCCTCCGTGGTGATCAGCGACACCATCTTCGCGATGCTGCTCACCAAGCCGTTCTACTCGACGTTCACGGAGAAGGAGATCGCGGACGCCTCGAAGACCAGCGAGGTGCTGATCTGTCTGAGCGCCGAGAGCCGCGCGAAGGTGGACGAGCTGGTCGACAAGGCCGTCGCCGCCGGTGGCACCGCGTCGGACAAAGTCCAGGACATGGACTTCATGTACGGCCGCGCCTTCGACGACGTCGACGGCCACACCTGGGAGGTCGTGTGGATGGACCCGGCGGCCATCGAGGGCTGAGGTCCGCGTCGCGAAGTGGCGTGCCTAGCATGGGCGGGTGCAGACGATGCCCGCCCATGCGGCCCACCACAACGACCGTGAGATCGAGACACTCGAGGAGTTCGACGCGACCGTCTCGGCCCGCGGCACCCTCGCCGGATTCCGCGTCCAGGCCGTCGACCTGACGGACCGTACGCGCGAACTCCTCGCCACGGACACGGGCGGTGCCGTCTTCCTCGGCTGCCGGATGCGCGAGGACGCGGCCACGAAGGTCCGAGCGGACGGCGCCATGGTCTTCCCGCCGGTCCCGGACCTGCCCTTCGACCCGTACCGCGGCCTCGTCTACTCCCCTGACGAGCTCTTCGAGTCCTTGTCGGACGGCGGCTACGAGGCCACGCCCGACGCCCGCGCGTACGCCTGGTTCCAGCAGACCAAGGCCGACCACGACATATTCGCCTCGATGCTGCGCGCCGTCCACGACGACTCCGTCTCGGACGCGCTCGACGAACTCCTGCGCGGGGCACGGGTGGTGGGCGTGATGGGCGGCCACGCGATGGCCCGCGGCACGGAGGCGTACGCCGGTGCCGCGCGGCTCGGACGGGAGCTGGCCCGCGCCGGTTTCACGGTTGCCACCGGCGGCGGCCCGGGCGCGATGGAGGCGGCGAACCTCGGCGCGTACGCGGCCCCGTTCGACGACGAGATGCTGAGCGAGTCGCTCCAACTCCTCACCAAGGCAGCGAAGTTCACGCCCTCGATCACCGACTGGGCAACAGCCGCCTTCGAGGTGCGCTCCCGCTGGCCCAAAGGCGGCGCGTCCGTCGGCATCCCGACCTGGTTCTACGGCCACGAGCCGCCGAACGCGTTCGCCGGGCACATCGCCAAGTACTTCGCCAACGCCACCCGCGAGGACGGCCTGCTGGCCCGCTGCAACGCGGGCGTGGTCTTCCTGCCGGGCGCGGCCGGCACCGTACAGGAGATCTTCGACAACGCGACGCCGAACTACTACGAGTCGCGCGGCGAGCCCACGCCCATGGTCCTGGTCGACCGGGCGCACTGGACGGAGAAGCTGCCGACGTGGCCGCTGCTGCGGTCGCTGGCCCGGGACCGCTCGATGGAGTCCCATATCGCCCTGATCGACCGGATCGAGGAGGCGCCGGAGGCGTTGAAACGTCTCGGCGGTTAATAAGAGGGCAAAGCCAACGCCTGTAGGCTGCTTATGCGTTGACACTTCTTATGCGGCGCTTATAGACCTGTGAGACTCCCGGGGATGGTGATGTCCCATCGCCATCGCCTCAACCCCCCGCATTTGCGCAACTCGTAAAGGACAAACGTGTCCATAACTCGCCGTACTGCTGCACGTTCCGTGCGCATCCTCGGTGTTGCCACCGCCTCGGCCGCACTCTCGATCGCGCTCGCCGGCAACGCGCTCGCCTGCAACATCAATGAGTTCTCCGCCGAAGCCAAGTGCGACGGCGACAAGGGTGTCATCACGGTCACCGACGTGGACCCCACCGGCGTGCCGGCCACCGTCACCGTGTACCTGGAGAACAACGGCGCCGATGTGAAGAAGATCGGCGAGCAGGAGGTCAAGGGTTCGCGCGAGGGTGTCACCATCACCTTCGAGGAGAACTGGAAGCCCGACGCCGAGTACCGCGTCCACGTCAAGGCCGGCAACCAGGTCGACGAGGACATCAAGCCGAACCTGACCACGCCGTCCACGGCCTGCAAGAAGGAAGAGGAGAAGCCACCGGCCCCGTCGGACACCCCGACCCCGACGCCTTCCGACTCCGCCTCCACCCCGGCCGAGGACACCGACACCCCCACCCCCACCCCGTCGGAGACCAACGCCACCGCTCCGGCGGACAGCGCCCCGTCCCCGGCGGCCGGTGAGTCCAACCTCGCCGAGACCGGCGCGAGCTCCAAGACCGGCGTGATCGCCGGCATCGCGGTCGCCCTGGTCGCGATCGGCGGCGGCGCCGTGTTCTACGGCATGCGCCGCCGCGGCGCGAGCAACGACCGCTGACACACCGGACCGCCACGGCCCGTCCCCGTTCGCCGGGGGCGGGCCGTGACTCGTAGGGCAGGCGCGCTGAAGGGTGGACGCCAACCCGAACGACGGCCCCCGCCCCGGCTGCCGTCAGTCATACCGCTGGCGGCGCCCGTCCCAAAGAGAGCGGCACCCCGCCAGCGCGGGTGAGCGAACGCCCCTCGACCCCAGCCCCAACGCCGGGCACCTACAAGCCGACGGATGCCCCCCCTCAGCGCAGGGCACCCCCACCCCACGGTCCACCCACTCACCCCAGCACAACAATCTCCGCCCCGTCGAACTCCACCCCCACCACATCCCCCACGCCCGGCGCCTCCCGCAACGCACAAGCCGCCTCCAACCGCGGCGCCCCCTCCGCCTCCAACTGCACGGCGACATGCGTGCCCTTGAACGTCCGCGCCACCACCACACACCGCAGCCCCGAGTCGGCGGACACCAGCCGCACACCCGCAGGCCGCACAAGCAGCATCCGCACCCCCTGCACAGCCCCCGCAGGCACCGGCACCTTCCCCCACGGCGTATCCGCCGCCTCCCCCACGACCGTCCCCTCGACCACGTTGTCGAACCCGAGGAACCGCGCCACGAACTCGTCCGCAGGCCGCTGCCACACCTCCAGCGGCGTCCCGGACTGCGCGATCCGCCCGTCCCGCATCACCACCACCCGGTCGGCAAGCGCGAAGGCCTCACCCTGGTCGTGCGTCACGGCCAGCACAGTCGTCCCCAACCGCCCGAAGAGCTCCCGCAGTTCGACGACGAGCCGTTCCCGAAGCGACCGGTCGAGCTGCCCGAGCGGCTCGTCCAGCATCAGCAGCCGCGGCCGGGGAGCCAGCGCCCGCGCCAACGCCACCCGCTGCTGCTCACCCCCGGACAAGGAGGCGACGGCCCGCCTCCCAGCCCCCGGCAGCCCAACAAGGTCGAGCAACTCCCGTACCTGCCCGTCCTGTTCACCGCGCGAGGCGGCGCCGCGCATCCGCAGCCCGAACGCCACGTTCCCGCCCACATCCCGCTGCGGGAACAGCTGATGGTCCTGGAACATCAGCCCGACCCCCCGCCGATGCGCGGGCACCCCGCCCTGGTCCCGCCCGTCGAGCAACACCCGCCCGGCATCCAGGTGTTGCAGCCCGGCCACCGCCCGCAACAGCGTCGACTTACCGCTGCCGCTGGGCCCGAGCACACAGACGATCTCGTGCTCGGCGACCCCGAGGTCGACGGCACCAAGCACGGCCCGCCCCCCGAACCGCACCGTCGCGCCCTCAAGGCTCAGCAGCATCAGAACTCCCCCGTCCGATCGGTCCGCAGCCGCTCCAGCACCAGCAGGGCCACCGCACACACCACCATCAGCACCGTCGAAAGGGCCATCGCCTGCCCGTAGTTGAGCTCACCCGCCCGCCCCAGCAGCCGCGCCACGGCGACCGGCAGCGTCGGATTGTCGGGCCGTGCGATGAACACGGTCGCCCCGAACTCACCCAGCGACACCGCGAAGGCGAACCCGGCCGCGATCAGCAGCGCCCGCCGCACCATCGGCAGATCCACCTCCCGCCACACCCGCCACGGCGACGCCCCGAGCACGGCCGCCGCCTCCCGCAACCGCTCGTCCACGGCCCGCAGCACGGGCAGCATGGTCCGGACGACGAACGGCACCCCGACCAGCGCCTGCGCGAGCGGCACCAGGATCCAGGTCGCCCGCAGATCGAGCGGCGGCTCGTCGAGGGCGATCAGGAACCCGAACCCGACGGTCACCGCGGACACCCCGAGCGGCAGCATCAGCAGCGCGTCGAAGCCCCGTACGAACCGCCCCGCGTCCCGCCGGGTCAGCGCGGCCGCCGCGAGCCCGCCGATCAGCACGGCGATGACGGTGGCGACGACGGCGTACTCCAGCGAGTTGCCGATCGCCTCGATGGGCGCGACGAGGAAGACCCCGCCGTCCGCGTCGGTCAGCGCCCGGTAGTAGCCGAAGTCGGGCGCGTCCAGGGACCGTTGGACCAGGACGGCGAGGGGCAGCGCCAGGAGTACGACGATGCAGCCGACCACCCCCGCCAGCAGCCCCCACTGCCCCGCCCCGCGCGGCCGCCGGGCCGTCACGGAGGCGTCCACCAGCCGCAGGGCGGTCTCCCGCCGCCGTACGGTCCAGGCGTGCACGGCGAGGATCGCCCCCACCGCCACGAACTGGATGACCGTCAGCACGGCGGCCGTGGCCAGGTCGAAGATCTCGGACGTCTGCCGGTAGATCTCGACCTCCAGGGTCGAGAAGGTCGGCCCGCCGAGGATCTGCACCACACCGAAGGAGGTGAAGGTGAAGAGGAAGACCATGAGCGCGGCGGCCGCGACGGCCGGTGCCAGCGCGGGCAGCGTGACCTTCCGCCAGGCCGCCCACCGCGAAGAGCCCAGCATCCGCGCCGCCTCCTCCTGCCGCGGGTCGAGCTGCGCCCAGAGCCCACCGACCGTCCGTACGACGACCGCGTAGTTGAAGAAGACGTGCGCCAGCAGAATCGCCCACACGGTGGTGTCCAGCCGTACGCCCCACAGCTCGTCGAGCAGCCCGCCGCGCCCGACGAGCGCCAGGAACGCCGTACCGACGACGACCGTCGGCAGTACGAACGGCACGGTCACCACAGCGCGCAGGAACTGCTTGCCGGGGAAGTCGAAGCGGGCGAAGACATACGCGGCCGGCAACGCGACGAGCAGCGTCAGCCCGGTGGAGGCCAGCGCCTGCCAGCTCGTGAACCACAGGACGTGCCGGATGTCGGACTGCCCGAGCACGTCCGCGATCCGCCCGAACTGCCACACCCCGTCGACCTTCAGACCGCGCGCGACGATCGCGGCGACGGGGTAGGCGAAGAAGAGCGCGAAGAACGCGACGGGCACGGCCATGAGCCCGAGCCGCGCCGCCACGCCGCCACCTCTCTTCCTGGCGGCTACTTCAGTACGAGCGAGGTCCACGACTTGACCCAGTCGTCACGGTTGGCGGCGATCTTCGCCGGGTCCATGATCTCGGGGTTCTCGGCCTGCGGACCGTACTTCGTGAACTCCTCGGGCACCTGGGCGCCCTCCACCACCGGGTAGACGAACATGTTGAGCGGCATGTCGTCCTGGAACGTCCTGGTCAGCAGGAAGTCGAGCAGCGCCTTGCCACCCTCGGCGTTCTTGGCGTTGCTGAGCAGGCCCGCGTACTCGACCTGCCGGAAGCAGGTGCCGGTCGCCACGCCGGTCGGGGCGGTCGTCGGCTTCGGGTCGCCGTAGATCACCTCGGCGGGCGGCGAGGAGGCGTACGACACGACGAGCGGCCGGTCGGCCTTGGCCTGCTTGCCGCCGGCGGAACCGGAGAACTCCTCGTTGTAGGCCTGCTCCCAGCCGTCGACGACCTTGACGCCGTTGGCCTTCAGCTTCTTCCAGTAGTCCTGCCAGCCGTCGTCGCCGTACTTGCCGGCGGTGGCGAGGAGGAAGCCGAGGCCGGGCGAGGAGGTGGAGGCGTTCTCGGTGACGAGGAGGTTCTTGTACGCGGGCTTGACCAGATCGTCGAAGGAGGTGGGCGGGGTCAGCTTGCGCTCGCTGAAGTACGCCTTGTCATAGTTGACGCAGATGTCACCGGTGTCGACCGGCGTGACGCGGTCCTTGTCCTCGTCGGCCAGGTACTCAGCTTTGATCTTGTCGGCGCCCTTCGCCTCGTACGACTGGAAGAGCCCGTTGTCGAGCGCCCGCGACAGCAGGGTGTTGTCGACGCCGAAGAAGACGTCGCCCTGCGGGTTGTCCTTGGTGAGGATGGCCTTGTTGACGGCCTGCCCGGCGTCGCCGTCCTCGAGGACCTTGACCTTGTAGCCGGACTCCTTCTCGAAGGCGGCGAGGACGTCCTTCGAGACGGCCCACGAGTCATGGCTGACCAGGGTCACGGTCTTGGACCCGCCGGAGCCGGACGACTGATCGTCGTCGGACGATCCACACGCGGACAGCACTGGCAGCGTGACCAGGCCGAGCCCGACGGCCACGGCAAGGAACTTCTTGGTGGTGCTCACTGACTTTCCTCCTGGGATGGACCAGGAAGAGACGCGGCCCTGCCCGGGGGCTTCGGAACGTCCGACGGCTCCCGGGCAGGGCGCAACAGCTCGAGTGGTGACCGATCTCCCTACCCAGAATGACCTGGGCGAGGTTCAGAGGGTCTGCGGCCCGTGCCGCACTCTCAGCGCTGTGGCGCTCCCCTGTCGGAATATGAAGATGTAGGTACGGAGCTCAGACTACCGCTCGGTCGCCGCGAGCTGTCCGCAGGCCCCGTCGATCTCCTGACCACGGGTGTCCCGGACGGTGACCGGCACACCGTGGGCGGCGATGGCCTCCACGAACGCCTTCTCGTCCTCGGGCCGGGATGCGGTCCACTTCGACCCGGGCGTCGGGTTGAGCGGAATGAGGTTGACGTGCACGGGCTTGCCCTTGAGCAGCCGCCCGAGCCGGTCACCGCGCCATGCCTGGTCGTTGATGTCCCGGATCAGCGCGTACTCGATGGACAGCCGGCGCCCGGACCTGGCGGCGTACTCGAGCCCGGCGTCGAGCACCTCGCGCACCTTCCACCGTGTGTTCACCGGTACGAGGGTGTCGCGCAGTTCGTCGTCGGGCGCGTGCAGCGAGATCGCGAGTCGGCATTTGAAGCCCTCGTCGGCGAACCGGTGGATGGCCGGGACGAGTCCGACGGTCGAGACGGTGATCCCGCGCTGGGACAGCCCGAGCCCGTCCGGCTCCGGGTCGGTGAGCCGGCGGATGGAGCCGACGACCCGGTTGTAGTTGGCGAGGGGCTCGCCCATGCCCATGAAGACGATGTTGCTCAGCCGCGCCGGCCCGCCGGGGACCTCGCCGTCCCGGAGCGCGCGCATGCCGTCGACGATCTGGTGCACGATCTCGGCGGTGGACAGGTTCCGGTCGAGACCCGCCTGCCCGGTCGCGCAGAACGGGCAGTTCATGCCGCAGCCCGCCTGCGAGCTGATGCACATGGTCACCCGGTCCGGATAGCGCATGAGCACCGACTCGACGAGCGTCCCGTCGAACAGCCGCCACAGCGTCTTGCGCGTGGTGCCCTGGTCCGTCGACAGATGCCGTACGACGGTCATCAGCTCGGGGAACAGCTCCTCCCGGAGCCGGTCACGGGAACCGGCGGGGATGTCGGTCCACTGCTCCGGCGCGTGCGCGTACCGCGCGAAGTAGTGCTGCGAGAGCTGCTTGGCACGAAACGGCTTCTCACCGATCGCGGCGACGGCGTCCTTGCGCTCGGCGGGCGTGAGATCGGCAAGGTGCCGCGGCGGCTTCTTGGCTCCGCGGGGGGCGACGAAAGTGAGTTCTCCGGGCTTAGGCATGGCCGTACCAGTGTCGCAGATCTTTTGCTCGAACCTGTGCTCGAATAGCGGCCGGTGCACCGGGCACGCGGAAAGGCGCCGCCCTTTCCGCAGCGCCCGTCCGGAGAAAGGTTCCGCGCCTGGCCCTAGCCGCCGGTCCGCTCCAGCAGGTCCTTGAGCAGCTGTTCGTCGCGCGGCAGCTCCTTGCGCATCTGGGGGCGGACGACGAGAGGCACCAGGGCCCTGCCGAGGCCGTGCCCTTCGAAGTCGAGCTCTATCGTCACGCGGGAGCGCCGCCCGTCGTCGAGCGGCTCGATCTCACCGTGGGCGCGTGCCCTGACGGGGCCTTCGATGCCGTGCAGACCCCAGCTGTGCGGCGGGTCGAGTTCGGTGAACTCAACGGTCATCGGAATCTCCCTGGCACCGATGCGCCGGGTGACCCGGACGCGGGAACCGGGATGGATGGGCCCCTCGTCGAGCACCTCCGTGGCGACGGCACTCAACTGCCATTCCGGCAGATGAGAGGGGTCCGTGACATACGCGTAGACGTCTTCGGGAGTGCGGTCGACGTCGATGACTTCTCGGATGGTTGACATGGTGACCCCCTAGAAGGGCTTACACCCGAATCGTCCCACCAGACGGGCCAGGACACCATCGGCGGAAAGCCGAGGAGCCCCCGTCCTCGGAAGGGCAGGGGCTCCCACGCACTACAACAGCCAGGTCAGCCCACGAACAACACCAGCAGCAACCACACCACCGGCGCCGTCGGCAACAGCGAATCCAACCGGTCCATGATCCCGCCATGTCCCGGCAGCAGCGTGCCCATGTCCTTGATGCCCAGGTCCCGCTTGATCATCGACTCGCCGAGGTCGCCCAGCGTGGCGCTGGCCGCGACCGCGAGGCCGAGGAGCAGTCCCTGCCACCAGGTGCCGTCGTCGATCAGGAACTGCATGCACAGCGCGCCCGCCACCATCGCGAAGCTCACCGCGCCGAGCAGGCCCTCGCGGGTCTTGCCGGGGCTGATGCGCGGGGCGAGCTTGTGCTTGCCGAAGCGCCAGCCGACGGCGTACGCCCCGGTGTCGCTGACGACCGTCAGGAGCAGGAACGTCAGCACGCGCTGCGCACCGTCGTCGGCGGTGAGCATCATCGCGACGAACGTCGCCAGGAACGGCACGTAGAACGCCGCGAAGACGCCGGCCGTGACGTCCTTGAGGTAGCCCTCCGGCGGTTCCGTCATCCGCCAGACCAGGACGGCCAGCGCGGTCAACGCCATCGTCACCCAGGCGCCCTCGGCACCCCGGACGTATCCGGCGACGACCATCGCCGCACCGCCGAGCGCGAGCGGGACGAGGGGCGCCTTGATGCCCTTGCGCTCCTCGAGCCGACTGGTCAGCTCCCACAGCCCCACGACGACCGCGACCGCTATGACGCCGACGAACACGGCCTTGACGACGAACAGCGACGCGACGATGACCACGCCGAGCCCGACGCCGACCCCTATGGCCGCACCCAGGTCGCGCCCCGCGCTCTTCTTCTTCGGCTGGGGCGCCGGGTGCGGGACGTCGGGCATGGGCTCCGGATTCTGCGGCACCGCCCCGTAGGGCCGCGCCTGCGGCGTGTCGTAGGTCTGCGCCTGCGGCGTCTCGTCGCGGAACAAGGGACCGCTCAGCCGAGCGGCCCCCCGGTCGTCATCCTGGTCGTCGCCGTACTCAGGTACATCGGCTACGTGGGGAACGACGGGCATGGGGCGAGTCTGCCGCGCCTCAGGCGCATCGTACGCGGGGCCCGCCGGGGCAGACCCCTGGACAGGCCCCTGGTCGGACGGCCCCCAGTACCCGGTATGTGGCGGCGCGCCCCAGGAAGAGTCGTTCATCAGACCTCGAGCAGCTCCGCTTCCTTGTGCTTCAGGAGCTCGTCCACCTGGGCGACGTACTTGTGCGTCGCGTCGTCGAGATCCTTCTCCGCACGGCGGCCCTCGTCCTCGCCGACCTCGCCGTCCTTGATCAGCTTGTCGATGGCGTCCTTGGCCTTGCGGCGCACGGAGCGGATGGACACCTTGGCGTCCTCGCCCTTGCCCTTGGCGACCTTGATGTACTCGCGGCGGCGCTCCTCGGTGAGTTCGGGGAACACCACTCGGATGATGTTGCCGTCGTTGCTCGGGTTGACGCCCAGGTCGGAGTCGCGGATCGCCTGTTCGATGTTGCGCAGTGCGCTCTTGTCGAACGGGGTCACGACCGCCATGCGCGGCTCCGGCACGGAGAACGAAGCCAGCTGGTTGATCGGCGTCGGCGCGCCGTAGTAGTCGGCCACGATCTTGTTGAACATCGCCGGGTGCGCACGGCCGGTGCGGATCGCGGCGAAGTCCTCCTTGGCGACCACGACGGCCTTCTCCATCTTCTCCTCGGCCTCGAGGAGGGTCTCTTCGATCACCACTTGCTCCTGCGTGTCTTGAGTAGGCCCGGCTGCGGTTCCTTGGTGGGGGCGGCGGCCGGCTGCGTCGCGTCTTCTTCCTGCACGGTTCCCGACCGTCAGGACATTGTCCATCCCCCGGTCAGGGTCCGTCCCGTCCGTCCCCCGGACGGGGTTGTTGTCGGGTCGTCAGTTCCGGCTGCCCTGGTCACCCACAAGCGTGCCGATCTTCTCACCCCTGACGGCGCGGGCGATATTGCCCTCCGCCAGAAGCTCGAACACCAGGATCGGGAGCTTGTTGTCGCGGCACAGGGTGATCGCGGTCATGTCGGCGACCTTGAGGTCGCGGGTGATGACCTCGCCGTAGCTGAGCGAGTCGAACTTGACGGCCTCGGGGTTGGTCTTCGGGTCGGAGTCGTAGACCCCGTCCACGCCGTTCTTGCCCATCAGCAGGGCCTCGGCGTCGATCTCCAGGGCGCGCTGTGCGGCGGTGGTGTCGGTGGAGAAGTACGGCATGCCCATACCGGCGCCGAAGATGACCACGCGGCCCTTCTCCAGGTGCCGTACGGCGCGCAGCGGGATGTACGGCTCGGCGACCTGGCCCATGGTGATGGCCGTCTGGACGCGCGAGTCGATGCCCTCCTTCTCCAGGAAGTCCTGGAGGGCGAGGCAGTTCATCACGGTGCCGAGCATGCCCATGTAGTCGGAGCGGGCCCGGTCCATGCCGCGCTGCTGCAGTTCGGCGCCGCGGAAGAAGTTGCCGCCGCCGATGACGACGGCGACCTCCGCGCCGTCCCGCACGACGGCCGCGATCTCGCGGGCGATCTTGTGCACCACGTCGGGGTCGACGCCCAGACCCCCGCCACCGGAGAAGGCCTCTCCGGACAGCTTCAACAGAAACCGGCCGCGTACTTTGCCGTCGTCGCTCTTCTGGGCCTTGGTGGTCATGGGTTCTCGCCTCTTTAACGTGTCGCACATACGAAGAAGGCCATTGCCGCAGGGTGTTCGCATCCCATGCTCGGCAATGGCCTCCTCGTCAGATCTGCTGTCGTCCGCCACACGCGTGCGCAGCGGCGTCCGCGGAAGACTGCTGTCGACCTTATCGGGGTCGAGCGTCGATCGCGGTACGGACTCAGATGCCGACCTTGATGCGCGTGAAGCGCTTCAGGGTGACACCGGCCTCGTCCAGGACCTTCTGGACCGACTTCTTGTTGTCCAGCGCGTACGGCTGGCCGAGCAGCGTGGCGTCCTTGAAGAAGCCGTTGAGGCGACCCTCGACGATCTTCGGCAGGGCGGCCTCGGGCTTGCCCTCGGCGCGGGTGGTCTCCTCGGCGACGCGGCGCTCGGTCTCGACGACCTCGGCCGGCACGTCCTCCTTGGAGAGGTACTTGGGCGCGAAGGCGGCGATGTGCTGGGCAACGCCCTTGGCCAGGTCGGCGTCGGCCTTGTCCAGCTCGACCAGGACACCGATCTGCGGGGGCAGGTCGGGCATGGTGCGGTGCATGTAGGCGAAGACGAAACCGTCGGCGAACTGCGCGAAGCGGTCCAGGACGATCTTCTCGCCGAGGTTGGCGTTGGCCTCGTCCACGAACGCCTGGACGGTCTTGCCGGGCTCGATCTCGGAGGCGAGCAGGGCCTCGAGGTCGGCCGGGGCGCTCTTGGCGACGTGCTCGGCGATCGTGTTGGCGGCGGCCTGGAACTTCTCGCCCTTGGCGACGAAGTCCGTCTCGCACTTCAGCTCGACCAGGACACCAGAGGTGTTGTCGTCGGCGATGACGGAGACCACGGCGCCGTTCTCGGCGGAGCGGCCCTCGCGCTTGGCGACGCCCTTCTGGCCCTTGATGCGCAGGGCCTCGACGGCCTTGTCGACGTTGCCCTCGGCCTCGTCCAGCGCCTTCTTGCAGTCCATCATGCCGGCGCCGGTGAGCTCGCGGAGCTTCTTGACGTCAGCGGCGGTGTAGTTCGCCATGATCTGTGAATCTCTTCTCGGAGTTCGAAGTCTCGGAGGCGGCGGCCGCCGCCGCTCGTGGGGCGGGCGTCCGCCGAAGATCTACGGGCTACGAAGATCTAGGGGCTGTGGGTGAACGGCGGGTGGCGTGCTCGGCGCCACCCGCCGTCATCTCAGCCGTACGACCGTGAAGGTCAGGCCTGCTCGGCGTCCGCGGCCGGAGCCTCGGCAGCGGGGGCTTCGGCGGCAGGGGCCTCGGCGGCGGGCTCGGCGGGGGCTTCGGCGGCAGCCGGAGCCTCAGCGGCGGCCGGGGCTGCGTCCTCGGTGTCCGCCTTCTTCTCACCCTCGAGCAGGTCGCGCTCCCACTCGGCCAGCGGCTCGCCCGCGGCCTTCTCGCCCTTGCCCTCGGTGGCGACACCGGAGCGGGAGATGAGGCCCTCGGCGACCGCGTCGGCGATCACACGGGTGAGCAGGGTGACGGAGCGGATCGCGTCGTCGTTGCCCGGGATCTTGTAGTCGACCTCGTCGGGGTCGCAGTTGGTGTCGAGGATGGCGACGACCGGGATGTTGAGCTTCCGGGCCTCGCCGACCGCGATGTGCTCCTTCTTGGTGTCCACGATCCAGACGGCGCTGGGCACCTTCTGCATCTCGCGGATACCACCGAGGGTCTTCTCCAGCTTGGCCTTCTCACGCGAGAGGACCAGGAGCTCCTTCTTGGTCAGACCCGACGCGGCGACGTCCTCGAAGTCGATCTGCTCGAGCTCCTTGAGGCGCTGCAGACGCTTGTAGACGGTCGAGAAGTTGGTGAGCATGCCGCCCAGCCAGCGCTGGTTGACGTAGGGCATACCGACGCGGGTGGCCTGCTCGGCGATGGCCTCCTGCGCCTGCTTCTTCGTGCCGACGAACATGACCGTGCCACCGTGGGCGACGGTCTCCTTGACGAACTCGTAGGCACGGTCGATGTACGACAGCGACTGGAGCAGGTCGATGATGTAGATGCCGTTGCGCTCGGTGAAGATGAAGCGCTTCATCTTCGGGTTCCAGCGACGGGTCTGGTGACCGAAGTGGACGCCGCTTTCCAGCAGCTCCCGCATCGTGACGACGGCCATGGCCGTTCTCCTTGATTTCTCGGTTGTGCCGCGGAAGCCGGACGGCTTCCGCGCCTGACGCCCACATGCGCCGTGCCACGAAGGACCGAGGAGCGCTGACACCGGCCGGATAGCGGCCCGGTGTCGGGGCGTGCGAAGTCGACCCGGTGACCCGGATCGCCAGAAGAAGTGTACGGGACCCACAAGGCACCGGGTGACGCCGCTGTCCACAACCCGGGAGTTATCCACAGATCCCGGCCATGATCGCCGGGTGTGCGGCACGGTTCTCGCATGCGAGCGAAGCGATGCGTGGCTACGACGGTGGGGTGGCTGCTGGTCCTGACGGCAGCGGTGTCGATGCGACCCGGGTTCCGGGACATCCCGGCAGGCACAGAGGTACCCGCCTCAGTGCCGGCCATCGCCCGCTCCTGGCCCGTGGGCACACACCCCGGGGTCCTGCGCGGCTGGGATCCCCCGCCGACCCCCTACGCCCGCGGCCACCGAGGCGTGGACCTGGCAGCACCCCCGGGCACACCTGTACGGGCGGTGGCCCCGGGCCGGGTGTCGTTCGCGGGCCGGGTGGCGGGAAAGGGGGTCGTCTCACTGGAACTGCGAGAGACGGGCGACCCACCCCTGCGCACGACATACGAGCCAGTACGCCCGTCTGTGAAGAAGGGCGAGGAGGTGGAGGCGGGCGAGGTGGTGGGCATGGTGGAGCCGACGGCCACACACTGTCCCACGAGCTGCCTGCACTGGGGCCTGCTCAGAGGCAGGACGTACCTGGACCCACTGTCCCTACTGCCCCCGTGGCTCCTGCACAGGGGGCCGTCGAGGCTCCTGCCGGTACTGGGCGTGCCGTTGCCTGCCAAGTCGCCGTAGCTGCGGGCAGACGTGCGCTGGTGCTGCGCACTCAGGCGAACGCCACCGCGCAGCCCGCCCGGCCACGCCGACGTCAGCCCCGCACCCCCCGCAGAGCCATGGCCACAGCCGCATCGGTAATCGCCGAGGGCTCCTCCGCCGCCCCCAGCTCAATCCTCCGCACGGCCGCGTCAACAACCCCCTGAAGCAGCATCGCCGCCAGCCGGGGCTCCGCGTGCCCCATCTCCCCCAACGCCTCGACGATCATCGCCACCAGCCCGCCGTGCGCCGCCCGGATCTTCTCCCGGGCCCCGGCATCCAGCTCACTCGCCGAGATCGCCACCACGGCCCGATGCCGCCGGTCCCCGACCAGCGCCAGCTGCTTGCGCACATACGCCTCGACCTTGCCCTCGGCCGTGGACGCCTGCTCCATCGCCGCCGAGACCTCCGCCGCCCACACGGGGAAGTCGACCTCGCACAGCTCCTCGACCACGGCGGCCCGCGACCGGAAGTACTCGTACACGGACGACCGCGCGAGCCCCGTCCGTTCGGCGAGGGCCGGGAAGGTCAGTGCCTCCGTCCCACCCTCGGACAACAGGGAACGAGCCGCGTCCAGCAGGGCGGCTCGCTGCATCGACCGGTGCTCGGCCACGGAGGCCGCTCGAATCCTTGGCACGTCACCACTTTACGGACGCGCCACCCCCGGCGGGAGTCATCCCGCCGGACGGCTCCCCATTCGGCCAGGTCACCGACCGAAGCCGGCCAGTTTCGCCCGCAACTGAAGCACGGACTTGGTGTGGATCTGACTGACCCGGCTCTCGGTCACCCCGAGCACGTTGCCGATCTCGGCGAGCGTGAGCCCCTCGTAGTAGTACAGCGTGACCACGGTCTTCTCCCGCTCGGGCAAGGTGTTGATCGCCCGCGCCAGAAACCGCCGCAGTTCCCGGTCCTCGGCCACCTCCACCGGGTTGTCGGCGGCGGTGTCCTCCAGCGTGTCCATCAGGCTGAGCCGGTCCCCGCCCTCACCCCCGACGTGCAGCAGCTCCTCCAGCGCCACCACGTTCGCCAGCGACAACTGGCTGAAGACCGCGTGGAGCTCGTCCACCGCGATGCCCATCTCAGCGGCCACCTCCCCCTCCGACGGCGTGCGCCTGAGCCGCGCCTCGAGCGTTGCGTACGCCCGCTCCACGTTCCGCGCCTTCTGCCGCACCGAGCGCGGAATCCAGTCCAGCGCCCGGAGCTCGTCGATCATCGCGCCCCGGATCCGGGTGATCGCGTACGTCTCGAACTTGATCTCCCGCTCGATGTCGAACTTCTCGATCGCGTCGATCAGCCCGAACACCCCCGACGACACGAAGTCCGCCTGCTCCACATTGGGCGGCAGCCCGACACTCACCCGGCCGGCCACGTACTTCACGAGCGGCGAGTAGTGCAGGATCAGCTGCTCGCGCAGCCGCTCGTCACCCGTCGCCTTGTACGACCGCCACAGCTCGTCGAGCGTCGAGGGAGCGGAGGGCCGCACGCTGCCACCGTCGCGGGCGGCTGGGGGGATCGCCGCCCGGTCGGACCCGGAGGTGTGCTGGGGCATTCGTCGCCTTGTGCCGTTCTGCCGTGAAGTGGGGGCGCCTGGGGGAGCTGCCGGCCTGATGTCGGTGATATCGGTGATGTCGGTCTGGTGTCGCTGGTGGCGGTCTGCGTCGTAATCCTCGTGAGCGTAGCGTGACTGGAAGGTCGCGGTGCGCGAAGGGCGGAGCCCGGACCATGCGCAGATACGTTCCGCTGGACGCCCCGCCGGGTCACGATGATCGCTCTGCGTGATCACCGAAACCCGCCAACTGCGGGAATTCCCAAGGGCGTCCGGGTTCCCCCGGACGGCCGAACACGCTGGGTCAGCATCGACTCCGACCACCGCGAACGGAGATCATCGCCTGGCGTGTCAACTTCCAGCCGTCGCCGTGTCGTTCGACGTAACCAAGTGCTCGGAGTTCGTACAGTCTCGCGATCGCGTCGTCCTCGGCGGTCTGCGCGCCCCGCGCGATCTCGCCCACGGTGGCCGCCCGGCGCCCGGGCAACGCGGCCAGCACCCTTCGGGCGTCCGCCTCCAGCAGGTCCCGCGGCAGCACGGGCCCACGCCGGTCGGGCGCCAGCTCCCCCATGTCTCCCACCAGTTCGACGACCTCTGCGGCATCGGTGACCAGCACGGCCTCGCCCCGCAGGAGTTCATGCACCCCCGCGGAGAGCCCACTGGTCGCCGGTCCGGGCACCCCTATCGTGTGACGCCCCAGCCGCTGCGCCGCCCGGGCCGTGACCAGCGAGCCGCTCCGATGGGCGGCCTCGATGACCACGGTGCCCCGGGTCAGCGCGGCGATGACCCTGTTCCGCACGATGAACCGGCTGGGCGTCGGATGGTCCCCGGGCGGCAACTCCCCGACCACCAGCCCCTGTTCCGCGATCCGGCTGATCAACTGGGTGTGTCCGCGGGGATAGGGCCGGTCGACCCCGCAGGCGAGCACGGCGACGGTCGCCCCGCCGGCCCCGAGGGCGCCCCGATGGGCGGCCCCGTCGACCCCGTAGGCGCCGCCGGACACGACGACCCACCCCCGCTCGGCCAGCCCGCCGCCCAGCACGGCCGCCATGTGCGCCCCGTACTCGGTGCAGGCCCGTGCGCCGACGACGGCCACGGACCGGAGCGCCCACATCCGCAGACTGGGCCGCCCCCGAACCCACAGCCCCAGTGGCCGGGCATCCCCGAGATCATCGAGCTGCCCGGGCCACTCCCCGTCGTCGGGCCCCACGAACCGCACCCCGGCCTCCCGGGCAACGGCGAGATCCCTCTCCGGTTCGGCGAGCCGGGACCGCGCCGTCAGCCCCTCCCACCGCTTGTAACTCACCCCGGGCAAGGGCTCCGCCCCCGCCCGCAAGCGCCGTACCACTTCCCGGACCCCGTACTCCCTCAGCCAGCGCCCGCCGACCTCGTCGCCGGGTTCGACGACCCGGGTGAGGAAGACACGGTCGAGCAGCTCGTCCTCCGGATCGTCGCCGCCGTTCACGTCAGCGCCCCGATGGCCATGGGCACGCCGCGCGGTACGCCGGTGCGCAGTTGCAGGGCGAGGGCGACGTCCGTCGCGTCGGGCCGGTCGTGACCGACGAGGTCGGCGACGGTCCAGGCGACGCGCAGGACCCGGTCCAGCCCACGGGCGGTCAGGACGCCCCGTTCGAGGTTCCGTTCCGCCTCGTCCATGGCGCCGGTCGCCGCGTACCAACGGCTGCGCAGCTCCCGTCCGGGGATCTCACTGTTGGTGAGCCACGGTGTGCCGGCGAGGCGGGCCGCCGCCCGTTCCCGGGCCGCCCGCACCCGGTCGGCCACCGTCCGGGTGGACTCGCCCCGGGCGCCGCGCCCGGTCAGCTGGGCGCGGGTGACGCGGTCCACCTCGACGCGGAGGTCGACCCGGTCGAGCAGCGGACCGGACAGCCTGGCCTGGTAGCGGCGGATCGCCGAGGGCGGGCATTCGCACAGGTCGTCCGCCAGGGAGAAGCGGCCGCACGGACAGGGGTTGGCCGCCAGGACCATCAGGAACTTCGCCGGGAAGCGCACGACGCCCGCGCTGCGCGCGATCACGACATGCCCCGCCTCCAGGGGTTGCCGCAGGGCGTCCAGTGCCTGGCTGTTGAACTCGGGCGTCTCGTCGAGGAAGAGGACACCCCGGTGGGAGAGCGACACCGCGCCGGGCCGCGCGATGCCGGGGCCGCCGCCGACGAGTGCCTGCATCGTCGCCGAGTGGTGCGGGGCGCAGTAGGGGGCGACATCGATCAGAGGCTTGCCCGGTGGCAGCAGGCCCGCCACCGAGTGCACCGCCGTGACCTCCAGGGACTCCCCCCGGCTGAGGCGGGGCAGGATGGCCGGCAGCCGTTCCGCGAGCATCGTCTTGCCGGCGCCGGGCGGCCCCTCCAGGAACAGGTGATGTCCGCCCGCTGCGGCGACCTCCGCCGCGGTGCGCGCCGAGATCTGGCCCACGACGTCGGCGAGGTCATGGCCGCGGTCGGGATGTGCGGCGCCCATGCTGTGCATCCCCGTGGCCGCGCCGGTTCCCGGCACGCGCAGCCCGGCGAGGAGCGGGTCCGGCCGGCTCTGGTCGTCCGGTTCCTCGTCGGGTACCGGTTCGTCCGCGAGGACGGCGATCAGCTGGCGCAGACTGCGCACGCCCAGCACGGACACGCCCGGCACCAGCGAGGCCTCGGCCGCGGCGCACTCGGGCACGACCACCTGCTCATAGCCGGCCTCCGCCGCGGCCAGCACGCCGGGCAGGATGCCCCGGACGGGCCGCACCCGCCCGTCCAGGCCCAGCTCCCCGATCATCACGATGTCGGCGAGCACGCGCGGATCGATCCGCTCGGCGGCGCCGAGCACGGCGCACGCGACGGCCAGGTCGAAGCCGCTGCCGGCCTTCGGCACCGAGGCCGGGCTCAGCCCCACCGTCAGCTTCTTCGCCGGCCAGGCGGTCCCGGAATTGACCACCGCGGCCCGGACCCGGTCCCGGCTCTCCGTCAGGCTCTTGTCCGGCAACCCCACCAGCGTGAACGCCGCGACCCCCGGTTCGAGGTCCGCCTGGACCTCGACCACCACACCTTCGACGCCCACCAGCGCCACCGAGCACGTCCGAGCGAACCCCATTCAGGCCACCCCCCGCACGTGCTCGACCACGGGTGCGCCGCGCTGTGGCAGCACTACGCCGACCAGGTCGATACGGACGCCTCCCGGGGGTGCCCCGCCATGGGCGTGGAGCCAGCCCTCGGCCAGGCTCCGCAGGCGCTCCGCCTTCTCCGGTGTCACGGCCGCCATCGGATGCTCGAAGGCACCCGCCCGCCGCGTCTTGACCTCGCAGACCACCAGGACGTCCCCGTCCCGCGCCACGATGTCGATCTCTCCGGTCCTGCCGCAGCGCCAGTTGCGCTCCAGGACCGTCATCCCGGCCTCGACCAGCCGCCGCGCGGCCAGTGTCTCTCCGTACCTGCCGAGTGCGCTGCGTTGTGCGTTGCGGGTGTTCATGTCGGCACCACCTCCGGCGCCAACCGTCACGCACCCGCCGCCAAGAAGTGGATCTCGGTGGACTACTCAGCGGTTGTGGACAACTCCGTCACCCCTGCGGGTGACCATCGGTCGCCCGTCAGCTGCCCGGCAGCTCCAGGTCGCTCTTGTTCAGCTCCTCGATGTTCACGTCCTTGAACGTAAGCACTCGAACCTGCTTCACGAAGCGGGCCGGCCGGTACATGTCCCACACCCAGGCATCCGCCATGGACACCTCGAAGAACACCTCACCCTGGACCGAGTGCACCTGCATCTCGTAGTCATTGGTCAGGTAGAAGCGCCGCTCGGTCTCGATCACATACTTGAACAGACCGACGACATCGCGGTACTCCCGATAGAGCTTGAGCTCCATCTCGGTCTCGTACTTCTCGAGATCCTCGGCGCTCATGGCATGTTCCCCTTCAGCCGTGCGATCCCACCATTGTGCGCCAGTCCCGTCAGCCCCTAGACGATTTCCGGGTCAAGGGTCACGGGTCCGGCCGGGGGACCTTCGTCGAGCAGAGTACGCAGCAGCTCGGCGAGTCTGGTCGGATACACCGTCTCATGTGCCCGGGTCAGTTCCCGACACGTCCACCAGCGCGCTCCGGCGACACTGCGCCGCTCCAGCTCGGTGAGGCCCGTCGCCCGGGTCGCCGTCTGTGTCGTACGGGCCAGGTAGTACCACTCGTCCTGGTCCCAGCGGCGGCCCGCGAACGGGAACGAGCAGATCCGCCGCCACAGCACCGGCCCGAGCTCGACCTCGGTGATTCCGGTCTCCTCCGCGAGTTCCCGCAGCGCGGCCTCCTCGCGTGTCTCGTCGCCCTCGAGGCCGCCGCCCGGTGTGAACCACCAGTCGTCCGCCGGATCGTCCGGCTCATGGCCGTGCAGCAGCAGGACCCGGTCCTCCGGGTCGAGCAGCACGACCCGGGCGACCCTGCGCAACCCGCCCACATACGTGTCCGCCTCAGCGGCCACCCGCGGGCTCCGTCCCTGTACGGGACCGCCCGCCGAGCCGCTTGGCGACCGGACCGTACGCCCCGCCGCCCATCACCAGCACCGCACCGACGACGATCAGCGCCACGACCGTACGCAGCGGCCCCGGCGAGGACAGCGCGCCGAGCTCCTCGAAGCCCTCCGCACGCTCCAGCATGCCGTCCATGGGCCATACGACGGCGTCCACCCGGGCCGAAACAGCGCTGCGCGCCACCGTGCCGCTCGCGGCGTCCGCGAGGTGGGCAGTGGAGTCCAGGGAGCCGGACCGCTCGTCACCGAGCAGGAACAGCCGGCCCTTCGGGACGGTCACGGACGGGAAGTTCTGGATCTCGGCCAGGCTGTCCTTGGCGAGATACGGTTCGTCGATCTTCTTGCCGTTGACGGTCAGCTGGCCATCCGTGCAGCAGGCGACGGTGTCCCCGCCGACGGCGACCACGCGCTTGACCACGGGCGCGTTGGTCACCCAGGTCCTGTCGGTGAACACGACGACGTCACCCCGGCGCACTTCCCCGCCGTCGACGCGCTGCGCCAGCACCCGCTGCCCCGCGTCGATCGTCGGCGCCATCGAACTGGTAGGCACGGTGTACGGCCGGTAGACCACCGCTCCCCAGGCGAAGCCCCCGAGGAACAGCACGAGGCCCAGTGCGACGGCCAGTCCGGACAACCGCTCTCCGGTCCGGCTGCCCACCGGGCCCTTTCCTGCGCCGCCGCTCCGCGGGGCCGTACGTGTCGTGCTCTCGCCGCCCATGGGCACGCACCCTACCCGGCGGTACCTGACCCGGTCAGCCCTTCCACTGCGACCAAGGTCACAAGCTTTACCAGGGCATCAACAAGTCAAGACGTACGCCGGACAAGGTGCGTCCCGCACCGCCTCAGCGGGTCTCGGCCGCCGCGATCCGGCGCCGCCGCCACAGTGCCACCGGCAGGACGCCGGCGAGGGCGAGTCCCTGCGGCGCGACCGTCAGGGCGGCGGCCTTGGCGTTCAGGTTCTGGTCGAAGGTGTCCGGGACCGGCAGGGTGTCCCAGCGGTTGATCGGCCAGGCGATCACGATGGCGCGCCCGACGACCTTGTCCACGGGAACCATGCCGTTGTTCGCGTCGGACTGGTTGTAGCGCGAGTCCCGCGAGTTCTGCCGGTGGTCGCCCATGACCCAGATCTGGCCCTCGGGGACCTTCACCTTGAACTGGCCGCCCTGGTCGTCGACGCTGCACGGCGTGTTGCCGGGGTAGACGTACGACGTCTCGTTCAGCGCCTTGCCGTTGACCTTCAGCGGGCCCGTGCCCTTGCACTCGATCGTGTCGCCGCCGACGCCGACGACGCGCTTGATGAGGTCCTTCTCCTCCGCGGACGGCATCAGGCCGATCCAACTGAGGAAGGTCTGCAGGGCGTTCGGGTCGGTCGTGGGCTCGCCGGCCAGCCAGCTGTCGGGGTCGTGGAAGACGACGACCTCGCCGCGCTCGGGCTCGGAGCCGAACCAGGGGGTGAGCTTGTCGACCAGGACGCGGTCACCCTGCTGGAGGGTGTTCTGCATCGAGTCGGAGGGGATCGAGAACGCCTGCACCAGGAACGTCTTGATCAGCAGCGCGAGTACCAGCGCGATGCCGATCAGGATGGGCAGCTCCTTCCAGAAGGAGCGCGGCTTCTTCGGTGCGGGCTCCGCGTCGCCCGGCCCGTGGTCGTCGGGCCTCGTGCCGTCGTCCGCCCCTCCGGAGTCACTCCCGGAGGTCACGGCGCTGTCCGCGGCCGGGTCGGCTGCTCCCACGGGGTGTCCGCGGTGCTCCTCGCCGTCGTGCCCGGACCGTGCGCCAACCGCCACATCCCCCACGCCAACTCCTTATTCTGTGCCGCCGCCTGCCCCATACACGGCGCAGGCCCACTACTCCCATAACGAGCGGGAGTTCCGCAGGGCTCGGGAGCTGAACAGGTCCATTCGGATCGTCGGAGGCAACCCTATGCGACAGCTGGGGAGCAGCGGTCGACCCCGTCGCCGAGTCGGACACGGAAGCGTAGGTTTTCGGCTCGTCCAGGGTGTTCCAGTGGCCGAACGGCCAGGCGATGATCATGGCCTTGCCCACCACCTCCTCCTCGGAGACGGTGCCGCCGTAGTCGGTGTTCTGGTGTGCGCGGGAGTCCGCGGAGTTGGCCCGGTGGTCGCCCATCACCCACAGCCGTCCCTGCGGGACGGTGATGTCGAAGTCCGTCTGGGAGGGGGCGTTTCCGGGATACAGGTAGTCCTCTTGCAGGGGAACGCCGTTGACGGTGACCCGCCCTTGCGCGTCACAGCACTTGACCCGGTCGCCGCCGACGCCGACGACCCGCTTGATGAGGTCCTTCTCGTCGTCGGACGGCAGCAGGCCGATGAAGGTGAGCCCTTCCTTGACCTGTTTGACGACGATGGGGTCTTCCTTCTTGACGGTGGTCTGCTCGTCCTGCAGCCAGCCGCCGGGGTCCTTGAAGACGACGACGTCCCCGCGCTGGGGCTTGGAGCCGAACCACGGGGTGAACTTGTCGACCAGGACGCGGTCGCCGATCTGGATCGTCTGCTCCATGGAACCGGACGGGATCACGAAGGCCTGGACGAGGAAGGTCTTCAGGACGAGGGCTATCAGGACCGCGACACCGACGAGGAGGGGTATCTCCTTGATCGCGGAACGCCTGCGGCGCCGCTTGACCTTGCGCTGGAGCTTGCGCCGCTCCGCGCGCGTGCGCCCGCTGCCGGCCGCACCGGAGGCGCGCCGGGAGCCGGTGGGCAGCAGGTTTTCGGCCGCGCTGGAGGCGGCACCGCGCGGTTTACCACGGTTACCCATGGGCACCGTCCGCCGAGGGCACGCGCGCGTAGGCGCCGGAACGGTGCAGACGGGTGAGGTGGGCGGTGGGCCAGACGATCCAGTCGGCGCGGCCGATGACGTCGTCGACGGGAATCATGCCGCCGCCGGGCGAGCCCAGGTGGTCGCGCGAGTCGCTGGAGCGGCCGCGGTGGTCGCCGAGGACGAACAGGGTGCCGTCGGGCACGGAGACGTCGAAGGGCACCGTGGACGGGCTGTCACCGGGGTACAGGAAGGTCGACTCGTCGACCGACCGGCCGTTCACCTGGATCCTCCCCTCCCTGTCGCAGCAGACCACATGGTCTCCCCCCACACCCACGACGCGCTTGATGTAGTCGGCTTCTCCGAAATACCCAGTTCCGTCGAACACCACAACATCGCCGCGTTGCGGCTCGGCACCGAAACGGTACGCCAACCTATTTACGAGAACGCGGTCGCCGATCCTCAATCCACGCTCCATGGATCCGCTGGGAATCCGGAACGGCTGCAGCACGAAGGTGCTGAGCAGCAGGAGAAACAGCAGGCAGAGCAGCAGAGCCAGGGTGATGCGCCCGCCCGGGAGCCAGTCGGTGATCCGCGACACCAACGCGGAACGCGACCGTTCCTCCGGACCCTCTGTGTCCGGGGTGTCCCCGGATCCGGAAGGGTGGGAGGAGCGGTCGCGCTCCGTCGGCTGTGCTTCGGTGTCCATCGGGGCCAGATGTTATCCGGCCCCTCTGTGGGACCCCGCGCGCGATCAGTTGTCGCGCTTCTCCTTGATCTTCGCGGCCTTGCCGCGCAGGTCGCGCAGGTAGTACAGCTTGGCGCGACGCACGTCACCGCGGGTGACGAGCTCGATCTTCTCGACGATCGGGGTGTGCACCGGGAAGGTGCGCTCGACGCCGACGGAGAAGGAGACCTTGCGGACCGTGAAGGTCTCGCGGACACCGGCGCCCTGACGACGGATGACTACGCCCTTGAACTGCTGCACACGGGAGCGGTTGCCCTCGATGACGCGGACGTGGACGTTGACGGTGTCACCCGGGCGGAAGGCCGGGACGTCGCTGCGCAGCGACGCGGAGTCGACGGAGTCGAGCAGGTGAGACATTTCGTCTGCTTTCTTCGCTGATGCCACAGGTCATCAACGGGCGCTAGGTTTTCGAAAGGTTGCTGTCCGCGTCGGGGCGGGCGTCGTGTCCCCCTGTGGCAGGGGCGCACGCCGGACGGCGCACAACAGCGACCTATTCTTCCATGCCTTCTGGCCTGCACCAAAATCGGCCGTACGGTTCGCCCTCCGGATCGGGCGCCCAGCCCAGGATGGAGAGCATCTCGCGGTCCTTCTTGTCGAAGGCCTTGGGGTCGCAGCGCTCGATGAGGTCGGGCCGGTGCGCCGTCGTGCGCCGCAGTGCCTCGTCGCGCCGCCAGCGGGCGATCTTGCCATGATGGCCGCTGAGCAGTACGTCGGGGATCCCGCGGCCGCGCCACTCGGGCGGCTTGGTGTAGACGGGCCCCTCCAGGAGGCTGGCCATGGCGCCGGGCGCGAAGGAGTCGTCCCGGTGGGACTCGGCGTTGCCCAGGACGCCGGGCAGCAGCCGTGCCACGGCCTCCGTGACGACGAGTACGGCCGCCTCGCCGCCGGCGAGGACGTAGTCGCCGATGGACACCTCGTAGACCGGCATACGGGTCGCGTACTCGTCGATGACGCGCCGGTCGATGCCCTCGTACCGCGCCGGCGTGAAGATCAGCCAGGGCCGCTCGGAGAGCTCCACGGCGAGTTCCTGGGTGAAGGGGCGGCCGCTCGGGGTCGGGACGATGAGGGCGGGCGCGTGGGAGCTCGTCTCGTAGCCGTCGGCGAGGACCGAGTCCAGCGCGTCTCCCCAGGGGTCGGTCTTCATGACCATGCCGGGACCGCCGCCGTACGGAGTGTCGTCGACCGTGTTGTGGCGGTCGTACGTCCACTCGCGCAGGTCGTGCACATGGACGTTCAGCTGGCCACGCGCGCGTGCCTTGCCGACCAGGGAGACACTCAGGGGCTCCAGGTACTCGGGGAAGATCGTGACGACGTCGAGTCTCATGCGCTGTCGTCCCTCGACGAGGCACTGTGCCCTTCAGCGACTTCGTCGCGGGCCGCCTGGTCGTCGATCAGACCCGGCGGCGGGGTGATCACCGCGCGCTGCTCCTCGAGGTCGATCTCGGCGACGATCTCCTCGACGAACGGGATCAACACCTCGCTCCCGTCGGGCCGCTCGACGATGAAGAGGTCCTGGGAGGGCAGGTGCGAGATCTCGGTGATGCGGCCCACCGCCACGCCGTCCCTGGTCACGACGTCGAGGTCGATGAGCTGGTGGTCGTAGTACTCGTCCTCCTCCTCGGGCAGCTCGTCCGGGTCGATCTCGGCGATCAGGAGGGTGTTGCGCAGCGCCTCGGCGGCGGTGCGGTCGCGTACGCCCTCGAAACGCAGCAGGAGGCGGCCGCTGTGGACGCGGCCCGTCTCGATGGTCAGTGGACCGGCGGCGGCCGGTTCGGTGGCCAGGACGGCGCCGGGGGCGAGCCTGAGCTCCGGCTCGTCGGTACGTACCTCGACGGTGACCTCGCCCTTGATGCCATGGGCACGGCCGATCCGTGCGACTACCAGCTGCACTGTGCTTGCTCTCCTGTCATACGACTGCGGGCCGGGGACGGCCCAGTGGCCCTCCCCGGCCCGAGCCGGTGCTGCGTTTGACGTCAGCGGACGTGGTCGACGTCGACGAGGTCGACGCGGACACCGCGGCCGCCGATGGCGCCCACGACGGTCCGCAGAGCGCGTGCGGTACGGCCGTTGCGGCCGATCACCTTGCCGAGGTCGTCGGGGTGGACCCGGACCTCGAGCACACGCCCGCGACGCAGGTTGCGGGATGCGACCTGCACATCGTCAGGGTTGTCGACGATGCCCTTCACGAGGTGCTCGAGAGCCTCCTCGAGCATGCTCAGGCCTCGGTCGACTCGGACGCGGCGGCAGCCTCGTCCTTCTTCTCAGCCTTCTTCTTCTGGGTGATCGCCTCACCCTTGCCCTCGTCCTCGCCGCTGAGGGCCTCGAACGACGGGCGCGCGGCCTTCTCGGCCGGCTGCAGCAGCGGTGCCGGGGCGGGCTCGCCCTTGAACTTCTGCCAGTCGCCGGTCTTCTTCAGGATGGCGAGCACGGGCTCGGTCGGCTGGGCGCCGACGGAGAGCCAGTACGCCACACGGTCGGCGTCGACCTCCATGCGCGAGGGGTTCTGCACCGGGTGGTACAGGCCGATCTCCTCGATCGCACGGCCGTCACGACGGGTGCGGGAGTCGGCGACGACGATGCGGTAGTGAGGCGAACGGATCTTGCCCAGACGCTTCAGCTTGATCTTGACTGCCACGGGAGTGGGTTCTCCTGGAATTGACGTGGTTGGGCACGGCGAGATGGCCGCGTGGGGTTGCGGTACCCGAATGCCCGATGGACGCGTCAGCCGGAGGAGAGAGGGGTCCTATGCGGCTGTCGAGTACAGCTAGCCATTGTGCCACACCCCGCGGCTCACCTTGGACCGAGGCCGCGCCGAGGCATGCCTGATGGGCACCCGACGCCCACGGCCCGTACGTCGGGTGCGCCATCCGGCGTCAGCGCCCGGATGCGGCTGCCACGAGCAGCCGCATCCTCAGCTCGCCGCCGCGCCTACCACCTCGGGGATCCGGAACGGCTTCCCGCAGCCGCCGCACACGATCGGGGCCTGGGCCAGGACCGACGGGACGACCCGGACGTTGCGGCCGCAGTCGCACACGGCCTTCACGCGCACCCCTCCACCGGAGGAACCGTGGCGGGCCGCCGGGCCGCGGAAGGTGCGGCTGGTGTCCGCGGACGTCGCCGCGGTGTGGGCCTTCAGGGCGCGGTGGAGGCGGTCGATGGTCGGGCGGTAGCGGCGCTTGGCCTCGGGGTTGAGCGTGACCAGGGAGAAGCCGCTGCTGGGGTGCGGTTCCTCCGGGTGGTCCAGGCCCAGCTCCTCGGCGATCGCGAGGAATCTGCGGTTGTGGTAGCGGCCGGCACGGGAGGTGTCGCGGACGCCGCGCGCGGCGGCGATGCCATGGACTGCCTCATGCAGCAGTCGCTCGAAGGAGAGCTCGTGCCCGCACGCGGACGACGACTCTCCGATCAGGGACTCGGGCGCGGCAAGATCGGGCAGCTCGGGGTGGTACCGCTGAATGTCGGCCCACGCCTGCGCCAGCTCTGCGGCGAGAACAGGTGGTGTCTGTGTCGTGCTCACGTAATGACAACGAGCCGGAGTGCCCGTGTGTTCCGATTCCGGGCCATCCTAAATATTTTGCACGTACCCGTCAGTTGCGAATGATGCGCCCTGACGAGGGCGGGTGCGCTGATCTGCGGAGAAGCCTCACAGCTCGTACCAAGCTGGTGCGTAGTCCCACGTACGCCCCGGCATGTAGATCGTGTCCACGCGCCGGAACCCCTGTGGTCCGCCGGTGCACAAGGGGCGTTTCGGTCGCTCTCTCACCGGAGGGCGCTGCCTTGGTAAGCGCGCGCGACTACCGCGACGTTACCGGGCGCGTCGTCGGCGTCCGGCACCGACCCGTCCTCGGCGGCCAGACACCGTACGGTCACCGCCTGCTCGGCCGGTCGGGCCTCGCCTTCTCTTCGAGGATCGAGGGGAGCAGGTCTACAAGTGTGTCCAGGGCCGCCACCGGCTCCTTGTGCGGCCTGGATCTGGGCCAGCCGGGGCGGAACGCGGAGGCCGTCCCGGGCTCGCGGTGGTCACACATGGTGCGGGCCCATGTTGCGGGGATGTGAAATCTCTTCGCCCGCACAGGCAACCCACAAGCCGGGCCCCCGCAACCCCTGGACGCCGCGTCGGGTGCGGAGTTTCCTGGCATACGGGGGGAGTACGAGCGCACGTCACGGGGGCTATGGAATCGGGCACAGCGGCAACTCTCGGCGGATTGGGGCGCTTTACATGACACCTACGCTCGTGCGGCAGCACCTTCCTCACGCGGGCCATGCACCCCGCGTGGACCTGTGTGCACGCGCGCGTGACTGGTCCGAGATCCAGGAGCGGATGCTGGTCCCGCTCTACGAGGCCGTCTACGAGCGAGTGGAAGTGGGCCCAGGCACCCGGCTGCTGGGCCTCGGCTGCGGTTCCGGACTCGCCCTTGTGATGGCGGCCTCCAGAGGTGTCGCGGTCACCGGTGTCGATTCCACCTCTCCCGAACGGCTGGCGCTCGCACGGCAGCGCCTGCAGCCCGAGGCATGGGGTACACGCGCGCGTGCCGACACCCGGCTCGTCGACGGCTCGCCCGACGACCTGGCCGCCGCGGCCGACGCACAGCCACCCGCGTACAGCCTGGTGACCGCTTTCGAGCCCATCGGGTGCCTCGCAGGCGACTCGGAGGGGCTCGGCGAGCTGCTCATGGCAGCGACGCCGCTCGCCGAGCGGGGGGCGCCCGTGGTACTCGCCGGCTGGGGTCCGCCGGAACGCTGCACCACGTCGTCCGTGCTGCGGGTGGCCACGAAACTGGCCGATCCCTTACGTAGCACGGGCAGTTGGCGCCCCGCCCTTCGCGACGACCTGGAGGAGGTCGCCCAGCGCGCCGGCCTCAGGCCGGACGGCTCCGGGCGGGTCGCCTGCCCCTTCGGGTACGCCGACGCCGACAGCGCCGTACGCGGACTGCTGTCGACGGGCCTGTTCGACGCGGCGATCGCGGCCACGGACCAGGCACAGGTGGACAAGGAACTGGCGGAGTCCCTGCACCCGTATCAGCGGCGGGACGGAACGGTGTGGATGCCGAACGTCTTCCGGTACCTGATCGCACGCGTTCCCTAGACGTCCGCGTCCTTCGTCAAGCGCGTGACCCCCGCGATCCGGTACGCGTCCACCTCTTGCCAGTGCGTCCAACTGGCCGCGGTGGTCTTGGAGTTTGCGGCACGCCTCCTCGTGGCACTCGTCGACGATCCGCCGCGCATCTCCCCGTCGATCACATCCAGCGTCTGGGGAACCACGGCCAGCCCGTACGCCTGCCGGGGGTCATTGGGCAGCGCCGACAGCCGGCCCACCCGCTCACTCATCCCCCACCGCGCCACCAGGCCGAGCGCGATGTTGGTGACCTGCTCCAGGTCGTTCTCCGCACCGGTCGTGATCACGCCGTGCACCACCTGCTCGGCGGCCATCCCGCCCAGTGCGCCGATGATCCCTGCTCCGCAGGTACTCCTCCGTGCTTGCGCTTGACGGCGAGCAGGGCGGCCTCGTCGGCGAGGTTGGCCAGTTCCGCGCCGGTCATCCCCGGGGTCGTACGTGCCACCCGGCCCAGGTCCACGTCCTCCGCCAGCGGGATCTCCCGGGTGTGGATGGCCAGGATCGCCTCCCGCCCGCCCCGGTCCGGCGGCGACACGTTGACCACCCGGTCGAAGCGGCCCGGCCGGGCCAGTGCCGGATCCGGGACGTCCGCCCGGTTGGTGGCGGCGATCACGATCGACGGCGCCACCTTCCGCGCCTCCGCGACCAGTTCACGCACGCGTGAAGCGCCCACACCGACGATCATCTCGATGAACTCGGAGGCCGACGCCGAGAAGAACGGCACCCGCCTCCCCCGCGACCGCCGGCGCGAGCAGCGTCCTGCCGGTACTCGGCCGCCCCGCCAGCAGCACGCCCCGCGGCGTCCTCGCGCCCTTCCGCCGGTAGGCATCCGGGTTCTTCAGGAAGTCCACGACGTCGTTGGTGGCGTCACCCTCGGGTTGTCCTGGGCCTTCTTCAGCCGGCCCTGGATGGCGTCGCGCTTGGCGTAGATCTTGGTGACGTCGGCGTTGTCGACCTGCTTGCTGAACTCCGCGTACGAGATCGTCGTTTCCGCCCGCCCGACGGCGGCTTCGGCGGCTCCGCCGGGGTGCCCTCCGTACGCCAGGGCTGCTCGGGGGACTTGCGCGGCGGCGCAGGGTTGGCCATATCCGGACGTCACGACAGGAAAGACGTATCAGCATGTGCGCTTACGGCGCTGGGGGCGCCCCTCTCCGGAGGGGCGCCCCCAGCGCCGTACACGACGGATCGTCAGCCCATGAACTTCTTGAACTCGTCCGGCAGCTCGAAGTCCTGAGGAGCCTGCTGACCCGGCACGCCGAAGGCGTTACCGCCCTGGGCGGCGGCCTCGCGGCGGGCGGCCTCCTCCAGCTCCTGCTGCTTGCGCTTCATCGGGTTGCCGGAGCGCTGCTTGCCCTTGGCCTTCTTCGGCTGCTTCTTCGACCGGCCGGGGCCACCGCCCATGCCCGGGACGCCGGGCATCCCCGGCATGCCGCCGCCCTGAGCCATGCGGGACATCATCTTGCGGGCCTCGAAGAACCGCTCGACCAGGTTCTTCACCGCGCTGACCTCGACGCCGGAGCCCTTGGCGATACGGGCGCGGCGCGAGCCGTTGATGATCACCGGGTCCTGGCGCTCGCCCGGGGTCATCGACTTGATGATCGCGGCCGTGCGGTCGACGTCCCGCTCGTCGAGGTTGTTGATCTGGTCCTTGATCTGGCCCATGCCCGGGAGCATGCCGAGCAGCTTGGAGATGGAGCCCATCTTCCGGACCTGCTCCATCTGCGCCAGGAAGTCGTCGAGCGTGAACTCCTGGCCCTTCTTGGACGCCAGCTTGGAGGCCATCTTCTGGGCCTCTTCCTGGCTGAACGTCTTCTCCGCCTGCTCGATCAGGGTGAGCAGGTCACCCAGGTCGAGGATGCGGGAGGCCATCCGGTCCGGGTGGAACGCGTCGAAGTCGTCGAGCTTCTCGCCGTTCGACGCGAACATGATCGGCTTGCCGGTCACGGAGGCGATCGACAGGGCGGCACCACCGCGGGCGTCACCGTCGAGCTTGGAGAGGACCACGCCGTCGATGCCGACGCCGTCGCGGAACGCCTCGGCCGTGTTGACCGCGTCCTGGCCGATCATCGCGTCGATGACGAACAGGATCTCGTCCGGCGAGACCGCGTCCCGGATGTCCGCGGCCTGCTTCATCATCTCCTGGTCGATGCCCAGGCGGCCGGCGGTGTCCACGATCACGATGTCGTGGACCTTGGACTTCGCGTGCTCGATGGAGTCCCTGGCGACCTTGACCGGGTCACCGACGCCGTTGCCCGGCTCGGGCGCGTAGACCGCGACGCCCGCGCGGTCGGCGACGACGCTGAGCTGGTTGACGGCGTTCGGGCGCTGGAGGTCGGCGGCGACCAGCAGCGGCGAGTGGCCCTGTCCCTTCAGCCACGAGCCGAGCTTGCCCGCGAGGGTCGTCTTACCCGCACCCTGCAGACCCGCCAGCATGATCACGGTCGGCGGCTGCTTGGCGAAGCGCAGGCGCCGGGTCTCGCCGCCGAGGATCGTCACCAACTCTTCATTGACGATCTTCAGGACCTGCTGTGCCGGGTTCAGCGCCTTGGAGACCTCGGCGCCGAGGGCACGCTCCTTGACGTTCTTGATGAACGTCCGGACGACGGGCAGTGCCACGTCCGCCTCTAGCAGCGCGATGCGGATCTCGCGCGCGGTGGCGTCGATGTCCGCCTCGGAGAGCCGTCCCTTGCCGCGCAGGTTCTTGAAAGTCGCTGAGAGGCGATCGGAGAGAGTATCGAACACGGCGCTCGCGGTCCTCGGGGTCGGTGGCTGGCTGGTGAGTCGCCCTCCAGGGTATCTGGCCGCGTGTGGTTGGGTCTCCACCGCGTTCATACGAGGCCTCAGCCCCGCAGCGTCTCCTCCAGCTTCCGCGCCACGGAGGCCGCCTCCTCGCTGGGCAGCGGCGCGCCCTCCGGTCCGGTGACGTAGAAGGCGTCCACGGCGTTCGCGCCCAGCGTGCTGACGTGCGCACTCCGCATCCGCACCCCCGCGTCCTCCAGCGCCCGCCCGATCCGGAACAACAGCCCCGGGGCGTCCTGCGCGCGCACCTCGATCACCGTGGCCAGCCGGGACGCGGCCGGATGCACGGTCACCCTCGGCGGCGGCGCCACGACGCCCCGGCGGCGCGGATAGGCGGCGTCTCGCTCGGCGAGGCGGGCCGCGATGTCCAGAGAGCCGTCCAGGGCGCGTACGAGGTCGGCGCGCAGCCGGGCGGCCTGCGGCAGCGAGCCGTATTCCGCGGCCACCCGCCAGTTGAGCAGCAGCACCGAGCCCTCGACGCCGTCCGGGAGGTCCAGGGCGCGCAGCTCGGCGGTGCGGACGGTCAGACGGTGCATGGCCAGGACGCCGGCGACCGCGGGCAGCACGCCCGACTGGTCCGGTACGGCGATCAGCAGCTCGACGCCCAAGGGCTCCGGGTCGCCGGACGGCTGTTCCTCGGTCGGCGGCTCGGTCTGCGCGCGCAGCGCCAGCACGGGGCTGCCCGTGGCGACCGCCTCGATGGCGAGCCGTTCCTGCTCGGCGGTGGGCGCGGCGGCCTCGGGCTCGTCCGAGGCGTCTCCGGCGAGTACGGCTGCGACCCGCTTGACCAGGTCGGCGACCAGGGATCCACGCCAGGACGACCAGGCGGCCGGGCCGGTGGCCAGCGCGTCCGCCTCGGTCAGGGCGTGCAGCAGCTCCAGGGTGCTCTGTGAGCCGACCGCCTCGGCGACCGAGCGCACGGTGGCCGGGTCCTCCAGGTCACGCCGGGTGGCGGTGTCCACCAGCAGCAGGTGGTGGCGTACGAGGGTGGCGAGCACGGCCACGTCGTCACGGTCGAAGCCGATCCGGGCGGCGACGTCCTTGGCGATGATCTCGCCCGCGACGGAGTGGTCGCCGGGCCAGCCCTTGCCGATGTCGTGCAGCAGCGCGGAGACCAGGAGGAGGTCGGGGCGGTGGACACGCCGGGTGAACTCGGAGGCGCGCACGGCCGTCTCGATGAGATGCCGGTCGACAGTCCAGATGTGCACGGCGTTGCGCTGCGGGCGGCAGCGCACCCGTTCCCAGTCGGGGAGGAGACGAGTGATCAGACCCTCTGCCTCCAGTGCCTCCCACACCTCGACCGTCGGGTGGCCGGAACCCAGCAGCGTCACGAGCTGTTCGCGCGCCTCGGCGGGCCAGGGCGTGGGCAGGGGGCGCACGGTCGCCGCCAGGCGCCGTACGGCGTGCAGGGAGAGCGGAAGTCCGGCCTGTGCGGCGGCGGCCGCGGCGCGCAGGGGGAGTACGGGGTCGCGTTCAGGGCGCGCGGCACGGGCGAGCACCACCTCGCCGTCCTGCTCCACCACCCCTTCGGCCAGCGGGGAGCGCTCGGCGACGGGCTTCCCGCCCCCGAGCGCCCGCCCGTCGCCCACCACCGCCCTTCTAAGGAAGTCGCTTCGCTCCCCTACCAATTTGCGCAGACGCGGCCGCACGGCGCGCGATCGCAGCACGCGCCCCACTTCACGCCAGGTGACGTCGCTCGCATACGAAATGACGCGCGCCGCCTCGTACACCTGCCGCAGCAGCGTGTCGGCGTCGAGGAGTCCGAGCTCGGCGGCGACCTGGTCCTGCTCCTGGAGCGAGAGCCGGTCGGTCGCGCGCCCGGTCGTCAGGTGCAGGGCGTCGCGGACGTCGAGCAGCCGGCGCTTGGCGTCGTCGAGTCCTTCGCGCGGGGCGTCGGCCAGCCAGGAGGCGGCGACGGCACGCAGGATGGTGGCGTCGCGGAGACCGCCGCGGGCCTCCTTGAGGTCCGGCTCCAGCAGGTACTGCAGCTCGCCCTGGCGCTCGGCGCGCTCGGTGGAGAGCTCCTGGAGTTCGGGGAGGCGCTTGGGCGCCTGGTTGCGCCAGTCGGCCAGCACCGCCGTACGCAGTCCGGCCGTGAGGCCGAGGTCGCCCGCGATGTGGCGGGCGTCGAGGAGGCCGAGCTGGACCTTGAGGTCCTCACCGGCGGTCTTGCGGGCCTCGGCCGGTGTCCGCACGGAGTGGTCGAGGGCGAGGCCCAGGTCCCACACGGGGTACCACATGCGGTCGGCCAGGGCGGCCACCGCGCCGGAGTCGCCGCCGTCGTGCAGCAGGAGCAGGTCCAGGTCGCTGCGCGGGGACAGCTCACCGCGGCCGTAGCCGCCGACGGCGACCAGGGAGACCCCGCGCAGCCCGTCGGCGCCGGCCGCGAACAGGCCGGTCAGCCAGTCGTCCGTCAGTTCGGCGAGGGCCGCACGGCGCGGCGGCCCGGACCGCGCCCCCTCGGTGAGGAGGCGCAGCCGGGCCGCCGCGTAGCCGCTGGGTCCCGAGTCCTCTGCATCCTTGCGCACGTCCGTACTCGTCACCCAGCGACTCCTGTCCTTCTTCTTCTCTTAGAGCGCGTCCGGGCCGCGCTCGCCGGTCCGGACCCGTACGGCCGTCTCGACCGGCAGGGACCAGACCTTGCCGTCACCGATCTTGCCGGTGCGGGCGGCCTTGACGATGACGTCGATCAGCTGCTCCGCGTCGTCGTCCTCGGCCAGGACCTCGATGCGGATCTTCGGGACCAGGTCGACGGTGTACTCGGCACCGCGGTAGACCTCGGTGTGGCCCCGCTGACGACCGTAGCCGCTCGCCTCGGTGACCGTCAGGCCGTGCACTCCGAAGGCCTGGAGAGCCTCCTTGATCTCGTCGAGCCGGTGCGGCTTCACGACGGCAGTGATGAGCTTCATGCCTCCACCTTCTTGGCGTCAGCAGCCGGGCTGCTCTGGGCGGGTGAGATGTGCGAGGAGGCCGCGGAGCTGAAGTCGTATGCAGTCTCGGCGTGCGCGGCCTGGTCGATGCCGCTGATCTCGTCGTCCTCGGAGGCGCGGAAGCCGATCGTCTTCTGGATGGCGAAGGCGAGGATGTAGGTCACCACGAAGGTGTAGCCCATCACCGAGAAGGCACCGATGGCCTGCGACAGGAACTGGTCGCCGCCGCCCTTGCCGTCGATGGCGAGGAAACCGACCATCAGGGTGCCGAGGACACCGCCGACGAGGTGGACGCCCACGACGTCCAGGGAGTCGTCGTAACCGAGCTTGTACTTGAGGCTGACGGCCCAGGAGCAGACGGCACCGGCGACGACACCGATGAGCAGGGCGCCGAAGATGTTGACGTTGCCACCGGACGGGGTGATCGCGACGAGACCGGCGACGGCACCGGAGCAGGCGCCGAGCGTGGTGAACGCGCCGTGCCGGATGCGCTCGTAGATGAGCCAGCCGAGCATGGCGGCACCGGTCGCGACCTGCGTGTTGATCGCCATCTGGGCGGTGACGCCGTCGACGCCGAGCTCGGAGCCGGCGTTGAAGCCGAACCAGCCGAACCACAGCAGGGCGGTGCCGAGCAGGACCAGCGGCATGTTGTGCGGCCGCATCGGGTCCTTCTTGAAGCCGACACGCTTGCCGACCACGAGGACCACGGCGAGCGCGGCGATACCGGCGTTGATGTGGACCGCGGTACCACCGGCGAAGTCGATCACCGGGGTGTCGAGGCTGGCGAGCCAGCCGCCGCCCCAGACCCAGTGGGCGACCGGGAAGTAGACCACGGTGACCCACAGGCCGATGAAGATCATCCACGCGCCGAACTTGACGCGGTCGGCGATGGCGCCGCTGATCAGGGCCGCAGTGATGACGGCGAACAGCATCTGGAAGAGGGAGAAGGCGAACGTGGCGATCTGGTGCGCTTCGCCGTTCTCGTCCGTCACGAAGCTGGCCACCGTGCTGGCGGCGTCGACGCCCTTGAGCCCGATCATGTCCAGGTTGCCGATGAAGCCGCCTGAGTCACCACTGAAGGCGAGCGAGTGCCCGTACAGCACCCACAGCACGCTCACGATGCCCAGCGAGATGAAGGACATCATGAGCATGTTGAGCACGCTCTTGGAGCGGACCATGCCGCCGTAGAAGAGCGCCAGCCCAGGCGTCATCACCATGACGAGCGCTGCACTGATCAATACGAATCCGGTATCTGTGCCGTTCAATGCCGGTATCTCCTCGTCTTTGGTACGGCCCGTGCGGGCGAGCCCTGAGCGGATTTGAGGGGTGGGCCGGTTATGCGCCACGAGATTGACGCAGCACGGTTTCGGCAGACGCCCCTCGATGTTTCACCGCCGTGACGAAGACGCCTGGCAAGTTACACATCGATGAACTGCCTGATGTTCGGCAGTTGGATCGTTATCGTGGCGCAACCTTCCCCCGAGGGGAAGCAGACCGGCCGCGGGCGGCCTTCCGATGACCTGGCATGGGGGAGCCGAGTCGGGCAGTTCGCAAGGGCCGCCCGCGGCCGGGGTTCCGGGATTTCCGCGGGGCGTCAGACCGCGTCGGCGGTCTCGGGGAGCTCGATGGCGAGCTTGTCGGTGAGGTCGACGACCTCGGCCAGGTCCCCGAAGTCGCGCACGGCCGTGTCGACCGTCTTTCGAATACGAGTGTTGACACGCTCGGAGCGGACCTTCTTGGCGATCTGCATGGCCTGCTCGGCGAAGACCGTGCTCTGCTCGGGCTGGCGCTGGAGCAGGTGCACGGTGGCCATGCCGATCAGATTCAGTGCGTACGACCGCTGGTGCTCGTCGTCGTCGGCGAAGAGGTCCACGGCCTGCTGCATCACGGGCTCGGCCAGCGAGGCGTACGTCGGGCTGCGGCCGGCGACGTAGGCGAGGTCGCGGTAGGAGTGGCTGTTCTCACCGTAGAGCTCGGCTTCGGAGAAGAAGCGGTTCCAGTCGGGGTCCGGCTCGTCCCACTCGTCGGCCTCGCCGAAGGTGTCCTCGGCCATCCGGACCGCCCGCTTGCACTTGCCGGGCTGGCCCATGTTGGCGTACGCGCGGGCCTCCATGGCATACAGCATCGACTGGGTGCGCGGGCTCGCGCAGTCCCGGCTGCCGTACTGCGCGAGGTGCACCAGCTCCAGTGCGTCGTCGGGCCGGCCGAGGTGAATCATCTGGCGGCTCATGCTGGACAGGATGTACGAGCCGAGCGGCCGGTCCCCGGCCTCCTTGGCGGCGTGCAGCGCCAGGACGAAGTACTTCTGCGCGGTCGGCTGCAGACCGACGTCGTACGACATCCAGCCGGCCAGCTCGGCCAGCTCGGCGGCGACCTTGAACAGTCTGCGGTTGGTGGCCTCGGGCTGGGGCTCCTGGAGGAGGTCCGTCACCTCGTGCAGCTGGCCGACGACCGCCTTGCGGCGCAGGCCACCCCCGCACTGGGCGTCCCACTGCCGGAACATCACGGTGGTGGACTCGAGGAGGTCCAGCTCGGGCTTGGAGAGGCGGCCACGCGCGCGTGAGGACGGCGCCGGCTCGGGTTCGTGGTGCGGGGACTGGGGCGCCGGGACCAGCCAGCGCTGCATGGGCTCGATGAGGGACGGGCCCGCGGACAGGGCCAGCGAGGTCCCGAGGAAGCCGCGCCGCGCCAGCATCAGGTCGCTGCGCGAGAACTCGCTGAGCAGGGCCACCGTCTGCGGGCCCGTCCAGGGCAGGTCGACGCCGGACACGGACGGTGACTGGCGGGCGGCGCGCAGGCCGAGGTCCTCGACGGAGACGACACAGCCGAACCGCTCTGAGAACAGCTCGGACAGGATCCGCGGGATCGGCTCGCGGGGGTTCTCGCCGTCCAGCCAGCGGCGTACGCGCGAGGTGTCGGTGGAGATGTGGTTGGCGCCCAACTGGCGGGCGCGGCGGTTCACCTGGCGGGCGAGCTCGCCCTTCGACCAGCCGCTGCGCACGAACCAGGACGTGAGCAGCTCGTTCGGGCGCCTGTCAGCGTGCGCAGCGTTTCCACCAGCCGTCCCGCTTCCGCCGTTGCCGCTCACTGGAACGCCCCCATCCCTTGGACCACTTGTCACCGAGTGCGCCAAGCCCTATCAGAATGCCGGTGAGTACGGCCGCCCGTCCGGCAGTTCTCACCCTTAGGATGGAAAGCCGACTTGCCTCCGGCATACCCACAAGTGCATGTGCCCCCAGGACCAGTGAACTCAAAGTAATCCTACGATCACCCGTCCAGCCACGACGATCCCGAAATCGCCACCATTCGCCACCCCTTCGGATGAACTCACTGCGGCCTCCAGGCGATTCACTTGACATAGGACGACCGGGAGTGGGCGGACCGATGCACTCAGGGGCGCACACCACCGAGCGCACACCCCGGGGCGCTTCCGAGCGCCGTCTGGACCGCCCGGGGGCCGGGCAGTCCGGAACACACAGGGTCACGTTCCGCATCCGCGTCGTAACCACCGGCGCGTCGGACCCGTTGGAGGGGGCATGGGCTTCACGATCGGCGGCATCCGGGAGATCCGCTCCGGTACACGTCGGCGCGGCCGCTCCTCGGAGTGCACCGCCGTCGCCGAGTTCACCGGGCTGTGGGGCTGGGACGTGGTTCCCGGCGCGCGGGCCGCGGCGGGCGCCTGCTCGTGCGGCCGCTCGGACTGCCGCTCCCCCGGCGCCCACCCCCTCGGCTTCGCCCCCCAGGTCCCGGCCGGGGCCACGCTCGACGAGGTGACCAAGGCGTGGGCGGAGTTCCCCGGCGCCTCGGTGATGCTGCCGGTCGGCCAGGCGTTCGACGCGATCGAGGTGGCCGAGCCCGCAGGCCGCCGCGCCCTGGCCCGGCTGGAGCGCATGGGCCTCCCCCTCGGCCCGGTCACCGCCACCCCGGACGGCCGCGCCCACTTCTTCGTCGCCCCGGGTGCCGCAGCCGACCTCCCCGAACTCCTCTACCGCATGGGCTGGGACGACCCGACCTCCCTCGACCTGCGCGGCCTCGGCCCCGGCACCTACCTCACGGCACCGCCGTCCGACCGGGGCGGGCTGGGTCCGGTGCGCTGGCTGCGGCCGCCGGCCCTGGACACGGCGACGAAGCCGCCGGCGGCGCGGCTACTGCTGGGGACGCTGGCGTATGTGACGCACCGGTCGCGCGCATAGCCGTACATGACGAAGCGCCCGTCCCCCATTGCACCTCGGGGCGGGCGCTTCCTTGACCACATACGATTTTTCGTAGGTGGTGTCACTCTCCGATAAGGGCGTCAACGAACGCCTCCGGCTCGAACGGCGCCAGATCATCGGCACCCTCGCCGAGACCCACCAGCTTCACGGGTACGCCCAGCTCGCGCTGCACCGCGACGACGATGCCTCCCTTGGCCGTGCCGTCCAGCTTGGTCAGCACGATGCCGGTGATGTCGACGACCTCGGCGAAGACACGGGCCTGGACCAGGCCGTTCTGGCCCGTCGTGGCGTCCAGGACGAGCAGCACCTCGTCCAGCGGCGCGTGCTTCTCGACGACGCGCTTGACCTTGCCGAGCTCGTCCATGAGGCCGGTCTTGGTGTGCAGGCGTCCGGCGGTGTCGATGAGGACGACGTCGATGCCCATCTCCTTGCCCTCCTTCACCGCGTCGAAGGCGACGGAGGCGGGGTCGCCGCCCTCCGGCCCGCGCACGGTATAGGCGCCGACCCGCTCGCCCCAGGTCTGCAGCTGGTCGGCGGCGGCGGCACGGAAGGTGTCGGCGGCACCGAGGACCACGCTGCGGCCGTCGGCCACGAGGACGCGGGCGAGCTTGCCGGTGGTGGTGGTCTTGCCGGTGCCGTTGACGCCGACGACCATCACGATGCCGGGCTTGCTGGTCTCGGGCTCGGTCTTCACCGTGCGGTCGAAGTCGGTGCCGACCAGCTTGAGCAGCTCCTCGCGCAGCAGGCCGCGCAGCTCGTCCGGCGTGCGGGTGCCGAGCACCTTCACACGCTCGCGCAGCCCGTCGACCAGCTCCTGGGTGGGCTGCACGCCGACGTCGGCGGTGAGCAGGATGTCCTCGATCTCCTCCCAGGTTTCGTCGTCGAGGTGCTCCCGGGACAGGAGCGCGAGCAGGCCCTGGCCCAGGGCGCTCTGCGAGCGGGAGAGCCGGGCGCGCAGGCGGACCAGGCGGCCGGCGGTGGGCTCCGGGATCTCGATCTCGGTCGGCGGGAGCTCTTCGACGACGGGCGGTTCCTCGACGGCGACGGAGCCGTCGGGAAGGTCCACCTCCTCTATCGTGCGACGCGGTTCGTCGCGCGGTGTCTCGGCCTCGTCGCCGACGTGCGGCTCGGCCGGAGGGGCGGTGATGTCGGGCGCGGCGGGGGGCGGCGGGGGCAGCGACTTCTTGCGCCGGCTGCCGATCACGAGCCCGCCGAGCGCACCGAGCACGACCACGGCGATGACTACAGCAAGGATGAGGATTTCCATAACCCGTCCAGTATGCGCGACCCCTCCCCGCCGGGGCCGCCGCCCGCGCCTCCGAACGGGGCAGGCCGTACCCCTGGTTACCTGACGACCCGTCAGCTATGGTCCCTCCGCACCGGCACCCCACCCGCCCGGCGAAGGGGGCTCCCCCATGCCCGTCACGGTCGTCCGCTTCAACCTCGTCGAGCCCGGCGCGACCCCCGCCTCGCTCGGCGCCCGCTACCAGGCCGCCCTGGAGATGGCCGCGTACGCCGACCAGCACGGCGTCACCACCGTGCAGACCGAGGAGCACCACGGCGTCGCCAACAACTGGCTGCCGGCGCCGTTCGCCTTCGCGGGCGCGGTGTTCGGCGCGACCCGGCGCCTCGCGGTGACCGTCTCCGCGGTGATCGGCCCGCTGCACGATCCGCTGCGGCTGGCCGAGGAGATCGCCGTACTGGATCTGTTGAGCGGCGGACGGCTGGTGACCGTGGCCGGGATCGGGTACCGGCCCGAGGAGTACGCGCTGTTCGACGTGGCGTGGCGGCGGCGCGGGAAGCTCCAGGACGAGGTGCTGGAGACGCTGCTGAAGGCCTGGACGGGCGAGCCCTTCACCTACCGGGGCCGAACGGTACGGGTCACCCCTCGGCCGTATACCGAACCGCACCCCCTGCTCCTCGTCGGCGGCTCCTCCCAGGCTGCCGCCCGCCGGGCCGCCCGGCTCGGTCTGCCCTTCTTCCCCAGTGCGCATCTGCCGGAGCTGGAGGCCTACTACAAGGAACGGCTCGTCGAGTACGGCACCGAGGGCTGGACGATGATGCCCGCCGCGGAGACGCCGCTGCTGCACGTCGCCGAGGATCCCGACCGGATCTGGGCGCATTACGGCGAGCACTTCCTGCACGAGGCACGGACGTACGCCTCCTGGCAGTCCGGCGACATCCGGTCGGCGGTGAAGTCGGCGGCCACGACGGTGGCGGAGCTGCGCGCCGAGGGCGTGTACCGGATTCTGACGCCGGACGAGTGCGTGGGTCTTGGGCTGGACAACCTCGTACTGCATCCGCTGTCGGGCGGGATGCCGGTGGAGGAGGGATGGCGGAGTCTGCGGCTGTTCTGCGAAGGCGTGCTGCCCCGGCTCAGCGGGTGAGCCGGGGCAGCACGCCTTACGGGTGTCGAGGAGCGGGCAGCGGGGACTTGGCCCCGCTCCTCGAGTTCGAGGGCCTCTCTGCGAGGCTCAGCCCATCTCCTCCAGCGCCTTGCCCTTCGTCTCCGTCACGAACTTGAGGACGAACGGAATGGAGAGCGCGGCGAAGGCCGTGTAGATCACGTACGTCACGGAGAGGTTCCAGTCGGACAGCGACGGGAAGCTCGCGGTGATGGCCCAGTTGGCGATCCACTGTGCGGAGGCGGCCACGCCCAGGGCGGCGGCGCGGATCCTGTTCGGGAACATCTCGCCGAGGAAGACCCAGACGACCACGCCCCAGGACAGGGCGAAAAAGAGGACGAACACATGGGCGGCGACCAGGGCGATCCAGCCCTGGGTGGCCGGGAGCTTGCCGTCGACCAGGTCGAAGGAGAACGCCCAGGCCTCCAGCGCCAGGCCGATCACCATGCCGACGGAGCCGATGAGGGCCAGCGGCTTACGGCCGATGCGGTCGACAAAGATCATGGCGATCACGGTGCCGACGATGTTGATGATCGACGTCGTGAACGAGTAGAAGAAGGACTCCGTCGGGTCGACGCCGACCGACTGCCACAGGGCCGAGGAGTAGTAGAACGCGACGTTGATACCGACGAACTGCTGGAAGACCGAGAGGCCGATGCCGATCCAGACGATCGGCCTGAGGAAGAAGCTGCCGCCGAGCAGGTCCTTGAAGGTGGACTTGTGCTCGCTGTTCATGGCGTGCTCGATCTCGGCGACGCGGGCGTCGAGGTCGATGTCCTTGCCCTCGACCTCTTCGAGGATCTCGCGGGCACGCTCGTGCTTGCCTACGGAGATCAAAAAGCGCGGGGACTCGGGGATGGCGAAGGAGAGCAGGCCGTAGAGGACGGCCGGGACCACCATGACGCCGAGCATGACCTGCCAGGCCTCCAGGCCCATCAGGGTGCCGCGCTGGTCACCGCCGGCGGCGTTCAGCAGGCCCCAGTTGACCAGCTGCGACACGGCGATGCCGATGACGATCGCGGCCTGCTGGAAGGAACCGAGGCGGCCGCGGTAGGCCGGCGGGGCGACCTCGGCGATGTAGGCGGGGCCGATGACCGAGGCCATACCGATGGCGAAGCCACCGACGACGCGCCAGAGGGCGAGGTCCCACAGCGCGAAGGGGAGCGCCGACCCGACGGCGCTGGCCGTGAAGAGGACGGCCGATATCTGCATGCACCGGATACGGCCGATGCGGTCGGCGATGCGGCCGGCCGTCGCGGCGCCGACGGCACAGCCGATCAGGGCGACGGCGATGACCTGAGCCAGCGCCGCGGAGCCGATGTCGTAGCGGTCACGGATGGCCTCGACGGCGCCGTTGATCACAGAGCTGTCGTAGCCGAAGAGGAAACCGCCCATCGCGGCCGCCGCCGCGATGAAGATGACGTGCCCGAGATATTCGGGTTGAGCCGTCCTGGCTCCTGACTGGGGTCCCTGCGCTGTGCTGGTCACGTTCAACTCCTCGGGCCACGGATAACGTTGCAGACCCTATGCATTCAAGCTTCGAAGTCAACACGAGAGGAAGTACGAACATGCAACGCTTGTGTGCCCTAATTGTGTTCAAGAATTGAAGTGATCGACCGGAGCGCAGGTCAGAACAGAGTGCAGGTGGCACGCATTTAGCGCAGGCGCTGGGAGATGACCTTCGACACACCGTCGCCCTGCATGGAGACGCCGTACAGCGCGTCGGCGACCTCCATCGTGCGCTTCTGGTGGGTGATCACGATCAGCTGCGAGGCTTCCTGCAGCTCCTGCATGATGCGGATCAGCCGCTGCAGGTTGGTGTCGTCGAGGGCGGCCTCGACCTCGTCCATGACGTAGAACGGGCTGGGCCGGGCCTTGAAGATCGACACAAGCATGGCCACGGCGGTGAGTGAGCGCTCACCACCCGAGAGCAGCGACAGCCGCTTGACCTTCTTGCCGGGCGGACGCGCCTCGACGTCCACGCCGGTGGTGAGCATGTTGTCGGGGTCGGTCAGGATCAGTCGCCCTTCACCACCCGGGAACAGCCGGCTGAAGACGCCCTCGAACTCCCGGGCCGTGTCCCGGTAGGCCTCGGTGAAGACCTGTTCCACACGCTCGTCGACCTCCTTGACGACCTGGAGCAGGTCGGCGCGGGTCTTCTTCAGGTCTTCGAGCTGCTCGCTGAGGAACTGGTGCCGCTCCTCCAGCGCCGCGAACTCCTCCAGCGCGAGCGGGTTCACCTTGCCGAGCTGCTGGTACGCCCGTTCGGCGGCCTTGAGCCGCTTCTCCTGCTCGGCCCGGTGGAACTGCTTCGGCTGGTTGCGCGGATGCTCGGGGTCCTCCGGCAGCTCCTCGCCCTCGGCGGGCGGTGAGGGCGGTACGAGCTGATGCGGGCCGTACTCGGAGACCAGCCCCGCCGGTTCGACGCCGAGCTCCTCAAGCGCCTTGGTCTCCAGCTGCTCAATCCGGAGCCGCTTCTCGGCGCCGAGGACCTCACCGCGGTGGACCGAGTCGGTCAGCTTGTCGAGCTCGGCCTTGAGGTCGCGGCCGGTGCCGCGGGCGGCGGTCAGCTCCTGCTCGCGGCGGGCCTTGGCGGCCTCGGCGGCGCCGCGCTCCTCTTCCGCCCGGCCGAGCGAGACCTCGACGTGCGCGAGCAGCTGCCGCGCACCGGAGGCGACGGCTTCCGCCACGGCCGCCTCGTGCCGCAGCCGCGCCCGCCGCTGTTCCGCACGCGCGCGTGCCTCGCGTTCGGCGCGGGCGGCGCGGTCCAGCGAGTCGGCGCGTCCGGCGAGTCCCTTGACGCGTTCCTCGTGCGTACGGACCTGAAGCCGGGCCTCCATCTCGGTCTGCCGCGCGTTGGCGCCATCGGCGGCGAGACGGTCCCGTACAGACGTGTCGGGTTCCTCCTCGACCGGCATCTCCTCGGCGACGGCCAGCCGCTCGGCCAGCTCCTCCACGTCCTGCAGCGCCTTGTCGAGCGCCTCCTGGGCCCGCGCGGCCGCGGCGACGGACCGCTCGGCCTCACCGGCGGCACCCCGCGCCTGCCCCGCGAGCCGACCGAGCTGCTGGGCAACGGCCGACTTCTCCCGGTCGGCGGCCCGCCTCCGCTCCCCCAGCTCCTCGACGAGCGCGGCACACTCCTTGCGCCGCTCACCGGCCGCGTGCTGCGCCTCGGTGAGTTCCTCGCACCGCACGGCCAGCTCCTCCAGCTCGGCGGCGGCCTCGTCCACGGAGGCCTGCACCTCGAGCAGACTGGGCGCCCCGGCGGACCCACCGTGCGCGAAGTGCGCACCGAGCAGATCGCCGTCGGCGGTGACGGCGGTGAGCTCGGGCCGGGCGTATACGACATCCTCGGCGTCCTCGAGGCTGCCGACGACGACGATCCCGTGCAGGAGGCGTCGCACGGCGGGCATGAGCTCGGAGGGACCGCGGACGAGATCGGCGGCGAAGGGATGACCGCCGGCACAGCTCCTCGACGGGGTGCCGGCCGGGGCTTGGTCGTACGAGGCACCGGGCCCGTCCGCATGGGCCTCGGAGGTGGGTGCGCCAGAGGTGGGTGCGCCAGAGGTGGGTGCGCCAGAGGTGGGTGCGCCAGAGGTGGGTGCGCCAGAGACAACCGCTCCGGAATCGGGTGCGCCAGAATCGGGTCCGGCCGGGGCGGATGCGCTGGAGGCGGGTGTGCCCGGGGCGGGCACGCTGGAAGCTGCCGCGCCGAAGGCATGCGCGCCGGAATTCGGTGTGCCTGAATCGGGTCCGCCAGACGCAGGCACGCCCGAGGTGGGCACGCCAGACGCAGCCGCGCCGGAACCGGGCGTGCCCGAAACCAGTCCCTCGGGCCGCGGCCCACCACGGAAGACGCCCGCGGTCTCCAGCGAACCAGCACCGGCACCAGCACCAGCACCAGCACCAGCACCAGCACCAGCACCAGCACCAGCACCAGCACCAGCACCAGCACCAGCACCAGCACCAGCACCAGCACCAGCCGAGTTTGCCGTGCCCTCTGCCCGCGTCTCCTCCGGCGCCCCCGCCAACAGCAGCGCCGCCCGCCCCCCGTCCTGCTTGCGCAGGAGTCGGATGGCGCCGGCGGCGGCGGTCGGGCTCGTCACGGCGATCGCGTCCGCCGCCGCGCCGAAGGCGGCCGCCAGGGCGACCTCGTGGCCGGGCGTCACCGTCAGCAGTTCGGCGGCCGGGCCCAGGAGCCCGCTGAGACGATCCTTCGCTCCGAGCAGCGCGCCCGAGCCGTCCTTACGGCGCAGGCCCAGCGCCAGCGCCTCGTGGCGGGCCTGGGTCGCCGCGCGCCTGCGTTCCGTCGCGGTGGCCGCCTCGCGGGCCGCGGACAGGGCGGCCTCCGCCTCGGTGAGCTGCTGTTTCGCGGCTTCGTGCCGGCCGGCGAGTTCGGCGTCGCCGGCGTCGAGGCCGTCGACCTCCGCCTTCAGCACCTCGTACTCCTCCTGCGCGGCGAAGGCCCGCTCCTGGGCCTCGTCCCGGGCGGCGGCCAGCCGGTCGATCTCGGCCTGGGCGGACGCGGCACGCGAACGAGCCGCGTTGACCTGCCCGTTCAGCCGGGCCAGGCCCTCGCGGCGGTCGGCGATGGCGCGGGCCACGTCCTTCAGCCGACGTTCTTCGAGGGCGAGTTCGCGCTCCAGCTCGGCGCGGTGGGCGACCGTGTCCTCCAGGGCACGCTCGGCCGCCTCCAGGGCCGCTTCGAGCTCGGCCTCCTGCTCCCGGATCCGGGCGGCCTCGCGCTCCATGTCCTCGGGGTCGCGGCCCCGGCGCTCCTCCGGCGGCGCCGAAGTCGCGCTCTTCACGCGCGCGTCGGCGAGCGAGATCGTGCCCCGCACGCGTTCGGCGAGCTGGGAGAGCTCGTACCAGGTCTGCTGGGCGCGCTGGAGGCGCGGCGTGAGCTGCCGTACCTCGTCCTCCAGCAGGGCCTCCCGCTGGAGTGCCTTCTTGAGCTCCTGCTCAGCGGCTTCCTTGCGTTCCTTGAGGGCGGCCTCGTCGGCGATCTCGGCTGTGAGCGCCTCACGCATCCGTACGAGATCGTCGGCTAGGAGGCGCAGGCGGGCGTCCCGGAGGTCGGCCTGGATGACAGCGGCCCTTCTGGCGACCGCGGCCTGGCGGCCCAGTGGCTTGAGCTGCCTGCGGAGTTCGTCCGTCAGGTCCTGCACGCGCGCGAGGTTGGCCTGCATCGCGTCCAGCTTGCGGAGCGCCTTCTCCTTGCGCTTGCGGTGCTTGAGGACACCGGCCGCCTCCTCGATGAAGGCACGGCGGCCCATGGGGTCGGCGTGCAGGACGGAGTCGAGCTGGCCCTGGCCGACGATGACGTGCATCTCGCGGCCGATGCCGGAGTCGGACAACAGCTCCTGGATGTCCAGCAACCGGCACGTATCACCATTGATCTGGTACTCGCTGCCGCCGTTGCGGAACATGATCCGCGTGATGGTGACCTCGGCGTACTCGATGGGCAGTGCCCCGTCGGAGTTGTCGATGGTCAGGGACACCTCGGCGCGGCCCAGCGGGGGCCGCCCGGTGGTGCCGGCGAAGATGACGTCCTCCATCTTGCCGCCGCGCAACGACTTGGCGCCCTGCTCGCCCATGACCCAGCTGAGCGCGTCCACCACATTGGACTTGCCCGAGCCGTTCGGGCCGACGACGCACGTGATCCCCGGCTCGAACCGGAGCGTGGTCGCCGAGGCGAACGACTTGAACCCGCGGAGGGTCAGGGCCTTGAGGTGCACGCCGCTGGACTCTACCTTCCGCGGGTATCTCACTCCATGAACCCGCGGTTTCACCCTTGAACGTGCAGGGCACACCATTCGTTAAAGAGGGTGAAAAGATGCGGGGACAAGAAAGAAGGGACGCCGAAGCGTCCCTTGCAACTCTGACAACTTAGCGGTTGATACGGGCAGCCCAACCGCTGCATGTGCTGTCGCGGAGCGGTGCAGCGATCAGGTGAGCGCAGGCTCCGCCTGGTGTGCGTCGATGCTCTCCATGATCCTGTCGTGCGAAGCGGCAGCCGCGAGCGCGTCGTTCTCGGCCTGGATCCGTACGAGCTCGGATTCCAGGTCCTGGACGCGCTGCTGGAGCCGTCGCATCTCGGCGAGGAGTCGAGGGTCGGAGCCACCGACGTAACCGAGAAGCGCCTTTGCCATGATGGATGGTCCTCCACACTGAGTGACCGACCGAAGCGGTGTGGGTCGTGAGGGATTTCGCACCCGCGGTGCTTGACACTCTTGAGTTCGTGCTGCCGTTCATCCATGCCAAACAGCTAAGGTGCGCGGGGTGCTTTCAGCGTCTCACCAAAAAGTTTGACGGTCAACACGATCACGCCCCGTATTGGCGGGCAACCCTGGGGCGCGCGGCCGGAAAACGGCGGCGCGGCGACTCCTGCGGGCCCTCGGGGGGGTGGCGATCATCCTTACCTGGGGAGCCTGCCACGGCAAGCGGTTCTTGGCAACCACCAGGTCATTTCTGCTCCGGGCAACTGCCGGTGGCATGTCCGTCCACTTTCTCCTGGACTGTTTTACAGATCGGAGTCAGCGGATGGCGAAGCCGTCGTAGCCCCCGCGAGGTGTGTCCCAGATCTCGGTGACACCCTCCACGCGGCCGGGCGTGTCGTCGCTCTGGAGCCAGTCGAGGAGTCCCTGGCAGCCCTTGCGCGGCCCTTCGGCGACCACCTGGACCCGTCCGTCGTCCAGATTGAGAGCAAAACCACTCAGGCCGCCGATCTCCAGCGCCTTGGCCCGCGTGAACCAGCGGAAACCCACACCTTGAACCCGTCCACGCACCCAGGCGATCAACCGTACGTCCTCGCTCATGAGTGCAACCTAACGGGCCGAAGTCGCTCCTAGCACTTCCACCCCCGGCGTCATGCGGTACCGTCCCCACCCAATGAATCTCATACGAAATTCACTTGATCGTGTGAGTTTTGTGAGTTCGGTCCGATCACAGAGGACACATCGACCGCACAGGACGAGGAAGGCCAGGACATGGGACGCCACCGACGCTCCGCCGCCGGCCGCGCCGCCACGGGCCGCGCCACGGGGGTCACAGATACGGACGGTTCCTACCCGGGGAGCCACGACCCGCTGGACTCGTACGGGGGCGACACGGTGGGCATCGCGCCCTACCTGCACCCGGATGCGCACGCCGACGACTACGCGAGAAGCGACGCCTACCTCTTCGCCAGGGACGACGAACACGCCCTCGGCGCCGACACGGCGGTCTTCGCGAGCGACGGCTTCACGCCCGACAGCGGCCGGCGCTCAGGCTCGGGCCGACGCCGCAAGAAGCGGGCCATGAGGCCGGTGCGTACGGGGCTGCTCGGCGTCTCCGCCGCGGTCGCCCTGGGTACGGTCGCGGTCGCCACGGGTGTGGTGCCCGGCCTCGACAACTACCAGCTCGGCGGTGACAGCGGCGGGGACAAGGTGCAGGCCGCCGACACCCCGACGAACAGCCCCACCGAGCAGGGCGGCACGTCCGGCAACGCCGACAGCCGCGACGACGGTTCGCCGACGAGCCGCGACGCGCAGCGGGCCACGTCGCCCTCGCCGTCCCCGTCGACCTCGTCGGCCGCGCCGACCAAGGCACCGGAGAAGAAGAAGCCGGCCGCGACGCCCAGCGAGAAGCCGACGTCGACCCCGTCGCGTGCGGCCACGAAGGCTCCGGAGAAGCCCAGCGCCCCCGTGGTGACGGTGTCCGCGGAGACGGCCGCCGCGGCCGAGGTGCTGAAGCTCGTCAACGAGGAGCGCGCGAAGGTGGGCTGCAGCGCGGTCGCCGCGAACAGCGCGCTGGCCGATCTGGCCCAGGACTTCAGCGAGGACATGGCCGCGCGGGGCTTCTTCGACCACACCGACCCGGACGGGGCGAGCCCCTGGGACCGCGCCGCGAAGGCCGGCATAACCAGCCTCGGCGGCGAGAACATAGCCCGGGGCCAGGCCGACGCGGCCGCGGTGATGGATGCCTGGATGAAGAGCCCGGGCCACAAGGCCAACATCCTGAACTGCGACTTCAAGACACTGGGAGTGGGCGTGCAGTTCGGGTCCGGCGGGCCGTGGTGGACACAGGACTTCGGCTACTAGGAGCCGCAGGGCGCATCGGAGGCACTAACTTCTGGTTAGTGCAACCTGTTGGTTAGCGCTGCGTTCACGTACGCTTGGGATATGGACACCACGCAGGAACACAGCGAGGCGCTGGACCTCCCGTTCAACGTGTTCGCCAAGGCCTGTCCCTCGCGCATCACCCTGGAGCACCTCACGGGACGCTGGGGCGCGCTCACGCTCGGCGCCCTGTACGAGGGCTCGCTGCGCTTCAACGAACTGCGCCGTCGTGTCGACGGCGTGAGCGAGAAGATGCTGTCCCAGACCCTGCACGCGCTGGAGCGCGACGGCCTGGTGCACCGCGAGGCCCAGCCGACGAACCCGCCCCGCGTGGACTACGAACTGACCCCGCTGGGCCGCGAGGTCGCCAAGCGCCTGATCGGCCTCATCCACTTCGTGGAAGGGCACATGGCCGACGTGCTCGACGCCCGCCGACGCTACGACGAGACCCGCGGCGCCCTCTGACACTTCGGGCAGAAGTAGCTGGACCGGTTCATCCAGAGGCGCCGGCGCATCGGCGTACCGCACCTCTTGCACGGCAGTCCCTCGCGGCCGTACGCGTCGAGCGAGCGGTCGAAGTAGCCCGACTCACCGTTGACGTTGACGTACAGGCTGTCGAAGCTGGTGCCGCCGACGGCGAGCGCGGCGTTCATCACGTCCCGCACGTGGCCCAGGAGTTCGGCCGTGCGCGGGCGGGTGAAGGTGGCGGTGGGGCGGTCGTAGTGGATGCGGGCGCGCCAAAGGGCCTCGTCCGCGTAGATGTTGCCGACGCCGCTGATCAACGACTGGTCGAGCAGGGCCCGTTTGATGGTGCTGCGCTTGCGGCGCAGGGCCTGGTGGAACGCCTCGTCGTCGAAGAGCGGGTCGAGGGGATCGCGGGCGATGTGCGCGATGACGTCGGGCAGACCGTCGGGGGTGTTGTCGTGCAACGACAGGCCGCCGAAGGTGCGTTGGTCGACGAAGCGGAGTTCCGTTCCCAGGGTGTCGGCGAAGCGGATGCGGATGCGCAGGTGTTTCTCGTCCGGTGCCGCGTGCGGCTGGACCAGGAGCTGGCCGCTCATGCCGAGGTGGGCCAGGACCGACTGGTCGGTGTCCGTCAGGGGCAGCCACAGGTACTTGCCGCGACGGCTGGGTGTGCCGATGCGGTGGCCCTTGAGGCGATGCGCGAAGTCATCGGGGCCGGCCAGGTGACGGCGTACCGCGCGCGGGTGCAGCACCTCGGCGTCGGCGACGGTGCGGTGGGCGGCCCACCGCTCCAGGCCGCGCCGGACGACCTCGACCTCGGGCAACTCGGGCATGGGACCCCCGTGACTACCGGTGGATGAACCGAGCGCCCGCCCCGGTGGGGACGGGCGCTCGGCATGCGCTGTTCGGTCAGGCGGAGACGGACGTCGGGTCTTCGTCGTCGTCCTCGGCGGCCTTCTCGGCCACCGCCTTGGCGCGCTCGTCCGCCGCGGCCCGGATGGACCGCCACGCGGATTCCGCGGCCTGCTGCTCCGCCTCCTTCTTGCTGCGGCCGGTGCCGGTGCCGTACGAGACGCCTCCGACGCGGGCGGCAGCAGTGAAGGTCTTCTCGTGGTCGGGGCCGGTCTCCGTGACCAGGTACTCGGGCACGCCGAGCCCCTCGGTCGCGGTGAGCTCCTGGAGACTGGTCTTCCAGTCCAGGCCGGCTCCGAGGTTCGAGGACTTCTCGATCAGGGGGTCGAACAGGCGGTGCACCAGCTCCGCCGCCGAGTCCAGACCCTGGTCGAGATAGACCGCACCGATCACCGCTTCCAGGGTGTCGGCAAGGATGGACGCCTTGTCCCGGCCGCCCGTGCCCTCTTCACCGCGGCCGAGCCGGATGAAGGAGCCCAGGTCGAGCCCGCGGCCGACCTCCGCCAGCGCACGCGAGTTGACCACCGCGGCCCGCAGCTTGGCCAGCTGGCCTTCGGGCAGGTCGGGGTGGGTGCGGTACAGCGTGTCCGTGACCACGAGGCCGAGGACGGAGTCCCCGAGGAACTCCAGGCGCTCGTTGGTCGGCAGGCCGCCGTTCTCGTATGCGTACGAACGGTGGGTCAGCGCACGCACCAGAAGGGCGGACTCGAGCTTGTACCCGAGCCGCCCTTCCAACAGCGTGTGGGACGAGGCCTGGCTGTCCGCCGGTCCGCTCCCGCTCACACGGGGGGACTGCTTCTTTGGCGTGGACACAGTGCCTCTCACCAGCCGCTCAGACCTCGAGTACCTGGCGCTTGTTATAGGTGCCGCAAGACGGGCACGCGATGTGCTGCTGCTTGGGCTCGTGGCAGCGCTCGCACGCAACCAGGGTGGGGACCGCAGCCTTCCACTGCGACCGGCGGTGGCGCGTGTTGCTGCGCGACATCTTCCGCTTCGGAACAGCCACGGCTACTTCTCCTGCTTCTCGTCGGCGCGTGCTGATCGAGGCGCGCCGCCGCTCATCTCGTCCTTCTCGCCGTCTCCGAGTGAACCGGCGAGTCCCTGCAGTGCCGCCCAACGGATGTCGACGGCGTCATGGTGGTGGTCCGGATCGTCCGCAAGGCGGGCACCGCACTGGGCGCACAGTCCTGGGCAGTCTTCCCGGCACACCGGCTGCATCGGCAGTGCGAGCACCACCGCGTCACGCAGCACGGGTTCGAGGTCGAACAGGCCGTCCTCGATGAAGAGCCTGTCCTCATCTTCCTCGGCGTCGTCGGCCGGCTCCGCCTTGGGGCGGCCCCGGTCGTCGGCGTCAGGGTACGAGAACATCTCCTGGAAGTCCGCTTCGAGTTCGAGCTCGAGCGGCTCCAGACACCTTACGCACTCCCCCTCGGCCTGTGCACGGGCGGTGCCTGTGACAAGCACCCCTTCCATGACCGACTCGAGCCGGAGTTCGAGCTCCACCGGGGCGCCTTCCGGTACTCCGATCACTCCCTGGATCCCGAGATCCTGGGGAGCGGCGATCTCGCGGGTCAGGCGCTGCAGCGCGCCAGGACGCCGCCCCAGCTCGTGTGTGTCGAACACGAGAGGGTTGCGGTGGTCGAGGCGGGCGTTCAGAGCCATTCCTGCTTTCGATCTTCTGAGCTCAGGCACGCCGCCCTTCGGTGTTCCCGGGCAGCGTTGATCGCGGACGTACGCGCGACCGAAGAGCCAGGATACTGGACCTTTCGCTCACGGCCCAATCCGGTGTGCGCTCCCGGTCGGCACCTGGGCTTCAGCCGTTGCCGCGCCCCTGTTCGTACGCCCTCAGCTGCTCCGCGCTGATCATGCTCGTGTCGAAGAGGCTGGTCTCGTCGAGGGCGTATCCCGGAGCGCCCTGCTGGGCCTGCTGCGGGTTGTCCATGGCCGCGGTCTGGTCGTACGGCGCCTGCTGGGCGTCGTAGCCCTGGTAGGCGTACGGGTCGGCCTGCTGGTAGCCGTACGGGTCCTGCTGGCCGGCGTACTGCTGCTGGTAGCCGCCGTAGGGGTCGGGCTGCTGCTGGTAGCCGTAGGCGGGCTGCGGGTCGTACTGCGGCTGGGCGGGCTGCTCGGCCGGGGCCGTCGGGGCGGCCGGGTTGTCGGCCTCCGCAAGGGCGGCGAGGTCGGCCAGGTAGTCGGCGTCGCTGGAGTGCTGGACGGTCGAGATGTCGTCGGCGAGAGCGCCGAGGTCGTCCGTGGCGATCCGGCCGTGCAGCTTCTGGCGGCCGCGGCCGACGGCCTCCAGGGTCTTGGCGAGGACCGCCTCGAAGGCGCCGAGCTTCACGTCGACGTACTCGTCGGCGCTGCGGCGCAGGGTCTCCGGGTCGTGGCTGCGCTCGGGGACGTCGTCGTCTTCAGGGTCCACGTAACCCTGCTCGTCGACGCCCGGGCCGGTGCCGAGGAGCTTCTCGCGGCCGCGGCCCACCGAGCCGAGGGTCTTGGTGAGGACGACCTCGAAGTTGGCGAGCTTGGAGTCGACGTAGTCGTCGGCCTCGGCGCGGACGTCCTCGGCCTCCTTGCGGGCCTCGGCGAGGATCCGGTCGGCCTCGGCCTGGGAGCGGCGGGCGACCTCTGTGTCGGAGATCAGGGAGCCGCGCTGGGCGTGCGCGTGCTCGATGATCCGCTCGGCCTCCTGGCGGGCCTGCTCGACCATCTGTTCGCGGTCGCCGATCAGCTCCTGGGCCTGCGCGAGGGAGCCGGGCAGGGCCTGGCGCACCTCTTCGAGCATCGCGAGCAGTTCGGCGCGGTTGACCACGCACGAGGCCGACATGGGCATCGACCGGGCACCGGAGACCGCGGACACGATCTCGTCGAGCTTGTTCTGCACGTCCACCTGTGCTCGCCACTCTCTACAGCTGTTTTCGGAGACGGACGGGACGACTGTAGCCCGTTCAGCCTTGGCGCAGACGCTGGTTGAGAGCGTCGAGAACCACCGGCGGCACCAGGTGGGAGACGTCGCCGCCCCAGGTCGCGACCTCCTTGACCAGGGAGGAGGAGAGGAAGCTGTAGGTGGGGTTGGTCGGCACGAAGAGCGTCTCGACACCCGACAGGCCGTTGTTCATCTGGGCCATCTGCAGTTCGTAGTCGAAGTCGCTCACCGCGCGCAGGCCCTTCACGATGGCCGGAATGTCGCGCTGCTTGCAGAAGTCGACGAGGAGGCCGTGGAAGGCCTCGACCCGGACGTTCCCGTACTCGGCGGTGACCTGGCCGATCAGGTCGATCCGCTCGTCGATCTCGAACAGGCCCTTCTTGGCCTTGTTGATCATGACTGCGACGTAGACCTCGTCGTACAGTCTGGAGGCGCGGGAAATGATGTCTAGGTGTCCGTTGGTGATCGGGTCGAATGACCCGGGACAGACGGCGCGGCGCACTTGAGATCCCTCGCTCTCCGGTCCGGTCATCGTGCGTCTTCGCACGTAGAGGCGGCGCGACCGTACCAAAACGTGCCCTCGCCGTAGCGGCGGGCCCGGATCGCGTCGAAGCCGTCAGGCCAGCGGAATTCGCCGCCTCTGGTGCTGCGCTCCACGGTGACGAGCGCATCGTCCGCGAGCCAGCCTTCCGTACGGAGTGTGAGCAGGATCTCCCGAAGATCGTCGTCCGAGACGGCGTACGGGGGGTCGAGGAAGACGATGTCGTACGGCTGTGTCGGCGCCGACGTCCGGATCACCTGCTCGGCCTTGCCGGCCCGCACCTCGGCGCCGGGCAGGCCCAGGCTCTTCACGTTCTCCCGGACGATACGGGCGGCTCGGGCGTCGGCCTCCACGAGGAGGGTGTGGCCGGCACCGCGGGACAGTGCCTCCAGCCCGACGGCACCGGAACCGGCGTACAGGTCGAGCACCCGCTCGCCGTCCAGGGGCCCGCCGAGCAGGGCCTGCCAGGTGGAGAACAGCCCCTCCCGCGCCCGGTCGGAGGTAGGGCGGGTGCCGTTCCCCGGCGGAACGGCCAGCCGACGTCCACCGGCCCGTCCGGCGATCACGCGGGTCATGTCCTGGGTCCTTGTCGGTGTGCGTGGTTGGGATGGAGTGGGGGTGTGTTGGGGTGGTGCGGGGGCGGTTCGAGGTTCTGCGGTGTGGTTCGGGGTGCGATGGTTCCGGGCGGTGCGGTTTCGGTGCCCGGGTGGGGCTCGGGCAGGGCTCGGGGTTGCGGTGCCCGGGTGGTCACCGCTGGGATGAGCCTCTCTGGGCGGCTGCCGGGGGGGCGAGGTGCCCAGGTGGCTGCCTTGCGGGCGGTTGTTTCGGTGGCTGCCCTGGCGCTGGTGCCCGGGCTGCCTCGGGGCGGGTGCCCTGGCGGCTGCCGAGTGGGTGGTCGCCAGGGTGGCTGCCGTTCGGGCGGGGTGCGCCTCCAGTCTCTCAGCCTTCGCCGCCTGACGGCCGCCTGGTGTCCACCGGGGCGGGCTTTGGCTCCCCGGGGGCCGGTCCGCCGGTCTGCGTGCCTTGCCTCGCGCACCTACCCCCGCGCCCGGCCCCCGGCGCGTGGACCGCATCGCCGATTCACGGCCCATCTCGCCGGTCGGCAGCCACGTCCAGCTTCCGCTCGGCCCATGTGCTCCACTCAGCCCCTCGGCAGCGAGCCCACACCCCGCCCCCCTCACCCCTTGTCCAGATACTGCTCCCTCTCCTCGTCCAGCAGAGCCTCCAAAGCCGTGCGCAACCCCGGCAGGCAGTCCAGTTCGGGGTCCGCGGCGACCACTGTCGCCGCCTCCTCGCGGGCCTCGGCGATGATTTCCTCGTCCTCGATGACCGCCAGCATGCGCAGCGACGTGCGGGCGCCGGACTGGGCCTGGCCGAGGACATCGCCCTCGCGGCGTTGTTCGAGGTCGATGCGGGAGAGCTCGAAGCCGTCGAGGGTGGACGCCACGGCGTTCAGGCGCTGGCGGGCCGCGCTCGCCTCCGGCATCTCGGTGACCAGGAGGCAGAGGCCGGGGGCCGAGCCACGGCCGACTCGGCCACGCAACTGGTGGAGCTGGGAGACGCCGAAGCGGTCGGCGTCCATGATCACCATCGCCGTGGCGTTGGGCACGTTGACGCCGACCTCGATGACCGTCGTGGCGACCAGGACGTCGGTCTCGCCGACGGTGAAGCGACGCATGACCGCGTCCTTGTCGTCGGGGTGCATACGGCCGTGCAGGACCTCGACCTTGAGGCCGGTCAGGGGGCCCTTGGCCAGTTGGTCGGCCACGTCCAGGACCGCGAGCGGCGGGCGCTTCTCGGCCTCGTCCTCGGGGGATTTCCTGGCCTTCTTCGGGTCGGCCGGTTCATCGATGTCGTCGCCGATGCGCGGGCAGACGACGTATGCCTGATGGCCGTTCTCCACCTCTTCGCGCACGCGCTCCCACGCGCGGGCCAGGAAGTGGGGCTTGTCGGCGGCGGGGACGACATGGCTGGCGATCGGCGAACGCCCGGCCGGGAGCTGGTCCAGGACCGATGTCTCCAGGTCGCCGAAGACGGTCATGGCGACCGTGCGCGGGATGGGCGTCGCGGTCATGACGAGCAGATGGGGCGGCTGCTTGCCCTTGCCGCGCAGGGCGTCGCGCTGCTCGACGCCGAAGCGGTGCTGTTCGTCGACGACGACCAGGCCCAGGTCGTGGAACTGGACCTTGTCCTCGATCAACGCGTGCGTGCCGATCACGATCCCGGCCTCGCCGGTGACCAGGTCGAGCAGCGCCTGGCGGCGGGCGGCCGCGCCCATGGAGCCGGTGAGCAGCACCACCTTGGTGGCGTTGTCCGCCCCGCCCAGCATCCCGCCCTCGGCCAGCTCGCCCATCATCTCGACGACCGACCGGTGATGCTGCTGGGCGAGCACTTCGGTGGGCGCCAGCATCGCGGCCTGTCCGCCCGCGTCGACGACGGCGAGCATGGCGCGCAGGGCCACCATCGTGTTGTGGGTGACGGTGAAGTGGTCGGTGATGTAGGCGTGGCTGGGGTGGGCGACGCTGATGCACTGAACAGGCTTCCGCCCCACGCGCTCGACCGCCCGAATTCCGCGCCGAAATGTACTGTATTTCGGCCGATCCTGCACACGGTCGGCCTTGCGGGTGAGCCGGAACGGAGCGTACTCGTCGGGCAGGGCCACAGAGACGTTGAAAGCGTCCTTCTGCGTCAGGACCCGCGCCCGGCCGCCGAGCGAACGCACGAGCCAGGCAACATCGTCCGCAAGCCTGCGCGAGGCAGAGCAGAGCGAGATGCTCATGCCATCCCTCTGGATGGTGCCATCGGTGTCAAGTAGTCCTTGCAACAGGGCGAGACGGTTCTTGATCGAAGTGTTTTTGAATTCCTCGGGAACGAATTTACCGTGCGATGTCACGCCCCAAAGACTCAGTTTGCGCAGCGCTTGAATCACGTCACGGATCTCGTCGTCCACGGTGGCGAGACGCAGGTTGTACCGGAATGATCCGCCTCCCAGAAGGAGACCGAACAGGTACGGATCAAGGGGCAGTCCGGAATCGTCTCCCAGATCAACCGGAGTGGCCGCCGGGAGGTACCACTTCGAGTGTCCGTCCGTATTGAAGAGGTCGAGACGAATCTCCCGAGTCGTCATGACCTTGGGGGCCTGACCACTGTGCCACCCGCAACTCGTACCGACGATCCAGAGATGCTCGTCGTCGCACTCGACCGAGCTGCCATCGGACAGCACCAGCCGCCAGACATCACGCTCTCCTTGCGGGAAGACGCCGTCGATCAGCGCGATCTCCCCATCCGGCACGACAACCTCGTCTCCCACCCTCAAGTCCCCCATACGACGGAAACCGGTGGGTGCGAGCACGAGCGAATCGAGCGGCTGGGCCTTCCCCGAACCCACCTCTCCCTGGAGCAGGCGGTGCATCGGATGCTCCGTCGCCAGATCGTCGAAGATCTCCCTGGAGACCTTCTGCTGGCCGTCGGTGAGGGTGAAGGGCAGGCGGTCGTCGAAGGCGGTGAGGAGGCCGTCGGGCTTGCGTTTTCGGGCCACCGCCGGGAGTTGGGCGTCGGCATGACGGCGGCGGGCGAGGGCGACCTGGAGGACGAAGGCCTCGTCCCACTTGAGGCGGGCGCGGGCGTCCTCGATGTCCGCCTTGGTGTGCGGGCGGTGGATCTTGAGGAGGGCCTCGGGGAGGGCGACCAGGCCACGGCCCTCGCGCAGGGAGTCCGGGAGCGGGTCGATGGCCTCCTGGGCGCTGGGCAGGACCGTCTGGACGGCCTTGCCGATCTTCCAGGACTCCAGCTTGCCGGTGGCGGGATAGATCGGGATCAGGGCGCCGGCCCAGGTCTCGACCGTCTCCTCGGCGTCGCCGCGCAGCAACTCGTACGCCGGGTGCGCCAGTTGCAGGCGGCGGTTGAAGACGGAGACTTTGCCCGCGAACATCGCGCGCGTGCCCGGCAGGAGCTCCTTGTGGGGCTTGTGCACGCCGTGGCCGAAGAAGACCAGTTGGAGGCGGCCGCTGCCGTCCGTGATCGTGACTTCCAGGCGCTGGCCCTTGCCGCGCGGGGCCTTGGCGGAGGCGAAGGTGTGCAGGCGGGCGTCGGCGACCATGGCGACCACCGTGACGTGTTCGTCCATGGGGAGGTCGGCGAGATGGGTGAGCTGGCCGCGCTCCTCGTATCTGCGCGGATAGTGGTGCAGGAGGTCGCCGACGGAGTGCAGGCCGAGGTGCTCGGCCATCACCTTCGCGGTGGCGGGGCCGAGCACTGACTTGAGCGGTTGTTTCAGTGGTTCTTCCAGTGCGGGCACGAGATCCATTGCACACCACGACACTGACAATCCCGTATACGTCTCGGGAAACCCCTGGTCAGACGGCTGGTTCGAGCCCTAGGATGGCGCGCTCCGGCCATCCTTCCGCGGTCACCGCCCCACCGGGACCGCCCGACCCCGCGCCGTCGACCTCCCCCACCCGCGGCGCTGTGACGATGGATTCCCAGACCTCACAGTCATCTCAGGCACCACAGTCACCTCATACGTTCCAGGTCGACCTGCGTGGTCTGGTGGACCTGCTCTCCCATCACCTCTACTCCAGCCCCAAGGTCTATCTGCGCGAGCTGCTGCAGAACTCGGTGGACGCCGTCACCGCCCGGCGCGCCGAGGAGCCGGGCGCCCCGGCCGTGGTGCGGCTGCACGCCGAGGGCGGCGCCCTGCGCGTCGAGGACTCCGGGATCGGGCTGACCGAGTCCGACGTGCACAACCTCCTTGCCACGATCGGGCGCAGCTCCAAGCGTGCCGAGGGGCTGCAGGAGGCGCGCTCCGACTTCCTGGGCCAGTTCGGCATCGGTCTGCTGGCCTGTTTCGTGGTCGCCGAGCGGATCCGGGTGGTCAGCCGCAGCGCCCGTACGCCGCACGCGCCGCCCGTGGAGTGGACGGCGACGGACGACGGTTCGTACACCGTGCGGACGCTGCCGGACGACGCCCGCACCGAACCGGGCACCACCGTGCACCTGGTGGCGCGGGCCGGCGCCGCCGAGTGGCTGGCCGAGGAGCGGGTGCTGGCGCTGGCGCGGGACTTCGGGTCACTACTGCCGTACGACGTGCGGGTGGGCGGCGAGGCGGTCACCGATCTGCCGGCACCCTGGGACCGGTCGTATCCGAGCCCCGCCACCCGGAGGGTGGCCCTGGCGCGGCACTGTCACGACCTGTTCGGGTTCACGCCGCTGGACTCGATCGAGCTGGACGTGCCGCTCGCCGGGATCCGCGGAATGGCGTACGTCCTGCCGTCGGCGGTCAGCCCGGCCCAGCGGGCGGGTCACCGCGTCCACCTCAAGGGCATGCTGCTGACCGAGCGCGCCGAACAGCTGCTGCCCGACTGGGCGTTCTTCGTGCGCTGCGTCCTCGACACGGACAGCCTGCGGCCCACGGCGTCGCGCGAGTCGCTGTACGAGGACGAGACGCTGGCCGCCGTACGGGAGGCGCTGGGCGAGCGGATCCGGGCCTGGCTGACGGGGCTGGCGGCCGGGGATCCGGAGCGGCTGGCGGCCTTCCTGGACGTGCACCACCTGGGGGTCAAGTCGCTGGCGCGGCACGACAAGGAGATGCTGCGGACGATGCTGCCGTGGCTGCCCTTCGAGACGACCGACGGGCGGCTGTCCCTGGAGGAGTTCGCGCAGCGGCACCCGGTGGTGCACTTCACGCGGACGGTCGAGGAGTACCGGCAGGTCGCGCCGATCGCGTCCGCGCAGGGCGTCGGGGTGATCAACGGCGGTTACACGTACGACAGCGAGCTGGTCGAGGCGCTGCCGTCGGTGCGGCCGGGGACGGTGGTCGCCGAGCTGGACGCGGACACCGTGACCGCCCACCTGGACGCCGTCGATCCGGCCGAGGAGCTGGCCCTGTCGGGCTTCCTGGCGGCCACGCGGGCGAAGCTCGACCCGCTGGGCTGTGACGTCGTCCTGCGCGCCTTCCATCCCCTCTCCGTGCCCGCGCTGCACCTGGACGACCGGGCGGCCCGGCACGAGCAGGCCCGCGCGGAGGCCGAGGCGCAGGCCGACGACCTGTGGGCGGGCATCCTGGGCTCGCTGCGCGGCAGCGCGCCACGCGCGCGTCTCGTGCTCAACCATCTCAACCCGCTGATCCGCAGGATCAGTTCACTCGGTGACCCGGAGCTGATCGGCACCGCCACGGAGTCCCTGTACGGGCAGGCGCTGCTGATGGCGCAGCGGCCGCTGAGGCCCGCGGACTCGGCGCTGCTGAACCGGGCCTTCATCGGCCTCCTGGAGTGGGCCACGAACGGCGAGGAGGGCCGTCGATGAGCGAGATCACGGACTTCGACTCCTTCCGCCAGGCGATGGCGGAGAACGCCGAGCAGCCGGAGGGTCCGGCCCGCAACGCGCGCGCGGAGCAGTTGCTCGCCGAGGCCGAGAAGCTGAACATCCCGCTCGCCGTGATCGAGGCGCTCGGACACCAGCTGAAGGTCTACAACTACAGCTCCGAGAAGGACAAGATGTTCGTCCCCTTCGCGCGCCTGCTGCGCATGTGGGACGAACGGCCCGAGGACTTCGACGAGTACGAGACCCACTCGCTGCACTGGGTCTTCAAGTGGATGTCGTCCGGCATGCTCGACCAGCCGCACGTTCCGCTGGCCTCCGTCGAGAAGTGGCTCGGTGAGATGGAGCACCGCTACCGGCTCGCCGGGCACTCCGAACGGGCCGTGCGCAGCGCCGAGTTCAGTGTCGCCGCGCATGTCGGTGACATGACTCGGGCCGAGCGGGCGTACGCCGCCTGGCTTGCCGCGGACCGGGACAACATGGCCGACTGTCACGCGTGCGAGCTGCACGGGCAGGGCTGGTGGCAGGCGGAGCGGGGCCGGGACACCGAGGCGCTGGAGCTCTGGGGGCCGGTCCTGGAGGGCGAGTTCACGTGCGCGCACGAGCCGCACACCGTCCTCGCGTCCTCCCTGGTGCCCCTGCTGCGGCTGGGCCGCCCGGACGACGCGCGCGCCAACCATCTGCGGGGCTTCCGGCTCGTACGGTCCATGGAGAGCATGCGCGGCGCCTACGCGGACCACGTGGAGTTCTGCGCGCTGACCGGCAACGAGGCGCGCGGCCTCGAGCTGCTCGCGGAGCGGCCGGCGTACTTCACGGACACCGGGCATCCGCGCAGCAAGCTGGAGTTCATGGCCGTCGTTGCGCTGCTCATGGAGCGGCTGACCGAGCTCGGGCTCGGCGAGCAGCGGGTGCCCGGACCGGCCGACCGCACCTGGACCGCGCGCGAACTCGCCGCACACGCGCGTGCGGAGGCCTTCGCGCTGGCGGGACGCTTCGACGAGCGCAACGGCACACCGCACGTCAGCGAGCGGGCACGCGCGCGTATGGCGCAGCGCCCGCTGGTGGAACGGCTGCCGCTGGGCGTACGCGCGGCGCGGCCGACGCCGGCAGCGGCGGCCACGCCTCCGGCCCCTGCTCCGGAGGCGGACCTGCCCGCGCTGCTCGCCGAGGCACGGCGGCTGTCGGACACGCTGCAGCCCAACGCCGTCGAGGCGTGGGCGGCCGTCTCCCGGGCCGCCGAGGGCGCCGAACTGGCCGCCCGCGACCGCGCGGAGATCGCCGACCACCGAGCGATGGACCTGGGCCCCGAGGGCGTCGAACTCTTCGAACACGCCGCCGAGCTCTACGCCGAGGCGGGCGACCCCGGCGAAGCGCTGGCGGCACGCACGCGTGCGGCGTACGTACGCGCCCTCACCGGGCACGTGGCGGACGCGGTCGCGGCGGTCGAAGAGCCGTACGACCAGGTCCTCGCGCTCCACGCCGAGGAGGGCACCGGCGTACGGCAGACCGCGTCGGTACTGATGGGCCGGGCGCGGATCCTGATGCGACGGGTGCATGAGGCCGGAGAGACCTCGGGAGGAGCGGCCCCTGCCGACGCCCCTGCGGACGACACGGCCACGGCCGACGGCCACTCCGGCGACCTGCTCCCGGACGATCACTTCCCCAGGGACGCCGCCGCCCTGGGCAGCATCGATTCCGCAGGGGACGCAGACGGGTTCCCTGGCGACACAATCCCGGCCGGCCGGTCCACCGGGGACGCAATCTCGGGCGGTACGCCCGCAGGCGGCACGATCGCGCCCGACGGCTCCCCAAAGGGCGCCACCCCAGCCGAAGCTCCCTCGGGCGACACAGAAGCCACGGCTGACAAGTCCCCCGAGAGCGCCATCCCGGCCCAGACCTCCTCGGACGGCACAGCCGCGGCTGACAGCGCCCCTGGCAACACGCTCCCGGCCGACCCCTCCCCCAGGAACGCCATCCCGGGCGATGCCTCCCCGGGCGACGCAGTCGCGCCCGACAGCTCCCCCGACTCCGCTCCCCCGACCCACCGCCCCTCCCCCACCGGAGCCCTCCAGGACGACGTCTCCGCAGGGAACCCCGTCCCGATCACCCGACTCCCCCATCGACACCGCACTGGCCCACGCCGAGGCAGCCGTGCGGGAAGTGCTCGCGTTGGTCGGCGGGTACGCCGGGGACGACGTCCGGCTGGTCTCGCGGGGTGCGGAGGCGCAGGCGATGCTCGCCGAACTGGCTGCGCTCGCCGGGGAGCTGGAGACGGCCGCGGAGTTGTTCGGGCGGGCCGCGGAGGCGTTCGTGAGGGCGGAACTGCCTTGGTTCGCGGTCGAGTACGAGGCACGGCTGGCCGGGCTCGCGCATCATCTCGGCGACATCGCCGGGGCCGAGCGGGCGCTGCGGGCGGCCCTGGAGCACGGCGGGCCGCATCTGGAAGCGGTCGGGCGGGCCCAGCTGCACCTGCAGCTCGCCGAGGTCGTCGGCGGCCGGGGACTGTCCGAGGAGGCCGCCGAACACGCCCTGGAGGCCGCCCACTGGGCCGACGAGGCCGGTGAGGGGCCGACGCTCGGGGCCTGGGCGCGGCACCAGCTCGGCGGCTTCCTGCTCCGGCAGGGACGATGCGCCGAGGCCGCCGAGGTACTGGAGTCGGCGCTGCCCGACCTGAGCGCCGAGACGCACGGCGATGGAGCCGTCGTACAGACGCAGTGGTGGCTCGGCGACTGTCTCAGCGAGCTCGGTGAACACCGCGCGGCCGCCGAACGGCGGTTGCAGGCCGCGGAGATCGCCCGGCACTGGCCCGAGCAGCACGACCACGCGACACTCGCGCACCTCGCCGCCGAGTCCCTCGGCCACGCCGGCCTGCACGCCGACGCCGACCAGGCGTACGCGCGCGCGGGCGAGCTGTGGCGCACCCTCGGCAACGTCCACGGCCTGGTCCGTTCCCTGCGCGCCCGCGCGTGGCTGGCGCTGCGCACGGAGGACGGGACCGACGCGGCACGGGAGTTGATGGCGGGAGCCGTGCGGGAGTGCGCGGCGGCGCTCGACGCGGCGGCCGACGAGGAGATGCAGGAGCGGCTCGTCGCCGAACTCGGCCATACCCACCGGCAGTTCGGCGACCTGCTCGCCCGTACCGCCGCGGAGGACGACGAGGACGACTCCATCCGGGCCGCACTGGAGGAGGCCCTCGCCCAGATGACGGCGGCCGTCACCGTGTTCGCCGCCCTCGGGGACGACGCCCTGCACGGCCGCACCGGTGCCGAACTCGCCGCCGGCTGGCTGGAGGCCGACCTGAGCCGCCCGGCGGCAGCGGCGGTACGCGCGCGTGCGGTGCTGGCGGCGTACGACGGGGCCGGCCACGAGGACGAGACGGCCAGGGGACGGCGGGCGGAGGCCGAACAGATGCTCAAGGTCGTGGCGGAGCAGAAGGACCAGGAGGACTGAGGGGGTCTACTCGACCCCGATGAGCAGCAGCGCCCCTTGGCGGCCGCCCCGGTACACCACCGTGTCGACGGCGAGGTACGACTCACGCACGCGTGCCTCGAGGTGCTGGGCGATGGACTCGGGCGCCTCGTCGCCGAGGACCAGCGTCACGAGTTCGCCGCCGGCCGCGAGCATACGGTCGAGGACCATCTCGGCGGTGGCGGTGACGTCCGCGCCGATCACGGCCACATCGCCCTCGATGAGGCCGAGGACGTCCCCGGCCTGGCAGATGCCGGCCATGGTCCAGGACTGGCGTTCGGCTACGGCGACCTCGGCGTAGCGGGTGGCGCCGGCCGCCGAGGTCATCGACACGACGTCCTCGTCGAACCGCCGCTCGGGCTCGTGCACGGCGAGCGCGGCGATGCCCTGGACCGCGGAGCGCGTCGGGATCAGGGCCACCCGGATGCCCTCCGCGCGGGCCTGCTCGGCCGCCGCGGCCGCGGTGTGCCGCAGGTCGGCGTCATTGGGCAGCAGCACGACCTCGCGCGCGTGGGCCCGCCGTACGGCGTCCACGAGCTTCCCGCTCGCGGGCAGCTCCCCGGGGCGCGCGAGCACGGTGGTCGCGCCGGCCTCCGTGTACAGCCCGGCCAGCCCCTCGCCCGGTACCACGGCCACCACGGCACGCTGGGCGCGCTCCCGGGGCGGCCGCTCGCCGCCGGTGGTGTGCACGTCGCCGAGCCCGAAGTGGGTGATCCGGATCCGGTACGGCCGCCCGGCCTCGACGCCCGCCTCCACGGCGGCCCCGGCGTCGTCCACGTGCACATGCACGTTCCACAGCCCGTCGCCGCCGACCACGACGAGCGAGTCTCCGAGGGCGTCGAGCCGCTCCCGCAGCCGGTCCACGGCCGCGTCCTCGGCCTCCAGGAGATAGATCACCTCGAAGGCGGGCCCACCCGTCTCCGAACCTGCCGGACTGTCAGCACACTCATCGAGGGCTGCCGCCGCTTCCGCCGCTCCCCCACTCACCCGGGACACCTGACCATGAACGGGACCGGCGACAGACGCCACCGCCCGCGGCGCCTCCCCCGTGAACGTCTCCACCAGTGCCGCCAGCACCGCCACCAGCCCCCGCCCGCCCGCGTCCACGACCCCGGCACGCTCCAGAACGGCCAGCTGCCCCGGCGTAGCGGCAAGGGCCGCGCGCGCACCCTCATAGGCGGCCCGTGCCACGGTCCCGCAGTCGCCCTCGGCCCCGCCGGCCGCGTCGGCGGCGGCCGAGGCGACGGTGAGGACCGTGCCCTCGACGGGATGGGCCACGGCATGACGAGCGGAGTCGGCGGCATGCCGCAGGGCCAGCCGCAGACCCGAATCGTCCGTATGAGGCGTCTCGCCGTCGGCGGCGAGCACCTGAGCCATCCCCCGCAGCAGCTGCGCCAGGATCGTCCCGGAGTTCCCCCGGGCCCCTATCAGCGCCCCGTGCGCCATCGCCCGTACGGCATCGGCCAGCGTCGGCTTCCCGGCGGCCCCCACCTGCACGGCGCCGACCTCATGGCCCGCGAACACGGCCTCCACCGCCGCGACCGCCGACTCCACCGTCAGATAGAGGTTCGTGCCGGTGTCCCCGTCGGCCACGGGATAGACGTTGATCGCGTCGATCTCCTCGCGCGCCCGCCCGAGCGCCTCCAGCGCGAGACCGCACCAGGTGCGCACCGCGAGAGCATCGAAGAATGTCTGCGGCACCTGCGCCACCTGCGCCTCCTTGAGCTGCTGGACGTGGACGCAGCGTAGACCCAGGGTCCCTGTCCGCCGGAAGAGGGCCGGGCGCGGGCCCCTGAGCAGGCATGGTAGTTTCGTTCTACTGGCGCAGTCGTTGTATGCTGCTCCGGTTGCCCGATCCAATCGGGCCATTCCCCCTGGCAACGCCACTCAGATCTCTGATCCTACGATCTCGATCCCGGCCTGCCGGGATCAACCGTAAGTGCATCTGAAGTCTTTGGAGTGACCCGTGGCTGCCAACTGCGACGTCTGCGGCAAGGGGCCGGGCTTCGGCAACAACATCTCGCACTCTCACCGCCGTACGCCCCGTCGCTGGAACCCCAACATCCAGCGCGTCCGTACCGTGGTCGGCGGGACGCCGAAGCGCGTGAACGCTTGCACCTCGTGCATCAAGGCCGGCAAGGTCTCGCGCTGACGCACAGCTAAGCGCGCGGCCACTGCTGGTTCGCTGCACTAAGCCGGTCCACCTCGTGTGGACCGGCTTTTTGCTATGCATGATCATCGCCAGTCTGATCACCGTCAGGCCCGGAACCGCCACCCGTGATCCACCGGCCCGATCCCCCCGCCGAGCGCGAACCCGGCCGCGATCGCCCCGGTGACGTACTCCTTGGCCGCCGTCACCGCCTCCGGCACGGACCGCCCCTTCGCGAGCTGCGACGCGATCGCCGACGCGAGGGTGCAGCCGGTGCCATGGGTGTGCCGGTTGTCGTGACGAGGAGAACGCAGCCAGTGCTCCTCGGAGCCGTCGGTCAGCAGGTCGACAGCCTGGTTCCCACCCACCCGCCCTGCATCCCCGGCGAGATGGCCGCCCTTGATCACCACCCACCGCGGGCCGTACGCCAACACGGCCGCCGCGGCCCGGCGCATCTGCGCCTCGGACTCGACGTGCACCCCGGTGAGTTGCGCCACCTCGTCGAGGTTCGGCGTCGCCACGGTCGCGACCGGCAGCAGCTTCGTGCGTACGGAGTCCAGCGCGGACGCGGCGAGCAGCGGGTCCCCGTGCTTCGACACGCCCACCGGGTCGACCACGGCGGGCGCGTCCGTCCCGGCGATCAACTCGGCCACCGTCTCGACGAGTTCGGCCGAGGCGAGCATGCCGGTCTTGACGGCCCGCACCCCGATGTCGTCCACGACACTGCGGTACTGCGCCCGCACCGCCGCCACCGGCAGCGGCCAAGCGCCCTGTACGCCGAGGGAGTTCTGGGCCGTGACCGCGGTGATCACGCTCATGCCGTGCACACCGAGCGCGAGCATCGTCTTCAGGTCGGCCTGAATCCCGGCCCCGCCACCGGAGTCGGAGCCGGCGACCGTCAGCACACACGGCGGGGCGCTCATGACTCGATGTCCCCGAAGTGGTCCCAGCCGCCCTTGCTGGTCCAGGGCGCCCCGTCCACCGTCACCTGGGGCAGCGCCGACGGGTTGAGTACCTCGCCGATCACCTTCCACCGGGCGGGCAGCTTCACGTCCGACGGGAACGTCGCCACGATCGCGTGGTCCTCTCCCCCGGTCAGCACCCACTGCATCGGGTCGACGCCGACGGCCTGCCCGATGTCGTTCATCTGGGACGGGATGTCGATCGCACCGGAGCGGATGTCGATGCGGACCTTGCTGGCCTCGGCGATGTGCCCGAGGTCGGCGATCAGCCCGTCGCTCACGTCGCACATGGCGGTGGCGCCAAGACCGGCGGCCGCGGGGCCGGCGTGATACGGCGGCTCGGGACGCCGGTGGGCCTCCACGAAGGCGCGGGGCGAGCGGAACCCGCGGGACAGGACGGCGAACCCGGCCGCGGACCAGCCCAGCCAGCCGGTCACCGCGACGATGTCGCCGGGCTGCGCGCCGCCCCGCGTGACGGGCTCCTGGTTGCGCAGATCGCCGAGCGCGGTGATCGACACCATGATCGAGTCGCCGCGTACGACGTCTCCGCCGACCACCGAAGCGCCCGCGACCTGGCACTCGTCGCGCAACCCGTCCATCAGCTCGGACGGCCAGGTCACCGGGAGTTCGGCGGGCACGACGAGGCCGAGCAGCAGCGCGGTCGGTACGGCACCCATGGCGGCGATGTCCGCGAGGTTCTGCGCGGCGGCCTTGCGACCCACGTCGTAGGCCGTGGACCAGTCGCGCCGGAAGTGCCGGCCCTCCAGCAGGATGTCGGTGCTGGCGACCACCCTGCGGTCGGGTGCGGCCACCACCGCGGCGTCGTCGCCGGGGCCGACCCGGACCGCCGGGGTGGTGGTGAGACGGGAGGTGAGCTCCCTGATGAGCCCGAACTCACCGAGCTCACCAACAGTGCCCTTCATTGCCCTTACGCCCCTTCTGTCCCTGTTCGCACCCGGTCGCGCGTCACTACTGTCCTCGATACCGTCGAGGTGTACGTCAACTTCTGTCGTGCCTGCACCCCGGCGCGCAAGCCCCGGTCGCCGCAGGTCTCCCCGCGGCGAGCGGCGACGCGATACCGTGGCGTTCCTTTTCCCCACATGATCCTCGTGGCCGCCCTGGAGGTTCCGTGGTACAGGCGTACATCCTGATCCAGACGGAGGTCGGCAAAGCGTCGACCGTCGCCGAGACGATCAGCAAGATCCCGGGAGTCATCCAGGCTGAGGACGTGACAGGACCGTACGACGTCATCGTGCGCGCCCAAGCCGACACCGTCGACGACCTCGGCCGCATGGTGGTCGCGAAGGTCCAGCAAGTGGACGGCATCACCCGCACCCTGACCTGTCCGGTCGTCCATCTGTAGTCCCCGTCTACCCTTGGCCGGTGAACTCTTTCCGTCACCGGCACCGCACCTTCATCGGGCTGCCCGCACTCGCCCTGCTGATCACCGCAACAGGCTGCTCATCAGCAGACGACACCACATCGACGCCGGTTCCCAGCCCGGACGCGAAGGTCACCGAGCTGTGCCAGAACCTGGACAAGGTCCTGCCGGCCGAGGTGGACGGAGAGAGCCGTGAGGATCCCGAGCCCGCATCCGCGCTGACCGCGGGCTGGGGGAACTCGGCGATCATACTGCGGTGCGGTGTCGAACAGCCGCCGAAGATGGTCGACCCGAAGGTGGCCACGGGCAATGACCCGGAGGCGATAGGGGGCGGTGTGAACGGCGTCCGCTGGCTGATGGAGACCGCCACCGACGGGGACGCCGGGGCCGTACGGTTCACCAGCGCCCTGCGCAGGGCCTACGTCGAGGTGACCGTGGCGAAGGGCGGGAACACCTCGACCGTGCTGGTTGATCTGGCGTCGGCCATCAAGAAGGCGATCCCCGAAGGAATCGCCAACTGATCGGTACGAGTCTCAGCAGTCCGGTACGAGGCTCAGCGCAGTCCCGTCGGCCTGCGCAGTGCCGCCTGGATCAGCTTGTCCACCAGCTCCTCGTAGCTGATCCCGCTCGCCTGCCACATCGCCGGGTACATCGAGATCGGTGTGAAGCCGGGCATCGTGTTGATCTCGTTGATCACGAACTCGCCGTCTTCCGTGAGGAAGAAGTCGGCCCGCACGAGCCCCTCGCAGGACGCCGCCTCGAACGCGTCCACCGCGAGGCGCCGCACCTCCGCCGTCTCCTCGGACGTCAGCGGCGCCGGGACGATGCCGGGCGTGGAGTCGATGTACTTGGCCTCGAAGTCGTAGTACGCGTGCGTGTCCGGCGGCGGGATCTCGGCGGGGACCGAGGCGCGCGGGCCGTCCTCGAACTCCAGGACGCCGCACTCGATCTCGCGGCCCCTGAGCGCCGCCTCGACCAGGATCTTCGGGTCGTGCCGCTGGGCCTCGGCGATCGCCTCGTCCAAGCCCGAGAGGTCGTCGACCTTGGTGATGCCGATCGACGAGCCCGCGCGCGCGGGCTTCACGAAGAGCGGCCAGCCGTGCTCGCCGGCGAAGTCGACGATCTTCTTGCGGGCGGCCGACTCGTCCGGCTGCCACTCACGCGGCCGGATCACCACGTAGGGGCCCACTTTGAGCCCGAACGACGTGAAGACCCGCTTCATGTACTCCTTGTCCTGGCCGACGGCCGAGGCGAGCACGCCCGAACCCACGTACGGGACGCCGGAGAGCTCCAGCAGGCCCTGCAGGGTGCCGTCCTCGCCGTAGGGGCCGTGCAGGACGGGGAAGACGACGTCGACGTCGCCGAGCGCCTTGGGTACCGATCCGGGCTCGCTGTAGACGACTTCGCGGTTCCGGGGGTCGACGGGGAGCACCACGCCGCCCTCGCTCGAGTCGGCCAGCTCCTCGACGCTGGGCGTACGGCGGTCGGTGATCGCCATGCGCTCCGGCTCGTCGGCGGTCAGCGCCCAACGGCCGTCCTGGGTGATGCCGATCGGCAGGACGTCGTACTTCGTCCGGTCGATGGCACGCAGCACCGCGCCGGCGGTGACCACGGAGATTCCGTGTTCGCTGCTGCGCCCGCCGAACACGACGGCCACGCGCGGCTTGCGAGGCGACTGCTCAGGGCTCTGGGGGAGGTTCTCGGTGCTCATATCGCGTTGAGAGTACCCGTTGGTAGTGCCCTGATACAGCGTGCCCGGCGAGTGAGCCGGAGGGCGCGCCGGTGTCGAGGGCGCGAACGCGCGGAGGCCCGAAGGGCTGAGCACGATCGCGCCCTCGACACCGGCTGAAGCGCCCGTAGGCGAACGAGCGAAAAAAGAGGGCGGGCGTTGCTCAGCGTCGTTCGGGCTTCGCGCTGCGCGACATCAGCTCCTTGAGCGCGACCACCGGAGGCTTGCCCTCGTGCACGATGCCGACGACCGTCTCGGTGATCGGCATGTCGACACCATGCCGGCGGGCCAGATCCAGCACGGACTCACAGGACTTGACGCCCTCGGCGGTCTGCTTGGTGACCGCGATGGTCTCCTCCAGCGTCATGCCCTTGCCGAGGTTGGTGCCGAAGGTGTGGTTGCGGGACAGCGGGGACGAGCAGGTCGCCACCAGGTCGCCCAGGCCGGCGAGTCCGGAGAAGGTCAGCGGGTCGGCGCCCATCGCCAGACCCAGCCGGGTCGTCTCGGCGAGACCACGCGTGATCAGGGACCCCTTGGCGTTGTCGCCCAGGCCCATGCCGTCCGCGATGCCCACGGCGAGACCGATGACGTTCTTCACCGCACCGCCCAGTTCGCAGCCGACGACGTCGGTGTTGGTGTACGGCCGGAAGTACGGCGTGTGGCAGGCGGCCTGGAGGCGCTGGGCGACGGCCTCGTCGGTGCAGGCGACCACGGCGGCGGCCGGCATGCGGGAGGCGATCTCCCGGGCGAGGTTGGGTCCGGTGACCACGGCGATGCGGTCGGCGCCGACCTTGGCGACGTCCTGGATGACCTCGCTCATCCGCATGGTCGTACCCAGCTCGACGCCCTTCATCAGGGAGACCAGGACCGTGTCCGGCGCGAGCAGCGGCGTCCACTGGGCGAGGTTGGCGCGCAGCGTCTGCGAGGGCACCGACAGGACGGTGAAGTCGGCGCCGGCGGCGGCCTCGGCGGGGTCCGTGGTGGCCCGTACGCGCTCCGGGAGTTCGACACCGGGGAAGTAGTCGGGGTTCGTGCGGGTGGAGTTGATCGCTTCCGCGACCTCCGGGCGGCGCGCCCAGAGAGTGACCTCGCACCCCGCGTCCGCGAGCACCATGCCGAAGGCCGTGCCCCACGAACCGGCGCTGAATACGGCCGCCTTGACAGGCTTGCTCACGTGCCCTGCCCCTCTTCCTGTTCCACCTTCGGCTGTGTCTGCGAGCGGGTCTTGCGGCGCTGCTCGATCCGCTCACGGCGCGGGTCGTACGGCGTCTCGGGCGCCTTCTCGCCGCGGATCTCCTCCAGCTGGCGAGTGACGGCGGCCATGATGACCTCGGTCGCCTCCTTGAGGAGTTCCGGGGTCATCTCCTTGTCGTAGAAGCGCGCGAGGTCCACGGGCGGGCCCGCGAGCACGTGGTGGGTCTTGCGCGGCAGGAGGTCGGGCTTCTTGGCGTACGGCGCCAGCAGGTGGTTGGCGCCCCACTGGGCGACCGGAATCACCGGGCACTTGGTCTGCAGGGCGACCCGGGCGGCGCCCGTCTTGCCTGTCATGGGCCAGCCGTCCGGGTCGCGGGTGAGGGTGCCCTCGGGATAGAAGGCGACGCATTCACCGCGGTCCACGGCGTCGATCGCGGCCCGGAAGGCGCTCAGCGCGTCCGTGCTCTCGCGGTAGACGGGGATCTGCCCGGTGCCCCGCATCGCGGCGCCGACGAATCCCTCCCGGAAAAGCCCGCTCTTCGCGAGGAATCGAGGAACGCGGCCGGTGTTGTACTGAAAGTGCGCGTACGCGAAGGGATCAATGTGCGAATTGTGGTTCACCGCGGTGATAAATCCGCCCTCGGCCGGAATGTGCTCCATTCCGCGCCAGTCCCGCTTGATCAGAACCACCAGCGGCGGTTTGCAGAGGACCGCTGCGAAGCGGTACCAGAACCCGATTCTGCGGCGGGGCACGCGGACACCTTCCTCTAGGGCCTGGGGGGCCGCACAAGTGTCGCCCCAGGCCGCCGGTCTGTCGAGAACACCGTACGCCCCGCCACGGACACCGCCAGATGGCCCACATGACGACTGAGTGACAATGGCCGCGACAAGAGAGGGACGGAACGCTGGTGCAGTGGACCTTGGTCGTACCCCTGAAGCCCCTGGCGCGGGCCAAGAGCAGGCTCTCGGACACCGCCGCCGACGGGCTGCGCCCAGGCCTGGCCCTCGCGTTCGCACAGGACACCGTGGCAGCCGCGCTGGCCTGCCCGGTGGTCAGGGATGTGGCAGTCGTCACGGACGACGCCCTGGCCGGCCGTGAGCTGGCCGCACTGGGCGCCCTGATCGTCCCGGACGAGCCCGGCGGCGGCCTCAACCCGGCGCTGGCACACGGAGCGGCGGCCGTAAGGGCGGCCCGCCCCGAAAGCGCCGTGGCGGCCTTGAATGCCGACCTTCCGGCGCTGCGCCCCCTGGAATTGGCCCGGGTACTCGACGAGGCCACGCAATTCCCCCGCGCTTTTCTCCCCGACGCCGCCGCAATCGGCACCACTCTGCTGGCCGCGACAGCCGGCCGGGAATTGCTCCCGGCATTCGGCACGGATTCCCGTGCACGCCACCGCACATCGGGCGCGGTGGAACTCTCCCTCACCGACGTGGATTCAGTACGCCAGGACGTGGACACCGGCGACGACCTGCGCGCGGCCCTGGCCCTGGGTGTAGGCCCACAGACGGCCGCCGCGGCGGCACGGCTACTGATAAAGGGGCAGTAGCTGGAGCGCCCACCAAAGAGGACGCGGCCCCACCAGCGGAGCGCACAGGCATAGGCTGGCGACCATGCATGCGACCGCTTACACCTACGACGCCAACACCCGCAGCGGCAGTGTGCTGCTGGACAACGGCACCCCCGTCCCCTTCGACGCCCCGGCGTTCGACGCGGGCGGGCTGAGGCTGCTGCGGCCCGGCCAGCGGGTGCGTATCGAGACCGAGGGCGAGGGCGAAGGCCTGCGGATCACGCTGGTGACGTTGCAGACGCTCTGAACGGCGTCTGAACGCGCCGCGGGCCGGACTCCCGACGGAGTCCGGCCCGGCGCGTGAGTACCCCTGCGCTCTTACCTCTTGCGGGCGGTGGTCTTCTTGGCGGTGGTCGTGCGCGCCGTCGACTTCTTGGCCGGGGCCTTCTTCGCCGGGGCCTTCTTGGCTGCCGTCTTCTTCGCGGTGGCGGCCGTCTTCTTGGCGGTCGTCTTCTTGGCGGCCGCGGTCGTCTTCTTCGCGGGCGCCTTCTTCGCCGTGGTCTTCTTCGCGGCGGCCGCCCTCTTCGTCGGTGCCGCCTTCTTGGCCGTGACCTTCTTCGCAGCCGCCTTGGTGGTCTTCTTCGCGGCGGCCTTCTTGACCGTCGCCGCGGCACCACCGGTCAGGCTGCCCTTAGGCGCCTTCTTGACCGCGACCTCGCCACCACGCGGGAGCTTCTTCGACCCGCTCACCAGGTCCTTGAAGCCCTGGCCCGCGCGGAAGCGCGGCACGGAGGTCTTCTTGACCCGGACCCGCTCGCCCGTCTGGGGGTTACGGGCGTAACGAGCCGGGCGGTCGACCTTCTCGAACGACCCGAAGCCGGTGACCGAGACCCGGTCCCCCGCGACGGTCGCGCGGACGATGGCGTCCAGGACCGCGTCGACAGCGTCGGCGGCCTGCTGGCGGCCGCCGAGCTTGTCGGCAATCGCTTCTACGAGCTGCGCCTTGTTCACGTCTTCCCCTTCGGAGACATTGCCAGAACGAAAGTGTTCAAGCTTTTTCGCACGTTAGGCAGATATATACCGCAAATCAAACACGAAACGGGCTTATCACCCTTGTGCCGCAGCGGACTCGACTGTCTTGGACTTGTTTCAGCGTTCCTCTTCGGAGAATCGACCCGCGTCGAGGTCCGCCATGAACCGCTCCAGACGCCTTGTCGCTTCGGCAACGTCGTGCTTGGCCGCGGCCGTAATGACCAGCAGCTTCCGGGTCAGCGCCATCCGTACGCCCTCCGGGACTTGCAGTGCGCGCACCCTTGCGTGCGCTTCCTTGAGTTGGTCCGCGACTGCCGCATAGAGCTCGAGTTGGCCGTCGTGTTCCATGCACAGATTGTGCCATCTGGGGCGAGTTGTCGCCTGCTCAGGGTGCAACTCCGGCCTCAAACGGCCTTCCGGGCACTTGCGGAAGCCACGGCTACATGACTCGCGTACCCCGCCAACACCCGGCGTAACGTGGGAAGTTGGGGACGATCGACCGGCCGGGCAGGGCCGTTCGGGTGCAGACACAGCAGTACCCCCGATCGGGCTGATCGGGGGTACTGCGAGGGTGTTGTGGTGGCCGAAACTCGACTTGCGCAGGGCCGCCTGGGAGGCCCTCGTGTCAGGTCTGGAGCGTCCGCGGCTTGAACGACGGCCGCTTGGCCTCGTACGCGGAGATGTCGCCCTCGTTCTGGAGCGTGATGGAGATGTCGTCCAGCCCGTTCAGCAGCCGCCAGCGGGCGTTCTCGTCCAGCTCGAAGGCGGCGGTGATGCCCTCGGCGCGCACCTCACGGGCCTCCAGGTCGACCGTGATCTCGGCCTGCGGGTCCTTCTCGGTGAGCTCCCACAGCGCGTCCACGGTCTTCTGCTCCAGAACCACCGTGAGCAGGCCGTTCTTGAGCGAGTTGCCGCGGAAGATGTCGGCGAACCGGGAGGAGATGACGGCCTTGAAGCCGTAGTTCTGCAGCGCCCACACGGCATGCTCACGGGAGGAGCCGGTGCCGAAGTCGGGGCCGGCGACCAGGACGGTCGCGCCCTTGCGCTCGGGCTGGTTGAGGACGAAGGAGGACTCGTTCTTGCGCCAGGCCTCGAACAGCCCGTCCTCGAACCCGTCCCGGGTCACCTTCTTGAGCCAGTGAGCAGGGATGATCTGGTCGGTGTCGACGTTGCTGCGGCGCAGCGGGACGGCCCGGCCGGTGTGCGTGGTGAATGCTTCCATGACTCTCAGACTCCAGCGGGCGTACGGGTCTCGACGTCGGACAGGTCGGCCGGGGAGGCGAGGTGGCCCAGCACCGCCGTAGCGGCCGCGACCTGCGGCGACACCAGGTGCGTACGACCGCCCTTGCCCTGCCGGCCCTCGAAGTTGCGGTTGGAGGTGGACGCCGAGCGCTCACCGGGCGCCAGCTGGTCCGGGTTCATGCCCAGGCACATCGAGCAGCCCGCGTGCCGCCATTCCGCGCCGGCCTCCTTGAACACGACGTCCAGGCCCTCGGAGACGGCCTGCAGACCCACGCGCGCGGAGCCCGGGACGACCAGCATCCGTACGCCGTCGGCGACTTTGCGGTCCTTGACGATCTCGGCGGCGGCGCGCAGGTCCTCGATCCGCCCGTTGGTGCACGAGCCTACGAAGACGGTGTCCACCTTGATGGAGCGCAGCGGCTGGCCGGCCTCCAACCCCATGTATTCCAGGGCCTTTTCGGCGGCGAGGCGCTCCGAAGCGTCTTCGTACGAAGCAGGGTCGGGGACGTGCGCCGAAAGCGGTGCGCCCTGGCCCGGGTTGGTGCCCCAGGTGACGAACGGCGACAGTTCGGCGGCCTCGATGACGACCTCGGCGTCGAACTCGGCGTCCGCGTCCGTCTTCAGCGTCTTCCAGTACGCGACGGCCGCGTCCCAGTCCTCGCCCTTGGGGGCGTGCGGGCGGCCCTTCAGGTACTCGAAGGTGATCTCGTCGGGGGCGATCATGCCCGCGCGGGCACCGGCCTCGATCGACATGTTGCAGATGGTCATCCGGGCCTCCATCGAGAGCTTCTCGATGGCGGAGCCGCGGTACTCCAGGACGTAGCCCTGGCCGCCGCCGGTGCCGATCTTGGCGATGATCGCCAGGATCAGGTCCTTGGCGGTGACGCCGTCGGGCAGTTCGCCGTTGACGGTGATGGCCATCGTCTTCGGGCGGGCCATGGGCAGCGTCTGGGTGGCCAGCACGTGCTCGACCTGGGAGGTACCGATGCCGAACGCGAGTCCGCCGAAGGCGCCGTGCGTGGAGGTGTGGGAGTCGCCGCAGACGACGGTCATGCCCGGCTGGGTCAGCCCGAGCTGCGGACCCACCACATGCACGACACCCTGCTCGACGTCACCGAGCGGGTGCAGGCGCACCCCGAACTCGGCGGCGTTCTTGCGCAGCGTCTCCAGCTGGATCCGGGAGACCGGGTCCGCGATGGGCTTGTCGATGTCGAGGGTCGGGGTGTTGTGGTCCTCGGTGGCGATGGTCAGGTCGAGCCGCCGCACCGGGCGACCGCTCTTACGGAGGCCGTCGAAGGCCTGCGGGCTGGTCACCTCGTGCAGCAGGTGCAGATCGATGAAGAGGAGGTCGGGCTCGCCCTCGGCGCGCCGGACGACATGGTCGTCCCAGACCTTCTCCGCGAGTGTCCTACCCATCGCTTTCCCTCCGGCCGGCAAGCGTCCACCGGCCCAACTAGAGATCTTGAGGAGGCGGCTGCCCAGCGCCCCTGATTCCGGGCGTCCGCCGCCAGGCCCTTTTTTGGTTACGGGCCCCTGTGCCTTCGTCTCTTCCAGAGTGGCGCGTTCCACGGAAAATTGAACTTGCGTTTCACAGAGTGAGACGTGAGTATCGTTGCATGGACAACAGTAGCGGCGTCGGCGTTCTGGACAAGGCAGCCCTTGTCCTGAGCGCCCTGGAGTCCGGTCCGGCCACCCTCGCGGGCCTGGTCGCGGCCACCGGACTCGCACGACCCACGGCCCACCGGCTCGCCGTGGCTCTGGAACACCACCGCATGGTGGCGCGCGACATGCAGGGCCGTTTCATTCTCGGGCCTCGGCTGGCAGAACTCGCAGCGGCCGCGGGTGAGGACCGCCTCCTCGCCACCGCCGGCCCGGTACTCACCCACCTCCGGGACGTCACCGGCGAGAGCGCGCAGCTCTACCGCCGCCAGGGCGACATGCGCATCTGCGTCGCCGCGGCAGAGCGCCTGTCCGGCCTGCGGGACACGGTCCCGGTCGGCTCGACGCTCACGATGAAGGCGGGCTCCTCGGCCCAGATCCTGATGGCCTGGGAGGAGCCGGAGCGCCTGCACCGCGGCCTCCAGGGCGCCCGTTTCACGGCGACGGCCCTGTCGGGCGTACGTCGCCGGGGCTGGGCCCAGTCGATCGGCGAGCGCGAGCCGGGCGTCGCGTCGGTCTCCGCGCCGGTGCGCGGCCCCTCCAACCGTGTGGTGGCCGCCGTGTCGGTCTCCGGCCCCATCGAGCGCCTGTCGCGCCACCCGGGCCGCATGCACGCCCAGGCGGTCATCGACGCCGCCGCCCGCCTCTCCGAGGCCCTGCGCCGCACGGGCTGACTGGTCACGCCGTACGCCGGGAAGAGGCGGCCTCAACGCCGCGGCAGCCTGTTCCCGACGATCCGGTGACCGACTGTCGACGACGTCTCCCTCGGCCGCACGATCCGGATGGGCGCGGCGCTGTGGGCCCGGCCGCAGGTTCCCGAGCCCGACGAGGAGGACGAGTACGTAGAGGGCGCGCGCGGCGAGGTGGAACAGTTGCTGGAGCGGCTCGGCTGGTCGAACGCCCAGCCCCTGAGCACCATGTCCCCCGCGTACCGCTCCCTGGTGATGGGGCTGGCCGTGTTCCGGCGGCTCGGCTGTGCCTGGCCCATCGAACTGACGCTGCCGTACGCGCAGTTGATGCACCAGGTGACCGACCTGGACCTGGACTTCGCGGAGACCCGTCAGTCGGAGGAGCAGAAGGTGGAGGTCGCCGTCCTGGGCACACGAAAGGCCCCCCACTCGCGTGGAGGGCCTTCGTTCTCTGTACCCCCGACCGGATTCGAACCGGCGCTACCGCCTTGAGAGGGCGGCGTGCTAGGCCGCTACACAACGGGGGCCTGGACACTGCGTTTCCGCAGGTCCGAGCTGGTCTACCTGGACTCGAACCAAGACTAACTGAACCAGAATCAGTCGTGCTGCCAATTACACCATAGACCAATGTGGTTTAGACCAGTCAGTACCCCCGACCGGATTCGAACCGGCGCTACCGCCTTGAGAGGGCGGCGTGCTAGGCCGCTACACAACGGGGGCCCTAGCGATCCCGAGATGATCAGGATCCGTACCCCCGACCGGATTCGAACCGGCGCTACTGCCTTGAGAGGGCAGCGTGCTAGGCCGCTACACAACGGGGGCTTTGCAGATGAGCTCTGCGAGCTGGCCTACCTGGACTCGAACCAAGACTAACTGAACCAGAATCAGTCGTGCTGCCAATTACACCATAGGCCACCGGAACGCAAGCCCCTGAGGGGATCTTGTTCTAGTTTGCCCCGTCGGTTCCGGCCTTTTCGGCCCGCTCCCCGGCGGCGCAGAAAGAACATTACCCGAAGGTGGACGGGGCTCCAAAACGGGTATCCGAGCCGAGCACGCTGGGCAGTTCGGCGAGGGTCGCGATCCGGTGCCGCCCGGAGGGGGCGTCGGCGGTGGCGTACACGCCGTCACGGTCGACCCAGACGGACAGCAGACCGGCCTCGGCGGCGCCCCTGCCGTCGATCTCCGGGTGGTCGCCGACGTACGCGACCTGGTGCGGGGCGAGTTCCAGGGCGGCGCAGGCCGCGTGGAAGGCGCCGGCCTCCGGCTTGGAGACGCCCAGCTCGGCGGCGCACAGCACGGACTCGAAGCGGTCGCGGACGCCGAGGACGCGCAGCTTGTGGTCCTGGACGTGGATGCTGGAGTTGGACAGCACGCCGTGGCGGTGGCTGGCCGCGAGGGCGTCGAGGACGGGCAGGACGTCCGGGAAGAGCGCCCAGGCGGCCTCGTAGTGCGCCAGGTACCGCTGGAACCAGTCGTCGGCCTCGGCGTCGGTCAGCTCCTCGCCCAGGAACACCCGTACGCGGTCCCGGCGCTGCCCCTCGAAGGACGCCTCCCCCGCCGCGAACCGCGCCCACTGCGCGTCGGTGACCGCCCGCCACCGGACGAGGGCCTGCTCGACGGTCTCGCGTCCCCCGAGCAGGCCCTCGGTCACCAGGTGCGCGCGCATGCCCTCGCGGTCGGCGTTGGTGTAGTCGAAGAGGGTGTCGTCCACGTCCCACACCACGGCGCGAATGCTCATGATCCGACCGTACCCGTCCCGGACGCGCGTGAGGGGCGGCACCCGGAACATCCCGGGTGCCGCCCCTCACGTGTGCCTGCCCTGTCTGCCCTGTCTGCGCTATGCCGCCAGCTTCGCCAGCGCCGCGTCGATGCGGGTCAGGGTCTTCTCCTTGCCCAGGATCTCCAGGGACTCGAAGAGGGGCAGGCCGACCGTGCGGCCGGTGACGGCTACGCGGACCGGGGCCTGGGCCTTGCCGAGCTTGAGGCCGTGGGTCTCGCCGGCGGCCAGGACGGCCTCCTTGAGGGACTCGGGGGAGGTCCAGTCCGCCGACTCCAGCTTCTCGCGGGCCGTGCGGAGCAGGGCGTCCGAGCCCTCCTTCATCGCCTTCGTCCAGGACGGCTCGTCGAAGACCGGCTCCGACAGGAACAGGAAGTCGACGTTGTCCGTGATCTCGGAGAGGACCTTGAGGCGGGTCTGGGCGTGCGGGGCGATCGCCTGCCACTTCGTCTCGTCGAAGTCCTCCGGCGCCCAGGGCGCGAAGGGGGCCTTCAGCCAGGGGGCGCAGCGCTCCGTGAAGTCCTTCACCTCGAGGAGGCGGATGTGGTCGCCGTTGATCGCCTCGCACTTCTTCAGATCGAAGCGGGCCGGGTTGGGGTTCACGTCGGCGATGTCGAAGGCCGCGATCATCTCGTCCATCGTGAAGATGTCCTGGTCGGCCGAGAGCGACCAGCCGAGGAGGGAGAGGTAGTTGAGCAGGCCCTCGGGGAGGAAGCCGCGCTCGCGGTAGAGGTTCAGCGACGACTGCGGGTCCCGCTTCGAGAGCTTCTTGTTGCCCTCGCCCATCACGTACGGCAGGTGGCCGAAGTGCGGGATCTGCTTGGCGATACCGAGCTCCATCAGCGCCTTGTACAGGGCGATCTGACGGGGCGTCGAGGAAAGCAGGTCCTCGCCGCGCAGGACGTGGGTGATCTCCATCAGGGCGTCGTCGACCGGGTTGACGAGCGTGTAGAGGGGGGCGCCGTTCGCGCGGACGATGCCGTAGTCCGGGACGTTCTCCGGGGTGAACGTCAGCTCGCCGCGGACCAGGTCCGTGAAGGTGATCGTCTCGTCGGGCATACGGAAGCGGACGATCGGGGCGCGGTCCTGGGCCTGGTACTCCGCGACCTGCTGAGCGGTGAGGTCGCGGCAGTGACCGTCGTAGCCGGACGGCTTGCCGGCGGCGCGGGCGGCCTCACGGCGGGTGTCCAGCTCCTCCTGGGAGCAGTAGCAGTAGTAGGCGTAACCGCCCTCGATCAGCTTCTGCGCGACGTCCTCGTACAGGTCCATGCGCTGCGACTGGCGGTACGGCGCGTGCGGGCCGCCGACCTCGGGGCCCTCGTCCCAGTCGAAGCCCAGCCAGCGCATCGAGTCGAGCAGCTGCTGGTAGGACTCCTCGGAGTCACGGGCCGCGTCGGTGTCCTCGATGCGGAAGACCAGAGTGCCCTGGTGGTGCCGGGCGAACGCCCAGTTGAACAGGGCGGTGCGGACCAGGCCCACATGGGGGTTACCGGTGGGCGACGGGCAGAAACGTACGCGGACGGGTGCGCTAGCCACGCTTGACAACCTTGTTGGTGAGAGTGCCGATGCCTTCGATGGTGACGGCGACCTCGTCGCCGACGGTGAGCGGTCCGACGCCTGCCGGGGTGCCCGTGAGGATCACGTCGCCGGGGAGCAGCGTCATGGCCTCGGAGATGTTGACGATCAGATCCTCGATCGGGTGGATCATCTCGCTGGTGCGGCCGAGCTGACGCTGTTCGCCGTTGACCGTGAGCTGGATGGTCAGGTCGGACGCGGCTTCGAGGTCCAGATCCGTCTCCACCCAGGGGCCCAGCGGACAGGACGTGTCGAAGCCCTTGGCCCGGGCCCACTGCTTCTCGCGCTTCTGGACGTCGCGGGCGGTGATGTCGTTGGCGCAGGTGTAGCCGAGGATGACGTCCTTGACGCGCTCGCGCGGGACCTCTCGGCACATGCGGCCGATGACGACGGCCAGTTCGGCCTCGTGGTGGAGGTCCTCGGAGAAGGCGGGGTACTGGATCTCGTCCCCGGGGCCGATCACCGAGGTGGACGGCTTGAAGAAGGCGAACGGGGCGTCGGGCACCTCGTTGCCCAGCTCCCTGGCGTGCTCCGCGTAGTTGCGGCCGAAGGCCACGACCTTGTTGGGGAGCACCGGCGGCAGCAGCCGTACCTTGCTCAGCGGCACCTTCGTACCGGAGAGCTCGAAGTCCGCGAACGGGATGCCCTTGATGATGTCGAGCACGAGCTCGTCCGGCTTGTCGCCTTCGACCGCGCCGAAGGCGACGTTCCCGTCGATGGAGAACCTGGCGATGCGCACGGGATCCTTGCGCCCCTCACTGAGCTGACTGGAGTCTGACGCTCCAGGCTAACGCCGTCAGGGGTGAGTACCTCGCGCATTCGGTGAGCGGTCGGCGGCCCGGGCGCGTACTACTCCGCGGCGGCGGTGGTGGCGGGGATCTCCATGAGGATGGTGCGCCTGGGGTTGGCGGTCTGGGCCGGAAGGTCGGCGGAGTGCTCCGGCTGCTCGGGGGTCTGCAGCTCGTCGGCGTCCTCGAGGTGCACCAGCGTCGTGCGCCGCGGGTTGGCTATCGTGCGGAACATCATCGTCGTCTTCACTGTGGTGATCGACCCTGTCATGTGCGGGCGCCGCGGGAGGTCGGAGGACTTCGGTGCGGGCGCGGGTTGGCAGAAGCTTCCCTGGTGTAAAGCGCCAGGCTAAACATGCGTTTCCCGCCCGAAGAGCTTCAGACCCCTTGATCCGCATGTGAGTTTGCTCACGAATCCATGGGCAAATCGGTCAATCCAGGCCCGCAACCCACCTCTACGAAACAGACATTACGGGCCTGAAGCCACCATTCCGCTCCTGATCATGGCGACTGGGACACCCGTTGCGTGGCGATGACTTGCGGCTTTACATCCGCTTTATGGGAGATCTCCTTCTACGTCCCGTAACCCGGCACTCACGAGGTGTCACGTAGGTCACGGCTCGGCCTACGGGCCTTGTTGGAGATCCTGCACTGTGCTGGAATTCCACGGACCGCCGCAGGATCGAGCCGGCGCACAAGGGGCGCACCGAGCGCCGTGTGGCGGCGAGAAGGGGGAGCCCGCGCCGGTCACTCACGACCACCCGGGGTGCGCATTTCAGGGCGCTCCCCAACACGCCGACACCGTCCTTCCGTTCACGCGGAGGGGCGCCTGGTCCAGAGGTTGCGACGCTAGTGCAGGGACGTTTCAAGAGGGATGGCAGCGCTTCGGCAGAGTCGGAGCCGCACGGCGGGACTGGCCCCATTGCCGGCAGTTCCTCGCCCCAGCACGCCCAGAACCCGGGCCCGGCCCCGTCGGGTGAAGGCGGGCAGCTCGGCGCGGCCGCGTCCACCGGTGCGCCCGGTGCCGCCGCGCCCAAGGTGAAGCCGCCCAAGGGCCCCGTCGGCCCCGGCTCGCGCATATCACTGCGCAACTGGCGTATCTCCACGCGTCTGGTGGCGCTGCTCACGCTCCCCGTGGTCGCGGCCACCTCGCTCGGTGCGGTCCGCATCAGCGACAACATGGACGACATCCAGCAGCTCGACAACATGAAGCTGCTGACGGACATGACCAAGCGGGCCACCGAGCTGGCCGCCGCCCTCCAGGAGGAGCGCGACCAGTCCGCCGGCCCGCTGGCGCACGGCTCCAGCGCGACCGACTACACGGTCAAGGGCTACCGGGACAAGACGGACCGCGCCGCCAAGAACTTCAACAACGCCGCCGAGGAGATCGACGCCTCCAGCAAGGACGGCAACCTCCAGGGCGTCCGCGACAGCCTCGTGGGTCTCGTCGGCGAGCTGAACGACATCGCGAAGGTCCGCAATGTCGCCTACGAGTCGAAGAACAACTCCACGCAGACGGTCGAGGCCTACCACCGCCTCATCACCCACCTGCTGGACCTCTCGCAGGACATGGCCCAGGCGACCAGCAACCCGGAGATGATCCAGCGCACGCGCGCCCTGTCGGCCTTCTCCTCTGCCAAGGAGTACGCGTCCGTCCAGCGCGCCGTCCTCGCGGCGGCCCTGCCCTCGGGCGACGCCACCTTCGGCACCCTCTCCGAGAACGACCGGCTGTACGGCCAGTCGGCGCTGGAGAGCCAGAAGTCGGAGATCAGCAGCTTCCGCAGCATCTACGGCAACGACGGTGCCGAAGAGCTCCTCAAGCCGATGGGCAACAAGAACCCGACCATCAAGGCCGCCGACACCTACGCCAGCCGGGCGCTGAACCAGCCCAAGGGTCTGGAGTCGCTGGACAAGCGGTCCTACCGGGACTGGGTCGACGACAGCACGACCAAGATCCAGCAGATGCGCAACATCGAGAACACACTGCTCGAGGACATGGAGCAGAAGGCGCGCGAGCTCCGCAACGAGTCCGAGCGCGAGGCGATCATCTCCGGTGCGCTCATCCTGCTCGTGCTCGGTGTCTCGCTGGTCGGTGCCTTCGTCGTGGCCAGGTCCATGATCCGGTCGCTGCGCCGTCTGGAGGAGACCGCCACCAAGGTCGCCCAGGACCGGCTGCCCGAGCTGGTCAAGCAGCTCTCCGAGTCCGACCCGCAGGACGTCGACACGTCCGTCGAGTCGGTCGGTGTGCACTCCCGGGACGAGATCGGCCAGGTGGCCGCGGCCTTCGACGACGTGCACCGCGAGGCGGTCCGCCTCGCCGCCGAGCAGGCCCTGCTGCGGGGCAACGTCAACGCGATGTTCACCAACCTCTCGCGCCGCTCCCAGGGTCTGATCCAGCGCCAGCTGTCGCTGATCTCCGAACTGGAGTCCCGCGAGGCCGACCCGGACCAGCTGTCCTCGCTGTTCAAGCTCGACCACCTCGCGACGCGTATGCGCCGTAACGGTGAGAACCTCCTCGTCCTCGCCGGTGAGGAGCCCGGCCGCCGCTGGACCCGCCCGGTCCCCCTGGTCGACGTGCTCCGCGCCGCCGCGTCCGAGGTGGAGCAGTACGAGCGCATCGAGCTGGCCGCCGTGCCGACCACCGAAGTGGCCGGCCGTGTGGTCAACGACCTCGTGCACCTCCTCGCCGAGCTGCTGGAGAACGCCACCTCGTTCTCCTCGCCGCAGACCAAGGTCAAGGTCACCGGTCACGCACTGCCCGACGGCCGCGTCCTGATCGAGATCCACGACACCGGCATCGGCCTCTCCCCCGAGGACCTCGCAGCGATCAACGAACGGCTCGCGTCGCCGCCCACCGTGGACGTGTCGGTCTCCCGCCGCATGGGCCTCTTCGTGGTCGGCCGGCTGTCGCAGCGGCACGGCATCCGTATCCAGCTGCGCCCGTCCGACTCCGGTGGTACGACCGCGCTGGTCATGCTCCCCGTCGACGTCGCCCAGGGCGGCAGGAAGCCGGCTCCGGGCAAGTCCGGCCAGGGCGGTGGCACCGGCGGTCCGGCCGCCGCGCAGGCCGCCGCCGGTGTGGCCGCGGCCCGTCGGCAGGCCCAGTCCGGTGGCGGTGCCCTCGGCGCCGGTACGCCGTCCGGTGGTCTGCTCGGTGCGGGTCAGGGGCCGCGGGCCGCGCTGCCCGGGCGTGACGGAGGCGGCCGTCCGGGTGCGCCGGGTGGTGCGCGTGGACCGCAGGGTCCGGGTGCGCCGTCCCAGGGCCGGCCGGCTCCGGCCGGTGCGGGTGCCGGGTTCGGCGGCCAGGCGCCGGGCGCGCCGCAGGGACTGCAGGCCGCGGGTCCGGGTGCGGACGCCTTCGGTGCGGATGCCTTCGGTGCGGACGCCTTCGGTGCGGATGCCTTCGGTGCGGACGCCTTCGGGGGCGGCCGTGGTGCCGTACCGCCGCAGTCGCAGTCGGCCAACGCCGAGCAGGGACGTGGCCGTGGGCGTCAGCCGCAGCTGCCGCCGCGCGGTGGTCCGCGTGCCGAGCTGCCCGGCGGCAACCAGCCGCCCCGCACGCCGAGCTGGGGCGACGAGAACGCCCAGCCGCCGGTGCCGCGCGCCTCGCTGGACACTCCGCGCGGGCACGACGAGCAGGATCCCGCACAGACTTCCCGGATGCCGCGGATCGACGACCGGCAGGGCCCGGGCTCGACGGCGGAGATCCCGGCGGTGCCGCACTACGACGGCCGTCAGGGACCCGGTGCCAACGCCGAGTTCGGCCGCCCCGACTTCGACGCCCCGGCTCCCGGTGCGTACGACCCGCAGGACACCGGCCAGTACCCGCGCCCCGGTGCGAACGGCCAGCAGAACACGGGTCAGTTCGTCCGTTCCGACGTCTTCGGCGCTCCCGGGCAGAACAACCCGTCCAGCACGGGCCAGTTCGCCGCCCCGCAGGCGTACGACGACAGCTCGACCGGGCAGCACTCCCTGCCGGGCCGGCAGAACCCGCCGGCGCCGCAGAACACCGGCCGGTTCGAGCGTCCGCAGGCCAACGGCACCCACCGCGGCGACGCGGACTTCGGTGCCGGACGGCCGCCGGTCCCGCCGCGTCCGCAGCAGCGGCCCGCACGCCAGGATCCCGAGGCGCTGCCGCCGGCGGGTCCCGGTGACGGGCGTACGCCGCTGTACGACACGCTCGAGACCAACTGGTTCCACGGCCAGGGCGGCCAGCAGGAGCGCCAGCCGGGCAGCAGCAACGGCTCTGCCCCCGCTCCGGCCCCGCAGCAGCCGCAGGCTCCGGCTGCCCCACAGTCCTCTGCCGCGCAGCGGCCCGCCACCAGTTCCTGGCGCAGCTCACCGAACGACGACCTCGTCCGGCAGGCAGAGCGAGTCCGACAGCCGGCAGCCGGCGGTGTCACCACCTCTGGCCTGCCGCGCCGGGTGCCACGGGCGAACCTCGTTCCGGGCACGGCTCAGCAGCAACAGCACCAAGCCGGTCCGCAGGTCTCGCGTGCGCCTGATGACGTACGCGGCCGGCTGACCAATCTCCGTCGGGGTATCGCGCAAGGTCGACAGGCTGGTACTGATACCGGTCAGACCGGCAGCTTCCCGAGCCCCACTCACCAGCAGGAGCGTTAGTTGAGCCAGATGAGCCAGGCGGCACAGAACCTCAACTGGTTGATCACCAACTTCGTGGACAACACCCCAGGGGTGTCCCACACCGTCGTCGTGTCCGCCGACGGCCTTCTGCTGGCCATGTCCGAGGGCTTCCCGCGGGACCGTGCCGACCAGCTGGCGGCCGTCGCGTCCGGACTGACCTCGCTGACGGCCGGAGCCTCCCGGATCTTCGAGGGCGGCAGCGTTGCGCAGACGGTCGTCGAGATGGAGCGGGGATTCCTCTTCCTCATGTCCGTCTCGGACGGCTCGTCCCTGGCCGTCCTCGCGCACCCGGAATGCGACATCGGCCTTGTCGGCTACGAGATGGCACTGCTGGTCGACCGTGCGGGCGCGGTACTCACGCCCGATCTGCGCGCCGAACTGCAAGGCAGTCTGCTCCACTGATCGCCACGGATCCACCCGTCTCACCAAATCACCGTCCGGCCGCCACAATCCCCCCCACCGGCCCCCACCCTGACGGCTTGACTGACCGACTTGCTGTCCCCGCCCGGAGGATTCATGACCCCGCCCACCGCCTCTCATGATCCGTACGCGGAGCCGTACGAGGATGAGGGCGACCAGCCGCTGGTACGTCCGTACGCGATGACCGGCGGCCGGACCAGGCCGCGCTACCAGCTGGCCATCGAGGCCCTGATCAGCACCACGGCCGATCCGGCGGCGCTGATGGGACTGCTCCCTGAGCACCAGCGCATCTGTCATCTGTGCCGTGAGGTGAAGTCGGTCGCCGAGGTCTCGGCGCTGCTGTCCATGCCGCTGGGTGTGGCCCGGATCCTCGTCGCGGACCTCGCGGAGGCCGGTCTGGTCGCCATTCACCAGCCGGGTGGCGACGAGACCACCGGCGCCCCGGACGTGACACTGCTCGAGAGGGTGCTCAGTGGACTTCGCAAGCTCTGATCCGGGACGGTCGACCACCTCCGCGAAGATCGTGGTCGCGGGCGGCTTCGGCGTGGGCAAGACCACGTTCGTGGGTGCCGTCTCGGAGATCAACCCCCTGCGCACCGAGGCCGTGATGACGTCCGCGAGCGCGGGCATCGACGACCTCACGCACACCGGGGACAAGACCACCACCACGGTGGCGATGGACTTCGGCCGTATCACCTTGGACCAGGACCTGATCCTGTACCTGTTCGGTACGCCGGGTCAGGACCGCTTCTGGTTCATGTGGGACGACCTGGTGCGCGGTGCGATCGGTGCCGTGGTCCTGGTGGACACCCGGCGCCTGGCCGACTGCTTCCCGGCGGTCGACTACTTCGAGAACAGCGGTCTGCCGTTCGTCGTCGCGCTCAACGGCTTCGACGGGCATCAGCCGTATGCTCCCGAGGAGGTACGCGAGGCGCTGCAGATCGGTCCGGACACCCCGATCATCACGACGGACGCCCGGCACCGCTCGGATGCCAAGAGTGCGCTGATCACGCTGGTCGAGCACGCTCTGATGGCACGTCTGCGGTAGGTCATCAAGTCGGAAGCGCCATACGGCAGTTGTCGTAGATGTACCGGAGCCGGCTGTGTCTTTTGACACGGTCGGCCCGGGTGTTCATAACGTTTCGGCAGAGGAATCGGGTGGTACGGCCACGCGTCGCGGTCAACCGGTCTCGCTGTGCTCACAAAGGCCCCGTCTTTTGACGGGGCTCGCTCTTTATGACCGTTTTATCTGGGGCTTACATCACATGGAATCCACGCGTTCCACTGTTTGGAAGAGCGCTGGTCGTCGTGCTGGAATGCCTGAACTGCCCAATAGTCAATGACGTACTCACCCGTCGATGGCGCCCTGGGCTCTGAGAGACTGCGGCACGACGACAGGTGCCGACCCCGCCGGAAGGTTGTTGGTCGAGTGAGGCGAAGCAAGAACGGTCCCGAGCCGTCGGCCCGGGGCAACTTCACCCCGCCGCCGCGCGGAGCGGCGCCCGCCCCTGTGCCCGGATCCGAACCGACGGCCGCGCCGGCGTCATCCGGCGGCCGTCTCTCCCCACGCAACTGGCGCGTGCCGACCCGGCTGAACGCCATTCTGCTCATACCCGTGATCGTCGGCCTCGTCATGGGCGGCTTCCAGGTGAAGGGCTCGATCGACACCTGGCAGGAGGCCGAGGACGCGGAGAGCACGGCACGCCTGGTGCGGGCCTCCCTGAACTACGCGGACGCCCTCTACAACGAGCGTGACGCCTCCGCCGCCCCCCTTCTGCAGGGCAAGGGCCAGGACGACAGCACCGTCACCGCGCTCCACGACGACACGGACAAGGCGGCTGACGCCTTCGACGAGGCCGCGCAGGGCATGCCGGCCAAGCCGGGCCTGGAGCGCCGTCTCGACCTGTTCCGCAAGGTCGAGCCCAAGCTCACGAAGCTGCGCGAACAGGCGTACACCGACCTCAAGGGCGTGGACACCGAGCAGGGCTACATCGATGTCGCGCACCCCCTGACGGAGTTCGCCAACGAGCTGGGCCTGGGCACCGGCAACATCACCAGCTACGGCCGCACCGTCTACGCCATCGAGCTGACCAAGGCGGCCCTGTCGCTGCAGCGCTCCATCGGCATGCACCTGCTGATCAAGCCGGGCCCCGGCACCGGCAGCTTCGCCAGCCAGCGCGTCGCCCTCACCTCGTACGCATATCTCGAGGGCATCGCCGTCCAGGAGTACATCGGCGGTGGCACCGAGGCCGACGAGCAGAAGCTCGAGGACGCCAAGAAGGACATCCAGGCCAAGGGCGTGGCGATGGCCACGGAGGCCAAGGCCAAGGACCCGGACTACGTGGCCCCGCCGTCCAACCCCACCGACATGGTCACGCTGCTCGCCGGCATCAAGTCGACGGACCCCAGCGAGCGTGCCGCGCTCGCCCAGAAGGGCGTCACCGCGCAGAACTGGTGGGCGGTCACCACCCTCAAGTACAACGCCTACCGCCAGATCGAGACGGACCTCGCCGACAAGGCGGTGAGCGAGGCCTCGAGCATCGCCGACGACGCCAAGCGCGACGCCCTCATCACGGGTGCCGCCGTCGTCGTCGCCCTGCTGCTGGCCTTCATCCTGGCCGGTGCCGTGGCCCGCCAGATGTCCCGCTCCATGCGCCAGCTGCGCAACGCCGCCTTCGGCATCGCCGAGCAGCGCCTGCCGATGCTGGTCGACCAGCTCTCGCGCACCGACCCGGGCCGCGTGGACACGCGCGTGCAGCCCATCCCGATCACCACCAGGGACGAGATCGGCGAGGTCGCCCGCGCCTTCGACCAGGTCCACCGCGAGGCCGTCCGGCTCGCCGCCGAGCAGGCCCTGCTGCGGGGCAACATCAACGCGATCTTCACCAACCTGTCGCGCCGCAACCAGTCGCTGATCGAGGGCCAGCTGACCCTGATCACCGACCTGGAGAACAACGAGGCCGACCCGGACCAGCTGGAGAACCTCTTCCGCCTGGACCACCTCGCGACCCGTATGCGCCGCAACGGCGAGAACCTCCTCGTCCTCGCCGGCGAGGAGCCGGGCCGCCGCTGGGACCAGCCGGTCCCGCTGGTCGACGTGCTGCGCGCCGCCTCCTCCGAGGTGGAGCAGTACGAGCGCATCGAGCTGTCCGGCGTCCCGGAGGCCGAGATCCACGGCCGCGCGGTCACCGACCTCGTGCACCTGCTCGCGGAGCTCCTGGAGAACGCGACGACGTTCTCCTCCCCGCAGACCAAGGTCCGCGTGACCGCGACCCGTCTCCCCGACGGCCGCATCATGATCGAGATCCACGACAAGGGCATCGGCCTCACCGCCGAGGACTTCGCGGACATCAACCACAAGCTGGCCAACCCGCCGACCGTGGACGCCGCGATCTCCCAGCGCATGGGCCTCTTCGTGGTCGGCCGGCTGTCCGACCGGCACGGCATCCGCGTCCAGCTGCGCCCCTCCGGCGAGCAGGCCGGCACCACCTCGCTGGTCATGCTGCCCGACGCGATCACCCACGGCGGTGGCGGCGACCAGCAGCCGGCCCACGACGAGTTCACCGTCTCGCAGATCATCCCGGAGCAGCAGTTCCAGGGTGAGAACTTCAACGGCCAGCAGATGCGCACGGCCGCCGAGCTCGGCTTCGACGACAGCCGTTACACCGAGGTCCCGGACGACATACGCGAGCTGGACCCGGTGGGCCGCTCCCTGATGCGCGAGGAACGCCGCGCGCAGCTGGAGTCCCAGAACCAGGACCAGCCGCCCGCCCTGGAGAGCCCCGAGGCTCCCGCGTACGGCGACGACTTCAGCCGCCAGGACGAGTTCGGCCGGCCGCAGGGCTACGACAACGCCCAGAGCGGCTTCCCGGAGCAGCCCGCGGCGTACGACCGTCAGCAGGCGGCGTACGAGCAGCAGCAGCCGTCGTACGACGACCAGTACTACGCGCCGAACGGCGGCCTGCCGCAGAACGACGGCTTCTCCCCGAACGGCGGCTACCCGGAGCCCTCGTATCCGGACCCGGTCCAGGAGGAGCCCGCCGCCGCCCCGGAGCCCTTCCCGGCCTTCGAACAGCGCCGCCACCAGGACGACTGGCCGCAGCCGGACAGCTACCAGAACGGGTACCCGGAGCAGTACGCTCCTGCCGCGGAACCGGAGCGGGCCGCTGACGTCGGTGAGCGGGACCGCGCAGGCTTCGAGCGTCCGGGCCTGGCCCCCTCCGCCAGTCACGATCTGACCAACGCGGGGCTCCCCCGCCGCGGAGCCACCGCCGGCGGCACGGGCGCCGCGCGGCACGTGAACCAGGAGCCGCCGGCCACCGCGCCGGAGAGCAACGGCACCGGCGACTGGCGCTCGGCCAACGACGAGCGCTGGCAGCAGGCCTCCCAGCTCCGGAAGCCCAAGGCGGGCGGGGTGACCTCCTCCGGTCTGCCGCGGCGGGTTCCCAAGGCCAACCTGGTCGAGGGGGCCGCCGAGAACACCCCCCAGGGGGGCCCACAGGTCTCCCGCGCTCCCGAGGACGTCAGGGGCAGGCTGAGCAACCTGCGCCGCGGTGTCCAGCGGGGCCGCAGCGCGGGAAGTGAAACGAACGGCCAGGCCACTAGGAATCAGCACAGTGGTCCTGACAGCACCTACAACCAGGAGCGTTAGTGTGAGCCCGATGAGCCAGGCGGCACAGAACCTGAACTGGTTGATCACCAACTTCGTGGACAACACCCCCGGGGTGTCTCACACGGTGGTGGTCTCCGCCGACGGACTCCTTCTGGCGATGTCCGAAGGCTTTCCGCGCGACCGCGCCGACCAGCTCGCGGCGGTCGCCTCCGGTCTGACCTCGCTGACCGCCGGTGCCTCGCGCATCTTCGAGGGCGGTAGCGTGAACCAGACGGTTGTGGAGATGGAGCGGGGATTCCTCTTCATCATGTCCATTTCCGACGGTTCGTCGCTCGCGGTACTCGCACATCCGGAAGCCGACATCGGCCTCATCGGTTACGAGATGGCTCTTCTGGTCGACCGTGCCGGTACGGTCCTTACGCCGGACCTTCGTGCGGAGCTCCAAGGGAGCCTTCTCAACTAAGAGATGGACGGTGCTTTTTGGCGTCCCGTGGCCGTAAGGTTTCGGGACGCGGCTCCACATGATGGGTGCCAGGCACAGTCGGAGGAGGAGAGAAAGTGGCAACACCCCCAGACGGTTCGTCATCGGGCAACTGGTCGTACGGCCCTGCCCAGGGCCCGAACGACGGTTCCCAGAACCGGTACAACTTCCCCTCCTCGCCGAGCCAGCGGCCTCAGCCGTACGCGCCGCAGGGCCCCGGGCCCTCGCCGTACGACCAGCCGCCCGCGCCGCGCATCCAGCCCGTGCAGCCGCATCGCCGCGCCCCTGAGCCGGCGCCCGCCGGGGCATCGAACAACCCCCTGGTGCGCCCGTACGCCATGACGGGCGGCCGCACCAGGCCGCGGTACCAGCTCGCCATCGAGGCGCTGGTGCACACCACCGCGGCTCCGCACCAGATGCAGGGGCAGCTGCCCGAGCATCAGCGGATCTGCAACCTCTGCCGAGAGATCAAGTCAGTCGCCGAAATCTCGGCACTGCTGACCATCCCTCTCGGCGTGGCCAGGATCCTCGTCGCCGACTTGGCGGAGGCGGGCCTGGTCGCCATCCATCAGCCCGGCGGCGACGAGAGCGCCGGCGGCCAGCCAGACGTGACACTGCTCGAAAGGGTGCTCAGTGGACTTCGCAAGCTCTAGCGGCGGTCCTTCCCGCTCCACCACCTCAGCGAAGATCGTGGTGGCGGGTGGCTTCGGCGTGGGCAAGACCACGTTCGTCGGGGCCGTTTCGGAGATCAACCCGCTGCGCACAGAGGCCGTGATGACGTCAGCTTCGGCGGGCATCGACGACCTCACCCACACCGGGGACAAGACGACCACGACGGTCGCCATGGACTTCGGACGCATTACGTTGGACCAGGACCTGATCCTGTACCTCTTCGGTACACCCGGCCAGGACCGCTTCTGGTTCATGTGGGACGACCTGGTGCGCGGCGCGATCGGTGCGATCGTCCTGGTGGACACCCGCCGTCTCGCCGACTGCTTCCCCGCGGTCGACTACTTCGAGAACTCGGGTCTCCCCTTCGTGATCGCCCTGAACGGCTTCGACGGCAACCAGCCGTACAACCCGGACGAGGTGCGGGAAGCTCTGCAGATCGGGCCGGATACGCCGATCATCACGACGGATGCGCGGCATCGCGCGGACGCGAAGTCGGCGCTGATCACGTTGGTTGAGCACGCGTTGATGGCTCGTTTGCGGTAGGCGGACTTTGCGGCCACTGGGCTGCCTCGGGCGGTTGTATGCCGTCTGCGGCAGCCCAGTGGCCGTTGGCGCCCACGCGGCGGAGCCGCTCGATACAGCCCCGCGCCCCTTCGGGCGCGCGAAGAAGGGCCCCTCTTTTCAGAGGGGCCCTTCTTCGTCGTACTGGGTCAGCGCCAGCTGTGCGGTGCGCGGAAGCCGGGCTCGCGCTCAAGGCGGCGCCAGCCTGCCTTGGCGCGGCCTCGGTGGGCCGGGGACTCGGACGGCTGGGCGGCGGCGCGAGCCAGGAGGATCGCCGTGATGGCGGCGACTTCCTCGGGCTCGGCGTGGCCCTTCTCGACGCGAATGTCAGGGAGGTTCATGGGTGTCAGTCTCCGTGAGAGAGGTTTCCGCAGCGGTACCTGTGGGTTACTGCGGGGGATTGCCGTGCTTGCGGGAGGGCAGGTCCGCGTGCTTCGACTGGAGCATCGCCAGGGAGCGGATCAGCACCTCGCGGGTTTCCGCGGGGTCGATGACGTCGTCCACCAGGCCGCGCTCCGCCGCGTAGTACGGGTGCATCAGCTCGGACTTGTACTCCTTGACCATGCGGGCCCGCATGGCCTCGGGGTCTTCGGCCTCGGCGATCTGCCGGCGGAAGATGACGTTGGCGGCACCTTCCGCACCCATTACGGCGATCTCGTTCGTCGGCCAGGCATAGGTGAGGTCCGCACCGATGGACTGGCTGTCCATGACGATGTAGGCACCTCCGTACGCCTTGCGCAGGATCAGCGAGATCCGCGGCACGGTCGCGTTGCAGTAGGCGTAAAGGAGCTTCGCGCCGTGGCGGATGATGCCGCCGTGCTCCTGGTCGACGCCCGGGAGGAACCCGGGGACGTCCAGGAAAGTGACGATCGGGATGTTAAAAGCGTCACACATCTGGACAAAGCGCGCAGCTTTTTCCGACGCCTCGATGTCCAGGACCCCGGCGAGGGACTGCGGCTGGTTGGCGACGATGCCGACGACCTGGCCGTCCAGACGGGCCAGCGCGCAGATGATGTTGCGGGCCCAGCGCTCGTGGACCTCGAGGTACTCGCCGTCGTCGACGATCTCCTCGATGACCTTGGCCATGTCGTACGGCCGGTTGCCGTCCGCCGGGACCAGGTCGAGGAGGACGTCGCTGCGGCGCTCGGGGGCGTCCGTGGACTCCACGCGCGGCGGGTTCTCACGGTTGTTCTGCGGCAGCAGCGAGAGGAGGTAGCGCACCTCGGCGATGCACGTCTCCTCGTCGTCGTACGCGAAGTGGCAGACGCCGGAGGTCTCCGCGTGGACGTCGGCGCCGCCCAGGCCGTTCTGCGTGATCTCCTCGCCGGTCACCGCCTTCACCACATCCGGGCCGGTGATGAACATCTGCGAGGTCTCGCGGACCATGAACACGAAGTCCGTCAGCGCCGGGCTGTAGGCCGCGCCGCCGGCGCACGGGCCGAGCATCACGCTGATCTGCGGGATGACCCCGGACGCCTTGGTGTTGCGCTGGAAGATGCCTCCGTAGCCGGCGAGCGCCGAGACGCCCTCCTGGATCCGGGCGCCCGCGCCGTCGTTCAGCGAGACCAGGGGCGCGCCCGCCGCTATGGCCATGTCCATGATCTTGTGGATCTTCGTGGCGTGGGCCTCGCCCAGCGCGCCGCCGAAGACACGGAAGTCATGGGCGTAGACGAAGACCGTACGGCCCTCCACCGTGCCCCAGCCCGTGATCACACCGTCCGTGTACGGCTTCTTGGTCTCCAGACCGAAGCCGGTCGCGCGGTGCCGGCGCAGCTGCTCGACCTCCCGGAAGGAGTCCGGGTCGAGGAGAAGCTCGATGCGCTCCCGCGCGGTCAGCTTGCCCTTGGCGTGCTGCGCCGCGGTCGCCTTCTCGCTGGGGCCGGCCACGGCCCGCGCACGGATCTCGTGCAGCTCCGCCACGCGCCCGCGGGCGTCGGTCGGCTCACCCGGTGCCTCATCCAAAACGGTCATGTAGTGACCTTACGAAGGACACCAAGGAAAGCGAGCCGTTGACTCCGTACAGTCTCCGGCGCGTTTTCCTGGTAGCCCTGAACAGAACCTCGACGCCATGCAGCCGTTCCGACTGCTCAGAGGGCCGAAGCGTTGTAGAGGTGACACAAAGGCGTCAGCTGAGAGCCACCTCACATCCATGGCTCGCAGATGCCATCCCCGGAGTGACACGGAGCCGCAGCCGGCGGCCGGTGGCGGTCACCTCGACCGTGTCGTCCGCCCGCAGCACCCGACGTACGGGGTGGTCCCAGATGATCTCCAGCGGCTCCCCCGTGCGCGGCGGCTCGCTCACCCGGAGGGTAACCGTACGGCCCCGGCGGCGGAGCAGCACGCTCGCCCCGGCGGAGGCGGTGAGGGCGCCCGCGGTGGCGGGCTCCCAGAAGTTGGCGGCCGTCAGGCCGAGGGACGGGACGTGGACCGCCTGGCGGGCGGAGTCGTTGGCGAGGATGGACAGCCGGCGGGGGTCGGCGGCGCGGGCGGCGACCTCGTGGCGGGCGGCTCCGGGCAACAGGACGTAGGCGTACGTGGCGTCCGTCGGGTCGGTGCCGTGGTCGAGCCAGAGGGTCTGCCAGCGGCGGGTGCGCCGTTCCGTCGTGCTGGTGGTGTTGATGTCGGACCAGGCTCCGGTGCGGTCCTCTCGGAGGGTCCGCAGGCTGTCGTCGAGGACCACCCAGCCGCCGTGGCCCTCCAGGTGGGCCCAGCCGGGTCCGCGTACGAAGGCCGGGGTGCCGCCCTCCCCCAGGTTGCGGTTGTCGACGACCGTCTCGACCGGGACGCCGTCGGCGCAGGTGATCCCGGCGCCGAGGCAGATCACGCCGTCCGCGACGCAGAACCACGACTTGCGGGCCTGGAGCGTCGAGCCGAGCCCCTTGAGGTGCTGCCCGACCGCCGCGAACTCGCCGTCCGTCACGCCCCCGACCCACCGCACGTCCGGCTTGGGCTCGCCCCACTCGCCGCCGGCGCGGTCGGGAAGGCGGACGGTGGAGACGGTGGTCCCCGGAAGCCGGTACCAGTCGACGGTCGGCCAGAACCAGTCTGTGTATTGATCGGCCTGATCGGCCTGATCGGCCTGATCGGCCCACCAGTAGAGCATTCCGGCGCCCGTGTGCCAGCCGCGCGGGTTCTCGCCGTTGCCGGCCTCGTAGTACGCGATCCGGTCGCTCGCCATGGCGATGTTCGCGGTGAAGCCGGGGCGGCGGTGTACGGCGCGGTCCATGGCGGCGAAGAGGCGGTGGCCGACGGGGTCGGGCGCGGCGGGGACCGGCGAGCCGGCGACGGCGTGCAGGCGGGCGAGGTCGGCGACGCCGAACTGAGGTGCCGTCAGGATCGGTGACACGGTGTCCCGTTCGATCCAGCCCTTGATACGGCCGTACCAGCGCTCGCGTTCCGCCGTGCTCGCGCCGCCCGCGAGCAGTGCCATGGCGGCGATGATGCCCTGCCCGTGGAAGTGGTCGCCGCGCAGGACGTGCCGCGGGTCGCCCTTCAGGTAACCGCGGCTGATGGCACGGCCGTTGACGCTGTCCATCATCAACCCGTCGTGGATGAGGGGCGCGTAGGCGTGCTCGACGCTGTCGAGGATGATCTGGCGGTTCGGGTCGGTCACCGCCCACTCGGACCCGGCGAGCAGGGCGAAGAGGCGGCCGAGGCCGTCGAGGAGGACCTGGCCGTAGGTGCCGGAGTAGGCGACCCAGGTGTGCTGGACGAACGAGCCGTCGGCGTAGAGGCCGTCGCCCTTCGTGACGTACGGGAAGACCGGCGAGAGCGCGTCGCGGGCGAGGGCGATCTTGGCGGGCGTCCGGCCGAGGATGCCGCGCAGGGTGACGGAACGGCACAGGTCGACGCGGTTGGCGCCGGTGGACGTGCCGGAGTAGTCGGTGAGCATCGTGTCCGGGACGAAGTGGTCGACGGCGGCGCAGGCGGCGGTCACCTGGGCGTCGGCGAGGTGGTCGTACAGGGCGGCCGTGATGTCCATCAGCAGGCGGGGGCTGCCGATCTGCCATTCCCACCAGTTGCCGTAGCGGGTGGTGGAGGGGTTGTAGACCGTGGCGGCGAGGTGGTCGAGGCCGCGCAGGACGTCGGCGAGGAGGGCGGGGTCGCCGGTGGAGCCGGTGCCGGGCTGGACGTAGGCCTGGGTCATGGTCCACAGGCGGCTGTAGCTCTGGGTGATGCCGGAGGGCGGGTCGTAGGGGTGGGTGGGCCAGAGGGAGGTGGGGGCGGGGGCCATGGTGGCCCGGTAGCCGCGGGCGAGCGTGCCGGCTTCGGTGAGGCGGGCGGCGTACGGGTCGGCGGTGGGGTCGTAGCCGGTGCCGAGGGCGATGTCGAGCCAGCGGCGGCGGAGGGCGGCGTAGGGGTCGACGGCGGCTGCGGCGCCTTTGGCGGGAATCGCGGCCAGGGTCGCGGCGAGGGCGGCGGCGTACAGGAAGGCACGGCGCGTAGAGGTCATGCTCATGCCTTACCCGGTGACGGTCCGTACTGTCACCGACACGCTCCGGATGATGTTGAATATTGAAGGGAATAGGTCTACGGTGGGTCGCGTTGAGTAGTTCAAGATTCAACAACGTCCCCCAAGGAGCACGTCATGGGTATCTTCGGCCGCAAGAACACCACCGTCGAGACCGCCACGGCCCCCGCCGCCGTGAACCCCGACCTCGCCGCGCTGACCGGCGAGTACACGATCGACCCCGCCCATTCCACGCTCGGCTTCGTCGCGCGGCACGCCATGGTCACCAACGTCAAGGGCAAGTTCCTCGACTTCAGCGGCTCGCTGCAGCTGGACGGGTCCGACCCGGCGAAGTCGACGGCGTCGATCGACGTGAAGATGGAGAGCATCGACACCGGTTCCGCCGACCGCGACGGGCACCTGAAGAGCGCGGACTTCTTCAAGGCGGACGAGTTCCCGACGATGACGTTCCGCTCCACCAAGGCGGAGGCTCTCGGCGGTGACGACTACCGCATCACCGGTGACCTGGAGATCCTCGGCGTGACCAAGCCGCTCACCATCGACCTCGAGTTCAACGGCTCCGCGAAGGACCCCTTCGGCAACGAGCGCATCGGCTTCGAGGGCAAGGCGGAGATCCTGCGCTCCGAGTGGGGGCTGACGTGGAACGCGGCCCTGGAGACGGGTGGCGTCCTGGTCTCCGACAAGATCAAGCTGAACTTCGACATCTCGGCGATCAAGAACGCGTGACGCCTGTCGTCCGACGGTTCGGCCGTCTCCTGAGCGCGCCCGCCCGCCCTCCCGCTAGCGGGAGGGCGGGCGCTCGGCATTTCCGGACTCTTCTTCAAGCCGGGCGATCACCGCGTCCAGCCTGGCGGCCCGGGTCCGTGCCGTGCGTGCCTGGAGCAGGCCGAGGATCACCTGGTACCGGTCCGTCCTGCCGAGCCGCTCGAACACCGCTCCGGCGCGTGGGTTCTTCTTGAGCGCTGCCGCCAGATCCTCGGGCACGTCGGCCTCCCGCTGCGACGCGTACGCCCCCGCCCACCGCCCGTCCGCCTGCGCGGCGGCCACCTCCGCGAGGCCGGTGGGCCGCATGCGTCCGGCGGCCGTGAGCTCCTCCAGCCTCCGCACATTGACCATGGACCAGAGGCTGCCGGGCCGACGCGGGGTGATCTTCTGCAGGAAGTGCGAGGCGTCGAGGCCTTTGCGTTGGCCGGTGATCCAGCCGTGGCAGAGGGCGACGTCGTTGACCTCGGCGGCGGTGACGGAGGGGATGCCCGAGCCCTTCTTGGCGACCTTGACCCAGAGGCCGGGGTGTGGGGCAGGGTGGGTGCTCAGCCAGGTGTCGAGGTCGGCGGCGGAGACGAAGGTCTGGGAGGCGACGGCACCGAGTGAGGTCATGAGGGAACCGTAGGGAAGAGGTAGGTCAGAAACTGTCCTCGATACAAGTCCAGCGGTCAACTCATCCTCGGAGCAGTCGGTGATCTTGTGTGACAGGAGTTTCACAGACGCGTCCCGGTTGGGTACCGCCCGACGACTGGCCGAAATCCGACGGCTAGCCTGACCGGGCTCGAGACGTCCGAGGGGACGTCGGCAACATCCGGGCGAAACGGGGACGGGGAACCGACATGGGCGGACGTGACGAGCACGCGGTGTCACGCAGGCAGGCACTCAGGCTGGCCGGAACGGGGCTCGGGCTGGCCGTGCTGGGGGCAGGCGCATGGGGGTGCACCCCCGAGGAGGAAACAGTCGCATCGGACGGCAGCACAACTCCCGGCGGAGGCAAGGGCGGTGACGCCAACAAGGGCGGTGACACCTTCACCACCCCGCCCCCGGGCACCGCGCCCAAGCCGCTGTGGCAGCAGAAGACAACCAACGACAACCCGACCGGGATCCACGCGCTCGCGGTCATCGGGGACACGGTTGTGGTGTCGGGTGACCCGCTGGTGGGGCGTGACGTCGTCAGCGGCAAGGAGAAGTGGTCACGGCCGGGCGTCGCCATTCCCGGCGCCAAGCTGATCACCGGCGGCGGGACGCTCTATCTCGCCAGCGCCGAGTACAACGGTGACGTGGTGGGGCTCGATCCGGCCACGGGCAAGGAGACCTGGCGCAGCCGCCTGGGCAAGGAGTACGAGCAGCCGCGCCCCATCGCGGCCGACGACCGACACGTCTACGTCCTCGCCGGGATCCTGGAGGAGGACTTCTCGACCCCGACCAACGTGATCGCCGCGATCGACACCACCTCCGGCAAGATCGCCTGGCGTGAGCAGCGTGACAAGGGGACCGAGGAGTCCGGCATCACCGCCGCGGTCGTCGGCGGGCGCCTCGCGTACACCGATTTCCGGAAGAACGTGACCGTCCGCGACACGACGACGGGCCGGCAGCTCTGGACGAAGAAGATCGGCAGGTCCAACTACTACCGCTTCGCCGTGCACAAGGACCTGATGATCGTGCCGGACGGGCAGCGGCTGCGGGCGTTCGCGCTGGCCTCCGGCACGGAGCGCTGGTCGCTGGCAAACGAGAAATTCACCTGGTTCAACGATCCGCAGGTCCTGGACGGGGTGCTCTACGCCTCCGACAGCGCGTACGGCATGTGGGCGGTGAACCCCGGAACGGGCAAGCAGATCTGGCACAACAAGGACCTGGTGGGCTCGGCGGCGGAGGCGTGGCAGTTCGCCAAGGTGGGCGGCACGCTGTACGGCGCGACCGAGCACGACAAGAACGGCGGCGTGCACGCCTTCGACGCGGCGACCGGGAAGCTGCGCTGGACGTACAACGACAACACCGGTGAGATCCAGAAGTGGTACGTGGTCGCGGCGGGCAAGCGGCTGGCCGCGATGCACGCCAAGCGGCTGTACGCGCTGCCGGCCGTCTGAGCGGACGGGAGCGGCGGGTAGCGCGGTGGCGGGAGCCCGACCTGGGGTCCCGCCCGAGGCCGGGGCGGAGACGAGGAGCAGCTGGACGTCCAGTTACCGGCGACCGCGGTCCTTGCCGAGGTGACTCGCCGAGGCGACCCGCACGCCGCCCTTCGCTGTCCGAGTCGGCATTCACCGCTGCCGCCGAGACTTACGGCCAGGCCGGTGCCGCCGAAGAGGCCGCACCGGCCCGCCGCACGCGTCCCGAGTGGGTCGTCGTCGCCTCGTACGCGAACACTGCCGGCCGTCCGCTGCCCCTGGCCGCCGTGTGCGCTTGACTGCGTGAGCGCGGGATCGACTGGATGCCGTTCGTGACGGACGAGGTGCGCGTCGATCTCGCGTGCGGGCCGGGGAGCGACGGGCGCTGGCGGGGAGGCATCACCGTCAGCGTGGACGGTGATGCCCTGCGGCGGCTCGGCCTGCATCCGAGTCAGCCGGCCGCCGTCGTCGACGGGCCCTCGCCGCCGGGGTGGTGGCATGCCGCCGGGGAGCGGTACGCCCTCCGGCGTCACTCACGTGGCTGAATCATGCCCCTTGTGCGAGCGCTTACGGCGTTCACATAATCCACCAACAGAATTTGTCCTGCCCATGCCAACAAGGGATTCTTTCTTTTGCCCACTCCATTGTCATGGGCGCGTCAATTCTGCGTTTCCGTCACATGAAGCGCCATGTCAACCCCCCACGGAAGGCATCACGTTGAAGAGACTCCTCACGGCCCTCAAGAGATGCGCCGTCATCGGCGCCACCGCTCTCGCGGTCGTCAGCCTTCAGCCCGTCTCGGCCTCGCAGGCCGCCCCGCAGCCCGTCGTCGGCGGCAGCCGTGCCGCGCAGGGCGAGTTCCCGTTCATGGTGCGGCTCTCCATGGGCTGCGGCGGGGCGCTGTACACCCAGCAGATCGTGCTCACCGCCGCACACTGCGTGGGCTCGACCGGCGCCAACACCAGCATCACCGCCACCGCCGGTGTCGTGGACCTCCAGTCCACCAGCGGCCGCGTCCAGGTCCGCTCCACGTACGTGTACCGGGCCCCCGGCTACAACGGTGACGGCAAGGACTGGGCGCTCATCAAGCTCGCCCAGCCCATCAACCTGCCGACGCTGAAGATCGCCACCACCACGCAGTACAACACCGGCACCTTCACGGTCGCCGGCTGGGGTGCGAACCGCGAGGGCGGCGCCCAGCAGCGCTACATGCTCAAGGCCACCGTGCCGTTCGTCAGCGACGCCACCTGCCGTTCCTACAGCGGCTACAGCGGCCTCATCCCGAGCGAGGAGATCTGCGCCGGCTTCCCCTCGGGCGGCGTCGACACCTGCCAGGGCGACTCCGGCGGCCCGATGTTCCGCCGGGACGCCAACAACGCCTGGATCCAGGTCGGCATCGTCAGCTGGGGCATAGGCTGCGCCCGGGCCAACGCGCCCGGCGTCTACACCGAGGTCTCGACCTTCGCCTCCGCCATCGCCTCGGCCGCGGCGGGTCTCTGACACGTATCTGAGCACGCGATGGGCCCGGCGCCGCCCCGCGCCGGGCCCGTTCCCGTGCGGTCCCACGGACCGCCTGCGGCTCAGAAACCTCCGCCGAAGTCCCCGCCGCCACCGAAGTCGCCGAACCCGCCGCCGAAGTCCCCGGAGTCGAAGTCCGCGCCGGACATGTCGCCGCCCTCGTAACCGCCGCCGGCATCGCCGTAGCCGTACCCGGCGCCGTAGGCGGACGCGTAGGCCGACGTCGCCATCATGTTGCCCAGCATCGTGCCGACCAGCAGGGCGGGGAGGAGGCCACCGCCGAAGTAACCGCCCGCCCAGGGGCCGTACGCCGGACCGGCGTCCCAGTACGGACGGCGGCCCTCAGGGGTGGCGACCTCGCGGATCAGGGGCTCCTCACCTGCGGACAGCCGGGCCCGGTCGACCGCGCAGACCGGGACCTCGCGCGGGGTGCCGCCGTCCGAGGGTGCCCAGGTCACGTCGGCCACCGAGGGGCCGTGCCGGGGGTCGAAGAAGCAGGACGGACGGCGCTCGGGGACCGGCTCGCCCTCGCGGCGTGCGGCCAGGCGTGCCAGCGAGTAGCGGCCGTCCGCCAGGGCCTGGGTGACGGCCCGGACCTCTTCCGGCTTCTGCGCGGCGTCCATCAGCCGCTTGGCCTTCTCGTAGGCGTCCAGCGCCTGCTCGTAGTCCGTGCGCATCGTGTCGTCGGCGCCCGTCTCGCCCGGATGGAAGTCCAGGCGTTCCAGTTCCTCGCCGAACGCGGTGATGTCCTCGTCCACCACGACCCGCAGCTTCTCCAGCGCGGCCCGCTGTTCCTCTTCCTTGCGGCGCCGGTTCCGCCGGACCAGGGCGTACGCGGTCGCGCCGCCCGCCGCCAGCACCGCGCCGAAGCCGATCAGCCCGCCGGCGTCCACGCCGTCGCCGCCCTCGCTCCAGCCGGCCGGGGCGGACCCGCCGACGTTGCGCAGCGCGGCATCGACGAAGTCGTTCAGCTGGGCCTTGGGATCGCCGGCGCTCTGCACGGACGCGACCAGGTTGGACACGCCCTGCTCGGACAGGACGGAGGAGTCCGCCTGCGCGTTGAACCGGTCACCCAGGCGGATGGCGTACAGGCCGGTGATGCCGGTCTCCGTGCGGAGGTTCCGGAAGAGGTTCTCGGTCGGATAGTCGGCCGGGAGTACGGCCACGAAGACGGGTTTGCCCGCGTCCTCGATCTTGTCGGCGAGCGCCTCGGCGTCCGACGACGACAGCAGGTTGGACGCGGCGGGGTCCACATAGACGGGACCTTCACGCAGCGCCTCGGCGACCTTCGAGAGGTCCGTGGCCGCATACGCGCCCGGCATGCCGGCCAGGAGCACCGCCAGCAGCGCGGCGACCGGCACGACAGCCAACCGTATGAGGCCACGGACAAGCGCAGTCCTCATACCCTCGACGCTACCTGATGGGACAGCCGAACGGGCATCCGTCGCGGCGGGTATCTGCACCCACCGCGACGGCCGGACGGGCTCACCCGGCCCGGTACGCCTCCCTCAGCCTCGCCACCGCCGCGCCGTACCTGCCGGTGAGCAGCAGATGGTCGGCCTCCGCGAAGGGTTTCGCCAGGCCCGGCGTGATCGTCTTCTGCTGGACGATCAGCCGCGCCTTGCCGACCAGCGCGCGGTCGGCCTCCGCCGACCCCGTCTTCTGTGCGGCCGCCGCCGCGATGCCGAGCGCCTTGAGCGTCGTGTCCCCGCCCGTTGGCCGTCAACGCCCCGCCCGGCGCCCGGTTCACTACTCGGCCGGTTCGACTCCCGCCCGCAGCAGCCCGTACGTGTACGCGTCCTCGAGCGCCTGCCAGGACGCGGCGATGACGTTCTCCGCGACGCCCACCGTGGACCACTCGCCCGTGCCGTCGGACGTGGCGATCAGGACGCGGGTCGTGGACTGGGTGCCGTGCACGCCCTCCAGGATGCGGACCTTGTAGTCGACCAGGTCCAGCTTGGCGAGCTGGGGATAGATCTTCTCCAGGGCCACCCGGAGGGCGCGGTCCAGGGCGTTGACCGGGCCGTTGCCCTCGGCCGTGGCGACGATGCGCTCGCCCTTGGCGTAGAGCTTGACCGTGGCCTCGTTGGCGTGGGTGCCGTCGGGGCGGTCCTCGACGATCGCGCGCCAGGACTCGACCTGGAAGTACTTGAGGGGCTTGCCCTCGACCTCGGCGCGCAGGAGGAGCTCGAAGGACGCGTCGGCCGCCTCGAAGGTGTAGCCCTTGAGCTCGCGCTCCTTGACGCGTTCGACGACCCGGCCGACCAGTTCGCGGTCGCCGCCGAGGTCGATGCCGAGCTCCTTGCCCTTGAGCTCGACCGAGGCGCGGCCCGCCATGTCGGAGACCAGCATCCGCATGGTGTTGCCGACCTGCTCCGGGTCGATGTGCTGGTACAGGTCGGGGTCGACCTTGATCGCGGAGGCGTGCAGGCCCGCCTTGTGGGCGAAGGCGGAGACGCCGACGTAGGGCTGGTGCGTGGACGGGGTGAGGTTGACGACCTCGGCGATGGCGTGCGAGATGCGGGTCATCTCGCGGAGCTTGCCCTCGGGGAGGACCTTCTTGCCGTACTTGAGCTCCAGGGCGGCGACCACCGGGAACAGGTTGGCGTTGCCGACGCGCTCCCCGTAGCCGTTCGCCGTGCACTGGACGTGGGTCGCGCCCGCGTCCACCGCGGCGAGGGTGTTGGCGACCGCGCAGCCGGTGTCGTCCTGGGCGTGGATGCCGAGGCGGGCGCCGGTGTCGGCGAGGACCGTGGAGACGACCGCCTGGACCTGCGCGGGGAGCATGCCGCCGTTGGTGTCGCAGAGGATCACGACGTCCGCGCCGGCCTGCGCGGCCGTACGGACGACGGATTTCGCGTACTCGGGGTTGGCGCGGTAGCCGTCGAAGAAGTGCTCGCAGTCGACGAAGACGCGGCGGCCCTGGTCCTTGAGGAAGGAGACCGTGTCGCGGACCATCTCCAGGTTCTCGTCCAGCGTGGTGCGCAGGGCGAGCTCGACGTGCCGGTCGTGGGACTTCGCGACCAGCGTGATCACCGGGGCGCCCGAGTCCAGGAGCGCCTTGACCTGCGGGTCCTCGGACGCCTTGGCGCCGGCCCGCCGGGTGGCGCCGAAGGCGACCAGCTGGGCGTTCCTGAAGTCGATCTCCTGCTGGGCGCGGGCGAAGAACTCGGTGTCCCGGGGGTTGGCGCCGGGCCAGCCGCCCTCGATGAAGCCGACGCCGAACTCGTCCAGGTGCCGTGCGATGGCCAGCTTGTCCGCGACGGTGAGGTTGATGCCCTCGCGCTGGGCGCCGTCGCGCAGGGTGGTGTCGAAGACGTGGAACGAGTCGTCGAGCTCGCTGGTTTCCGTCATGGTCTGAAGGCTCCTGTATTGGATCTCGGTCTACCGGAATGACCGGCTCCACCGTCCCCACATGGTCCCTCGCGCTCTCGCCTCCGGCTGCGGGTGGGCCAGAAAAAGCGAAAAACCCCTCGCGGGTGCGAGAGGTCTGCGCGCGGGTCGAGGACGACGGTGTCCGCCCGTACCTGGTCGTACGTGGCGGTCACTGCGGACCGGCGCGCCTGCTGCCAATAATCATGGCGAACGAGAGCACGGAGGCAGTCTGGCACAGACCGCCCCCGCGCTCACCGTCCGTCTCAGGATGCGAGCACTCGGTTGATCACCGCAGGTGGCGGACGAAGGCGTCGGTGCCGCCCCGCGACGACGGCGTACCGGCCGTCCGCCGTGGCCGAGGAGGCCCGCCCCTCGGCCACGCGCCGTGTTCGCCCCGTACGGAGGTCGTGGGCGTACACGCCGCCCTCGGCGTTGAAGAGGACACGACGGCCGTCCGCGGTGATGCGCAAGTCCGCCCTGGCCGAGACCCGCGTCGACCTGGGTCCGCTCGCCCGTCGCCCGGTCCTTGACGAAGACGTCGTTCGGGTCGTCCTCGGTGGTCCCCGCGACCTGGTGGGCGACCCGCTCGCCGTCGCCGCTCACCGAGGCCCCGCGTTTTGAACCATCCTCGGCCGGTGAGATCAGTTCGTCGGTGCCGGTGGCCAGGTCGTGGACGTACGGGAGCCGGGTGCCCTGCGGGCCGTGGCGGTTGCCGATGGTGTACGCGACGTGCGTGCCGTCCGGGCTGATCGACTGCACGCCGCCCAACTCGTTGGAGTCGGGCGGGTTCTCGGGCCACAGCCGCTCCGACCGGCCCGTGACCCGGTCGTGAACGTACAGGGGCCGCGAACCGGGTGCTTGCGGAGAATCCTACGATCCGCCCGTCCGCGCTCACCGTCGGCGAGCTGTACGTGCGACCGGGGCCGAGGTCGATCGCGGTGAGCTCGCCGGTGGCCAGGTTCTTCACCCGCATACACATGAACGGCGCGCAGCCCAGGCTCGCCGCCGTCGACGTGAACGCGACGGTCCGGCCGTCGGCGCTGAGCGCGGCCTCGTACGACGGGCCAACGGCCTACGTGCCGTCGGAGGCCGTGCTCACGCGCTGCCGTCTGTCGGTCGCGGTCGGCGGGCCGGCGTACCTGCTGCTGGCGAGCCGCGAACGCGTCAGGGCCGCCGCGGACATCGATCCGGGCGGCCCTGAAGGCAACTACCGACGCTCAACCCAGCTGGTGCATCCAGCCGTGTGTGTCCTCGGCCGTGCCGCGCTGGATGTCGAGGAGGGCCCGGCGGAGCTTCAGGGTGACCTCGCCGGGCTCGCCGCCCGACTGCTGCCACTCGACGCCGGTGCGCTTGACGGTGCCGACCGGGGTGATCACGGCGGCCGTGCCGCAGGCGAAGACCTCCTTGAGGGTGCCGTTCTCGGAGTCGCGCTGCCACTGGTCGATGGAGACGCGGCCCTCCTCCGCCGCGTAGCCGAGGTCGCGGGCGAGGGCCAGGAGGGAGTCACGGGTGACGCCCTCCAGGATCGAGCCGGTGAGGGTCGGCGTGACGATCTTGTCGTCGTACACGAAGTACAGGTTCATGCCGCCGAGTTCCTCGACCCACTTGCGCTCGACCGCGTCGAGGTAGCAGACCTGGGCGCAGCCCTCGGCGGCGGCCTCGGCCTGGGCAAGCAGGGACGCGGCGTAGTTGCCGCCGGTCTTCGCGTCGCCCATGCCGCCCGGCACGGCGCGGACGTGGTCCTCGGAGACCCAGATGGAGACGGGCTTGACGCCGCCCGGGAAGTAGGCGCCGGCCGGGGAGGCGATCACCATGAAGAGGTACTCGTTGGCGGGCTTGACGCCCAGGCCGACCTCGGTGGCGATCATGAACGGGCGCAGATAGAGGGACTCCTCCCCGCCGTGCGCCGGGACCCACGCCTGGTCCTGCTTCACCAGCACGTCGCACGCCTCGATGAACGTCTCGACCGGCAGCTCGGGCATGCCGAGCCGGTGGGCGGAGGACTGGAAGCGCTTGGCGTTCTTCTCCGGACGGAAGATGGCGACGGACCCGTCGGGCTGGCGGTACGCCTTGAGGCCCTCGAAGATCTCCTGCGCGTAGTGCAGGACCATGGTGGCCGGGTCGAGGGAGATCGGGGCGTACGGAACGAGCTGGCCGTCGTGCCAGCCGCGACCCTCGGTCCACTTGATCGTCACCATGTGGTCGGTGAAGTGGCGGCCGAACCCGGGGTCGGCCAGCACCGCGTCGCGCTCGGTGGCGGCGAGCGGGCTGGCGGAGGGCTTGAGCTCGATCGTGGGCGTCGTCATGAGTAGGTGTCCTTCACCGGTTGTAGTGACGGGCCGCGCTCACGCCCGTACTGCCAGTGGCCAGTGCTAGGACGTCCGAGCATTCCCTCATTCCGCGGCTCCGCGTTTGATTATCGCAAGCGGTGTCCGGGGACGAAAACAGCGTGAATGCGACCCAGGGATGATGGTGACACCCGGCGGGGACATGGGGAAGCCGCCGGGTGTTTCAGTGACCCGGCGGCTTCGAGGATTCGAGGGGCGCGGCAGGTCAGCCGGCTACTCGTACGGCCAGCGCGTCGCCGATCTCGGTGGTCGAGCGGGCGGGCTTGCCGGTTCGCTCGGCGAGGTCGGTGGAGACCGCCTCGTCGATGCGGGCCGCCTCGGCGTCGTAGCCGAGGTGACGCAGCAGCAGGGCGACGGACAGCACCGTGGCGGTGGGGTCGGCCTTGCCCTGGCCGGCGATGTCGGGCGCGGAACCGTGGACCGGCTCGAACATCGAGGGGAACTCACCGGACGGGTTGATGTTCCCGCTCGCGGCGACGCCGATGCCGCCGGAGACGGCCGCGGCGAGGTCGGTGATGATGTCGCCGAAGAGGTTGTCGGTGACGATCACGTCGAAGCGCTCGGGCTGCGTGACCAGGTAGATGGTCGCCGCGTCCACGTGCATGTACTCGGTGGTGACATCGGGGAACTCCGCGGCCACCTTGTTGAAGATGTTGGTCCACAGGTGACCCGCGAAGGTCAGCACGTTGTTCTTGTGGATCAGCGCGAGCTTCTTGCGCGGGCGGGCCTGGGCGCGGGCGAACGCGTCACGGACCACGCGCTCCACACCGAAGGCCGTGTTGACGGAGACCTCGGTGGCGACCTCGTGCTCGGTGCCCTTGCGGATCGTGCCGCCGTTGCCGGTGTACGGGCCCTCGGTGCCCTCGCGGACGACGACGAAGTCGATCTGCGGCTCGCCGGCCAGCGGGGTGGCGACACCCGGCAGCAGCTTGCTCGGACGCAGGTTGACGTGGTGGTCGAAGGCGAAGCGGAGCTTGAGCAGGAAGCCGCGCTCCAGGACGCCGGACGGCACACTCGGGTCGCCGATCGCGCCGAGCAGGATGGCGTCGTGCTGCTTGAGAGCGTCCAGGTCGGCGTCGGTGAGCGTCTCACCGGTGGCGTGGTAGCGCTGGGCGCCGAAGTCGTACTCCTTGGTCTCCAGCTTCACATCCTGCGGGAGGACGGCGGAGAGGACCTTGAGACCTTCGGCCACGACCTCCTGGCCGATGCCGTCACCGGGGATCACTGCGAGATTGAGGCTGCGAGACATGCCCGGCACCCTACTCCTCGTCCCATGGGATGACACGGACTGTCCGCGATACGGACATGTCGCGCGCGGGCGGCGTCAGCCCTTCGACTGGCGTTCACCCTTGCGTATGGCGGATGTTGAGGTCCGCTGGGAACTTCACCCTCATGACCGCGCCATCCACGGGGACACCCCCCGGACCCCCCGTCCCCGACTTCGGCATCCCGCCCCAGCTCGCACGCCGGATGAGCATGGCCGAGCAGCACGAGTACCTGCGTACGAAGCTGTCCCGGCGCCGCACGCTGGTGACGGCGGGGGCGGTGGCGGGCGGACTGCTGACCGGCTGCTCGGGTTCGGGCTCGCCCACGACACCCACCGCGTCGGCACCGGCGTCCGCGTCCTCGCTCGCGAAGGTGCCCGGCTCGGCCGTCGCCCCCTTCGGGCGTCATCTCGCCTTCGGCGCCGATCCGAAGACGCAGATGCGGATCTCCTGGCAGGTGCCGGTCGCGGTGAGGAGGCCGTACGTGCGGATCGGTCTGCGACCCGACGACCTGGGCCGGAAGATCGAGGCCGAGGTCCGCGATCTGCACACCCCGGAGCTGAAGGGGATCCGCGCGGCGCTCGAGCAGTACTACCTGCACGCGGCCCTGGACACCCTGCGCCCCGGCACGACGTACTACTACGGCGTCGGCCACGAAGGCTTCGACCCCGCGTCACCGGAGCACCGCGCGACTATCCACTCCTTCCGCACGGCACCCGCGACCCCGCGGACCTTCACCTTCACCGCCTTCGGCGACCAGGGCGTCAGCGAGGCGGCGGCCACCAACGACCATGTCCTGCTGCGCCAGAACCCGGCCTTCCATCTCCACGCGGGCGACATCTGCTACGCGAACGTCAAGGGCCGCGGCGTGGAGTCCGACGCCTACGACCCCGCCTTCTGGGACCTGTTCCTGAAGCAGACCGAGACGGTGGCGAGGTCGGTGCCGTGGATGGTGACGACCGGGAACCACGACATGGAAGCCTGGTACTCGGCGGACGGATACGGCGGCCAGCTGGCCCGGTTCTCCCTCCCGGACAGCGGCTTCGACCCCCGGACGGCACCGGGCGCGTACTCCTTCGTCTACGGCAACGTCGGCTTCGTGGCGCTGGACGCCAACGACGTGTCGTACGAGATCCCGGCCAACCTGGGCCACACGGACGGCCGGCAGACGAAGTGGCTGGCGCGGACGCTGGGCGAGCTGCGGGCGGCGAAGGACGTCGACTTCATCGTCGTCTTCTTCCACCACTGCGCGTACTCGACGTCGTCGCACGCCTCCGACGGGGGCGTGCGGGCCGAGTGGCTGCCGCTGTTCGCGCGGCACGAGGTGGACCTGGTGATCAACGGGCACAACCACGTCTACGAGCGGACCGACGCCATCAAGAACGGCGAGGTCGGCAGGCCGGTGCCGATCGGCGCGACGACGGATCCGACGCGGGACGGGATCGTGTACGTCACCGCGGGCGGCGGCGGCAAGGATCTGTACGGCTTTCCGGCGGGCGTCGAGGAGAGCTACGAGGGGCATGTGCGCGAACGCGAGGCCGTCGACACCTTCCGGTGGACCAAGTCACGGGACACCAGGGCGGAGACGGTGGAGTGGTCGCGGGTGCGCTACCGCGGCTTCTCCTTCCTCGCGGTGGAGGCGGAGAGCGGCGCGCGGCCCCGGCTGAAGGTGTCGGCGCTGGCGCAGTCCGGGGAGCGCGTCGACCATTTCGAGGTGCGGCGCGGGGCGTGAGTCCGCGCCGCACCTCGCGGGTGCGGCTCCCGGCTTTGTGGGGTGGCTCAGTGGCCGGTCGCGCCGCCGTTGTCCCTGCGGTCGAGGGCGCGCTGGAGGGCGGCCGCGGCGTTCTTGCGGTCGGACTCGCCCGTACGGGGGAGGTGACGGACTCGGCGGCGGGCGGTCGTCTCGGCCATGGGAAATCGACTCCTTCGAAATCCGGGAGTGCGGAAAGGATGTGCGAGACGCCGGATGGGGCGGGGAGCGGTGCCGCAGGGGTTGCCTGCACGGGGCCCGGCTCACGACCGCCATTCGCTTGATCGAGCGAGACGTTCGGCTCCTACAAAGCTAAGGGAGGACGGCCGGTCTGTCTCCACAATTACTCGGACTTCCTACTATCTGAGACGGTGGCCTGCCTCACACCCCCATGACCTGCGCTTTTCACCACCCTGATCGCCCAGACGGCTGATCCTCCGCGCGGCATGCGGCATCGGGTTCCGGCGCAGGGAACGGTGAGTTCATGAACGACACGGTCAAAGCGCTTCTCGATGGTGGTCCGGACGATCTGCCCGAACGGATCGTCGCGGCCCCGCCCCCGGGATCGGATGTGAAGATCAAGCTGCGCGGTGGATACGAGCACTTCAGGGCGACCCCGCGGCACGCGGACACGCCGGAGGGCCGGCTGCCCGTGTACGAGTGGTGGGAGCGGACGGAGATCGCCGAGTAGCGGCCGCTCGGCGCAGCGCCGCCACCACCGCCTCCCGGAAGTCCTCCGGGTCGTCTACCCACGGCAGGTGCCCCATCGTCCAGCAGGGTGACCCGCCGGACCCGCGGCAGGGCCCGCTCCAGGGAGTCGACCGCCGAGCGGGGCCGGATGTCCCGCGCGCCGTCGACGACGAGCACGGGCAGGTCCAGAGCCTGGCAGGCGGCGTACAGCTCGGGGGTGCCCCAGGTGCGTCGAGTCTCGACGTTCAGGGCCTTGTTGCACTCGGAGTTGATCCCGAACCAGGGATCGGCACCGCCCGTTCACGTTCCCCGTACGGCAACTCCCGCCAGCGGGCGAGCCGTTCGGGCACCTCCCCGAGCCGGGCGAGGAACCGCTCCTCGAAGGGGCCCGTACCAGTCGGACACCGGCCCGATGCCGGTACAGCTGCCGTAGACGAGCCCACCGACCCGCTCCGGATGGGCCGGCGCATAGCTCAACGCCGGCTGCGCACCGCAGGAATGCCCGGGGAGCACCGTCCGCTCCAGCCCGAAGTGCCGTCGTACGGCGTCCAGATCGGCCACGAACCGCTCGCTCGTCCACGGCCCGGCACACCGCTCGGACCGCCCGTCGTCGAGGTGGTCCCACAGCCCGGGCCCGCCGTGGCACAGCACCAGCGGCGTTCTCCCCCGGCCCGAACGGCTCGCCCACAGCCTACGCCGTCGTCCGCGATCACAGTCTCCTCCGTCATGGTGGAGAGTCTGCCCATCCCGGGCAAGCATGAAGGGCCGGGCAGCCGCCCGGCCCTTCACTACCGACTGTCCGTCAGCCCATGTGCGGGTACGTGTAGTCGGTCGGCGCGACCAGCGTCTCCTTGATGGCGCGGGTCAGCGTCCAGCGCATCAGGTTCTGCGGGGCGCCGGCCTTGTCGTTGGTGCCGGACGCGCGGCCACCGCCGAAGGGCTGCTGGCCGACGACGGCGCCGGTCGACTTGTCGTTGATGTAGAAGTTGCCGGCCGCGTAGCGGAGCTTGTCCATCGTGTACGCCGCCGCCGCCCGGTCACCGGAGATGACCGCACCGGTCAGCGCGTAGTCGGACACCGACTCCATCTGCGTCAGCATCTCGTCGTACTTTTCGGCCGAGCTGTCGTCGTACACGTGCACGGCGAGGATCGGGCCGAAGTACTCGGTCGTGAAGACCTCGTTCTCCGGGTCGGCGCACTCGATGACGGTCGGGCGGACGAAGTAGCCGACCGAGTCGTCGTAGGAGCCACCCGCGACGATCGTGCAGGCCGGGTCGGACTTGGCGCGGTCGATGGCGGCCTTGTTCTTGGCGAAGGCGCGCTCGTCGATGACGGCGCCGATGAAGTTCGCCAGGTCGGTGACGTCACCCATGGTGAGGTAGTCGACCTCGGCGGCGAACTCCTCCTTGAAACCGGAGTTCCAGATCGACGCCGGGACATACGCCCGGGAGGTCGCGGAACACTTCTGGCCCTGGTACTCGAAGGCACCGCGGGTCAGGGCGGTCTTCAGCACTGCGCGGTCGGCGCTCGGGTGGGCGACGACGAAGTCCTTGCCGCCGGTCTCGCCGACCAGGCGCGGGTAGGAGCGGTACTTCTCGATGTTGTTGCCGACCGTCTTCCACAGGTACTGGAAGGTCCTGGTCGAGCCGGTGAAGTGGATGCCGGCGAGGTCGCGGTGTTCCAGGGCGACGTTGGAGACCTCGATGCCGTCACCGGTGACGAGGTTGATGACGCCCTTGGGCAGACCGGCCTCCTCCAGCAGCTGCATGAGGAGGACGGCGGCGTGGGTCTGGGTCGGGGACGGCTTCCAGACCACGACGTTGCCCATGAGGGCCGGGGCCGTCGGCAGGTTGCCCGCGATCGCCGTGAAGTTGAACGGCGTGATCGCGTAGACGAAGCCCTCCAGCGGGCGGTGGTCGAGGCGGTTCCAGACGCCCGGGGAGTTCGCCGGGGGCTGCTCGGCGAGCAGGTCACGGGCGTACTTGACGTTGAAGCGCCAGAAGTCGATCAGCTCGCAGGGCGTGTCGATCTCGGCCTGCTGGGCGGTCTTGGACTGCCCGAGCATCGTCGAGGCCGCGAGCGTCTCGCGCCACGGGCCGGCCAGCAGTTCGGCGGCGCGCAGGATGATCGCGGCGCGGTCGTCGAAGGCCATCGCACGCCAGGCCGGCGCGGCGGCGAGGGCCGCGTCGATGGCGTCCTGCGCGTCCTGCCGCGTGGCGTTGCGGTACGTACCGAGCACGGCCTTGTGGTTGTGCGGCTGCACGACCTGCAAGACCTCGCCGCGGCCCATCCGCCTCTCACCGCCGATGGTGCAGGGCAGGTCGATCGGGTTCTCGGCCAGTTCCTTCAGCTTGGCCTCCAACCGGGCGCGCTCGGGCGAGCCGGGGGCATAGCCGTGCACCGGCTCGTTGACGGGGGTGGGGACCTGGGTCACAGCGTCCATGAGCTACCTCTTCCGAGTGAATCCCGGCTTCAGCCCTGGAGAGCCGAAGCTGTGTGCGTATGTTGGGCGGCGGTCAGGGCTTGACCGTCACGAGCCGCCGCGGCGACCTCGTGAGAAGCCCCCACGGAGGCGGAGTCACGGATTCCGTACTCCTTACCGGCGCGGAAACCGGGTCGGCTCAGCCGGCCGATGGGCGGTAGCTGCCGTCACCCAGGATGCACCCGGGCCCCGACAGCTACCGCTCACCCCTTACTGATCATCGAGCGGACGAAGAACCGCAGGTTGGCGGGCTTCTCCGCGAGCCGGCGCATGAAGTAGCCGTACCAGTCGGTGCCGTAGGCGGTGTAGACGCGCATGCGGTGGCCTTCGGCGGCGAGCCGCAGGTGCTCGTCGCTCCTGATCCCGTACAGCATCTGGAACTCGTACTCGTCGGGCTTTCGCCCGGCGCGGCGCGCGAGTTCCTGGGCGAGGGAGATAAGACGCGGGTCGTGGGACCCGATCATCGGGTACCCGGTGCCCACCATCAGGACCTTCAGGATCCGGACGTACGCCTTGTCGATCTCGAGTTTCCGCTGGTGGGCGACCTCGGCGGGCTCCTTGTAGGCGCCCTTGACGAGCCGTACGCGGCTGCCGTTCGCGGCGAGGCGGCGGGCGTCGGCCCCGGTGCGGAAGAGGTAGGCCTGGATGACGCAGCCGGTCTGCGGGAAGTCCTTCCGCAGCTCCTCGTGGATCGCGAACATCGAGTCGAGGGTGGTGTGGTCCTCCGCGTCCAGGGTGACGGTCGTCCCGATGGCGGCGGCGGCCTCGACGACCGGGCGGACGTTGGCGAGGGCGAGCTCGTGGCCGCCGTCCAGCGCTTGTCCGAACATCGACAGCTTGACGGACATCTCGACCTGCTCGCCGAGCTCCAGGTCCTTGAGCCGGTCGATCAGCCTCAGATACTCGTCCCGGGCGAGCGTGGCCTGCTCGGGGCGGGTGATGTCCTCGCCGACGACGTCCATCGTCAGCTCCAGGCCCTTGGCCGTCAGGTCCTGGATGACCGGCACGATGTCGTCGACGGTCTCGCCGGGGATGAACCGGTCCACGACCTGCCTGGTGACCGGGGCCGCCGAGATCAGGCGTCGTATCCGGTCGCTGCGCGACGCGGCGAGAATGACAGGACCCAGCACGGGGCACCTCCACAACAGGACAGATGAGGCGGCCGCCCAACGATTCGGGTACGGCACGGAGAACCACCGTGAAACCTAAGGATCCCTCCGATCGTCGGCCATCGACAGCTGTCACGCATCCGTGCCGCAGATCTCAGACAGATGTATGAGGACCCCTGTGTGGTGGGGGAGAATGCCTGTGTGACGTCCGATTCCGCGCCTTTCAAGAACGTGGGTGACTACCAGGAACTGGTCGACGAGATCTCGGAGCTGCTCGGAGTGCCGGCGACGCTGGAGAACCGGGACTTCGAGCTGATCGCCTTCGGCGCGTACGACAGCGAGGGCGAGCTCGACGCGTCGGCCCTGGACCCGGTCCGCACCCGCTCGATCCTGACGCGCCGCTCCACGGCGGCCGTCCGGTCATGGTTCGAGGGCTTCGGCATCACGCGCGCGACGGCCCCGGTCCGTATCCCGCCGACTCCGGAGGCTGGGGTCTACCGGGGACGCATCTGTCTGCCGGTACGCCATCGGGGTGTCGTCCTGGGCTACGTCTGGCTGCTGGACGACGATCCCGGGCCGACCGAGCCGCAGCTCGCCGCCGCCATGGAGGTGACCGCCCGGATCGGCGCGCTCCTCGCGGACGAGGCCCAGCACGGCGCGGACCTGAGCCGTGAGCTGCGGGCGGTACTGACCGCCGAGCCCGGCTGGCAGGGCGACATGGCGGTGGCCGCCCTGCGCACGGCCCTCGGCCCACGCGCCGACGGCCCGCACACGCTGGTGTGCGTGGCGCCGTGGCCGTCGGCCGATCCCGACGACGCCCCGTCCCCGCGTACGGTCCCGCACGCGACGGCCGTGTGCACGGTGCCGTGGGGCGCGACCGGGCAGAGCCTCGCGGTGCTGGTGAGGCTGCGGACGCCGGAGGTACGGACACCGGCGCTGACGGCGGCTTCGCGGTTGCTGAAGGAGGAGGCCGGCCCGGCCGCACGCCCGCCGAAGGGTGGCGCGGCCGGCATCGGCGAACCCCGCACCGGCCTCGCCGATCTCGCCGTCGCCTGGCAGGAGGCGTCGGCCGCGGCCCGCGCCGCCCTCGCCGAACCCCGGTTCGGTCCGGTCGCCGAGTGGGCGCGGATCGGCCCGTACCGCCTGCTGACCTCGCTGCCCCCGGACGCGGCCCACGACCGCGTCGTACGCACCTTGCTGACCCCCGCCCACCGCGAACTCGCCCGCACCGCCGAGGTCTACCTCGACTGCGCGGGCCAGGCGGGCCGCACCGCCGCCGAGCTGGGCATCCACCGCCAGACCCTCTACTACCGCCTCTCCCGCGTCGAACAGCTGACAGGCCTGGACCTGGACGACGGCGAGGACCGGCTGCTGCTGCACATGGCGTTGAAGGGGGCGCGGCTCTAGGTGTGCTGTCCGGGGACGTCGGGGAGCGCGTGCCAGGACCCGCGTCCGACCTCGACGACACGCTGATCGACCGGGACGCCGCCTTCCGTGCGGCGACCAGCGCGTTTCTCGCCGAACCCTCCCTTCCCGCAAGCGAGTTGGCATGGCTCACGCGCGTCAGGGCACGCCGCCCACGTCACCCTCGCCGAGCCCGCCCGCAGGGCACTCGCCCCGCCGGACCTGGACGGAGTCGGCCTACCGCCCCACCCACATCAGATCTGATTATTGGAAATGATTGTCATCCTGCTACGGTGAACGCGCTTGCTTTTGACCACCCCTTTGCCCGGAGGGTTCCGTGCGCATCCCCGCTCACCGCCTGCTCCCCGCCACCGCCCTCACCGCGGCATCCGCACTGCTCACCGGCTGCTTCGCCGGCGCGGAGTCCACGACGGACACCGGGGCGGACGGCAAACGCATCCGTCTCGCGATGATGCAGCCCCCACGCTCCGGGCTGTCTCCGCTCTCGGACGACGCGTTCAAGCTGTCCCGCTGGTCGACCGCCGAGACCCTCGTGAAGCTCGACGCGGACGGCGACGCCGAGCCCGCGCTCGCCACCAAGTGGCAGCAGTCCGGCCGCACTTGGACCTTCGAGATACGCGACGGCGTGACCTTCCACGACGGCACGAGGCTCGACGCCGAAGCGGTCGTACGGTCCCTCAGCACCGCCGCCACCGCCTCCCCCAAGCCGCGCATCCTGGACGGCGTCGAGCTGACCGCGAAGGCCGAGGACGCCGACACGGTCACCGTCACCACCGGCACCGAGGACCCCCTGGTCCCGCAGCGCCTCAGCTCCCCGCAGCTGTCGATCCTCGCGACGAAGGCCTACAAGGGGAAGCTGGTCGACCCCCTCGGCGCCGGCACCGGCCCCTTCGAGCTCACGAAGGTCAACGGCACCTCCTCCGCCACCCTCGACCGCTACGACGACTACTGGGGCGGCAAGGCCAAGTCCCCCGGTATCGACGTGAAGTTCGTGCCGGACGGCACCGCCCGCGCGGCCGCGCTCCGCAGCGGCGAGGCGGACATCGTCGAGGCGGTCCCGGTCTCGCAGGCCGCGCTGCTCGACAAGGACCTGATCACCGAGGTCCCGATGCCGCGCACCAACACCTTCTACCTCAACACCGAGAAGGGCGTCTTCAAGGACGCCTCCCTGCGCGCCGCCGCCCGCGAGGCGATCGACGCCGAGTCGATCGTGAAGGGCGTCTACGAGGGTCGCGCCGATGTCGCCGAGGGGCTGCTCGGCCCCGCGCTGCCGTGGGCGGCCGAACTGCGCACGCCGGTCCAGCGCACCAAGGCCGCGAAGGCGGACGGCCAGACCATCACCATCGGCACCTTCACCGACCGCGCCGAGCTCCCGGAGGTCGCGGCCGCGCTGCAACAGCAGCTCCAGAAGGCCGGGTTCAAGGTGAAGCTGGAGATCCGCGAGTACGCGAACATCGAATCCGACATGCTGGCGGGCGACTTCGACGCCTTCATCCTCTCCCGCGCCACCATCCTCGACTCCGGCGACCCGGCCGCCTACCTCTACAGCGACTTCGCCTCCGACGGCTCCTTCAACATCTCCCAGCTCGCGGACACGTCCGTGGACAAGGCGCTGAAGACGGCCGGCGAGACCAGGACCGGTGAGGCGCGCCGCAAGGCGGTCATCGCGGCCGAGGCCGCCGTGCTGGGCACCGACGCCGCCGTACCGATGCTCCACGAGCGCGTCATCCAGGGCGACGCCGCCGGAGTCGTCGACGCCGCGCACGACCCGCGCGAGCGGGAGCTGGTCACGGCGGACACCCGCGTCAGGTGAAGCCGACCGCAACCGGTTCGACCCGGGTCCTCTGCCTCCTCGGGGTCCTGACCGCCGTGGGCCTGATGCCCTGGCTCTCCGGCAAGGACCCCGCCCTCACGGTGCTCCGCGCCCGCTCCGCCGAGCAGGAGCCCACCAAGGAGGCCCTGGACGCCGTACGCGAGGATCTCGGTCTGGACGCCGGCCCCCTGTCCCTCCTGGGGAGTTGGGCGTCCGACCTGCTGCACGGCGACCTAGGCACCTCCTGGGTGTCGGGCACCGACGTCCTGCCGTCGGTCGTGTCCGGGCTCCAGGTGTCGCTGGGGCTGATGGGCGCGGCCTTCGGGGTGGCGGTGCTGCTGGCGTGCGCGCTGGTGGCGCCCGTGCTGCTACGGGGGCGCAGGTCGGCCGGGGCATGGGCCGCGATGCTGGCCGCGATGCCCGAATTCCTGCTGGCCACCGTCGCGTTGCTGGTGTGCGGGGTGTGGCTGGGCTGGCTGCCGACGTCCGGCTGGGCGGGGCCCGAGTACATGGTCCTGCCCGCCGTCGCCCTGGGCGTCCCGGCGGGCGGTCTGCTCGGCCGTCTGGTCGCGGACGCGCTGCCCGCCGTGCTCGACGAGCGGTGGGTGGAGCTGTGGAAGGGCGCGGGAGTCGACCGCAGATACATCGCGGTGGCCGCCCTCAAGCGCGTACTGCCGCCGCTGGTACCGCAGTTCGGGATGGTCGCCGTCGGCCTGACCGGTGGCGCGGTCCCCGTGGAGACGATCTTCGCCGTGCCCGGCATCGGGCGTACCGCACTGGGCGCGGCCAAGTCGCAGGACCTGCCGCTGCTCCAGGGCTCGGTGCTCGCGCTGCTGGCGCTCGGCCTGGTCATGGGTGCCGTCGCGGCTCTCGTACGACGCCGGCTGCTGGGCCCCGCCCTGCGCGACGCCGGGCTCGCCCTGCCCCCGGTCCGCCCGGTCCGCGCGCACCCGGCGGTCCCGCTCGCCCTCGGCGCCCTGCTCACGGTGGCGATCGGCTGGGGCCTGCTGCGCGACCCGTACGCCGTGAACACCGCCGCCCGCCTGACCGCCCCCTCCTGGTCCCACCCCCTCGGCACCGACGGCCTCGGCCGCGACGTCCTCGCCCGGCTCGGGCACGGCGCCGCCCCGACCGTCGGCACGGCGGCCGCCGTCTGCCTGCTCAGCCTGCTGGTCGCCCTGGCCCTCGGCTTCCTGCCCGGCGTCGCGGCGGGCGCGGCGGACATCGCCAACGCGCTGCCCCCGGTGATCGTCGGCATCCTGGTAGCGGCGGCCGCCGGACCCGGCACGGGCGGCGCGGCCCTCGCGGTCGCACTGATCTCCTGGCCGCCGCTGGCCGCCCACGCGGCGGCACTGGTCCAGGAGGTACGGGCGTCGTCCTTCCTGACGGCCCAACGGGCCATCGGCGCGACGCCGTTGTGGATCCTCACCCGGCACGTACTGCCGTCCGTGGCCGCGCCGGTCGCCCGCCACGCCCTCCTGCGCCTGCCCGGCATCGCCCTCGCACTCGCGTCCCTGGGCTTCCTCGGCCTGGGCGCCCAGCCACCGGCGCCCGAGTGGGGCCTCCTGCTGGACGAGTCCCGCGCCTACGTCGAACGCGCCCCCTGGGCGGCCCTCGCCCCGGCGGTCGCGCTGGCCCTGCTGGCCGGTCTCGCGGTGTCGGGAGCGGCGTACGCGCAGGGCAGGAAAGCCGCACGTGTGGTGAAGAAGGAGGCCCCCGTTGGAGTCTGAGGCACTGCTCTCGGTACGCGATCTCCGCATCGCCTTCGCCGGGGTCGAGGCCGTGCGCGGCCTGTCCTTCGACGTCCGTCCGCGCGAGGTCCTCGCCCTGGTCGGCGAGTCCGGCGCGGGCAAGTCCCTCACGGCCCGCGCACTGCTGGGGATGGTTCCGGAGGACGCGACAACGAGCGGGACCGTGACGCTACTCGGCGACACCGACCTCGCCGCCCAGCGCGGCCTCCATATCGCACTGGTCCCGCAGGACGCCCTGTCCGCCCTCTCTCCCGTGCACCCCGTCGGCGACCAACTCGCCGCCGCGGTGCGGTCGGTGGCCCGCGTCTCCCGCAAGGAGGCCAGGGCGAGGGCGGTCGCCGCCCTGGACCGCGTCGGCATCCCGGACGCCGCCCGCAAGGCTCGCGCCTACCCGCACGAGTACTCCGGCGGTATGCGCCAGCGCGCGGTCATCGCGATGGCGACGGTCAACGAGCCGGACGTCCTCGTGGCCGACGAGCCGACCACCGCCCTCGACGAGGAACGCCGCGACCAGGTGTTGCGGGTGCTCGGCGAGCAACGCGAGGCACTGGGAGCGGCGCTCGTCCTGGTCACCCACGACATGGACGTCGTACGAGACCACGCGGACCGCGTCCTGGTGATGTACGCCGGGCGCCTCACCGAACTCGGCCCGGCGGACGCGGTGCTGGGCCGCCCGCGAGCCCCCTACACGGCGGGCCTGCTGGCCTCACTACCGGAGCACGACGCCCCCCGGCGCCGCCGCCTCCCCGCCCTCCCGGGCACCCCGCCCGCCCCCGGCACCCTCCCGCCGGGCTGCGCCTTCGCCCCGCGCTGCCCGCTCGCGGCGGACCTCTGCCACCGCGAGGAGCCGGAGCCGCAGGAGGTGGAGGGCCACCTGGTCGCCTGCCACCACTGGGCCGAACTCCCCCACCCCGCCGTCGACTTGTTCCAGGAGAAGCAGCATGCCTCTTCTTGACGTCCGCGACCTCGTCGTCCGCTACGGGGCCGTCACGGCGGTGGACCAGGTCTCCTTCTCCCTGGAGCCCGGGGAGACCCTCGCCCTCAACGGCCCGTCCGGCTGCGGCAAGTCGTCCACGGCACTGGCGGTACTCCAACTGCGCCGACCCGAGAGCGGCGAAGTGCACTTCGAGGGCCGGGAGTTGACGACACTCCCCGAGAGCGACCTCCGCCCCCTGCGCCCGCGCATGCAGCCGGTCTTCCAGGACCCGTACGGCTCCCTCAGCCCCCGCCACCGCATCCGCGACGCGGTGGCGGAACCTCTGAAAATCCAGGGCCGCTGGAACGCCGACGACGGCCCCGCCCGCGTCGCCGAACTCCTCGACCGGGTCGGCCTCGACCCGGCGTACGGCGACCGCCATCCCCACGAACTCTCCGGCGGCCAGTGTCAACGCGCCGGAATCGCCCGGGCATTGGCCTCCGACCCACGTCTGCTCGTCCTCGACGAGCCGGTGTCGGCCCTGGACCCGTCGGTCCGGGCCGGCGTGCTGAACCTGCTCGCCGACCTCCAGGACGACCTGGGCCTCGGCTACCTGTTCATCTGCCACGACCGGGCGGTCGTACGGCACTTCGCGGACCGCGCGCTGGAGATGCGGGCCGGACGGATCAGCTCTCCACAGCCCGGCTCTTCGTAGCCCCGGCGATCACCTGACGCAGCCCCTCGGCAAGCTGCTCCGCACTGGGGGGGCCGGTCGGACTCGCCGGCGCTGGTCCTGGTCTCGTGCGGTGTCCTCGCCGTCGGAGGCGTCATCGTGATGTCCCAGATCATGGACCTCGCGATGGGCACCGCCCCGGTGGAGCGGGCGGGCTCGGCGTTCTCACTGATGGAGACGGGCGGGGCCGTCGTCGGCGCGCTCGGGATGGCGGTGCTCGGCTCGATCGGTACGGCGATCCACCGCCACGAGATGCCGGGCTCGGCCCCGGCCGCGGCTCACGAGACGCTGGGCGGGGCGCTGGCCGTCGCCGACCGGATGCCGGGCCTGGCGACGACGGCACGGGAGGCGTTCACCAGCGGGATGCAGGGGGCGGCGATCGCGGGGGCGGTGCTGCTGGCGGGGACGGCGGGGTTGGCGGCGGTGACGTTGCGGGGGGCGGCTGCGGGAGCCGGTTGAGGCGCTGGAGGAGGAGAAGGTCTGCGTCTGAGAAGGGGCGGGGCACGAAAAGACGCCGGGCGGACTGAGGGTCTCTCAGTCCGCCCGGCGTTCACGTGCAAGGGGGCGGAGCCCCCAGGGACGGCAACCTCAGACGAGGTTCACGGCACGAGCAGACGTCGCGCCGATCTCCTCGGCAACCTCGGTAAGAACCCCGGCAGGCACCGTGTCATCAACGGTCAGCACCGCAAGCGCCTCACCCCCGGCAACGGCTCGCGACACCTGCATCCCGGCGATGTTGATGCCGGCCTCGCCGAAGATACGACCCACCGTGCCAACAACACCCGGCCGGTCCTCGTACCGCAGCACCACCATGTGATCGGCAAGCGCGAGGTCCACGTCGTAGTCACCCACGGCCACGATCTTCTGCAGATGCTTCGGCCCAGCCAGCGTGCCGGACACCGACACCTCCTCGCCGCTCCCGAGCGTGCCGCGCACAGTCACGACGTTACGGTGATCCGCCGACTCCGAGCTGGTGGTCAGCCGCACCTCGACGCCACGCTCCTGAGCGAACAGCGGGGCGTTGACATACGACACCGTCTCGTCGACGACGTCCTCGAAAACACCCTTGAGGGCAGACAGCTCCAGCACCTTCACATCGTGCTGGGTGATCTCGCCGTACACCTCGACGTCAAGGCGGACAGCGACCTCACCGGCAAGCGCGGTGAAGATCCGGCCGAGGCGCTCGGCAAGCGGCAGCCCCGGCTTGACGTCCTCGGCGATGACCCCGCCCTGGACGTTCACAGCGTCCGGAACCAGCTCACCGGCCAACGCGAGCCGCACGGACTTCGCGACCGCGATACCCGCCTTCTCCTGCGCCTCGTCCGTCGAGGCACCCAGGTGCGGAGTGCTCACGACCTGGTCGAACTCGAACAGCGGGGAGTCCGTGCAGGGCTCCTTCGCGTACACGTCGAGACCGGCACCGGCGACCCGGCCCTCCTTGAGGGCGGAGTACAGCGCCTCCTCGTCCACGATCCCGCCACGCGCGGCGTTGACGATCCGCACGCTCGGCTTGACCTTGCGCAGCGCCTCGTCGCCGATCAGACCGAGGGTCTCGGGGGTCTTGGGCAGGTGGACGGTGATGAAGTCGGAGACCTCGAGCAGCTCGTCCAGCGACAGCACCTTGACGCCCATCTGCGCGGCCCGAGCAGGCTGCACGTAGGGATCGTAGGCGACGACCTTCATACCGAAGGCGGACATGCGCTGAGCGACCAGCGCACCGATCCGCCCCAGACCCACGACACCCAGGGTCTTCTCGGCGAGCTCCACACCCGTGTACTTGCTCCGCTTCCACTCGCCGTTCTTCAGCGCGGCGTTGGCCTGCGGGATGTTGCGGGCGGTGGCGAGCAGGAGACCGCAGGCCAGTTCGGCGGCGGTCACGATGTTCGAGGTGGGGGCGTTGACGACCATCACGCCGGCCTTGGTGGCGGCGGACACGTCGACGTTGTCCAGGCCGACGCCGGCTCGTGCGACGACCTTCAGCTTGTTCGCGGCGGCGATCGCCTCTGCGTCGACCTTGGTGGCGGAGCGGATCAGGATCGCGTCCACGTCGGCGATGGCGGGGAGCAGTTCGGCTCGGTCCCCTCCATTGCAGTGGCGGATCTCGAAGTCCGGCCCAAGCGCGTCGACGGTTGCAGGCGACAGCTCTTCAGCGATGAGTACGACAGGTTTCGAGCTCACGTGAGTCCTCACATGTCCAATGCGGACGGCCGTCCCGACGGCCGCATGCGGTGGAGGGGTGCTAGCCGCGTGGAAGACGCACGACACTGTGGGCCTGACGCGTATGTTATACGGCAGTGTAGTGCCGCGGCGGAGGTCGTCTTACGCCTCCACGGAAGGATCACCCGGACGAGAGAGGTCCGGCTGCGGCACCGATTCCGCAGCCGGACCCGTGACTCAGGCGTCCTCGTCGTTGACCCAGCTCATGAGCTTGCGCAGCTCCTTGCCGGTGGTCTCCAGCAGGTGCTCGGAGTCCGCGGTCTTGTACTCGTTGTACTTCTTCAGACCGCCGTGGTACTCGTCCATCCACTGCTGGGCGAACGTGCCGTCCTGGATCTCCGCGAGGACCTTCTTCATCTCGGCCTTGGTGGCGTCGGTGATGATCCGCGGGCCGGTGACGTAGTCGCCCCACTCGGCGGTCTCGGAGACCGACCAGCGCATCTTGTCCAGGCCGCCCTCGTACATGAGGTCCACGATCAGCTTCAGCTCGTGCAGGCACTCGAAGTAGGCGATCTCCGGCTGGTAGCCGGCCTCGGTCAGCGTCTCGAAGCCCGCCTTGACCAGCGCCGCGGTGCCACCGCAGAGGACGGCCTGCTCACCGAACAGGTCGGTCTCGGTCTCCTCGGTGAAGGTCGTCTTGATGACGCCGGCGCGGGTGCCGCCGATGCCCTTGGCGTACGACAGGGCCAGCTCGAAGGCGTTGCCCGAGGCGTCCTGCTCGACGGCGGCGATGCACGGAACGCCGCGGCCCTCCTCGTACTGGCGACGGACCAGGTGGCCCGGGCCCTTCGGGGCGACCATGCAGACGTCCACGCCGGCCGGGACCTTGATGAAGCCGAAGCGGATGTTGAAGCCATGGCCGAAGAACAGCGCGTCGCCGTCCTTCAGGTTGTCCTTGATGGACTCCTCGTAGACCTGGGACTGGATCGGGTCCGGCACCAGGATCATGATGACGTCGGCCTCGGCGGCGGCCTCGGCCGGGGTCACCACGCGCAGGCCCTGCTCCTCGGCCTTCGCCTTGGACTTGGAGCCCTCGTGCAGACCGACACGCACGTCGACACCCGAGTCACGGAGCGACAGCGCGTGGGCGTGGCCCTGGCTGCCGTAACCGATGACCGCGACCTTGCGGCCCTGGATGATGGACAGGTCGGCGTCGGCGTCGTAGAACAGCTCGGCCACTTTGGGTTCTCTCCTTGAGTGCAGGTGTTGCGTCCCACCGTATGACGGCAGGGGGAAGTGAAGGTCGGGGGTCTCGGAATACGGGCGGTCGGTGTCACCCGACCGCCCGAACACGCCGTTATGCGGACCGGTCGAGGGCGCGCAGCGACCGGTCGGTGATCGAACGTGCACCACGTCCGATCGCGATCGTCCCGGACTGGACGAGCTCCTTGATGCCGTACGGCTCCAGCATCTTGAGCATCGCCGACAGCTTGTCGCTGCCGCCGGTGGCCTCGATGGTGACGGCCTCCGGGGAGACGTCGACGGTCTTGGCGCGGAACAGCTGGACGATCTCGACGATCTGGGAGCGCGTCTCGTTGTCGGCGCGCACCTTCACCAGAACGAGTTCGCGCTGAACGGCCGAACCGGATTCCAGCTCGACGATCTTCAGCACGTTGACGAGCTTGTTGAGCTGCTTGGTCACCTGCTCCAGCGGGAGGTCCTCGATCACGTTCACCACGATGGTGATGCGGGAGATCTCGGGGTGCTCGGTGACGCCGACCGCGAGCGAGTCGATGTTGAAGCCGCGGCGGGAGAACAGGGCGGTGATCCGGGCGAGGACACCTGGCTTGTTCTCGACCAGGACGGAGAGCGTGTGCTTGGACATGTCTCTTGGGTCTCTCTCGCTCAGTCGTCTTCGTTGTCGCCGAAGTCGGGGCGGACGTCCCGGGCGGCCATGATCTCGTCGTTGGAGGTGCCTGCGGCGACCATCGGCCACACCATCGCGTCCTCGTGGACGATGAAGTCGACGACGACGGGGCGGTCGTTGATGGAGTTGGCCTCTTCGATGACCTTGTCGAGGTCGTCCGGGGACTCGCAGCGGATCGCGTAGCAGCCCATGGCCTCCGACAGCTTCACGAAGTCGGGGACGCGGGTGCCGGCGCTCGGCTGCTTGCCGTCGGCGTCGGGGCCGCTGTGCAGCACGGTGTTGGAGTAGCGCTGGTTGTAGAAGAGGGTCTGCCACTGGCGGACCATCCCGAGGGCGCCGTTGTTGATGATGGCGACCTTGATCGGGATGTTGTTCAGGGCGCAGGTGGTGAGCTCCTGATTGGTCATCTGGAAGCAGCCGTCGCCGTCGATCGCCCAGACCGTCTGGCCCGGGGCTCCCGCCTTGGCGCCCATCGCGGCCGGGACCGCGTAGCCCATCGTGCCGGCGCCGCCGGAGTTCAGCCAGGTCGCGGGCTTCTCGTACTGGACGTAGTGCGCGGCCCACATCTGGTGCTGGCCCACGCCCGCGGCGAAGATCGTGCCCTCGGGGGCGAGTTGCCCGATGCGCTCGATGACCTGCTGCGGGGACAGCGAGCCGTTGTCGGGCTGGTCGTAGCCCAGCGGGTACGTCTCGCGCCAGCGGTTCAGGTCGTGCCACCAGGCGCTGTAGTCGCCCTGTCGGCCCTCGGCGTGCTCCTTCTGCACAGCCTGGACCAGGTCGGCGACGACCTCGCGGGCGTCACCGACGATCGGCACGTCGGCGGCGCGGTTCTTGCCGATCTCCGCCGGGTCGATGTCGGCGTGGACGATCTTGGCGTACGGGGCGAAGCTGTCCAGCTTGCCGGTGACGCGGTCGTCGAAGCGGGCTCCGAGGGCGACGATCAGGTCGGCCTTCTGCAGCGCGGTGACGGCGGTGACCGCACCGTGCATGCCCGGCATTCCCACGTGCAGCGGGTGGCTGTCGGGGAATGCGCCGAGCGCCATCAGGGTGGTGGTGACGGGCGCTCCGGTGAGTTCGGCGAGGACCTTCAGCTCGGCGGTGGCGCCGGCCTTGATGACGCCGCCTCCGACGTAGAGGACGGGCCGCTTGGCCTGGGTGATCAGCTTGGCGGCCTCGCGGATCTGTTTGGCGTGCGGCTTGGTCACCGGGCGGTAGCCGGGCAGGTCCATGGTGGGTGGCCAGGAGAAGGTGGTCTTCGCCTGGAGGGCGTCCTTGGCGATGTCGACCAGGACCGGGCCGGGGCGGCCGGTGGCGGCGATGTGGAACGCCTGCGCGATCACCCGGGGGATGTCCTCGGCCTTGGTGACCAGGAAGTTGTGCTTGGTGATCGGCATCGTGATGCCCACGATGTCCGCCTCCTGGAAGGCGTCCGTGCCGATCGCCTTGGAGGCGACCTGCCCGGTGATCGCGACCATCGGCACGGAGTCCATGTGCGCGTCGGCGATCGGGGTCACCAGGTTGGTGGCGCCGGGGCCCGAGGTCGCCATGCAGACGCCGACCTTGCCGGTGGCCTGCGCGTAACCGGTGGCGGCGTGGCCGGCGCCCTGCTCATGCCGGACCAGGACGTGGCGGACCCGGGTGGAGTCCATGAGCGGGTCGTACGCCGGGAGGATCGCACCGCCGGGAATGCCGAATACCGTGTCGGCGCCGACCTCCTCGAGAGAGCGGATGAGGGACTGCGCACCCGTGACGTGCTCGGGGGCGGACTGATGTCCTCCGGATCGGGGCCGCGGCTGCGGGTGATGGGCCCCGGTGGCCTGCTCGGTCATCGGCATTCTCTTCTCGATGCTGAGGGTTTTTGCGAAGTTCGTGCGGTGTGCGGCTGTTGTACGGCAGGTGCCTGTGCAACAAAAAACCCCTCGTGCCAAAAGGCAAGCGAGGGGAGCGCGCCGGGTGGGGTCGCTGGGAGTTCCGGGTCCGTCCGGACGTCACCAGCTTCAGCCGACGCGCTTTCCAAGTACGAGAATTCGGGTGCGCATGGCACTGACCCTCCCCCCGGCACGCACTCACTGTCAAGTGGGTGGGACGGGAGTCTCATTATGTGAGCGAAGGGCGCTTCCGCCTCCAAAGACGGCGGGCACACCACCGGTGTACACCCCCGCGCCACCCCCCGCGAACGCGGGCTCGACCGGCCCGTGCGGCACCGGATAGTGGCCGGAACTCAGCGCCCGGCGCAGCCGGTACTCGTCCAGCGGACCGGAGAACGCACCGCCCTGTCCGTGCGTGCACCCCATCGCCCGCAGCGCCACCACCTGCTCCGGCAGATCCACGCCCTCGGCCACGGACTGCAGCCCGAGGTCGGTGGTGATCCGCAGCAGCCCGCTGGTGATCTTGTGCAGCCGCGCGGACTCGACGACGCCCTCGACCAGAGAGCGGTCGAGTTTCAGTACGTCGACGGGGAGCCGGCGCAGTGCCGTGAGCGCCGCGTATCCGCTGCCGAAGCCGTCCAGCGTTGTCCGGACGCCGAGCCGGCGCAGAGCGCTCAGACGGCGCTCCAGCTCGTCCAGCGAGACGCGTGGGTCGATGTCGGACAGCTCGATGACCAGCGATCCGGACGGCAGTCCGTGCCGGGTCAGCAGGGCCTCGATCGAGCCGAGCGGCATCGAGCGGTCCAGCAGACGCCGGGCGCTCATCCGGACGGCGACCGGTACGGCGAGACCGGTCGCGGTGCGTTCGGCGGCCTGTTCCACGGCCTCCTCCAGCATCCAGCGGCCCAGCTCGGCGGCCTTGTCGCTGTCCTCGGCCACCCGCAGGAACTCGGCGGGCGTGAACAGCACGCCCTGCGAGGACCGCCAGCGCGCCTGGGCGGCGACCGACGTGATCCGGCCGTCCTCCAGACACACCACCGGCTGGTGCAGCAGCGCGAACTCGCCGTCGTGCAGCGCGGCACGCAGGCGCGTGGCCAGCTCCGCCTTGCGTACGACGTCCTGCTGCATCTGCGGCTTGTACAGCTCGACGCGGCCCTTGCCGCCCGCCTTGGCCCGGTACATGGCCAGGTCGGCGTTGCGCAGCAGTTCGCCCGCGCCGAGGCCGGGCTCGGCGAAGGCGACGCCGATGGAGGCGTTGACCCGGACATCGTTGCTGTCGATGAGGTACGGCTGCGACAGCGTGATCCTGAGGCGGTCGGCGAGCTCCAGGATGTGGCGCTCCCGGGCGGCGCGGTCCCGGGTACCGTCCCCGGCGATCAGTGCCGCGAACTCGTCGCCACCGAGCCGGGAGGCGGTGTCGCCGTGCCGGACCGCCTCCTGGAGTCTGCGGGCGGCCTGGACGAGCAGTTCGTCCCCGGCCTGGTGCCCGATCGTGTCGTTGACGGCCTTGAAGCCGTCGAGGTCGATGAAGAGGACGGCCGTGCCCCGCAGGGCGGCGCGGTCGGCGGCGCGGCGGCCGGACAGGGCCTGCTGGACGCGCTTGGTGAACAGGGCGCGGTTGGGCAGGTCGGTAAGCGGGTCGTGCTCGGCGTTGTGCTGGAGCTGCGCCTGGAGCCGCACCCGCTCGGTGACGTCGCGGCTGTTGAAGATGAGGCCGCCGTGGTGACGGTTGACGGTCGACTCGACGTTGAGCCAGCCGCCGTCGCCGGACCGGAAACGGCACTCGATGCGCGTAGTGGGTTCCTCGAGCGGGCTGGCGGCGAGGAAGCGGCGCACCTCGTGCACGACGCAGCCCAGGTCCTCCGGGTGGATGAGATTGGCCAGTTCCGTACTTACCAGCTCCTCCGCGGGACGGCCGTAGACCCCGGCGGCGGCCGGGGAGACGTACCGGAGGATGCCGTTGGGTGCGGCGATCATGATGACGTCGCTGGAGCCCTGCACCAGGGAGCGGAAGTGGTTCTCCTTCTGCGCCAGTTCCTGGGTGAGGGTGATGTTGTCGAGCAGCATGATGCCCTGGCGCACCACGAGGGCGAGCACCACGGTGCCGCCGGTGATGAGCACGACGCGGTCGACGCTGCGGCCGTTGAGGACGTTGTAGAGGATCCCCAGGGTGCAGACGGCGGCGGCGAGGTAGGGCGTGAGAGCGGCCAGTGAACCGGCGATCGGCCGGGTGGCCGGATACCGGCTGTGATCACCGCCCTGCGCGGGCTGGTGGTGGTGCGTGTGGGGCCGCTGTCCCGGCAGGTGTTCGTGCACCACGCGCGTGTGCCCGTCGTCCTCGGCCTGTCCGTGCCGCGGCGCGGCCCAGGGGGCGTACGCGAGGAGCAGCGAGCCGGCGAACCAGCCCGCGTCGAGCAGCTGGCCGGAGCGGTAGTTGTCGTGCAGCAGCGGTGAGGTGAACAGGGCGTCGCACATCACGGTCAGGGCGAGCGCGCTGATCGCGGTGTTCACCGCCGCGCGGTTCACCGACGAACGCCGGAAGTGCAGCGCGAGCACCATGCTGATCAGCGCGATGTCGAGCAGCGGATAGGCGAGCGACAGCGCGCTGTGCGCCACGTTCGACCCCTCCGACTTGGCCGCCTGCGCGAGGGCAAGGCTCCACGACAGCGTGAGCAGGGAGCCGCCGATCAGCCAGGCGTCCAGCGCCAGGCAGCCCCAGCCGGCCTTGGTCATCGGCCGTTTGGCGAGCACCAGGAGTCCCACGATGGCGGGCGGCGCGAAACACAGGAAGAACCCGTCGGCGTACGAGGGGCTGGGCACGGGCCGGCCCAGGACGACCTCGTACCACCCCCAGACCAGATTGCCGAGGGCCGCCATCGCCGAGGAGAGGGCGAACAGCAGCCAGGCGGGTCGAAAGCGGATACGGCGGCTACGGGCGTAGTGGAAGCAGGACACGGCGGCGGTGCCCGCCGCGGCGCTCAGCCCGAAGTCGCCCATGATCAGCGCGACTTGGTCCGAACCCCAGCCGAGCGCGGAACCGACGGCGTATCCCGCGCACACCAGGGCCAGGACGAGCTGGGGGACCAGGACGGACCCGCCGCCTCCCGAGAAGGACGGACGGATCTTCGGCATCATCCCCGGCGAAGGCTGCGCCCGCAGCGCTCCGTCGAGGGTGGTCGTGGGAGAAGAGGGCGAGCTCACCGGACCCTCCCGGTCCGCGCCGCTCCCCGGTCCCGCGAGTCCCGGTGCGCTGGGTGCGCATGCCTCCCGCGGCTGCTGTGCCTGCGCTGGTGATGGCTGTGCCGGCAGCCGTGGCCGGTGTGGTCACCGCGTCTGCGCGCGGCCGTACGCCAGGGTCGCCGTCGGCGGCCCCGCCGCGTCGGATCGTTCGTCCATAGGCCGTGCATCGCCCGTCGCCCCCCTCACAGTCTGAAATGTCCATCCCCGGCGCCGAATGGTGCGTGGCGCAGCCCCTGTCGGGACGATACACCAGTCTCGTCACTCAGGGACATAGCTCCTCTACGCTCCGTGACGACCAGCGACGATGCGAGTACGGACCGCTTCCGGAAGGTTGCGGAGGGTACTCGAAACGGATTACGTGCCTGTTGTGTGCCGCGCGCACGCCACGCGCGCGACGGCGTCACGCGTGCGTTGTGCCCGTCGTAAGGATCACGTTGCGCAGCGGCTCCCGGTTCACGAAACGGTGCAACTGGTCCACCAGCAGGCGCTTGGCGCGCGGCAGGAACGCGGACGTCGGCCCGCCGACGTGCGGGCTGATGAGCACGCCGGGCGCCTGCCACAACGGGTGTCCACGGGGCAGCGGTTCGGGATCGGTGACGTCGAGGGCGGCGGTGATGCGGCCGGTCTCCAGTTCGGCGAGCAGCGCCTTGGTGTCGACGACGGGGCCGCGGGCTACGTTCACCAGGAGCGCGCCGTCCTTCATACGCGCCAGGAACTCGGCGTCAACCAGGTGGCGGGTGGTTTCGGTCAGCGGTGTGGACAGCACGACGACGTCCGCCTCCGGGAGCAGGGCGGGCAGTTCGGTGAGCGGATGCACCGGACCGCGCGCCGTGGTGCGCTCGGAGCGCGCGACGCGCGCCACCCGCGCGACCTCGAACGGAACGAGCCGGTCCTCGATGGCGGCTCCGATCGAGCCGTAGCCCACGATGAGGACGTTCCTGTCGGCCAGCGCGGGCCGGAACCCGTGCCGCCACTCCCCCTGGTCCTGGCCCCGGACGAAGTCGGGGATGCCGCGCAGCGACGCGAGGATCAGCGTCAGCGTGAGCTCGGCGGTGCTCGCCTCGTGCACCCCGCGCGCATTGCACAGCCGTACGCCCGGACGCAGGTGCTTCAGCCCCGCCTCGACGTGGTCGATGCCTGCGGACAGGGTCTGCACGACCTCCGCGGAGCTCATCTCGGGCAAGGGGCGCTGTCCGAGTTCGGGGGCCTTCATGTAGGGGACAACGTAGAACGCGCACTCGGCCGGGTCCGCGGGGAAGTCCTCGGCACCGTTCCAGAAGCGGTAGTCAAGGCCTGCGGGAAGGCCGTCGATCTCTTCCGGCGGGATGGGCAGCCACACGTCAGCAGTCATGCTCAGGAGGCTATGTCAGGCGAACAGGTGTGCAGAGGTTAGGTTGGGGTGCCGGAAGAGGGAGGGTTACGGCCAGGTGGAGCGCAGGACGATCGGCGCGGCGGCACTCGCGGTGGGAGCCGTCGGACTCGGGTGCATGCCGATGAGCTGGGCCTACAGCGCGTCGCGGCAGCGGGGTGAGGAGTCGCTCAGGGCGGTGCACCGGGCGCTCGATCTGGGCTCGACCCTGCTGGACACCGCCGACATGTACGGTCCCTTCACCAACGAGCTGCTGCTGGGGCGGGTGTTGAAGGAGCGCCGCCAGGAAGCCTTCGTGTCGACCAAGGTGGGTCTGCTCGTGGGCGAGCAGCACGTCGTGGCCAACGGCCGCCCCGGGTACGTGAAGCGGGCCTGCGACGCCTCCCTGCGCCGTCTCCAGACGGACGTGATCGACCTCTACCAGCTGCACCGGGCGGACCCCGAGGTTCCGGTCGAGGAGACGTGGGGCGCGATGGCGGAGCTCGTCCAGGCCGGAAAGGTACGGGCGTTGGGCCTGTGCGCGATGGGTGCGCGGGGCGGCCGCCGCAACGGGGCGCGTCTGCACGACGCGACGATCCGCCAACTCCAGCGGGTGCAGCAGGTCTTCCCGGTGAGCACGGTGCAGGCGGAACTGTCGGTGTGGTCCCCGGAGGCCCTGGAGTCGCTGCTCCCCTGGTGCACAGCACGCCGCGTCGGCTTCCTCGCCGCGATGCCCCTGGGCAACGGCTTCCTCACCGGCACCCTCACCCCCGGCGAGGGCTTCGAACCGGACGACGTCCGCGCCCGCCACCCCCGCTTCACCGCGGAGATGATGGCGGCCAACCAGCCGATAGTGGCCGGTTTGCGCCGCATCGCGACCCGACACGGCAACGAGGTCACGCCCGCTCAGGTGGCCCTGGCCTGGGTCCTCGCACAGGGCCCCGACGTGGTCCCGGTACCGGGCACCAAGCAGGAGCGCTGGGTAACGGAGAACGCCGCCTCGGCGGCACTACGGCTGACACCGGAGGACCTGACCGAGGTGGCGGAGCTGCCCGGGGCGCAGGGGTCGTGGGACTGAGACGGGGGCGGGTTCCCTGAGCATGGGGCGGGTGAGGGTGACCGCCGCCGGGTCGGAGGCGGGACCACCCAGGCACGCGTGCGGCGACGCTGAAGACCGGCAGGGTCCGGGACGCTGAGGACCACCG
>NZ_KQ949094.1:141952-156116 GCF_001514305.1 Streptomyces dysideae
GGCCCAGCGGCACCCGCTCAGGCACGAGCGCCACGACGCCGAAGACCACAGGCACCCAGGGCCAAGTCCCACCAGGCCCGCAGCCACGGGACCCGCGAAGCCCAACACACCCCCGACGGTGAGAGCCGCCAGGTCAGGGGCGGGACCACCCAGGCACGGGCGCCGCAACGCCAAAGACCGCCAGGGTCCGAGAGGCTGAGCACCGCCAGGCCCAGGGCACCCACCCCCGCACGGACCCCCAGCGCTGAAGACCCGCAGCCTCCCAGAGGCTGACACCCACCAGGCCCGCAGCCACGACCACCCAGGCACGGCCCGCGAAGCCCAGCACACTCCCCGACGGTGAAAGCCCCAGGTCGGGGCGGGATCGTCGGGCGCGCAAGCCCGGAGGCCGAAAATCGCCGGACCCGGGACTGAAACCGTGCTGGTCTGTCGGTGGTGGTGGTTCGAGGTTCATGGATCGGGAACCTGTGAGGCGCGAGCGGTGTATGACAGGTAGAACCCGCCGCGTCGAAGGGACCATGATCGTGCAACGTCGAGCTGTGACGGCCGTGTTGGCCGTAGCCACGCTCCTGATGACGGCCGGATGTTCCTCGGACGACGGGGGATCGCCCGGCGGCGGTGAGAGCACGGCGCCGGGCAGCACGGCCTCGGGCGCCTCGCCCACCCGGCAGGCGGCCGACGACGCCCCACCCGCGAAGGGCTCGGTCAAGGTGCTGCGCACGGTCGCCGAGGGCCTGGAGACGCCCTGGGGCCTGGCCCCGCTCCCCGACGGCGACCTGCTGGTCTCGTCCCGCGACGAGGCCACGCTCACGCGGGTCGACGGGGAGACCGGCAAGAAGACCGAGGTGGGCGAGGTGCCGGGGGTGTCACCGGCGGGCGAGGGCGGCCTGATGGGCCTCGCACTGTCCCCGGACTACGCCTCGGACCACATGGTCTACGCGTACTTCACCTCGGCCTCCGACAACCGCATCGTCCGCATGCTGTACGACGAGCAGAAGCCGTCCGGCGCGCAGTTGGGCGCGCCGGACACGATCTTCAGGGGCATCCCGAAGGGCTTCGTCCACAACGGCGGCCGGATCGCCTTCGGCCCGGACAAGATGCTGTACGCGGGCACCGGCGAGAGCGGCGACACAGGCCTGTCCCAGGACAAGGAGTCCCCGGGCGGCAAGATCCTGCGCCTGACCCCGGAGGGCGAGCCGGCACCGGGCAACCCGTTCCCGGACTCCCCGGTGTACTCGTACGGCCACCGCAACGTCCAAGGCCTGGCCTGGGACACCAAACAGCGGCTGTTCGCCTCGGAGTTCGGCCAGGACACCTGGGACGAGCTGAACGCGATCAAGCCGGGCGACAACTACGGCTGGCCGCAGGCCGAGGGCAGGTCCGACGACGCGGCGTTCCACAACCCGATAGCCCAGTGGGGCACGGACGACGCCTCTCCGAGCGGTATCGCCTACGCCGAGGGCTCCATCTGGATGGCGGGCCTGAAGGGCCAGCGCCTGTGGCGCATCCCCCTGAAGGGCACGGAGGCGTCGGCGGACCCGCAGGCCTTCCTGGAGGGCGAGTACGGCCGGCTGCGCACGGTGGTCTCGGCGGGCGGCGGCAAGCTGTGGCTGATGACGAGCGAGACGGACGGGCGGGGGTCGCCGGAGGGCGGGGACGACCGGATTCTGGAGGTGCAGGTGAGCTAAGGCCGCCGCTCAGTCGTAGGGCCGCCGCTCGGTCACAGGGCGCGCCGCTCACTCCTCGGCGGGGGCGGTGTCCTCGTCCGGCTCGGGGCGGCGTACGACGACCTTTCCGGACGTGAGGTCTATCGGGCCCCGCCCGGGGTCGCCGTCTCCGACGTCCTCGCGGGTCAGTGCCAGGCGGTTCTGTTCGTCGCGGGTGTGTTTGCGGCCCGGTGCGAAGAGTTCCTCGAACGCGTTGAACACGGCGCCTCCCTGCCCGTCCCGACCAGCGTACGTCCCGCCCGGCGGGACGGCTCGGGGCCGGACAGGGGCTCACACCGGGGCTCACACCGCGGGAGCCCCGGTCATGTCGGCCGGAAACAGCCCCATCCGATGCGCCACCGCCGCCGCCTCGCCCCGCCCCGAGACGCCCAGCTTGGCCAGGATGTTGGAGACATGGACGCTGGCCGTCTTCGGCGAGATGAACAGCTCCTCGGCTATCTGGCGGTTGGTGCGGCCCGCGGAGACCAGACGAAGGACATCGCGTTCGCGGGTGGTGAGGCCGAGGGAGTCCGCGGGGTCGGTGGGGGCCGTCCGGTGGTCCGGGGCGGGGGTCAGGGGGAGGCGGGCGCGCTGGGCGAGGAGGGTGACCGCGTCGGTCAGGGGGCGGGCGCCGAGGTGGGCGGCGACAGCGTGGGCGAGGCGGAGCAGTGCGGTGGCGCGGTCGCGTTCGTCCTCGCCGCCGGCCGTGAGGAGGACCTCGGCGAGGCGGTGGCGGACGCGGGCGAGGTCGTAGGGGCGTTCCAGGGCCTCGAAGGCGCTGACGACGTCGGACCAGGCGTCGGGGGTGTCCCGGCCCTCGGCGCGGTGGAGCTCGGCGCGGATCCACTTGTCGTGGGCGAGCCAGATCGGGGCGTCCGTGGTGAGGTGCTTGGCGGCGTGGAAGAGGCGTTGGAGGACCTCGGCGCGGCCCGCCTCCGCCGCGGGCAGTCCGCGGGCGCCGGCCTCGGCCTCGGCGGCGGCCAGCAACAGCGGCCAGGCGAAGCGCTGGGTGCCGGGCGGGAAGCCGGTGTCCAGGGCGCGGTCGAGTTCGGCGCGGGCGTCGGGGAGGCGGCCCTCGGCGGCGGCGATGCCGACGGCGAGGCGGGCCAGGGGGAGGTTGTTCTGCGGCATGGGGTCGTGCGTGCCGTAGGAGGCGCGGGCTTCGGCGAGCAGCCGTGCGGCCTCGGTCACCTGCCCGCGGGCGAACTGGATGGCGGCGCAGTGGAAGCAGCCGCCGCCGCTCGGCTTGGCAGCCGGTGCGGTGGTGCGGGCCTTCATCGCGGCCTCGACGGCCTCGTCCCAGCGCCCCAGGGAGTACAGCGACTCGGCGAGGTTGGACCACACCCAGCCCTGGGACTCCAGCAGCCCCGCCCGCTCCGTGCGGCGGACGCCCTCGCGCAGGATGCCGACCGCCTCCTCGGAGCGGCCGACGCCTTCGAGGGAGGAGGGCAGGTTGATGTGGCTGCGGCCCAGCACTCCGGTGCGGCCCTGTTCCACCACCAGGTCCCTGACCTCGTACATCTCGGCGAGGCCGGCCTCGATGTCCCCGGCGTCGACCATCAGCCCGCCGAGGGTGAGCCGCGCGTTGAGCTCGATGTCGGAGGCGCCCACCATGCGCGCGTACTCCACGGCCCGCTCGGCGGCGGTGACGGCCTCGGGGCCGGGTTCGTGGAGCATCGACCAGCCGGCGACCATGGCCAGTACCTCGGCGTGCACCTCGGACGGCGGCAGGCCCCGCACCAGCTCCTGGGCGGTGCCGAGTTCCTGCCAGCCGTCGCCGCGGGCCAGGGACTGGACCAGGCGGGAGCGCTGGACCCAGAACCAGGCGGCGCGCAGGGGGTCGGGGTCGTCGTCCAGCAGCCGCAGCGCCCGCTTGGTGATCTTCAGGGCGCGTTCGCGTTCCCCGCACAGCCGTCCGGCGACGGCGGCCTCCGCCATCAGGTCGAGGTAGCGCAGCGGGGCGGTGGCGGGGTCGCAGCCGCTGGGGGTCCCCCCACGTCTTTCGGACAGTGGGGGAGGGTAGACCTCGGTGTAGTCGACGGGGCGCAGCGCGGCGCGGATGTCCTCGGGGGCGGTGTCCCACAGCTCCATCGCGCGTTCCAGGAGCCGCAGTTGTTCGGAGTAGGCGTGCCGGCGGCGGGCGGTGACGGAGGCTTCCAGGACGGCGGGCAGGGCCTTGGCGGCCTCGTGGGCGCGGTACCAGTAGCTGGCCAGGCGCATGACGCGTTCGCCGGCGGGGACGAGCGTCGGGTCGGCCTCCAGGGCTTCGGCGTAGCGGCGGTTGAGGCGGGAGCGTTCGCCGGGGAGCAGGTCGTCGCCGACGGCCTCGCGGACCAGGGAGTGCCGGAAGCGGTAGCCGTCGCCGTCGGGCGCGGGGGCGAGGATGCCGGCGTGCACGGCGGCGCGCAGCGCCTCGATGAGGTCGTCCTCGGCGAACCGGGCGACGGCGGCGAGCAGCCGGTGCTCGACGGTGGAGCCGCCCTCGGCGACGATCCGGGCGACCTGCTGCGCGCTCTCGGGCATGCCCTCGACGCGGACCAGCAGCAGGTCGCGGAGGGAGTCGGTGAGGCCGGTGGCACAGCCCTCGTGGGCGGCGACGGCGAGTTCCTCGACGAAGAAGGCGTTGCCGTCGGAGCGTTCGAAGATCTCGTCGACCTGGGCCGGGGCGGGTTCGGCGGCGAGGATGCCGGCGATCTGGCGGCCCACCTCGGCGCGGTTGAACCGGCCGAGTTCGAGGCGGCGCACGGTGCGCAGCCGGTCGAGTTCGGCGAGCAGCGGGCGCAGCGGGTGGCGGCGGTGGATGTCGTCGGAGCGGTAGGTGGCGAGGACGACGAGGCGGCCGGTGCGGAGCGTGCGGAAGAGGTAGGCGAGGAGGTGGCGGGTGGAGGCGTCGGCCCAGTGCAGGTCCTCCAGGGCGACGACGACGGTGCGGTCGGCGGCGACGCGCTCCAGCAGGCGGGCGGTGAGTTCGAAGAGCCGGGCCATGCCCTCTTCCTCGTGCCGGCCCGGGCCCGCTTCGGCGAACTCGGGGAGCAGCCGGGCCAGTTCCTCCTCCTGGCCGGCGGCCGCGGTGGCCAGTGCGTCGGGCAGCGCCCGGTGCAGGGCGCGCAGTGCGGTGGAGAACGGGGCGAACGGCAGCCCGTCGGCGCCGATCTCGACGCAGCCGCCGAGCGCGACGACGGCGCCGACGCATCCCGCGGCGGTGGCGAACTCCTCCACGAGCCGGGTTTTGCCGACGCCGGCCTCACCGCCGAGCAGTAACGCCTGCGGCTCGCCCGCGGCAGCGCGGGCGAGCGCGTCGTTCAGCGTCTGCAGTTCATCGGCGCGGCCGACGAAAACCGGACTGACGGACCTGGTCTCCACGAGCCAGAGCATCGCATGCGGGTCCGACAGTCCGGCACCGGTTTTCGGGAGGACGGCGGCCGTTCGGCCGTCGTCCCCGCCCGCCGCGGTCACGCGGCTCGGGTGAACCAGTGCCTGCGGGGGCCGGAGGTATGCGACTCCCCCTCGGCGGTGCGCCGGGTGGCTTCGCGGCGGGCGGCGCGGCGGGCGCGGACGGCCTCGCGGGCCAGCCGCTCCTGCTCGGCCCGGCGGATCAGTTCGGCGGAACGGAACTTCTGGAGCTCGTACTCGTACATGGTGTGTCCCTTGTGAGAGGCGGGTTTTCGGCTTCGCTCGGTGCGATGCCTCAACCTTCGTCTCCCAGGGGGGTCCGCCACATCGGGAGAGTTCCGCATCTTCGGCGGTGGGCGGGGCCTTAGACAGGCGTGAGGGGCCTCAGTGGCCGCCTAAGGTGCCTACGGCAGCACTGAGACCCCTCGGGGCCTGCGGTGATTCAGCCTGCGGAGGGCAGTCCCAGCAGAGCGTCGGTGTACTTGAGGACGGCCAGCAGCAGGCCGATGACGCCGAGCGAGACGCCCGCCCAGGCGACCGACTTGATCCACGGGGCCTGCGTCCTGCCGGGCGCGCCGAACGCGGGCCGGGCCAGCACCACGACGCCGACGATCAGCGCGAGCAGCGCGAACAGGCCGGCCCACAGGGCGCTGGTCTGCCAGGCGTCGCCGTAGACCGCCTCGATCTGGGTGGCGACGCTCGCGTTCGACGAGGTCTCCAGCTGCCCGATGAGGGTCTCGCGCGCGGAGGCGACCGTACCGATCCAGCCGCCCGTCAGCGACACGAGGCCGAGGGCCGCGGAGACGACGGCGCCCGCGCCCAGGCCGACACCGGCGGAGCCGTCCTCCGTGGCCGGGGACTCCGCGACGAACTCCTCGTCGTCGTCCGCGCCTTCGGCGTCGACTTCGGCGTCGGTCTCCGTCTCCGTCACGTCGTCGGCTTCGCCGGCCTTGGTGGCCTTCGTGGGGTCCACCTTGCCCTCGTCGGTCTGCGCCTCGGCGCCGGTCTCGTCCACTGTCTTGGTTCCCATGTCTCGCACGGTACGGACGCTCTCTGAGAGGTTGCTTAATGAACGCTGTGAGCGGCACGCGCGCGTGCCTCGCGCCATTCGGGCGCGAGCACGGACCAGACTTCGAGGTCGTGCCGCACCCCACCATAGGGGTGGCTCTCCCGGCGCACCCCATCGCGGGTCATGCCCAGCCGACGGGCGACGTTCAGGCTCGGCACGTTCCCGGACGCGGCGATCCACTCGACGCGGTGGATGCCGCGCTCCTCGACCGCCCAGTCGATGAGCACCCGCATCGCGCGCGTGATCAGCCCTCGGCCGGTCGCGGCGGGTTCCAGCCAGCACCCGACCTCGCAGTTGCCCTGCGCCGCGTCGAAGTTCAGCGTGAGCACCCCGCCCACGAGTTTTCCGTCCAGCCAGACGCCGTGGTAGGAGGCGGTGTCGGCGGCGCGCATCTCGGTGTACCTCTGAAGGGTGTCCCGCGCGGAGGCCACGTCCGTGGCCTGTGACCCGAAGGGGATGAACTGCCCGATGAACTCCCTGCCCCGGTCCAGATGCGCGAGGAACTCCTCGGCGTGCCAGGGCTCCAGGGGGCGCAGTTCGGCTCCGTCACCCAGCGATATCGCGTACATCCCGCTGCCGCTCCTCCTCCGCCAGGACGTCCGCCGCCTCGGCGTCCGTCGCGGCGGCCAGCCTCTCATGGGCGGCGCGGGCCTCGGGCGGCTCGATGCTGATGCGGGGCAGGCCCTTGTCGAGCCAGCGGGGCAGCCACCAGTTGGCGCCGCCGAGCAGGTGCATGAGGGCGGGGACGAGGAGCGTACGGAGCACGAAGGCGTCCAGGGCGACGGCGGCGGCGAGCGCGATGCCGAACATGGCGATCACCCGGTCGCCGCTGAGGACGAAGGCGAGGAAGACCGAGATCATGATGACCGCGGCGGAGTTGATCACCCGGCTGGTCTCGGCGAGGCCGACCCGGACGGCGCGGCGGTTGTCGCCGGTCTCCAGCCACTCCTCGTACATCCGGCTGACCAGGAAGACCTGGTAGTCCATGGAGAGCCCGAAGAGCACCGACACCATGATCACGGGCAGGAAGGGCTCGATCGGCCCGGCGCGGCCCAGCCCCAGCAGTTCGCTCCCCCAGCCCCACTGGAAGATCGCGACGACGACTCCGAGGGCGGCGGCGACGGCGGCCACGTTCATCGCGGCGGCCTTCAGCGGGATGCCGACGGACCGGAAGGCGAGCAGGAGCAGCAGACAGCCCAGGCCGATGACGACCCCGACGAACAGCGGCAGCTTGCCGACGATCACCTCGGCGAAGTCGTCGTACCCGGCCGTCACCCCGCCCACGTGCACGTCCAGCGAGGTGCCGGTCTCGGCGCGCGGCAGCACCTCGCCGCGCAGCTTGTCGACGAGTTCGCTGGTGGACCGGGACTGCGGGGACGACTCGGGGACGACGGTGAGGTACGCGGTGTCGCCGCCGGAGTTGTAGGTCACCGGGGTCACCGAGGCGACGCCGTCGGTGGTGCGGAGGGTGGCGTCGAGGTTGTCGAGGGCGAGCTTGTCCTCGGCGCCGTCGACGTGCGTCACCAGCGTCAGCGGGCCGTTCACGCCGGGTCCGAAGCCTCCCCCACTCTCGGCTGCGCTCGAGCGGGAGGTGCCCCCAGCGAGCAGGTCGTAGGCCTGGCGGGTGGTCGACGTCTCGGGGTTGTTGCCCTGGTCGGAGGTGCCGAGGCGGAGGCCGAGGGTGGGCAGCGCGAGGACGGGGATGACGGCCAGGGCGATCGCGCCGAGCAGCTTGGGGTGGCGCTCCACGAACGCCGACCAGCGGGCGGCGAGCCCGGTCGGCAGCTCGGGTTCGGGCCCGTGCTCGGCCAGGTGCCGCCGTTCGCGGCGGCTGAGGGCGCGCATGCCGATGAAGGACAGCAGGGCGGGCAACAGCGTCACGGAGGCGGCAACCGTCAGGACGACGGTCAGGGACGCGGCGATCGCCACACCGTTGAGGAAGCTCAGCCGCAGGATCAGCATCCCCAGCAGGGCGATGCACACGGTGGCACCGGCGAAGACGACCGCCCGTCCGGTGGTCGCGACGGCGTTGGTGACCGCCTCGGTGACCGACAGCCCGCGTTTCAGTCCGTGCCGGTGTCTGGTGACGATGAACAGGGCGTAGTCGATGCCGACGCCGAGCCCGATCAGCATGCCCAGCATGGGCGCGAAGTCGGCGACGGTCATGACGTGCCCGAGCAGCACGATCCCGGCGTACGCGGTGCCGACACTGACCAGTGCGGTCGCGATGGGCAGCAGCGAGGCGGCGAGCGAGCCGAAGGCGAGGAACAGCACGACGACGGCGACGGCCACGCCGACCACCTCGGCGAGGTGCCCGCCCTGCGGCTCGGTGAGCGCGATGGCGCTGCCGCCCAGCTCCACCTGGAGCCCGTCGGTCTCGGCGGCCTTGGCGGCGCTCACGACGGCCCGGGCCTCGCCCTGGTCGATGTTCTCGGCCGAGTCGTCGAAGGTGACGGTGGCGTACGCGGTGTGTCCGTCGGCGCTGACCCGGTCCGCGCCCTGCTCGTCGTAGGGGCCGGTGACGGCGGCCACTCCGGGCAGGTCGGCTATCTCGTCCAGGGTGCGGGTCATCGTCTGTTCGACGTCGGGGGCGCGGACGGTGCCGTTCGTGGTGTGCCAGACGACGGTGTCGCTGTCGCCGCCGAGGCCCGGGAAGCCCTCGGCCAGCAGCTGGGTGGCGCGGCCCGACTCGGTGCCGGGGACCTCGTAGTCGTTGGAGTAGGCGGACCCCATGACGGCGGCGGCCACGGTCACCCCGACGAAGGCGAGGAGCCACAGCAGAACCGCGACGAGGCGGCGTTGGACACACCAGCGTGCAAGGGCTGCCACGAATGTGCTCCCAGGGGCGATGTGTGGATCTTTGGCCGGGAACAGTCGTTCATGAAGTGAACAGCCCGCAAAGAACGCATGAGCAATATGAAGCCACTGTTACAGCCGAAAGAGATCGTTTGCGGTGATCGTGGGTTTACTCACAGGACTGCGAGACACCTCACAGGACAGTCCGGCGCACTCTGTCGCCTCAGTCGAACTGGTCCCCGAGCGCCATCACCATCACCCCGGCGATCAGCAGCCACAGCGCCCGGCGGGTGCGCCCGCGCGAGCCGAGGACGGAGGCGAGTGCGCAGACGACGGCCCCGAAGGCGTAGGCGGCCGGGACGAGAGCGGGTGCGGAACCGGACACGCGGAGCGTCGAGGCGGCCAGGCCCGCGAGGGCCAGCAGCGCGCCGGTCGCGACCGCGATCCAGCGGGCCCGCTGCGCCTCCTGCGCCGGGTCGGCGGCGGCCTCCTCGGTCTCGCCTGTCTCGGAATCTCCGCGTCCACTCATCGCGGGCGAGCGTAGCGCGTCCGGATGAGAAACCGGATGCGGGGCGGTGCGGCCGGCTGTTAGCTTCCGAAGGTCCGCTGCCCTCGCGGCACCTCGCCGCCGACCTGAGCAGGTGCATTGAATGAGCGTCCGGCCGAGCTCCTCGGTATCCCCTTCCGCTTCCCCGGACTCAAGGAGCCCGTTCACCGATGCCAGACAACACCTCGAGGACCTCGAGTGAGGACCTCACCCAGCGGCTGACCCACGCCCGCTACCCGCGCAGCAACAACTACGACCCGCGCTGGGTCATCGAGAACCAGATGGGCCCGAACGCGCTGTGGCTGCTGGAGTGGCTCGCGCCCGCCCTCGGTCTGGACAGCCTGCGCCCCTGTGCTCGCGTCCTCGACCTGGGCTGCGGCCGGGCGATGACCTCCGTCTTCCTCGCCCGGGAGTACGACGCCCAGGTCACCGCGGCCGACCTGTGGATCAAGCCCGACGAGAACGCCGAGCGGATCGCCGAGGCCGGTTTCGCCGACCGGGTGCTGCCCGTGCACGCCGAGGCGCACGACCTGCCGTTCGCCGAGGGCAGCTTCGACGCGATCGTGAGCATCGACGCGTACCAGTACTTCGGCACGAACGACCTCTATCTGCCCACCCTGACACGGCTGTTGAAGCCCGGCGGGCGGATCGGTGTCGTCGTACCGGCACTGCGCGAAGAACCGGAGGGCACCGAGCCTCCGGAGCACCTCAAGCCCTGGTGGGAGCCCGGCTTCTGGAGCTTCCACTCCGCCGACTGGTGGCGGCGCCAGTGGACGCGCAGTGGCGCAGGGGAGGTCGAGGCGGCCGACTGGCAGCCGGACGGCTGGAAGGACTGGCTGCTGTGGTGCGATGTGGTCGCCGAGGAGAGCTCTGACGAGTTCCATGTACGCATGTCCCGCGAGGTCGGCGAGATGGTGCGCGCGGACGCGGGGCGGTCTCTCGGTTTCGTACGGCTGGTAGGACGTCGCATCTGACAACGCGCCTGGGGGGACGCACCGTCACCGGTGCGTCCCCCCAGGCGTGTGACGTACGAGCCTCAGCCCTCGCTGACGCCCAGCTTCTCCAGGATCAGCTCCTTGACGCGGGCCGCGTCCGCCTGCCCGCGGGTGGCCTTCATGACCGCGCCGACCAGGGCACCGGCCGCGGCCACCTTGCCGCCGCGGATCTTGTCCGCGACGCCCGGGTTGCCGGCGATGGCCTCGTCGACGGCGGCCGTGAGGGCGCCCTCGTCTGAGACGACCTTCAGACCACGCTTGTCGACGACCTCGTCCGGGGTGCCCTCGCCCGCGAGGACGCCTTCGATGACCTGCCGGGCCAGCTTGTCGTTCAGGGAGCCCTCGGACACCAGGGCCGTGACCCGGGCGACCTGCTCCGGCATGATCGCCAGCTCGTCCAGCGCCTTGCCCGACTCGTTGGCGCTGCGGGCCAGCTCACCCATCCACCACTTGCGGGCGGCGGCCGCGTCGGCACCGGCGTCGATCGTCGTGACGATCAGGTCCAGCGCCCCGGCGTTGAGGATCGACTGCATGTCGGTCGCCGAGATGCCCCACTCCTCGCGGAGCCGGTTGCGGCGGACCAGCGGCAGCTCGGGCAGCGCGGACCGGATCTCCTCGACCCACGCGCGCGTGGGGGCCACCGGCACCAGGTCCGGCTCGGGGAAGTACCGGTAGTCCTCGGCCTCTTCCTTCACGCGGCCCGAGGTCGTCGACCCGGTGTCCTCGTGGAAGTGCCGGGTCTCCTGGATGATCGTGCCGCCACTGCTCAGCACGGCCGCGTGCCGCTGGATCTCGAAGCGGGCCGCGCGCTCCACGGACCGCAGCGAGTTGACGTTCTTCGTCTCCGAGCGGGTGCCGAACTTCTCGGTGCCGTTCGGGCGCAGCGACAGGTTCACGTCGCAGCGCATCTGGCCCATCTCCATGCGGGCCTCGGAGACGCCGAGCGCCTTGATCAGCTCGCGCAGCTCACGGACGTACGCCTTCGCCACCTCGGGAGCGCGCTCGCCCGCACCGACGATCGGCTTGGTGACGATCTCGATCAGCGGGATGCCCGCGCGGTTGTAGTCGAGGAGCGAGTGCAGGGCGCCATGGATACGCCCCGTCGCGCCGCCCACGTGGGTCGACTTGCCGGTGTCCTCCTCCATGTGGGCGCGCTCGATCTCCACACGGAAGGTCTCGCCGTCCTCCAGCTGGACGTCGAGGTAGCCGTTGAAGGCGATCGGCTCGTCGTACTGGGAGGTCTGGAAGTTCTTCGGCATGTCCGGATAGAAGTAGTTCTTCCGGGCGAAGCGGCACCACTCGGCGATCTCGCAGTTCAGCGCGAGACCGATCCTGATCGCGGACTCGACGCCGGTCGCGTTGACGACCGGGAGCGCGCCGGGCAGGCCGAGGCAGACGGGGCAGGTCTGGGTGTTCGGGTCGGCGCCGAGCGCGGTCGAACAGCCGCAGAACATCTTGGTCTTGGTGCCGAGTTCGACATGGACCTCGAGGCCCATGACGGGGTCGTACGACGCCAGCGCGTCCTCGTACGACACCAGGTCGGTCGTGGTGGTCACGGTGAAACTTCCCTCTCAGCCCAGCAGGACGTCGTCGTCGCCCAGCCGCTTCAGCTCGCGGTAGAGGATGGCGAGGCCGGTGACGATCGCGGCGGCGGACACGGCGGCGTCGATGAGGCGCAGCGTGTCGTTCTCGGTGCGGGCCTTCTTGGCCTGCTTGACGACGCTGATCGCGCCGGCCGCGGTGGTGACCATGGACAGGTACGTACCGGACTTGGACTTCTTGAAGCCCTTGGCCTTGGACAGTGCCTTACTCACAGCGACGGAGCCTCCTCGAGCAGTGGGTGCCCCCACTTTTCCACGAAGGCGGCCTCGACGGCGGCGCCGACCTTGTACAGCCGGTCGTCCTGCAGCGCCGGGGCGATGATCTGCAGGCCGACCGGGAGGTTGTCCTCCGGGGCGAGCCCGCAGGGCAGCGACATGGCCGCGTTGCCCGCGAGGTTGGTCGGGATGGTGCACAGGTCCGCGAGGTACATCGCCATCGGGTCGTCGGCGCGCTCGCCGATCGGGAAGGCGGTGGTCGGCGTCGTCGGCGAGACGATGACGTCCACCTGCTCGAACGCCTTCTCGAAGTCGCGGGTGATGAGCGTACGGACCTTCTGGGCGCTGCCGTAGTACGCGTCGTAGTAGCCGCTCGAAAGCGCGTACGTACCGAGCATGATGCGGCGCTTCACCTCGGGGCCGAAGCCCGCCTCACGGGTGAGGGAGGTGACCTCCTCGGCGGAGTGCGCGCCGTCGTCGCCGGTACGGAGGCCGTAGCGCAGGCCGTCGAAGCGGGCGAGGTTGGAGGAGCACTCGGAGGGCGCGATCAGGTAGTACGCGGAGAGCGCGAGGTCGAAGGACGGACAGTCCAGCTCGACGATCTCGGCGCCCAGCTCCCCCAGCAGCGCGACGGACTCGTCGAACCGCTGGATGACGCCGGCCTGGTAGCCCTCGCCGCGGAACTGCTTGACGACGCCGACGCGCATGCCCTCGACGCTGCCGTTGCGGGCGGCCTCGACGACCGGCGGGACCGGGGCGTCGATGGAGGTGGAGTCGAGCGGGTCGTGCCCGGCGATGACCTCGTGCAGCAGGGCCGCGTCCAGGACCGTACGGGCGCAGGGCCCGCCCTGGTCGAGGGAGGACGAGAAGGCGACCATGCCGTAGCGGGACACGGCGCCGTACGTCGGCTTCACACCGACCGTGCCGGTGACGGCGGCCGGCTGGCGGATGGAGCCGCCGGTGTCGGTGCCGATGGCGAGGGTCGCCTGGAAGGATGCGAGCGCGGCGGAGGAGCCACCGCCGGAGCCGCCCGGGATCTTGGTGAGGTCCCAGGGGTTGCCGGTCGGGCCATAGGCGCTGTTCTCCGTCGACGACCCCATGGCGAACTCGTCCATGTTGGTCTTGCCGAGGATGACGACGTCGGCGGCCTTCAGCCTCTTGGTGAGGGTCGCGTCGTACGGCGGGATCCAGCCCTTGAGGATCTTCGAACCGACGGTCGTCGGAATGCCCTCGGTGGTGAAGATGTCCTTGAGTGCGAGCGGGACGCCGGCGAGGGGGCCGAGCTTCTCGCCCCTTTCCCGCTTCTCGTCGACGGCGCGGGCCTGCGCGAGGGCGCCCTCGCGGTCGACGTGCAGGAAGGCGTGCACCTTCTCGTCGACGGCCTCGATCCGGGCCAGGTGGGCCTCGGTGACCTCGACGGCCGTGAGCTCGCCGGAGGCGATCTTCGCGGCGGTCTCGGCCGCGGTGAGCTTGACGCAGTATTCGATCTTGTTGGCCGTCATCGTGATTAGTCCTCCCCCAGGATCTGCGGCACCTTGAAACGCTGCTGCTCCTGGGCCGGGGCGCCGGAGAGCGCCTGCTCGGGGGTGAGCGACGGACGGACCTCGTCCGCCCGCATGACGTTCGTCAGCGGGAGCGGGTGCGAGGTCGGCGGTACGTCTTGGTCGGCGACCTCGCTGACGCGGGCGACCGCGCCGATGATGTCGTCCAGCTGTCCCGCGAAGTGTTCGAGCTCTTCGGGCTTCAGCTCCAGACGCGCCAGCCGGGCGAGGTGGGCGACCTCCTCGCGCGTGATGCCAGGCATGCAGCGTTCCTCTGGGGTGAGTGTGTGTGGTTTGGGG
>NZ_KQ949094.1:156714-196106 GCF_001514305.1 Streptomyces dysideae
AATGGGACGACTAGCCCCAATCCTATGGGGCGGCAGCCTCCGGCCGTTACACGGTTTCCCGCGGGGGGATGCGAGGGGGCGTCACTCGGCGGCCGGGAGGGCCGCCTTCGGGCGCTGCCAGCCCCGCGACCCCCGCGCCCGCAGCCACGCCGTCGTCTCCTCGGGCGGCATCGCCGCGGCGACCAGCCATCCCTGTACGGCGTCACAGCCCAGGTCCCGCAGCCGCTCCCAGGTCTCGTCGTCCTCGACGCCCTCGGCGACGACGAGCAGGCCCAGCGAGTGGGCGAGGTCGACGGTGCACCGCACGATCTCCGCGTCCTCGGTGTCCACGGCGAGCCGTGCCACGAACGACCGGTCGATCTTCAGCTCGCTCACCGGCAGCCGCCGCAGATGCACCAGCGACGAGTACCCCGTACCGAAGTCGTCCAGCGACATCTTCACGCCGTGCCCGGTCAGCCCGGCCAGCGTGTCGGCGGCGCGCTGCGGGTCCTCCAGGAGGACGTGTTCCGTTATCTCCAGCTGGAGCGAGCCCGCGGGGACACCGTGCCGCGCCAGCCGGGCGGCCACCGATCCAGCGAAGCCGGGGGTGTGGACGTCGCGCGGGGAGACGTTGACGGCGACCGGGACGAACAGCCCCTGCGCCCGCCACCGGGCGACCTGCCCGAGCGCCGTGTCCAGCACGTACTCCGTGAGATGGGGCATCAGCCCCGATGACTCGGCGATCGCTATGAACTCGTCCGGCGGCACCTTGCCCCGCTCGGGGTGGACCCAGCGGACCAGTGCCTCGAGGCCTGCGACCTGGCCGTCGAAGCGGACCTTGGGCTGGTAGTGCAGCTGGACCTCGTGCGCGTCGAGCGCGCGGCGCAGGTCGCCGAGCAGGCCGAGCCGGTCCGGGGTGTTCGAGTCCCGCTTGGACTCGTAGACCTCGACGCCCGTACGGTCCCGTTTCGCCTGGTACATCGCCACGTCCGCGCGACGCAGCATGCCCTCGGCGTCGAGGGCGTGGTCCGGGAAGACGGCGACGCCGGCGCTGGCCTCCAGGACCAGGGTGAGGCCGTCGAGGTCGAGCGGGGAGCTGAGGGCGGCGACGAGGCCGCGGGCGACGCGGGTCGCGGACGTCGTGGAGTCGGCGACCGGCAGTAACACGGCGAACTCGTCGCCGCCGAGCCGCGCGGCCTCCGCTCCGCGCGGCAGGGCCAGGCGCAGCCGGTCGGCGATCTGGAGCAGCAGCCGGTCACCGGCGAGATGACCGAGCGTGTCATTGACCGATCGGAAGCGGTCGAGGTCGATCAGCATGAGGGCGGACCGGGCGCCGATGCGCTCGGCGTCGTCGAGGGCGGTCCATATGCGTTCCAGCAGCCACTGCCGGTTGGGCAGCCCGGTCAGCGGGTCGCGCAGTTGCTCCTCCGCCCGGGCCCGGGCTATCCACAGCGTGGAGTCGAGGGCGATCAGCGGGATCGAGAACAGCGGGAGCAGCACCGGCTGGGCGACGGCGACCACACAGACCAGCGGCGCGATGCCGAGCAGGGCGACCGCGACCAGGCCCTGTCTGACCAGGGCGGTGCGGGCGACGGTGGGCAGGCCGCCGCGCGGGGCGTGCAGATACCAGAGCAGGACGCGGCTGACCGCGAGGTAGGCGATGGCGACCAGCACCACCTCGGGTGCGGTGTAGACCGTCCAGGTGTCGGGGTTCCAGGGGCTCTCGACGGTCGGTACGCGTCCGAAGGCGGCGAGCACGAGGGCTCCGGCACCGATGCCGAGGATGTCCACCGCGCCGTGCAGCACGCCCTGCCGCCAGCGGCCCCGGCGGGCTACGCCGACCAGGACGACGACGGTGAGGCTGACCATGCCGGCCGGCACCCAGCCGTACAGCATCAGTACGGCGAGGGTAAGGGCGGCGCCGGAGCCGGTGCCGCCCCACCAGCGGGCGCGGCCGAGCGCGACCAGGTGGCCGACGACGATGCCGGTCAGCACGGCCAGCGACCAGCCCACCGTGCCGGACGGGAAGAGCGCGTGGTTGCCGGTGAACGCCCGGTAGAAGCCGCCGCCGAGGACGAACCCGGCCGCCGCGACGACCGCCGCGGGCCAGGACAGGTGCCGTTCGTGGTCGGAGCCCGGCAGTGCGCCGGGGGTGTGGTCGACGGTGAGCGGTGCGGTGCCGCTGCCCGCGCGTATGCCCTCGCCCGGACGTGCCGAAGTGCGTATCGCCCACTCTCGCCACGCGCCGGTCATCCGGCGCAGCCGTGAGTCCGGGGCGGCGCTCTCGGTCGGTTCCATTCCCGTCCCTCTCACAGCCGGCGGTGCCCACGCCACGCGGCCCGATGCCCGACAATCCCTCGGCGGCGCCGCGTTGGAAAACCCTTCCCCCTGCTCTGCAAGAGCAAAGGGATGCCCCAACCGCAGCTGGGCACGGCAGGCGCACATCTCAACAGTAGGCCGCAGAAGGCTTCCACGGGCAGCGGTCGTCGACGGTTGCCCGAATGCGCCCGGCCACCCGTATGCATCTGGTATGCGCCGATCGGGTGGCCTTCAACCTCCGCCGCTCCTTACTCCTCCGTCGGAAGGGCGACTTCGGCGGCCGCTTCGGGCCCCTGTTCCAGCAGGACGTTGAAGCCGTCCTCGTTGAGCACGGGCACCTTGAGCTGCATCGCCTTGTCGTGCTTCGAACCGGGATTGTCACCCACGACGACGAAGGAGGTCTTCTTGGAAACAGAACCGGTCACTTTCGCTCCGCGGCTCTGCAGCGCCTCTTTTGCGCCGTCGCGGGTGAAGTGCTCCAGGGTGCCGGTGACGACGACCGTGAGCCCTTCGAGCGGACGCGGGCCCTCGTCCTCGCCGGAGCCCTCCTCCTCCGTGCGGACGCCGGCGGCCTTCCACTTACGGAGGATCTCCTGGTGCCACTCCTCGGCGAACCACTCCTTGAGGGAGGCCGCGATGATGGGGCCGACCCCGTCGGTGTTCGCCAGCTCCTCCTCGGTGGCCCGCTCGATCCGCTCGATCGAGCGGAATTCACGGGCCAGCGCCTCGGCCGCGACCGGGCCGACATGACGGATCGACAGGCCGGTGAGGACGCGGGCGAGCGGGCGCTCCTTGGCGGCGGCGATGTTCTCCAGCATCGCCAGCGCGTTCTTCTTGGGCTCGCCCTGCTGGTTGGCGAAGACCGTGGCGATCTTCTCCTCGCCGGTCTTCGGGTCGCGCTTGGGCAGGCCGCTGTCCTGGTCGAGGACGTACGCCTTGATGGGGAGCAACTGCTCGACGGTGAGGTCGAACAGGTCGCCCTCGTCCGTCAGCGGCGGGTCGGACGGCTCCAGCGGCTTGGTGAGCGCGGCGGCGGCGACATAGCCGAAGTGCTCGATGTCGAGCGACTTGCGGCCGGCGAGATAGAACAGCCGCTCGCGCAACTGGGCCGGGCAGGTACGGGCGTTGGGGCAGCGCAGGTCGACGTCGCCCTCCTTCATCGGCCGGAGCGCCGTACCGCACTCGGGGCACTCGGACGGCATCACGAACTCGTGCTCGCTGCCGTCGCGCAGGTCGACGACCGGGCCGAGGATCTCCGGGATGACGTCACCGGCCTTGCGCAGCACGACCGTGTCGCCGATGAGGACGCCCTTGGCCTTGACCACGTCCTGGTTGTGCAGGGTGGCGAACTCGACCTCCGAGCCCGCGACCGTGACCGGTTCGACCTGGGCGTACGGCGTGACCCGGCCCGTACGGCCCACGCCCACACGGATGTTGACGAGCTTGGTGTTGACCTCCTCCGGCGCGTACTTGTACGCGATGGCCCAGCGCGGTGCACGCGAGGTGGAGCCGAGGCGCCCCTGGAGGGGAATCTCGTCGAGCTTGACGACGACTCCGTCGATCTCGTGCTCCACGGAGTGGCGGTTTTCGCCGAAGTACGCGATGAACTGCCGTACGCCGTCGAGGTCACCGACCACCTTGTTGTGCCGGGCGGTGGGCAGGCCCCAGGTCTTGAGGAGGTCGTAGGCCTGGGAGAGGCGGTTGAGGCCGTCGAAGCCCTCCAGGGCGCCGATGCCGTGCACGACCATGTGGAGGGGGCGGGTGGCGGTGACGCGCGGGTCCTTCTGGCGCAGTGAACCCGCCGCCGCGTTGCGCGGGTTGGCGAAGGGCTTGTCGCCGGCTCCGACCAGGCGGGCGTTGAGCTCCTCGAACTTCTCCATCGGGAAGTAGACCTCGCCACGGATCTCCACGAGATCCGGAACGCTGTCACCTTTCAGACGGTGCGGAATCTCCGCGATCGTCCGGACATTGGGGGTGATGTCCTCGCCGGCGCGGCCGTCGCCGCGGGTCGCCGCACGGGTGAGACGGCCCTGCTCGTAGGTGAGGTTGACGGCGAGGCCGTCGACTTTGAGCTCGCACAGGAAGTGGTACGCGGAGGTGCCGACGTCCTTGTGGACGCGCTCGCCCCAGGCAGCCAACTCCAGGTCGTCGAAGGCGTTGTCCAGGGAGAGCATGCGCAGGCGGTGCTGGACCGCCGTGAACTCCGTCTCGTACGCCCCCGCGACCTTCTGGGTCGGCGAGTCGGGCGTGCGCAGCTCGGGGTGCTCCTCCTCCATGGCCTCCAGGGAACGCAGCAGCTGGTCGAACTCCGCGTCGCTGATGACGGGAGCGTCCTTCACGTAGTACCGGAAGCGGTGCTCCTCGATCTGCTCAGCGAGCTTCGCGTGCTGCTCCCGTGCCTCGGCGGGCACCGTCGTCTCCGCTTGCTTGTCGCCGGCCACCGTTATGTCCTCCCGTTACTCAGGGTTGTCCGCGAGGGATCTCGCCGCCCGGACGCAGTGGGCGAGGGCCTTGCGCGCGTACTCCGGGGAAGCCCCCGCGAGTCCGCACGCCGGAGTGACCGTGACCGCCTCCGTGAGAAGCCCCGGTTGCAGCCCCAGCCTGCGCCACAGCGTCCTGACACCCATGACGCTACCGGCAGGGTCTGACAATGGGCCGTCCATGGTCGGCACCACACCGGCGAACAGCCGGGTGCCGCCTTCCACGGCCTCACCGATCGCGTCGTCGTCACGCTCGGTGAGGAGCGAGAAGTCGAAGGAGATCGCGGTCGCGCCCACCCGGCGCAGCAGGGCGAACGGGACGTCCGGTGCGCACGAGTGGACCACGACGGGGCCGCCGCCGTGCACCCCGACGACGTCGCGGAGGGTGGCCTCGATGACCTGCCGGTCCACGGCGCGGTACGTCCGGTATCCGCTGGCGGTCTTCACCTGGCCGCGCAGTACGGCGATGAGGGAGGGCTCGTCGAGTTGGAGGACGACCTGGGCGCCGGGTACGCGGCGCTGGACCTCCTCGAGGTGCAGCCGCAGGCCCTCTGCCAGGGAGCCTGCCAGGTCGCGGCAGGCGCCGGGGTCGGAGAGGGCGGACTCGCCGTTCCTCAGCTCCAGGTTGGCGGCGAGCGTCCACGGGCCGACGGCCTGCACCTTCAGCCGGCCCTCGTACCCCTGCGTGAACTCCTCCAGCGCGTCGAGGTCCTCTCCCAGCCAGGACCGGGCCCGCTTGGTGTCCCGGCCCGGGCGGTCGCCGATCCGCCAGCCGCTGGGTTCCACGCGCGCGTACAGCTCGACGAGCATCCCGGCGGTGCGGCCGATCATGTCCGCGCCGGGGCCGCGGGCGGGCAGTTCGGCGAGGAACGGGAAGTCCTCGAGGGTCCCGGTGACGGTCTTGGCGGTCTCTCGGGCGTCACCGCCGGGGAGGGAGCCGATGCCGGTGGCGGGGGCGAGGGTGAGGGTTTCGGTCACGTGGTTCAGCCTACGTACGTTCGCGGGAGGGTTTTTCGCCCCCGCCGCCCCTACCCGTCCCCTCACCAGGAGCGCTGCGCCGAAAGATGCGAGGCCAACCTTTTCCCCGGTACGTCAGCGGCCCGGGCGGACCGTCACGTCGTTGATCTCCGCGTCCGCCGGGAGGTCCAGGGCCATCACAATCGTCGTTGCCACCGACTCGGGGTCGATCCACTTCGAGGGGTCGTACTTCTTGCCCTCCTGTTGGTGGACCTTGGCCTGCATGGGGCTGGCCGTGCGGCCGGGGTAGACCGAGGTGACTCGGACGCCGTTGGCGTGTTCCTCGTGGCGGAGGGAGTCTGCCAGGGCCTTGAGGCCGTGCTTGGACGCCGCGTACGCGGACCAGCCGGCGTGGGCGGCCAGTCCCGCACCCGAGTTCACGAACACCACGTGCCCACGGGTGGTGCGGAGTTGGGGCAGGAAGTGCCGGGTCAGCTCGGCGGGCGCGATGAGGTTGACGTTGAGCTGATGGCGCCAGGATTTCGGGGTCAGGTCACCCACCGGGCCGAGATCGACCACGCCCGCGATGTGGAGCAGGGAGTCCACCCGGTCCGGGAGTGACTGGTGGGAGAAGGCCCAGGACAGCTTGTCCGGGTCCGCCAGATCGCCCACCAGCGTCTTCGCGCCCGGGAACTCCGCCGCCAACTCCTTCGCCCGGCCCGCGTCGCGCGCGTGGAGGACTAGTTCGTCCCCGCGCGCGTGCAGCCGACGCGCGACGGCCGCGCCGATGCCGGAACCCGCTCCGGTGATCACATGTGTAGCCATGTCCGCCATGTTCGCATCACGCCGCCGTTCCTAGGACACGCCCCGGCCCGCGGCGGCAGCCGCTGATGTCACAGCCTCCAGATACGCCAGCGCTCCCACCGGCTCCTCCGCGAAGAACACCAGGTCGGTGAGGCGGCGCGGCAGGAAGCCCTCGTCCTCCATGCGGCGGAACTGTTCCTTCAGGCCGTCGTAGAAGCCCGCGGTGTTGAGCAGGACCACCGGCTTGTCGGTGTGCCCGTGCTTCTTCAGCTCCAGGATCTCCGTCGCCTCGTCGAGCGTGCCCGTCCCGCCAACCATGATCACCACCGCCTCGGCCTTCTCCATGAGCAGCTTCTTACTCCCCCACTGCCTTAAAGGCGTGGGGGGACCCCCATGGCGAGGTCCTTCGCGATCACCATCTCGTCGGCGCCCTTGCGGGCCTTGGCGGCCAGGAAGTCCACGGAGACGCCGAGCAGCCGGCCGCCCGCCTCCTGCACTCCGTCGGCGACCACCTTCATGAGACCCACGTCGGAGCCGCCCCACCTGGGGGTACCCCCACGCCCTTAAGGCAGTGGGGGAGTGTGGCCGCCCTTGCCCAGCAGTTTCGCGAACTCCCGCGCGGGGCGCGTGTATCGGTCGTCGAGGTCGGCGGCGGAGAGGAAGACGCAGATTCGCATGGAGTCACCGTACGCGGGAAGAACCAGGGGGCCGCGAGCGCTCTTTCGGGTATGGCTGACGGACACACGATCACGATCGAGCAGGACACGCGGCACGTACGGGCCGTCCACGGCGAGCAGGTGCTCGCGGAGACCGACCGGGCGCTCGTGCTGCGGGAGACGGGCTGTCCCCCGCGGTACTACATCCCGGCCGAGGACGTACGGCTCGACCTGCTGAAGCCCTCCGACACGCACACCTACTGTCCCTTCAAGGGCACGGCCTCCTACTGGTCGCTGCCGGACGCCGCCGATCTGGTCTGGGCGTATCCCGACCCGAAGCCGGACGTCGCGGGGATCAAGGACCACCTCTGCTTCTACGAAGTGGAAGTGGTGTGACGCGCCGCTCGCCTCACCGATGAGTTCCGTGCCGTACGGCAGTCTCCACAGGCATGGACAAGCAGATCATTTCGCGCGACGGCACCCCTATCGCGTACGAGAGCACCGGCGAGGGTCCTGCCGTGATCCTCGCCAGCGGCGCGATGTCGACGGGGGCCACGGTGGCGCCGCTGGCCGTGCCCCTGTCGGGCCGTTTCCGGGTCGTCTCGTACGACAGGCGGGGGCGTGGTCAGAGCGGGGACACGGCACCGTACGCGGTGGAGCGTGAGCTCGAGGACCTGGCGGCGCTGATCGAGACGGTGGGTGGCGAGGCGGCGCTCTACGGCATCTCGTCCGGTGGCGCGCTCGTGCTGGAGGCGGCTGCGAGCGGGCTGCCGGTGCGTCAGGTGGCGGTGTATGAGCCGCCGTTCGCGGTCTACGAGGGTGGCGCGAAAGAACGCGCCGAGTACACCGAGCGGCTGAACGAGGCGCTGGCGGAAGGCCGGCGCGGGGACGCCGTCGAGCTGTTCCTGCGGCTCACCGGCCTGGCAGAGGAGATGATCCAGGGCGCCCGGCAGTCCCCCATGTGGGCCGGCATGGAGGCGATCGCGCCGAGCCTGGCGTACGACAACGCCGCGATGGGCGACGGTCTGGTGCCCCGCGCCCGGCTGGCCTCGATCACCGTGCCAGTGCTGGCCGCGGTGGGCGGCGCCAGTCCCGCGTGGATGCGGGAGGCCGCGCGTACCGTCGCGGAGGCCGCGCCCCACGGGACGTACCGGAGCCTGGAGGGCCAGACCCACATGGTGGATCCGAACGTCCTCGGGGCGGTGCTGGCGGAGTTCTTCGGGGGCTGACCGAAGGATGGCGGACGGATGAGCGGGGGATGAAGCGGGGATGACAGATGCCGGGCACGCGCGTGTGCCACGGGGGAGCACCCGCGCGTGGCCCTTCGTATGCCCTCGCGTGAGCGGTACGTGGGCGTGCCGTCGTACAGCACAACCGCTTGGCCGGGAAACGCCGCAGACCGGCTTGGTGAACGTGTCCGAAAACCTCAGCCCGCGTGGGTTGGAGGCCCCCTCAGCAGCCAGTGCGCGAGATCACGAGTCGCATCGCCTGCAGGCCCGGGCCCGCAGCCCGACCTTCAAGTAGCGCAGCTCACGGACTGTACGAGGTCCGTGAGAAGGTGTGGGCCGCCCTTGCCGGTGAGCGCTTGGCGGAAGGCTCCAGAGCGGTCAGAAGGCCTGCATCGGCGATGAAGCCTGTCACACAGCCCCGCGCCACAGATCGGGCTCGGCCTGTGCGAAACGGTGTTCCAGTTCTTCCAGGTCTCCGAGTGCCAGCCGCATTCCGCGTCGGAACGCCGGCCCGTGAGCCGGGACGGCCAGGTGCGTCAGCTCATGGACGAGGACGAGGTCCACCAGGGCAGGAGGCAGTTGCATCAATGCCCAGTGCACGGTGATGGTCCCGTCCGGGTCACAGGCACCCCAGCGCTCCTTGAGGTCTCGTACGACGACGTCCCTGGGAGCCGCACCTGCCCGCTCGGCCAGAGGCCGCATACGCGCGGTCATCCAGTCCGCGCCCCGTGCGGTGTACCAGTCGGCGATCAGCAGCGCGCCCACCCGTGGGGAGTCGGGGCGCGGAAGTTCCAGCCATCCCTGGTGCAGCCGTACTCGTGCGCCCGGCTCGGCGGGCACGACCCTCAGTCGGTGGCGGCGGCCGAGATACGCGAAGCTCGCCCCGCTGACCAGTTCCTTGCGGGGCTCCCCTCCTCCGCGCCTGCGCCGGTCGACCTCGTGCGCTATGCGGGGAAGGCGGGACCGTACGGCCGCCGCGACCGCCTGCGGATCGGCGTCGGGGGGCACCGCGAACAGCACCCCGCCGTCCTCGCGGATCTCGATCCCGAGTGTCCGGCGGCGCGGCCGTACGACGACCTTCCACGTCCACTCCCCCGGCAGGGGAAGTGACGCGAGTGCGGACTGCACGGAGAGGCTCACCCGGCATTGGTACCACCCGGCACCGACAGCCGACGCGGCCGGCGACCGGCTACCGGCCGTGGACCCGAACCGGAACAGCGCGCCAGGCGCTACCCGTGCGGCCTCGCCTCGTGGCGGAGGAAGTCGTCGCGCCGCTGCACGGCGAGCTCCAGCAACGCGGCGGCCGTGTACGCGGTGTCGTCCCAGTCAACGTGCAGACGGTCACTCACTCTGAAGCGCAGTACCTTGCGCGCCTCGCTCTGGGCGTCGGCCTGGGTCACGAAGTGCGGTGTCCGCACCAGGACCGCGATGTCCGCCGTGAGGAGGCAGGCCGCCTCGTACAGGTCGACCTCGGTGGGCGGGAGGGGCGCGCCCTCCTGCTCCAGTGCCCGCACCAGCGCGCGGTAGACCGGCCGTTCCGTCAGCGGGTCGAGGGACGGGCCCGTCTCCTCGACGTCCGCCGTGATGTCGCCATACAGCCGTGCCAGGTCGGTCGCGGCCTGCTCGAAGTCCTGGCGCATCTGCTGGACGATCTCCTCCAGACGGGCGCTGAACAGCTCGTAGCGGGCCCGGTCCGTGCCGATCCTCGCCGTGATGTGGGTCCGCAGGCGGCTGACCATGTACCTGGTCCTGGCGCGGGCGTCGGGGTTGGCGTCGACGCGTTCCATGAACTCGGGCGCGCTCAGTTCGATGGGCGGGACCCGCAGCTCGACACCGGTCACCCGGAGGTGGTCGGCGATGAGCCGGCGTACCTTCGCCCCGTACCGGCGCGGGCTGAACTCGTCGCGTCCGTCCAGGTAGCGCTGCCGTGCCAGGTACTGCACCTCGCCCAGCCGGCCCGCGAACCGCTCGTACCGCAGGGCGTACGGGCGGGGCAGGACCGCGCCCAGGGCGGCGAGGAAGTCCCGCGCCAGTTCGTCGAACTGACCGCGCGTGAGCGGGTCTTCGAGTACGTCAAGCAGTGCCTCGCGACGCTGTTCGTCGGCCAGGGAGAGGATGCCGTGTTCGTCGTAGGACGCGAGTCCGTGACCGTCCATGAAGCGGGCGACGCGGCCGTGCAGGTCGTCGAGGAGCCGGTCGGCGGCGGCGTCCGCCTGGAGCAGCAGACCGTCGTCGGTGGGCTGCGGCCCCTCGAAGTCGCGGCGCAGGTGGTCGACGGTGACGTTCTCGAAGCCGTAGACCTCCCGCAGGTGGTGCTCCTCATAGGCGCGCAGGGAGCGGGCCAGTTCGTCGCCGATGCCGACAAAGTCGACGAGCGTGCCCCACCGCTTGCCCGGGTAGGGCCGGTTGGTGCGGGCGACGGCCTGAAGCAGTCCGGCGCCGGAGAGCGCGCAGTCCAGATAGAGGACCTGCTCGACGGGGGCGTCGAAGCCGGTGAGGAGCATCGACTGGACGACGAGGAAGGCGACGGGCTCCGCCGTCTCCTGGTCGCCTTCGTCCGCTTCGTCCGCCGCGTCGTCCTCGCCGTCCGGTCGTTCCACCTGCCATACGTCCGTCACGGCGGCGCCGGTGGCGCCGTGCGCCTGTCCCGACGGGCCGTGGGGCTCGACGGGCCACGAGGGGTCGGTCGCGGCGGCCAGCGGGTCCCCGAGTCCCTCCTTGAAGCGCTCGATGTACGTGTCCTGACGGGACTTCAAGGTCCACTGCCGCCAGCCGACGGGGTCCTTGCGCGGGTCGCCGTGGATCACCACCGCCGCGTCGATCGAGGCGAGGACGTCACGGTGCGGCAGTACGGTGAGCAGTTCCCGCAGCTCGTCGTCGGCACCGAGGGCCGCCATCGGGTCGTGGGCGATCGCCGGGTCCAGCGCGTCGAGCCGTGCGAGCAGCCGGTCCCGGGAAGCGAGGAGCGCCTCCCGGTAGTGGACGGCGGCGAGCCGGGAAACGGCCGCCAACTGGGCGCCGAGGCGGTCGGGCAGCGCGTTGACCGCCCAGTGCCGCAGCATGAAGTCGGCCTTGTCGGCGATCACCGAGGACGCTTCGAGGACTTCCTTCTTCCGGGCGAACTTCCGCAGCACCCGCTCGCGCCGCTCCGGGTCGTCGGGCACCTGCTCGTCGAACTTGGCGTCGAGCGCGGCCTTCTCGATCACCTCCAGCGGCGCGTCGTACGCCTCGTACCGTACGGGGACCACGGACCGGTCGAGCTCGGCCTCGCGCAGGGTGTAGGCGTCGACGAGCGGCCCGAAGATCGCTTCGGTCTCCTTGCGGGCACCCCGGATGATGGGCGTGCCGGTGAAGCCGACCAGGACGGCGTTCGGCAGCAGGGCGCGCAGCCGGGCGTGCAGCCAGCCGGCGTGGCCGCGGTGCGCCTCGTCGACGAGTACGACGATGTCCGAGCTCGGGTTCGCGGGCCGCACCTGGGCGGAGGCGTCCTTGTCGGCCCCCTGCGCCGGGGGACTGTCCTCACGGCCGTCGTAGGCGGTGTCGTCGCGCTGGGCCTTCTGGAGCATGACCAGGACGACGTCCGGTACGGGTGCGGCCAACTGCGCCCGTGCGTTGGCGACGCCGTCGGCCCGGTAGACGGGTTCCTCGGCGGCCGCCAGCGAGGCCTGGATCTGCTTCTCCAGGTCGATGCGGTCGGTGACGACGACGACCTTGTGGTGCTTGAGCTCGCTGTCGCTCCTGATGTGGCGGACGAGGAAGGCCATGGTGAGGCTCTTGCCGGAGCCCTGCGTGTGCCAGACGACCCCGCCGCGTTGGTCGACGTCCTGCTTCGCCGCGATGGCTCTCCTACGGCGCTGAAGCCGACGGGCGAGTCTGCGCACGGCCTTGAACTGCTGGTACCGGCCGATGACCTTGAGCGTACGGCTGCCCTGTCCGCGCTCGGTGGTGAAGTCCCGTACGAGGGTGAGGAGATGGTCGGGCCGCAGGACACCGGCGACGAGGACCGCCATGTCGGTGGCGCACCCGTCGGCGGGCGCGGGCTCGGTCGTACGCCAGGGCGTGAAGTACTCGGGCGTCGAGGTGACCGTCCCCAGTTCCGCATACGTACGGTCGGTGCCGACCAGCACCTGCGCGAAGCGAGTGAACTCGGCGACGGGGAAGGGCGATTCCAGGCTCGCGTAGCGGCAGACCTGCCCGACCGCGTCGTCGAGGGCGGCCCTGCTCTCCTCCCTGCCGCCGGAGGTGAGCGGGGCCTTGCACTCGATGACGACCCAGGGCAGCCCGTTGACGAACAGGACAAGGTCGGGGGTGACGGGGGCCGCGTCCTTCCGCTCCACACGGAACTGACTGACCGCGAGCAGGTCGTTGCGGCCGCCGTTCTCCCCGTCCCAGTCGACGAGTTGTACGTGTTCGGGGTCGCCCTTCTTCCAGCCGGGCAGCATGCGGGCGTTGACGCCCTTGCGCAGCAGCCCAGTCACGGCGAAGTTGCCGCGCACACCGCGATCGGCAGGGACCTGACCGGGCGCCGCGCCGAGCACGAGGGCAAGGAGGTAGTCGAGCTGAGCGCTGGTGAGCCAGGACCCGCCGTTCGGCCCCGAGTTGATCCGCGAGATCGCGTCCCGGAAGCGCTTCGCATAGACGACCTCGGTGAACGCCTCGCGCTCGGACGGGCTCGGCGAGGTGGCCGGTTCGCCGGGCGGCGCCCCTTCCAGGTGCTCCCATCCGAGGTCGACCAGGTGCCGTATCAGCGGCTGCTCGGTCTGGTCGTACTCCGGTAGCTCCCGCCGACTCACCGCTGGACTCCCTGCCCTCACCGTGCGCCCCGGCGTCTCCATGGGACGTACAGGAAACTCTACTCACGGGCAGGGAGCCGACCAGGGGTGTTTCGGCCTCGCGATCAAGCCACGAGGGTGCTTTGAGGGCTCGGCTGATCTCCGGTTCAGGCCGCGAGGGCGGGCGGCGGCTGCGGCGGAAGGGCCAGCTCGAACCAGATCGTCTTGCCTGCGGGCCCGTACGGCCCCTCACCCGTGCCGCAGCCGCCCCAGCGGTCGGCGAGCAGGTCGAGGATCAGCAGGCCTCGCCCTCCGTCCGCGTACGCCGGTACGGCCGGGGGCGGTGGCAGGGGTGGCAGGTCGGGGCCCATGTCCCAGACGCTCACGCGGAGTACGGGGTCCAGCCAGTGCAGGCGGACGAACGCGGGGCCCTTCGTGTGCCGTACAGAGTTGGTCGTGAGCTCGGACGTCAGCAGCTCGGCCCGGTCGGTGAGTTGGGCGAGGCCGTGGGCGGTGAGGACGGCGCGGAGAGTGAGGCGGGCGATGCCGGGGGCTCGGGGATCGCAGGGGAAGTGGAGCTCGTAACTCCAGGGGGCGGTGAAAGGGAGGGGGCTGAGGTCAGCGGGTGGAGGGGGTTCGGGGTCGTCGGCGTGGGGGGCGAGGACGGTGGGGGGTCGGGTCACGCGGCACCTCCGTTGGTGCGAGTGGCTGCGGTGAGTACGCGGATGTGAATCGCGCGGTGGGGCCGTCCCCTCCGACTCCAGGCCGGTGCGGTGTCTTTGCCGGGACGTTCGCCGCCTTCCGGATGGGCGGTGGGGGTCCGGTGTGCTTCCGCGGGGGTGGGGCGGGGGTGGCCTGAGTCACACCATAGCGAGGGAGATTTAACCCGTGCCATCCATCTCACTGGAACGGGTGTAGTTTCTCTGCGAGATGGACTCGGAGCGCCACCATCGGCACACTGTGCGCGAGCAAGGAGGGCCCTGATGGCACCGAACACCCCGACAATCCGACAGCGCCGGTTGGGCCTGGAGTTGCGGCGACTCCGCGAAGCAGTCGGCATGTCCGCCCCCGCCGCAGCTGCCGCACTGGGCACGGATCGCACCAACATCTCGAACATCGAGGCAGGGCGTTACGGCATCGGCGAGGAACGCCTACGCAGGCTGGCCAGCATCTACGAGTGCAACGACGACGCTCTGATCGACACGTTGGCCGCGATGACGGGCGGCCGCAAGCCGGGCTGGTGGGACGAGTACCGGGGCAAGGTACCTCCGGGGCATCTCGACATCTCCGAGATCGAGCACTACGCCGTACACCTGCGCACCGTGCAGACCTCGCACCTTCCGGGGTTGTTCCATACCGAGGACCACGCCAGAGCGATCTTCGACCTCGTCGTACCAAAGCTTCCTCGCCTGGAGGTCGAGTTGCGCATCGCGCACCGGCTCGCCCGGCAGCGCGTTGTGAAGGGAGAAAAGCCGGTGCCCTACATCGGGATCATCCACGAAGCCGCTCTGCGGATGCAGTTGGGCGGCCGGGACGTGGCACGTGCCCAACTTCTTCACTTGCTGGACGAGAACGAGCGTGACAACGTGACCTTGCTGGTGATCCCGTTCGCCAACGGAGGCTTTCCGACGGTGGGAGACGCCGTCCTGTACGCGGCGGCGGACAACCCGCACTTGGACACGGTGCACATGGACTCACCGGCCGGACCGTTGTTCTTCGACTCGCCAACCCAGTTGGAGAACTTCCGCCAGCGTCTGGACTTGGCTGAGCGGGCGGCGTTGACTCCGAAGAAGTCGGCTGATTTCATCCGCGCGATCGCCAAAGAGATGTAGAGGGAGCAGGTCTTGTCGGAGTTGTGCTGGTTGAAGTCGTCCTTCTCCGGGGAGGGCGGCAACAACTGCGTTGAGATAGCCCCGGCAAGCCCAGAGGGCATCGCCCTTCGGGAGAGCGAGAGCCCGATCCGTGTTCTGACCACGGACCGGGCTGTGTTCGGGGCGCTCGTGCGGAGCGTCAAGGCGGCGCAACTCAGTTAGCGGAGACCCCTGTTCGGCGGACCAGCAGGTCCTCGATCACCGCTCGCTGGATCAACCGAAGTTTCGCGATGCGCTGCCTCATCAGACTGAGGGTGCGACTCTCAGCCTCCCAGACACCCACGACGCGGTCCTGTGTATCGCGACTCGCACGCGGGAACGGAACAGCCTCAAGCAGGCTTGAGTTGATGGTGTAGAGGCCCGAACTCGTGGCAGTCCGCGACTTCCAATAGGTCCGTACAGCTTGGGAGTTGAGCCAAAGCATGGCGAACTCGGGCAGCACGTCGTCAAAGCGCAGCCGGAAGAGATGGTTCTGGTAGAGGAGCCCGCTCTGCTCGGGTCCGACCATCGCGCACCGTCCGATCTGCTCCGGGTCTGCATGCCCCTCGACGACAAGAAGGTCACCCGGAGTCAGGGAGTAGCGCCGATGGTCGCGTTCGATCGCTTCCATCTGAGCAATGTCCCCTTCGATCCAGCCTTTGCGTACGTTCGCCACACGCAAGTAACCAGTCGGCCGGAGATGCGGCACGCGGTGTGCTCCGAGGGTGACACCGGCGTCGATCGCCACGCCCGCGTCCTCGAGATGGACGAGGTCTTCCTTGCTGAACGACACCAGCCGCTCAACCAAGGCGTCGAGAAGCAGAGCTTTCTTGGCAGCCATCGACTCCAACGCCCCGATCCGCCGCTCGAAGGCGGCATGCGCGGCGACGATCCGGCGTTGTTCGTCCAGCGGGACGTTGGGAATGCAGAGCTGCCGAACCTGGTCCTGCCCGATGTTCTTCATCCCGGCACTCGTACCGGTCGCCAGCACCTGGATGCGCTGGCGGGTGACCGGCTGCACCAAGGCAAGCTGCACGAACTTCGGCTCGGCGACGGCCGTGTTGACATGGAGGCGAAGCGTCTTATCGCTCAGTAGGAGGCGTGGAGGCGGTTCTTCGGCGATGCAGGCAAGACCAACCAGTTCCTCCGTGTTCGCCCGCGTCATCAACAGATCACCGCGTTTGACCTCGTAGCGCGGATGGACCAGCGCCGGATCGCGGATGACCTTGTTCTCGCGTGCGGTGAATCTGCCGGGCTGGACTGCACTGACCTTGAGTACGCCCCACTCGCCCTCCCCGGCAGGGGTATCTTCCGCAGACGGGCTCTTCCCAGCCTCGATCCTTGTCAGCAGCGAATCGAGTGCGACCTCACCGCCCATAACCCAGCTCCTCCAGCCAACTCCCCAGCTCCCCCTGAGCCTCCGCGTCAGCCCCCTCCAGCTCGCTCAGCGAAACCCCGTACTTCTCCACCCACCGCCGGAACACCGCCACCAGCTCCCGCCGTCCCACCGCGAACGCCGCGTCCACGCGCCCCGAGATGTCCTCGTTCAGGACGTCCAGGACGATCTCCTGGGTCCGCCCCTCGTCCGCCAGGACAACCGTGGCCGCTTTCTTGAGTTCCTTCAGGAACAGGTCGTCCAGCGCCTTGCGCTTCTTCGTCGCCGCCGTGCGTGCCTTCCGGCAGACCGCCAGCTCGCGCTCCAGGCGTGCGAGTTCCTCGTCCGACACCGGTTCGGACTCAACGGAGTCCGCCGCGTCGGCCTCATCCTCGCCGTCCTCCGCCGGCTTCGCCGCCGCCAGCGCGTCCAGCGCCTCCTTGTAGGCCGCGTCCGCAGCCGCGACCTCCGCCTCCACCACCGCGTACTGCTGGAGGAACTCGGGGATCAGATGGCGTACGACCGGCTGGTCCATCGCGCGGCGCCGGTCGGTGGCCGAAACCGTCTGCCTGCGCGAGGTGCCCGTGATCACCGCGCCCTCCGCCGGTCGGACGATCGCCTCCGTCGAGTCCACCCAGCCTGCGAGGACCCGGGCGAAACCGCCCGCCGCCAGGGCCTTCATGTCGTAACGGGAGTGCGTCCACCAGTCGGCGACGATGCCCGCCGTGCGGTACTCGTCCAGTACGCCGACCGCGCCGATCGCCTTGATGAAACCGTTCAGGAGGCCGGAGCGCAGGTCCATCAGACGGCGGTCCTCGGCCAGCTGGGCGAAGAGCTTCGAGCCCTCCTCCCACCAGTCCGCGTACGCGGTCCGCAGCTCCGTCTCCTTCGCCGCCGCCAGTTCGGCGATGCGCCCCACCGTGGCCTCGGGGCCTTCGGGCAGGAAGTCGTAGTAGGCGGGGTCGTCGTCGCGCTTCGCGAACAGCGTCGACGCGTCCACCCCGTACGCCCCGAAGAGCCCGGACCTCGCCGCCACCTCCGCGACCGGCACTCCTCCGTACAGGTGCGCCCGTACGTCCTGCGGCTCCGGCGGGGGCGAGTTGTCCACCCAGCGGCGGATGTTGAGGTTGGCGCCCTCGGCGAGGAGGTCGTCCACCCCGACGAACCGCGAGTAGCCCGACAGCTCCCGCCCGTCCTTGAACACCGTGACGATCTTCTCGACGTGCTCGGGGCCCAGCTCGTTCTGGTTGCGGCCCACCGTGAACTCGCGGTCGGCGTTGATGAAGAGGACCTTCTTGCGCCGCTCGGTGTCCGGCTTCTCGCGCGGGCGCCGGAGGACGAGCACACAGGCCGGGATGCCGACGCCGTAGAAGAGGTTGGGGCCCAGGCCGATCACGGCCTCCACGCAGTCGTCGCGCAGCAACTCCTCGCGGATGTCCTTCTCCTTGCCGCCACGGAACAGCACCCCGTGGGGCATGACGACGGCGACCACGCCGTTCCGTGCCAGCACCGAGATCATGTGCTGGACGAACATCAGGTCGGCCTTCTTGCCCTTCTCCGGCGCCCAGCCCCACTTCATGCGCGTGCCGTGCACGGCGTCGGCGGCGGCCACCGCCTGCTGGTCGTAGGGCTGGGAGAAGGGCGGGTTGGAGAGGACCTTGGTGAAGGTGAGCAGGCGTTTGCCGGCGTCGAGGTGGAGCGGCTCGGTGAGGGTGTCGCCGTGGTGGAGGTCGAACTTGCGGATGCCGTGCAGCACCATGTTCATGCTCGCCATGGACCAGGACGCGGGGTTGCGGTCCTGGCCGTTGATGCCCAGCTCGTCCGGGTTGCCGCCGTGCTCCTCGACGTACTCGCGGGCCGCGATGAGCATGCCGCCGGAGCCCATGCAGGGGTCGTAGACGCTCTCGGTGGGCTGCGGGGCGAGCAGACGCACCAGCATCCGGACGACCGAACGCGGGGTGTAGAACTCACCGCCGCTCTGGCCCGCGCTGTCCGCGAACCGGCCGAGCAGGTACTCGTAGGCGGCGCCCAGCATGTCGGGGAACTCGAAGTCCTCGTTGCGGAGCCGGTAGATGCTGAAGTGCCTGATCAGGGACAGCAGTTCGTTGGTGGTGAAGCGCGGCTTGTTGCCGACCACCGCGTTGAACTCGATGTGGGAGGCGACGCCGGTCAGCCGCGAGTTGCCCTCCTGGAGCGCGGCGAGCGCCTTGTCGAGGTACTCGCCGGCCTGCACGACCTTGCCGTCGGGTCCCCTGGTCTCAGCGGTCAGTGCCTCGATCCCGGGGACGGTCACCTCGGGCTCTTCGGGGTCGAGCACATGCGGGCCCGTCCACCAGCGGGCACGCGGCGGGACGAAGAAGACGTTGGTGTAGAAGTCGGGGTTGTCGGCCCGTTGCAGGGCCTTCGTCTCGCTGCCCGTCTCCTTCAGCCGCTGCTGATACGTACGCTCCCAGGCGGGCTGGAACTCGTCCGAGGCCCGTTTGAGGAAGAGCAACCCGAAGATGTAGTCCCGGTAGTCGGAGGGCTCCATCCGGCCGCGGAGGATGTCGGCGGCGGCGAAGAGGTGCCGCTCCAACTGGGGAAGGGTGATGCGGGCCACGCGCCGGTCCTTCGGGGGAGAGTGGGGGACGGGAGGTCGATCGATCGTGCCAGGGCAGCCTAGACGGCGGGCCGGTGCGGGCGGTAACCGTCGGACCGGCGCCTTTCGGCCATGCGGACGGCTACCTCGACCGGTCGTCCACGATGCCGAGACTGACCAGCAGCCGCCACACGTCGGTGGACGGGTCCCGCTTGAGGACGGGGCAGTCCTCCGCGTGTCCGGAGCGTGCGGCCCACTTCCTGTCGGACTCCGGGACGCTGCCGCGCGGCACGGGCTTGGGCTTTCGGTTGTCGGCCTTGCAGCCGCCGTGCTCGCACTGGTTGACCAGGCTTCTCGCATGCCTGACCGCCTTGTTGGCCGCCTCGCCGTCCAACGCGTCCCGGCGCTCGCCCTTGACGCTCTTGTCGTTCTTCACGTCGAAGGACTTGTACGCCGGGTGCGCCGCCCGCAGCTTCTTCACGATGTCCTTGTTGCTGCCGCTCTGCCGCCCGCTCATCGCCTGGAAGTGCAGCAGCAGCCACAGGTCGAAGGACGGGTGCGAGAAACACACCTGGATGTTGGCCTCGGCGGCTTCCCTGAGCGCCTTCGGGATGTCGTGGTGCTCGTCCCTGTCGAACAGGACCCACGCCTCCTCGCCCTCGGCCTGCTTGAGGTCGCGCACGGCAGCGACGGCTCTGGAGGGAATGAGACCGTTCTTCGCGCTGATCGGATGGATCAGGAACGGCTGCCTCTCCCCGTCCCCGCCGTCCCCGTAGCGGGAGTTGAGGTGGTCGAGGTACTGCGGCTCGGTGACCTCGCCTTCACAGGCGATAAAGAGGACCCGCTGCTCCTTCGATACCGGCGGCCGGTACGGGACCGGCGCGAACCGGTCGTCCCTGCTCCCCCTGCGCCTCCGTGACGTCCCTGCCCCTCCCGCGCCTTCCGTCTCTCCCGCCCCGCCGACACCGTTGTCCTGCTGCCGTCCGCCCCGCCTGCTCACGCTGTTTCCTTCGCCTCCTGCCAGGACAGTTCACGAGCGATCGCTCCCGCGCCGACCCGCGGTACGCCGCCGTAGCGCCCACGCAGATATCCGGTTTCCAGGTCCTCGTCCTCCGCCGGATGGGCGGCGGTCACGGGATAGAAGGTGGTCGTCCCCGAGCGTTCCTTCGCCGCGATCCACACCTGCTCGCGATCGAGCGGCCGGTCGAGGACCGCCTCGCCGAGCAGGGTGGCGTCATGCGTCGTGAAGATCAACTGGGCGTTGTTCGGGTTGGCCTTGGGGTCCTGGAAGATCCGTACGACCTCGGCGGCCAGGGTGGGGTGCAGGCTGGAGTCAAGTTCGTCGACCAGCAGCGTCGTCCCGTTGTCCAGGACGGTGAGCATCGGTCCCAGGAACGCGAACCAGGCGTGCGTACCGAACGACTCCTCCCGCAAGAAGTCCAGGGGGACATCGCCACCGTCCGGCGTGCGGTGCCTGAGCCGGATGCCTCCGGACTCGGGATCGACTTCGATGCCGGTGATGCCCAGGTCCGCGATGGCGAGGAGGTGGAGGATCCGCTCGCGGTAGGCGTTCTCCGTGTTCTTCGCAGTCTTCTCGGTCAGCATTCGCTGTGTGAACGTCGTACGCCCCGTGATGTCCTCGCCCGGCGTGACCAGCCACAGGTTGTTGAGGAACCAGCGGTGCAACGCCGAGAGCTGGGGGTCATTGAGGGTGGCTCCAGCGGAGAGGAACAGCGCGTCCGGCCGCGTGAATCCCACCAGGGCCTCGCGGTTCCCGGTGAAACCGTCCCCTTCGAAAACGAACTCCGGACCCTCCGACTCCGGCCGACCCGCTTCCCGGTCGAACCAGACCTGGCGCTCGCCGTCGGGATAGGCGTGCAGCCATTCGGCCTCCACCCGCTCGTCGGACAGTTCGAACCCGTAGGTGTAGCGGACCTTCCGGTGGCGCCCCAATGCGAGGTCCACCTCGAAGAGTGTCGTCTCGTCGGCGCTGTCCCGGTCGAGTTTGAAGGGCTGGCGAGGCACGCCGGGATATTTCGGCCAGTCCGCGAACGAGGTCCGTACCGCCTCGCGCATGGCCGTCATAGCGCTGAGCAGGTTGGTCTTGCCCGACGCGTTGGCGCCGAAGACACCCAGGACGGAGAGCCCCGGAACAGGTCGGTGATCGTACTCAAGGCCGACGTCCCGGGCCGTGCCCTCCTTGAGCTCGGTGCCGATCAACGACAGCTCGCACTCGTCACGAATCGAGCGGTGATTGGCCACTCGAAAACGGAGGAGCACCCTCGACCTCCCGGCGGACGGGGAGGCGACCCCGTCGTTCTCGTACCTTTGCGGACGATCCGCAAAGGGCAGCCTATGACGGCGGCCGGTCCAGGGCCAGCCTCGAAGATCGTCTAAGCCACGCCCACCGTGGTCCGCACCGTAGAAGCGATCGTCGCCGACCCCACCACGCGCGTGCCGTCGTACAGCACGATCGCCTGGCCGGGGGCGACGCCGCGGACCGGCTCCGTGAACGACACCTCCAGGGTGCCGTCGACCAGTTCGGCGGTGACCTCGGTCTCGCCACCGTGGGCGCGGAGCTGGGCGGTGTAGGTGCCGGGGCCGGTCGGGGCGGTGCCGCACCAGCGTGGCTTGACCGCCGTCAGCCCGGTCACGTCGAGCGCGGTGGCCGGGCCGACCGTCACCGTGTTGTTCACCGGCGAGATGTCCAGGACGTAGCGGGGCTTGCCGTCGGGGGCGGGGGTGCCGATCCGGAGGCCCTTGCGCTGGCCGATGGTGAAGCCGTACGCGCCCTCGTGCGTGCCCAGCTTGGCGCCGGTCTCGTCGACGATGTCGCCCTCGGCCTTGCCGAGACGGCCGGCGAGGAAGCCCTGGGTGTCGCCGTCGGCGATGAAGCAGATGTCGTGCGAGTCGGGCTTTTTGGCCACGGCCAGGCCCCTGCGCTCGGCCTCCGCGCGGATCTCGTCCTTGGTGGTGAGCGTGTCGCCGAGCGGGAACATCGCGTGCGCGAGCTGCTTCTCGTCGAGGACGCCGAGAACGTACGACTGGTCCTTGGCCATGTCGGAGGCGCGGTGCAGTTCGCGGCTGCCGTCCTCGCGCCGCACGATGTGCGCGTAGTGGCCGGTGCAGACCGCGTCGAAGCCGAGTGCGAGGGCCTTGTCGAGCAGGGCCGCGAACTTGATCTTCTCGTTGCAGCGCAGGCAGGGGTTGGGGGTGCGGCCGGCCTCGTACTCGGCGATGAAGTCCTCGACCACGTCCTCGCGGAATCGGTCGGCGAGGTCCCACACGTAGAAGGGGATGCCGATCACGTCCGCGGCGCGGCGGGCGTCGCGCGAGTCCTCGATGGTGCAACAGCCTCGCGCGCCCGTCCGGAACGATTGTGGGTTCGCGGACAACGCGAGGTGGACTCCCGTCACGTCATGGCCTGCTTCCGCCGCGCGGGCGGCGGCGACGGCGGAGTCGACTCCGCCCGACATGGCGGCGAGGACGCGGAGGGGGCGCTGCGGGATGTGAGTCATAACGCTTCCAGGGTACGGGGCGCCGGGAACCGGAGCGCGCGAGTATCCGTTCACGATCACATGGGGGCGAGAAGAGCATCCAAGAGCAAGAGCGAGGGCGGCGACGGCGACCGGCGCATCGGGCGGCGGGCGCTGCTCGTCGGCGGGGCGGCCGCCGCCGTGGGCACCGCCGTGCTGGCCCGTGACGAGTTGGGGCGGGTGTGGTGGCGGGTGCCCGGCGTGGAGAAGCCACGCAAGGAGGGCGAGGTCGACTACACGGGCGCGAAGTGGGTGGCGGCGGCGTCGGCGAACTGGCGGCGCGCGGACCGGCCGGACGACTACGGCGTCGACATGGTGGTCATCCATGTCACCCAGGGCAGCTTCGCCAGCGCGGTGAAGGTGTTCCAGGACCCGGGGCACGGCGCGGCGGCACACTACATAGTCCGCAAGGACGGCCACGTCACGCAGATGATCCGCGAACTGGACGTGGCGTACCACGCGGGCAACCGGAGCTACAACGAACGCAGTGTGGGCATCGAGCACGAGGGCTTCGTGGACCGGCCGGAGGGCTTCACGGACGAGATGTACGAGGCGTCGGCGCGGCTCACGGCCCGGATATGCGCGCGCTACGACATCCCCGTCGACCGCGAGCACATCATCGGCCATGTGGAGGTGCCGGGGACGGACCACACCGACCCGGGTGAGCACTGGGACTGGGACCGGTACATGAAGCTCGTACGACAGGCGAGCACCGCCTCCGCGTAGCCCCCGTGTCCGGCCCTGTCCGGATTCCGGCAAGAGCGCGTACGTACCGGTGCGCCCCTACGTCAGTCCGGCCGCCCGTGCCCGTTCCACCGCCGGGCCGATGGCCTTGGCGACCGCCTCGACGTCGGCCTCGGTGGAGGTGTGGCCGAGGGAGAAGCGGAGGGTGCCGCGGGCCAGGTCGGGGTCGGTGCCGGTGGCGAGGAGGACGTGGCTGGGCTGGGCGACGCCCGCGGTGCAGGCGGAGCCGGTGGAGCACTCGATGCCCTGGGCGTCCAGGAGGAGGAGCAGGGAGTCGCCCTCGCAGCCGGGGAAGGTGAAGTGGGCGTTCGCCGGGAGGCGGTCCACCGGGTCGCCGCCGAGGATCGCGTCCGGGACCGCCGTACGGACCGCCTCGACCAGGTCGTCGCGCAGGGCGCCGATCTCGCGGGCGAACCACTCGCGCTGCTCGGCCGCGAGCCGGCCGGCCACCGCGAAGGAGGCGACGGCGGGGACGTCGAGGGTGCCGGAGCGGACGTGGCGTTCCTGGCCGCCGCCGTGCAGGACGGGCACGGGGGTGTACTCGCGGCCGAGGAGGAGGGCGCCGATGCCGTACGGGCCGCCGATCTTGTGGCCGGACACCGTCATCGCGGCGAGCCCGGAGGCGGCGAAGTCGACGGGGACCTGGCCGAAGGCCTGGACCGCGTCGGCGTGCAGCGGGACGTCGAACTCCCGGGCGACGTCGGCGAGTTCGCGGACCGGCAGGACCGTGCCGATCTCGTTGTTGGCCCACATGACCGTGGCGAGGGCGATGTCGTCGGGGTTGCGGGCGATGGCCTCGCGGAGTGCTTCGGGGTGGACGCGGCCGTACGCGTCGACCGGGAGGTACTCGACGGTGGCGCCCTCGTGTTCACCGAGCCAGTGCACGGCGTCGAGGACCGCGTGGTGTTCGACGGGGCTGGCGAGGACCCGGGTGCGGGCCGGGTCGGCGTCGCGGCGGGACCAGTACAGGCCCTTGACCGCGAGGTTGTCGGCCTCGGTGCCGCCGGAGGTGAAGACGACCTCGCTGGGGCGGGCTCCGAGGGATTCGGCGAGGGTCTCGCGGGCCTCCTCGACGGTTCGCCTCGCGCGGCGGCCGGATGCGTGAAGGGAGGAGGCGTTGCCGGTGACGCCCAGCTGGGCGGTGAGTGCCTCTGCCGCCTCCGGAAGCATCGGCGTGGTCGCGGCGTGGTCGAGGTAAGCCATGGTGAGCTGATTGTACGGCGCAGCTTTGCCGGGCCTCGGAGCAAGGTTGGCCGGGGGCGAGGCCCCGACCGGTCAGAAGCTCCAGGACACCGTGTCGTCCATCTGCATCACGGCGACCAGGACCAGCAGGTCGGCGACGCCGAGCCCGAGGCCGAGGTACGCGCGGCCGCGGCGGGCGGTGCCGCGCCACAGGGCCACGCTCGCCAGGGCGAGGGCGATCGGGCCGAGGAAGACGTTCAGGACGAGGAGGCCCAGCAGGCCCAGGATGAAGGACGCCACCGCCATGCCGTCGGCGTCACGGGTGCGGGTGGCGGGGCGGCGGACGGTGGCCGGTGCGGTGAGTTGCATGGGAAGTCGGCTCCTGACGGACGGGTGGGGGTGTCAGTTGGCGGACGTGCGGCGGCGGGCATGGCGCTCGCGGAGGGCGAAGATGCCCAGCCAGGCGGCGATCACGGCGGCGCCGACGAGGGTGACGCCGATCGGTGCGTGGGCCACGGTGCCCATGACGACGCCCAGCAGCAGGAGTGCGGCGACGAGGAACAGCATGAGTGGGATCCCCCTCCGAGATACCTGTTCGGTGAACAGTTGTAGTTACAGTTGTTCACTGACCATGGAGTCTAGCGCGCACAACGGCTTTCCAATTCCGGAGAACAGTTGTTAACTGCATGGCATGAGTCACACCCTCGGCATCCGGCAGGCCCAGAAGCAGAAGACCCGGCAGGCGCTCCTGGACGCGGCGTTGGGACTGCTGGAGGAGCAGAGCCTGAGCAGCCTGGGCCTGCGCGAGGTCACCCGTGCCGTCGGTGTCGCCCCCACGGCCTTCTACCGGCACTTCCGCTCCACCGCGGACCTCGGAGTCACCCTGGTCGAGGAGGCGCTGGGCAGCCTGCACCCGATGATCCGCACGACGGTGCACCCGTCGGACACCAGCGACGAACGCATAGCGCGCGCCGTCGAGTTGATCGCCCGCCATGTGGCCGCGAACCCGGCCCACATCCGCTTCATCGCCCGTGAGCGGCACGGCGGGGTCCAGCCGGTGCGGGCGGCGATCCAGGACCAACTGGCCCGTTTCGCCGAAGATGTGAAGGCCGAGCTCGCCATGGACCCCGTGTCGGCGGGCTGGCACGACGACGATCTGCTGATGCTGGCCCATCTCTACGTCGACCAGATGCTGATGACGGCCTCGCTGTTCCTGGACGCGCTGGAGGCGACGGAGGAGGAGCGCGAGCGCATCGCCCAGATCGCCACCAACCGGATGCGGCTGATCAGCATCGGGCGCCGGCACTGGCTCGACTGAGCCCCCGTAACAGTCGTAGTGGTCACAGTCGTACGGCAGGGGCGGCGCGCCCATCCATCGGGCGCGCCGCCCCTGCCGTACGAAATCCGGCGTCAGCCCTGCTGGGCCTGCTGCCCACCGCCGGGGCCGCCGCAGCCACCGCCGGGGCCACCCTGGCCTCCGCCCGGCCCACCGGACGGCATGCCCGACGGAGCGCCCGACGGTGCCCCGCTCGGCATGCCCGAGGGCGCGCCGGACGGGGGCTGGCAGGACGACTGCTGCTGGCCGGAGTTGCCGCTGTCCGAGGACGACGACGAGTCGCCGGAGCCGCAGGCCACCAGGGCCAGGGGCGAGAGCGCCAGCAGGGCCACCGCGGGGACGAGACGCACACGTTTCATGAGAGACAGCTCCAAGAACGATGAGGGAGTCCTGATGCAGGCACTCAACCAACGTCACTTAGGGCTTCCTCGGGGGCGTACTGTCCACGGCCTGTGCGTCAGGCAAAGCGCCGCTAAAGGAGCGCCATTGACCTGCGCCGTCAGCCCAGCCGCACCCGCGCCAGCTGTCGTGACTGTGCCACCAGCCGGTCCGCGCCGTCCCAGACCTCGGCGTCCTCCTCCAGGAAGCCGCCGGCGAGGTTGCGTGTGGTGATCGACACCCGTAGCGGACCCGGGGCGGGTCGGCACCGTACGTGCACGGTGAGTTCGACGGTCGGGACCCAGCCGGACAGGCCGATCTCGAAGGCGGTCGGGGGCAGCGCGTCCACGGCGAGCAGGAGTGAGAAGGGGTCGGCGTCGCGGCCGTCGGCGAGACCGAACCACGCTCGCATCTCCCCGTTGCCGGACGGCGCGCCGAGCGCCCAGCCCAGGGTGGACGGGTCGAGCTTGAGCATCAGCCGGTCGGTGATGGCCGAGCTGCCGGGCACCGGCGCCGGGCTGTCGGCGGGGCCGAAGCACTGCTCGAGCGGCGGGATCGCGGGCGGTTCGGCCGTCGTGCGGATGTCGTCGGGGAGGGAGTCCAGGTCGCCGTACGAGGCGAGGACGCGGATCCGCTCGACCTCGCGGCCCTGCTCGTCGTACTGGAAGAGCGAGGCCTGGCCGGTCGACAGCGTGCGGCCGGTGCGGACGATGTCCGTGCGGACGACCGCCGGCCCCGGTGCGGACGCGGTGAGGTAGTGCGCCGAGATCGTGAACGGGTCGGCGTGCGGCAGGGCGTGGGCGAGGGCGCGGCCGAGGACCGCGAGCAGGTAGCCGCCGTTGACGGCGCTGATGATCGTCCAGCCGGCGGAGAGGTCGATGTCGTAGACGCCGGGTTCGCGCAGGGTGAGCGCGGTGTCGCGGTCGAACTCGCTGTCGCCGATCGTGGCCCGGGTGGCCGCGGCGGAGGCTGCTTCTGGCATGGCTGAACGGTACAACAGGAAATTACTAAGCGGTAGCTTTCAGCGTTACGGCGACGTGAAGCCGGTAAGTGCGCGCTCGCGCCCGAAACCCGGAGCCCGCGCTGCCCCTCTTTGGGGACATGAGTCTCACCGGGACCCCGTTTCTCTACACGCTTGTCGCGCTGTCCGTCGTGGCCGTCGTGCTGCCGCTCGTCCTGTGGTCGCGGATCCGCGGCCCCCGGGTGCTGCGGGGCGCGACCCGGGTGCTGATGCCGCTGTTCGCCCAGGGGACGGCGGTCACCCTGGTCTTCACTGTGTACGTGCCGCGCAACGCGGGCGGCCACACGATGGCGCTGTGGCGGCCCCAGGTGGTACCGGCGTTCCGCTGGCTGACCGAGGTGATGGGCCCCCACCAGACCCGCACGACATCCCGCCCTACTCCTCCCGCACCGTCGACCGACGATTCCACGCACGCGGCGCTCGCCAGTGGTACCGCATCGCGAGCAGCCGCAGTGCGAAGGCCGTGACCGCCGCCAGGGCGCTGGTGAGCGGGGTCAGGGCGTCGTAGCGGATGCACAGGACGACCATCGTGGCGCCGACGATCGCCGGGACCGCGTACAGGTCGCGGTCCCAGCGCAGCAGGGACGGCACCTCGTTGGCGAGGACGTCGCGGAGTACGCCGCCGCCCACGGCCGTGGCGAGGCCGAGGCAGGCGGAGGCGGTGAGGCCGAGGCCGTACTCGTACGCCTTCGTCGTCCCGGCGACGCAGAACAGGCCGAGGCCCGCCGCGTCGAAGACGTTCACGCCGGTCTGGATGCGCTCCACCTGCGGGTGGAGGAAGAAGACCAGGAGCGCGGCGAGCAGCGGGGTGAGGAAGTACCCCAGATCCGTGAAGGCGGCCGGCGGTACGGCGCCGATGACCAGGTCACGGAAGAGCCCGCCGCCCAGCGCGGTGACCTCGGCGAGGACGGCGATGCCGAAGACGTCGAAGTTCTTGCGGACCGCCAGCAGGGCGCCGGAGATGGCGAAGACGAAGATGCCGACCAGGTCGAGCGTGTGCTGGACGGAGGGGCTGAAGAGTTGCTGGAGCACCCTGCCATTCTCACCCAGCACGAACCCCCTACCTTACATTGCAAGGCAGAGGGCCGTTTTCACTTACTTGTCTTCGGTGTTCTCCGTGGTCTCGGTCTCCTTGGCGGCCTCCGCCTTGGACACCTCCGCCGCCACCGCCGCCGACGTCTCCGCCGACTCCGCCAGCACCTCGTCGGACACCAGCTCCGCCGCCTCCTTCGCGGCGGTCAGCAGGACCGTGTCCTGCGGGGCCTGGTCCTCGAAGTTCTCCGGGTGGTGGCAGGCCACACTCTGGCCGGGCCTCAGCTCCAGCAGCGGCGGCTCGGTCGTCCTGCAGATCTCCGTCGCCTTCCAGCACCGGGTGTGGAAGCGGCAGCCGCTCGGCGGCGAGATCGGCGAGGGCACGTCACCCCGGAGCAGGATGCGCTCGCTCTTGGCCGCACCGCGGCGCGGGTCCGGGACCGGCACCGCCGACATCAGGGCCTTGGTGTACGGGTGCATCGGCGCCGTGTACAGCTGGTCGCGGTCGGCCAGCTCGACGATCTTGCCGAGGTACATCACCGCGACCCGGTCCGAGACATGGCGTACGACGGACAGGTCGTGCGCGATGATCACGTACGTCAGGCCGAGCTCTTCCTGGAGGTCGTCCATCAGGTTGACGACCTGGGCCTGGATCGACACGTCGAGCGCGGAGACCGGCTCGTCGGCCACGACCATCCGGGGCTTGAGGGCCAGGGCGCGGGCGATGCCGATGCGCTGGCGCTGGCCGCCGGAGAACTCGTGCGGGTAGCGGTTGTAGTGCTCGGGGCTCAGGCCCACCAGATCCAGGAGGCGCTGGACCTCCTTCTTGACGCCGCCCTCGGGCTCGACGCCCTGCAGCCGGAACGGCGCGGAGACGATGGTGCCGATGGTGTGCCGGGGGTTCAGCGAGCCGTACGGGTCCTGGAAGATCATCTGCACGTCCCGGCGGAGCGGGCGCATGCCGCCCGTGCTGAGGTGCGTGATGTCCGTGCCGTCGAACTCGATCCTGCCGCCGGTGGGTTCCAGCAGCCGGGTGATGAGCCGGCCCATGGTCGACTTGCCGCAGCCGGACTCGCCGACGACGCCGAGGGTCTCGCCCCGGCGCACCTCGAAGTCGATCCCGTCCACGGCCTTGACCGCCCCGGCCTGCCGCTGCAACAGGCCCTTCTTGATGGGGAAGTGCTTGACCAGGCCCTCGACCCTGAGCAGCGGTTTCTCGTCCTCGGACGCCTTCTCCGTGGTCACGGCCGATGTCCCGGCCCGGGTCTCAGTCTCGCTCACAGCTTCGGCGCAATCTCTTCGTTCCAGATCCGCGTACGGTCCTCCGACGACAGATGGCACGCGGTGAAGTGCCTGCTGCCGACCTCGCGCAGCTCGGGGCGCTCGGTGCGGGTGATCCCGCCCTTGGGGACGTCCGCGTACGGGCAGCGCGGGTTGAAGGCGCACCCCGAGGGGACATTGATGAGGCTGGGCGGCTGGCCCTTGACCGGGATGAGCCGGTCGGTCTGCTCCCGGTCGATGCGCGGCATCGAGCCCAGCAGGCCCCAGGTGTAGGGGTGCTGCGGCTCGTAGAAGATGTCGTCGACCGGTCCCCGCTCCACGCACCGGCCGCCGTACATCACGAGGATGTCGTCCGCGATCTCGGCGACCACACCGAGGTCGTGCGTGATGATGACGACCGCGGAGCCGAACTCCTTCTGCAGGTCCCGGATGAGGTCGAGGATCTGCGCCTGCACGGTCACGTCGAGCGCGGTGGTCGGCTCGTCCGCGATGAGCAGTTCGGGGTTGTTGACCAGCGCCATGGCGATCATGGCGCGCTGGCGCATACCGCCGGAGAACTCGTGCGGGTAGCTGTCGACGCGCTTGTTCGGCTCGGGTATGCCGACCCGGTCGAGGAGTTCGACGGCGCGGCGGCGGGCGGTCTTCTTGTCGACCTTGTGGTGGACCCGGTAGGCCTCCACGATCTGGTTGCCGATCGTGTAGTACGGGTGCATCGCGGACAGCGGGTCCTGGAAGATCATCGCCATCTCACGGCCCCGCAGCCGGCGCACCTCGTCGGGGCTCGCCGAGACGAGCTCCTTGCCGTCGAGCCAGATCTCGCCGGACATCTGCACGTTCTTGCCGCGGTTGCCCAGGCGGTGCAGGCCCATGATGGCGAGCGAGGTCACGGACTTGCCGGAGCCGGACTCGCCCACGATGCCGAGGGTCTTGCCCTTCTCCAGCTGGAAGGAGAGACCGTCGACGGACTTCACCAGGCCGTCGTCGGTCGGGAAGTGCACCTTCAGGTCGCGTACGTCGAGGAACGCGCTGGGCGTCCCGCCGGTACGGGTGGGCTCGCCCAGGGCGGCCCCGGTCTTGGACAGGTCGGTCACGAGAGCCTCACCCGCGGGTCGACGGTGGCGTACAGGACGTCCACCACCAGGTTGCAGAACACGACGAAGAAGGCGGCCAGCAGGGTGACCCCGAGGATCGGCGGCAGATCGTTGTCGGTGATGGCCTGGACGGCGTACTGGCCGATGCCCGGCAGCGAGAACACCGACTCGGTGATCACCGCGCCGCCGAGCAGCAGGCCGATGTCCATGCCGAAGACCGTGACGATCGGGGTGAGCGCCGCCCGCAGCCCGTGCTTGAGGACGACCTTGCGCTCGCCCAGGCCCTTGGCCCGCGCGGTGCGGATGAAGTCCTCACTCATGGTTTCGAGCATGCCGGAACGGGTGAGCCGCGCGTATATGGCGGAGTACAGCAGGGCCAGCGAACACCACGGCAGGATCAGGGTGTTGGCCCACTGGGACGGATTCTCCGTGAACGGCACATAGGTCCGCCCGAAGATGTCCAGCTGGTAGCTGAAGACGAGCAGCGCCAGCTGGCCGGTGAAGAACATGGGGAGCGACACGCCGGCGAGGGCCACGCCCATCGCGCTGCGGTCGAAGAACGAGCCGGGCCTGAGCGCGGAGATCACACCCGTGGCGACGCCGGCCACCAGCCACAGCACGGCGGCGCCCGCGGCCAGGGAGGCGGTCACCGGCAGCCGGTCCACGAGCTGCGGCCAGACCTCGATGTGCTGCTTGAAGGAGTAGCCGAAGCAGGGCACGTCACACTTGGCCGTCGTGGGGCCGAGGTTGTAGGTGGCGCCGGAGACGATCCCCTTGATGAACTCCCAGTACTGCTCGTAGACCGGCTTGTCGAGCCCGAGGTTGGCCTTGACCGCCGCGATGTCCTCGGGCGAGGGGTTCTTTCCGATGTACTGGGCGGCCAGTTGGTCGGGGCTCTGCCCGGCCAGTCTCGGCAGCAGGAAGAAGATGCCGAAGGTGACCGCGGTGACGACCAGCAGCAGGATCACTGCCGCGAACGTCCGGCGGATGATGTACGAGATCACGGGGACCGGCGCCGGCGCCCACGGGCCACGAGGCCCGCGGGCGCCAATGCCTTCACCTGCCTTCCAGGGCTGCTTCTTCGCGCTACTTCTTGGTCGTGCCGAGGTTGAGAGCGTCGTACTGACCGCTCCAGGCCGCCGACGAGACCACGTTGGTGGCGTCGGGCGAGCGGTACAGCAGGACCTTGAAGTAGGTCAGCGGGACGATGACGGCCTCGTCCATGGTCTTCTTGTCGACCTCGGCGTAGGCCGCGTTGCGCGCCGCCTCGTCGGGGTTCTGGATGGCCTCGTCGAGCAGCTTGTTGACGTCGGCGTTGTCGAACGAGGAGAGGTTCGTGTTGCCGGACGAGCTGATCGCCTTGCCGTTGAGGATCTGGTTCAGGAAGCCGTAGCCGGTCGGCCAGTCGGCGCCCCACTGCATCATCATGATGCCGATGCCCTGCTTCTTGGCGAACGCCGGCACACCCGCGTAGTCGGTGAAGTACTTACCGGACGGGTACTGCTTCATCTCGGCGTTGATGCCGACCTTCTTCAGCGAGTCGATGATCGCGGTGGCCGCGTCCACCTCCTGCTGACGGTCGCTGCGCGCGGAGATGTAGGTCTTGAAGCCGCTCGGCTGCTTGCAGGCCGTCAGGTGCTCCTTGGCCTTGGCGGCGTCGCCCTTGCCGCCCTTGCTGGCGTAGCTGTCGAACTTCTGGTAGCCGATCACGTCCGGCGGCAGCACCGTGGAGGCGATGTCACCACGGACCGGGCCGCCCTGCGCGGTCTGCACGGCCACCTTGTCGATGGCGTACTGCACGGCCTTGCGGCACTCGACGTTGTCGAACGGCTTGACCTCGGTGTTCAGCGCCGCGTAGACGAGACGGCCACCGTAGGTGTTGTCGGTGTTGGCCTTCTCGTCGGCGTTGTTGAGCACCTGGGCCTGGGTCTGGGTGTCCACACCGCGACCGGCGAGGTCGATGGTGGTGGTGCCCGCCATCAGGTCCTTGTCGATGGTGGCCTGGTTGACCTTCAGCTTGACCACGATCTTGTCCGGGTACTGCTTGCGCAGCGGGTCGGTGTCGGCGCTCCACTCGGGGTTGCGCACCAGGGTGACCGACTTGCCCTCTTCGTAGCTCTCGAACTTGTACGAGCCGGAGGAGACGATCTTCTTGGTGTAGTCGACGCCGGTGTCCTTGGCGCGCGGCACCGGAGCCGTCTGCGGGGCGGTCACCAGGTAGTCGAAGTCGGTGAACGACTGCTTCAGCTTGAAGGTGATCGTGTACTTGTCCGGCGTCTCGATGGACGCGATGCCGGCCTCGCTCTTGTCCTTGTACGGACCCTTGTACTTGTCGCCGCCGTCGAGGAACTGCGCGAAGTAGTTCGGGCCGAGGGAGAGGACGTCACGGGCGAAGTTGGAGCGCTCCACCGCGTACTTGACGTCCGCCGAGGTGACCTCGGTGCCGTCCTCGTACTTGACGCCCTTGCGGATCTTGTACGTCCAGGTCTTGCCGCCGTCGGTGGTCTCGCCCTTGGACTCGGCGAGGTCGGGCACGACCTCGTTGCCCTTCTCACCGGGCGCCGGCTTGAAGGTGAGCAGGGGACGCGCGTAGAGGCGGCTGAAGTTGTACATGTACGCGTAGTACGTGTTGCCCGGGTCGAACGAGTCCGGGACGTCGGACATCGCGTAGTTGACCGTGCCGCCCTTCGCCGTGGACGCGTTCACGACGGAGTTCGTCGCGGCATTGGCTCCAGCGGCCTTGTTGCCGTCGTTGTCACCGTTGTCGTCGGCCTTGCTGCAGCCTGCCAGAAGCAGGCCAGCACTACTGATGGCCGCGACTACGGCCATTGCTGACCTTCGCATGATGGTCGCATTCCCCTTCGTAGTTGGACACTTGGGCTGGACGCGGACACCCGTCCGCGACCGCAGACGTCAGCGGCTGCGGGGGTCGAGAGCGTCCCGGAGGCCGTCACCGAGCAGGTTGAAGGCCAGTACGGTGATGAAGATGGCGAGGCCGGGGACGATCATGTACTGCGGATCGACCTCGAAGAAGTCGACGGCCTGGTTGAGCATGCCGCCCCACGAAGCCTGCGGCGGCTGGATGCCGACGCCGAGGAAGCTCAGCGAGGCCTCGAAGAGGATGTTCGTCGGGATGAGCAGCGTCGAGTAGACGATGATCGGCGCGACGAGGTTCGGCAGCAGCTCCTTGAAGAGGATGTACGGCCCGCCGGCCCCCATCCCCTTGGACGCGTCGACGAACTCCCGCTCGCGCAGCGCCAGGGTCTGGCCGCGGACGATACGCCCCATGTACGGCCAGTTGAAGAAGCCGATGACGAAGATCAGCACGAGGATGTGCAGCGGGAGCCCTTCGAGACCGAACGCGCCGCCCTGCAGTGTCGCCGAGATGGCGATGGCGAAGAGCAGCAGCGGGAAGGCGAGGAAGGTGTCCATGAGCCGGCTGACGATCGCGTCGACCCGGCCGCCGTAGTACCCGGCGACCAGGCCCAGCACGGTGCCGATGGCGACGGAGAGCACCGTCGCGCCGAAGGCGACGACCAGGGAGACCCAGGAGCCCTCCAGGATGCGGGCGAGGATGTCACGCCCGAACTTCGGCTCCACCCCGAGCGGGTGGTCCCAGCTCATGCCGCCGAAGTCCCCTTTGGGGAGGGTGGTGTTGGGGTCGATCAGGTCCTGGTGGAAGGCGTCGGGGTCGAGGCCCAGCAGTGACTGCAGCGGTCTGGACAGGGCGGCGACGAGGATGAGCAGCACCACGATGACGCCGCCCGCCACGGCCACCTTGTCGCGTTTGAAGCGGGTCCAGGCGATCTGCCCGAGAGACCGGCCCTCGATCTGTTTGGACTCGACGCCCTCGAGTACGGCCTCGGGCTGGGCCTCGGCCTGCGATCCGGTTGTCTCGATCGGTGCCGTCACAAGTGCCCTGCCCCTTCTCGCCGGTGGTCACCGGCCTTCAACGCCGTTGATTACGGCCTGACTCACGCACGGCATCGATGTTTCCCGATGCCTGACTGGGGAGTCTTCAACGTCCTCGCGATCACCCGCCAGATCTGATGGAGAAAGTATGCGCAACCGTGATGCGGGCTCGGAAGTTCCGTTATCCGAACAGCAGTTAACGGGAGGCGGACACGGGCCAGTTGGGACAATCGTGAACCAGTGGGACCTTCCACCCTCATCTACGCGCGCAGAGGGGATCCACCGGGCCGCGGAGCGGCTAGCCTCTTCATCTGTTACAGCGGTTCACAGCAGGCGGTCACACAGATGGACTTCCCAGCGGATCTTCCCGCGGACTTCCCGGCACAGGCACACCCCCATCCGCACGGCGGATGGCCCGGCAACGAGCTGGAGGAGGTGCTCTCCGCCTCCCTCGGCATGCCCTCGGCCGGCGGCCGGATCATCGAGGTCCTCGGCCGCAGCTTCGTCTGGGTACCGCTGCCGAGCGGCGGCGGCCCGCACAGCGGCCCGCTGGACCTGCCCACGCTGGAGATCGACGGCCAGGCCTACGTCCCGGTCTTCAGCTCCGAGGAGCAGTTCCGGCAGGTCGCCGGCTCCCACATGTCGTACACGATCGCCCCCGCCGTGGAGTTCGCCCGCGGCCTGCCCCCGCAGGTGGGCATCGCCGTGAACCCCGAGGGCGTGGTCGGCGTCCCGCTCCCGCCGCAGGCCGTGGCCGAGCTGTGCCGGGTCGGCCGCACCCCGCTGGACGGCCTCACGACCGGCGGCCGGGTCAAGCTGTACGAGCCGGACTGGCAGGACGACCCGGTCGACTTCCTCGCCGCGGCGTCGGCCGAGTTCGCTGCGACAGGCGTGATCCTCACGGCCCGCCGCTGCCTTGCCGCGATCGAGACGGCGACCCCGGTGATGTTCGTAGGCGTGGAGTTGTCGGTGTGGGAGGGCGACATGCGGGCCCTGCCGATGGACGCGCTGGGCAGGGCATTGGGCAGAGTGCCGGTGCAGTGGCCGGTGAACCTGGTGCTGTTGGACGTGGCGCAGGATCCGGTGGGCGAGTGGATGCGAGCAAAAGTACGGCCGTTCTACCAACAGGCGTAGGGCTGAGCGCCCCGCCAGGGGCGCGGGGCTGTATCAATGTGCGGCTCCGCCGCGCGGGCGCGATCAACCCCACCGACCCGCAGCCCGAAGACCACAACAGCTCCCGAGCTCTCAACGCTTAAGCTGGTCCCCACATACGCATCGATTCCCGAAATCGTTTCCCGAAGGGGCGGTAACAGGTGAGCGCGAGCGGCACCGCCGCGACCGGGCAGGTCGAGCACATGCTGCGCCAGGTGACACCGGGGCGCTACGACGCCTACGAGGCCCTCCTCCGCGCGCTCGCGACGCCGTCCTCCGGCCAGATCTGGATGCTGCTGTGGCACGGCCAGGCCGGCTCCCCCGACGCCCAGTACGGAAACATGGACGTCGACGGCTACGGCTACGCCCCCTGCGTGACCTCCGCCCAGGAACTCTCGGCCAGCGGCTGGAACCGCTCGTACGAGGTGGTCGACGGCGTCGACGTGGCCCGCACCCTCTACCCGGACCACTACGGCCTCTGGCTCAACCCGCACGCCCCCGGCGGCGGCGTCGGCATCCCCTGGCTCGACCTGCGCCGTATCGCCACCGGCCTGGACCGCCAGCCCGCCGGCCCGCTGCGCCTGTCCGAACCGGGCATCGAGGTCCCGCAGTTCTACGCCCTGCTCACCCAGAACGCCCACCGCACCCCGGCCGTCCGCGCACTGCGCCGCGCCTGGGTGCAGCCCGCGCTGGGGGCGCCGTATCTCGCCATCGGCCTCGATGTGTACGACACCAGCCCGCCCGCCGTGGATTCGGTACGCGCGATGATGCAGCAGTCCATCGGCGCGTGCCCGGACGGGCTGCCGGTGTCGACGGTGGCGATGTCCGACGAGTACGACCCGGTCGCCCTGTGGATGCGGGCCAGCGCCCGCCCCTTCTACGACCGCGAGGCGCACGCGACCGCCCCGGTGCAGGCCCCCGCCGCGGGCTACGGCTACCCGCCCGCCCGCGGCAGTTACTGAGCCGCCTCACCGCGCTCAGGCGCCGCTCACCCCGCGAAGCCGATCCTGCGCAGCGCGTCCCCCGCTTCCCGGTCCAGCAGGACCGCCGAGCCGCAGCCCTGGGGCAGGTCGCCCTTCGCCACGGAGTGGATCAGGCGGGCGGCCGCCCTGCGGTGCCGCAGGAACGCGTACCGCGAGACGCCGCGGCCGCGTTCGCGCTGGCCCTCCAGCGCGGTGTCCGGGGTGACGTCGAGCAGCAGCAGATGCAGGGTGCCGCTCCGGCGGCGGGCCTCGCGAGCCAGCCAGCCGCGCACCCAGGCCTGGGTACCGCAGTCGTGCACGACGACTCCCTCGCCGCTGCGCAGGGCGCGGCGCAGTCCGGCGTAGTGCGCGAGGCGGACGAGGGGACGGTAGACGGCGTACGGCAGGAAGCGCGGCATGCGCTCGTCCCAGCGGTCGCGGGTGTCCTGGGAGTCGATCCGGATGCCCTGGACGGCCCGTTTCATGAGGGTGGACTTGCCGCTGCCGGGCAGGCCCGTGATCACGACGAGGTCCTCGGGGCCGAAGAGCAGCGCGTGCGGGCTGCGGCCCTCGCGCTCGCGCAGGTCGCGGACGACCGGTGCGGAGAGCGTGCCGCGGGCTTCGACGGCCGGGGTCGCGTGCTGCTTGGGCAGCACGATGCCCGAGGTCGTCGCGTACGCCCTGGTCCTGTTCACCGTCATCGTCCTCCTCCGGGGTCGGGAGTCCCCATCCCCACTGAGCGTAAAGAGAAGGTAACGGTTGATCTTCCGTTTTTTCGTTCTCGTACCGCCACAGGCCGGTTACAGATGCGGGCCTGCCGTCCGCGCGCCGGCCGTGCAATGATGTGCGCGCCAACTGCATACCGGCCGCTTGAATCCGCGCGGGAGAGTTCCCAGCCCTGAGCTGGGACGCCGAAGGAGCAAGTCCCTCCCTTGAATCTCTCAGGCCCCGTTACCGCGCGGGCGAGGCACATCTGAAAAGCGGGCCGCTGCGACAGTGGCTCCACCCAAGGTGCAAGTCATGACCACCGTTTCGCGGGGTCGTGGCGAACCTCTCAGGTTCCGATGACAGATGGGGAGGAACGACCTCGCCCTCCCCCACGCTCGAATGAACTCGCGCGGGAGGTGCCCCCATCGCCTTGGGAGACGACCGTCCGATGAGCAGTAACGAACCCTCAGAGAAGCGCCGCACCGCGCTCGATGCCCTGCATCGCTCGCTCGGCGCGACGATGACCGACTTCGCCGGCTGGGACATGCCCCTGCGCTACGGCTCCGAACGCGACGAGCACATCGCCGTGCGCACCAGGGCCGGGCTCTTCGACCTCTCCCACATGGGCGAGATCACGGTGACCGGTCCCGAGGCGGCCGGCTTCCTGAACTTCGCCCTGGTCGGCAACATCGCCTCCGTCGGTGTGGGCCGCGCCCGCTACACCATGATCTGCCGGGCCGACGGCGGCATCCTCGACGACCTGATCGTCTACCGGCTGGCCGAGACGGAGTACATGGTCGTCGCCAACGCCTCCAACGCCCAGGTCGTGTTGGACGCACTCACCGAGCGGGTGGCCGGCTTCGACGCCGAGGTGCGCGACGACCGGGACGCCTACGCGCTGATCGCCGTACAGGGTCCCGAGTCCCCCGGCATCCTCAAGTCCCTCACCGACGCCGACCTGGACGGCCTGAAGTACTACGCCGGTCTGCCCGGCACCGTCGCCGGGGTTCCCGCGCTCATCGCGCGCACCGGCTACACCGGCGAGGACGGCTTCGAGCTGTTCGTTCGGCCGGAGCACGCCGTCGAGCTGTGGCAGGCCCTGACCAAGGCCGGCGAGGGCGCCGGTCTGGTCCCCTGCGGCCTGTCCTGCCGGGACACGCTCCGCCTGGAGGCGGGCATGCCGCTGTACGGGCACGAGCTGAGCACTGACCTGACGCCCTTCGACGCCGGGCTCGGCCGGGTGGTGAAGTTCGAGAAGGAGGGCGACTTCGTCGGCCGCGAGGCGCTGACCGAGGCGGCCTCCCGCGCGGAGACGAACCCGCCCCGCGTCCTGGTCGGCCTGGTCGCCGAGGGCCGCCGCGTCCCGCGCGCCGGGTACGCGGTCGTCGCCGGCGGCGAGGTGATCGGCGAGGTCACCTCCGGTGCCCCCTCCCCCACGCTGGGCCAGCCGATCGCGATGGCGTACGTCGACGCGGCGCACGCGGCGCCGGGTACGCCCGGGGTCGGCGTGGACATCCGAGGCAGCCACGAGCCGTACGAGGTCGTGGCACTGCCGTTCTACAAGCGCCAGAAGTAGAGACTGAACGCGGTAGCGCGCACCCGTGCGTGACCCTGCGCACATTTCCGCTGCTCACACGCGTTTCCAGCAGTCCCCCATTCACCAGCACTCCCCCGCTTACAGGAGAATTCAGGCCATGAGCAACCCCCAGCAGCTGCGCTACAGCAAGGAGCACGAGTGGCTGTCGCCCGTCGAGGACGGCGTCGCCACGATCGGCATCACGGAGTTCGCGGCGAACGCGCTCGGCGATGTCGTCTACGCCCAGCTCCCCGAGGTCGGCTCCACCGTGGCCGCGGGTGAGACCTGCGGCGAACTGGAGTCCACCAAGTCGGTCAGCGACCTGTACTCCCCCGTCTCCGGTGAGGTCACCGAGATCAACGAGGACGTCGTGAACGACCCGGCGCTGGTGAACTCGGCCCCCTTCGAGGGTGGCTGGCTGTTCAAGGTACGCGTCACGGACGAGCCGGCCGACCTGCTCTCCGCCGACGAGTACGACGCCC
>NZ_KQ949095.1 GCF_001514305.1 Streptomyces dysideae
CCTAAGCAAGTAACAGCGCCCCAAATTGAGGAGTGACCGTGGCCATCTCGGTCTTCGACCTGTTCTCGATCGGCATCGGCCCGTCCAGCTCCCACACGGTCGGCCCGATGCGCGCGGCCCGCATGTTCGTCGTCGGCCTGAAGGAGGACGGCGTACTCGCCCAGACCGCCAAGGTCCACGCCGAGTTGTACGGCTCCCTGGGCGCAACCGGCCATGGCCACGGCACCCCGAAGGCCGTACTGCTCGGCCTGGAGGGCAACGAGCCGCAGACTGTCGACGTCGTCCAGGCGGACCACGACGTCGAGCGGATCAAGTCGGCCGGAAGGCTGCGGCTGTTGGGCGCCGAGATCGGCGATGCTCAGGAGATCGCCTTCGACTTCGACGACGACCTGGTGCTGCACCGCCGTAAGGCACTCCCGTACCACGCGAACGGCATGACGCTCCGGGCGTACGACGCTTCGGGGGCGGGGCTGCTGTCGAAGACGTACTACTCGGTGGGCGGCGGCTTCGTCGTCGACGAGGACGCGGTCGGCGCGGACCGCATCAAGCTCGACGACACCGTGCTGAAGTACCCCTTCCACACCGGCGACGACCTGCTCCGCCTCGCCCGCGACACCGGCCTGTCCATCTCCGCGCTGATGCTGGAGAACGAACAGGCCTGGCGCACCGAGGCGGAGATCCGTGCCGGTCTGCTGGAGATCTGGGGGGTGATGCGGGGCTGTGTGGCCAACGGTCTTTCTCGTGAGGGCATCCTGCCGGGCGGCCTCAAGGTGCGCCGCCGTGCCGCCGTCACCGCCCGCCAGCTGCGCGCCGCGGGCGCCCCGGCCACACACGCCCTGGAATGGACGACTCTCTACGCGATGGCGGTGAACGAGGAGAACGCCGCCGGCGGTCGCGTGGTCACCGCCCCCACCAACGGCGCGGCCGGCATCATCCCTGCGGTCCTGCACTACTACATCAACTTCGTGCCGGGTGCAGCCTCCGAAGGAGAAAAGGAAGACGGAGTCGTACGGTTCCTGCTCGCGGCCGGGGCCATCGGCTTGCTCTTCAAGGAGAACGCCTCCATCTCCGGCGCCGAGGTCGGCTGCCAGGGCGAGGTCGGCTCGGCCTGTTCCATGGCCGCCGGCGCCCTCGCCGAGGTCCTCGGCGGGACACCCGAACAGGTCGAGAACGCCGCCGAGATCGGCATGGAACACAACCTCGGCCTCACCTGCGACCCGGTCGGCGGCCTCGTCCAGATCCCGTGCATCGAACGCAACGGCATGGCCGCCGTCAAGGCCATCACCGCCGCCCGCATGGCCCTGCGCGGCGACGGCTCGCACATGGTGTCCCTGGACAAGGTCATCAAAACCATGAAGGAGACCGGCGCCGATATGTCGGTCAAGTACAAGGAGACCGCCCGGGGCGGTCTCGCCGTCAACATCATCGAGTGCTGAGCGGAGCCGGGCATGGGACGAGTCACCGAGCGTCGGCGCGTGCTGCGGATCCGGGACGGTGCTGTCGGCGCCCGACCGGACACCCTCGTCGCCGAGGAACCGCTGGAGATCCGGCTCGGCGGCAGACCGCTGGCCATCACCATGCGGACGCCCGGTGACGACTTCGCGCTGGCGGCCGGTTTCCTGGTGAGTGAGGGCGTCCTCGGCCGGGCCGAGGAACTCGCGGGCATCGTGTACTGCGCGGGTGCGACGGCGGAGGGCTCGAACACCTACAACGTCGTCGACGTGCGGCTCGCCCCCGGTGTGGTGGTGCCCGACATCACGCTCGAGCGGAACGTGTACACCACGTCCTCCTGTGGTCTGTGCGGCAAGGCGAGCCTGGACGCCGTGCGGACCACCACCCGCTGGCCGATCGCCGACAGTCCCCCCGTACGGGTCGGGCCCGAGCTGCTGGCCGCCCTCCCCGACCGACTGCGGGCCGCACAGCGAGTGTTCGACCGGACAGGGGGCCTGCACGCCGCCGGGCTGTTCTCGCCCGACGGCGAACTGCTGGACCTGCGTGAGGACGTCGGCCGGCACAACGCCGTCGACAAGTTGATCGGACGCGCGCTCCAGTCCGGCGCACTGCCCCTGTCGCAGACCATCCTGCTGGTGTCCGGGCGGGCGTCGTTCGAGCTGGCGCAGAAAGCGGTCATGGCGGGCATCCCGGTGCTGGCGGCGGTCTCGGCTCCGACCTCCCTCGCCGTGGACCTGGCAGCGGAGACCGGACTCACGCTCGTCGGCTTCCTGCGCGGCCAGAACATGAACGTCTACGCGGGTGAGCATCGCCTGGCCCTGCGAGCACAAAGGGAACTCGCGCGGTGAGCGTCCGGCGCCGCCCCCGCCGCGTCGCGATGCTCAGCGTGCACACCTCCCCGCTGCACCAGCCGGGCACCGGCGACGCTGGCGGGATGAACGTCTATGTCGTCGAGTTGGCCAGGCGCCTGGCCGCCGCGGGCGTCGAGGTGGAGATCTTCACCCGGGCCACCTCCGCCGCGCTCCCGCCCGTCGTCGATCTCGCGCCCGGTGTTCTCGTCCGGCATGTGGAAGCGGGTCCTTACAACGGCTCGGCCAAGGAAGACCTGCCCGCGTACCTGTGCGCCTTCACGCACGGTCTGACGCGGACGTGGACCGACCGGCACCCTGGGTACTACGACCTGCTCCACTCGCACTACTGGCTGTCCGGCCAGGTCGGCCGGACAGCCGCCGAACGCTGGGGTGTCCCGCTCGTGCACACCATGCACACCATGGCCAAGGTCAAGAACGCCTCCCTCGCCATGGGCGACAGACCCGAGCCCGCGGCCCGCGTGACGGGCGAGACGCAGATCGTGGCGGCCGCCGATCGGCTCATCGCAAATACCGGCACCGAGGCGGCCGAGTTGGTCCGTCACTACGACGCCGACGCCGAGCGGGTCACCGTCGTCCATCCGGGCGTGAATCTGGACTGCTTCCGGCCGGACGACGCCGGTGTCGAGGCCGGGCGGGCAGCGGCCCGTGTGCGCCTCGGGTTGCCGGCCGACGCGCTGATCCCGCTGTTCGCGGGACGCATCCAGCCCCTGAAGGCGCCGGACGTGCTGCTGCTCGCGGTCGCCCGGCTCCTTCAGGAACGGCCACGACTGCGCGAGCGGCTCGTCGTGCCGGTGGTGGGCGGACCGAGCGGATCAGGTCTGACCGAGCCGGAGGGCCTGCAGAAGCTGGCGGCACGGCTCGGCATCTCCGACGTGGTCCTGTTCCACCCGCCCGTCGGACAGTCCCGGCTCGCGGACTGGTACCGGGCGGCGTCCGTGCTCGTCATGCCGTCCTACAGCGAGTCCTTCGGTCTGGTGGCCCTGGAGGCCCAGGCCTGCGGCACACCGGTGATCGCGGCCGACGCGGGCGGTCTGCCGGTGGCCGTGCGGAACGAGGTGAGCGGCCTGCTGGTGCCGGGGCACGACCCGGCCGACTACGCGCGAGCGCTGGGCAGCTTCGCGGACGACCCGGCGCTCTCGACCCGGATGGGAGAGGCGGCCGCCCGGCACGCCCGGTCCTTCGGCTGGGACACGGCGGCCGCCGCGACCGTGGACGTGTACGCGGCGGCGATCCGCACGCACGAGCACGAAGGCTGTGGGAGCCGCTGAGGCTCCCACAGCCGGTGCCGGACCAATCGGTCGATCAGATGTATTCCGTCGCCGCGTCCAGCAGCCAGTCCGCCAGATAGCCGGCGAAGGACGAGCGGACCAGTACCCAGAATCCGGCCCTGGGTTCGCCCCGGGCGACCAGCACGACCTGCGTGCGGCCCAGCGTCGTCTGAGCACAGCGTCCGGCGCCGAAGGCGCGCGGATGCAGGTCCAGCGCGCAGCCGTGGGCCAGCAGGTCGCGGGCCCGGGGGCCCGCCACGAGGAGCGTGGTGCGCTGGGCGGAGACGTCGATGACGGAGACGGTCTCGTCCCCCGCGGCCTCCCTGATACGGCTCTCCAGGTCCCGTTCGCTGCCGGGCGGGCCCACCAGCAGCCATTCGTCGGGGCCGAGCCAGAGCACGGTCAACTCCCCGGCGCGTACAACGCTGTTGGGTTCGAGGGGCAGTTGCAGGTCCAGCGCGAGCCCGACGGCACCCGCCGCCGCTCCCTTCGCGTCAAGGCGCACGTTGATCTGAGCCAGGAAGGGGAGTTCGGCCAGCCGGACCGCGCCTCCGGAGGTGCGGGTGGCGACGGCCAGGCGGTCGGCGGCGTGCGACAGGGGGCTGCGGGGCGGGGCGGCAAGGGCGGTGTCAGCCATCGCGACGGGCTCCCTCGGGGTCGTAGAGGACGGGACTTGCGACGGTCACCGGGACCAGTCGGTCGCCCACGGGGGCGTACAGCCGCTCGCCGATACGGTCCCGGCCGCTCTTGATCAGGGCGAGTGCGAAGGTCCGGCCGAGGGCGGCGCTGCGGTAGCTGGACGTGACGTGGCCGAGCATCGGCACGGGCGGCGCGGGCAGCACGCTGTCGGCGACCAGGTGGGTGCCCTCGGGGAGGAAGTCCTGCGGGTCCTCGGGGAGCAGGCCCACCAGGTGCTTGCGGTCGGGGCGGACGGCATCGGCGCGGGCGTAGGAGCGCTTGCCGATGAAGTCGGGCTTCTTCTTCGACACCACCCAGCTCATGCCGAGGTCCTGCGGCGTGACGGTGCCGTCGGTGTCCTGGCCGATGATCGGGTAGCCCTTCTCCGCGCGCAGGACGTGCATGGTCTCCGTGCCGTACGGGGTGATGCCGTACGGGGCACCGGCCTCGTACAGCGCCTGCCACAGGGCGAGGGCCTCCCACGGTGACACGTTGATCTCGTAGGCCAGTTCGCCGGAGAAGCTGATCCGGCACACGCGCGCGTCGATGCCGGCGACGGTCGTCTCACGCCAGGCCATGAACGGGAAGTCGTCGTTGGATACGGCCAGTTGGGGTGCGAGGGCGCCCAGGACCTCGCGGGAGCGCGGGCCGACCAGGGCGACCGTGGCCCACTGCTCGGTCACGGACGTGCAGTGGACCTTCAGCTCGGGCCACTCGGTCTGCAGCCACTCCTCCATCCAGTCCAGTACGGCAGCCGCGTTGCCGGTCGTGGTGGTGACCAGGAAGCGGTCCTGGGCTGTGCGGATGACCGTCCCGTCGTCGAAGACCATGCCGTCCGGGCGGCACATGACGCCGTAGCGGATCATGCCGACCTTCAGGGTGCTCATCATGTTGGTGTAGAGCCGGTCGAGCAGGACGCCGGCGTCCGGGCCCTGGACGTCGATCTTGCCGAGAGTGGAGGCGTCCATGAAGGCGACGCTGTCGCGGGCGGCGGCGCACTCGCGTAGGACGGCGGCCTCCATGTCCTCGCCGTTCCGCGGGTAGTACCAAGGACGCTTCCACTGGCCGACGTTCTCGAACAGGGCGCCGTGCTCGACATGCCAGTCGTGCAGGGTGGTCGTCCGGATCGGGTCGTGCAGTGCGCCCCGGTCGCGGCCCGCGAGCGTGGCGAAGGAGACCGGTGTGTACGGCGGCCGGAAGGTCGTCGTGCCGAGCGCCGAGATGTCCACGCCGAGCAGTTCGGCGACGACGCCGCTGGCCAGGATCCCGGAGGTCTTTGCCTGGTCGTTGGCGGTGCCGGCCGTCGTGTAGCGCTTGGTGTGCTCGACCGAGCGCATCCCGGCGCCGGTCGCGCGGGCCAGGTCGTCGACGGTGACGTCTCGTTGCAGGTCGACGAAACGGGGACCGTCCGAGGCGCGGGGGACGACGTACACGTGCATGGGCGGCGTCTGCCGCGGCTGTGCGGCCGTCTCCGGGAGGCGGGGCGCCTCCGCGGTGTAGCCCTCGGCCTCGATGGCGCGGGTGCCGGCCGCGGCGCCCTGGGCCAGGGCCGTGGCCAGGTCGAGGACGCCGCTCGCGCTGCCCGCGACCTCGACCGCCTGGCGGCAGGTGTCGGGGACGAAGGAGCCCAGCGCCTCGTCGTGGCGCAGCTTGCCGCCCGCCTGGCTGAACAGGTGCGCCACCGGGTTCCAGCCCCCGGAGACCAGCAGCAGGTCGGCGGCGAACTCCCGCTGCCCCGTGGACTCTCCGTACGGCGCGACGGTCACGGCGGTGACGCGGGCCTCGCCTTCCGTACCGATGACGGCGTGGCCGGTCAGCACCTCGATGCCGGCCGAGCGGGCACGCTCCGCCCACTCCCCCGCCTCGGGGCGGGTGTCGACGATCGCCGTGATGTCCACGCCCGCGGTGTGGAGGTCCAGCGCTGCCGCGTAGGCGCTGTCGTTGGTGGTGAGGACGACCGCGTGGTGGCCGGGCAGGACGCCGTGGCGGTTGACGTGGGTGCGGGCCGAGGTGGCCAGCATCACCCCGGGGCGGTCGTTGTCCGCGAAGACCAGCGAGCGTTCGTGGGCGCCGGTGGCGAGGACGACGCGGCGGGCCCGGATGCGCCAGACGCGTTCGCGGGAGACGTTGTCGGGGGCGTCGGCGCCGAGGTGGTTGGTGCGGCGCTCGACGGCCAGGAGGTGGTTGTCGTCGTAGTAGCCGAAGACGGTGGTGCGGCGCAGCACTCGCACCTCGGACTCGGCTTCGAGTCGTCCGGCGACCTCGGCCACCCAGTCGAGGTGTTCGGCCGTGCCCAAGAGGCTGCCGCCCAACTCGGGCTGGTCGTCGGCGAGGATGACGCGGGCGCCGCTGCGGGCGGCTGCCGCCGCGGCTGCGAGGCCTGCCGGGCCGGCGCCTACGACCAGCAGGTCGCAGTGGGCGTGTACGGCGTCGTAGCGGGCGGGGTCCGGTTCGGTGGCGAGGCGGCCCTGGCCGGGGAGGCTGGTCGCGACCAGGCCGTCGTAGAGCTCGACGGTCGTCGCGGGGAGCATCGGCTCCGGGAAGGGGGCCTCGATCTGGACGACCGCGTTGGGCTCCTCCACGCCGGCCGAGAAGATGCCGCGGGGGCGGCCGAGTTTGATGCTGGTGCCGGCCTCGATGACGCCGTTGGCGAGCAGGGCGGAGGCGAGGGTGTCGCCTCGGTAGCCCTGGTATTCGGTGCCGTCGAAGGTGAAGGTGAGGGGGGCGTCGCGGTCGATTCGGCCGCGGGTGGGGTGGCGGAACGGGTGGCCCGCGGCGGAGCCGCTGATGGACGCGTCGCCCCCGCCCCTACCCGTCCCGTCCTCCAGGGGCGCTGCCCCTTCGACCCCGCTGGGGGCTGCGCCCCCAGGCCCCCGCTTCGGCCCTGAAGGGGCCTCGTCCTCAAACGCCGGACGGGCCGGCTGCGCTGAACGGGGCTCAGCAGTCACCGGACGCTCCTCCCCCGCCCGGTACACCGCCAGGATCTCGTTCGTCGACGTGTCCCGTACCGCGTTGAACCAGCGGCGGCAGCCCGCCGCGTGGCTCCAGCGCTCGGCGAAGGGGCCCTTCGGGTTGTCGCGGAAGAACAGGTAGCGGGCCCACTCCTCATCGCTGAGGGCGGCCGGGGCCTCCGGATACGGCACATGGGCCTGGCCGCCGTAGTGGAACTCGGCCTCGTCGCGGGGCCCGCACCACGGGCACTGGATCAGCAGCATCGTTCGGCTCCCTAGTGGGCCACGGCGGCCGCGCCGTGCTCGTCGACGAGCGCGCCGGTGGTGAATCGTTCGAGCGAGAAGGGGGCGTTGAGGGGGTGTGGGGTGTCGTGGGCGATGGTGTGGGCGTAGACCCAGCCGACACCCGGGGTGGCCTTGAAACCGCCCGTGCCCCAGCCGCAGTTGAGGTAGAGGTTGTCGACGGGGGTGAGGCCGATGATCGGCGAGGCGTCCGGGCTGACGTCGACGATGCCGCCCCAAGTGCGCAGCACATGGGCGCGGGCGAAGACCGGGAAGAGCTCCAGGGCCGCGGACATCTGCTCTTCGATGATGTGGAAGGCGCCACGCTGGGTGTAGGAGTTGTACGAGTCGATGCCCGCGCCCATGACCAGCTCGCCCTTGTGTGCCTGGCTGACGTACACGTGGACCGCGTTGGACATGACGACCGTCGGGTGCACCGGCTCCAGCAACTCCGACACGAGCGCCTGCAAGGGGTGGCTCTGCAGCGGGAGTTCGATGCCGGCCATGGCCGCGAGGACCGAGGTGTGGCCGGCCGAGCAGAGCGCCACCTTGCCCGCCGCGATCGGGCCCAGCGTGGTCTGGACTCCCACCACCCGGCCGCCGACCACGTCCAGTCCTGTGACCTCGCAGTTCTGGATGATGTCGATGCCGGCGGCGTCGGCGGAGCGGGCCAGGCCCCAGGCGACGTGGTCGTGCTTGGCGATACCGGCGCGGGGCTGGTAGGTGGCGCCCATGACCGGATAGCGCACGTCCGGGGAGATGTTGACGATCGGGCAGACTTCCTTGACCTGCTCGGCGTCGAGCCATTCGGCGTCCACGCCGTTGAGCCGGTTCGCCTCGACGCGGCGCACGCTGTCACGGACGTCCTGGAGGCTGTGAGCGAGGTTCAGCACGCCGCGCTGGGAGAACAGGATCGGGTAGTCGAGTTCGTCCGCCAGTCCCTCCCACAGCTTGAGGGCGTGTTCGTAGATGCCGGCGCTCTCGTCCCACAGGTAGTTGGAGCGGATGATGGTGGTGTTGCGGGCCATGTTGCCGCCCGCGAGCCAGCCCTTCTCCAGCACGGCGACGTTGGTGATGCCGTGGTTCTTCGCCAGGTAGTGGGCGGTGGCGAGGCCGTGGCCGCCGCCGCCCACGATGACGACGTCGTACGACCGCTTCGGCTCGGGCGTGCGCCACAGCCAGTCGGGGTGTTCGGGGAGCTCGGCGCCGGGGGTACGGGGGCTCATCGGAAGTCTCCGTCCTCGGGAAGGGACAGGTTCATACGGTGTTCGCGTTCCTCTCAGCGGCCTCGACGACGTTGGCGAGGAGCATCGCCCGCGTCATGGGTCCTACGCCCCCGGGCATCGGCGCGAGCCATCCGGCCACCTCGGCGGCGTCCGGGTGCACGTCGCCGACCAGCCCGTGGTCGGTACGGGTGATGCCGACGTCCAGGACCGCCACTCCGGGGCGCAGCATGTCCTTGGTGATCAGCCCGGGCGAGCCGGCGGCCGCGATGACGATCTCCGCCTCGCGTACGTGCCAGGCCAAGCCCTTGGTTCCGGTGTGGCAGAGGGTGACGGTGGCGTTCTCGGACCTGCGGGTGAACAGGAGACCGAGGGAGCGTCCTACGGTGATGCCGCGTCCGACCACGCACACCCGTGCTCCGGCGATCGGCACCTCGTACCGGCGGAGCAGTTCCACGATGCCGCGCGGGGTGCACGGCAGCGGGGCTTCGACGCCGAGGGCGAGCCGTCCGAGGTTGACGGGGTGCAGGCCGTCGGCGTCCTTGGCGGGGTCCATGCGTTCCAGTACGGCGTTGGCGTCCAGGTGGCGCGGGAGCGGGAGCTGGACGATGTAGCCGGTGCAGGCCGGGTCGGCGTTGAGCTCGTCGATGACGTCCTCGACCTGCCGCTGGGTGGCGTCGGCGGGCAGTTCCCGGCGGAGGGAGGCGATGCCCACCTGCGCGCAGTCCCGGTGCTTTCCGGCGACGTAGGTGTGGCTGCCAGGGTCGTCGCCGACCAGGACGGTGCCGAGCCCCGGCGGACGGCCGCCGTTGGCGGTCAACTTGGCCACGCGTTCGGCGAGTTCGCGACGGATGTCGGCAGCGGTCGCCTTGCCGTCAAGCAGCTGTGCAGTCACCGACCGTACTCCTTCCTAGAGCCTGAGCTGCAACGCCCTCAAGGGGCGCGGGGCTGTGTCGATATGCGGCTCCGCCGCGGGGCGCGACCAGCCACAACACACCCGCAGCCGACCAACAACCCATCGCGGCACCCCCTTCGAACCACTCAGCCACGGAGACGGGACATCGTCGGGTCGAACAACGGCTCCTCGGCGACGACAGCCTCGACGCGCTGGTCGAAATACCCGATGTGCAAGGCGGTCCCAGGGGCTGTGAGTTCCGTCGGCAGCCACGCGTACGCGATCCCCTTGCCGATCGTGTAGCCGTACGCGGCACTCGTGACGTAACCGACCGCGCGGTCACCGTCGTACACCGGCTCCTTGCCCATGACGACCGACCGCGCGCCGTCGATCGTGAGGCACGTCAACTTCCGCCGTACGTCGGCCTTACGCCGCTCCAGCGCCCCCTTGCCGATGAAGTCGCCCTTGTCGGGCTTGACGGCGAAACCGACGCCGGCCTCGTAGGGGTCGTGCTCGTAGGTCATGTCGGTGCCGAAGGAGCGGTAGCCCTTCTCCAGGCGGAGGCTGTTGAAGGCGCCACGGCCGGCGATGATGCCGCCCAGCGGCTCGGCCGCCCGCCACAGGGTGTCCCACAGCTTCTGGCCCTGGTCGGCGGTGGTGTAGAGCTCCCAGCCGAGTTCGCCGACGTACGACAGCCGCATCGCCGTCACCGGGACGCTGCCGATGTAGGCGCGCTTGGCGCGGAAGTACTTCAGGCCGGCGTTGGAGAAGTCCTCGTCGGTCAGGGGCTGCAGGACCTCGCGGGCGAGCGGTCCCCACAGGCCGATGCAGCAGGTGCCGGGCGTGATGTCGCGGACCTGGACCGTGCCGTCGGCGGGGAGGTGGCGGGTGAACCAGTCGAGGTCCAGGTTGCCGTTGGCGCCGACCTGGAAGAGATCGCGGGCTAGGCGGGCGACGGTGATGTCGCTGCGGATGCCGCCGTCGTGGTCCAGTAGCAGGGTGTACGTCACCGAGCCGACGGACTTGGCGACCTTACCGGTGACCAGCCGCTCCAGGCAGTCCGCGGCACCGGGGCCGGTCACCTCCAGGCGCTTCAGGGCCGTCATGTCGTACATCGCGACGGTCTCGCGGGTGACCTGGGCCTCGGCGCCGACGATGGGCGACCAGTACTGCGCGGCCCAGTCGTCGGGGGTGGGGATGGAGCGGCCCTCGACCAGCCCCGCGTTGGCCTCGTACCACTGCGGGCGCTCCCAGCCGTTCGCCTCCAGGAAGAAGGCACCCAGCTCCTGCTGGCGGGCGTAGAAGGGGCTGGTGCGGATCGGGCGCGGGTGCCCGGACGGCTGCAGCGGGTGCAGGATGTCGTAGACCTCGACGAAGTTCTGGCAGTCGCGGGCCAGGACGTACTCCGGGGACAGCTGGTGCGGCTCGAAGCGGTTGACGTCGCACTCGTGCAGGTCGAAGGAGGAGCAGTAGCCGTCGACCAGCCATTCGGCCATGGCCCGGCCCACGCCCGCGGAGTGGGTGACCCAGACCGCCTCGGCGACCCAGAAGCCCTTGACGTCGAGGGACTCGCCGAGGAGGGGATTGCCGTCGGTGGTGAAGGAGAACAGGCCGTTGATGCCCTCCTCGACCTTCGCATCCTTCGTCGCGGGGAGGAGGGACTGGGTCTCGGTCCAGGCGTCCTCGAAGTCCTCCTCGGTGAACTTCAGGACCGAGGGCATCTCCTCAGCCTCGTTCACGGAGAGGATGTCGTCGGCGGAGATCGGCATCGGGCGGTGGCCGTAGTAGCCGATGCCGATGCCGTCGAAGCGGTCACGGTAGTAGAGGTCGGCGTCCTGGTGGCGCAGGATCGGGCGCACCGCCTCCTCGGTCTGGCCGGCGAGGGCCGGTACCGGGCCGGTCCAGGCGAGCTGGTGGGCGAGCGGGGTGAGCGGGAGGTTCATGCCGACCATGCGGGCGATCTTCGGACCCCAGATGCCGGCGCAGCACACGACGATGTCGGCGGGGATCTCGCCCTGGTCGGTGACGACGCCGGTGACACGGCCCTCGCTCTGCTGGACGTCGAGGACTTCGTGGCGGGCGAGGAAGCGCACGCCGCGTTCGGTGGCGCGGCGGATCTGCGCCTCGACGGCGAGGACGGCCTTGGCGAGGCCGTCCGTCGGGATCAGGAGGCCGCCGAGGACCTTGTCCCGGTTCACCAGCGGGTGCTGCTCGACGCACTCGTCGGCGCTCAGCAGCCGCGCCTCGATGCCCCAGGCGGTGATCCAGCCGTGGCGGCGGTGCAGTTCCGCGAGGCGCTCGGGGGTGGTCGCCACTTCGAGGCCGCCGACCTGCAGGAAGCAGGGCTTGCCGTCGACGTCGAGGGAGCAGAACTTCTCGACGGTGTAGCGAGCCAGTTCGGTCATGGTCTTCGAAGGGTTCGTCTGGAAGACCAGGCCCGGGGCGTGCGAAGACGAGCCCCCGGTGGCAGGGAGCGGGCCCTGGTCGACCACGGTCACTTCGGTCCAGCCTCGTGTGGAGATCTCGTCCGCGAGTGCCGCCCCCACGACACCCGCTCCGATGATGACCACTCGGGGTCCCGCCATCGCCGCACCTCCGGGTTGTGAACCAGTCCAGCCGACTTAGTTGCTGTCTGCGCAACATGCTTCAGGTTGCGCAACTCAATGTGCCTGGCGTGCAGGTGGGTGTCAAGAGGTTCCGGGACGTCGGAAAACGGGCCGGAACACGGGCGGGAACAGAGGCCGGAACACAGCAGTGCCCGGTGGGCGGAGCGCACAGGTGCGCACCGCCCACCGGGCACGTTCGACCGGTTTCCGGGTTCGGCTCCCGGGTCTACTTGATCCAGGCCTCCACCTTGTCGCGGTTGGCGTCGACCCACTTCTTCGCCGCTGCCTCGGGGTCCATCTTGTCCACCGCGATGTACTTGGCCACGGTGTTCTGGTCGTCGTTCGTCCAGGTGAAGTTCTTCACCAGGTCATAGGCCGGGCTGCCCGACTCGCTGAACTTCTTGCTGACGATCTTGTCGAGCTTGTACACGGGGTAGTCGCAGGCGATCTTCTCCTCGTCGGCGTCGCAGCCCTCCTTGTACTCGGGCAGCTTGACCTTGACGAGCGGCACCTCGGACATGAACCACTGCGGCTCGTAGAAGTAGCCGATCATCCATTCCTTGTTCTTCTCCGCCTTGCGGAAGGCCTGGATGAGCGCGGTCTCACTGCCCGCGTACACGACCTTGAAGTCCAGCTTCAGGTTCTTCACCAGGGACTCGTCGTTGGTGACGAACGACGGGTCACCGTCGAGGAGCTGGCCCTTGCCGCCCGACTCGGAGGTCTTGAACTCGGCCGCGTACTTGTTGAGGTTGTTCCAGTCGGTGATGTCCGGGTGCTCCTTGGCCAGCCACGGCGGCACGTACCAGCCGATGAGACCTTCGTTGCCGGTCGGGCCGGCGTCGACGGCGGTCTTCTGGTCGGTGATGTACTTCTTCTTCAGGTCGTCGTGGCCCCAGTTCTCGACGACGGCGTCGACCTCGCCCGTCCCGAAGCCCTGCCAGGCGATCTCTTCCTTCAGGTCCTTCTGGACCACCTTGCAGCCGAGGTCGTTCTCCGCGACGTAGGCGAGGACCGCCGCGTTGGCCTCGTATCCCACCCACGGGTTGACCGCGAGGTTGAAGGTGGCACACTTGCCGGAGCTGCCCGAGCCGCCGGCCTCCGAGGAGCTGTCACCGACCTTCGCACCGCCGCAGGCGGTGAGGGTCAGCCCGAGGACTGCCACGCCCGCTATGCCGGCCGCGCCGGTTCTCCACTGTCTTGCTTGCCTTGCCATGGTCAGTTGCTCCCTTGCTTACGCGCTGGTACGCCGCGCCGCTGCCTGAGTGATCCGGTCGAACATGACTCCGAGAAGGACGATGGCCAGCCCAGCGGCAAGCCCCTTCCCGTACAGCTGCCCCTGCGAGAAGCCGGCCACGACGTCGTAGCCGAGGGCGCCCGCGCCTACCAGGCCGCCCACAACAACCATCGACAGCACATAGATCAGGCCCTGGTTGGTGGCGAGGGTCAGGGCGCTGCGTGCCATCGGCAGTTGAACCTTGGTGATGGTCTGCCAGGTGTTGCACCCGGCGGAGGTGGCCGCCTCGACGGTGGTCTCAGGCACGGCCCGGACCCCGTCCGCGATGATCTTGATGGCGACCGGTGCCGCGTAGACGATCGCGGCGACGATGGCCGTGAAACGGGTCGCGCCGAACAGCGCGAGGAACGGCACGAGATAGACGAACGGCGGCATGACCTGCGCCGCGTCCAGGGTGGGCCGCAGTACCCGGTCCACGAGCAGGCTGCGCCCCATCCACACTCCCATGGCGACGCCGAGCACCATCACCAGCACCGTCGCCACGAGGGTCGACGCCATCGTCGTCATGGCGTCCGACCACACGCCCGTGCCGACCAGCAGGCCCACGCACACGGCCGCGGTGACGCCGGCGCGCCAGCCGCCGAGCACCGCGCCGAGCGTGATCAGCACCGCTGCGACGAGCCACCACGGGGAGTCGGTGAGCAGCGACTGGAACGGGTTGAGCAGGCCGTTGGTGATGCCGTCGCGGAACGCGTTGGTGAGGCCCGAGAGGTTGTCCTGCGCCCAGGTGGTCGCGGTGTCGGCCGCGCTCGCGATGGACGTGCCGATGCCGCCCTCGCCGGGGAACTCCGCCGCCCACACATAGGTGTGCGACATGTAGACGAGGACCACCGTGACGACTCCGCCCGCGGCCAGCAGCGGCCGCCGCCAGCTGAGGAAGCGGCCGCCCGAGCGCCGGGCCGCTTCCTCACGGGTGCTCGCGGCGGTGGTGACCCGGTCGAGGACGATCGCCATCACGACGATGGCCAGGCCGGCGTTGAAGGCCGTTCCCACGTCGAGCGACTGCAGGGCCTGCACGACGGTCTTGCCGAGGCCGGGCGCGTCGATCAGGGCGGCGATGGTCACCATCGCCAGGGCGGCCATGATCGACTGGTTGATGCCCATCACCACGGTCCGCTTGGACATCGGCAGCAGGACCTTCAGCAGCGCCTGCCGGCGTGTCGCACCAAGCGAGTCCGCCGCCTCCACGGTGGTCCCGGGCACCGAGCGGATGGCGTGCGCGGTGATGCGGATCGCGGGCGGCGCCGCGTAGATCGCGGTGGCGATCGTGGCGGAGGCCCCGCCGATGAGGAAGAACAGGGTCAGGGGTGCCAGGTAGACGAAGGTCGGCATCGTCTGCATGAAGTCCAGGAAGGGCGTCACGATCCGGTTGACCCGGTCGGACAGCCCCGCCCACACACCGATCGGGATCGCGAACAGCAGCGCCACGAAGACCGCGCAGAGGATGAGGGCCAGGGTGTCCATGCTCTCCTGCCACAGCCCCTGCAGCCCCATGAAGGTGAAGCCGGCCACCGCCAGCAGGGCGACCCGCCAGTTGCCCACGGCCCAGGAGACATAGCCCGCGATGCCGACGACGCCGAGCCATCCGACCTGCGGGACGGGGCGGTCGGCGGAGGGCTGGGAGATCAGCTCCTGGACGAAGGTCACCAGGGTGTCGATGACCAGGCGGATCTCGTTGAAGAAGTAGAGGAAGAGCGGGTTGGAGTTGCGGTTCGCGCCGATGGAGTCGTTGACGTCGTTGAACCACCGGTGCAGGTCGGTGAGGTCCGCGGCGGCCAGGGCCAGGGTCTGTCTTCCGCGGAAGATGACGAACAGCACCAGCCAGGCGACCAGGATCGCGGCCACCACGGTGCGCCGTCTGACCTGGCGTACGCCTGCCAGGGGTGCGGTCTTCTCCAGGGCGACGGCCATCACGCGCCGCCTTCCTGCCCGGCGACCACCGCGAGGATCTCCTCGTCTCCGACGATGCCGAGCAGCTTGCCGTCCTCGACGACCTTGACCGGCTTGTCGGCTGCCAGAACCGCCCGGGTGGCCTCCTTCACCACGACGTCCGGGCCCAGCTCGGGACCGTCCAGGGCGTCGCCGTCCGCCGGCGGGCGCATGATCCACCGCAGGGTGAGCACGTCGCCGCGCGGCACGTCCTTGACGAACTCGCGTACGTAGTCGTCGGCGGGGGCGCCGACCAGTTCGTCGCCGGTGCCGCACTGGACCATCTTGCCGTCGCGCATGATGAGGATGCGGTCACCCAGCTTGAGTGCCTCGGAGAGGTCGTGGGTGATGAACACCATGGTCTTGCCGACCTCGTGGTGCAGCCGGATGACCTCGTTCTGCATGTCCCGGCGGATCATCGGGTCGAGTGCCGAGAAGGGTTCGTCGAAGAAGAGCACGTCCGGATCGCCGGCCAGCGCCCGGGCGAGGCCGACGCGTTGCTGCATACCGCCGGAGAGCTGGTCGGGGTAGGAGTTCTCGTAGCCGGCGAGGCCGACCAGTTCGACGACCTCCATCGCCCGCTTGGCGCGTTCGGCCTTGCCCATGCCGCGGATCTCCAGCCCGAACGCCACGTTGTCGACGACACGGCGGTGGGGCAGCAGCCCGAAGTGCTGGAAGACCATGGAGAACTTGCGGCGCCGCAGGTCGCGCAGGCGCCCCGGGTCCGCGTCGCGGATGTCCTCGCCCTCGAAGACGAGCTCACCGGAGGTGGGTTCGATCAGCCGGGTCAGACATCGCACCAGGGTGGACTTGCCGGAGCCGGACAGGCCCATGACGACGAAGACCTCCCCCGGCGCGACATCGAAGTTCACGTCGCGTACGGCGGCGGTGCACCCGGTGCGGTCCATGAGCTCACGGCGGGTGAGGCCGCGCAGCTCCTCGGACTCCGGTACCTGGTCGGCCTTCGGCCCGAACACCTTCCACAGCCGGCGCACGGATATGACTGGAGTACCGTCCGAATCCTGGGGCGTGCCGCGCCGCTGCGGCATCTCGGTCTGTGTTGGGGTCACGATCGATCTCTTTTCGGCGTTCAGCCGCGGAACCAGTGCTGCGGCCGGGGTTGGATGTTCTGCCAGATGTGCTTGGGCTCTCGGTACTCGTCCAGGCCGGTCGGTCCCAGCTCACGGCCCACGCCCGAGTGCCCGAAGCCACCCCATTCCGCTTGCGGCACATAGGGGTGGTAGTCGTTGATCCACACCGTGCCGTGGCGCAGCCGCCGGGCGACCCGCTGGGCCTTGCCCGCGTCCTGTGTCCAGACGGCTCCGGCGAGTCCGTACTCGGTGTCGTTGGCAATGCGGACGGCGTCGTCCTCGTCGGTGAAACGCTCCACGGTGAGCACGGGGCCGAAGGACTCCTCGTGCACCACGCGCATGTCCTGCCGGCACTCGTCGAGGACGGTCGGCGGGTAGTAGTAGCCGTTCGCGAGGGCCGGGTCGTCGGGCCGTGCGCCGCCGCAGCGCAGTACGGCGCCCTCGGCGAGGCCGCCCGCGACGTACGCCTCGACCTTCTCCAGGTGCTGGGCGGAGATCAGCGCCCCGGTCTCGGCCTCGGGGTCGAAGGGTCCGCCGAGGCGGATCTGCCGGGCGCGACGGACGACCTCGTCGACGAGGCGGTCGTGCAGCGAGTCCTCGACGATCAGCCGGGCGCCGGCCGAGCAGACCTGCCCCGAATGCAGAAAGACGGCCGTGAGAGCGAAGTCCACGGCCGTCTCGAAGTCGGCGTCGGCGAAGATCACGTTGGGATTCTTGCCGCCGAGCTCCAGCGCGACCTTCTTCACGGTCGCGGCGGCGGTGGCCATGATCCGCTTGCCGGTCTCCAGGCCCCCGGTGAAGGAGACCATGTCGACGGCGGGGTCCTCGGAGAGCGGGGCGCCCACCTCGGGCCCGGTGCCCAGGACGAGATTGGCGGCACCGGCGGGGAGCCCGGCCTCCTCCAGTGCCCTCATCAGGAGGATCGAGGTGGAGGGTGTGAGCTCGCTGGGCTTGAGGATGATGGTGTTGCCCGCGAGGAGGGCGGGGGCGACCTTCCACGAGGCCTGCAACAGCGGGTAGTTCCAGGGAGTGATGAGCCCGCACACGCCGATCGGTTCGTAGACGACGCGGCTTACGGCGTCGTCGCGGCCGGTGTCGATCACCCGGCCGGCGTCGGTGCCGGCGATCCCGCCGTAGTAACGAAAGCAGGAGACGATGTCGGCGATGTCGTAGTCACTCTCCACCAGCCGCTTGCCGGTGTCCAGCGATTCGGCGCGCGCGAATTCCTTGGCGTCGCGCTCGATGAGGTCGGCGGTGCGCAGCAGCAGGGCGCCGCGCTCCCGCTCGGGGGTGCGCGGCCAGGGTCCCTCGTCGAAGGCTCGGCGGGCCGCGGCGATCGCCGCCTCGGTGTCGGGGCGGGTCCCTTCCGACACGGTCGCGGTGAGCGTGCCGTCAGCGGGACAGCGGATCTCGCGGCGGCCCCCGGCCACCGGCTCCCGCCATGTCCCCTCCACATACAGGTCTGCCACTCGCCCAGCCCTTCAACCGCCATTGCGTTGCGCATCGTGCATTCGATTGCTTGTGGTGGAACACCCTGGCGAATGTGCAGACATGCGTCAAGGGGTTGACGGATGACGATTTCACAAGGGCCGATCGGCCCTCACTTCTCCGCCGAGGCCCCCGTCGACCTGGTCATGTTGCGCGCTACCCACTGAATCGCATTCCACACCCCGACGGTTTCGTATACGACTCGGGCGCACCGGGCTCGGTCAGAGCGGGTGCTGGAGGAAGGCGATCAGCGCCGCCGTGAGTTCGGCGGGGGCGTCCTCCTGGACCAAGTGGCCCGCGCCGGCGATCGGTTCCCACCGCGCACCGGGGAGGAGAGCGGCGAGTTCCCGGCCTTTCGCCACGGGGATCCAGGTGTCGTCCTCGCCCCAGCAGACGAGCGTGGGCATGCCGATTTCGGTGTACCGGCCCTGGATCTCATCTGTGTAACGCTGGTCGGCCTGGGCGATCTGCCGGTAGAAGGCCGCCTGGCCGGGATCGTCCAGCCAGGGCTCGACGAGCCGGTCGAGGACCGCGGGATGAAGCCCCGGGCTGCTGGCGGAGGCGACGTACTCGCGCACGAGGGCGCGGTGGAGTGCGGGCGGGAACCGCTCGAAGACGTCGGAGTGCTCGCCGACGAGCCGGAAGAACGGAGACCCCCACGGCGCCAGCGCGACCGGATCGACCAGGGCGAGGGCCTGGTAGCGGGCGCCGTGCAGCAGATGCGCCCGTAAGGCGACGGCACCGCCGAAGTCGTGGGCGACCACGAGCGGTTCCGCCAGACCCCAGTGACTCAGGAGCTCGCTGAAGACCCGGCCCTGGGCTGCCAGGGACACATCCTGGCCCGCTGCCTTCTCCGAGGCCCCGTAGCCGGGCATGTCCCAGACGAACACCTGGTAGTGGCGCGCGAGCGACCGGGCCAGGGCACGCCAGACGTACGAGGAGAAGGGGGTGCCGTGCAGAAGGACGACCGGTGGTCGGCCGGGGTCGCCCAGCCGGTCCCAGCGGACATCACCGGCCGCGCTGGGGAAGGTTCGAGTCAGCTTCCAGTCCGTGTCGGACAGCATCCTTCTCCTCGCTCAGCCGCCCAACCGGTCCAGCAGCTCGCGGCGCCACCGTTCCGTCTCGGCGATCTGGTTGAACGTGAACAGGTGCAGGCCGGCCACCCCCGCCGAGGGTGCCGTGAGGGCCTCCTCCGCGCGGGCCAGCAGCCTCTCGGGGGCATACCCTCCGGGTGCCGCGAAGCGCACGAACCACGAGGCGTGCTTCGTCAGGAAGCGCGTCGACTCCCCCACCCCGATCTTCGTGGCCATCGCCAGCAGCTTCGCCCGCTGCACGGGCCCCGCCACGCCCACATGGACCGGCAGGGTGACCTCCCGGCTCCGTATCCGGGTGATCCACTCCCTCAGCACACGCGGGTCGAAGCACAGGTTGCTCACGATGTAGGTGGCGTGCTCGCGCTTGTCCCACATCGCCTGGACGGTGATGTCGTCATGGATGAGCGGATGACTCTCGGGATAACCGGTGACCCCGACGTGCGTGAAGGGCCGGCCCAGCTCGCTCAGCCCGCGCAGCACCGGCAGCGCCCCCTCGTACGCCCCGGCGGGCGGGTCGGCGTCGCCCGCCGGCACGAAGACGTCGTCCACGTCCGCCTCGCGGAGCCGGTCGACGACTTCCTTCAGGTGCCCGTCGTCCCGGAGCAGGCGCGCCGGGACGTGCGGGACGACGCGGTAGCCGTGTGCCGCGAGCCGGGTGGCGAGGTCGAGGGTCGGTTCCAGGCCCTTGACCGGCGACGCCGTCACGGTGACGACGACGTCGCGCGGTACATGGGCGAGGACCTTGTCCTCCGTCGCCTTCGCGGGCAGCACCTCATAGCGGACGCTGTGCAGCAGCGTCCTCAGCCCTGGGGCGCCCAAGGTCTACCCGGCCTGCTTCTGGGCGTCGCGGTGGCGGTAGTACGCGGCCTTGGACGGCGCCTGCGGCTCCTTGCCGAGGATGAGGTCGGCGGCCTTCTCGGCGATCATCATCACCGGTGCGTAGATATTTCCGTTGGTGACGTACGGCATGACGGAGGCATCCACCACGCGCAGGCCCTCCACGCCGTGCACCCGCATGCTGGTGGGGTCGACGACGGACATCTCGTCGGTGCCCATCTTGCAGGTGCAGGACGGGTGCAGGGCGGTCTCGCCCTCCTTCGCGACCCAGGCGAGGATCTCCTCGTCCGTCGCCACGGACGGGCCGGGCGAGATCTCCCCGTCGTTGTAGGGGGCGAGCGCGGGCTGGTCGAGGAGCTTGCGGGCGACGCGGATCGCCTCGACCCATTCGCGGCGGTCCTGCTCGGTGGAGAGGTAGTTGAAGCGCAGCGCCGGGTGCTCGCGCGGGTCCTTGCTCTTGATCTTCACCGAACCGATGGCGTCGGAGTACATGGGGCCCACGTGCACCTGGTAGCCGTGGCCGCCGGACGGCGAGGAGCCGTCGTAGCGGACGGCGATCGGCAGGAAGTGGAACATCAGGTTGGGGTACTCGACGTCCTCGTTGCTGCGGGCGAAGCCGCCGGCCTCGAAGTGGTTGGTGGCGGCCGGGCCCTTGCGGAAGAGCCACTGCAGTCCGATGAACGGGGCGCGCCACTTCGCCATGTACGGCTGCATGGAGACCGGCTGCTTGCAGGCGTACTGGACGTAGACCTCCAGATGGTCCTGCATGTTCTCGCCGACGCCCGGCAGGTCGTGGACGACGTCGAGGCCGAGGGCGCTCAGCTCCTCGGCGTTTCCGACGCCGGACAGCTGCAGCAGCTGCGGGGAGTTGATCGCGCCGCCGCACAGGATGACTTCCTTGGCGCGGACCTGCTGGAGCGCGCCCCGGCCGCGCTGGTACTCGACGCCGACGGCGCGCTTGCCCTCGAAGAGCACCCGGGTGACGAGGGCGCGGGTCCTGACCGTGAGGTTCGGCCGCTTCATCGCGGGCTTCAGGTACGCCTTCGAGGCCGACAGGCGACGCCCGCGATGGACGTTGCGGTCAAACTTGGCGAAACCTTCCTGCCGGTAGCCGTTGACGTCGTCGGTGGGCGCGTAGCCCGCCTCCTGCGTGGCCTTGAGGAAGGCCGTGAAGAGCGGGTTGGTGGCCGGGCCGCGTTCGAGGACGAGGGGTCCGTCGTGACCGCGGAACTCGTCGTCGGGGTCGGCGGCGAGGCAGTTCTCCATCCGCTTGAAGTACGGCAGGCAGTGCGCGTAGTCCCAGGTCTCCATGCCTGCGTCGGCCGCCCAGCGTTCGTAGTCCATGGGGTTGCCGCGCTGGAAGATCATGCCGTTGATGCTGCTGGAGCCGCCCAGCACCTTGCCCCGGGCGTGATAGACGCGCCGGCCGCCCATGTGGGGTTCGGGCTCGGACTCGTACTTCCAGTCGTAGAACCGGCTGCCGATCGGATAGGTCAGCGCCGCGGGCATGTGGATGAAGACGTCCCACGGATAGTCGGACCGGCCGGCCTCCAGGACCAGCACCCGGTTCGCCGGGTCCGCGGAGAGCCGGTTCGCCAGTGCACTGCCGGCCGATCCGCCGCCGACGATGACGAAGTCGTAGTGGAGGGGAGCCATGATGCCTCGTCTCGCTCGCGCCGTAGATACGCGGGCATGCTAGCCGCAGTAGCGCTATACGCACCAGGTTGCGACCAACGCAACCTGCAAGGGCTTTGTTTCGCCATCGTTACTTGCAGTAGCGTTGTTTACTGTGGGTATAGTTGCGTTGTGAGCAACTACAACTTGGAAACCGAAACCTCGAATTCACACGCCGGCGGAGTGCAGTCGGTCGACCGCGCCATCAGTGTCCTGGAGATCCTGGCTCAACGCGGCGAGGCGGGCGTCAGCGAGGTGGCGGGCGAGATTGATGTTCACAAGTCCACCGCGTTCCGCCTGCTCGGCGCCCTGGAGGCGCGCGGCCTGGTGGAGCAGGCGGGCGAGCGCGGCAAGTACCGCCTCGGCTTCGGCATCGTGCGCCTGGCCGGCGCCGTCACGGGGCGCATCGACATCACCCAGCAGAGCCGCCCGGTCTGCGAGGACCTGGCCGAGGAGATCGGCGAGACCGTCAACATCGCCGTGCTGCAGGAGCACTACGCGGTCAACCTCTACCAGGTGCGCGGCCCGGGGGCCATCACCGCGCAGAACTGGGTCGGCCAACTGACCCCGCTGCACGCCACGTCGAGCGGCAAGATCCTGCTGGCCCACCTGCCCGCCAAGGACCGCTCCGCACTGCTGACCCAGACCGGCCTGAAGAAGGTCACCCCGCACACCATCACCGCGAAGACGAAGCTCGAGAAGAACCTCGCCGAGGCCCGGGAGCGTGGCTACGCCTGGGCCATGGAGGAGCTGGAGCTCGGTCTCCACGCCCTGGCCGCCCCGGTTCGCAACCGGGACGGAGACGTCGTCGCGGCGGTGAGCGCCTCCGGCCCCTCGTACCGGCTCTCCGAGGAGCGTCTGCATGAGCTCGCTCCGGTGCTGATCAAGGGCGCGGACGAGATCAGCCACCGGATGGGTTACCTGGGCTGAGCGCCCACCTCTCCTACTGCTGGTGCGTGCCCAGGCGCTCGTGCACCCAGTCGTGGAAGGCACCGATGTGGTGCTCACTGGGGACGAGGACGCCACCCTTGGCGTACATCCGGGAGCTCATCCCGGGCTGGGTGCGCTCGCAGGCGTCGAAGTCCTGCTGGTTGACCCGGTGGAAGAGCTCCACCGACCGGCTGACGTCCTTGCCGCTCTCGACGACGTGCGGGAGATAGAGCCAGTCGCACTCGACGATCGTGCGGTCCGCGGCCACCGGGTACATGCGGTGGAAGATGACATGGTCGGGGACGAGGTTGATGAAGACCTGCGGCCTGACGGTGATCGCGTAGTAACGGCGGTCCTGGTCCTCGGCCACCCCGGGGATGCGGTCCAGACCCTCGGAGCCGTCGACGGTGAAGCCCCGGACCTCCTCGCCGAACTCGGCGCCGTGGCCGACGTAGTACTGGGCGGCGTAGCCGTCGGCGAACTCGGGGAGCACCTCGGTCAGTTCGGGGTGGATCGTGGCGCAGTGGTAGCACTCCATGAAGTTCTCGATGATGAGCTTCCAGTTCGCCTTGACGTCGTAGACGATCCGCTTGCCGACCGAGAGGCTGTCGATGTCGTAGTGCTCGATCGACTCGACGTCGCCGAGGCGGCCGACGACCTCGCCGATGACGTCCTCCTCGAAGGAGGGCGGGTTCTCCGCCAGGCAGACCCAGACATAGCCGAGCCATTCGCGGGTGGCCACGCTCACCAGGCCGTACTCGGTGCGGCCGACGTCGGGCATCTTGGTCAGGTTGGGCGCCGCGACGAGCTTGCCGTTCAGGTCGTAGGTCCAGGCGTGGTACGGGCACTGGAAGGCCCGCTTGACCTCGCCGCTCTCCTCCGTGCAGATCCGCGCGCCGCGGTGCCGGCATACATTGAAGTACGCACGGATGCTGTGGTCCCTCGCGCGGGTGACGAGGATGCTTTCGCGGCCCACGTCGACGGTCCGGAAGGCGCCGGGCTTCGCCAGGTCGGAGGCGCGCGCGACACAGAACCACATGGACTCGAAAATGCGCTCCTGCTCCTGCTCGAAGATCCCGGGATCGGTGTAGGAGGAGCCGGGGAGAGTGGCGATCAGGCTGTCGGGCAGGCTGGTCGAGGTCACAGTGCACTCCTCGGGGAACGTCGTGGAGGGGTCATTCACGCGCCGGGAAGAACGACTCCGGACGGCGTTGTGCATGGAGCAACGCTGCGTACCATGTGAAACCGCAGCATGGGATGCCTCAGGGGCGGTGTCAAGACGCAGGGCGGGCCAGTTGCTTGCGCCAGCGGGTGAACAGCCGCGGCTGGTTCATCCCGAGCGCGGCGACCGGCTCACCGGCACGCCGGTAGACGGCGAGGACATTGCGGTCCGCCGCGGAGCCTTCCTCGATCGTCACGCTGTCGGCTGCGGCCGCGTGGCCGACGAACTGGATCTTCACGCCGTACTGGTCCGACCAGAAGTACGGCGGCCGGGGCACGCCCGGTTCCACCGCACCGCCCGCCAGCAGCGTGGCGACGGCGGCGGCGGGGCGCTCCAGCGCGCCGGTCCAGTGTTCGACGCGGCGATGGGTGCCCGTACGGGGGTCGTACCAGTTGGCGCAGTCGCCGACCGCGACCACGCCGGCCAGGCTGGTGCGGCCGTCCGCACCGCACTTGACGCCGTTGTCGAGCTCGACGCCGGATCCTTCCAGCCACTCGACGCACGGTCGTGCGCCCACGCCGACCACGACGATGTCGGCGGGGATGCTGCGGCCGTCCTCGAGCAGGACGGCGTCCACCCGGCGCTCCCCGCTCAGCCCCTTGACGCCCACGCCGCACAACAGCCGTACGCCGTGGTCCGCGTGAAGGGCGGAGACGATGGCACCCATGGCCTCGCCGAGCGGTCCGGCGAGCGGCGTCGGGGCCACCTCGACCACCGTCACGTCGAGCCCGAGGGCGTACGCGGTGGAGGCGACCTCGGCGCCGACGAATCCGCCGCCGATCACCACCAGCCGTCCGCCGCGGACCAGTTCGTCCCGTAGTGTGCGGGCGTCGTCCAGGGTGCGCAGGACATGCACTCCGGCCAGACCCTCGGAGCCGGGCAGGGTGCGCGCGACGGCGCCGGTCGCGATGACGATGCCGTCGGCGCGGACCTCCCGGCCGTCGGCGAGCCGGACGGCGCGGTCGGTGCGGTCGAGTCCGGTGGCGCGGGTGCCGAGCAGCCACTCCGCCCCCAGGTCCTCGTCGTCCGTCTCCAGCGCGAGGTCCGCCTCGCCGATGGTGCCGGCCAGGAACTCCTTGGACAGCGGGGGCCGGTCGTACGGGCGGTGGAGTTCGTCTCCGATGACGACCAGCCGCCCGTCGTAGCCCTGCTTCCGCAGTGAGCGCGCCGCCGACAGGCCGGCCAGCGAGGCGCCCACCACGGCCACCGTCCTCACGTGAGGGTCCCGGCGAGCTTGCGCGCGACGCAGTGCGGCAGGTTCGGGGCGGTCGTGGACAGCCGCACGTAGACCATGCCGTCCTGGACGACGACCTCATGGGTACGGACGGGGAGCTTGGCCGGCGGGGCGTCGACCTCACCGGTCTTCAGGTTGAACTTGGAGGCGTGCAGGGGGCACTCCACCCAGCAGTCCTCCACCCAGCCGTCGGCGAGCGAGGCGTCCTGGTGGGTGCACGTGTCGTCGATGGCGAAGAGCTCGCCGTCCTCGGTGTGAAACACCGTGACCGGCGGGTCGATCTCGAGCCGGAAGGCCTCTCCTCGCGGGAGATCCGCCAGAGGGCACGCGGGAATCATCATGACCACCTCGGTGCGTATAGCGAAACGGATTGCGGTAAGCGCAACATCAGTCTGAGGTCGGCCCAGAACCCTTGTCAAGGCGTTCAGAGGGCCGGTTGGGGCGTCGTTTCGAGTTGCTCATCACACAACTCAAGCCTCCATATGCAACAGAAGGGAGGGGGTCCGACACTGGACCCCCTCCTTGGGTGGGCAGTTGCGCTGTTCGACGGGGTGGTCAGAACCCTCGGTCGATCCACTCCTGAAGGTGCGGGGCCTCCGCGGCGATGGCGGTCGTCTCCCCGTGGCCGGTGTGTACGACGGTCTCGCCCGGCAGGGTCAGCAGTCGGTCCCGGATGGAGTCGACGATGGTCGGGAAGTGGCTGAACGACCGTCCCGTCGCCCCTGGCCCGCCCGCGAAGAGCGTGTCACCGCTGAAGAGGGCCGTGAGGGCCGGCGCGTACAGGCACACAGCGCCGGGGGCATGGCCGGGCGTGTGCAGCACGGTCAGCTCGACACCGGCCACCCTGAGGACCTGCCCGTCGGCCAGCTCACCGTCGGGCGTTCGGTCGGGATGGGTCTGTTTCCACAGCGGCAGGTCGTCACCGTGGAGCAGGATCGGCGCGCCGGTGCGCGCCGCGAGTTCGGGCGCTGCGTCGATGTGGTCGTTGTGCGCGTGGGTGCACACGATGGCGCGCAGGGTGCGCCCACCGAGGGCCTCGGCGATCGCCCCGGCGTCGTGTGCGGCGTCGATGACGATCGCCTCGGCGTCGTCGCCGACGATCCACACGTTGTTGTCGACGTCCCAGGTGCCGCCGTCCAGCGAGAAGGTCCCCGAGGTGACGAGATGTTCGATGCGGGCGCCGGTCGTCACAGGACCACCACCGAGCGCAGGACGTCGCCGCCATGCATCCGCTCGAAGGCCTTCTCGACGTCGTCCAGCGCGATGGTCTCCGTCACGAAGGCGTCCAGGTCCAGGCGGCCCTGGAGATAGAGGTCGATGAGCATCGGGAAGTCGCGGGAGGGCAGGCAGTCGCCGTACCAGGACGACTTCAGCGAGCCGCCCCGGCCGAAAACGTCCAGCAGCGGCAGCTCGAGCTTCATCTCCGGGGTCGGTACGCCGACGAGGACGACCGTGCCGGCCAGGTCGCGTGCGTAGAACGCCTGCTGGTACGTCTCCGGGCGGCCGACCGCCTCGACGACCACGTCGGCGCCGAATCCGCCGGTCAGCTCGCGGATCGCCTCGACCGGGTCGGTGTTCCTGGAGTTGACGGTGTGGGTCGCGCCCAGCTTCCTGGCGGTGTCCAGCTTGGCGTCGTCGATGTCCACCGCGATGATCTTCGCCGCGCCCGCCAGGTTCGACCCGACGACCGCCGCGGCCCCGACGCCGCCGCAGCCGATGACGGCCACGCTGTCGCCGCGTCCCACGTTGCCGGTGTTGATGGCCGCACCGAGGCCCGCCATCACGCCACACCCCAGCAGACCGGCGGCGGCCGCCGACGCGGCCGGGTCGACCTTCGTGCACTGCCCCGCCGCCACCAGCGTCTTCTCCGCGAACGCACCGATGCCCAGCGCCGGCGACAGCTCCGTGCCGTCGGTCAGGGTCATCTTCTGCTTCGCGTTGTGGGTACTGAAGCAGTACCACGGCCGTCCGCGCAGACAGGCCCGGCACTGCCCGCACACCGCACGCCAGTTGAGGATGACGAAGTCACCGGGGGCGACGCCGGTGACCCCCTCCCCCACCGACTCCACGACACCTGCGGCCTCATGGCCCAGCAGGAAGGGGAAGTCGTCGTTGATGCCGCCCTCCCGATAGTGCAGGTCGGTGTGACAGACCCCGCAGGCCTGGATCTTCACCAGCGCCTCTCCCGGACCCGGGTCGGGCACGATGATCGTTTCCAGGCTGACGGGGGCGCCCTTGCCCCGCGCGACGACAGCACGGACCTGGTGAGCCATGGCCACTCCTCGGCTGGTGCGAGATCTAAGTCTGATGTTGCTCATTACGGCACGCATCTCATGTGCCGCAACACAGCATCATGGAGTGGCGACCAGGGGTCAAGGATCCGGCGCTCGGCACGTTCATCCCCGGTCCCCCTCATCATCGGACCGCCGGTGAATGCAAAACTGATCACATGCCTACGCTCTTTTCCCAGATCCTCGCTGGGGAGCTGCCCGCCCGGTTCGTCTGGCAGGACTCCCAGGCCGCCGCTTTCCTCACCGTCGCCCCGCTCACTCCCGGTCACACGCTGGTGGTGCCACGGCAGGAGGTGGACCAGTGGACCGACACGGACAGCGGCCTGCTGACTCACTGCGTGACCGTGGCCCAGGCGATCGGCCGCGGCGTGCAGCGCGCCTGGGATGCACCCCGAGCCGGGCTGGTCATCGCCGGCTTCGAGGTTCCGCACCTGCACATCCACGTGGCTCCCACGTGGGACATGTCCGACTTCGATTTCACCAAGGCCGAGTTGGAGAAGGACGAGGCCGCGCTCGACGACGCGGCGGTACGACTGCGTACCGCGCTGCGCGAACTGGGATTCACCGAGAACGTCCCTGCCGAACGCTGAGGAACGCGGCCCCGAGGCTGCAGACCTCAGCCGCAGCAGCCCGCGCTTCCCGTGCTGGTTTGTCCGCCGTGGAGATCGTCGTCATGCCCGGCGGTGATCCGGGGCCACTGCGCGGTCGGCCGTCCGTCCTTGCGGAACTGCTGACCGCGGGTCTCGTACGGCTGCGGCCAGCCTGACGGGGAGTCCTCCCAGGTCTCCTGCCGTCCGTGGACGGTCATGTCGAGGATGCCGTAGGAGGGCGCCATGGGCTCGACCCCTCGGCCGGTGGTCCAGTACGTCTCGTAGACGCGATCCCCGTCGCGGAGGTAGCACGCCTTCATGCCGAAGTGGCGGCCGGCGAGGAGCCGTTCGTGGGACTCGGCGGGTACGGAGTACCAGGGCATCTCCCAGCCCATGAAGCGGCGGTAGCGTTCGGACTCCTCGTAGGGGCCCTGGCAGAAGGCGGCGAAGGTGACGTCACGCTGGTGCAGATAGGACAGTTCGCGGACCTGGCCGGTGAAGAAGGTGCAGCCCTCACACTGGTCGGCGGCGGGGCGGCCGTCGTGCCACATGTGATACGACGCGAACAGCTGGGTGCGGCCGTCGAAGACGTCGATCAGGGGGACGTGCCCCTTGGCTCCCACGAGCGGAGTCGACGGGTCGACCTCCGTCATGGGCAGCCGTCGCCGTGCGGCGGCGATCGCGTCGCCCTCCCGGGTGTGCGCCTTCTCCCGGGCGCGCAGGGTGTCGTTCGCGGCCAGCCACTCCGAGCGGGAGACGACCGGCGGCTTGTTCATGGCAGTCATGCCCGTACTGACCCGGCAGGCGACAAGAACTCATCGGTGGGGCGCGGGGCGTGCCGACGACCTATGGCCGCTGCTCGACACGGCGGTCGAGACCGTCGCGCAGGGATTGGGCGCTGACGCACCGGGATTTCGCTGCGCGTCGTCGAGCGCAGAGTACCTGGCAGGTCCCTGCCGAGGACCTGGCTGCACGCGCGGTAGGCCGCAAGGTCGAGTCATGGCGTCGCCGCTCCCCGGCAGCTCGCTGAGGTCGTGACAGGGGACAGGGCCTCCTGGCACTCGGTTCGCATCGCGAAAACCGCCTGAGAGGAGGCCCTTCATAAAGCCCGATGCGAGTAAGGCGACAGCCGCATCAGTTGACGCGGACGATCTTCCAGAGTCGGTCGTCGACATTCAGCTCGTTCCCTCGGTCGGTGCCGGCGTACAGGTCTCTTGGTGCCGCCCCGGTCGGATGGCACGGAGTCACCCGCGGCGAGGATGGTTCGGGCGGGGAAGCCGCCCATGGCCCTGGGCAGCTCGAACAGCTCGGGCCCCCAGCGCATGCAGAACGTCCCCGGCGAGGGCGCGTTCGACGGCGGCGTGTACAGCGTCTGCGACGGACGGGATTCCGCCTCCGCCCGGCCCGCGGCGGGCAGGGTCAGCGTCCCTACCGCAACGCTCAGGGACAACAACAACGCCAGGAGGAAGCGAGGACGGGAACGCGGAGCGGCGCCGGTCTGGCGCCCAACTGTGCAGGGGACATGTGCGGCTCCCGGGGGAAGGGATAGGGATGTGTTTCGGTGCCCGCCGCTCCCCGGATCGGTCCAGGCGGGAGCGGAGGAGTCGCTGGGCAGCGTCGGTCGACGCGGAAAGGTCGACGACGCGGCGACGATGCGTCCGAGACGCCTGACGGTCAGGCCTGCGGCTGACGCACTGTGGTCAAGGGAGGGGTGACGTAGACGAAGACGGGGTTGCCGTCGAAACCGACCACGCTGATGTCCTCCGGCACACGGCGGCCGGCTTCCCGCAGGGCGTGGATCAGGCCGATGGCCATCTCGTCGCCCGCCGCGAACACCGCGGTCACGGAGCTGTCCGCAGCCAGCTCGCGGCCTGCCGCGACGGCATGGGGATGTTCTTCACTCCCAGCGCGAACCTCGTCATGAGCACCGTCCGCCCCCAGGAGCAGGGCATCGCCTCCGGCGCCAACAACGCGATCCGTGAGGTCGGCGGGGCCATCGGCGTCGCGTCGCTGGCGGCGGTCTTCTCCGCCCAGGGCGGCTACGGGTCCGCCTCGCTGTTCGTGGACGGGCCGGTCCCCGCGCTCTGGGTCGGTGCCGGTGCGGTCGCCCTGGCACTCCTGGTGCCCCGGCAGCGCACGGCCGACGGCCCGGCTGCCGGCCTTGCCGTGGGGGATGCTCCGGCCGGCGTCCCGGTCGCCACCTGAAGCCCGTACCGAGGGGCGGCCCAGCCGGTTACGGCGGGGCCGCCCCTCGGCCTGTCCTGCCTTCCAGGCTCGTTCGCCGTGCGGGGTCATCACACCGTGGTCGAGGCCCCTCGGACAGTGCGCCCCTCGGGCCGGCGCACGACCGGCTGAAGGGCACCGCTTCCGTCACCGTGGGGGGCTCACCGGCTCGTCTCGCCGGCCAGGAAAGGCCGCAGATGTGCCACCAGCGCCTCCGGTTGTTCCTCCGGGATGAAGTGGCCGCACACGCGGATGTCGCGTCCCACGAGGCGCTCGGGCAGATCGGGCTGCATGTGGAACAGCCAGTGCCAGTACCCGGAGGCGAGCGAGGCGTCCGGGCGGCGGAACATCTCCCGGGTGGGAACGATGTCGAGCACGGCCAGCCGCTCGACCTGCTCCGGGCGGTCCAGCGCCCAGCGGTGCCCCACGCCAGCGCCGCGGTCGTGGCCCACGGCCATGGCCCGCTCGAAGCCGAGCGCCTCGACGAGACCTGCCATGTCGGCGGCCATACGCCGCTTGTCGTAACCAGTGGTGGGCTTGTCGCTCAGGCCGTATCCGCGCAGGTCCGGCGCCATAACCGTGTGATCGGCGGCGAGATCCGCGAGTACCGGCCGCCAGCAGTCGGAGGTCTGCGGCCAGCCGTGGAGCAGGACAATCAGAGGTCCGGACCCGGCTCGGACGTAGTGCAGGCGGACCCCGTCCACCTGCGTCACTCCGGTCGTCACTGTCGGCTGTCCCATGGATGCGCCTTCCTGACACGAGCACGAGCTAACCGTCTTAGACGGTTGGGCTAGCGGGCAAAACGGAGGCGTGGCAGTGGCAACGGACGACATGTGGATCTGGGATGGCGGACGGGTCTGCCTGGACTTCGCCAACACCCTCCGAAGCCGGTGGAGAACCACTCCGGAGGAGATACTCCGGGGACCGGACGACCTGATGGGCTGGCTCCGGGAGGCCCTTCTGCTCGCACCGGGGGCCACCGACCCCGCCACGGCAGCCGTTCTCATGTCCGCGCGACGGCTGCGCGAGACCGTCGACCGGGCCGTACTGGCGGTCGCCGACGGCTGCCCACATCCGGCGACGTGACGCTGCTCAACCGATCGGCAGCGGCAGCCCCCAGACCCGCCCTCCAACTCGTCATCACCCACGACCGCCTGGAGCCCGCCGGCACCACGCCCCTCGCCGCCGACCCCACACTCGCGCCGGCGCTCATCGCCCAGGACGCCGTAGACCTGCTTCTGTCCGCCGAGATCCGGCGCGTACGCGTCTGCGGAGCGGACCGCTGCGCACTGCGCTTCCCGGATCGCTCCCCGGCCCGCAACCGCCGCTGGTGCTCCATGTCCCGCTGCGGAAACCGCACCAAGGTCCGCCTCCACCAGGCGCGTACACGACAGAGCGGCCGAATTACGGAAAGCTGACGGAGGAGTCCTCAGCTCACTCGGGCAACCTCATACGAAAGGCTGGGCCGGGGACGCTCTCGATGTCCTTCGCTTGCACCGGGTGGCCTCGTTCGCAGCGAATCTGAACGTCGACGCGCGCGCCGCACTCGCGGTGTCGCGCCAGTACCGCCGGCCCCTCCGGGTCGGCACGGTAACGATCACCCCACTGCAGCAGCCCCATCACGGCCGGCACCAGATCCATGCCCTTAGCGGTGATCACATACTTCGGCCGACTCCGCGAACCGGGCTCCTTGTACGTCTCGGTCGCCAGGATTCCTTCCTCCACCAGCATCCGAAGCCGCGCCGCGAGGAGGTTGCGAGGACAGCCCAGGACGCGTTCGAAGTCGCTGAAGCGGGACGAGCCGTACCAGACCTCGCGCAGGATCAGGATCGTCCACTTCTCACCCACGATCTCAAGAGTCCGCGCGATCGAGCAGTTGGACGTGTCCCGGTCGAGTCGGGGGTCCATGCCGGTGTCCTGGAGAACTTCGGTCCACGCATCCATGGGAGCGATTCTAACCGAGTTTGAGTTTACTTTTAGATACTCAGACGTCGGTGCCGCGATCGGTCACTCGACCTGGCAGCGCACGAGAAGCATCAAGACCTCCCGCAGAGCCCTTCGTCAGGTCGATCCGCACCCGCCAGGCTCATCCCGGAGTTCAGGTCACACCCCGGTTTTGATGTCAACTGGAAACATTTCGACACGTCAGCAGCGATTCACTTGCGTTCGTCTTCCCGGTCCCCACCTGACGCCTCTTGGACACCTTTTCCTCATCGCTCACCACGACAGTCGCTAGCTAACGCAGCACGAGGCGGTTTGGCACCTCCCCCCGCAGGGCGATGCCGAAGGGTCATAATTCCTTCATCTTCCGCACAGCATCACTTCCAGAAGCTGTCCTATATCAACTCCTTTTCGTGTTCAGGACACAAGACCTGCTGTTTTCGGTGGACTGTTCATCGTGCTGAAGTGATGTGCACGTGTCCCCTCGGCGAGGATGTCAGCGCCGCACCCTCGGCATCCCCAGCCCGATCCAGGAGATGATCTCCCGCTGGATCTCGTTGTTGCCGCCGCCGAAGGTGAAGATGACGGCCGAGCGGTAGCCGCGCTCCAGTTCACCGTGCAGCACCGCGCCCGCCGAGCCCTCCTTCAGGGCGCCCGGCGCGGCGACGATCTCCATGAGCCAGGCGTACGCCTCGCGGCGCGCCTCGGAGCCGTACACCTTGACGGCGGAGGCGTCCTGCGGGGTGAGCGTGCCCTCCTGGACGGCGTTCACCATCTGCCAGTTGAGGAGCTTGAGGGCGTCGAGCTTGGTGTGGGTCTGGGCGAGTCGGCGGCGTACCCAGGGCAGGTCGACGACGCGGCGGCCGTCGGCGAGCTTGGTCTCCATCGCCCAGCGCTGGACGTCGTGCAGGGCGCGGATGGCCATGGTGCCATGGGCGGCGAGGGTGACGCGCTCGTGGTTGAGCTGGTTGGTGATCAGCCGCCAGCCCTGGTTCTCCTCGCCGACGCGGTGGGAGACGGGGACGCGGATGTTCTCGTAGTAGCTGGCCGTGGTGTCGTGCGAGGCGAGGGTGTTGATGAGGGTGCAGGAGTAGCCGGGGTCGGTGGTCGGGACGAGGAGCATGGTGATGCCCTTGTGGGGCGGGGCGCCGGGGTCGGTGCGGACCGCGAGCCACACCCAGTCGGCCGTGTCGCCGTTGGTCGTCCAGATCTTCTGGCCGTTGACGACGTACTCGTCGCCGTCAAGGATCGCGCGCGTCTTCAGGGATGCCAGGTCCGTGCCCGCGTCCGGCTCGCTGTAGCCGATCGCAAAGTCGATCTCGCCGGTGAGGATCTTCGGCAGGAAGTACGCCTTCTGCTCGTCGGTGCCGTACTGCATGATCGTCGGTCCGACGGTGTTCAGCGCCATCAGGGGCAGGGGTACGCCGGCCTGGGCGGCCTCGTCGAAGAAGATGAACTGCTCCATCGCGGTCAGACCGCGGCCGCCGTACTCCTTCGGCCAGCCCACGCCGAGCCAGCCGTCCGCGCCGAGTCGGCGGATGGTCTCGCGGTAGAAGCGTTTCTGGGCGGCCGGGTCGGTGAAGCGGGCCTGGGCGAGGTCCGGCACCAACTCGGCGAAGTAGTCGCGCAGTTCGGTACGCAGCCGCTGCTGCTCGGGCGAGTATTCGAGATGCACGGCGCCTCCAGGCTCCCCAAGGCCGGTCCTGACGGCGCACACCGTAGAACGTGTTCCAGAAATTGGGAATGGCGAGGGCACGATGGGGGATGGCGAGGCACACGAACAGGCCCCCGGCGTACCGGGGGCCTGTTTCACGGTGAAGTGATCAGTTGGGGACGGGTGTTGCCGGTGCGGCGGTGGCCGTCCTCGGCTCGGTCCTGGGCGTGAGCAGGCGCTCCGCCAGGAGTCCGAAGACCAGGCCGAAGGCGGTCCACAGGGTGGCCTGGACGGCCAGGGCGGCGAGTCGGTACTGCCACAGCAGGGTGGCGGGGAACTCCGCCGGGGCCTCGTTGTACGACGGCAGGAAGGCGTATGCCAGGCCGACGACGAGGACGAAGGAGCCGGCCGCCGCGACGGTGGCGTTCCAGTTGCCCAGGCGGGGTGCGAGACGCTTGCCCAGGATGACCGTGCCCACCGCCAGCAGCACGCTGAGCACGACCATCAGGAAGTACAGCGTGGTGCGCTGGTCGAGGGTGTCGGGGTTGCCGACGGCCGGCGGGTTGGCGGGGTACTTGAGGAACGGGACGACGTAGACCGCGAGCAGCCCGGCGCCCGCCAGGAGCAGCGCGCTCGCGCGCGGTCCGAAGCGGCCGATCCGGCCGAGCGCGAAGCAGTACGCGAGGGCGGCGATGCCACCGAAGGCGACCCCGTAGACGAGGACGCCGGTGGACAGGCCCGCGGTGGACTGCAGGGTGCGGGTGACCAGTTCCTCGCCGCCGTGCTCGTGGGCGTGCGCCTCCTCGAAGGCGATCGCCTCGTCGACGCGCGGTTCACCCAGGAAGTACGCGACGACGAGGGCGGCCAGGCCCGCGGCGAGGCCCGCGAGCATGCCACGGACCAGGAGGTTTCTGACAGTTGCGGAGTTCATGCGCAGTAGGGCTTCCTCGTCGCTGTCAGTGGCAGGGGAAGCCGAGCAGGTGGCGGGCGTCGTGCACCCACTCATGGACGCCCTCGCCGGAGACGAGAGAGGTGGCGCCCTGTTCGGCGCCGACGAAGTAGAGCAGGACCAGCATCAGGACGCCGAAGAAGACCGCCCAGGGGGCGGTGGCGCCGATCGGCAGTTTGGCGGGTACGGCGGTGGTGCTGGTGGTCGGCTGAGCGACGGACTGCGCCATGGGGCAGGACCTCCTGGGGGAACTCGCGTCCCGTATCGGTGGTGCACATGACGACGGGGCGGGTCTGACTCACCCGGCCCGCACCGAGGTGCGGACCCGGAATACAGTGGCGCGACCGTGCCGGAATCCCACCGGCTTCCACCGAACCGTCGTCGATATCGACGAGAAGGTACCGCGTGGCGGAGGAACGGCCAAGGGCGCATGGGATCGGCCCGGGCGCCCCTCTGTGCCCCTCGGGGCCACCAAATGCCGGTACTGGAAAGGATGTTGAGCCCGGGGATGGACGTATGACGAGCCGAGTGATGTTGATCTCACCCGCGATCACCGCGGCCCTGCGGGAGGCCCGTTTCGACGACGGCTGTTCCCTGGACGCCGCCGGCCTGCGGCTCGCCCAGGCGGCCGGGGGCACGCTTCCGGCGGCAGAACGGGCCTGGGCCTCCCCCACCGTGCGCTGCCGCGAGACGGCCCGGGCGCTCGGGCTGGACGCCGTGCCGGCACCGGAGTTGGCGGGGCTGGACGCGGGGCGCTGGACCGGCGCGACACTGGCGGAGGTGGGGGCCGCGGAGCCGCAGGCGCTGGCGAGCTGGCTGGCCGATCCCGGGTCCGCGCCGCACGGCGGGGAGTCGGTGCGGACGGTGTGCGACCGGGTGGCAGGCTGGCTGGAGACGGCCGCCGGGATGGCGGGGCGCACCGTCGCGGTGGTCGAGCCCGAGGTCGTCCGGGCCGCGGTGGTACGGGCGCTCGGGGCGCCGGAGTCGGCGTTCTGGCGCACGGACGTGCCACCGCTGGCGGCCGTGGAGCTCAGCGGCCGGTCGGGGCGCTGGAACGTACGGATCGGCCGGCCCCTCGGTGCGGAGGGCCAGGGCCTGTCCTAGATGCTGCGTCTCGCGGATACCGGCGATCAGCGAGTACCGGCCCGGCGTCAGTCGAGTGTGGTGATGAAGTCCGTGCAGGCCCGCGCGCAGTCGCGGCAGGCCTGGGCGCTCTCCTCGGCGCCCGGCCACTTGTCGAAGACGTGCGCGCACTCCAGGCACACCGTCCGGGTCCACTCCAGCTGGACGCGGATCCCGGCCTCGTCCTGGAGGTTCTGCTCGGACAGCACCCGACAGGTCGCGTCGCACACCTCCGCGCACATGATCCCCTTGCGACGTACGAGTTCCTGTTCCTCTGTCCCGTCAGGTTCCACGAGGCTCGCCCGCAGGGCACAGGCCCGGGCACACTCGGTGCATGCCTGCGCGCACGCGAAGCGGTCCTCCAGGAACTGGACGAGCTGTTGCTGGGATGTCGTCGTTGTCACATGGTGCGGGTAGCCGCAGCCGGGAGTGCCAAACCGGGTGTGCCCCATGGTTCGGGGCCGGGCGGGCCGCCGGTTGACGAGGGGGACCACGGGTACTCGCGTGCCATGACCTCCGCATGGACGGACTCGCACGGAGGGACGTGAGACCCATGCCCGACCCCGGCCGCAGCACCCTGCCGCTGCCCGACTACGACCATCTGCCGATCGGCGGTCTGGAGAGCCGCGTACGGTCGCTGACCGCCGAGGAGGTGGAGCAACTCCTCGCCTACGAGCGTGCGCACGCCGGTCGCCTCCCCGTCACCGAACTGCTGACGGCGCGTCTGGAACAGCTGCGCGCTGGCGCCGAACCAACGTCCGGCGACCCGGGCGCCCTGCGCCCCGAACACCACGAACCCCGCACGGGCTCCCCCGTGTCGCCGGCGACGTCGCCACAGCCCTCGGGCCCGCCGCCGCACGGCACCCCCGACCAGCGGGGCAGGCCCAAGGCCAACCGCACCTAGGGCCTGCGCCGCATCGGTCACCTGGTGTCGCTGGTCCCCGTGCCGTCGGTGACGGCCGCCCGGCCCGCCTCCAGTCGGGCCGCCGGGATGCGGAACGGTGAGCAGGAGACGTAGTCCAGGCCTGCCCGGTGGAAGAAGTGGATGGAGTCGGGGTCGCCGCCGTGTTCACCGCAGACGCCCGTCTCCAGGCCGGGGTTGACGGCGAGGCCTGCCTCGACGGCCAGTTCCACCAGGCGGCCGACGCCCTCTTGGTCGATCGACTCGAACGGCGACACCCCGAAGACTCCCTTCTCCAGGTACAGCGGGAAGAAGGAGGCCTCCGCGTCGTCGCGGGACAGGCCCCAGGTCGTCTGGGTGAGGTCGTTGGTGCCGAAGGAGAAGAAGTCGGCGGCCTCGGCGATACGTCCGGCGGTGAGCGCGGCGCGCGGCAGCTCGATCATCGTGCCGATGGGCAGGTCGAGCGGCGTGCCGGTCTCCGTGGCGACCTCGGCGAGGACGCGTTCCGTCTCCGACCTGGCCAGGCGCAGTTCCTCGACCGTGCCGACGAGCGGGATCATGATCTCGGCGCGGGGGTGGCCGCCGTCGTGGAGGCGGGCCGTCACGGCTTCGGCCACCGCCCGTACCTGCATGGCCATCAGGCCCGGTACGGCCAGGCACAGTCGGACGCCGCGCAGGCCGAGCATGGGGTTCTGTTCGTGCATCCGCTCCACGGCGCGCAGGAGTTCGCGGTCGTGCGGGTCCGGCTGCGCGGTGGAGGCGAGGCGGACGGCGAGTTCCGTGCGGTCGGGCAGGAACTCGTGCAGCGGCGGGTCCAGCAGCCGGATCGTCACTGGCAGTCCGTCCATCGCCGTCAGGATTCCGGTGAAGTCCTCGCGCTGGAGCGGCAGCAGGGCGGCCAGGGCCTCTTCACGGGCCGCGTCGTCGCGGGCCAGGATCATCGCCTCGACCAGTGCCCTGCGTTCGCCGAGGAACATGTGCTCGGTGCGGCACAGGCCGATGCCCTGGGCGCCGAGGGCACGCGCGCGTGCGGCGTCCTCGGGGGTGTCGGCGTTGGCCCGGACCTCCAGGCGGCGTACGGAGTCGGCGTGGGCGAGTGCGCCCAGGACGGCCTCGGTGACCGGTCCGGTGCTGGTGCCGGTCTCCAGCGCGCGGCCGACGTGGGAGGCGGTGAGCGGGAGTTCGCCGAGGTGGACGGTGCCGGCCGTGCCGTCGACGGAGACGGTGTCGCCCTCGTTGACGACCACACCCGACTCCGTGGTGAAGCGGCGGGCCGTCAGATCGACGGCGAGTGCCTCGGCGCCGCACACGCACACCTTGCCCATGCCGCGCGCCACGACGGCGGCGTGGCTGGTCTTGCCGCCCCGGCTGGTGAGGACGGCCTCCGCGGCGATCATGCCGGGCAGGTCGTCGGGGGTGGTCTCCCGGCGGACCAGGACGACGTGTTCACCGGTCGCGGCACGGCGTTCGGCCTCGGCGGAGTCGAAGACGACGGCGCCGACCGCCGCGCCCGGTGAGGCGGGCACGCCGTGGGCGAGGGGGACGTCGGCGGGGGTGGTGTCGAAGCGGGGGAACATCAGCCGGGTCAGTTCGGCGCCGTCGACGCGGATCAGGGCTTCGTCGGCGCTGATCGTGCCGTCGTCGCGCAGGTCGTGGGCGATGCGGAAGGCGGCGTCGGCGGTGCGCTTGCCGACGCGGGTCTGCAGGATCCACAGCCGGCCGCGTTCGACGGTGAACTCGACGTCGCACAGGTCACGGTAGTGGCCCTCCAGCGTGCGCAGGTGGTCGCCGAGTTCGACGTACGCGCGCGGGTCGAGGGTCTTGAGCTCGCTCAGCGGCAGCGCGTCACGGACGCCCGCGACGACGTCCTCGCCCTGGGCGTCGGGCAGATAGTCGCCGTACACGCCGGTCTCGCCGGTGGCGGGGTCGCGGGTGAAGGCTACGCCGGTGCCGGAGTCCTGGCCGAGGTTGCCGAAGACCATCGCCTGGACGTTGACGGCGGTGCCGAGGTCCTCGGGGATGTGTTCGCGGTGGCGGTAGACGCGGGCGCGTTCGCCGTTCCAGGAGTCGAAGACCGCGCGGATGGCGCGGGACAGCTGCTCGGCCGGGTCCTGCGGGAAGTCCTCGCCGGTCTCCCTGCGGATGATGTCCTTGAACTCCTCGGTGATCAGGACGAGTTCACCGGTGTCGAGGTCGTGGTCGCCCTTCACGTGCCGCCGGGCCTTGTGCGCGGCGATGGCCTCCTCGAAGAGGTCGCCGTCCACGCCCATCACGGTGCGGCCGAACATCTGGACCAGCCTGCGGTAGGAGTCCCAGGCGAACCGCTCCTGCCCGGACGCCTTGGCGAGCCCGGTGACGGAGTCGTCGTTGAGGCCGATGTCGAGGATGGTCTCCATCATGCCGGGCATGGAGAAGCGGGCGCCGGAGCGGACGGACACCAGCAGGGGGTCCTCGGGTGCGGCGAGGGTGCGGCCCATGACCCGTTCCAGGCCGGCGAGGGCGCGGGCGGCCTCGACGCCGAACTCGGGCGGTTCCTCGCCGGTGGCCAGGTAGACCTTGCAGGCCTCGGTGGTGACGGTGAAGCCGGGCGGGACGGGCAGGCCGAGCCGGGTCATCTCGGCGAGGCCGGCTCCCTTGCCGCCGAGCAGGTCGGCCATGTCGCGGCTGCCCTCGGCGAACTCGTACACGTACTTGATCGGCGCACTCATCAGGGATACGGCCTCTCACTGGTGGGGTACGACGGCCACGGGGCAGCCGACGTGATGGATGACTGCGTGGGTGACGGGTCCGGTGCGCGGGCCGGTGGGGCGTTCGGTCGTGCGCCGCCCCACGACAAGGAGGCTCGCCCCTGAGGCGGCGCGGACCAGCGCGGACTGGGCGCGGCCCTCGGTCACCGTCTCGACGACCTCGACGTCGGCGTACTTCTCGCGCCACACCTGCAGGACGGCGGTCAGGAAGCCCAGCCATTCGCCGGCCCGCTCCGAGCCGTTGACCAGACCGATCTCCCCGGGGCCGAGGCTGATCGGGGACGGCTGCTGCCAGGCGTGGACCACGTGCAGGCGGGCGCGGCGCAGCCGGGCCTCCTCGAAGGCGAACTCGATCACCTCGTCGCAGGGGTCGCCGAGGTCGACGCCCAGAACGACGTCCCGGTAGCCGGTGCGGGTGGAGGCGGTGCCGTCGGCGGCCGGGAGGTGTTCGTCCGCGGCCTCCTCGCCCGCCCGGACCAGGACGACGGGCCCGGCGGCCCGTGCCACCACGCCCAGCGCGACGGACCCGACCAGGAACCCGGTGAAGCCGCTCAGGCCGCGCGAGCCCAGCACGAGCAGGTCGGTCTGCTCGGCCGCGCGCAGCAGGGCGGCGGTCGCCGGGCCCTCCACCTGTTCGTCGTCCAGGACGACGTTCGGGCAGGTGCGGCGGATGCGGTCCTCGGCCTGGCGCAGCGAGCGCCGGGCGAGATGCCGCTGGGCGGCGGTGGCGGGCTCGCCCACGTCCTGGCGGGGGTGCCAGTTCCAGGCGTGCACCAGTCGCAGCGGCCGGTTCCGGCGCGCCGCCTCACGGGCGGCCCACTCGGCGGCGGCGAGGCTCTCGGGCGATCCGTCGACTCCGGCGATGACGGGCGGAAGCATCGCGCACACCTCCTGCTGTCGGTTGCTCCTCGGTGCCAGCGTCGTCCCGTGGCCTACCGGCGGGTATGGGCCGCCAGGGCTCCGGTCCGGGTCCGTTCGGCCCCCTGCGCGGGGCCGAGGAGCGCGGCCACGGTGGAGGCGCCGGGCACGGGGTGCTCCGGCATGTGGAGCTCTCCGGGTTCCCCGGCACGTGGAGTTCTCCCGGGGTGTTCCGGGCGAGTCCGCCCACCCCGGGCTTGGAAGGCGGCACAGCATGGGACGAGTGATCATCACCGGCGTCGACCGTTCGGCCCGCAGCCGTGCGGCGGCCGACTGGGCCGCGCGGGAGGCGCTGCTGCGTGGGGTGCCCCTGCTGGTGGTCCATGTGTCGCCGCCCGGCGGTCCGGATCCCGCCGAGCAGTGGCCGTACCGCCCGGAGAACGTGGCGGACCGGGTGGTCGCCGAACTCGTCGGCCGGCACCCTGAGTTGCGGGTCCGCAGCCGGAACCTCACCGGGACGCCCGGCCCGGTGCTGCGCGCGGCGGCCGCGGACGCGGACCTGGTCGTACTCGGCCTGCGCGGCGAAGGCGGTCACGCCGGCGTCCCCGTGGGCTCGACGGCATCGGCGCTCGCGACGGAGTGCGCCCGGCCGGTGGTGCTGATACCGGGCACGCTCGCGGGCGAGGGCCCGCCGGGCCGTGCAGCCGGCGTGACCGTCGGGATCGACGCGCTCAATCCGTCCGACGGGGCGGTCGGCCTCGCCATCGAGGAGGCCCGGCTGCGGGGCGCCCGCCTGCACGCGGTACACGCCTGGACACTCCCCGCGCAGGCGGCGCTCCGGCCCTTCCCGGTGCTGGAGGAGGACCGCGCCGCCTGGGAGGACCAGGAGGTACAGCGCCTGTCCGACGCGCTGCGGCCGTGGCGCGCCAAGTACCCCGACGTGGACGTCCTGGAGGACGTGGTGCTACTGCCCCCGACGGAGGCCCTGACACACGCCTCCGGCGGGACGGGGCTGGTGGTGGCCGGGCGGGGGGCCACGGCGGTGGACCTGCTGCGGCATACCAGGTGCGCGGTCGCGGTGACACCGACGTAGACCGGGGCGGGCCCGGGCTGCCGGTCGCCGGGCGGGACGCCACAGCCGTCGAGTCACTGCGACACACCAAGGGCACGGTCGCGGTGCACCGACCCAGTCCGGGGCAGGCCCGGGCTGCCGGTCGCCGGGCGGGACGCCACAGCCGTCGAGTCACTGCGACACACCAAGGGCACGGTCGCGGTGCACCGACCCAGTCCGGGGCAGGCCCGGGCTGCCGGTCACCGCCCCGATCGCCACGCACCCATGCCGCCCCCGTCGACTCGAAGTTCATGGCGCCCGCGCAGCCCAGCTCGGCCCGATCACCCCGCGCCCGCACGGCCCCACCAGCCCGAACCGAGGCCACCCACACAACCCCGATCGGCCCGCCCGGTGGGGTCCTTCGGCCCCTGTGGGGCGCGGCAGCCGCGGCTCACCGTGGAGGTATGCGCAGGCGTGGTCGTATCGCCGTCATCGGCGTCGGGAACGAGTTCCGGCGCGACGACGGCGTGGGCTGGGCCGTGCTTGCCCGCCTTCAGGACCGGCCGCTGCCGCCCGACGCCGACCTCGCCACCTGCGACGGCGATCCCGGACGGCTGATCGGCCTGTGGGAAGGCGCGAGCCTCGCCGTCGTCGTGGACGCGGCCCATGCCCACCCGGGCACACCCGGCCGCGTGCACCGCCTCGAACTCGACGCGGGTGTGCCCGCCCAGCCGGCGACCACCAGCTCGCACGGGCTGGGGCTCGGCGAGGCCGTCGAACTCGCCCGTGTGCTGGGGCTGTTGCCGGACCACCTGGTGGTGTACGCCGTGGAGGGCGCCGACGGCGAGTTCGGCACCGGCCTCTCCCCGGCCGTCGCGGCCGCCGTGGAACCCCTCGTCGAGGCCGTCGAGGACGAGATCGTGCGGGGCCGGGACGCGTCGGCCGGGAGGTCGGCATGACCGTGCGCCGCTTCCATGTGGAGGGAATCGTCCAGGGCGTTGGTTACCGGCCGTTCGTGTATCGCACGGCTGCCGAGCTCGGCCTGGACGGCTGGGTCGCCAACGTCAACGGTCATGTGGAGGGCGAGGTGGCCGGACCACCCCGCGCGATCGAGCAATTCGCCGCCCGGCTGCGCACCGACGCCCCCGCCCTCGCCCGGGTCCGCCGCGTCCAGCTCACCGGCGAGGCGCAGCCGTCGGCGTACGACAGCGGCTTCCACGTACGGCACAGTGCCCCCGACGACAGCGACATGGCACCGCGGGAGATCCCGCCGGACGCGGCGATCTGCGCCGCCTGTCTGCACGAACTCCTCGACCCGCGCGACCGCCGCTACCGCTACCCGTTCATCAACTGCACCGACTGCGGCCCGCGCGCCACGATCATCGAGGACCTGCCGTACGACCGGATCCGCACCACCATGCGCCGCTTCCCGCTGTGCGCGCGGTGCGCGGCCGAGTACGCCGACCCCGGCGACCGGCGCTTCCACGCCGAGCCCGTCGCCTGCCCGGTGTGCGGGCCGCGACTGGCCTGGGACGAGCTGCGCGGCGAGGAGGCGCTGCGGGCGGCGGTGAAGACCGTCGGTGCGGGCGGGATCGTCGCGTTGAAGGGGCTGGGCGGCTATCAGCTGGTGTGCGACGCGGGTGATCCGGCGGCCGTGGCGGAGTTGCGGCGCCGCAAGGGACGGCCGGCGAAGCCGTTCGCCGTGATGGTGCGGGACGTCGAGGCGGCGGCCCGGCTGGCGCAGATCGGTGCCGCCGAGCGCGAGGCCCTCACCTCTTCCGAGCGTCCCGTGGTGCTGCTCGCCCGGCGCCGGCGGCGCGGAGCGGTGGCGCCGCTCGCGTCCGGGGTGCATCCGGGGCTGGCCCGGGTCGGCCTGTTCCTGCCCACCACCGGCCTGCATCACCTCCTCCTCGACGACCTGGCCCGCCCGCTCGTCGTCACCAGCGGCAACCTCAGCGACGAGCCGATCGCCGTCGACGACACGGAGGCCCGGGTGACCCTGGCCGCCGTGGCGGACGGTTTCCTCACGCACGACCGGCCGATCCGGTCCCGGTACGACGACTCGGTGGTGCAGTTCACCGGGCGGACGCGGATCACGGTCCGCCGGGCGCGCGGGCTGGCTCCCGCCCCACTGCCGCTGCCTGTGCGAGAGCGCGTCGCCGGCGCCGGTGCGCAGCTCAAGCACACGTTCACCCTGGCCGCCGACGGCCGGGCCCACATCGGGCCGCACAACGGAGACCTCGCCGACCTGCCGACGTACGACGCGTTCACGGCGTCGTACGAGCACCTCAAGCAGCTCACCGGCATCGAACCGGGCGTCGTCGCCCACGACCTGCACCCGGGCTATCTGTCCACGCAGTGGGCGGGGGCGCAGCCGCTGCGCCGGATCCCGGTGCAGCACCACCACGCGCACGTGGCGGCCTGCGCGGCCGAGCACGGGGTGCGGGGCCCGTTCCTCGGCGTCGCCTACGACGGGCTGGGGCTGGGCGACGACGGCACGCTGTGGGGCGGCGAGATCCTCGTCGCCGATCTGCGCGGCTACCGCCGCGTGGGCAGGTTCGCGACCGCGCCCCTGCCCGGCGGCGACGCGGCGGTACGCCACCCCTCCCGCACCGCCCTCGGCCATCTGCTGGGCGGCGAGACGCTGGGCTCCCCGCGCCCGTACCCGTGGCTCACCAGGCCCTTCACGGACCGGCTCGACCCGGCCGAGTCCGCCACGGTGCATGCCATGATCGCGCGGGACGTCAACTGCCCGCGCACGTCGAGCGCCGGACGGCTCTTCGACACGGTGGCCGCGCTGCTCGGAATCGCCGGCCAGGTGAGCTACGAGGGTGAGGCGGCCGTCCTGCTCGAAGCGGCGGCGGGCGACGAGCACGCCGTACCGCTCGCCCATCGCGTCGTACGGGCCCGGGGCCTGTGGGTGTACGACCCCTCGCCCACTCTGGCCGACCTGCTGGAACGGCAGCTGGCCGGGGAGCCGGTGGCCCGGTTGGCGGCGGCCTTCCATCTCACGCTCGCGCTCGTCACCGCGGAGCTCGTCGCGCGGGCCGTCGCCGAGGGTGCGCCGCGCACGGTGTGCCTGGGCGGCGGCTGCTTCGTCAACCGCAGGCTGCTCACCGAGGTGAAGCGCCGGCTGCGCGCGCAGGGGATGCGGGTGCTGGTCGGCGGTCAGGTCCCGGTCGGGGACGGCGGCATCAGCTACGGCCAGGCGGCGGTCGCGGCCGCGCGTCTCGCCGGGGAGGGGTGAGCGCGTATGTGCCTGGGCATCCCCGGCAGGATCCTGGAGATCCACGACGACGCCGGACTGCGCATGGCGACCGTCGACTTCGGCGGCGTCCGCCGCGAGGCCTGTCTGAGCTGCACGCCCGAGGCGGAGGTCGGCACGTACGTCATCGTGCACGTCGGCTTCGCGATCACCCGGGTCGACGAGGCGGAGGCACACCGCACGCTCGACGTGCTGCGGGCGATGGCGGACGCGGTGGAGGGCGAACTCGGCGAGCCGCTGCCCTGAGAGGGCCGGCCCTCGGGTCAGGGGCCGTCGGCGAACCTCTGTGCGAGGGCGCGATGGTGCTCCGCCACGCGGCCTGCCTGGGCGCCGGTGATGGCGGATCCCGGCATGGTGCCGAGGCGTTCGGTCTGCTCGGCGAGGCGCAGGTGCTGCGCGCGGGCGTGTTCGCGGCAGGCCAGGCAGGTGACGCTCTCCGGCCGGTGCGAGGTCATCGCGAACGGCACCCGCAGTCCGCAGCCGGTGGCGGCCGTCTCCGGCAGGTCACCGGCCAGGCCGAACGTGCCCGCCAGGATGCTGCGCGCGCCGCTGTCGTGGCGGGTCACGCTCTCCTCGACGTGGATGTGTGGATCGGCACCGTCCATGAAGCTCCTCCTGCCCGCCCGGCCGTCCGTCTACGCGAAGGGCACGTTCACGCAGGCCGGTCGGGCGCCCGCCACCCCCTCGCACGGCTCCGTTCTCCGTCCGCACCCTTACCGGTTCCCGCCACCTCACACCGCCACCGAGGGATCCGGTCGGCCCGTCAAGAGGGCCGGTCAGCCCCTGCCGCGTGGACTGTCCGCCGCCGCAACCTGATGGTGGAAGTACGGAGCCGCCTCGGACCCAGGAGGACCGTCATGACCGCCACCGCAGCCCCGGCCGTGCTCGACCGGGACGGTCTGAACGCGCTGGTCGCGGCTCTGGTGGCGCAGGGGCGGACGGTGGTCGGGCCGACGGTGCGGGACGGTGCGATCGTGCTGGCCGAGCTGTCCTCGGCGGACGCGCTGCCCTTCGGCTGGGGTGTCGAGCTGGACGCCGGGCGGTACCGGCTGGTCCGCCGCGAGGACGGGGCCGCCTTCGCGCACAGCGCGGGCCCACAGTCCTGGAAGAACTTCCTGCACCCGGCGCGGGAACGGCTGTGGAGCGCCGACCGGACGCCGGAGGGGGACGTCTCCTTCACCGCCGACGAGCCCGAGACGCCGTCGTACGCCTTTCTCGGCGTCCGGCCCTGCGATCTGCGGGCCATCGCGATCCAGGACCGGGTGCTGGCCGGCGGGCGGTACGAGGACACCGGCTACGGCAGGCGCCGGAGCGGGGCGTTCCTGATCGCCGCCGAGTGCACCGAGCCCGGCGCGACCTGTTTCTGCGTGTCCACGGGCGGCGGCCCCGCGGCCGACCCCGGTTACGACCTGGCGCTCACCGAGATGGACGGCCGCTTCCTGGTGCGGGTCGGCAGCGAGGAGGGTGCCGAGCTGCTGGAGCGGGTGCCGCACCGTCCGGCCGGCCCGGACCTCGAGGCGAGTGCCCGTAGCGCCGTGGACGCGGCCCGCGATCACATGGGCCGCTCGCTGCCGCCCGTCGACCTGCGCACGCTGATGGGCGCGAGCCTGGACGCCGAGCGCTGGGACGACGTCGCCGCCCGCTGTCTGACCTGCGGCAACTGCACGATGGTCTGCCCGACCTGCTTCTGCACCACCACGGAGGAGGTCACCGACCTCACCGGCGACCACACCGAGCGGTGGCAGCGCTGGGACTCCTGCTTCGACCTGGACTTCTCGTATCTGCACGGCGGCCCGGTCCGGGCCTCGGCCCGCGGCCGCTACCGGCAGTGGCTCACCCACAAGCTCTCCACCTGGCACGACCAGTTCGGCACGTCGGGATGCGTGGGCTGCGGGCGCTGCGTCGTCTGGTGCCCGGCCGGCATCGACATCACGGAGGAAGTCGCCGCGCTGGACGCCGAACGCACAGCACTCGGAACGGAGACGGACTGATGCCTCCCTCGATCGCCCTGCGCATGAACCACGCCCTGCCCGCCGAGCACCGCGACCGGCTGCTGCACGTGGCCCGCGAGGCCAGTTTCCCGCCGGGCACCCGCCTGTTCGAGGAGGGCGGCCACGCCGACCGCTTCTGGATCATCCGGGACGGCACGTTCGCCCTCGACCTGCATGTGCCCGGCCGCCGCGCGCCCGTCGTCGAGACCCTCGGCATCGGTGACCTGGTCGGCTGGTCCTGGCTGTTCGAGCCGTACGTCTGGCAGCTGGGCGGCGAGACCGTGACCCCCGTGCGGGCCTACGAGTTCGACGCGGTCGCCGTCCGGCTGATGTGCCTGAGCGACCCCGAGTTCGGCCGCGCGGTCGAGCACTGGGTCGGACGGGTGCTCTCCCACCGCCTGCACGCGGCGCGGACGCGGCTCCTCGACCTGTACGGCCCATACGGCAGCGGCGGTGCGCGATGACGGACGTACCGGTGCCGTACCTCGTGGTCGACCGTCGGCCGGAGACCGCGGACACGGTCACGCTGCGGCTGGAGCCCGTGGCTGAGCCACTGGCCGACTTCGCGCCGGGGCAGTTCGCGATGGTGCACTGCTTCGGGCGGGGCGAGATCCCCGTCTCGGTGAGCTCGGTGCAGGCCACCGGCGGTCTCGCGCACACGATCCGGGCAGTGGGCGCGGTCTCGGCGGGGCTGTGCGAGGCGCGGGCCGGGGATGTGCTCGGGCTGCGCGGGCCGTACGGCACCGGCTGGGAGCTGGAGCGGGCCCGGGGCCGGGACGTGGTCGTGGTCGCCGGCGGCATCGGGCTCGCGCCGCTGCGGCCGCTGATCCTGCGCGCGCTGGCCGGGCCCGCGGCGTACGGCCGGGTCAATGTGCTGATCGGCGCCCGCACCCCGGCCGATCTGATCGACCACAAGGAGATCGAGCGCTGGCCCACCACGTACACGGGGGTGACCGTCGACCGGCCCGACGACGCGTGGCGCGGGGACGTCGGACTGGTCACCGGCCTGCTGGACCGGGCGGACTTCGCGCCGGCGGACTCCTGGGCGTTCGTCTGCGGACCCGAGCCGATGATCCGGGCCACCGCCCGCGACCTCGCGGACCGCGGGCTGCGCCCCGACCGGATCCGGGTCTCGCTGGAGCGGAACATGCGCTGCGCGACCGGACACTGCGGGCACTGCCAGCTCGGACCGGTGCTGCTGTGCCGGGACGGTCCGGTCGTGGCCTGGGACCGGACCGAAGCCCTGCTCGCCGTGCGGGAGTTGTGATGGCACCCACGCTCGCCGTGTTCAAGCTGGCCTCCTGCGACGGCTGCCAGCTCACCCTGCTGGACTGCGAGGACGAACTCCTGGCGCTGGCGGGCGAGGTGGACATCACGCACTTCCTGGAGGCGTCCAGCGCGGTGGCACCCGGTCCGTACGACCTGTCCCTGGTGGAGGGGTCCGTCACCACGGCCGAGGACGCCGAGCGGATCCGCGCGATCCGCGCCGCGTCCCGCCACCTGGTGACGATCGGGGCGTGCGCGACCGCGGGTGGTATCCAGGCGCTCCGGAACTTCGCGGACGTCGACGAGTACCGGCGGGTCGTCTACGCGCACCCCGAGTACGTCGCCACACTCGCCACCTCCACGCCCGTGTCCGCCCATGTGGACGTCGACTTCGAGCTGCGCGGCTGCCCGATCGACCGCCGTCAGCTCATCGAGGTGATCACCGCGTTCCTGGCCGGCCGCAAGCCGGACGTCCCGGACCACAGTGTCTGCTTCGAGTGCAAGCGGCGCGGCACGGTCTGCGTCACCGTCGCCCACGGCACCCCCTGCCTCGGACCGGTCACGCACGCCGGATGCGGGGCGCTCTGCCCGGCGTACCACCGGGGCTGCTTCGGCTGCTTCGGTCCGTCCGGGTCGGTGAACCTGCCCGCGCTGATCCCGCTGCTGCGCCGCGACGGCCTCGACGAGGACGCCGTGGAGCGGTTCCTGCACACGTTCAACGCCGCCGCGTTCGACAAGATCGACAAGGAGTGACGGAAGTGACGCACCGTGGATCCCGTGTGCTGCACGTCGGCTCGTTGTCCCGGGTCGAGGGCGAGGGCGCACTGCGCCTGCGGGTGCACGACGGCACGGTCACCGAGGCGCGGCTGGAGATCTACGAGCCGCCGCGCTTCTTCGAGGCGTTCCTGCGCGGCCGTTCCTACACCGAACCGCCGGACATCACGGCCCGGGTGTGCGGGATCTGCCCGGTGGCGTACCAGATGAGCGCGTGCGCGGCGATCGAGGACGCGTGCGGGGTGAGCGTCGATCCGGTGATCCGTGAGCTGCGCCGGCTGCTGTACTGCGGGGAGTGGATCGAGAGCCAGGCGCTGCACATCTATCTGCTGCACGCCCCGGACTTCCTGGGCCGCACGAGCGCGATCGACCTGGCTCGTACACACCGGGCCGAGGTCGAGCGGGGGCTCCGGCTGAAGAAGGCGGGCAACTCGCTGATGGAGCTGCTCGGCGGGCGGGCCGTGCACCCGGTGAACGTGCGGCTCGGGGGCTTCCACCGGGTGCCGGCGGTGGATGAACTCCGGTCCCTGGAGGAGGAGTTGAAGCAGGCCCTCGATGACGCGTGGGACACCGTGCGCTGGGTGGCGGGCTTCGAGTTCCCGGACGCCGAGGTGGCGGCCGATCTGCTGGCGCTGGCCGAGCCGGACACGTACGCCATCGAGAGCGGGACGCCGACCGTGCTGCGCACCGACGGGACCAGGACCTCCTTCCCCGTGCGGGACTTCACCGAGCACGTGACCGAGACACACGTGGCGCACTCCACCGCGCTGCACTCGCGGCTCGACGGGCGGCTGCATCTCACCGGCTCCCTCGCGCGGCTCGCGATCAGTGGGGCGCGGTTGTCGCCGGTGGCACTGGAGGCGGCCGTGGCGGCCGGGCTGGGTGATCCGCGGGCCGGCGCCGTGTGCCGTAATCCGTTCCGGTCGATCCTGGTGCGGGCGGTGGAGACGGTGTACGCCGTCGGCGAGGCGCTGCGCATCATCCGGGCGTACGAGCCGCCCGCGCGCCCGTACGCGGAGGTGCCGCCGGTCGCGGGCGTCGGGCACGGCGCGACCGAGGCGCCGCGCGGGGTGCTCTACCACCGCTACGAACTCGACGCCGACGGCATCGTCACCAGCGCGCTGCTGGTGCCGCCCACCGCGCAGAACCAGGGAGCGATCGAGGACGACCTGCGGCGCCTGGCCCAGCGCGCCCTCGGCGAACCCGACGTGGACGACGGCGAGTTGACGGCTCTGTGCGAGCGGGCGATCCGCAACCACGACCCGTGCATCTCGTGCTCCACCCACTTCCTCGACCTGACGGTCGTCCGTACCGCGGGAGAAGACGCAGGAGGCTGCGATGCCTGAATCTCCGTACACCGTGAGCGATGTGATGACGCAGACCGTCGTCGCCGTCGGCAGCGAGGCACCCTTCAAGGAGATCGTCGAGCTGCTCGACCAGTGGAAGGTCAGCGCCGTGCCGGTGCTGGCCGGTGAGGGCCGGGTCGTCGGAGTGGTCTCCGAGGCGGACCTGCTGCCCAAGGAGGAGTTCCGGGACACCGAGGAGGGCGGGCTCGCGGAGCGGGTCAAGGCGAGTGCGCTGACCGCGGGCGAGCTGATGAGCACCCCGGCGGTGACCGTGCACGCCTACGCCTCGATCGCCGAGGCCGCCCGCATCATGGCGCGCCGGCATGTGAAGCAGCTGCCGGTGGTGGACGAGGTCGGGATGCTGCAGGGCGTGGTCAGCCGCAGCGATCTGCTGAAGGTGTTCCTGCGGCCGGACGCGGAGATCGCCGAGGAGATCAGGCACAGCGTCCTGAACCGGCTCCCGGTCACCACGGCCCTGACGGTCGAGGTGCGCGAGGGTGTGGTCACGCTCGGCGGCCCACTGCCCGAGCGCGGGCTGGTGCCCGTGCTGGCGCGGGCCGTGCGGGCGGTCGAGGGCGTCGTCGACGTCCAGCTGGATCTGACGCACCGATGAAGTACCTCGACGAGTACCGCGACCCCGTCCTCGCCCGGCGCCTGCTGGACGAGCTGCGGCAGACCGCCACGCGCCCCTGGCGGATCATGGAGGTGTGCGGCGGCCAGACCCACACCCTGGTCCGCCAGGGCATCGACGAGCTGCTGCCCGCCGGGATGCGGATGATCCACGGCCCGGGCTGCCCGGTCTGCGTGACCCCGCTGGAGACCCTGGACCGGGCCATGGCCATCGCCGCCCGCCCCGGCGTGATCCTCACCAGCTTCGGCGACATGCTGCGCGTGCCCGGCACCGACACCGACCTGTTGTCGCTGCGGGCGCGCGGGGCGGACGTACGGGTGGTGTACGCCCCGATGGACGCCGTTCGCCTGGCCGCCGAGCACCCCGAGAAGGAGGTCGTCTTCCTCGCGGTCGGCTTCGAGACGACCGCGCCCGCGAACGCGACGGCGGTGCTGCACGCGGCCCGCCTCGGGCTGACGAACTTCTCCATGCTGGTCAGCCATGTCCTCGTGCCGCCCGCGATGACCGCGCTGCTGGACGACCCGGACTGCGAGGTGCAGGCCTTCCTGGCGGCGGGGCATGTGTGCGCGGTGATGGGCTGGCGGGAGTACGAGCCGATCGCCGCCCGCTACCGGGTGCCGATCGTGGTGACCGGGTTCGAGCCGCTGGATCTGCTGGAGGGCATCCTCATGGCCGTACGGCAGCTGGAGGCCGGCCGGTCCGAGGTGGCGAACCAGTACGTGCGGGCCGTGCGGCGCTCGGGCAACACCGAGGCTCAGGACGCGGTCCGTGAGGTGTTCCGGGTCACCGACCGGGCCTGGCGCGGTATCGGGGCGCTGCCCGACAGCGGGCTCGAGCTGGCAGAGCGGTACCGGGAGTTCGACGCGGCCCGGCGGTTCGACGTGGGCGGGCTGTGTCCCGTCGAGGACGCCGAGTGCATCGCGGGCGCCATTCTCACCGGGGCCAGGCTGCCCACCGACTGCGCCGCGTACGGCATCCGCTGCACACCCCGTCATCCGCTGGGCGCGCCCATGGTGTCGTCCGAGGGCACCTGTGCCGCGTTCCACGCGGCCGGACGCACTCCCGCGAGGAGCACCGCATGACCATCCAATGCCCCACCCCCAACCACGAGGACGAGGTCGTCCTGCTCGGCCACGGCGCCGGCGGGCGCCTCACCGCGGAGCTGCTCGACCAGCTGGTCCTGCCCGCCCTCGCCGCCACCACGGGTCCGCTGGAGGACGCCGCGCTGCTGCCGGGCCATCCGGACCTGGTGATCAGCACCGACAGTTTCGTCGTCAGCCCGCTGTTCTTCCCCGGCGGGGACATCGGGTCCCTGGCCGTCCACGGCACGGTCAACGACCTGGCCATGCGGGGCGCGTGGCCGCTCGCGCTGTCCGTGTCCCTGATCGTGGAGGAGGGGCTGCCGCTGGCCGAACTGCGGGCCGTGATGGCCTCGTTGGGGAAGGCGGCGCAGGAGGCCGGGGTGCCCGTGGTGACCGGGGACACCAAGGTCGTGGGGCGGGGCGCGGCCGACAGACTGTTCATCAACACCACGGGCATCGGGCAGCGGCACGAACGTCTGACGCCGTCCGCCGCGCTGGCCCGGCCCGGCGACGCGGTGCTGCTGTCCGGGCCGGTCGGGCTGCACGGCACGACCGTGCTCAGCACCCGCGAGGGCCTCGGCTTCGAGAGCGACATCGCCTCGGACAGTCGGCCACTGCACCGCCTGGTGCGTGCCCTGGTGCCGCTCGGGGGCGATATCCACGTCCTGCGTGATCCGACGCGGGGCGGGCTGGCCGCCGCGCTGAACGAGATCGCCCGGGACTCGTCCGTCGCCGTCGAGATCGAGGAGAGCGCCGTTCCGGTGCCCGAGGCGGTCGCCTCGGCCTGTGACCTGCTCGGTCTGGATCCGCTGGTCGTCGCCAACGAGGGCTGCCTGGTCGCCTTCGTCGCCGCCGGAGCGGCCGAGGACGCGCTGGCCGCGATGCGGTCGGTGACCGAGGGGGCGGGGGCGGTGCGGATCGGTGAGGTGCTGCCGGACGGGCCGCGGGGGCGGGTGACGCTGCGGACGCTGGTGGGCGCCCGGCGGATCCTGGACATGCCGCTCGGGGAACAGCTTCCCCGGATCTGCTGAACGCCGTCGCACAGCGGCGTCCGCGCGCCCGGTCTTCCCCGGCCCGGGCACGCGGACGCCTCGCGGCATGCTCCCCGTTCAGCCGTGCCGCACCTTGATGGTCGTGGCGCCCTTCTGCATCTCGGGCACGGGAACGGTGATGGTCAGGACACCGTCCTTGTAGTCGGCGGTCGCCTCTTCGCCCTTCGCACCGGACGGCAGCTGGACGGAGCGGGCGAAGGTTCCGTAGCGGAACTCCGAGTGGTGCTTCTCCTTGGTTTCCTCGGTGCGCTCCGCGGTCAGCGTCAGCACACCCTCCGTGACGGTGATCTCGACGTCCTTGTCGGGGTCGATGCCCGGAAGCTCGGCCCTGAGGACGAACGTGCCGTCCGTCAGGTGTTCCTCGATGCGTATCCCGTGCAGCCCCGGAACCACATGCGCGCCGGGGAAGCCGGACTCCACCCAGCCGAACAGGTCGGGCAGCGTCGGCCAGCCCGGAAGCCGCCGTTCGATCATGCCGGTCATGTCTCACTCCTTCGGCAGCGTGCGTTCTCGTTCCACTTCCAGCCTCCCTCGTGGGAGGACCAGTACCGAGTGCCCTTCGGCCCCGGTCCGGAACCGGCCGGGCCCTGGCGCATCGGGCGTCAGCCGGTTCTCCGCCCCCACTGCGGGCCCACGGCCGCCCACTCCTTGTCCCAGTGCGCCAGCCGCCGCCGGTTCAGCCCGGCGCAGCCGGCCCGCCCGAGGAGGACCACCGCCGCGCCGGCGCCGACGGCGGCCGCCGTGCCCAGTACCGCGCCCTGCAGCTCGGCCTGGTCGGCGGTCGCGGGCTCCGGTACGAGGCGGTCCTTGGCGTCCAGCCACACCCGGGCCGTGCTCCCGGCCCTGCTCCCGGGCTCGACCCGGGCCACGCCGGTCCGGGCCGCGCCGTCCGCGCCGGTCCAGCGCACGGTGGCCCAGGCCCGGTCGCCGTCGGCGCCCTCGGTGGCGGACACGGGCAGCTCCGCGTCCTCGGTGAGCACGGCGGGCACGGTGTGCCGCTCGGACCGCAGGCCGTTCATGTTCCGTTCGACGGCGTGCGCGATCAGGACGCCTGAGACGACGGCCGCCACCAACGCGAGCGTCCAGGTCGCGAGCAGCAGCCAGGCCTCGACGAGATAGCTGCGGCGGCGGAGCGGACTGCGCCGGAAGCGCCAGCCCCGCCGCCCGGCCCCGGTCGTCATCACCACCGCACCGGTTCGCGCTCGCAGACCAGCGACGCCGCGGGCGGACGGCGCGGCGTGCACCACGTCTGGGCCGGGCGGCCGAGACGCAGGATCACCTGCGGGTGGCGGCCGCCGGTGAGGTGGGTGCGCAGGTCCGCCCGCAGGGAGGGCAGTTCGAGGGGCTGGGTGTGGAAGGCTGCCATGACGCGGTGGGCGGCGGCGTGCAGCAGGACGCGCTCGAGCGCCTGCCCCGCCCGCAGCCAGTCGGGACGTCCGTCGTGGGCCGTGGACAGTACGGCGACGACGCCCGAACGGGCGATCCATCTGCGGGGCGGGCCGGGAAACCGCCGGGAGACGCCGAGGTAGTCGCGGCCGGCGAGCACGGTGCAGTCGGGGTGGTACCGGCAGGCTTCGACGGGCACCCCGTACGGCCCCACGTACCGGGCCAGTTCGGCCGCGTGGCGGGGATCCGCGCGGTGCAGCCGCTCGGCGGTGCGCACCAGGTCGGTGAGCAGCCTGAGCTTCCCGGGCTCGTCGATGATCTGGAGGTCGGCGCCCTCGGCGCGGGCGTGGTCGTACAGCTCGTCGAGGAGCGCGTCCGGCACCGGCTCGGGGCCGAAGGGACCGCGATGGGTGTGCCGGAGGGTGATGGCGCCGGCCAGGGCCGTCTCGTCGGGGGTGGCGGGGGCGTGGGCCGCGTAGCCCACGCGGGCCAGGAAGGCGGGGTTCCCGGGTTCCGGCAGGAGGTCGACGGCGGGCCGGAACCCGAGGTGCCGTACGGCGATCCGCACGTTGAACAGGGCCGCCCCGCAGGCGATCACCGTCTCCCGGCCACCCGGGTCGGTGAGGACCACCCGCCGCCCGGTGTCCGCGTGCACCTCGAAGCCGTGGTCATGGCCCTCCTCGACGAAGAACCAGGGCTGGCTGTTGTGCGGCGAGGGCGCGAGGGAGGCGGCGCGGGCCAGGTGGAGGGCCGCCCGGCCCGGATTCTCGTACGGCAGTGTCGACAGGGACATGGTGCATCCACCCTTCGTGAACCTTCCTGACCCGCGGGTCTGTCTCAGGCCCTGGCGACGGGCCGGCGGTGCCCCGCCCGCCCCAGGCGCCGGGCCGGCAGGACGAGCGCGACGACGACCGGGATCACCAGCGGGACCAGGGGCAGGCCGGCCACCGAGGCGATCAGCGCGAGGCAGAGGACCACCAGGACCGCGGCGACCAGGTACAGCACCGCCTCGGCCGTGATCACGGGAATCCGACGGGCGTTCATGACATGCCTCCCTCCGGAGGTGGTGCGGCCGGCGGTCAGACCTTCTCCGCCGCCAGTTCCTCGGCGACCTCCCTCGCCCACTCCTCGATGCGGGCGAAGTCCCGGAAGTCGCCGCCCTTGCCGTTCTTCAGGATCATCCGGGCGATGGCTCCCTTCGCGCCCTCCTGCAGGCGGCCGCCGAAGGTGATGTGGCCGCGGGCGTCCAGCCGGTCCATGGCCCGCTTCAGGCCGGGCACGGGCGGAATGTCCCGCTCCCCCGCCGAGGCGTCCAGCGGGCCGCTGCTGAACAGCCACAGCGGACGTCGGGCCAGGTCCTTGCCGTGCCGGCGGAGGAACCGGCGGGCGTCCTTCTGCCAGCGTCCGGCGTAGATCCCGCCGCCGGCCACGACGGCGTCGTACGGCGTCACTCGCGCCACGTCGCCGGCCGGCAGCGCCTCGGCGGTGAAGCCCTCCTTGCGCAGCACCGCGGCCACGGCCTCGGCGATCTCCGCGGTCGATCCGTTCGTCGTCCCGTAGGCGACCAGCACCTTGCCGGTCATGGTGTCCGCCTCCTCTCCTGTCACAGCTTGCGCAGCCAGTCGTCGGCGACACCGTGCAGTGCCTGCTCGCTGGGCTGGAAACGCGAGTCGTCCAGCCGGTGGGTGAGCTTGTCGACGACGGCCACCACACCGTCGATCTGACGGGTCATGGAGACGGCGATCTCCGTCTCGCTCTTGCGTTCCATCTGCCCGGAGAGCGTGACCACACCCTCGGTGACGGAGACGTCGACGCCGCGCGGCGGCAGCCACAGGGCCCGCACGAGCACCTCGTCGACGACCTCCTTGCGGATCTCCGCGTCGGGCCGCAGGAACACCTGGAGCAGGTCGCGGCGGGTGACGATGCCGACGAGCCGGTGCTCCTCGTCGAGGACGGGCAGCCGTTCGATGTGGTGCTGGGCCATGGTGCGGGCGGCCTCGATGATGCTGTCGTCGGCGTGTACCGTGACGGCCGGCTCGGTCATCAGCAGGCCCGCCGTACGGGCCTTGGCCTTGGCGGCGCGCTTCCGGCCCTCCTGCGTCAGCCGGGCGAAGCGGAAGCGCTTCTTCGGCTCGTAGGGGTCGGGGGTCTCGGCCTGCCGGACCATGAGGTCCGTCTCGGAGATGACGCCGATGACCTTCTCGTCGTCGTCGACCACGGGCAGTCCGCTGATGTGGTGGTCACCGAGCAGCCGGACCACCTCCTTGAACGGGGTGCCGTACTCGGCGCGGACGACCTCCGTGGTCATCACGGAGCCGACCTTGTTGTGCTTCATGGTTGTCCCTCCTCAGCGGAGTCGGCGCAGATACGGGTCGTGGGGCCTGCCGGGCAGCAGGCGTACGCGCGCATCGAGCACGGTGGCTCCGCCCGGTGTCGCGAGAACGGGGTTGAAGTCGGCCTCGGCGAGCTGCGGCAGGTCGCTCGCCATACGGGACAGCCGCAGCAGGAGCCGTTCGAGCGCTTCGAGGTCGACGGGCCGGGCGCCGCCCGCGCCGAACAGGAGCGGGGCGCAGCGCGGGGCCGTGATCAGGTCGTGCACGTCGTGGTCGGTGAGCGGGGCGAGCCGGGCGGCGTGGTCGGCGAGGACCTCGGTCGCGGTGCCGCCGAGCCCGAACAGGACGAGCGGTCCGAAGACCTGGTCCTGGACGACGCCGGCGAACAGCTCGGTGCCGCGGTCGGCGAGGGGCTGCACGACGACTCCGGTGAGCAGGCCGGCGAACCGGGTCTCCAGGTCCCGGAAGGCGGCCCGGACCTGGGAGTCGCCCCGCAGGTCGAGGTGGACGGCGTGCTCGGCGGTCTTGTGCACCAGGCCGGGCCAGTAGCCCTTCATCACCACCCGGCCGTCGGCGCCGCGCAGCCGTTCGGCGGCGAGGACGGCGCCGTCCTCGGTGTCCGCCCAGGCCCAGGTCAGCTGGGGGATGCCGTAGCACTCGAGGAGTTCGGCGCAGGCCCGCGGGTCGAGCCAGCCGCCGTCCGGGTGGGCGTCCAGGTATGCCTCGACGACGGCGTGGGCGCGCTCGGTCTCGATGCCGTCCAGGTCGGGGACCGTCCCGGCGGGCCGCGCGAGCCAGGCCGCGCGGCGGGCGGCGTGGGCGAGCGCCCGTGCCGCCGCCTGGGGTTCGGCGTAGGACGGGACGGTGCCGCCTCGGTGGACGGGCAGCAGCTCGACGGGCAGGCCCTGTTCGAGCCGTACCGCGGCGATCGGCTTGGGTCGTCGTGCGGGGGCCCGGGTGAGGGCTCGGACGAGGTCGTCGCCGGTCGCCGCGGCGACCGCGGTGGGCACGAGGGCCACGAGGACGGCGTCGATGCCGCCGTGCCGCATGATCCGGTCCACACAGTTCGTGAGCTGCTCCTCGGACACGGCGGCGGTGGCGTCGACGGGGTTGCCGACGGCGGCGCCGTCCGGGAGTACGGCGAGCAGGTGGTCGATCAGTTCGGGGGTGGGCGCCGGGAGCTGCAGCCCGGCCTCGGCGCAGGCGTCCGCGGCGAGGACGCCCGCGCCGCCCGCGTTGGTGACGATCGCGACGCGGGGTCCGGCGGGCAGGGGCTGGGAGTGCATCAGGGCGGCGGCCTCCAGAAGTTCGCCGCAGGAGTGGGTGGCCGTGATGCCGGCCTGGGTGAAGAGGGCGCCGCGGGTCATGGTGCGGGTGGCGGCGGCCGCGGTGTGCGAGGCGGCGGCGCGGCGGCCCGCGTCGGTGCGTCCGGCGTCGACGGTCAGCACCGGCATGCGGCGGGTGACACGGCGGGCGGTGCGGGAGAACGCGCGCGGGCTGCCGAAGGACTCCAGGTGCAGCAGGGCGAGGTCGGTGCGGCCGTCGCTCTCCCACCACTGGAGCATGTCGTTGCCGCTGACGTCGTACTTGTCGCCGAGGGACGCGAAGGACGAGACGCCGATGCCGAGCCGGGACAGCCCGTCGAGGAGGGCGATGCCGACGCCGCCGGACTGCACGGCGACGCCCGCGGTGCCGGGGCGCGGGTGGCCGGCGGCGAAGGTGGCGTCGAGGCGCAGGGCCGGGTCCGTGTTGGAGAGGCCGAGGCAGTTGGGGCCGACGAGCCGCATGCCGTACGAGCGGCAGGCCGCCAGGAGGTCCTGGGCCTGGCCGGCGTCCAGCCCGGCGGTGACGACGAGGAGGGCACGTACGCCCGCCTTGCCGCACTCCTCGGCGGTGTCCGGGACGGTGGCGGCGGGTACCGCGACGACCGCGAGGTCGGGGGTGATGGGCAGAGCGCTGACCGAGGGGTGGCAGGGCACCCCGAGGATCGAGCTCGCGGCGGGGTTCACCGCGAACAGCCGCCCGGTGTAGCCGCCCGCGTGCAGCTGGTGCAGGACCGCCCGGCCCACCGAGCCGGGCTTGCGTCCGGCGCCGACGACGGCGACCGACTCCGGCCGCAGCAGGGGTTCGAGACTGGCGACGCCGGCGGCCCGGCCGCGTTCCTCCACGGCCGTGAGGTAGGTGTCGCTCTCGTCGAGGCCGATGGTGCAGCGCACCTCCGGGCCCTCGAAGCGGCGGGCGGTACGCAGGCCCAGGTCGGTGAAGAGCCGCAGCACCTCGTGGTTCTCGCTCAGCGCGTCGGCCGTGAAGGTGCGGATGCCCTCGGCGCGGGCGGCCGAGACGAGGTGCTCGACGAGGAGGGTGCCGACGCCCCGGTGGTGCAGTCCGTCGGAGACCGCGATGGAGATCTCGGCCGTGTCGCCGCTGCCGCCGCTGTCGTACTCGGCGAGGCCGATGACCCGGCCCGCGGTCTCGGCCAGCAGGGCCCGGTAGCCGGGGTGCTCCGGGGCGCAGGCCCGGTCGGCGGCCAGGCGGGCCGACCGGTGGCTGGCGGCGAAGAACCTCAGGCGCAGGTTCTCCGGGGACATCTCCTCGTAGAACCCTTCCAGCTGTTCGTGATCACTCCGCCGCACGGGACGGATGCACACGGTGGTGCCGTCCGCGAGCAGGGCGTGGACCGGGGGCCGGCTGAGTGTGTCGTCCGTCATCGCGGGTCTCCTCCAGGTCTTTCTCGACACCTTCAGCGTCCAGCGGAACGGACACCGGCCCCAGGGGCTGTCCGGGCGGTCCGGGTGGGCCGGTCGGCCCTCATAGGAAGGCCGGGTCTCAGCTGTTCCAGGCCCACTCCGCGATCTCCGGCAGATCGGTGCCGTGCTCACGGATCCACGCGTCGTGGCGCGTGCGCGCGTCCGCCATCTCCTGCCGTACGGCCGCCGCACGCACCGCGAGGCCGGGGACGCGGTCGATGACGTCCATGACCAGCCGGTAGCGGTCGAGGTCGTTGCGGACGACCATGTCGAACGGCGTGGTCGTCGTCCCCGACTCCTTGTAGCCGCGCACGTGCAGGTTGTGGTGGCCGGTGCGGCGGTAGGCGAGCCGGTGGATCAGCCACGGGTAGCCGTGGTAGGCGAAGATCACCGGTTTGTCCCCGGTGAACAGGCCGTCGTACTCGAAGTCGGTCATGCCGTGCGGGTGTTCCTCGCGCGGCATCAGCCGGGTCATGTCGACGACGTTGACCACGCGGACGGCGAGGTCGGGCAGGTGCCGGCGCAGCAGCTGGGCGGCGGCCAGGACCTCCTGGGTGGGCACGTCGCCGGCACAGGCGAGGACCACGTCGGGTTCGCCGCCGTTCTCGGTGCCGGCCCAGTCCCAGATGCCGGCGCCGCGGGCGCAGTGGGCGCGGGCCTGGTCCATGGACAGCCAGTCGAAGCAGGGCTGTTTGCCGGCCACGACGACGTTGACGTAGTCGCGGCTGCGCAGGGCGTGGTCGGCCACCGAGAGCAGGGTGTTGGCGTCCGGCGGCAGGTAGACGCGGACGACCTCGGGGCTCTTGTTGAGGACGTGGTCGACGAAGCCGGGGTCCTGGTGGGAGAAGCCGTTGTGGTCCTGACGCCAGACATGCGAGGTCAGCAGGTAGTTGAGCGAGGCGATCGGCGCGCGCCACGGCAGCGCCCTGGACGTCTTCAGCCACTTGATGTGCTGGTTGACCATGGAGTCGACGATGTGCACGAACGCCTCGTAGCAGGAGAACAGCCCGTGCCGGCCGGTCAGCAGATACCCCTCCAGCCAGCCCTGGCAGGTGTGTTCGGAGAGGATCTCCAGCACCCGGCCGTGCCGGTCGAGGTGTTCGTCGACCGGGAGCATCTGGGCCTGCCAGGCCTTGCCGCTGGCGTCGAAGACGGCCTGGAGGCGGTTGGAGGCGGTCTCGTCGGGGCCGACGACGCGGAAGTCGCGGCGGGCCGAGGTGGCCTTCATGACGTGTTCGAGGAGGTCGCCGAGGATCCGGGTGGGCTCGTGGAGGGTGGTGCCGGGCTTGTCGACGGGTACGGCGAAGCGGTCCAGGTCGGGCATCGGCAGGTCGCGCACGAGCAGGCCGCCGTTGGCGTGCGGGGTGCCGCCGAGCCTGCGGTCGCCGTCCGGGACGCAGGCGAGGACGTCCGCGACGGGCCTGCCGTCGTTGTCGAACAGCTCCTCGGGGTGGTAGGAGCGCAGCCACGCCTCCAACTGCCGCAGGTGCTGGGGGTTTTCGCGGACCTCGGCCAGCGGGACCTGGTGGGCGCGCCAGGTGCCCTCGACGGGTACGCCGTCGACCTCGGCGGGTCCGGTCCAGCCCTTGGGGGTGCGGAGCACGATCACGGGCCAGTGCGCGCGCTCGGCGACACCGTCCTCGCGGGCCGTGCGCTGGAGCAGGGCGATACGGTCCACCGCGTCGTCCAGGGCCCGGGCCATGGCGCGGTGGACGGCGGCCGGGTCGTCGCCGGTGACATGGATCGGTTCGTGGCCGTAGCCCCGGAGCAGGGCGTCGAGTTCGGGCTCGGGCAGCCGGGCCAGCACCGCCGGGTTGGCGATCTTGTAGCCGTTGAGGTGCAGGATCGGCAGGACGGCGCCGTCGCGGACGGGGTCGAGGAACTTGTTGGAGTGCCAGGACGCGGCCAGCGGGCCGGTCTCCGCCTCGCCGTCGCCGATCACACAGGCGACCAGCAGGTCCGGGTTGTCGAAGGCGGCGCCGTACGCGTGCGACAGGGCGTATCCGAGCTCGCCGCCCTCGTGGATCGACCCCGGTGTCTCGGGGGCCACATGGCTGGGCACGCCGCCGGGGAAGGAGAACTGCCGGAACAGCCGCCCCATGCCCGGCTCGTCACGGCCGACGTCCGGATAGGTCTCGCTGTAGGTGCCCTCCAGCCAGGAGTTGGCGAGCACCGACGGGCCGCCGTGGCCGGGGCCCCACACGCACAGGGCATCCAGGCCGCGCGCCTTGATCAGGCGGTTGAGGTGCGTGTACACCAGGTTCAGGCCCGGTGAGGTGCCCCAGTGGCCGAGCAGCCTGGGCTTGATGTGCTCCGGCTTCAGGGGCTCCCGCAGGAGCGGGTTGGCGAGCAGGTAGATCTGCCCGGCGGCCAGATAGTTGGCGGCACGCCAGTGGGCGTCCAGGGTGCGCAGCTCGTCGTCGGTCAGTACGGTGCTGCTGTCCTGGTGTGCGACCTTCGGCATGAGTGACTCCACACGTCATCGAGGGGAAGTGGCGGCATGGCCGGCAACAAGGCGGAGAAGCTGCCGCGCAAGGCGTACGAGAAGGAACTGCTGCGTCTGCAGACGGATTTGGTGAAGCTGCAGGAGTGGGTGCGCTCGGAGGGCGCCCGCCTGGTCGTCGTCTTCGAGGGGCGGGACGCGGCGGGCAAGGGCGGCACCATCAAGCGGGTCTCGGAGCACCTCAATCCGCGCGTGGCCCGGATCGCGGCGCTGCCGACACCGACCGAGCGCGAGCGGACGCAGTGGTACTTCCAGCGGTACGTCGAGCATCTGCCGGCCGCCGGGGAGATCGTGCTGTTCGACCGCAGCTGGTACAACCGGGCCGGCGTCGAGCATGTGATGGGCTTCTGCACCAAGGAGGAGTACCAGCTGTTCCTGCGGCAGTGCCCCATCTTCGAACGGATGCTCGTCGAGGACGGGATCCTGCTGCGCAAGTACTGGTTCTCGGTGAGCGACACCGAGCAGCAGGAACGCTTCCGGCGCCGCCTGGAGGATCCCCTGCGGCGCTGGAAGCTGTCCGGGATGGACCTGGAGTCGATCACCCGCTGGGAGGCGTACTCCCGGGCCAAGGACGAGATGATGGTGCACACCGACATCACCGAGGCGCCCTGGTACGTCGTGGAGAGCGACGACAAGCGCCGGGCCCGGCTGAACATGATCGCGCACCTCCTGGAGTCGGTGCCCTACCACGAGGTGCCGCCGACGGTGCTGGAGCTGCCGGAGCGGCCGCCGTCGACCGGCTACGAGCGCCCGCCGCGCGATCTGCAGACCTACGTCCCCGATCACGCGGCGCGCCTGTAAGCCGGTCACGGCCCTCACGCCTCGTGCGGTACGACGACCACCGGGCAGGCCGAGTGGTGCAGTGCCGTGTGGGCGACCCTGCCGAGCTGGAGCCCGAAGTGCCCGCCGTGCCGCCTGGCCCCGACGACCAGCAGGTCGGCGCGGTGCGAGAGGTCGACCAGCACCCGGCGGGCGTGGCCCTCGACGATCCGGCTGTGCACCTCGACGTCGGGCGGGGCGTCCCGCAGGGCCTCGGCGAGGGTCTCCTCGGCCTGCTGCTCGTGCAGCCGGGCCGGGGCGTCGGCGAGCAGCGGGTGGTCGGTGGTCTCGTGCGCGGGGCACCGCCAGGCCCGTACGGCCTCCAGGGGCACCCCGCGGCGCCGGGCCTCCTCGAAGGCGAACCGGACCACGGCTGAGTCCTTGGGGTCGGCTCCGACGCCCACCACGACCCGGCCGTGCACCGGGGGCGTCGCCTGGTTGTCGTGGCTGCCGCGCAGCACGATCACCGGGCAGTCGGCGTTCGCGGCCACCGCCAGGCTGACCGAGCCGAGCAGCCGTTCGGTGATGCCGCTGCGGCCGCGGGTGCCCACGACCAGCGCACCGGCGTGCCGGCCCTCACGCACCAGGGCGTACTCGGGCTCTTCGAACACCACGTCGGCGGAGACCTCCAGGCCGGGCTGCCGGGCGCGGGCGCGCCGGGCGGCACCGGTGACGACGTCCTGGGGCGACACCTCCGAGGGCTGCTTGCCGAGGTCCCGGGCGAGGGCCGCGCCCTCGTAGCGCTCCCACAGGCAGGCGTACACCAGGCGCAGCCGCACGCCGCGCAGGACGGCCTCGTCGGCGGCCCAGTCCACGGCGCGCAGGCTCGGTTCGGAGCCGTCGACGCCCACGATCAGGGGCAGGTCCATGATCGTCACCTCCCCGCGCCCAGGTCGAAGACGATGCGGGCCTTGACCTGGCCGCGCAGCACGTCGTCGATGGACTCGTTGACGGAGTCCAGCGGGCGGGTCTCGCAGATGACCCTGGTACGGCCGGCCGCGTGCAGCTGGAAGACCTCGGCGAGGTCCTGCCGGGTGCCGACGATGGAGCCGATCACCGAGGTGCCGTTGAGGACGGTGTCGAAGATCGGGACCTGCACGGTGCCGTGCGCGGGCAGCGCGACCATGACCAGCTTGCCGCCGCGCCGCAGCCCGGAGTTGACGGCGGCGAAGGCGTTCTCGTTCACGGCGAGGGCGATCGCCGCGTGGGCTCCGCCGTACCGCTTGAGGACCTCGCCGACGTCGTGCTTGCGGGCGTCGATGGTGAAGTCGGCGCCGAGTTCCGCGGCGAGTTCGAGCTTCTCGTCGGTGACGTCGATGGCGGCGACGGTGGCTCCGGCGATCTTGGCGTACTGCACGGCCAGGTGGCCGAGCCCGCCGACTCCGGAGATCGCGACGAGCTGGGTGGGCTTGACGTCGGCGACCTTGAGCGCCTTGTACGTGGTGACGCCGGCGCAGGTCAGCGGGGCGGCCTCGACGGCGGTGACGCCCTGCGGGACGGGCTGGGCGTAGTCGGCCCAGGCCAGCATCTTCTCGGCGTATCCGCCGTCGCAGCCGTAGCCGGTGTTGATCTGCTGCTCGCACAGCGTCTCCCAGCCGGACAGGCAGTGCTCGCACCGCCCGCAGGCCTTGCCGAGCCACGGCACGGCGACCCGCTGGCCGATGCTCAGGTGGGTGACGCCGTCGCCGAGCTTCTCGACGAGGCCGACGCCCTCGTGGCCGGGCACGAACGGCGGGTTCGGCCTGACCGGCCAGTCGCCGTGCGCGGCGTGGATGTCGGTGTGGCACAGGCCGGAGGCCTCGACCCGGACACGGACCTGTCCGGGGCCGGGCTCGGGGTCGGGGCGCTCCTCGATGACAAGGGGCGCGCCGAACTCTCGTACGACCGCTGCCTTCATGGGGTCAACTCCTCGGTTCCAGGTGTCAGTTGTGGGCAACGACCGCTACGGGGGCCGTGGCGTGGTGCAGGACGGCGTGGGTGACGGGGCCGATGTGGGCGCCGAACGGGCTGCGGCGGATCCGGCGGCCGACGACGACCAGGGAGGACTCGCGGGCGGCGTCCACCAGCTGGTAGGCCGGGCTGCCGGACCGGGACTCCTCGGTGACCTCGACGTTCGGGTACTTCTGGCGCCAGGGGCGCAGGGCCTCGGTGAGGGCGACGGCCTGCTGCCGGGAGATCTCGTCGTGCAGCTCCAGGTCGGCGGAGAGGCCGTAGACGTAGTACGGCGGCAGGTTCCAGCCGTGGATCACGCGCAGGCCGGTCCCGCGGCGGGCGGCCGCCTCGAAGGCGAACTCGATCACCGTGTCGTCGGGGCTCGCCGCGTCCAGGCCGACGACGACGGGCCGGTAGGGCGTGGCGGCCGACGGGATGCCCGCCGGGTCGGTCTGGTGCTCGTCGGCGGCCTGTTCTCCGGCGCGGACGAGGACGACGGGCCGTTCGGTGTGCGCCACGACGGACTGGCCGACGGAGCCGACCAGAAAACCGCCGAAGCCGCTGAGCCCGCGGGAGCCGAGGACGAGCAGTTCGGCGTCCTCGGCCGCCTTGGTCAGGGCGTCGGCGGAGCCGCCGGTCCGCTGCTCCACGGTCACCTCGACGCCGGGGTGGCGCAGCCTGATCCCCTCGGCGGCCTCGCGGGGAATCCGCTCGCTCCAGTGCTGCTGCGTCTCGGCGCCGAGCAGCGGGGCCTGCGCCATGGGTTCCGGGACGGGCTCCCACACGTGGACGATCTTCATCGGCAGGCCGCGCAGCTTCGCCTCGCGGGCCGCCCACTCGGCCGCGGCCCGGCTTTCGGGCGAGCCGTCGAGACCTGCGACAACAGTGCGGACCATGGTGGTGCCTCCTGATCGGGGATCGGTGTCCAGCGTCGGTTCGGGGTGGGTGTCAGGTGCAGGGGCCGCAGGTCCCCTGCCGGGGCCGACCGGCCCAGCGGGCGTGCGCGGCGGGCCCCGGGGCGGGGGGCCCGCCGTGCCTTCCGCGGTCAGCGCAGCCAGGGGTTGCGACTGACGAAGGAGATCCGGGCCCATGCCCTGCCGAGTCCCCAGGTGGCGCCGGCGGACACGGCGGCCAGGGCGATCAGGACGACGGCGTAGACGACGTGGTACTCGGCGAACGGGTTGGTCGACATGCTCGGCGACCCGTCGGAGAGGTGCTTGGCGGGCGGCCACTCGGCGATCCACATCAGCGCCATCATGGCGGTGCCGGCCACGGCCGCGAGCCGCAGCCCGATGCCGAGGGTGACCGCGAGTCCGACGCCGAGCAGGCCGAGCATGAACAGCCAGTTCGCCCAGGCCGCCCCGGCCCAGTCGTGGAAGGTGGACTCCATCGGCCCGGCGGCCACTCCGCTGAGGAAGCCCTTGGTCGGCGAGCCGCCGTCGATCCAGCCGTTGCCGGACCGGGTGGCGTAGCCGAAGCCGAAGGTCTTGTCGAGGAAGGCCCACAGGAAGATGAACCCGGTCAGCAGACGCAGGGTCGCGAACGCGTAGGCCGCGGTGGCGGTGGTGGCGGCGACCTCCGGCACGGCGCCGTCGGAGACGGACGCGGGCCGGTTCCTGCGGAGCGACGGCAGGTGGAACCCGTGGCTCCGGTGAGGGTGCTCGTGCACGGCCATGATGGTGATCCCTTCAGGACGGATTCCTTGGGTGCACGACTCACTCTGGAGGCGCGGGACGGCTCCCGCCGGATGCCGAAGGTCGGCGGCCGTGGGGCTGAACGGCCCCTTCCACGGGACCTGTCGGACCGGTCGGCCTGGGGGCGGGCGTGCGGGGTGCGTCCTGAGGTCAGGGGGTGGGTGGAGCTCCGTGACGCAGGGGCCGGGCGGGCAAGCCTCGGAGGCGCCCTCGCGTGACGGCCGGGATCACCGTGCTGGGGCCCCTGCTGAGGCTCGCGGCCGAGCCTGACCGGCCGGCCCCGTCGAGGGGCTGATGCCGGCGTGGCCGGGATGCGCGACGTGGACGACTGTGTCCGCGGGCCCGCGCCAACCCCGGGTTGCTCGTCCACCGCTACGGCTCCCCGCCTGTTCCCGCAGGACTTCCGCCGCCGTGCCCTGGCCGCCGTCGACGAACAGAGCGGCCCGGTCCGCTGGTTCGTTCTGAACACGGAGGCGAACGTCGAGGTGGACATCACCGCCCGGGACTCGGTCGACGCGAGGTGCGCTCGGGGGCGGGGGGCGCGGGCGGCTGCGCGGGCGCGGGCACCTGGGCGGCGGGCTGAGCCGGGCCCTGGGCCGCCGCGAGCCGGCCCGGCGCGCGATCGTCTTCGCGTCGGCCCGGGTGAAGCAGGATCTGCTGGACGACCTGGCGGCGCACGATCCGGCCGACTCGGTGGGCCGGGAGCCGATCTTCTCCACGCTGCCCACGGCCGTGGCCGCGTACCGGGCGGGGAGCCGCGACGGTCGCTGGGCGGCGACCGTCCCGGGGCGGCGACCGCCTTCAGGCGACCGGCAGATCAGGGCGTACGAGGGTGCCTGAGCGGCCGTGCACGATCTCGTACGCCGCGTCCAGGGCGCCGATCGCGGCGAGTTCGCCGGTGTTCTCGACGAACCGGGCGGCTGCCTCTGCCTTGGGGCCCATCGAGGCGTCGGGGTAGTGGGCGTCGCGGAGTTCGGTGGGGGTGACGTCGAGGACGGCCCGCTGGTCGAGGGTGCCGTAGCCGGCGTAGACGTTCGGGACGTCGGTGAGGACGAGCAGGAAGTCGGCCTTGAGTTCCTCGGCGAGCAGGGCGGCGGCGAGGTCCTTGTCGACGACCGCCTCGACGCCGCGCAGCGCGCCGGTGGCCCAGTCGGAGACGACCGGGATCCCGCCGCCGCCCGCGCAGACCGCCACGGTCCCCATCTCGAGCAGCACGCGGACGGTGTCGGACTCCAGGATCCGCTCGGGCGCGGGCGCGGGGACCCGGCGCCGCCAGCCGTCGTTGTCCTCGGCGTCTTCGGCCAGGTGCCAGCCGTGCTTGGCGGCGAGGAAGTGGGCCAGCTTGCGGGAGTATGCCGGTCCGACGGGCACGGTGGGCCGTCCGAAGGCCGGATCGTCGGCCTGTACCTGGGTGTGGGTGAGCAGATTGACGACCCGGCGCCCGGGCAGCACGTCCCGCAGGGCGCGCACCAGGAGGGTGCCGATCACGCCCTGGGTCTGGGCGCCGAGCAGGTCCAGCGGGTAGGGGGCGTTGAGCGAGGGGTCGGCGGTGCTCTCGGCGGCGAGCAGGTCGAGCTGGGGTGCGTTGCCGTGGGTGACGACGAGTTCGTGCTCGTGGGCGAGGGCCGCGACCGCGGTGGCGACCCGGACGATGTTCGTCCGCTGGATGTCCGCGTCGGGGCGTTCCCCCCGGTGCAGCAGGGCGTTGCCCCCGAGGGAGACGACGATACGCATGGCTCAGCCCCTTTCGGCCGCGTGGTCCTCGGCGCCGGTGTCCGAACCCATCGAACGGCGCCCCGCTCGCCGGCACAGGGTCCTGAAGGGCACCGGCGGATCGCCGGCCGGCCCGGTCCCGGGGGCCGGGTGGCCCCTGGCCCGGCCGGCGCCGCGTGCGCACGCTGATGGTGGTAGCTCCGTACGTCCCGCTGGAGGCACGCCATGAACGCACCCGCAACGACGAGCATGCCGCGGGCGCTGCCTGCCGAGCACCGGGAGCGGCTGCTGCGGATCGCCCGGGAGGTGTCGTTCCCGCAGGGCGCCCGGCTGTTCGACGAGGGCGGTCATGCCGACCGGTTCTGGATCATCCGTACCGGCACGGTCGATCTCGACATGCGCGTGCCCGGCCGCCGGGCTGCGGTCATCGAGTCCCTCGGGCACAACGAACTCGTCGGCTGGTCCTGGCTGTACCCGCCGTACAGCTGGCATCTGGGCGCCGAGGCGGCCTCGCCGCTGCGGGCGTTCGAGTTCGACGCCACGGTCGTACGTGAGCTGTGCCGGCAGGATCCCGAGTTCGGCCGGAACATCGCCCGCTGGGTGGGCGAGGTCGTGGCCCACCGGCTGCACGCGGCCCGCACCCGGCTGCTGGACCTGTACGCCCCCTACGGCAGCGGCAGCCGAGGCTGACCGCCTCCGTGCCGGAAGGCCGAACCGATCGAGGAGTCACCGTGCCCGGTTCCCCGCACATCGTGAGCGACGTGATGACGCGTGCCGTCGCCACCGTCGGTCGTGACGCCGCGTTCAAGGACATCGTGCGGACCATGCAGGACCGCAAGGTCAGTGCGCTGCCCGTGGTGGACGGCGGGCAGCGCGTCGTCGGGATCGTGTCCGAGGCCGATCTGCTGCCCAAGGAGGAGTTCCGGGACAGCGACCCCGACCGGTACACCCAGCTGCGCCGACTGTCCGACCTGGCGAAGGCCGGTTCGGTGACCGCGGACGAGCTGATGACCGCCCCCGCCCTCACCGTCCGGGCCGACGCGACCCTCGCGCAGGCGGCGCGGACCATGGCACGGGCCAGGGTCAAGCGGCTGCCGGTTGTCGACGAGGCGGGCCGGCTCGAGGGGGTCGTCAGCCGGGCCGACCTGCTGAAGGTGTTCCTGCGGGGCGACGAGGACATCGCGGAGGAGGTCCGGAGGGAGGTCGTCGCGTACCTCTTCCCGGGGCCGGGGTCGGCGGTGCGGGTCGAGGTCCGGGACGGTGTCGTACGGCTGGTCGGGCGAGTCCGGGACACGTCCCTGGTACCGGTGGCGGCGCGGCTGGTGCGGGCGGTGGAGGGAGTCGTGGACGTCGAGTTCCAGGTCTGAGTCCGACGACCCCGCCTACGGAGGGCCCCGGGCGTGCCGCGGGCGCGAGTAGGGCCGGTCGGCCCTAGTACGTCCGGCGCCGACGCGTCATGATCGTCGGCAGAGGCGGCCCGCAGTCCGTCGCTTCCCGGGGAACAAGGGGTCGACATGACCGAGGCACGCACCTTCACGGCGCAGAACCCGATCCGGGTCTTTCTGCTGGACGACCACGAGGTCGTCCGGCGCGGTCTGTCCGACCTGCTGGACGCCGAGCCGGACATCTCCGTCGTCGGCGACGCCGAGAACGTCGAGCACGCGCTGGTCCGGGCCCCCGCCGTACGTCCGCACGTCGCCGTCCTCGACGTGCGGCTGCCGGACGGCGACGGCATCACGGTCTGCCGTGAGCTGCGCAGCCGGATGCCGGAGCTGGCGGTGCTGATGCTGACCTCGTTCGACGACGAGGACGCCCTGCTGGACGCGATCATGGCCGGGGCGTCGGGCTATGTGCTGAAGCAGATCAGGGGCTCGGACCTGGTTTCGGCGGTGCGCACCGTCGCCTCGGGCCAGTCGATGCTGGACCCGGCGACGACGGCCCGGCTGATGCGTTCGCTGCGTGCCGAGCCCGTCGAGGCACCGCCCGAGGCGCCGGAGCTGGCGGGGCTGTCCCCGCGGGAGAAGGAGATCCTCGCGCTGATCGGGGACGGTCTGACCAACCGTGAGATCGGCAAGCGGCTCTACCTGTCGGAGAAGACCGTCAAGAACCACATCTCCCGGCTGCTGGCGAAGCTGGGCGTGCAGCGGCGCGTGCAGGCCGCGGTGCTCGCCACGCACCTGGAGCAGCCCGAGCCGACGGGCGACCGTCCGGCGCGCTGAGCCGCAACGGGGCCGTCCGGGCGGTCTGTTGGGCTGTACGGCCCCTGCCGGACCGCTGCTGGGCGGGGCCAGGCTGGGCAGGGTCATCGTGCAGCCCCACCGCCCCTTTCGGTGCGGGGCGGGGAGGAGCCATCATGCCCACCGCGCTTCCCGACGGACCGACCCTGGAGAACCTCGTCTCCGCGTCCGTGGCCGCTCCCTCGATCCACAACACCCAGCCCTGGCGGTTCCGGTTCACCCCGGACACGGCCACCCTCGAGATCCGGGCCGCCGCGGACCGCGGCCTGCGCCACACCGACCCGTCGGGGCGTGCGCTGCACGTCTCCGTCGGCTGCGCCCTGCTGAACCTGCGGATCGCGGTGGCGCACTTCGGCTGGGAGCCGGTGACCCGGCTGCTGCCCCGGCCCGGCGAACCCTACCTGCTGGCCACGGTACGGCTGGGCGGTCCCGCCCGGTCGTCGGCGGTCCCGCGGCTGTACGAGGCCCTGTGGCACCGGCGCAGCAGCCGGCTGCCGTTCTCCGACCGGCCGCTGCCCGCCGCCGTGCTGGCCGAGCTCGCCGAGGCCGCCCACTCGGAGGGTGCCCTGCTGGGCCGCCCCGGGCCCGCCGCGACCGACCGGCTGCTGCGGGTGACGCGGGAGGCGGAGCACCGCACCACGGCCGACCCGGACCGGGCCGCGGAGAGCCGGCGCTGGGTCCAGGAGCCGGACCACACGGGGCTCGGGGTGCCCCCGGCGGCCGTCGGCCCGCAGGACTACCGCGGCCACGTCCCGATGCGTGATTTCGGCGCTCACCGCCACCCGGCCGGCCTGTCCGCCCGCGCTTTCGAGACCCGGCCGTCGGTCGCCGTCCTGTCCACCGCGCACGACCGCCGCACGGACTGGCTGCGGGCCGGGCAGGCCCTCCAGCGCGTGCTGCTCGTGGCCACCGCGCACGGCGTCCGGGCGTCGCTGCTGCACCAGGCCCTGGAGTGGCCCGACCTGCGCGACCGGCTGGCGAACGCACCCGACGACGACCGGCGGTCGCACGCCCAGATGGTGTTCCGCCTGGGGTACGGCCCGGAAGGGGCGCCCTCGCCGCGTCGTACGGCGTCCCAGGCGCTGGAGGGGAGCGCCGTGTCGGTGCTCGGTGAGGTCCGTTGACCGGATGTGCACCTCGGCGCCTCGCATGGCTGAGCGAGCGCGGCATCCGGCACGTGTCGCAATCCCGCTCAACTCCCCGACGGGAACATGCTGGTGGTCGCCGGTCGCCGCCGGCGCCTTCGCGCTCCCGTCGTGAAGGAGAGGTTCGGGCCGGCCGCGGTGGCGGCGCCGGCAGGCGGCCCCGGAGCGCCACCTGGCCTTCTACCGCGCGCTCGGCTGAACCAGTCGCCGGGCTCCGCGTACGGCCAGTTCGACCAGCAGTACCGTGAACGCGGTGCCCAGGCACAGGGCCCACTGGGTCGGGCTCAGTGCCACCGTGCCGAACACCGTGCGCGCCCACGGGAGGTGGACGGCGACGACCTGTATGGCCAGCACGCCGGCCAGGCACAGCCACAGGGTCCGGTTGCGGAGTTGGTAGCGGCCCAGGATGGGGCCGTCGTCCGCGCGCGCGCTGAGGGAGTTGAACAGCTGGAACAGGACGAACGTGGTGAACGCCATGGTCAGCGCGGTGTCCGTGCCGACCCGGTCGCGGGCCAGGGCCAGCACGCCCACGGTGCCCAGGGCCATGACCGCGCCCGCCCTGGTGATGGCCAGGAGCCTGCGGGCGTCCAGGATGCGCTCCCCCGGGTCGCGCGGCGGGTGTTTCATCACGTCGTCGCGGGCCGGGTCGACGGCCAGTGCCATCGCGGGCGGGCCGTCCATGATGATGTTGATCCACAGGAGTTGGGCCGCCGTCAGCGGGGCGGGCAGGCCCGCCACGGAGGCACCCAGCAGGGTGAGGATCGCGCCGACATTGGTGGCCAGCTGGAAGCGGACGAACTTGACGATGTTGTCGTAGATCGCGCGTCCTTCACGGACGGCCCGGACGATCGTGGAGAAGTCGTCGTCGGTGAGGACCACGTCGGCGGCCTCCTTGGCCACGTCGGTGCCGGTGCGGCCCATCGCGACGCCGATGTGCGCGGCCCGCAGCGCCGCCGCGTCGTTCACGCCGTCGCCGGTCATGGCGACGATGTGACCGCGGCTCGACAGGGCCCGCACGATCACGACCTTGTGCTCGGGGGCGACCCGGGCGAACACCCCTATGCCGTCGACGCGTGCGGAGAGCTCCTCCTCGGTCATCCGGTCCAGCTCGGCGCCGGTCACGACGTCGCCCTCGATGTCCAGTTCACGGGCGATCGCCCGCGCGGTGTCGGCGTGGTCGCCGGTGACCATCTTCACGGCGACGCCCGCCGAGCGGCACAGCGCCATCGCGTCCCGGGCCTGGGGACGGGGCGGGTCGGCCAGGCCGGCGATCGACACCAGGGTCAGACCGGGGAGCGCCGCTGACGGGTCCGGCAGTTTGTCCACCACTGCGGTGGCGGCGCCGAGGACGCGCAGTCCCGCGCCGCCCAGACGGGTGGTCACGTCGAGGATCTCGGCGCGGTGCCGGTCGTCGAGGTCGCGGACGCCCTCCTCGGCCAGCCCGTCGGTGCACAGGTCCAGCAGGACGTCCACCGCGCCCTTGACGTGGACGCGGGTGCGGCCGTCGGGTTCGGTGTGGAAGGTGGCCATGTACTTGGTGGCCGCGTCGAAGGGGAGCTCGCCGGTGCGCGGCAGGTCGGCCCGCAGTGCGTCGGCGTCCATGCCGGTCTTCGCGGCGAGGACGACCAGCGCGGCCTCGGTCGGGTCGCCGACGAAGCCGTCGTCGGTGAGGCGGGCGTCGTTGCAGATCGCGAAGGGCAGGACCGCGGAGAGGAGCTGGGCGGAGCGTCCCTCGGCGCCGCGGACGGCGCCCTGGGTGTCGTAGCCCTCGCCGGTGACGTCGTAGAGCTGCCCGGCGGTCCAGAGGGCCCGTACGGTCATCTCGTTGAGGGTCAGGGTGCCGGTCTTGTCGCTGCACACGACCGTCGCCGAGCCGAGGGACTCCACGGAGGCCAGGCGTTTGACGATGGCGCCGCGGCGGGCCATGCGGTACACGCCCAGTGCCAGGGTCAGCGCCAGCACGGCGGGCAGTCCCTCGGGGATCGCGGCGACGGCGAGGGCCACGGCCCGCAGGGCGATGTCGCCCAGGGCCTCGCCGCGGATCAGGGCGACGAGGGCGTAGGCGGCGACGGCGACACCGCTGAGCAGGGCGAGGCGGCGGCCGAGGCTGTCGAGCTGGATCTGGAGCGGGCTGGCCGGTTCCTCGCCGGTGCGCAACGCCTCCGCGATCGCGCCGAGTTCGGTGCGCATGCCGGTGGCCGTGACGATCATCTCGGCGCGGCCCCGGGTGACAGCGGTGTTCATGAACAGCATGCCGGTGCGCTCGGCCAGCGGTACCGGGCCGGTGGCGGCGGTGCTCTTGGCGACCGGCTGGGACTCGCCGGTGAGGGCCGCCTCGGCGACCTCCACCGACTCCGCGACGGTGAGCCGGCCGTCGGCGGGGACCCGGTCGCCGGCCTCCAGCAGGACCACGTCGCCGGGGACCAGAGTGTGGGCTTCGACCACGCGTTCCACGCCGTCGCGGCGGACCCGGGCGGTGGGCACGAGCATCCGGCGCAGCGCTTCCAGGCTGCGTTCGGCGCGGCGCTCCTGGAGGTAGCCGAGGACGGCGTTGATCTGCAGGACGACGGTGATGACCACGGCGTCCTTGATGTCCCCGATGGCTCCGGCGACCACGGCGGCGATCAGCAGGATGCCGATGAGCCAGTTGCGGAACTGGTCGAGGAACTTGAGCCATTCGGGCCGCCGGGCCGGTTCGGCCAGCCGGTTCGGTCCATGGGTGGCCGTGCGTTCGGCGGCCTCCCGGGTGCTCAGTCCCGTCGCCGGGTCGACACCGAGCCGGGCCGCCACCTGTGCGGGTGCCAGCTGGTGGACGTCCGGGCGCGGGCCCGGGGCGAGTGTTTCCGGTGCGGCCTGCGCCGTCCCCCTCCCGTCCACGGTCACTCCTCGCCCGGGCGGACGACGACGACCGGGCAGTGCGCGTGGTGCAGCACGGCCTGGCTGACCGAGCCGAGCAGCAGCCCCCTGAAGCCGCCCAGTCCGCGGGCCCCGACGACGACGAGCCCGGCGTCGGCGCTGGCCTCGATGAGCGAGGCCCGGATGCGGCCGCGTACCAGCCTGCGGTGCACGGAGACGTCCGGGTACTTGTCGCGCAGTCCGCCGAGCGCCTCGGCGAGCACCCGCTGCTCCTCGTCGCGCAGCCGGTCCTCGTCGTACGTCACGAAGGGCGGGTCGCCGGGGCCGTCGTAGGCCCGCTCGGTGTGGGGGTTCCAGGCGTGCAGCGCCAGCAGGTCGGTGGTGTGCAGGGAGGCCTGCGCGAAGGCGAACTCGACGGCTGCCCGGGAGGCGGGTGAGCCGTCGACGGCGAGCAGGACGGGGCCGGACGGGTTCTGCCTGCCGCGCACCACCATCACCGGGCAGGCGGCGTGGGCGGCCAGATGGCCGGCGGTGGAGCCGAGGAGGATGCTGCCGAAGCGGCTCAGGCCCCGGCTGCCGACCACGGCCAGCGATGCCGTGCGCGACTCGATCTCCAGCACGGTCACCGGGTCGCCGACGACGACCTCCCGCAGGACCTCGAGCCCGGGCGCGGCCTCACGGGCGCGCCGTTCGGCCTTGGCGAGAGTGCCGTCGACCAGCTCGCGCAGTCCGGCGCCGGTCGGGTTCCAGGGTGCGCCGCCGGGTGGCAGATGGGCGGCCGGCCAGCCGAAGGCGTGCACGAGCCGCAGCCCGACCCCCCGCAGCCCGGCCTCGCGCGCCGCGGCCTCCACGGCCGTCATGCTCGACGGTGAACCGTCCACTCCCACGACAACCGGGCCGTTCATCGCTCTCCCCTTTCCGGGCAGGGTCCCCCGCCGGGTTCCGTGCGACCGGGCGAGGGCAGCCCCGGGCGGCCGGGCCCCGGAGGGCCCGGCGACACCGGCCGGCCCGGCCCTCGCCTCGCTCTTGTGCTTCCAGCGTCGCCCTGCCGCACGTATCGCGCACAGGGCCGTCCGGGCCCCGGGGCGCCCCGTCCGGCCCTCGCCCGCGCTGTGGCCCGGGCCGGATGCTGGAAGCGGAACTGATGCGCGGCAGTCCGGCACCGGGCCGTCGCACCGACACCGGAGGTGCGTCATGACCGGACCCGTCGTCGTGGGACTCGACGGTTCGCCCGCGAGCGTGACTGCCGCCTGGTGGGCCGCCTACGAGGCCGCGGAACGGCATCTGCCCGTGGTGCTCCTGCACTCCTGGAGCACCCAGCCGCTCGACGTGCCGATCGCACAGGCGGCGCCCACCAAGCAGCAGTACGGCGAGGAGGTCCTCCAGCGGACCGCGGCCGAGCTGCTCCACCGGTACGGCGATCTGGCCCTGACCACGGAACTGGTGTCGGAGCCCGCCGCCCAGGCCCTCCTGGAACACGGTCAGAGCGCGTCGATGCTCGTCCTCGGGTCGCGCGGCTACGGCTCCGTGGCGAGCTTCCTGCTCGGCTCCATCAGCCAGCACGTCCTGGGCCTGGCCCCGTGCCCGGCCGTCGCCGTCCGGGCGGGCGACCCCGCCGTCGAGGCGGGCTACGAACATCCCGCGGCGCCGGACCGCGACGAGGTCGTGGTCGGACTGCAGGAGCTGGGAGCGGCCGCCGCGACTCTGCTGGAGTTCGCCTTCGTCGCGGCCGAGACACACGGAGCGCGCCTGCGGGTGGTCCGGGCGCTGCCCCTGTCCTCGCTGGTCACCGACTCCGAAGTGGACCTCGAGGCCGAGGAGCGCACACGGCTGGCCGAGGTGCTCGCGCCGTGGCGGGAGAAGTTCCCGGACGTGCCGGTCACGAAGCACGTCGCGACGGGCCCCGCCGCGCAGGTGCTGCTGACCGCCTCCGCGCAGGGCTGCCTCACGGTCGTGGGCCGCAGGCTCCACCCGTCACCCCTGGCCTGGAAGCTCGGGCCGGTCGCACACGCGGCCCTGCATCACGTGCCGGGCCCCGTCGCCGTGGTCCCGCACGACTGAGCGGCACGGCGGCACGACCACCAGGGGCCGGCCGACCCTCCACCAGGCTCGAAGCGAAGCCCTGGCGACGGTCGAGGTGATGTCATGAACGCCCCTGTGGAACCCCCGGGCACCGGGCGTACCGTGCTGGACTGCGCGCACCTGGTCCGGCGGTTCGGCGACCGCACCGCCGTCGACGACGTGAGTCTGCGCATCGCGCCGGGTGAGACATACGGTCTGCTCGGGCCGAACGGTGCGGGCAAGACCACGACGATCAGGATGGTGTGCGGTCTGCTGCGCCCCGACGCCGGCACAGTGCACGTGGCGGGGCGGGCGGTGGGCACGGCCGCCGGGCCGGCCAAGCAGCTCATCGGTTTCGTCCCCGCAGGACGTGGCGCTCTCCCCGGATCTCAGGGGCCGGGAGAACCTCCGCTTCTTCGGCCGCCTCTACCGCCTGCCGCGCCGTCCTCTGGAGCGCCGGGTCGACGAGGTGCTGGAGCTGATCGACCTCACCGCGCGGGCCGGCGACCGGGTCGACTCCCTGTCCGGCGGCATGCGCAGGCGCCTCAACATCGGCGCCGGACTGGTGCATTCACCGACGCTGCTGGTGCTGGACGAGCCGACGGTCGGGGTCGATCCGCAGAGCCGGCACGCGATCCTGGAGAGCGTCACCCGGTTCGGCGAGGAGGGCATGGCCATCCTCTACACCACGCACCACACGGAGGAGGCCGAGCGGCTGTGCGACCACGTCGGGCGGCGATCCTGCCTGACCTGGCCGTGCTTCGCCGCGGTGCTCCTCACCCTGGCGTCCGTGCTGCTGCGGCGTCGGCTGACCGGCGGTCCGGGAATGTGAGCGCGGTCCTCACACGATCTCGAGCACGTCGCCGATCGGGCGGCGCGGGGTCCCGGGTCCCGAGGGCCCGTACCCGAGGCGCAGCACCATCTGGACGAAGCCCATGGCCGAGCCGGGGTCCCGGGCCAGTGCGCGCAGGTCCTCGCGTTCCAGGCTGTGGGACGTGAGGGAGGTGACCAGGCCGTGGTGGGTGGCCAGCAGGAGGACGCGTTCCATGGCCTGGCCCGCCCGCAGCCAGTCGGCGGGGTGGTCGTCGATCGTGCCCAGCAGGGCCAGGTGCGGGGTGGTCTCGAAGACGGCCGCCGGACGGCCGGGGACGGTGCGCCGGCCGGCGAAGTCCCGGACCGGGGCCCGGCCGCCCGTCTTGCGCGGCCCGAAAGCTCGCTCCGGGATGCCGTCGGCGCTCTCCGTGCCGATGCGGGTCCACCGCCGCAGCTCCTCGAGCCGCTCGGGCTCCACGAGGTCGCGCCCCTCCACGTCGCGGATGTCGTCCAGCAGCGACTCCACATGCCACAGGTCCGGGAAGACCAGCAGCGCGCCCTCCCGCTCTGCGGCATCGCGCAGCGCGTCCTGTACGCCGGCCGGAACCGGCCTGTCCTCGAACGGTTCGCGGCTGGTGTGCCGGCGCTCGATCGCCGGGAACAGCAGGGCCAGGTCGCCGTCGGGGCGGTCGGTGTCGACGATGTGCACGGTGGCGAGCAGGTGCGAGTCGGCCGGGTCGGGGAGCAGCCGCACCTCGGCGGACCGGCCCAGGTGGGCCGCTGCGACGCGGAGGTTGCACAGCGCCGCGCCGCAGCCGAGGTGGAGGGCACGGTTGTCGGGGTCGGTGTGCGGCATCGCCCGGTCGAGGTCGGCCCGCAGTTCGAGGACCCGGTCGGCGGACCGGAAGCGGAACCGCCACGGCTGGGCGTTGTGCAGCGTGGGCGCGGCCGTGGCCGCGGTGACCAGGGCCGTGGCGGTGGTCGTGTCGAGTGGCTGCGCCGGCATGGGGCGCACCTCCCCTCCGGGGGCGGGACGGGTCGTGTGCGGTCGGAGTCGGGGGAGGCCGGCGCCGTCCGTGCGCAGGGGCCCGGGGGCGCGGAAGAGCAGGTCCGAGCGGGCCGGCCTGGCGAACCGGGTCCGTCCGTTCCTGTCGTGGTCGTTCCAGTACATCGCGGTCCCCTTTCCCGCGCGGGGGGGGTGCGGCGGCCGGGGACCGCCGGACCGGCCCGCGCGGCCAGCCTCGCGCCCCGGCCGGGCCGGCGGGCAGGGGCCGGACGGGCTCGGCCCGGGTCCATCCGGCCCACGCCCGGCGGTGGCGCTCGCCGCCAGGACAGTGGCGGGGCTTCTTGACCAAGCTCCTATAAGGTCACGGACGCCCGTCCGGTCGCGTGCGATGCCTCCTCCGCGCGGGCCGACATATCCCCTAAAGGACAGCCAGTCGGCGTCGGTCAGTCCGTGAGTCAGACCCGGCGGAGAAGACACATCACATCCTCACTGTCAGTCCGGGAGCACGAGCCGCTCCGTCTCCCCCGGCCGCAGGCACACCGCGCGGTCCGGCAGTCGTAGGTCGATCGGTGAGGCGTCGGACGACGGCACCTCGATCTGGAGCAGTTCGCGCTCCAGGCGCAGCCGTACGCCCCAGTGGCCCTGGTAGCGCAGGGCGAAGCCGTACGAGGACAGCTCCGGCAGCGGTACGGGGTCGAGCCAGAGGGCGCCGCCGCGGGTCTCCAGGCCGGTGAGTCCACGCTGGACCAGGTCGAGGGTGCCGGCCATGGCGCCGAGGTGGATGCCCTCGCCGGTGGTGCCGCCCTGGACGTCGGCGATGTCGCCCTGGAGGGCCTCCTGGCAGAACTTCCAGGCCTCCACCCGCCGGGCCCGGGCCAGTACCCAGCCGTGGACCAGGCCGCTGAGGGTGGAGCCGTGGCTGGTGCGGTGCAGGTAGTAGTCGACGGTGCGGTGCCAGGTGTCCTCGTCGAGCCGCAGGCCCAACCGGCGGAACAGGCCCTGCAGTTCGGCGGGTGCGAAGAGGTAGCCGAGCATCAGGACGTCGGCCTGTTTGGAGGCCTGGTAGTGGTTGACGCTGTCGCCCTCCGCCTCCAGGATCCGGTCCAGGCGGCGGATGTCGCCGTATGTCCTGCGGTAGCCGTCCCAGTCGAGCTCGGCGAGGTCGCCGTAGCCCTCGAACTGGCTGATGACGTCGTCGTGGAAGGGGACGTGCAGGGTGCGGGAGACGTCCTCCCACAGTTCGAGTTCGCCCCCGTCCAGGCCCGTGCGCTCGACGAGTTCACGGCGGCGCGGCTCCGGGAGGGTCTCCACCAGCTCCAGGGTGCGGGTGAGCACCCAGGCGGCCGTGACGTTGGTGTACGCGTTGTCGTCCAGGCCCGGCACCCGCGCGCCGGGGTACGCCTCGTGGTACTCGTCGGGGCCGACCACGCCCTTGATGCGGTGCCGTCCGATGGTCTCGTCGTAGTCGGCGGCGTCGGCCCAGAAGCGGGCGATCTGCAGCAGCATCTCGGCGCCCTTGGTGTGCAGGAACTCGGTGTCGCCGCTGGCCTCGCAGTACTGCCAGACGTTGTAGGCGATCGCCGAGCCGACGTGGTGCTGGAGCCGGGAGTGGTCGGGCAGCCAGCGTCCGGAGCGCGGGTTGAGATGGAGCTGCTGGGTCTCCTCGCGTCCGTCACTGCCGCTCTGCCAGGGGTACATGGCTCCCCTGCGGCCCGCCGCCCGGGCGTTCGTCCGGGCCTGTTCGAGGCGTCGGTGGCGGTAGTGGAGCAGGGCGCGGGAGACCTCCGGGAAGTGCAGGTTGAGGTAGGGCAGGACGAACAGTTCGTCCCAGAAGACGTGCCCGCGGTAGGCCTCGCCGTGCAGTCCCCGGGCGGGTACGCCGACGTCGAGGTCGGCGGTGTGCGGGGAGAGGGTCTGCAGGACGTGGAAGAGGTGCAGCCGCAGGATGCGGCCCGACTCCCCGGGGACGTCGAGGTCGGCCCGGCGCCACAGCTGGTCCCAGGCGGTGAGGTGCGACTCGACCAGCTCGTCGAAGCCGGCCGCCCGGTCCACCCGGTCGACGGCGGCGTACACCGGGTCGCTGATCGCCGGGTCGCGGGAGGTGTGCAGGGCGACCGTCTTGTCGACGGTGACCGCGCGGCCCGGGGCCAGGTCGAGGGTCAGCTGATGGATGGCGTACGGGAGTTCGTGGCGGAGGGTGACGGGTGCGTCGGCGGTGACGCGGGCCGCCATGCCGACGCGGATGTCCGAGGTGCGGGTGCGGCAGCGCAGCCACACCGTGCCGTGGCCGGCGGTGCCGGTGTGCAGGTGGGTCAGGTGACGGCCGTCGAGGTCCCGGTAGCGCGGTACGCCGGAGTTGGTGACGCCGCCGTCGAGGGCGGCCTCGACCTCGAGCGGGCCGGAGAAGCCCTCGGCGGTGAACTCGGTGCGCAGTGCGGCCAGATGGGGGTCGCCCATGTGCACGAGACGCTGTTGGCGTACCGCCAGCTCGCGTCCCTCACCGAGGTCGTAGCGGGTCCGGCGTTCCAGCAGCCCGGCGGACAGGTGCAGGATCTGGCGGTGGTCGAGCACGGTCGCGGTGTCGGGTGTGAGCCAGTGTCCGCCGGGGAGGCGGTAGCGCAGGGGCAGCCAGTTCGGGACGTTGACCATGTCCTCGTTCTCGACCTGGCGGCCCGCGATCTCGGAGGTGAGCCGGTTGTAGGTGCCGGCCACATAGGTGCCCGGGTAGTGCACCTCGTCGGCGGCGCACTCCGGCAGCGTTCCGCGAGTGGCGAGGTAGCCGTTGCCGAGCGTGCACAGCGACTCCCGCAGGCGTTCGTCGGCGGGCCTGTAGCCCTCGTACTCCCAGCTCCAGCCCGTCACTTCGGTGCTCCTCCCACGACCAGTTCCGCGAGGTCCCGTACGACGATGTCGGCGCCGTGCCGCAGCAACCGCGCCCCGGTGTCCGTGCCGGCGGCCCGGTCCACGCCGACCACCAGTGCGAACCCGCCGCGCCTGCCGGCCTCCACGCCCGCGAGGGCGTCCTCGACGACGGCGGCGCGGCCGGCGCCGACGCCGAGTCTGCGGACCGCCTCCAGGAACAGGTCGGGCTCGGGTTTGCCGGCCAGGCCGAGCCGGGCGGCCTCGCCGCCGTCCACGAGGACGTCGAAGAGGTCGAGCACCCCGGCCCGGCTCAGCAGCTCACCGGCGTGCCGGGAGGCGGAGGCCGCGGCACGGGGCACGCCCGCCCGGCGCAGGGCGCGGACCAGCCGTACCGTGCCGGGATAGGCGTCGACGCCGTGCTCGCGCAGCCGTTCGGCGAACAGGCGCTCCTTCTCCGCGGCGACGGCACGCACCGTCTCGTCCGACGCGTCGATGCCGCGTGCGGCGAGGAAGGCGGCGGCGCCGTCCAGTCGGGACTTGCCGTCGACATGGCGCAGGTAGTCGTCGCGTACGTCGAACGGGCGGCGCCGGTCCGGGTCCTCGGGCGGGTGGGCGCGCAGGTGGGCGTCGAAGGCGGTCTTCCAGGCGGCGGCGTGCACCCGGGCGGAGTCGGTGATCACGCCGTCGGTGTCGAAGACGACGGCGCGCACGTCCCGCAGGGCCGGGGCGAGCGTGTCGTCGGACGTCTCGGGGGCGGGGGGTCGGTGCATGTCACACCTGCTGCGGGACGACGGCGACGGGGCAGTCCGCGTGGTGCAGCAGGGTGTGCGCCGCCCGGCCGAGCTGGAGGCCGAAGCGGCCGTGCCGGCGACGGGCCCCGATGACCAGGAGGTCGGCGGCCGCCGACCGGTGCAACAGCACCTTACGGGCCGGACCCTCGACCGTGACGCGACGCAGCCGGACATCGGGGTGGCCGGCCGTCCCGTCCCGCAGGGCGGTGTCCAGCAGGGCGGACGCCTGCCGTTCGTGCTGGTGGGCGGGGTCTCCGGCCAGCAGGGGATGGTCGGCGGTCTCGGGGACGGGGCAGCGCCAGGCGCGTACGGCGTCCAGGGTGCACCCGCGTACGTCGGCCTCGCGGAACGCGAACCGCACGGCCTCACCTCCGCTCTCCGGATCTCCCACGCCGAGCAGGATCCGCTCATGGGTACCCGCCAGGCCCGCTTTGTCACCTCGGACCACGATCACCGGGCAGTGCGCGCGGCCCGCCACGGTCAGCGAGACCGAGCCCAGCAGCAGCTCGGCCAGCTCGCCGCGGCCCCGGGAGCCGGTCACCAGGGCGAACGCGTTGTGGCCGACGCGCAGGAGCGCCGACACCGGGTCCTCGGGTACCACTTCCACGGAGACCTGCACCTCGGGCTGGTGGCGCCGGGCGCGCTCCGCCGCGGTGTCCAGGACGTACGCGGCCATCACCCGCTCGGACGCGTCTTCGGTGCCGTCGGCGGGGGCGGTGCCCTCGTAGCGCTCCCACAGGGAGGCGTACACCAGCCGCAGCGGCAGTCCGTGCCGCGCGGCCTCGGCCACCGCCCAGTCGACCGCCTGGAGGCTCGACTCCGATCCGTCGACGCCCACGACCAGGGGCAGCTCCATCGTCCCCACCGCCTTTCGTCACGGGGCTCCGTCTCCACGGTCGCACCGCGCGGCCGACGGGGCAGAGAGGCCGTTCGGCCCTCTCCCGGCGGTGTCCCGGCATCGAGGGCCACTCGGCCCGGCCCACTGCCCGGTCAGCCCCTGGGCCGCCCCGGCCCGCCGGCCGCACGCTGAGGCGAGACCCGGGGTCTCATCGCCTTCATGTCCACGACGGGCACGGTCGTCGAGGAACGCCACTACCTGGGCGACCACCCCCGGGACCACCACCGGACGTGACCCGCACCCGGCTTCGAAGGGATCACCTTCCATGGACACGGAAGCAGTTCACCCGGTCCACCCCGCCCGGCTCAGCGCCACCCTCGATCCGCCGCTGTCCCGCTGGCTGTGGCTGGTGAAGTGGCTGCTCGCACTGCCGCACTACGTCATCCTCGTGTTCCTGTGGGTGGCGTTCGTGGTCGTGGGCGTCATCGGGTTCTTCGCCATCCTCTTCACCGGCCGCTACCCGCGCGCCCTGTTCGACTTCAACACCGGGGTCCTGCGGTGGAGTTGGCGGGTGACGTACTACGCGTACGGCGCCCTGGGCACGGACCGCTATCCCCCGTTCACGCTCGCCGAAGTTCCGGACTACCCCGCGCACTTGGACGTGGCATACCCGCAACAGTTGTCCCGCGGGCTGGTCCTGGTGAAGTGGTGGCTCCTGGCCATCCCGCACTACCTGGTCCTGGGCGTGTTCGGCGGCGGCTACCGCGTGCTCTGGATCACCGGCGGACTCATCGGCCTGCTCACCCTGTTCGCCGGTGTCGCCCTGACCTGCACGGGTCGCTATCCGCGCGGCATCTTCGACCTGCTGATCGGCCTCCACCGCTGGGCGCTGCGCGTGGCCGCCTACGCGGCCCTGCTCACCGACGTGTATCCGCCGTTCCGGCTCGACCAGGGCGGCGACGAACCGGAGTCACTGCCGTGACCACCGCATGGGTCTCGGCCTTCCTGCTCGCGCACGGGCTGGTCCATCTGACCGTCTGGCTGCCGCACGCAACAAGGAACAGCCGTTCGACCCGCGGTACTCGTGGGCGCTCGCTTCGGCGGGTGTGCCCCGGGCCCGGGATGGAGGTGCCCCCGGTCGAGCGAAAGCCGAGACCGGGGGAGGACCGGGCGGCCGTCGGGTTCGCCTCGGTCACCACGCTGCCCTATGTCATCGCCGGCGCGGCCGTCATCGCCGCCGTGGCGATGCGCTGGCCGGGGTCGCTGTACTGACCGTGCGGTCGCCGGTCGCTGGATTGCCCCTGCCGTCGGCAAGGGACCGACCGGCACGGTCCCCGAGCCGCTCGGCCCACGCCTCGCCCGCATCGTCCGGGGCAGAGTGGGAGGACAGGGCCATCCGGGGAGGCAGCCATGACCGAACACACCGGCGCGATCTTGGTGGGTGTCGACGGATCCGAGGCGTCCGTGGCCGCGCTGCGCTGGGCCGGCGAGCAGGCGCGGGTCCTCGGCACGCAGGTCATCGCCGTGCATGCCTGGGAACCGGTCGACTCCGGGTTCGCGCACTACGCGCCGACATCCGCCCGCCCGACGGTCGCACAGCAGCGTGAGCGAGCCGCCGAGCTCCTCGCCTCGGCCGTACGGGAAGCCTTCGGTCCGCACATCGGCCCCGGCCTGCGTGCCTTCGTGGCGGAGGGGCCGCCCGCGCGCGTGCTGCTCGAGCAGGCGCGCGGCACACTGCTGCTGGCCCTGGGGCGCTCGCCCCACGGCCAGTGGGACCTGCCGGCCGTGGGCAAGGTGGGCCGCGAGTGCCTGCGGCACGCCACGGTCCCGGTGGTGACGGTGCCCGCCCCCGATCGGCACGCGAAGCCGCTCAGGGTCGTCGAGGCCCCCGCCGTGCCGCGAAGCGCCCGGCCCGGAAGAGCGAGAGTACGACCGATGTCGAGGTGAGCGTCATGCATGTCCTGGTGGGATACGCGACCGCGCACGGCTCCACCCGTGGGGTCGCCGAGCGGCTGGCCGCCACGCTGGACCGAGCGGGGCTGAAGACCGACATACGGCCCCTGGAGGCCGTCGACGACGCCGACGCGTACGGCGCGTTCGTCCTCGGCAGCGCCGTCCACAACCAGAGCTGGCTCGATCCGGCCAAGGGGTTCGTGCGGGACGACCTGGAGCTGCTGGGCTCCCGGCCCGTATGGCTCTTCAGCGTCGGCATGCCGGGGGCACTGCGCGGGCCGTGGCGGCGGATGGGGCCGCTGGAAGCCCCGGCGATCCTCCGGAGTCTGCCGGCCGGTCTGTCGTACCGGAGCCATGAGCTCTTCTCCGGCGTCATCCTCCGCGAGCACCTGCCGTTCGGCGGGCGGGTCGGGTTCCGTCTGATGGGCGGTCGGTACGGCGACTACCGCGACTGGAGCGCCATCGCCGGCTGGGCATCCCGGATCGCCACGGAACTGGTCCGCACCTGACGGCTCCCCGCCGTGCGGGCGGCGGGGAGCCGGGACGAGGCCGTCCGGGACGTCTGCCGTCCGGACGGGTGCGGTGCCTCAGGCGTGGACGGACGTGCGGTGGCCGGCGGTCTCGGGCCGGTGCGGGGCCGGCGTCGGCGGGACCGGAGGCTGCTGCGTGCGGCGGTTCTGCCGGCGCAGTGCGAGCGCGTCGAACAGCGCGGCGAGCGCGAAGGTCACCCCCATCGCCGCGAACAGCAGGAGCGTGAAGCGCTCCCAGAACTCCGCTGTGAGACTCGTGCCCACGGTCCTCGCCCCCTCGGGTAGGTGTCGTTCCCCCTCACTACCAGCCAACTCCGATCCGGCTCGGACCACATGAGCCATGCGGCCCGAACGGAGGGCCGGCACGGCCCTTGCACGTCCGCTGTGCTGCCCTGGTGGTTCCGTGCTTCGTGTGGTGTGCTGGAGGTGACGGGAAGGACCCCTACACCAGACGCGGAGAAGCGGCTTCGAGCCGTGCACCGCGCAATCAGGATCCGCGAGAAGCGGATGGGTCCTTTCCGCCTCTTGTTCCCTTTCTTCCCCCTCTTCTCCGTGCCCGCTCCGTGCCCGGTGCTCGTCGTCCACCCCGGGAACGGCGCTCACATGCCACCGCTCCAGTGCCTTCGCCGTCTCCTTGAACGTCGCGCCGCGCCGGACGGCCACGACGGTGCGGGTCATCACGTCGCTCAGATGCTCGGGTTGCCGTACATGGTGTCCTCCTGCGGAATCAGCCCCGGGCCCCGCTCCCGTACGGTGCGTACAGGTCGAGGAGGCGGGTGCGGGCGGCCTGCAGCCGGCGCGCCACGACCCCGTCGGCCGGGGTGTGGTCGCGGTCGTCATGGTGCGCCTCCTGGTGCGCCGGCCGGCGGGGCCGTCGTCGTGGCCGTACGTCGCCTGTCTTCGGACTCGGTCACGGGCACGGGACGGGCATGGGCCGAGCGGCCCTTGTCCAGGGGCCCACCGGGCGCGTGTGAAGGACGCGACGAACGGTCTGCCGACCCCCTCGATGTCCGCGTCACCGCTTCACGTTCAGGGGCACGGTGTCCTCGATCACCGCACGGCCGTCCTCGGGCGAGTCCCAGTACGCCGTGAGCGTGCCGGCACCCGAGCGGGTCGCCTGGTAGGGGATCGTCACATCGAATGTGCCCCGCGTCCCGGTGCCGGAGGTCGCCGTGGCGTAGATGTTCGCGGCCGTGCGCCCGGCGGCGTCGGTGATCTTCAGCCGGAGGGTCGCCTCGAACGTGTTGGCGCTCCCCCACACCCGCACGGGCGTACGGATGGTGTCGCCGATCAACGGCGACTCGACGAGGACGAGCGGCGCGAAATCCTCGAAGTCGGCCCGGCCGACCGGCTCGTTGAGAACGATGCCCTCGCCGCCGAAGGCCGTCACCGGCTTGCCGTCCAGTTCGAACCGCACCTTCTCGATGCTGGGGAAGCGAGTCGCGGTGAACACCACCTGGGCGAGCCGGGCGCGCATCGAAAGGCTTCCGCCGCCGTCGTCGTACCGCCCGGACAGGTCCACCGTGGCCACGCGGCGGTCGACCGCGACCGAGTGCAGTGTCGTGCCCGAGGGAATGGCGGTGGTGCGTTCGTGGCCGCGTTCGTAACGGCTGGGCCCGGCCAGCAGGGCGTGCAGTGCCCCGGCCGCGGTGGAGGGCGCGGTCACGGTGCGCGGGGCGGGCGAGATCTTCTCGCCGTGCAGGAAGTACACCGACGCGCGCACCTGGCGCGGTCCGCCGCCCGTGGTCGTCGGCGGCGCGGGAGTCCGCGTCGTCCCGGGCGTGGTGGGTGTGGTGGTCCCGGGGGTGCCGGGTGCGGTGGGGCTGCCTCCGGTCGTGCCGCCGCTGGTGCCGTCGGTGGTCGGCGTGCTCGGCCGGGGGGTGCCCGAGGAGCCATTGCCGTTTCCGCACGCGGTCGCCGCGGAGGAGACGAGCAGGGCGGCGGCGGCCAGGACGATCGGTCGCCGCATCCGATGGGATGTACGTCTGGTGGACATCTCGGCGCGCAGCATGGCAGCCTCCTCCGACGTTTCCAGACAACACCTTCCGGCATGTCCGCCCCAGTGCCGTTCGGCCCTGGTGAGCGGGCCGTACGGCTTCGATTCCGACGCGGCACTCTCAGGTCGCGAGCGCCGGCCGCGACTCCCGCGCGGCGCCCTTGGGCCAGATCACCTCGACCGGGATGCCCCGGGCCCTGGCGTAGGCGACGAGGTGCGCGGTCGCGTCCGTTCCGTCGGTCGGGGAGCCGTCCCAGACGGCCAGGACCCGCCGGCCCGCCGCGACGAGCCGTTCGTCGGCGCCGATGCGGGCGTCCCGGTCGGCGGGGTCGAAGCCCAGCAGCCGGACGAGCTCGGCCAGCATCAACAGTTCCGCGGCCGCCGAACGGTCGGGCTCCGGCAGGATGGCGGGCACGCAGCGCTGCGTCGGCAGCAGCACCACGAGCTTGCGTCCCGCCGCGCGCACCGCCCGCCCGAACGCCACGGGCACGCCCGCACCGGCGCGTACGAGACCGCCGACACCGTCGGGCAGGCGCCCGAGGCGTTCCTTCAGTTCGTTCTCCAGCAACTCCAGCGTGGGCACGGTCAGATCCGCGTGCCCCACGGCGACGATCATCGGCCCTGCCCCCTCCTGCCGGCCATGCCCGGTCCTCCCTCGGTCACGACGACCTGTCCGAGGCAGTGAACCGGTCGGCGTCCGTCCGTCGATAGGGCCGAACGGTCCCCCGGTCGGAGCGGGCCGGCACGGTGCGTCGCCGGTAGACCACATAGGGCCGGACCAGATAGCCGACCGGCACACTCCACACATGGACGAGGCGGGTGAACGGCCAGGCCGCGAAGAGCAGGCAGGCGGTGAGGGCGTGGAGTTGGAAGAGGAGCGGGGCGCCCGTGATCGCCTCGGGCTGCGGCTGGAGGGTGAAGAGGCCGCGGAACCAGACGGAGACGGTGCCGCGGTAGTCGTAGCCGTCGCCGAAGATGTTGTGGGCGGCCGTGGCGGCGATGCCGAGCAGCACGGTGGCCGACAGCAGCGGGAAGAGGAGCTTGTCGCTGCGGTCGGTGCCGAGCCGGATCCGCCGGGTCAGCAGGCGGCGGGCGCAGAGCATGCCGAGGCCGGTGACCATGGCGACGCCGGCGACCGAACCGGCCCAGACGGCGGTGGTGTGGTACGTGTGCTCGCTGATGCCCACCGCCTCGGTCCAGGAAGCGGGCACGGCGAGTCCGACCGCATGGCCGGCGATCACCATGAAGGCGCCGAGGTGGAACAGCGGGCTGCCCCAGCGCAGCCAGCGGTGTTCGAGGAGCTGGCTGGTGTGGGTGGTCCAGCCGAACTGGTCGTGCCGGTAACGCCAGACGTGTCCTACGGCGAACACGGCGAGGCACATGTAGGGGACGGCGACCCACAGCAGCAGGTCGGTGCCGGAGACGTTCATCGGTTGCTGTCCTTGTCGGGTGTCGTGCGGGTCGGCGGGGCCGGCGCGGGCGGGACGAAGGTGTCCGGCGGCGCGAACAGGCCGCCCGCGTACGGGTCGAGGCCGACGTCCTCGCTCGGCGGGCCCTGTGCGGCCAGTTCGGCGACCGCCTTCAGGTCCGCCTCGGTCGGCGGCGGCAGCAGGGTGAGCAGGGCGGCCAGGACGTGCCGGTAGGGCGAGTCCGCGTCGGTCAGCGCCCGGTGGATCAGTTCCAGTCCGCGCCGGTGCTGGCGCAGCGGGGCCTCGCCCGGGCCGGGCCCGGACAGTGCCGCGAACTCCAGCACGACCGGGAGGTGGTCCGGCAGTTCGCTGCCGTCGGTGTCCCAGCCCGCGGCCCGGAAACGCCGGGCCAGGGTGAGCAGGGCCATACCGCGGCGGCGGGTGTCACCGTGCAGGTAGTAGGTGAGGTAGAGGCTGCTCTTGCGGCGCAGGTCGAACATCTCGACGTAGTGACGGGCGAGCGTGTCGGGGTCCTGGCAGGTGAACCAGTCGGTGAACGCGGCCAGTTCGGTGGCGGCGGGCGACTCGGGCAGGGCCGCGACCGCCGCGGCCACGGTGGGCCGGGCGGCGACCAGCTCGGAGTCGGGGTACTGCAGCATCAGGGACATCAGCCTCAGCAGCAGGCTCCGGCGTTCGGCCTCGACCGGGTCCGTCGTGGCCCGGCGGCGGACGGCGGCGCGGATCCGGGTGCGGACCATCGCCGGCACGGTGGCGGGCACGGGGCTCATACGGGGTCTCCTGTCGAGGGGCGGCGCAGGGTGGGAATGCCGAGCAGGACGCGGCGGTCCGACGGCGCGTCGCCGGAGGACTCCACCGGGCAGCGGTTCTCCATCGCGGTGAGCGCGGCCGCGTCCTCCTTGTGCGCGGCCGGGACGACATACCGGTCCTCGTACTTGGCGACGGCGAGCAGCCGGTGCAGGTCCTCCGCCTCGCGGGCGGTGAGCCCCACCGCCTTCAGCGCGGCCTCGTCACCGGCCTCGCCGAGGGTGCGTTCCCGCATGTACGAGCGGAGCGCGGTGAGCTTCATCAGCACCCCGGCGACCACGTCCGTGTCTCCGGCGGTGAACAGCTCGGCCAGGTATTCCAGCGGGATGCGCAGCCGGGTGACGGCGGCGAAGACATGGTCGGGGTCGTCCTGGTTGCCGCCCGCCGCGTCCACGGCGTCCAGGACGGGCGAGAGCGGCGGGACGTACCAGACCATGGGCAGGGTGCGGTACTCCGGGTGCAGCGGCAGGGCCACCTTGTACCGGGAGACCAGGTCGTACACCGGGGAGCGGCGGGCGGCCGCCAGCCAGTCCTCGGGGATGCCGGACTCCCGTGCCGCCGCGGCCACTTCGGGATCGTGCGGGTCGAGGAAGACGCCCCGCTGGGCGTCCAGCAGGTCCTTCTCGTCGGGGGTGGCGGCGGCCTCGCCGACCCGGTCGGCGTCGTAGAGGAGCAGCCCCAGGTAGCGCAGCCGGCCGACGCAGGTCTCGGAGCACACGGTCGGCTGTCCGGCCTCGATGCGCGGGAAGCAGAAGGTGCACTTCTCGGCCTTGCCGGTGGCGTGGTTGACGTAGACCTTCTTGTACGGGCATGCCGTCACGCACATCCGCCAGCCGCGGCAGCGGTCCTGGTCGACGAGGACGATGCCGTCCTCGACCCGCTTGTACATCGCGCCCGACGGGCAGGCCGACACGCAGGCGGGGTTGAGGCAGTGCTCGCACAGGCGGGGCAGGTGGAAGAGGAAGGTCTGCTCGAACTCGAACTTGACCTTCTCGGCCCACTCACCGGTCAGGTTGGGGTCGCCGCCCGCGTTCTCGGGCGCGCCGCCCAGACCGTCCTCCCAGTTGGCGCCCCAGGTGATGGCGGTGGGCTTGCCGGTGAGGACGGAGCGGGGGCGGGCGACGGGGATGTCCTGGCCGGCGGGCGCGCTGACGAGGTTGTCGTAGTCGTAGGTGACCGGCTCGTAGTAGTCCTCGATGGCGGGCAGGTTCGGGTTGGAGAACAAGGACAGCAGGCGCCTGACGCGGCCTCCGGAGCGCAGGACCAGACGCCCGCGCTTGTCGAGCGTCCAGCCGCCCTTCCACTGCTCCTGGTCCTCGTAGCGGCGGGGGTAGCCGACGCCGGGCTTGGTCTCGACGTTGTTGAACCAGGCGTACTCGACGCCGGGCCGGTTGGACCACGTCTGCTTGCAGGTGACCGAGCAGGTGTGGCAGCCGATGCACTTGTCGAGGTTCATGACCATCGCAATGTGAGCCATGACGCGCATGTCAGTACTCCACGTCCTGCGAGCGACGGCGGATGACGGTGACCTCGTCGCGCTGGTTGCCGGTCGGGCCGTAGTAGTTGAAGGCGTAGGTGAACTGCGCGTAGCCGCCCGCGAGATGGGTGGGCTTGAGCAGCAGCCGGGTCAGCGAGTTGTGGATGCCGCCGCGTTTGCCGCTGACCTCGGTCTTCGGGACGTTCACGTTGCGGTCCTGGGCGTGGTGCATGTACACCGTGCCCTCGGGCATCCGGTGTGTGACCACCGCCCGTGCCGCCACCACGCCGTTGCGGTTGTAGGCCTCGATCCACTCGTTGTCCTTGACGCCGATCTTCTCGGCGTCGGCGGTGGACATCCAGATCGTCGGGCCGCCGCGGGACAGGTCGAGCATGTACTTGTTGTCCTGGTAGTTCGAGTGGATGGACCACTTGGAGTGCGGGGTCAGGTAGCGGACTGTGACCTCGGCTCGGCCATTCTCGTGCAGGTGCTCGTCGCCGTAGTGCCGGGGCGTGTTCAACGGCGGCCGGTAGACCGGGAGTTGCTCGCCGAGCTCGGCCATCCAGTCGTGCTGGACGAAGAAGTGCTGGCGGCCGGTCAGGGTGTGCCAGGGCTTCTTGTGCTCGGTGTTGATGACGAACGGGGAGTAGCGGCGCCCGCCGGTCTCCGAGCCCGACCACTCGTACGACGTCATCACCGAGCGAGGCTGGGTGCGGGTGTCGGCGAACGTGATCCGTTCCGCCTCGCGCTCGGAAGCGAGTTCCACCAGTCCCTCGCTGCCGGTCTGCCGCTCCAGCTCCCGGAAACCCTCGGTGGCCAGGCGCCCGTTGGTGGTGCCGGACAGGGCGAGGATCGCCTCGCACATGTCGGAGGCGGTGGCGAGCGAGGGCCGTCCTGCGGCGACTCCATCCCTGACGGTGCCGTTGCGGCGCCGCAGGTCGTCGATCTCCTGGTTCGGGTGGACCGTGACGCCCTTCGTGGTCGTGCCGAGGGTGTCCAGGAGCGGGCCGACGGCGCGCATCTTCTCGGCGACGGCGGCGTAGTCGCGCTCGATCGTCACCAGCTTGGGCATGGTCCGGCCCGGGACCGGCTCGCACTCCCCCGCCTTCCAGTCCCGTACGACGCCGCCGGGCTGGGCGAGTTCGTCGGGGGTGTCGTGCAGCAGCGGCACGGCGAGGACGTCCGTGCGCGTGCCGAGGTGCTCGGCGGCCAGCTCGCTGAACCGGTCGGCGATCGTCAGGAACGTGTCGTAGTCGGTGCGGGCCTGCCAGGGCGGGGCGATGGCCGGGGTGAAGGCGTGCACGAAGGGGTGCATGTCCGTGCTGGACAGGTCGTCCTTCTCGTACCAGGTCGCGGCCGGCAGGACGACGTCGGAGAGCAGACCGGTGGAGGTCATCCGGAAGTCCATGGTGACCAGCAGGTCGAGCTTGCCCTCGGGGGCCTCCTCCCGCCACACCACGTCCTTCGGACGCCCCTCGGGCGGGGTCTCCTCGGAGCGGACCGCCGCGTCGGTGCCCAGCAGATGGCGCAGGAAGTACTCGTTGCCCTTGCCGGACGAGCCCAGCAGGTTGGCCCGCCACACGGTCAGTACGCGCGGGAAGTTGGCGGGGTCGTCGGGGTCCTCGGCGGCGAACCTCAAGTCCCCCGACTTGAGTTCCTCGACGATGTGTTCGGCGACCGGCCGACCGGCGGCCGCGGCCTCGTCCGTCAGGTCGAGGGGGTTGCGGTTGAAACCGGGGTGGCCGGGCGTCCAGCCCAGCCGTACGGCCTGCGCCAGGCAGTCGGCGAACCCCTTGCCCTGGAATCGCCCCTCGCCGAGCGGGGAGGCCAGCTCCTCGGGCCCGAACGCCTCGTAACGCCACTGGTCGGAGTTCAGGTACCAGTAGGAGGTGCCCGCCATGTGCCGGGTGGGCCGCTGCCAGTCGAAGGCGAACGACAGATGCTGCTGCCCGGTCACCGGGCGGACCTTCTCCTGGCCGACGTAGTGCGCCCAGCCGCCGCCGTTGACGCCCTGACAGCCGGTCATCGTGGTCAGGGCCAGGAAGGCCCGGTAGATGGTGTCCGAGTGGAACCAGTGGTTGGTGCCGGCGCCCATCGCGATCATCGAGCGGCCCTGGGTGCGCTCGGCGTTGCGGGCGAACTCCCGCGCGATCCGGGCCGCCTGCTGTGCCGGCACGGACGTGATCGTCTCCTGCCAGGCCGGGGTATACGGCTCACTCGCGTCGTCGTAGGAGGAGGGCCAGGTGCCCGGGAGGCCGGGCCGCCGCACGCCGTACTGGGCCAGCATCAGGTCGAAGACCGTGGTGACGAGGCGTCCGCCGATCCGGCGGACCGGGACGCCGCGGACCATCGTCGAGCCACCCTCGGTGGCGCCCTCGTCGAAGCGGGGCAAAGCGATCTCGGCCGTCTCCCCGGACCGCCCCAGCAGGCTCAACTCGGGCACCACGTCGCCCAGGTCCAGGTTCCAGCGGCCTCGCCCGGCCTCCCCCCAGCGGAAGCCGAGCGAGCCGCCGGGCACCACCGCATCGCCGGTGGCCGAGTCGAGGAGAACGGTCTTGGACTCGGCGTGTTCCGTGTCGTGTCCGAGGTCGGCGGCGGTCAGGAACCCGGCCGGGACCAAGCCCTCGCTGTGCTCGCGCAGGGTCACCAGGAACGGCGCGTCCGTGAACGTCCGCAAGTACTGCTGGAAGTACGGCACTTCACGGTCGACCAGGAACTCCCGCAGGATCACGTGCCCCATGGCCATCGCGAGCGCCCCATCGGTACCGGGGTGAGGGGCCAGCCACTCGTCGGCGTGCTTGACGTTGTCGGCGTAGTCGGGGCTGACCGCGACGACCTTGGTGCCGTTGTAGCGGGTCTCGGTGAGGAAGTGCGCGTCGGGGGTGCGGGTGACGGGGATGTTGGAGCCCCACATGATCAGGTAGCCGGCGTTCCACCAGTCGGCGGCCTCGGGGACGTCGGTCTGGTCCCCGAAGACCTGCGGTGAGGCGATCGGCAGGTCGGCGTACCAGTCGTAGAAGGACAGCAGCGTGCCGCCGATCAGCGACATGAACCGGGCGCCGGCCGCGAAGGACGCCATCGACATCGCCGGGATCGGCGAGAAGCCGGCGACACGGTCCGGGCCGTACGACTTGATCGTGTGCACCTGAGCGGCGGCGACCAGCTCGCTCACCTCGTCCCAGTCGGCGCGCACCAGGCCGCCCTTGCCGCGGGCCCGCTTGTAGGCGCGGGCCTTGGCCGGGTCGCCGGTGATCTCGGCCCAGGCGGCGACGGGGTCACCGAGCCGCTTGCGTGCCTCCCGCCACAGCTTCAGCAGGGCGCCCCGGACGTACGGGTAGCGGACCCGGCTGGGCGAGTACGTGTACCAGGAGAAGGAGGCCCCGCGCGGGCAGCCGCGCGGCTCGTACTCGGGGCAGTCGGTGCCGATCGAGGGGTAGTCGGTGGCCTGGTGCTCCCAGGTGATGATGCCGTCCTTGACGTACACCATCCACGAGCAGGAACCGGTGCAGTTCACTCCGTGCGTGGAGCGGACCACCTTGTCGTGCGCCCAGCGGTCCCGGTAGAAGCCCTCCCACTTGCCGTCTGCCTCGCCGAACACGGCGCGCCCGTCGGCCGACACCTCACGGCGAGTGAGCAGCCTGCGGGCGGCCAGCGGCCAGCCCTCCGGGGCGCGCCGGTGCGGCGGTCGCGCCTTCTTGTCGTTCTCCATGCCGGGAACGCTAGGCGGCACCCACACGCCGTCACCCTGGGCCGAACGGCCCTCCTGCCGGCCCCGTCGGGCCCCACCCGACGACGGTCGTCCCGGGCCTCCCGGACACCCGGCGAGGCCCTTCGGCCCACGGCCGGGAAGGCCGGTGATCGACGAGCCTGATCGCACAACAGCCCTCAGACTTGAACACGCGGAAGGAACCCCCGTGATGCTTCAGCGACCACCGGCCGAACCCCCGAGTGCGCAGGTGCCGGCGCGCGCCTGGCTGATGCTGGCCCTGGCCACCGTCGGGTTCGCGGTCAACTTCTGGGCGTGGGCGCTGCTCAGCCCGCTCGGCCCGCGCTTCAAGGACACCCTGGAGCTGTCGTCGTTCGAGCAGTCGCTGCTGGTGGCGGTGCCGGTCGTGGTCGGGTCACTGGGCCGGATCCCGGTCGGCGCGCTGACCGACCGGTACGGCGGGCGGGTGATGTTCCCGCTGGTGTCGGCGGTGACGGTGGTACCGGTGCTGTACCTGGGGCTCGCGGGGCACTCCTCGCTGCCGGCGCTCCTGGTCGGCGGCTTCTTCCTCGGGGTCGGCGGGACGGCGTTCGCCGTCGGTGTGCCGTTCGTCAGCGCCTGGTTCCCGCCGGAGCGGCGGGGGCTGGCCATCGGTGTCTTCGGCATGGGCATGGGTGGCACCGCGATCAGCGCGCTGACCACGGTGAAGCTGGTGGACGCGTTCGGCACCGCCAACCCGTTCCTGGTCACCGCCGGCGTCCTGGTGGTCTACGCGGTGGTCGCCACGCTCCTCCTGCGGGACGCGCCGGGACGCGCGGCGCCCGCCGAGCCGATGCTCCGGCGCCTGACGGGCACCCTCCGGCTGAGCATCACCTGGCAGGCGTCCGCGCTGTACGCGGTGGCGTTCGGCGGCTATGTCGCCTTCTCCGTCTATCTGCCGACGTACCTGAAGACCGGCTACGGCCTCACCCAGGCCGACGCCGCGAACCGCATGGCGGGGTTCGTGCTGCTCGCGGTGGCGATGCGGCCGGTCGGCGGCTGGCTGTCGGACCGGGTCGGCCCGGTGCGGGTGCTGGCGGGGTCGCTGGCCGTGGTCGTCGCGGGCGCCCTCGCGCAGTCCTTCACCCCGTCGCTGGCGCCGCTGGGCACGGTCGCGTTCCTGTCCATGGCGGCCGCGCTGGGCGCCGGCAGCGGGGCGACCTTCGCCTTCGTAGCGCTGCTTGCCCCGCCGGGGCGGACCGGTTCGGTGACCGGCGTGGTCGGCGCGGCAGGCGGGCTGGGCGGGTTCGTGCCGCCGCTGGTGATGGGCTCGCTCTACGGCGCCTACGGTTCGTACGCGCTGGGTCTGCTGCTGCTCGCCGCGGTCGCGGCCGCCGCGCTGGTCTTCACGGAGACCGGGGTGCGCCGGGCGGCCCGCCCGGTCCGTGTCCCGGCCGTGAACGCGCGCTGACCAGCGCAGAAGGGCCGTTCGGCCCCGCGGGCAGGTCGCTGTGGCCCCTCCCCGTGCCGGTGGCCGCGCGGGGATTCTGGAAGTGCAGGGAGAAGTGCAGGGATCCGCACACAGGCGTGCGGGCACCGATCCGGGGAGGTGTTGGCCGTGCTGCGTCCCGTTGCCGTGGGGCTGGACGGTTCGCGTGAGAGTCTCGCCGCCGCCGACTGGGCGGCGAGGGAGGCGTTGAGGCGCGGCCTGCCGCTGCGTCTGGTGCACGCGTGGGAGGGCGGGATCACGCCCGACGAGTCGGAGCTGCCCGAGCTGGAGGCGCCGCGCTACTGGGCGCGGCGGATCCTGCGCGGTGCGATGGACCAGCTCAACGAACGCTATCCGCAGGTCTACCTGAGCGGCGACCAGATCGCCCGGCCCGCGTCCGACGCCCTGGTCGAGGCAGGCGACGAGGCCGAGCTGCTGGTGCTGGGCAGCCGGGCGTTCAGCGGCTTCGGCGGGTTCATGGCCGGGTCGGTGGCGCTGATGACGGTGGCCCATGCGACGCGGCCCGTCGTGCTCGTCCGGGCCGACCAGACCCTGGAGGACGAGCACACGCCGGACGCGGAGGGCCGGCCGTCGGCGCGCACCCCGTACCGCGCTGTCGTGGTGGGCGTCGATCCGGCGCATCCGGCCGAGGAGCTGCTCGCGTTCGCCTTCGAGAGCGCGACGCTGCGGGCCGCCCCGCTGCGGGTGGTGCACGCGTGGCGGCTGCCGTACGTACCGGCCGCGCTGGAGGCGAAGGCGCGCAGGGAGGTGCGGCAGGCCGCCCAGCGGACGCTGGAGGCCGTACTCGCGCCCTGGCGGGAGAAGTACCCCGCGGTGGAGGTCACCACGGTGGTCGAGGAGGGACGTCCGGCGCAGCTGCTGCTCGACGCCACCCGGGACGCCGGCCTGCTGGCCGTCGGCCGCAAGGTCCGCCCGGCCAGGGTCGGCATGCACACCGGGCCGGTCGCGCACGCGGTGATGCACCACGTCCGCTGCCCGGTCGCGATCGTGCCGCACGAGTGACGTCCGTCCCGGCCCGGTTGGCAGCACGGCCTGGCCGACGGATGGGGTCGCTGGGAATCGGCGCGGCGTAGGGGGAACGGTCGGCTCGGGCCGTGAGGTCAAGGAGCCTCCCAATGCCGACAGACGCGCGTGCCAGACCCGCGTCCGGGACCCGATCCGCCGGACAGGCCCAGCCGGGCCGGGACCCCGTGCCCCTCGGCCCCCCACCGGGGTCGTTCGGCCCCTGAGGCGCCGCCCCGGTACGGCGGTACGACTGGGGCAGGCCCGCTTGGGAGGAGGGTGCCGTGTTCCAGGTACGCATCCACGGTCGCGGCGGCCAGGGTGCCGTCACGGCCGCGGAAGTGCTGTCGGTGGCGGCTTTTCTGGAGGGCCGGTACGCGCAGGCGTTCCCGAGCTTCGGCTCGGAGCGGACGGGCGCGCCGGTCATGGCGTTCTGCCGGATCGACGACCGGCCGATCCGGGTGCGCGAGCCGGTCACCCGGCCCGATGCCCTGGTGATCCAGGACGCGACGCTGCTGCACCAGGTGAACGTCTTCGAGGGGCTGCGCCCCGGCGGCCCGGTGCTCGTCAACTCCCCGCTCGGTACGGCCGAGTTGGGCCTTGCCACGCTCACCGGCCCCGTCCTCACCGTCCCGGCCACCGCCATCGCGCTGCGCCACTTCGGCCGCCCGGTCCCGAACATCGTCCTGCTCGGCGGGCTCGCCGCCCTCACCGGCTGTGTGACGGTCGACTCGCTCGGCGCCGCCGTGCAGGAGCGCTTCGCCGGCGCGTTGGGCGCCGCCAACACGGCCGCGGCCCGGGAGGCGTACGACCATGTCCGCGCCCACAGGGAGGAGCCGACCGGTGCTCAAGCAGACTGAGGGCTCGCGCGCGGTCGCCGAGACCGTCGCACACTGCCGCCCCGAAGTGATCGCGGCCTACCCGATCTCCCCGCAGACGCACATCGTCGAGGAGCTCAGCCGGCTGGTGAAGTCCGGTGCGCTGAAGCCGTGCGAGTACGTCAACGTCGAGTCGGAGTTCGCCGCGATGTCCCTGTGTATCGGGGCGTCGGCGGCGGGCGCCCGCACCTACACCGCGACCGCCAGCCAGGGCCTGCTCTACATGGTGGAGGCCCTCTACAACGCCTCCGGGCTCGGCCTGCCGATCGTGATGACGGTCGCCAACCGGGCGATCGGCGCGCCCATCAACATCTGGAACGACCACAGCGACAGCATGTCCCAGCGCGACTCGGGCTGGATCCAGCTGTACGCGCGCGACAACCAGGAGGCCGCCGACCTGCATCCGCAGGCGTTCCGGCTGGCCGAGGAGCTGTCGCTGCCGGTGATGGTGTGCATGGACGGCTTCGTCCTCACACACGCCTGGGAACGGATCGAGGTGCCCGAGCGGGCGCAGGTCGACGCGTTCCTGCCGCCGTACGAACCCCGCCAGGTCCTGGACCCCGACGAGCCCGTGTCGATCGGCGCGATGGTCGGCCCGGAGGCCTTCACCGAGGTGCGCTATCTGGCCCACGCCAAGCAGATGCAGGCGCTGGAGGCGATCCCCAGGGTCGCGGAGGAGTTCCGGCAGGTCTTCGGCCGCGGCTCCGGCGGGCTGGTCCAGCCGTACGCCTGTGAGGACGCCGAGACGATCGTCGTGGCGCTCGGCTCGGTGCTGGGCACGATCTGCGACGTCGTCGACGAGATGCGCGCGGACGGGGTGCGGATCGGCGCGCTGGGGATCACGTCCTTCCGGCCGTTCCCGCTGGACGCCGTACGGAACGTGCTCGGCCGGGCCCGGCAGGTCGTCGTGCTGGAGCGGGCGCTCGCCGTCGGCATCGGCGGCATCGTCTCCGCGAACGTCCGCACGGCGCTGTCCGGGATCCACCTCGACGGCCACACCGTGATCGCCGGGCTCGGCGGGCGGCCGGTCACCAAGGCGTCCCTGCACCGGCTGTTCGCCGACGCGCTCGCCGGACGTCTGGAGCAGCTGACGTTCCTGGACCTCGACACCGGGCTGGTGGAGCGGGAGCTGGCGCGGATGGCGCGGGCCCGGAGGTCCGGGCCGTCGGCGGAGAACATCCTGCGCGATGTGGGGAGCAACCGATGAGTGCCGCGCGGCAGGTGAAGTTCTACCAGGTCGGCAGCCACGCCGCCGGAAACCGGCTGCTGGGACCGGAGTCGCAGTCCGACCAGGCCGACCCGGGCCGCGCCAACGCGCTCACCTCCGGCCACCGTGCCTGCCAGGGCTGCGGCGAGGCGCTCGGCGCCCGCTATGTCCTGGACGCGGCACAGCGGGCGGCCGGCGGCAAGGTGATCGCGGTCAACGCGACGGGCTGCCTGGAGGTGTTCTCCACGCCGTACCCGGAGACGTCCTGGCAACTCCCGTGGCTGCACTCCCTGTTCGGCAACGCACCCGCCGTCGCCGCCGGTGTCGCCGCCGCGCTGCGCGCCAAGGGGCGCACGGACGTCCGTGTGGTCGGGCAGGGCGGGGACGGCGGCTCCGTCGACATCGGGTTCGGCTGTCTGTCCGGCATGTTCGAGCGGGGCGACGACGTCCTGTACGTCTGTTACGACAACGAGGCGTACATGAACACCGGCGTGCAGCGCTCCGGCGCCACTCCCCCGGCCGCGCGCACGGCGACCACCCAGGCGGTCGGCGAGCAGCCCGGCGCTCCCTTCGGGCAGGGCAAGAACCTGCCGCTGATCGCGATGGCGCACGAGATCCCGTATGTCGCCACGGCCACCGTCGCCGGTCTGCGCGACCTGGAGGCCAAGGTGCACCGGGCGATGGGGATGCGGGGCGCCCGCTACCTGCACGTCCTGGTGCCCTGCCCGCTCGGCTGGGGCACGGCGTCCTGCGACACGGTGCGCATCGCGCGGCTCGCCGAACAGAGCGGTCTGTTCCCGGTGTTCGAGGCCGTGGACGGCGAGGTCACCGACGTGACGCCGATCCGGCGGCGGGTGCCGGTCGAGGAGTATCTGCGCCCGCAGAAGCGGTACGCGCACCTCTTCGAGCCGGAGGTACGTACGGATGTCATCGCCCGCCTCCAGCGGGCCGCGGACCGCAACATCGCCCGCTTCGGGCTGCTGGCACAGAACCGGGCAGAGGAGGCCGTGTCGTGAAGGAGAAACCGTTCGCGATCACCCTGGACGTGGGCTCCAGCCTGGCCAACCGGACCGGCGCCTGGCGCACCGAACGCCCCGAGTACGTCCACCGGCTGCCGCCCTGCAACCAGGCGTGCCCGGCCGGCGAGAACATCCAGCAGTGGCTGTTCCACGCGGAGAGCGGCGGCTACGAGTCCGCCTGGCGGCAGCTGATGCGGGACAACCCGCTGCCCGCCGTCATGGGCCGGATCTGCTACCACCCGTGTGAGACGGCCTGCAACCGCGTGCAGGTCGACAACGCCGTGGGGATCAACGCCGTCGAACGCTTCCTCGGTGACGAGGCGATCAAGCGCGGCTGGACGGTGGAGGCGCCGTCGGTGTCGTCCGGGAAGCGTGTCCTGGTCGTCGGCAGCGGTCCCGCCGGGCTGTCGGCGGCGTACCATCTGCGCCTGCTCGGCCACGAGGTGACGATCCGCGAGGCTCAGGAGCGCCCCGGCGGCATGATGCGCTACGGCATCCCGCGGTACCGGCTGCCGCGCGAGGTCCTGGATGCCGAGATCGACCGCGTGCCGGCCCTCGGCGTCACGCTGGAGACCGGCACGCGGGTCGACGACGTGCTCGCCGCACAGCGGGACGGCGGCTTCGACGCCGTGTTCCTGGCCGTGGGCGCGGGCATCGGCCGGCGGACGTACATCCCGGCGGGCGACAGCGCCCGCATCCTCGACGCGGTGGCACTGCTGGGCAGCATGGAGGGCGAGGGCCCGCCCCTGCTGGGCCGTACCGTCGCGGTCTACGGCGGCGGCAACACGGCCATGGACGCGGCCCGCACCGCCCGCAGGCTCGGCGCGACGGACGCCGTGGTGGTCTACCGGCGCACCCGGGACCGGATGCCCGCACACGACGAGGAGATCGAGGAGGCCCTGGAGGAGGGCGTGCGGATGAAGTGGCTCTCCACCATCAAGCACGCCGACGGCGGCCGCCTCACCATCGAGCGGATGCGGCTCGACGAGACCGGATTCCCGCAGCCCACGGGCGAGTTCGAGAAACTGGACGCCGACACGGTGGTGCTGGCGTTGGGCCAGGACTCCGACCTGTCGCTTCTGCAGGAGGTGCCCGACCTCGCCGTCGACCACGGCATGGTGGAGGTCGCCGAAGGGCTGATGACTGGGCATCAGGGCATCTTCGCCGGCGGCGACATGGTCCCCGCCGAGCGCACGGCCACCGTGGCTGTGGGGCACGGGAAGAAGGCGGCGCGGCACATCGACGCGTATCTGCGCGGGACCGGGTACGAGCCCGGCGCCAAGCACGCCCCGGCCGGCTTCGAGGGGATCAACACCTGGTACTACTCGGACGCGCCCGCCTCCGTGCGGCCTCGGCTCGAACTGGCCCGGCGGGTCTCGACGTTCGACGAGGTGGTACAGGGGCTCGACGAGTCCACCGCCCTGTTCGAGGCCCGGCGCTGCATGTCGTGCGGGAACTGCTTCGAGTGCGACAACTGCTACGGCGTCTGCCCGGACAACGCGATCACCAAGCTGGGGCCGGGCAAGGGGTTCGCGATCGATCTGGACTACTGCAAGGGGTGCGGGCTGTGTGTGGCCGAGTGCCCGTGCGGGGCGATGGAGATGGTGCCGGAGGAGTGAAGACAGCCAGAACACGGACATGAGTCCGGGCCCCGGCGCCTGAAGCCGGGGCCCGGACTCATGTGTCAGCCGACGAACTCCCCGACGGCCGTCTTCAGTTCGGCGAGTCCCCTCTTCGCGTCGGTGAAGAACATCCCGGTCCTGGGGTCGGTGTACAGCTCGTTGTCGATCCCGGCGTAGCCATGGCCCATCGACCGCTTGATGACAACGACGCTCTTCGCCTTGTCGACGTCGAGGATCGGCATGCCCGAGATCGCGTTGCCGGGGCGGCGGGCGATCGGGTTGGTCACGTCGTTGGCGCCGATGACGAGGGCGACGTCGGCCTGCGGGAACGCGGGGTTGACGTCGTCCATCTCCTTCAGCTGTGTGTACGGCACGTTGGCCTCCGCCAGCAGCACGTTCATGTGCCCGGGCATGCGGCCGGCGACGGGGTGGACGGCGTAGCTGACGTCGATGCCGTGGTCGGTCAGCAGCTTGGCCAGGTCGCCGAGTTCGTGCTGGGCCTGGGCGGCGGCGAGGCCGTACCCGGGGACGAAGATGACCTTGCGCGCGTAGGCCAGCTGGATCGCCACGTCGTCCGCGGACACCGACCGCACCTGGGCGGGCGCACCGTCCTCCACCGGCGCCGCGGTGTCACCGGTGCCGAACCCGCCGATGACGATGTTGGCGATGGACCGGTTCATCGCGTCGGCCATCAGCTTGGTGAGGATGCCGCCCGAGGCGCTGACCAGCATGCCCGCGATGATGAGGGCCGTCTCGTCGAGCACGAAGCCGGCCATGGCGACCGCCGACCCGGTGAAGGCGTTCAGCAGGGCGATGACGACCGGCATGTCTGCGCCGCCGATCGGCAGCACCATGGTCACGCCGAAGAGCAGGGCCACGGCGACCAGCCCGTACAGGGCGGTACGGGAGTCCGGCGCCAGCACCAGCCACACCGTGCCGACCACGAAGGCGGTCGGCAGCAGCACGTTCAGCAGCCGTGCCCCAGGGAACACCACCGGCGCCCCGGAGACAACGCCCTGCAGCTTGCCGGCGGCGATCAGGGACCCGGAGAAGGTGACCGCGCCGATGACGATGTCCAGCGCGCCGGGCAGGGAGACCCGGGCACCCAGCAGGACCGCGTCCTCCGCCTGGAGCAGATCGTTGACCGCGATGAGGGCGGCGGCCCCGCCCCCGACGGCGTTGAAGAGACTGACCAGTTGGGGCATCGCGGTCATCTGCACCTCACGCGCGGCCCACAGGCCGAGCGCCGCGCCGAGGACGCCGCCGCTGACCAGGACCAGCCAGCCCGTACTGCTGATCCGGTCCTGGTCGGCGACCAGCCAGACGGTGGCGCCGATCGCGACGGCCATGGCCCCGGCGGAGAGGGTGTTGCCGCGGCGGGCCGTGCGCGGGTGGTTCATCAGGTGCAGGCCGAGGACGAAACAGGCGGCCGCGGCCAGGAAGATGTAGTGGACGGCGTTGGAGACGGTGTCCATGGCGGTCACACCTCCTGCTTCTTCTCGGGGGCGGCCGGCTTCGGCTTGAACATCTCCAGCATCCGGTCGGTGACGACGTACCCGCCGACGACGTTCATCGCGCCGAACGCCATGGCCACGAAGGCGAGGACGTAGCCGAGCCAGGTGTGCGACTCGGCGGCGATCAGCATCGCGCCGATGACGACGATGCCGTGCACCGAGTTGGAGCCGGACATCAGCGGGGTGTGCAGGGTGGCCGGGACCTTGCTGATGACCTCGATGCCGACCAGGACGCTCAGCACGAACACGGTGATCGCGGTGAGGAGATCGAGGTTGTTCATGAGGGCTCTCCTCCCTTGGGCGCGCTCGTTCCCATGAGCGCGGCCGTGATCTCGTCGGCCGGGTCGAGGACGAGTTCGCCGTCGCACACGAGGTGGCGCAGCAGCGCGACGAGGTTGCGGGCGTACGCCGTGGACGCGGCGGTGGCCATGGCGGACGGCAGGCGCCCGGCGCCGATGACGGTGACGCCGTTGTCCAGGACGGTGGTCTTGTCGGGCTCGGAGCCCTCGACGTTGCCGCCGAGGTCGCTCGCGGCGAGGTCGACGACGACCGAGCCGGACGCCATCCGCTCGACGGCGTCAGCCGTGACCAGCAACGGCGGCTTGCGGCCCGGGACCTGGGCGGTGGTGATGACGATGTCGGTGCGGGAGATGTGCGCGTCGAGCGCCTCCCGCTGGGCCCGCTGCTCCTCCTCGGTCAGCTCACGTGCGTAGCCGCCCTGTCCGGCGCCCGATCCGGTGCCTGGCGGGCGCGGCAGGTCGAGGAACCGGGCGCCGAGCGACTCCACCTCCCCTCGGGATTCGGGGCGTACGTCGTACGCCGTGACGACGGCGCCGAGGCGGCGGGCGGTGGCGATCGCCTGCAGCCCGGCCACTCCGGCGCCGAGGACCAGGACCTGCGCCGGGCGCATGGTGCCCGCCGCGGTGGTCAGCATCGGGAAGAAGCGGTCGTACGAGTCGGCCGCGAGCACAGCCGCCTTGTAGCCGGCGACATTGGCCTGGGAGGTCAGGGCGTCCATGGACTGGGCGCGGCTGAGGGTGCGGGGCAGCAGATCGAGGCTCACCGTGCGGATGCCGCGGCCGGTCAGCTCCTGGACGAGACCGGGGTGGCGCAGCGGTTCGAGCAGGCCGATCAGGGTCTGCCCGGGGCGCAGTGCGGTCGCGGTCTCCGCGTCGGGCGGGCCGACACACAGGACGGCGTCCGCGCGGGCGTACAGCTCGTCCGGGGGTACGACGGTCGCGCCCGCCTCGGTGTAGTCGGCGTCGGTGAACCAGGCGCCGGAACCGGCTCCCGCCTCGACGAGGACGTCAACTCCGGCTCGACGCAGGAGGGTTACGGCCTCGGGGACGAGGGCGACACGGCGTTCGCCGGGCGCCCGTTCCCGTACGGCTCCCACGGTGACGGTTGCCATGATCTGCTGCCTCTCCCTGGGCCCGGGGGTGCCGGGCCTCAGAACTCGAAGACGAGCCGTGCCTCGGCCCGTCCGCCGAGGACCTCGTCGAAGGAGTCGTTGACCTGGTCCAGGCGCCGCGGTTCGGCGATGACCCGGGTGCGTCCGGCCGCGTGCAGCGCGAACACCTCGCTCAGGTCCTGGCGGGTGCCGACGATGGAACCGATGACGGAGATCCCGCCGAGCACGGTCTCGAAGATCGGTACGTTGATCGCCGCGTCGTCGGCGGGCAGCGCGACCATGACCAGGCGTCCGCCCCGGTTGAGCGACCGGTACGCCTGCTCGAACGCCTTGGGCGCGGCGGCCAGCACGACGGCCACGTCCGCGCCGCCGGCCTTCTTGATCTCCTCGACCGGATCGTGCGTGCGGGCGTTGACGATCTCGTCGGCGCCGAGCCGGTGGGCCAGGCCCAGCTTGTCCGGTTCGAGGTCGACGGCCGTCACGAAGCCGCCGACGAGGCGTGCGTACTGCAGCGCGAGGTGTCCGAGGCCACCGACACCGAAGACGGCGACGCGTTCGGCCGGCTGCACATGGGCGACCTTGATCGCCTTGTAGGTGGTGACGCCCGCGCAGGTCAGCGGTGCCGCGTCGAACGGGGTCACGCCGGCGGGCACCTCGACGACCGCGCCCGCGTTCGCGACGGTGTACTCGGCGTAGCAACCGTCCACGGAGTAGCCGGAGTTGACCTGGCTCTCGCACAGGGTCTCCCAGCCGGAGACGCAGTAGCGGCAGGTGCCGCAGGCCGATCCGAGCCACGGGACGGCGACCCGCTTGCCGACCATTGATTCGGACACGCCCGCTCCGACGGCCTCGACGGGACCGACGCCCTCGTGGCCGGGGATGAACGGCGGCCGCGGCTTGACGGGCCAGTCGCCGTGCGCGGCGTGGATGTCGGTGTGGCAGAGCCCGGAGGCCTCCATCCGGACGAGGATCTGTCCGGGGCCGGGCTCGGGTACGGGGAGCTCCTGGATCTCCAGGGGCTTGCCGAAGTCGGTGACTACCGCTGCCTTCATCGTGGTCCCCTTCTCAGAACAGCCCGAGCGGCTTGGTGCCGTAGCTGACCAGGAGGTTCTTGGTCTGGCTGTAGTGCTCGAGCATCATCTTGTGCGTCTCGCGGCCGATGCCGGAGACCTTGTAGCCACCGAACGCGGCACCCGCGGGGTACTGGTGGTAGCAGTTCGTCCAGACGCGGCCGGCCTTGATGGCACGGCCCATCCGGTAGGTGCGGCCGGTGTCGCGGCTCCACACGCCGGCGCCGAGGCCGTACAGCGTGTCGTTGGCGATCTCCAGGGCCTCGGCCTCGTCCTTGAAGGTGGTGACCGCGAGGACGGGGCCGAAGATCTCCTCCTGGAAGACGCGCATCTTGTTGTGGCCCCTGAGGACGGTCGGCTCGAAGAAGTAGCCGTCCGTGAACTCGCCGCTCAGGGTGGGACGGTGGCCGCCGACCAGCAGTTCGGCGCCCTCCTTGATGCCGATCTCGACGTACGAGGCGATCTTCTCGACCTGCTGCCTGGAGACCTGAGGGCCGATCATGGTCGCGGTGTCGAGCGGGTCGCCCTGCTTGATGGCGCGGATCCGCTCCAGGCAGCGGCCCATGAACTCCTCGTAGATGTCCTCCTGGATGAGGGCGCGGGAGGGAGCGGTGCAGACCTCGCCCTTGTTGAACGCGTACAGGACGAGTCCCTCGACGGCCTTGTTCAGGAAGTCGTCGTCCTGGGCGGTCACGTCGTTGAAGAAGATGTTCGGCGACTTGCCGCCCAGCTCCAGGGTGACCGGGATGATGTTCTTCGCCGCGTACTCCATGATCAGGCGGCCGGTGGTGGTCTCGCCGGTGAAGGCGACCTTGGCGATGCGCTGGTTGGTGGCGAGGGCCTTGCCGATCTCGGCGCCGGGGCCGTTGACGACGTTGAGGACGCCCGGCGGCACGAGGTCGCCGACGACCTCCATCAGCTTCAGGATCGACCACGGGGTCGGGGAGGCCGGCTTGATGACGGTGGCGTTGCCCGCGGCGAGGGCCGGGGCCAGCTTCCACGCGGCCATCAGCAGCGGGAAGTTGAACGGGATGATCTGGCCGACGACGCCCAGCGGCTCGTGGAAGTGGTAGGCGATCGTCTCCTTGTCGATCTCGGTGATCTCGCTCTCCTGGGCGCGGATCGCGGCCGCGAAGTAGCGGAAGTGGTCGGCGGCCAGGGGGATGTCGGCGGCCAGGGTCTCGCGGACCGGCTTGCCGTTCTCCCAGCTCTCGGCGACGGCGAGTTCCTCGCGGTGGGCTTCGATGGCGTCGGCGACCTTGTTGAGGACCGCGGCCCGCTCGGTGGTGGACGCCTCGCCCCACTTGTCCTTGGCGGCGTGCGCGGCGTCCAGGGCGAGTTCGATGTCCTCGGCCCCGGACCTCGGGACCTCGCAGATCGGCTTGGCGGTGGCGGGGCACAGGTTGGGCGTGTACCGACCGGTGGTCGGCGCCTGCCACTTGCCGCCGATGAAGTTCTCGTACCGGGGCGCGACGTCGACGGGGCTGCCGGGCCTGCCCGGAGGTGCGTACTGCATGACCGTCCCCTTTCCCTCACAGCGTTCGGGGTGTTGGTCCGAACGCTAGGGACCGGAACGCTGCAACACCGCTGCATGCCGCCCGGCCTGCGGCGGTACGGCGAGAGAGGCGTCCAGCGCGTGTGCCCGGGCCGCGGCGGCCGCGCGCTGCGGTGATCCGCCCGGCAGCCGGTGGGCGAGCGTGCGCCACGCGGAGAGGTCGTCCATGCCCCACTCCGCGGCCACCCAGCGGCGCAGCAGCCCGGGATCGCCGCTGCCGAGGACGGCCCCGCGCAACTGCTGCTCCAGCGCCCGCCGTTGCCCGACCACGGCCGGCGCCTCGGAGCGCGGCAGCAGGGGGCCGGGATAGCGTGCCAGCGCCTCGGCCACCCGGCCCTCGGCGAGCAGGGAGGCGACGTATCCGAAGTCGGTGCGCACCGGGCACAGCAGCGCGTACGGCCGCGAGCCGAGCAGCGCGGGGCCGAGTACGGCGCGCAGCCTGGTCAGTTCGGCCCGCAGTGTCGAGGGCGGCACCTCGTGCTCCGACAGGCCGACGGCGAGCCGGTCGCCGGTCACGCCGTGGCCCGCCAGGGCGAGCGCGACGACGATCTCGCTGTGCCGTGGGCTGAGGCGGTGGACGCGTCCGTCGCTCTCCAGCAGGGCGCCGTCCCGGCCGAGTGCCGTGATCCGAACGCATCGGTGCGTGACCGGACCCCGTCCGTCGGGAACGAGCAGCGATGTGCGCGCGAGTTCCGCCTGCGCCGCCAGCGCCGCGGCCCGTACGGCGGCCAGGGCGGGCGGGGTCGCGATGGTGCCGCCGCCGGTGAGGTCGACGACGCCGAGCACCCGGCCGCTGACCGGGTCGCGCACCGGCGCGGCGGCGCAGGACCAGCCGTGCACAGCGGAGCTGTAGTGCTCGCCTGCCATGATCTGGACGGCCCGCCCCACCTCCAGCACGGTGCCCGGCGCGTTCGTCCCGGCCTGTGCCTCGGACCAGACGGCTCCCTCGACGAAGTGCATCCGCTCGGCCCGCCCCAGGGTCCGGGTGTCCCCCTCGACCCACAGCAGGGTGCCGTCGGTGTCCCCGACGGCGAAGACGTGCCCGTCGTCCGCGGCGCCGGCGCCCAGCAGCTCCCGGAACAGGGGCAGTACGGGGGCCAGTGGATGGGTGCGCCGGTAGGCGGTCAGTTCGTCGGAGGGCCGGGCGGGTCCGGGCGGGCCGGCGCTGTCGGGGCGGGTGCCGCGGGCGGCGCAGCGCTGCCACGAGTCGGCCACCAGCGGCCGTACCGCCGGTGACGCGGGTGCGCCCGGAGGTGCCGTGACGAACCGTTCGTGCGCGGCGCGCAGCGCGGACGCCTCGGTGGCGGTGGACGCGTCCATGGGACCTCCCGTGCCGTCCTCGTGTCCGCTCCAGCCTTCCCGCCCCGGCCAGTGGCCTGCAGAGGCCGAACGGCCCCCGCGGCGGGGCCCGTCGGGCTCTCGCCGCGGGGGTCGTCGGGCTCTCGCCGCGGGGGTCGTCGGGCTCTCGCCGCGGGGGTCGTCGGGCTCTCGCCGCGGGGGTCGTCCGGATGGTGCCGGGCCCGCCGAGAAGCGGTACGCGCGTCCCCGGCACGACCGCGGTCGGCCTGACGCGGGCCCGGCACGGGCAGGGTGACCCGCCCTGCCCCTCCCGAGAGGCCGCACGAGGAGTTCCCCATCCGCCGATGCACCTCGTGGGCTCGGCTCCACCCTGACAGCGTGCACCATGGGCGCGACAGATCCGATGGGCCCGGAGAAGGGTCCCGAACGGCCCAAGCGCGCAGGCGTCCTTGACTGTCTCCTATCCCTCCGCGTGCGTCACCGGCACCCGCCACACCAGCTTGGTGCCGCCGCCCTCCGGAGCGGTCAGCTCGAGCTCACCGCCCAGCTGCACGGCCCGCTCGGCCATGTTGTGCAGGCCGCTGCGGCGGCCGTCGGCCGGAATGCCCACGCCGTTGTCGGCCACCGTCAGCCGCACCTCACGTCCGTCGGCCTCCAGCGCCACCTCGGCGCGGTCCGCGCGGGCGTGCCGGGCGACGTTGGTCAGGCTCTCGGAGAGCACGGCCACCACATGGTCGGCGACCTCCCGGGGCACATCGGTGTCGACCAGGCCCTCCATGCGCACGCTGGGTGCGAAGCCCAGCACGGGGGCGGCCTCGCCGACCGCCCGCACCACCCGGGCGCGCAGTCCGGCGCCGGTGGCGCCGTCACGCGCACGCAGGCCGAAGATCGTCGAACGAATGATCTTGATGGTCTCGTCCAGGTCGTCCACCGCGCGCGCCACGCGCTCGGAGGCCTCCTGGTGCTCGATGAAGCGGCCCGCGCTCTGCAGCGTCATCCCGGTCGCGAACAGCCGCTGGATGGCCAGGTCGTGCAGGTCCCGGGCGATCCGGTCGCGGTCCTTGAGCACCGCGATCTCCTCGGCGTCCTGGCGCCGTTCGGCCAGCTCCATCGCGATCGTGGCCTGCGCGGCGAGGCCCTGAAGGGGCTCGGTCTCCTTCTCCGTGAACACCGTCTGGCCCGCCTCGCGCACCAGCAGCACCACACCGCGGACGACGTCACCGGTGCCGATGGGCACGGCCACGGCCGCGCCGAGGCCGGCGAAGCGCAGGTCGGGGTTGGTCACGCGCGCGTCGCGGGCGACGTCCGGGCTGCTGACGGGGGCGGCGGTGGCGAAGGCCTGGCCGATGAGGCTGTCCGCCACGGGCAGGACGAGCCCGCGGTTCTCCTCCGCGCGCTCCCCGATGGCCAGTTCGATGCGCAGCGAGTCGGTGTCCTCCACGGGCATGGCGACCACGGCGAGGGCGGCGCCGGTGATCTCCCGGGCGCGCTCGGCGATCAGACCGAGGGCCTTGCCGCGCTCGCTGCCCGACATCAGGCTGTGGGTGATCTCGGCGTTGGCCTGCAACCAGCGCTCGCGCAGCCGGGACTCCTCGTACAGGCGGGCGTTGTCGATGGCGACGCCGGCCGCGACGGCCAGGGTCGAAAGGACCGACTCGTCCTCCTCGTCGAACTGCGCGCCGCCCCGCTTCTCGGTCAGGTACAGATTGCCGAAGACCTGGTCGCGCACCCGGATCGGAACACCGAGGAAGGTGTTCATCGGCGGGTGGTGGGGCGGGAAGCCGTACGATGCGGGGTGTTCGGAGATCTTCGCCAGCCGCAGGGGCTCGGGGGTGGTGATCAGCTCGCCGAGGATGCCGTGGCCCTCCGGGTAGGGGCCGATCCGGGCGATCTCCTCCTCGGTGACGCCGACCGTGTGGAAGGCGGACAGCCGCTTGCCGTCGGATCCGATCACGCCCAGCGCGGCGTACTGGGCGTCGACCAGCACGGCCGCGGCCTCGACGATGCTGTGCAGCGCCTGTTCCAGGTCCAGCTCCCGGCCGACCGAGAGCACCGCCTCCAGCAGGCTGTGCACCCGGTCGCGCGTGCCGCGGGCCGCGTCCAGGCGGGCCTGCAGCTGCTCCAGCAGCTCGTCCAGCTTCAGCTGCGGCAGCCGAACGCGGGCCTGACCGGCCTGCTCCTGGCTTTCCACCGGTTGCTCCTCCACGTCCACCTCGACACGCCGACAGCCACCGCTTCGGTCAAGAGTCACGGTATCGGTCGGAGGCCAGGGACGATACGGGATCACGCCAGGTCGCCGGGCCGGGGGACCCGGCCGCCCGGTCAGCCGCGCGGCAGCCGGGCCGCGACGTACTCGGTGAGGTCCAGCAGCCGGTTGGTGTAACCCCACTCGTTGTCGTACCAGCCGAAGACCTTGACCAGGTCACCGTGCGCCTGGGTGAGCGGCGCGTCCAGCACGCAGGACGCCGGGTCGCCGACGACGTCACGGGACACGATCGGCGCGTCGGACACCCGCAGCACGCCCTTCAGCGGCCCGTCGGCAGCCTCCCGGAACGCGGCGTTGACCTCGTCGGCGGTGACCGGCCGGTCGAGGACGATGCTCAGGTCGGTCAGCGACCCGTCCTCGACGGGGACGCGTACGGCGATGCCGTCCAGGGTGCCGGCCAGTTCCGGCAGCACCAGGCCCACGGCGCGGGCGGCGCCGGTGCTGGTCGGGATGATGTTGACGGCGGCGCTGCGGCCGCGGCGCAGGTCCTTGTGCGGGCCGTCGAGGACGACCTGGTCGTTGGTGTAGCCGTGGATGGTGGTCATCAGGCCCTTGACGATGCCGAAGTGCTCGTCGAGGACCTTCACCATGGGGGCGACGCAGTTGGTGGTGCAGGAGGCGTTGGACACGACGTGGTCCTTCTCCGGGTCGTACGTGCCCTCGTTGACGCCCATGACGACGGTGGCGTCAACGCCCTTGCCCGGCACGGACAGCAGCACCTTGCGGGCGCCGGCCTTCAGGTGCTGTCCGGCCTGTTCCCGGGTGCGGAAGCGGCCGGTCGACTCGATGACGACGTCCACGCCGAGGTCGGCCCAGGCCAGGGCGGCCGGGTCGCGTTCCGCGGTCACGGCCACGCGGTGGCCGTCCACGGTGATCGACTCGTCGTCGTGCTCGACGGCGCGGCCGAGGCGGCCGTACGTCGAGTCGTACGCCAGCAGGTGGGCCAGCGCCGCCGGCGAGGTGATGTCGTTGACCGCCACGACCTCCACCGGGGTGCCGGCGGCGGTCTCCGCGCGCTCCAGCACGCAGCGCAGGTAGTTGCGGCCGATGCGGCCGAAGCCGTTGATGCCCACGCGCACGCTCATGTCCGTCGTCCTCCCGATCGGGTGTCCGGTGCTGACCGGTGGTGTCCGGTGCACTGCCAGCCTCCGGCGTGCGGATCCGGTGCGGGAGGGGCCGTACGGGGGTGAGGTCCGGGACGTCCGGCCCCACCGTCCGCTACGGGGGCCTCAGTTGCCCTGCTGCTTCAGCCGGTCCTGGGCCTGGGTGGCGATGACCGCGGCCTGGATGCGGCGCTCCACGCCGAGCTTGGCGAGCAGGCGGGAGATGTGGTTCTTCACGGTCTTCTCGGCGAGGAAGAGTCGCTGGCCGATCTGCCGGTTGGTGAGCCCCTCCCCGATCAGGGCGAGGATCTCCCGCTCCCGGTCGGTCAGCCCCGGCAGGGCGTCCGGCTCCTCCTCCTTCTGCTGGTCGTGCCGCAGCCGGGCCATGAGCCGGGTGGTGGCGCTGGGGTCGAGCAGGGACTGCCCGGAGGCGACGGTCCGGACCGCCGACACCAGGTCGGACCCCTGGATCTGCTTGAGCACATACCCCGAGGCGCCCGCCATGATCGAGTCCAGCAGGGCCTCCTCGTCGTCGAACGAGGTCAGCATCAGACAGGCCAGCTCCGGCATCCGTGAGCGCAGCTCCCGGCACACGGTGACGCCGTCACCGTCGGGCAGGCGCACGTCGAGCACCGCGACCTGGGGGCGCAGCGCGGGCACCCGCACCAGGGCCTGCTCCACGGTGGCGGCCTCACCGATCACGGTGATGTCCGGCTCGTCGTTCAGCAGGTCGTGCACCCCCCGCCGTACCACCTCGTGGTCGTCCAGCAGGAAGACCCGGATCGGGCCGTCGGTGCCGGGCTGTACGCCGTCCGCCATCAGATACTCCTTGTCGTGCGTGCCGCGGTGTCCATACCTACGGAGATCCTTCTCGATTCCGGGCCGTTCGGCCAGGGCCGGTCGGCCCTCAATCCCACTGTGCCGGTTCCGGGCGCACTCCGGGCAGGACTCCCGGCCCGGAGTGCGGGGCCGAGTGGCCCTGGGAGGGGTGCCGCCCCGCGCAGCAGGCTGGAACCGCTGACAAAGGATCACTCACGAGGAGTGGGGCACATGACTGCCAGGGACATCGGTATCCGCGTGCGGGCGGCGGGCCACGTGGACGAGGAGGCGCTGGCCTACGTCCGGGCGAAGGTCGAGGCGGCCCTCGATCGGCCCGGGCTCGCGGGCGTCAGCGGCGAGGTGCGGGTCACCCGGGCGACGGCACAGCACGTCGAGCAGCCGTGGTCCGCGGCGGCCGAGATCCGGGTCGGCGACACCCTCGTGGTCGTCCACGCCCAGGAGGCCACGGCCCACGAACTGGCGGACCGCCTCCAGCACCGCCTCCGCGGCCAGACCGACCGCGCGACCCACCGCGCGGACCTGGCCCGCAGGGCGTCGACGCCACCGCCGTGGCGCGGGGGCCCGACGGAGACCGAGGCAGCCGCCGAGGCGTCCCCCACGGTGTGAGACGGACCGGGGGCGAACGCCACCGAACCGAGGGGGCTGTGGGGACACTCGGCGAGGAAACAGCGGAGCCCCGCACGACACCGAGCTTCACGGGCCCGGCAGCGAACCGTTGTTCCCCCACCCCGCACGGCCCCGTCCCCGCTCCCTCACACAGGTCGGCCGGACATTCGCGAGGGCCGAACGGCCCTAGCGTCGTCATGGCCGTCGCGGTTCGAATGATCTGATCCAACCAAGCCGCGACGAGACCACAGACGATCACGCCCCGCCCGCTCACCGGCCATCACCCGGCCACGAGCCGTGACGGACCCGGTGAGCCGGTCGGAGACATGAAGCAGTGAGAGACGAACACCTACGGAAGCCCGCCATGACCCTCGACAACGCCCAGCCCGTCGCCTCGGGAAGACGGCGCCGGAGCATCGAGCTCGACAGCGCCGAGTCCCTGCGGCTGCTGGGCAGCGTGTCGTTCGGGCGGATCGTGTTCACCCAGCACGCGCTGCCGACGATCCGCCCGGTCAACCACGTCCTCGATGACGGCGACATCGTCATCCGCACCCACGAGGGCGCAGCCCTGACGTCCCGGACGAGGCAGGCCGGCGCGCCGGGTGTGGTCGTGGCGTACGAGGCGGATGTCATCGACCCGGACACCCACCTCGGCTGGAGCGTCGTCGTCACCGGCTACGCCCACCTCGTGACCGACGCCCGCGACCTGGCCCGCTACCAGGAGCTGCTGCACCCGTGGGTGGAGCGGGCGATGGACTACGCGGTCCGTATCCGCCCGGACCTGGTCACCGGCGTCCGGCTCGCCGAGGCCTGAGCCCACCGGGGCCACGGCCTCCTCGACCTCGGGGTACTTCTCCCGCCACGTCCGCAGCATGCCGACGGGCGCCGGGATGGCCGCGGAGGCGATGCCGTGGACGTCCGGCCGGTGTTCGTCCCCCGGCACCGGTACCGGCGCGTACGACGACGGGGCCTTCCGCGCGGGCCACGACGGCCATCGGCACGGAGCCGAAGAGGTGTCCGGCGACCCCGGCGCCGACGAGCAAGCCGGGGTCGCGGGACCCGTGTCAGCCGGTCGCCGGTACCAGTACCACGGGGCAGTGGGAGCGGTGCAGCAGCGTGTGCGCGACAGGGCCGAGCTGCGGTCCGAGTCGGCTCGTGCGGCGGTGCGCGCCGATGACGACGACGGCGGACTCGTGGGTGGCCGTCAGCAGGGCGTGCGCCGGGCCGGTGCGCACCGTGCGGGTCTCGACCGCGACCTCGGGGTGCTCGTCCTGCAGCCGGGCCAGGCTGAACCGCGGCACGGCCTCCTCGGCCCGGTCCTCGCGGACTTGTGCGCGCTGTCCGGGGCTGGTCGCGGGGATCAGCGAGGGCAGTTCGGGGGTGATGTAGCGGTGGGTGCGGGAGTGCAGGACGCGCAGTCGGACACCGCGCCGCTCCGCCTCCTGGAAGGCGTACGCGGCCGCGTGGGCGTCGGCGTCGCCCTCCAGGCCCAGCAGCACCTCGCGCCCGTCGTCGCACGGGTGGTCCCCGCGTACGACGAGGAGCGGGCCGTGCACATGCGCGGCCAGCCGCAGGCTCACCGAGCCGGCCAGCAGTCCGGTGACTCCGCCGAGGCCACGGGTGCCGACGACGGTCAGCTCCGCGCCCTCGCTCTCCCGCACGAGTTCCCGTACGACACCGCCCTCGGCGGCCCTGGTCACCACCGGCAGCCCGGGGTGCCGTTCCCGTATGCGTGCGGCGGCCGACGCGAGGACGGGTCCGGCCTCGTCGTGGTCGGGCACGGCGTACACGACGCGCAGTTCCGCCGCGCGCCGCGCGGCCTCGTCCGCGGCCCAGTCCAGCGCCCGTACGGCGTTCAGGGAACCATCCACTCCGACAACCACATGCTGGAGAGTCATGTCCCTCTCCCTTCTGCTCCGTGCTCCCGATGTTCGTACCGCGCCGGCGCCGGTGGCAGGGGCCACGCGAACCCGCCGGCCCCGCCGTACGGCCCTCGCCCCAGGGCCACAGGGCCCCTCATGCGTCAGGGGGAGAGGTCCAGGCCGTACATGCTGCGTCCGCCGACCAGCTCCCGTCCGGTCACCAGCTCGGGCTCGATGCGGACGAAGACCTCCTGGGGCGAGGGCACCCAGGAGCGCGGGCCGGTGCGGGCCAGGCGTTCCTGCTCGGCGGGGTCGGTGACGACCGTGGCCGGGCCGGTGACGACCACGCTCCAGCCGGAGTGGGCGTCCGCGTCGACGTCGTCGGCCTCGAAGGCCACCACGGCGCCGTCGATGGCGCGGACCAGCTCCGAGGCGGCCGCGGTGCGCAGCAGGACCGCGCCGTCGGCGTCGAGGCAGAAGTTGACCGGCAGTACTGCGGGCAGCGCCTGGCGCGTGTGGACGATACGGCCGACGGGCACCTTCGCCAGCAGGCGCAGGCACTCCTGCCGTTCTAGTTCGCGGAATCCGTCGTTGCGGTACATGGGTCAGTCCGTCTTTCGCCTGATGAAGCGGTTTGCGCTCTGTGTCCAAGGGTTGCCGGTCGGGGGCCGCGGGCGAAGGGCCATCGGTCCCGGGTGTGCCGGACAACAGCCCCGTCACACCGCGATACGGCGTCCGGTGACGGCCACCGGATCGATGCGCACCCACTGCTCGCGCCGTCCGCCCGCCCAGGGCGTGCTGTACGCCCGCGCGTCGAGGCGGCGCGCCTCGTCGGGGTCGGTCACGGCCCGTGCGTGTCCCCGCACGAGCACGCTCCAGCCCTGGCTGAAGGCGTCGTCGATGCGGTCGGTCTCGAAGGCGACCTGACAGCCGGCCGCCTGCGCGGGCGTGGTGCCGGGGCCGGTCCGGAAGACGATCGCACCGTCGACGACGCTGTAGTTGACGGGGACGATGACCGGCCCCGAGGCGGTGGGCACGGCGAGCCGTCCCACTCCGTGGGTGGAGAGCAGTGCCCGGCACTCCTGTGTCGTCAGCTCGGTGAACTGGGGGTGGCGGGCGGCCTGCCCGCGCCCGGGCGGCAGTTCGGCGTCGCCTCCGGTGAGGTCCGTGACGGTGGTGTGCAGCACCTCCGCCAGGATGTGGAGCACTCCGGTGCCGGGTGCGGCGCCGGGGTGCTCCTCCAGGTACTGGAGGTAGCTGGGCGCCATGCCCGCGCGGCCCGCGGCCTCCCGCAGGGTGAGGCCGAGCCGGGTGCGGCGTTCGGTGAGGCGGCGCCCGAGGTCGCCCACGGGGGCCGGCTCCGCCGACTTCGACGGGGTGCGGTCGGTCATGGCCCGTCACTTCCTCTCGTCAACGAAGCCCTCGGGGCAGCGGTGCGATGCCGGGATTGCGCATCAGGTCCAGCTTGTCCGGTGTCGGTCCGGTCCGCTTGGGCCGGTCGGTCCCCCTCGGGGCGCCGGTCGGGGCCCGAGCGCCACTTGGGTCCGGTCGGCCCCGCCGGACCGGCCGGACTGGGCCGAGCGGCCCTTCCGTACGCCCCACTGCACCCGCTTTTCTCGCACCATGTCCGAAAACCACTCCAGGCCCGCGCCGTTCCGCTCGGTACGCGTCGTCGCCGGGACGACGGTCGTGGAGCTGCGCGGCGAGCTCGACCTCTTCACGGCGCCGCACCTCGCGGCCCGCCTGGACGCCCTGACCGCCGGACCGTGCGCCGCTCTGGTGCTCGATCTGCGGGCCGTGCCCTTCATCGACTGCAGTGGTCTTGGTGTGCTGTGCCGGGCGCGGAACCGTGTCCTGGCCCGGCAGGGCCGACTGCGGCTGATCACGGACAGCGCGCGCTTCCTGCGGGTGCTGCGCGCCGCCGGTCCGGCGGGCGTGTTCGAGGTGTACGCCCGGCTCTCCGAGGCCCTCCCGGCCGCGCCGCGACCGGGTGCGGTCGCCGTCACGACGGGCTGATCGGGTCAGGTGTCCGTCGGTCCCGTGTCGAGCAGTGTGTGTGCCGCACGGCGCGGAGTGGCGGGGCCCTGGGGGCCGTAGCCGAGGCGTACGAGCATGTGGGCGTGCTCGGTCGGGGCGCTCAGGGAGTCGCGCAGGTCCGGCCATTCCATCGCCTGGTGCAGCAGGGAGGCGCGCAGTCCGCGGGCGGTCGCGACCAGCAGGACGCGTTCGAGTGCCTGCCCGGCGCGCAGCCAGTCCGCGCGGCGGTCGTGTGCGGTGGTGAGCCGGGCGATGGCGGGCGTCGTCTCGAAGGTGCGGGCGGCGAGCCGCTCGGGGTGGCGCTCCGCGGTGAAGTCGCGCATGGGGAGCCGTTCCCGGGCGTCCTGCGGGCCGAGCGCCACCCAGGGCAGGCCGGTGTCGGACGACGTGTACGGATCCCCGCGCACCCAGCGGCGGCTCTCCGCCATACGGTCGGCGTCGAGGCGGTTGCGCTGCTCGGCCTGTGCGGTGAGAGAGAGCAGCCGTGCGGTCTCCGCGGCGTCGGGGAAGCCTAGCCGGGCACCCTCCGCGCCGGCCGCGGCGGCGAGTTCCAGGCGCAGATACGGGGGAATCGGCCGGTCGGAGAACGGGAACCGGCTGCTGTGCCGGCGCCAGATCGCCTCGTACAGCCCGGCATCGGCACCACGCGGACCGGTGAGAGGCTCGGTCGGGCGGACGGAGGCCAGCAGGTCCGGGTCCTCCGGGCTGGGCAGCAGCCGGGTGACCGGCTCCCAGCCGAAGTGGGCCATCGCGATGCGCAGGTTGAGCACGCAGGCCCCCACCGACAGGTGCAGGGCGCGCCCTTCCGGGTCGGTGTAGCGCAGGCTGCCGTGCGAGGCCGCCCGGACGTGGAAGGTGACCGTCTCGGGGTCGAGCCGGAACCGCCAGGGCTGGGCGTTGTAGACCGAGGGCGCGGCGACCGCGGCCGAGAGGCACTTCTCCAGGACCGCGGCGTCGAAGGATGTGCTGCGCATGACGCCCTCCTCTCGCGCCTGAGTGGTGCTGTGTGCCTTCGAGCCTGAGCGCCGGGCGGCGGCCGCGGAGAGGGGCCGTTGGTCCCTCGCGGAGGTCTGGCAGTCCGTACACGTCCCGTGCGGACCCGCACGAAGGGGGCTGAACGTCCCGGCTCCGGCGCCGAGTCGGTCCCGGTCGGTCCCCCCATTCCGTCTGACCGGCCCATGCCGCGGCCGGCCCGCGACTGTCACCGTCAGGACAGCGACGACGAAGAGGAGGTGCGGACCGATGAGCGGCGGCACAGGCACGAAGAAGCTGATGTGGCGGTGGCGGAGCAACCCGCTGCGACGGCACGACGACATCGTCGAGGCATGGATCGTCCTGGCCGTCTGGGCGGTCATCCTGGTGGGCGGCACCCTCGCCGGCCTGGTCACGGCCCACGCCGCCGACGAGGTGTTCGACCAGCAGCGCGAAGAACGCTACGCCGTGAAGGCCGAGGTCGTCACCGGCGCCCCGGCCGCCGTCACGACGGCCGGCACGACGAACCGGCGTGCCCTGGCGCAGGTCCACTGGACGACCCCCGACGGCGCCACGCAGACGGGCAAGACGCTCGTGCCCGCCGGTCAGAAGGCCGGCACCGAGGTCGAGGTCTGGCTGAACGGCCAGGGCGACCTCGCCACCGAGCCGCCCAGCCCCACGGAGGCGTCCGTCGAGGCCGGCGTCCTGGGCACGGCCGCCGCACTCGCCCTCGCCGGCACGGTCTTCGGCGCCGGCGCCCTCGCCCGGTGGCGCCTCGACCGACGGCGCTTCGACCGCTGGGGCCGGGAGTGGGACCTGGTGGGACCCGAGTGGGGACACAAGACCAGCTGACGCCCTCGGCCGGCCGGCCACCACTGGAGCGCGGTGAGCCCCGCCGCAGCCCCTCAGCACCCGCCCCCGCCCGCCACTCCCGCCGACGCGAAGTACCCGGACCCGATCCGGTACACGCGCAGGACGCAGGCGGGCGCGGCCACCGACGCCGTCATCGACGAGTTCGCCCCGCTGCTGGAGCCCGGCGACGTGATCATCGACGGGGGCAACGCCCACTTCGCCGACACCCGCCGCCGCGAGGCCGCCCTGCGTGAACGTGGCATCCACTTCGTCGGCACGGGCATCTCCGGCGGTGAGGAGGGCGCCCTCGACGGCCCGTCGATCATGGTCGGCGGATCGGCGGAGTCGTACGCCGTGCTCGGCCCGATGGTCGAGACCGTCAGCGCGAAGGTCGACGGCGAGCCGTGCGCCGCCCATGTCGGCACCGACGGTGCCGGGCACTTCGTCAAGAGGGTGCACAACGGCATCGAGTACGCCGACATGCAGCTCATCGCCGAGGCCTACGACCTGCTGCGCCAGGTCGCCGGCTACACCCGGGCACCGACGGTGCCCGGCACTTCGTCAAGAGGGTGCACAACGGCATCGAGTACGCCGACATGCAGCTCATCGCCGAGGCCTACGACCTGCTGCGCCAGGTCGCCGGCTACACCCCGGCCGAGATCGCCGACATCTTCGGGACGTGGAACGAGGGCCGGCTCGGCTCGTACCTGATCGAGATCGCCGCCGAGGTCCTCGCCCACACCGACGCCAGGACCGGGCTGCCCTTCGTCGACGTCGTGGCGGACGCCGCCGGACAGAAGGGCACCGGCCGCTGGACCGTGCAGACGGCCCTGGACCTGGCCTCCCCGGTCACCGCGATCGCCCAGGCCACCTTCGCCCGTGCCGCCTCCGGACAGCGTGAACTGCGCGCCGCCTACGCCGGGTTGCCCGGCGGCACCACTCCCCCGCTCAGCCGCACGGAGGCCGCCCGCTTCACCTCACAGGTCGAACACGCCCTGTACGCCTCGAAGGTCGTCGCCTACGACCAGGGCTGGAAGATGATCCAGGACGCGGCCGCCGAGTACGGCTGGAAGATCGACCTCGCGGCGGTCGCCGGGATCTGGCGCGGCGGCTGCATCATCCGCGCCGCCTTCCTCGACCGTATCCGCGCCGCGTACACCGCCGACCGGGACCTGGTCAGCCTGCTGAGCGAGGAGGGCTTCGCGCGGGAGATCGGCGACGCGCAGGTGCCGTGGCGGGAGGTCGTGGCCTCCGCCGCCCGCCGTGGCATCCCGGTCCCGGCCTTCTCCGCCGCCCTCGCCCACTACGACACCCTGCGCGCCGGCCGTCTGCCGGCCGCCCTTCTCCATGGCCAGCGCGACTCCTTCGGCGCGCACACCTACCGGCGCACCGACCTCGACGGCGCGTTCCACACCAACTGGGCGCGTCCCGGCCGCCCCGCGACCGAGGCCTGAGCGGGCGGCCGGGTCCGGAGTTCAGTGGGATTCGCGGCTGACCGCCGAGCCGCTGGAGCCGATCAGGAAGTCCAGGTCGGCTCCGGTGTCGGCCTGGAGGACGTGCTCGACGTAGAGGCGTTCCCAGCCGCGCCCGGGGTTGGCGAAGCCGGCGACGGTCGCCTTGTCGGGGGTTCTGCGGGCGAGTTCGCCGGCGGAGACGTCGAGGTCGATGCGGCGGGCCGCGACGTCGAGGGCGATGACGTCTCCTGTCCGTACGAGGGCGAGCGGGCCGCCGGCCGCGGCCTCCGGCGCCACGTGCAGGACGACGGTGCCGTAGGCGGTGCCGCTCATCCGGCCGTCGCAGACGCGGACCATGTCGCGGACGCCCTGTTCGAGGAGTTTCCTCGGCAGCGGCATGTTCGCCACCTCCGGCATGCCCGGGTAGCCCTTGGGGCCGCAGCCGCGCAGGACGAGGACCGAGTCGGCGTCGACGTCGAGGTCCGGGTCGTCGACGCGGGCGTGGAAGTCCTCGATCGAGTCGAAGACGACGGCCCGGCCGCGGTGCCTGAGCAGGTGCGGGGAGGCCGCCGCGGGTTTGATGAGCGCGCCGTCGGGGGCGAGGTTGCCGCGCAGCACGGCGATGCCGCCCTCGGCGACCAGTGGCTCGGCGCGGGTGCGGATGACCTCCGGGTCCCACACCGACGCGTCGTCGAGGTGGTCGACCAGCGGCTCGCCGGTGACGGTCAGGGCCTCGGGGTCCAGGAGGTCGCGGGCCTCGCGCAGGACGGCGAGCAGGCCTCCGGCGCGGTGGAAGTCCTCCATCAGGAAACGCCCGGCCGGCTGAAGGTCGACCAGGACCGGCACCCGGGAGCCGATGCGGTCGAAGTCGTCGAGCGACAGGTCGATGCCCAACCGGCCCGCGATCGCCAGGAGATGGACGACGGCGTTGGTCGAGCCGCCGACGGCGGCCAGCGCCACGATCGCGTTGTGGAAGGAGCCCTTGGTCAGGAAGGCGCCCGGCCGCCGGTCGACGGCGACCATGTCCACCGCCAGCCGACCGGTGCCGTGGGCGGCCTCCAGCAGCCGGCTGTCGGGAGCGGGCGTGCCGGCCACCCCGGGGACGACCGTGCCCAGGGCCTCGGCCACCAGCGCCATCGTCGAGGCGGTGCCCATCGTGTTGCAGTGCCCGCGGCTGCGGATCATCGCGGACTCGGAGCGGGTGAACTGCTCCTGCGAGAGCGTGCCGGCCCGCACCTCCTCCGACAGCCGCCACACGTCGGTGCCACAGCCCAGCGGAGTGCCGCGGAAGGTCCCGGTCAGCATCGGGCCGCCGGGCACGACGACGGCGGGCAGATCCACCGAGGCGGCGGCCATCAGCAGCGACGGGATGGTCTTGTCACAGCCGCCCAACAGGACCACTCCGTCAATGGGGTTGGCCCGCAGCATCTCCTCGGTGGCCATGGCCGCCATGTTCCGCCACAGCATGGCCGTGGGCCGCACCTGTGTCTCGCCCAGCGACACCACGGGCAGGTCCAGCGGGATGCCGCCCGCCTCGTGGACACCGTCGCGGACCGAGGCCGCCACCTCGTTCAGATGCGCGTTGCAAGGAGTCAGATCCGAGGCGGTGTTGGCGATGGCGATCTGCGGGCGGCCCGTGAAGGCGTCCCCCGGCACACCGCGGCGCATCCACGCCCGGTGGATGTAGGCGTTGCGGTCCTGACCCGCGTACCACTGGGCGCTGCGGAGCGTCGCCATTGAGCCCCTTCCAACAATCGACACACCGGTCTAATGTCTGGAACGCCATGGAGCATACGCACACGTCCGGCACCCCGACAGGCCTCGGTGAGGCCCGCTCGACCCCCCTCCTCTGGAGACCTGCCTCGTGCACCTCATGCGCGCATTCGTCCTGACCGCCCCCGGGGAGTACGCCGTTCAGGAGGTGCCGGCACCGGTGGCCGCCCCCGGCGAGGTCGTCGTCGACGTCGAGCGGGTGGGCGTGTGCGGTACCGACGTGGAGTTCTTCACCGGCGCGATGGCCTACCTCCACCAAGGACACTCCGCGTACCCGATGCGGCTGGGCCACGAGTGGTCCGGGCGTGTGACTGCCCTCGGCGACGGTGTCGACCCGGCCTGGGTCGGGCGACGGGTCATGGGCGACACCATGCTCGGCTGCGGTAGCTGCCGCCGGTGCCAACGCGGCCGGCAGCACGTGTGCGAGAAGCGGCAGGAGGTCGGTATTCGCGGGGGCCGGGCCGGTGCCCTGGCGGAGCAGCTCGCCGTGCCGGTCTCGTCGTTGCACGTCCTGCCCGACTCGGTCGGCGCCGCGCTCGGCGCGCTGGTGGAGCCGGGCGGCAACGCCCTGCGTGCGGCGCGGGCGGCCATGCCCCGGCCCGGTGACCGTGCCCTGATCCTGGGCCCGGGGACCATCGGGCTGCTGGTCGCGATGTTCGTCCGCGCCGCCGGCGCCGAGGTGCACCTGATGGGCCGTACCGACAGCTCGCTCGCCTTCGCCCGCGATCTGGGCTTCGAGCACGTGTGGGCGGAGGACGCCGTCCCGGACCTGTCGTTCGACGCGGTGGTCGACGCCTCGAACGCCGCCCATCTGCCCGGCCTGGCCCTGGAGTCGGTCGAGCCGGGCGGCCGCGTCGTCTACGTAGGACTGGCCGGCGAACCCAGCCGCATCGACACCCGCGCCCTCGCCCTCAGGGACGTGACCGCGGTGGGCGTCCTGTCCGCCTCCCCCGGCCTGGACGCCACGATCCGGGCGTACGCCGACGGCTCCGTCGACCCGAGGCCGCTCGTCGCCGCGACCGTGGGCCTGGACCAGGTCGGCCCCGTCCTCGCAGGTGAGCGCCCGGTCGGCGCCGGCCCCGGACCCAAGATCCACGTCGACCCACGCCTGAGCTGACCGGCGACGGAAGCGATGTACCAGGGCTAATCGATTTCGCTACAAGTTCTGGGCCGCCAACCCCGACGTCACGGTGAGGTTCACGCTGATCCCGAACGCCGAGTACTGCACCAAGCTCCTCGCCGACGCGGGGGCGGACGTCCTCGTCGCCGGACTGTCCATGGGTACGACGTTCGGGACCCGCCCGCCCTTCTTCGTCACGGCACGGTGTGCGGCTCGCCTTCCACACGGAGTCCAACAGCACGCTCTGGTACGAGCGGGACATCGACCTGTTCATGCCCGTCGCTCGCGAGGCGGCCGACCCCGTGGCCGCGCTCCGGGCGCGGCCGGTCGTCGCGCGGGAGGCACGGCACGTCGAGTAGCAGGGCGTGGTCAGGCGCGGGGTATGCGGCCCTTGCTCCGCATCGCGGTGAGGACGCGCTGCTCGGCCAGGGCGCGGCCGGCGGCGTGCGGGGTGACGTCCCGGCGCTCGGCCTCGTCGAGGACGGTGACCGTGTTGGCGCGCAGCCTGGCCGAGACGGTCTCGAAGATGGCGGTGGTGTCGGGGCGGAAGCCGGAGTAGCGGGCGTCCATCGCGAAGGCGGCGGCGACGACACCTCCGGCGTTGCCGACGAAGTCGGGAAGCACGGTGACACCGCGCCCGGCGAGGATGGCCTGGGCGTCGGGCGAGGTGGGCAGGTTGGCGCCCTCGACGACGAGTCCGGCCTTGATGTCCTGCGCGGTGGTGTGGTCGATCACGTCCTGCAGGGCGGCGGGCACCAGGACGTCGCAGTCAACGGTGAGTTCCGCGCCGGGGGCGAGCGTCGTGCCCCGGCCGAGGCGGGTGACGAAGTGGTCGCCGTGTTCCTCGCGGGCCGTCAGGAGGTCGTCGACGTCGAGTCCGCCGGGGCCGTGCAGGGCACCATGGGCGGTGGAGACCGCCACGACGGTGGCGCCGAGTTCGGCGAACCGACGGGCGGCCGCGCTGCCGACGGCGCCGAAGCCCTGGATGGCGACGCGGGCCCCGGCCAGCGGCAGGCCCAGGCGCTGGGCCGCGGCGTCGGCGGCCTCGGCGACCCCGTAGCCGGTGACGCCGAGCTTGTCGTAGGCGACGCCGCCGAGGTGCTCGGGGGTGCCTACGGCGGCGGCGCGGTCGCCCAGCTCGTCCTGGATGACGGCGGCGTCGCTCTCGGTCAGCCCCATGTCGAGCCCCATCACGTACTCGCGGGGCACCTCGTTGGACAGGGCGCGGGCGAAGGCGCGCAGGACGGCCTCCTTGTCGCGGGCGGCGGGGTCGGCGACGATGCCGGCCTTGGCTCCGCCGTAGAACAGGTCGACGCCGGCCCACTTCCACGTCATGACCCGGGCGAGGCGGGCCGGACGCGGCCCTTGTAGTGGTGGTACAGGAACTCCGACTTGTACGTGGCCATGTCCACCTCGACCGGGCAGTCGGCGCTGCACCCCTTGCAGGACAGGCACAGGTCGAGGGCGTCGCGGACCTCGGTCGACCGCCAGCCGTCGGTGATCACCTCACCCTGGGTCATCTCGTAGAGCAGGCGGGCGCGGCCCCGGGTGGAGTCCTTCTCGTCGAGGGTGACCCGGTAGCTGGGGCACATGACGTCGCCGCGGTGGGCGGCGGTACGGCACTTTCCGACGCCGACGCAGCGGCGGGCGGCCTTGGCGAAGTCGCCGTCGTCGGAGTGGAGGGGGAAGACTGTGGTGAGCGGCAGCGGCGTGCGGTGCGGGCTGACCCTGAGGTTGCCGTCCACGGGCAGCGGCCGCACGATCATGCCGGGGTTGAGGCCGTTGTCGGGGTCCCAGAGGTTCTTGAACTCCTCGAACAGGGCGATGACTTCAGGCCCGTACATGAGCGGCAGCAGTTCGGAGCGTGCCTGGCCGTCGCCGTGTTCGCCGGACAGGGAGCCGCCGTGCGCGGTGACGAGCTCGGCGGCGTCGGTGACGAAGGCGCGGAAGACGGCGGTGCCCTGTTCGGTGGTGAAGTCGAAGTCGATACGGACGTGCAGGCAGCCCTCACCGAAGTGGCCGTAGACCGCGCCCCGCAGGTCGTGCCGTTCCAGCAGCTGGATGAACTGGCGTAGGTAGGAGCCGAGTCGGTCTGGCGGGACGGCCGCGTCCTCCCAGCCGGGCCAGGCTTCGGAGCCTCCCCCAGCCCCAGGGGGCTGGGAGGTGCCCCCGGGCAGGCGGGTGGCCAGGCCCGCTCCGTCCTCACGGATCCGCCACAGCCGTCGGGCACGGGCGGGATCGGTGACGACCTCGGTGCCGGTGCAGCCCGTGGCCTGCCGGGCGGTCTCGGCGAGTTCGGCCGCACGCAGGGGCAACTCGTCTGCCTCACCGCCGAGTTCGGCGAACAGCCAGGCCCGGGCGGCGGGCAGGCTGTCGATCGCCGCGCGGGTCTCGGGGCGGGTGACGATGTCGGTCAGCGCCTGGTCGAGTCCCTCCAGAGCCAGCAACGGGTGCCCCAGCAGGGCGGGCACGGCGTCGGCCGCGGCGCCGGCGTCCTGGAAGCCGAGGACGACGAGAGCCCGGGCGGGGGGCGGGGAGACCAGTCGGACGGTCGCCGAGAGGACGACGGCGAGCGTGCCCTCGCTGCCGACCAGAGCACGGGCGGGATTGAACCGGCGCTCGGGCAGCAGGTGTTCCAGCGCGTAGCCCGACACCTGCCGCGGGAACTGCCCCAGTTTCGTACGCAGCGCCGCCAGGTTGTCCTGGGCGAGGCGGTGCAGGGACGCGATCAGCCGCCCGCGGTCGTCGCCGGCGGCGACGGCCTCGTCGATCTCCCGCCGGCTCATCTCGCCGAGCCGGACCACCGTGCCCCGGTAGGTGACCACCTCGAGTTCCAGGACGTTGTCGGCGGTGCGTCCCCAGGCCAGGGAGTGCGATCCGCAGGCGTTGTTGCCGATCATGCCGCCGAGCGTGCAGCGGCTGTGGGTGGACGGGTCGGCGCCGAACAGCAGACCGTGGGCGGAGGCCGCCTTCTGCAGGTCGTCCAGGACGATGCCCGGCTGCACCGTGGCGGTCCCCGCCCCCGGATCCAGCGCGAGCAGCCGGTTGAAGTGGCGGGAGAAGTCGAGCACCACGCCCGCCCCCACCGCCTGGCCGGAGGTGCTGGTGCCGGCCCCGCGCGAGGTGACCGGCACACCCAGGCGGCGGCACACGGCGAGGGCGTTGAGGACGTGCCGCCGCTCACGGGGAAAGACCACGGCGAGCGGGATCCGGCGGTAGTTGGAGGCGTCGGCCGAGTACTGTGCCCGGCGGCCGGCGTCACCGGCGACCTCTCCGCAGTCCCCGCGGGCAAGTGCCGCGGCCACAGCCGCCGCGTCGAGGCTGCCACGGCCCGGCGCTGTCCTGGTCACGGTGCTCGCTCCTCCTTGCCCACCAGGCGCGGTCGCCCGGGTCCTCCCACGATGTGGGCCGGGCGGGGCCGGCACAAGGGCCAGCAGAACGAGAGAATTGACGCACCAGGGCAAGAGATACTTACGCTACTGAGGAGCCCGCGTTGCTGAAGCCACTGCACCTGCTCACGCTGAAGGCCGCCGTCCGCAGCGGATCGTTCGCGATCGCGGCCCGCGATCTCGGCTACACCGCGTCCGCGGTCTCCCAGCAGATCTCCGCCCTGGAGAAGGAGACCGGCCTTGTGCTGTTCGAGCGCGAGGCTCATGGGATCCGGCCGACGGCCGCCGCCCACCGCCTGGGCGAGCTCGGCGATCGTGTGCTGGCCGCCCTGGGCGACCTGGACCAGCACGTGCGGGAGCTGGCCACCGGTGTCACCGGCCGGCTGCGGCTAGGCAGCTTCCCCACCGCCGGCGTCAGGCTCGTACCGCCCGCCCTGTCGGCGTTCGCCGAGAGCCATCCCCGTGCCCAGATCCAACTGGAGGAGGGCGAGCCCGAGGAACTGGTCGCCGCACTCGGCGACGGTGACCTGGATGTCGCCCTGGTGTACGAGTACGGACTCAGCCCCCGTCCATGGCCCGACGGTCTGACCCACCACCGGCTGCTGACGGAGGACCTCGTGCTGCTCCGCGCCCGCGACAGCGGCCTGAGCGCACAACTCCCCCACCTGTCCCGGGCCCGCTGGATCACCAGCCGGGAGGGCACCGACGGGGCCCGGTCGACCGTCCGGCTGTGTGCGGCGGCCGGGTTCGAGGCCGCGGTCGCCTTCCGCAGCAACAACTACGACGTCGTACGGGAGTTGGTGTCCGCGGGGCTCGGAGTGGCGGTGGTACCGGCACTCGGCCACGCCCCGAAGGACAGCATCGAGGCCACTCGGCTCACCCAGCGCTCCGCACACCGCACCGTGCTGGCCCTGCACCGAAGCGAGAACAGCAACCCGCTGCTGACCCCCCTGCTGGCCTCGCTGCGGCGGGCGGTACCCGTGGACGAGCCGTTCCTGCACCCGCACGGAAGAGACTGAAGAGCAAGCTCTACGCCGAGGTGTCACGCCGGGATTCGGCCACCGCCCGCAGGACGTCGAGGAGGGCCGCCACCGTGGGCCGGCGCTCGGCGGAGGAGCGGAACACCACGACGATGTGCCGCTCGACCGTCTCGCTCAGCGGCACCACGTCGAAGTGCGAGGCGCGCAGTCTGAGCATCAGATCCGTCACCGTGCTCACCCCGATGCCCGCCTCGACCAGCGCCAGGGTGGCCGCGGTGTCCGTCACCTCGTGCTGTACGTCCGGCTCGATGCCCGCCCGTCGACAGGCGGTGCGCACGGCGCGGCCGTAGTAGCTGTCGGCGGACGGCAGGATCCACGTCAGGTCCCGGGTGTCGGTCAGGGAGATCTCCTCGCGGCCGTCCGTCGACCCGGTGGGCACCGCGAGGGAGAACCGCTCCCGGTAGAGCTGCGTCACCCGCAGGGCGGGGTCGCGCGGGATGGGCACGTCCGGGTAGTCCAGGCCGAGCGCCAGGTCCACACCGCCGGAGGCGACGGCGTCGTAGACCTCGTCCACGTCCAGGTCACGGCTGTGCACGGCCAGTCCGGGATGGGCCTCGTGCACGCGCCGCAGGGCCAGCGGCAGGACCTCGGCGGCGACCGTGGCGAAGAGGCCGACCCGCAGCACCCCGGAGACCTCGCCCCGGCTGCGTTCCAGCGCCTCCACGGCTTCGGCCTCTGTGGACAGGATCCGCTCGGCGTGCAGGGCCAGCGTCCTCCCCGCGTCGGTCAGTTCCACCCGCCGCCCCACCCGACGCAGCAGTTCCATGCCCGTGGCCTTCTCCAGCGCGGCGATCTGCTGGGAGACCCCGCCGGGGGTGTACCCCAGGGCCTGCGCCACCGCCGTGATGGTGCCGCGCCGGGTCAGTTCCACCAGGGAGCGCAGCTGGGAACTCGTCCAGTCCATATAGAGAACCTAATAGATCGGAAGCACCAACTGTTCATGGACGTCAACGGTCAGGCTGCGTCACGATGACGCACAGCCTCTGGAAGGACGGTCTCTTGTCCCTCTCCTCCTCCACCTTCCGCACCGTTCCGCCGACCGCCGATGTCGTGATCATCGGCGGTGGGGTGATGGGTGCCAGCACCGCGTTCCACCTCGCCGAAGCCGGCGTGACCGACATCGTCGTCGTCGAGCGCGGCGAACTGTGCAGCGGCAGCTCGGGCAAACCGATCGGCGGAGTGCGCGCCCAGTTCTCCGATCCGCTCAACATCGAACTCGGCAGCCGGAGCCTGCGCGCTTTCCAGGACTTCCCGCACCGCCCCGGCACCGACATCCGCCTGGACAGCGTCGGCTACCTCTTCCTGCTCACCAGCGACCGGCAGGCCGCGGACTTCGAGACCAGTGTCGGGATCCAGAACGGTCTGGGCGTCCCCACCCGCATGATCGGCCCGGACGAGGCACACCGGCTGTGCCCCTACATCAGCACCGACGGCCTCGTCGCCGCCGCCTTCTCACCCACCGACGGCCACGCCCGCCCCGCACTGGTCGTCCAGGGCTACGCCGACGCCGCGGCCCGGGCCGGCGTAACCTTCGCCACGCGCGCGTGCGTGACCGGCATCGACACCGCCGGCGACCGGGTCGCCGCGGTCCACACCGACCGCGGCCGCATCGCCTGCTCCACCGTCATCTGTACGGCGGGCGCCTGGTCCGGGCAGATCGGCGCCATGGCCGGCGTCGACCTGCCGGTACGGCCGGTGCGCCGCCAGCTCGCCTTCACCGAGCCGCTCACGCCCCCGGCGCCCCGTATCCCCTTCACCATCGACTTCGCGTCGTCGGCGTACTTCCACAACAGCGACGACGGCCTGCTGTTCGGCCTCGCCGACCCCGGCCAGCGGGACGGCTTCGACACCACCTGGACCCCGGAGTGGCTGGAGCTCTTCCGGGACGTCGTACGGTACCGAGCCCCCGAACTGGCCGGCATGGAGATCGCCGACGGCTGGGCCGGACTGTACGAGGTCACCCCCGACCACAACGCGCTGATCGGACGCTCCGGCGAGCTGTCCAACTTCCTGTACGCCACCGGGTTTTCCGGCCACGGCTTCCTGCAGGGCCCCGCCGTCGGCGAGATCCTGCGCGACCTCTGCCTGGACCGCGAACCGTTCGTCGACATCTCCCCTCTCAGCGCCGACCGTTTCCGCTCGGGAGCCGAGATCCGCCCCGAAGCCCACGTGGTGTGAGCACCCCGAACTCCCCTGATGAGCCCCCTGTTCGAAAGGGAGACCCTTCCATGATCAGCCAGTGGCAGCTGCGTGCCGCCTTCGCCGCCCGGCTCTCGGACATGTACGGGCGGGAGGTCCCCGCCTACACCACGCTCGTGGACGTGTCGCGCGAGGTGAACGAGGACGTCCTGCGCGCCCAGGGTGGCGACGCCGAACGCCTCGGCTCCATCAGCCGCGTGACCGCGGAGCGCCACGGCGCCATCCGCGTCGGCACCCCCGCCGAACTCGCCCAGGTCGCCCGCGTCTTCGGCGCCCTGGGCATGCGTCCGGTCGGCTTCTACGACCTCCGCGAAGCCGCCGCCAGCGCGGTACCCGTCGTGTCGACCGCGTTCCGTCCCGTCGACGGCGAGGAGCTGGCCCGCAACCCCTTCCGCGTCTTCACGTCCATGCTCACCCCAGCGGACCCTCGGTTCTTCGACGCCGGTCTGCGCGCCCGTCTGGAGACGTTCCTGGCCGGCCGGGAGCTGTTCCCACCGGAGCTGCTCGCGCTGGCCGACCGTGCGGAGGCCGAGCGCGAGCTGCCCGAGGAGGACGCCGAACGGTTCCTCCAACTCGCCGTCGCCGCGTTCGAGTTGTCCGCCGAACCGATCGACAGGGCCTGGTACGAGACCCTGGAGCGGGTCTCCGCCGTCGCCGCGGACATCGGCGGCGTCCGCAGCACCCACATCAACCATCTCACCCCGCGCGTCCTGGACATCGACGAGCTCTACCGGCGTATGACCGAGCGCGGCATCGAGATGATCGACACCATCCAGGGCCCGCCCCGCTGGCAGGGACCCGACCTGCTGCTGCGCCAGACGTCGTTCCGGGCCCTGGCCGAGCCCCGGGCCCTGCGCGCCCCGGACGGCAGCGTGACCAAGGGTGCTCTGCGCGTGCGGTTCGGCGAGGTCGAGGCCCGCGGCATCGCCGTCACCCGCGAGGGCCGGGCCCGCTACGACCGCCTGCTCACCCTCGTCGACCAGCAGACGGCCCTGCATCCCGATGGGGGTCCCCCCGCTCGAGCGAAGCCGGGAGTGGGGGAGGACCGGGCCGAACTCGCCCGCGCCCTGTGGGCGGAGCACATCCCCGGCACCGAACACGACCTCGCCGCCCAGGGGTTGGCGTACTTCACCTACAGCGTCGTCCCCGACCGGCCACGGAACGGCAGCCGCCCACCCACCACCCTCACTGACCTGGTGGCACAGGGCTGGGTACGGGCCGATCCCATCGTCTACGAGGACTTCCTGCCCCGCTCGGCGGCCGGCATCTTCCAGTCCAACCTCACCGACGCGGGTTCCCGGGACAACGACCAACAGGGCGCCGCCTACGACAGCGACTGGCTCTCCGGCGCCATCGACCGCGAAGTCCTCGACCCCTACGCCCTGTACGAACGGCAGCAGAACGACTCCCTCGCCCAGGTCGCCAGGGAACTGCACCTCACCACCCTCAAGGGAGCATCATGACCGGCACCACCCTGCCCACCACCGAGGACCTGCGCGCCCGCGCCCGTGCGAGCCTGGACCGCATCGGCGTGACCGTACCGGCAGGCGCCGACTTCCAGGCCCGTACGCCCATCACCGGCGAGGACCTCTTCGGCCTGACCGCCGCGACCGCCGCCGACACGGAGGAGGCCGTCACCGCCACCCGCGAGGCATTCCTCACCTGGCGCACCACACCGGCTCCCCGACGCGGCGAACTCGTCCGCCGGCTGGGCGAGTTGCTGCGCGACCACAAGAGCGACCTGGCCGACCTCATCACCATCGAGGCGGGCAAGATCCGTTCGGAGGCGCTCGGCGAGGTCCAGGAGATGATCGACATCTGTGACTTCGCGGTCGGCCTGTCCCGGCAGCTCTACGGCCGCACCATCGCCTCCGAGCGCCCCGGCCACCGCCTCGCCGAGACCTGGCACCCGCTCGGGGTCGTCGGCGTCATCTCCGCGTTCAACTTCCCCGCCGCCGTGTGGTCGTGGAACACCGCGGTGGCCCTGGCCTGCGGCGACACGGTCGTCTGGAAGCCCTCCGAGCTCACTCCGCTGATCTCCCTGGCCTGCGACCGGCTCCTGGACCTGGCCGCCGAAGAGGTCGGCGCCCCCCGCGACGTGCACCGTCTCCTCCTCGGCGACCGCACCATCGGCGAGCGGCTCGTGGACGACCCGCGCGTCGCCCTTGTCAGCGCCACGGGCTCCACCCGCATGGGTCGCGAGGTCGGCCCCCGCGTCGCGGCCCGCTTCGGGCGCAGCCTGCTGGAACTCGGCGGCAACAACGCCGCCGTGGTCGCCCCCTCGGCCGATCTGGACCTCGCCGTGCAGGGCATCGTCTTCGCCGCCGCCGGTACCGCGGGCCAGCGCTGCACGACCCTGCGCCGCCTGATCGTCCACCGCGACATCGCGGACACGCTCGTCGCACGTCTGACGTCCGCGTACGCCAAACTCCCCATTGGCGACCCGTTCGACGAGAACACCCTCGTCGGACCGCTGATCACCACTCAGTCCCTCGACGGCATGCAGGACGCCGTCGCCCGCGCGCAGGCGCAGGGCGGCAAGGTTCTCGTGGGCGGCGAGCGCCGTCTGGCCGACTCCGCACCCCGGGCCGCCTACGTCGAGCCGGTCATCGTCCGCGTCGACGAACAGACCGACGTCGTCCGGGAGGAGACCTTCGCCCCCGTCCTCTACGTCCTGACCTACGACACGTTCGAGGAGGCCGTCGCGCTGCACAACGACGTCCCGCAGGGCCTGTCCTCCAGCATCTTCACCCGCGACCAGCAGGAGGCCGAGCGTTTCCTCTCCGCCGAGGGCTCCGACTGCGGCATCGCCAACGTCAACATCGGTACCTCCGGGGCGGAGATCGGCGGCGCCTTCGGCGGTGAGAAGGAGACCGGCGGCGGCCGCGAGTCCGGCTCCGACGCCTGGCGCGCCTACATGCGCCCGGCCACCAACACCATCAACTACTCCAGCCGGCTCGCCCTCGCCCAGAACGTCAGCTTCCTCTAGACCCGTACTTCGCGGCCCGCGAAGTACGGGTCTAGAAGGCGGCGGTGGCAGCGAACTGGGGCGCTTCCTGCGCGCCGGCGCGCCCAGGTGACCACTGCGGAGGTGGGCCTGCCGGCCAGCAACGGACTGCGCCGCACGCCCGGGTTGCGCCGTGAGGAGGTGGCCTCCCTGGCCGGGGTCAGCAGTACGCGCCGCCCGGACGGACACCGGACCGTTGGCCGCCCCCAGCCGGGCCGTGTCGGAGGGTACGTTGCTGCTGCTGGAGAGCGTGCGGTCCCACCCCGCGATCGTGGTCAGCCGCGCCTATGACGTGCTCGCCCGGAACCCGGCCGGATCACGGCTGTTCGTCGGGATCGAGGACTGGCCGGCGGAACAGCGCAAGCTCGTTCGCTATTCCTTCCTCCATCCCGCCGCACGGGACCTCACCGACGACTGGGACAACCAGATCCGTGACTGCGTGGCCCTCGTCCGCACCCTGGCCGGCACCGACCCCGATGCCCCCGACCTGGCCCGGCTCGAAGATGAACTCATCCTGCGGAGGCCGGAGTTCAACCACCTGTGGAAGCGCTGCGACGTGAAGGGGGCGCTGCTGCGGACGCAAGACCTTCCAGCACCCGCAGGTCGGCGACCTCACCGTCGCGCATCAGTCGATGCACAGCCGGCCGGACCGGACGGGGAATCGGTCGTGGCCTGAGCGACTCCCATGGCACCAGGGTGTGAGGGGCCCTGTCATTGCCCCGAACGCCACTCCCTGGCACAGCCCGGTCTGCCACCGGAGCCGATAGGGCGCGAGGGTGGTTGTGGTCAGCGTCCCCAGCCTCGACGCCTGGCCGAGAAGCACTGAAGGGACAGGGATCCATGAGGTACACCAAGCTGCGTGATCCGGGCGTTTCAAGGATCGGTCTGGGCGCGATGGGGATGTCCCACGGCTACACCGGCGCCGCGACCGACGAGGCGGAGTCCCTTCGCACCATCGACCGGGCGCTGGGGCTGGGTGTCACATACATCGACACCGCCGAGATCTATGGCCCCTATACCAACGAGGAACTGGTCGGCCGAGCACTGAAGGGCCGTCGCGATCAGGTCGTGGTGGCGACGAAGTTCGGCCTGATCTCTCATCCGGGGGTGGGGCCGGGAACGCCGGACAGCAGCCCTGACCAGCGTGCCGCGGGCGCTGGAGGGTGAAGGTGATGACCTCGACGGAGACCTCGACGAGCTGACGCCCACCCGTACCGCATGCGCAGACGCCACAGTCATCGCCTGATCCTCCGGTGCTCAACTCACCGGCGTCGCCTCGCCCGACACGAGGTCGAGGGCGATGTCCACGATCATGTCCTCCTGCCCGCCGACCAGGCCCCGGCGGCCGACCTCCAGCAGGAGCGCGCGGGCGTCGACGCCGTAGCGTTCGGCGGCGATCTCGGCGTGGCGCAGGAAGGAGGAATAGACGCCCGCGTAGCCGAGGGTGAGGGTCTCGCGGTCCACCTGGACCGGGCGGTCGCGCAGTGGTCGTACCAGGTCGTCGGCGGCGTCCTGGAGGGCGAGCAGATCGCAACCGTGCTTCCAGTCCTGCAGGTCGGCCACGGCGACGAAGGCCTCGATGGGACAGTTGCCCGCGCCCGCGCCCTGCCCGGCGAGGGACGCGTCGACCCGTGTGACGCCCTCCTCCACCGCGACGACGCTGTTCGCGACCGACAGCGACAGGTTCTCGTGCGCGTGCACGCCGATCTCGGTGGCAGGGTCGAGGACGTCGCGGTAGGCGCGGACGCGCTCGCTCATGCCGTCCATGGTGAGTCGGCCGCCGGAGTCGGTGACGTACACGCAGTGGGCGCCGTAGGACTCCATCAGCCGGGCCTGGGCGGCGAGTTCGGCGGCCGGGGCCATGTGGCTCATCATCAGGAAGCCGGAGACGTCCATGCCGAGGTCGCGGGCCTTGGCGATGTGCTGGGCGGAGATGTCGGCCTCGGTGCAGTGGGTGGCGATGCGGACCGAGCGGACGCCCAGGGCGTGGGCGCGTTCGAGTTCGGCGATGGTGCCGATGCCGGGCAGCAGGAGCGTGGTCAGGACCGCGCTCTCGATCGCGTCCGCCGCGGCCTCGATCCATTCCCAGTCGCTGTGGCTGCCGGGGCCGTAGTTGAGGGACCCGCCTGCCAGGCCGTCGCCGTGCGCGACCTCGATGGCGTCGACGCCGGCCGCGTCGAGGGCGGCAGCGACACGGGCCACGTCGGCGGGGTCGATGCGGTGCCGGATGGCGTGCATGCCGTCGCGGAGGGTGACGTCCTGGATGTACAGCCGGCGGTCGGTGTGGGTCATCGGTTGGCCTCCGCGAGCGACTCGGCGACCCGCAGGGCGGCCGAGGTCATGATGTCGAGGTTCCCGGCGTAGGCCGGCAGGTAGTGGGCGGCGCCCTCGACTTCGAGGAAGACCGAGACCCGGGTGGTGACCGGGCCGGTGCCCGCCGGGACGAGGGTGTGTACCGGTTCGTCGGGTGATACGGGCGTGAACTGCACCTCCTGCTTGAGCCGGTAGCCCGGCACGTAGGCGGCGACCCGCTCGGCCATCTCCTTCACGGAGGTCCGCACGGCGTCCTGGTCGACGTCGCCGGTGAGGCAGAAGACGGTGTCCCGCATGATCAGCGGGGGTTCGGCCGGGTTGAGGACGATGATCGCCTTGCCGCGCGCGGCGCCTCCGACGTTCTCGATGGCGTGGGAGGTGGTCTCGGTGAACTCGTCGATGTTGGCGCGGGTGCCGGGGCCGGCCGACTTCGAGGCGATGGATGCCACGATCTCCGCGTAGTGCACCGGAGTCACCGCCGACACGGCCGCGACCATGGGGATGGTGGCCTGACCGCCGCAGGTGACCATGTTGAGGTTGTCCGCTTCGAGGTGCTCGTCGAGGTTGACCGGCGGGACGACGAACGGGCCGATGGCCGCGGGCGTGAGGTCGACGATCTTCTTGCCGTACGGAGCCAGCCGGGCGGCGTTCGCGCGATGGGCCCCGGCCGAGGTCGCGTCGAAGACGATGGCGATGTCGTCGAAGTGCGGCATGGCGATCAGGCCGTCGACGCCCTCGTGGGTCGTCGGGACGTTCAGCCGGGCGGCACGGGCGAGTCCGTCGGAGTCGGGGGCGATGCCGACCATCGCGCCCATCTCCAGGGTGTCGGACAGACGCAGGATCTTGATCATCAGGTCGGTGCCGATGTTGCCGGAACCGATGACGGCGACCTTGGTCTTACGGGGGGTCATGGGGGCAGTCATGCGTCCCTCTTCTCGGAGAACACGGCCGTGACCTCGCCCAGCGCACCGATCTCGGCGCGGATCCGGGTGCCGGGCGGGGCCGGGACCATCGGGCCCAGGGCACCCGAGAGCACGATCTGGCCGGCCCGCAGGGGTTCGCCGTACGACCGTGCCGTGCGCGCCAGCCAGGCGAGCGCGGTGAGCGGGTCGCCGAGACAGGCGGCGCCACTGCCCTCGGAGACCAGTTCGTCGCCGGCGTACATCCGCATGGGTGTCTCGCGGGGCTCGAACTCGTCGAGGGTGAGCCGGTGTTCGGCCAGGACGAAGAGCCCGCTGGAGGCGTTGTCGGCGATCGTGTCGGTGATGGTGATGTCCCAGGCGGCGATGCGGCTGTCGACGATCTCGATGGCCGCGACGGCGTAGTCCACGGCGGCGCGGATCCGGGCCTCGGAGAGGTCCTCGTCGGCCAAGTCCTCCTTCAACACGAAGGCGATCTCCGCCTCGGCCTTCGGCTGGAGCAGCCGTTCCGAGGGCACCTCCGCCGCCCCCGACACGTCCATGTCGGCGAACAGCACGCCGAAGTCGGGCTGGTCGACGCCCAGTTGGCGCTGTACGGCGGGGGACGTCAGCCCGATCTTACGGCCGACGACGACCGCGCCGTCGGCCAGCCTGCGCCGGGTCAGCTCCTGCTGAACGGCGTAGGCGGCGGCGATGTCCTGGGTGCCGAGCAGGTCGCGGACCGGTACGACGGGCGTTCCCGTCTCCGCGGCACCGGCGAGTCGGGCGGCCGCCCGCGCAACTGTCGTGTGTGTCATGGCTAAGCCTGTCCTCGTGCGGTGGCCACGGCGAACCCGGCGATCCAGGCCGGGATCGCCTCGTAGAAACGGGATGTCATCTCGTACGGCCCCGAAGCCGCCGCAAGCGAGGCGAAGGCCGCGATCCATGCCCGGACTTCGTGCGCGGAGCCGCCGCCTTCCCGGGCCATGTCCTCGACGCTCCAGGAGTCGAACTCCGCCAGCTCCTCCTTCTCCAGGTGGTCGAGGAGCCGGTGGTCCCAGTCGGGGTTGATCGGGATCATCGCGGTCGAACCGGCGGCGTAGTCGCGCCCCGCCTGCACGACCCGCTCCTCTCCCCGGGCCCGCTGCTCGGGCGTCGGCGGCCGGCCCTCGATCAGCGCGTCGGCGACCCGGGGCGGTGCCCCGTCCAGTACCGGCACCGGTGGGTCGTGGGAGAGGCCGCCGGAGGCGAGGAACAGCACCCGGCGGTCGAGTTCCGCGGCGGCCTCCCCGACCGCCGTGCCCAGGGCCCTGATACGGCTGACCGGGCCGAGCGGGGTGGCCACTCCGTTGACGAAGACGGGCACCACGGGCACCTGGTCGATGCCGCCGAAGAGCACTTCGAGGGGCTGGGCGAAGCCGTGGTCGACGGTCATCCGGGCCGAGACGGTCAGGTCGACGCCACGGTCGAGGACGCCCTGGGCCAGCGCCTTCGCGGCGGCGGTGTCGACCGACAGCGGGCCGGCGGCCGTACCGAAGTCGCCCACCGCGTGCGCCTCGGTGGCCAGGCAGAAGGGCGGCATCTCCTTGCAGAAGAAGCCGTTGTAGTGGTCGGGGGCGTAGAGGACGACCAGTTCGGGGTCGTAGGCGCGGACGAACTCCCGGGCGCCCGCGACGGCTTCGGCGACCCGGGCCAGGACGTCCGGTGCCGGGTCGTTCTTGCCGATCAGGGGCGAGTGGGACAGCCCGACGGCGGCTGCGGTCATGGTGGGGGTCCTTACTGCTGAGGAGCCGGCGGGTGGATGACGACCTTGCCGGTGAGGCCGCCGTCGATCATGAGCTGGAAGCCCTTGTGGATGTCCGTGAGCGGGAGCGCCCGGTCGATCACCGGGCGCACGCCGGTGGCCTCCAGCAGTCGTAGCATCGCGACCAGCTCGGCGCGGGTGCAGCCGGTGGAGCCGAGGATGCGCTGCTGGAGGTAGAAGACGCGGCCCAGGTCGGCGGGCGGGTTGGTGCCGCTGGTGGCTCCGGCGATCACGACCGTGCCGCCGGGGCGCAGTGACTTCAGCGAGTGCGACCAGGTCGCCTCGCCGACCGTCTCGATGACGACGTCGACCTTCTCGGGCAGCCGCTCGCCGGTGGGTACGGCGGCCCGGGCGCCCCAGTTGAGGGCCTCGGCGCGCTTGTCCGCGCTGCGGCTGGTGGCGTAGACGACGGCGCCCGCGGCCACCGCGAGCTTGATCGCGGCGGAGGCGACACCGCCGCCGGCGCCCTGCACCAGGACCCGGTCACCGGCGGTGATCCGGGCCTGGGTGAACAGCATGCGGTAGGCCGTGGTCCAGGCGACCGGCAGACAGGCGGCCTCGTCGAACGACAGCCACGCGGGCTTGGGGACCAGGTTGCGGGTCGGCACCGTGACGTACTCCGCGAAGGCACCGTCGTGCTGCTCGGACAGCAGCGCCCGGTTCGGGTCCAGCGTCTCGTCGCCGCGGCCGGCGTCCGGGTCGCCGAGCACCGGGTGGACGATCACCTCGTTGCCGTCCTCGTCGTATCCGGCGGCGTCACAGCCGAGGACGATCGGGAGCCGCTCGGGAGGGTGGCCGACGCCCCGCAGGGTCCACAGGTCGTGCATGTTGAGTGAGGAGGCCACGACACGGACCCGGCACCAGCCGGGCTTCGGTGCGGGCTCCGGTACGTCGTCGCGCAGCGCGAGCCCGGAGAGGGGGTCGGTGGCGCTCTGGGAGATGGCGATAGCGGCAAGCACGAGATCAAGGTGACGGCGGCATGCTGCCGGGCTCCAGCCTGTGTGCCGCTGTGCAGCACGGGGGCCGTTGTTTCGGGGGCTGCGCCCCTTTCGGGGCGAACGCCGATGGCCGACGGCCAGGTCTCGTACCTGTGCCGTCGGCCATTGTGGAGGGGAACTGGGCTCAGTGAGGCATGTCGTCCAAGGCCGTAGGGAGGTCGGCGAGCCAGGACGGTTCCGCCGTGAACAGGACGACGCTGCCGGCCGGCAGATCCGCCTCTGCCACCCGGCGGAAGCCGCCCGCCTCGAAGGCGGCCTGGGTGGCAGTGTCGTCCTCAGGCGGTGCGGCGACCACACGGCGGCAGTTCGGGTCGGCGGCGAACAGGGCGGGGACGAGGTCGTTCAGCAGCCGACCGGCCGTGTTCTCCGCGTCCTGGACCAGGACCAGCCCAACGGCGATGTCGTACGCGCCGTACGGATAGCACGCACGCAACGGATGGTGTTGTACGCGGTACAGCCGCAGCTCGACCGGTGTGCCGCCGCCGCGCGGGGCGACGGCGTACGCGTGGACGCCGTGACCGGCGTCGACGAGTGGGCGCAGCGTCCAGCCGTCGCCGAGGGCGGGCTCGGGCGGCGGCTGCACGTCGGGGAATGTGGTCGTCATGACGGGCTCACACCGCGTCGGCGGCCGGCTCGGCATCCGCCTCGACCAGTCGGCGCAGTTCGCCCTTGGCGAGCTTGCCACTGGCGTTGCGCGGCAGTTGGGCGACGAGCAGGAGCCGGGTGGGGAGCTTGTAGCGGGCGAGGTGCCGGCCGGCGAACTCCCGTACCTCTTCCAGCGTGAGCGAGGTTCCGGGGGCACAGGTGAGAACGGCCTGGACGGTCTCGCCCCATTTCGGGTCGGGTACGCCGATGACGGCCGCCTCCAGGACGCCGGGGCAGGCGGCGAGGACGCGCTCCACCTCGGCCGGGTAGACGTTCTCGCCACCGCTGATGATCATGTCCTTGAGCCGGTCGACGATGTAGTAGAAGCCGTCCTTGTCGCGGTGGGCGATGTCGCCGGTGTGGAACCAGCCGGCGTCGTCGAAGGCGGCACGGGTCGCCTCGGGGTTGTTCCAGTAGCCGGGGGTGACGTTGGGGCCGCGGACGCAGATCTCGCCGCGGGTGTCGGCCTCGGTGATCCTGGCGCCGGTGACGGGATCGGCGATGCAGATCTCGGTGTACGGCATGGGGGCGCCGGCCGAACCCGCCTTCTCCTGCGTCAGCCCGGCGGGCAGGTACGTGGCGAAGGGGGCCGTCTCGGTGAGCCCCCAGGCCTGCTGGAGCAGGACGCCGCGTTCGGCGTAGTCGTGGATCAGCTGTGGCGGGACGGGGGCGCCCGCGACCACCGCGGAGCGCAGGGCGCTCAGGTCGGTCTCGGCGAAGCCGGGTGTGCGGGCGAGGGCGGCGTACATGGCGGGGACCGCGAAGAAGGTGCTCACCCGGTGCCGCACCAGGTCGTCCAGGCTCTGGGCGGGGTCGAAGCCGCGGCGCAGGACGACCGTGCCGCCGCGCAGCAGGGTGCGCAGGGTGAGGGCGTTGAGGCCGCCGATGTGGAAGAGGGGGGCGGCGGCCAGGTTCACGTCGTCGGAGCGGGTGTCCACCATGCTGTCGACGTTGACCGCGTTCCACCACAGGTTGCCGTGGGTGAGCATGACGCCCTTGGGGCGGCCGGTGGTGCCGGAGGTGTACATCAGGGCGCCGAGGTCGTCGTCGTGCAACGGCACCGGCTCCCGTTCGGGCCGGCCGGGGCCGAGCAGCTCCGACAGCGGCGTCCACGTGGCCGTGGGCGCCACGTCGGCGGGACAGGCGGGGTCGGTGTCGATCAATATGTGGCGGCGGGCGGGGATGCCGCCGAGGACCGACTCCACCAGTTCGCGGTGTCCCTCCTCGACGACCACGGTGTGGGCTCCGCTGTCGGTGAGGATGTGGCGCACCTCGTCGGCGGCGAGTCGGAAGTTGACGGGGACGAAGACGGCCCCGAGGTGAGCGGCGGCGAACAGCGCGTGGAGGAAGGTGACACTGTTGAAGCCGAGGTAGGCGATCCGGTCGCCGCGGCGCAGTCCCCGCTCGGCGAGTCCGGCGGCCAGCTCGACCGCGGTGCGGCTGAGGTCGGCGGCGGAGAACTCCTGCCCCTCGTAGACGAGGGCGGTGGGCGTGGGGTACTTGGCTCTGCGGTGCAGCGCGGCTGCTGGGCTGATGTCGACGGCGGCCATGGCGGCGGCTCCTTCTATGGCTGTCGTACGGGAGCGGAGGAGGTCGAACGGGAGGCGGAGGGCTTCTCTACAGGCCGGCGCCGCCGGCGGGGGTGCGGAAGCCGCGTACGGCGATGCCTCCGTCGGCGGGGATGACCGCTCCGGTGACGGTGCCGCTGTTGGCGCGGGAGGCGAGCAGGACGTACGGGCCGGTGAAGTGCTCGGGCTCGACGCTGGAGTCGTACAGGGGGATGAGAGGTGGCTGCTTCTCACCGGAGGCTTCGTTCTTGGCGAAGGAGGCGGCCAGTGTACGGTCCTGCAGCCCCAGGCTCTCGGGTCCGCGCAGCTGGGTGCGCATGCCGCCGACGGCGACGCCGTTGACCCGGACCTTGGGCGCGAGCTCGTAGGCGAACTGGCGGAGCAGGCCGAGGCAGGCGTGCTTGCTGGCGGTGTAGAGGGAGCCGCCGCCGTCGGTGTGGATGGAGGCGTTGGAGAGGGTCATGACGATGCTCCCGCGACTGCGGACCAGTTCCCGCCAAGCGGCCTCCACGGCCAGGACGTAGCCCTTGACGTTGATGCCGAAGACCTCGTCGAACGCCTCTGACAGCTCTTTGCCGGTCAGCCGGGTGACGCTGCGGTGGTAGTCCCAGATTCCGGCATTCGGGACGAGGATGTCCAGCTTGCTGAAGCGTTCCACGGTGGCCTCGACGGCGCGGTGCAGGTCGTCCGGTGAGCGCACGTCACCGGTGACGGTCAGCACACCGTCCGGGAGGTCGTCCAGCTGCCCCGCGTCCCGGTCCAGTACGGCGACCCGCGCCCCCTCGGCCAGATACCGCAGGGCGACCGCTCGGCCGATGCCGGAGCCGCCGCCGGTGATCAGGGCGACCTCGCCCTCCAGCCAGCCGCCCATCACCGCGCACCGAGGAAGTCGGTGACAAGCCGCTCGAACTCCTGCTGCCGCTCCAGCTGCACCCAGTGGCCGCAGCCACCGAAGACGTGCAGTTGGACGTCGCGGATCTGCTTGAGCATGAGCTGGGCGCCGTCGAGGGTGATCGTGCGGTCGTCGCGCCCCCACAGCAGCAGGGTCGGCGCCTTGATCCTGTGGACGCGCTGCCAGAGCGGATCCATGCCGTGCCGCTTGGCGAAGGCGGCGTTGTAGGCGTGGTAGAAGGCGATGTGGGACTCGTCGAGGGATGCCTCGTAGCGGGCCTGGACGGTGTCCTCCCAGCGCTTCGGCTCGGCGGTCATGACGCGGATGAAGTCCCGCATCTTCTTCACCGTCGGACCTTCGCCGTGGTAGTAGCGGAACATCGCCTTCTGGCCCTCGGTCGGGGTAGGCCCGAAGGGCAGCCAGCCGCCACCCGGGGCCATGAGCACCAGCTTCTCGACCCGCTCCGGGGCTTCGAGCGCGGTGGCGATGGCGGCGGCACCCCCGAGGCTGTTGCCCAGCAGATGGAACCGGTCGATGCCGAGCGCGTCCAGCGTCTGCAGCAGGGCATCGACCGTGATCTCGGTGATGCTGCGGGCGTCGAGGTCGGCCTCGGTGGGCCGGTAGCTGCCCCCGAAACCGGGCTGGTCGGGCAGCACGACCCGGAAGTGCGGGGTGAGGGCGGCCAGGTTCTGCCGGTAGTTCGCCACCGCGCTCGCGCCCGGGCCGCCGCCGTGCAGCATCACCAGCACCGGACCCTCCCCGGCCTCGCTCACCGCGACGGTCCCGAGCGTCGTCTGCACGGTGTGCTCGACGAGCTTCGGCTCTTCAGTCTGTGCAGTGCTCACGTGGGTCTCCGGTCGGTCATCACAGGAAGGTGCTGATGTTCTTGGCGAGCAGGACGTTCTGGTCGAGCAGGATCGTGCGGCGGGCGATCAGCAGACCGCCGTCCTCGGTACGGCGCAGGACGTCGGTGCGGCCGCCGGCATAGATGTCGACCTCGCGCTCCAGACGGTTGCGGTAGCAGAGGAACGCCGACTCGGCGAGGTACTCGCCGCTCTCGTCCCCCGCCCGTACCGTCACGTTGGTGATCAGGTGCCGGGTCCGTGAGGGCGGGTCCTCGGCCCAGGCCATGCCCGAGTCGAACCGTCGGATCCGCCAGGCCAGACTCGCCTTGGTCTCGTCGAAGATCGCCACCTCACCGGGCGATCCGTCGGCCAGGGCCTGCTGACGACGCAGCCGGTTGGTGCGCACCGGCGCCCAGTAGTGCAGGTCGTCGGCGAACAGCTCCAGCCAGTCGGCGTAACGGTGCTGGTCGAGCAGCTGCGCCTCGACGGCGTAGAGCCGCTGCACCTCGAAGTGGAGCCGGATGTCGTCGTCGGACACGACGGCCGGGGGTGCCGTCGACTCCAGGGGGTGGCTGCTCATCGGTGGGGTCCTCCTGCGATCCGCGCTCGGGTGTCATTCCAGTGCGGAGGCGATGGTTGGGGGGAGCACGCGTGCCGGTGGGCGGCACGCCCCAAGGGGCGCGGGGCTGTATCGGTATGCGGCTCCGCCGCGTGGGCGCGACCAGCCACGTACGCCCCGCAGCAAACCGACAACATCACGTGGCACCCCCTGATCGGAGCAGCACGCGCAGGTCAACGCTCTCATCGGCCAGACGCTCGGCGTCGACCACAACACGGCGGTCGACAAGACGCCGGGCAACCTTGACGTCCCGCGCCCGGTCGACGGCAGCCGCAGCCACCACCCGATCACCACACAGGCCGAAGACAGTGAGGGCCCCGCCGTCAGGTGCGCCCCGCCGCACGGTCCGCTCGGCGTCTGCCATCGTGCCGACCGCCTCCAGTCGCGAACCGTGCCGATCGGACCAGAACCACGGCGCCCCCGCATCCGGCTCCGGCCGCCCCAGGATGCCCAGGGCAGCAGCCTGGCCATCCCGCTGCGCGGCCTCCCAGTGCTCGTGCCGTACGCGATGGCCATCCCGACGGGCGACGTCACCGACAGCGAGGACGTTCGGGTGGGAGGTGCGCTGTCCAGCCTGGACGACGATGCCGTTGTCCACCCGCACCCCGGCGTCCTCCGCCAACTCCGTCGCCGGCCGGATGCCGATGCCGGCCACCACCGTGTCGGCGGCCACGACCCCGTCGTACCCCGCGAGGTGCACGAGGATCTCGGCGGAGCGGCGTTCGACGCGCTCGACCCCCGCGGTGATCACCTCGATCCCCTCGGCGGTGTGCTGGAGATGCAGTGCCCGAGCGATGTCGTCGCCGACGACGGCGGCCAGCGGTACCGGAACCGGGTCGACCAGGGTGACCCGGCATCCCAGGGCGCACGCGACGGCCGCGGTCTCGGCGCCGATCAGCCCGGCCCCGAGCACGGCCACCCGGGCGCCGGGCAGCAGGCGTTCCCGCAACCGCTCGGCGTCCTCCCACGTGCGCAGCAGGTGTACGGCCGGATCGTCGCCGCCGGGCACGGGCAACGCACGGGGCGTGCCGCCGGTGGCCAGCACGACCCGGTCGGCGACGGCCACCGAGCCGTCACCCAGCTCGATCCCACCCTCGTACGGGCGTACAGCCCGGACCGGGGCACCGTCGCGCAGGTCGACGCGCTGTTCGTCGTACCACTGCTCCGGCCGCAGCAGGACGTCGTCGCGCCGGGCCTTGCCGAGCAGGACGTCCTTGCTGAGCGGCGGCCGGTCGTACGGCAGCCCACGCTCGCCCGAATACACCACCAGTTCCCCGTCGTACCCCTGGGCGCGCAGGGCGTCGCAGGTGGAGACGGCGGCCAGGCCCGCGCCGACGACGGCGACGCGCCGTGGGGCGGTCATCCCGTGCTCTCCTTGCCGGGGTGCAGCCAGATGGCACCGTCGCGGACGTCGACCCGGTGTGTGCGCTGCGGGAGGGTGGCGGGCATGCACTGCGGTTCGCCGGACTTCAGGCAGAAGCGGGCGCTGTGCAGCGGGCACTCCACCTCGCCGTCCTCGATCCAGCCCTCGGACAGGGATGCCTGGCCGTGGGAGCAGGTGTCGTCGAGGGCGTAGTAGGCGCCGCCGTCGTGGAAGACGGCGATGGCGTCGCCGTGGCCGGTGGTGTCGGCGGGCACCTTCAGTGCCTCGCCCTCGTCGATGTCGCCGACGGCGGCGACCCGGATGCCGGTGCCGTTGATGCTCACGGGGTGTCCTCTTCGTTCTTCTGCTCGTGCCAGGCAGGCGTGTTCATCAGGTCGCGCCAGCGGGCGTAGAAGCCGCGGGCGGCACCGTCGCTGTAGAGGCGGCCGGTGGTGCCGGGATGGATGCCGTCCTCGGTCTGAAGCCCCAGGCCCATCTGGTAGTTGAGGGTCATGGAACCGGACACGAAGCCGTGGGCCGTGGCCTGGCACTCGCTCCAGTTCTCGCCGTCGTCCTGCTCGAAGATGCCGGTCGGCCCGAACGTCCGCAGGTTGTAGATCCGTTGGGCGTTCTTGACCTCGTCCGGCATCGACTTGTCGACGATGGTCCAGGCCCAGACCTCCATCTTGTCCGGACCCTTGGGGTGCCAGACGCGGATGCTGCCGTTGACCGGCAGGTAGGAGAAGTTGGGGAAGACGGTGCCGTGGCCGGTGGTCATCGGGCCTTCGACGCGGGCGTCGCCGAGGCGTTCGCGCAGGGCCTCGTAGTCGTAGTGCTCGTGCACGACCCGGTCGTCGAAGCGGCTCTTCGGGTGGGTGGGGAAGCCGTGGCCGTGCCCGAGCGGGTCGGTGTACTGCCGTCCCGGCGTCTGCACGATGTCCGCCTTCGGGCCCTTGCCGGTGGGCGACATGACCATCAGCGCCGAGGCGTGCGAGATGTTGACGTGGTACCAGTCGGAGGCGAACTGCTCTGCGGCGAGCTTCCAGTTGCCCTCGAGCACCCACTTGTGCACGCCGCCGACGACCTCGGTGCCCTCCGGGTCGCGGTCGAGCATCGCGTCCAGGTACCAGGCGAGACCGCCGAGCGCCTCGCGCAGCGGTGGGGCCTCGGGGTTCCAGGTGGCGAAGACGAGTCCCTTGTACGTGTCGAGCTGCGCGACCTCGATCAGGCCCCACTGATCCTGGTCGAAGTGGGCCGGGTAGTCCTCGCCGTTGGGTACGTTGATCAGTTTGCCGGAGGTGTCGTACGCCCAGCCGTGGTAGCTGCACGTGAACGCCTTCGTGGCACCCGCGTCGGCGCGGCAGACCCGCATGCCCCGGTGCCGACAGGCGTTGAGGAAGGCACGGAGCCGCCGGTCCTTGCCCATCGTGACGATGACCGGGTCCTCGCCCATGTACGTGGTGAAGAAGTCGCCGGGCTTGCCGAACTGGCTCTCGTGCGCGAGGAACAGCCAACTCGGCGCGAAGACGCGGCGCAGCTCCTGACGGTAGAGGCCGGGGTCGCCGAAGATCGTCCGATCGATCAGGCCCCGGTCCAGGTCGAAGTACGCGCCGACGTCGACGGACGGCTCACGGTGTCGCTGCATGGGCACAGCAGACGTCGCCCGGCCACACCCTGCCCAGCCGCTGTGCCGGGATGTGGAACGGGGCCCGGAAACCAGTCCGCCGTATCGAGTCCGCCGTGTCGAGCACGCGGGACGCCGACCCGTTTACAATCCGGAAACGGTCACCTAGATTGGACAGGCGTCCATTTTAATAGATCGCCGGATCGTCGTGATCGTCATCGGAGCCCGCCATGCCACTCCACTCCCCCCTTTCGCACCACAGCGAGCCCCCAGCCGGCTGCACGTCGGCCATCGCGCCGGACGCCGCGCCGGAACAGCAGACCGCCGTCGACAAGGCGCTCACCCTGCTGAAGTCCCTCGCCGAGCTGGACGGGGAGATCGGCGTGAGCGAGCTGGCCCGCCGCACCCGCATGAGCAAGTCGACGACCTTCCGGCTGCTGGGCATCCTCCAGCGCAACGACCTGGTCGAGCGGGTCGGCAGCGACTACCGCCTGGGCGCACAGCTCTTCGACATCGGCGCCCGGGCCTACGGCCCCACGACCCCGCTGCTCCAGGAGCGACTGCTGCCGCACCTGGCGGACCTGTACGAGCTCACGCACGAGACCGTGCACCTCGCCGTGCTCCACGGCACGCACATCGTCTACGTCAACAAGCTCCACGGCCACCGGGCGGCCCGCTCGCCCTCCCGGATCGGCGCCCGGCTGCCCGCCTACTGCACGGGGGTCGGCAAGGCCCTCCTGGCGTTCGACCACGACGCCGCCGAGGCGGCCGTCGAGGCCGGGCTTCCCGCCCGCACCGAGTACACCCTCACCGACCCCGACCGCTTCCGGGCCGACCTGCGCCGCATCCGCCGGGACGGCATCGCCTACGACCGCCAGGAGGCCCTCCTCGGCCTCAGCTGCGTCGCCGTACCGATCATGGGGCCCGCCGGTCGCCCCGTGGCGGCCCTGTCCATCGCGGGCGCGGACCGGCGCTTCGACCCCGCCCGTTTCGCCCCGGCCCTGCGCCGCGTGGCCTTCGAAGCGGGCCGGACGATCACCGCGGCCAAGGCGCGGCAGGCGGTACCGGCCGGGCTCGGCGGCCTTTCCGGAGCCTGACCCGCACGAACCCGGCCCAGCCCGACCTGCCCTCGGTCACCACGCTCCCGGTCCGGTCCGGACGAACCAAGCAGACGTGCCGACCGACGGCACGCCGCTCCAGCAACTCAGCGCCGACCGCCGCCATGCGTACGCACGACGGTCGTGGTACCGGTACCGGGCTGCACCCGCGGCACACTCACCACGATGTGCACCAGGCTCTCGCCGTCCAGCGACTCGTACACGTGCGGGCGGTCGCCCGGATAGCGGACGAAGTCGCCGGCCGACAGCTCCACCGGAGCGTCCGCGGGGCCCACGCGCACCCGGCCACTGATGACGTACAGATGCTCCAGGGTGCCCACCGGATGCGACTCGGACGGCTTCCCCGCGCCCTCCAGGTCCCGGCCGATGCGCACCAGATAGTTCTCGATGACACCGGATCCGTAGATGTGGTCCAGCGAGCGGGACTCGTAGCCCGCGTGCCGCTGCCAGACGACCTCGTCGCCCCGCTGCACGGTCATCACCTGCTCGCGCTCCGCCACCAGCCTGGTGACGGGCACGCCGAGCGCGGTCGCGATGGAGAACAGGGTGTCCACGGTGGGGTTGCCCGCCCCCTGCTCCAGGTTCGACAGGGTCTGCTTCGCCAGCCCCGCCTGCCGGGCCAGTTCGGCCAGGGACAGACCCCGCTGCTCTCGGAGAAGGCGCACATTGCGCGCCACCACGGCGTTTCCTTCGGACACGCCACCACTCTAAGCGCAGGCCGGAAAGCGACCGACGACCGGTCAGGTCGGCTTGCGGGGCGTGCCAGAGGACGGCACGACCGCGTGCACGACATTCGGCCAGGCGTCACCTTTCTGCCCACCACGTCCCCGCTGTGGTGTGGATCACCGGCATCCGACGCCACAGTCCAACCGGAAACGAGCCGCTCCATGTCCGAGTCCGTCACCAGTCCGCCCAAACTCCCCGGCACACGCCCGAGCGACACGCGTACGGTGTCTCGGGTCGCCGTCGCGAGTCTCATCGGCACCACGGTCGAGTACTACGACTTCGCGGTGTACGGCACCGCCGCCGCGCTCGTCCTGGGCCCGGCCTTCTTCCCGTCCGGCAGCACCACGGTCCAGACCCTCGCCGCCTTCCTCACCTTCGCGGCCGCGTTCCTGGCCCGCCCCGTGGGCGTCGTACTGTTCGGCACCATCGGCGACCGCCTCGGCCGCAAGCGGGCACTGGTCATCTCTCTCCTCCTGATGGGCGTGGCGACGGTAGGGGTCGGACTGCTTCCCACGTACGAGACAGCCGGCGTTCTCGCCCCCGCCCTGCTGGTGTCTCTCCGCCTTCTGCAGGGCGTCAGCATGGGCGGCGAGTGGGGCGGCGCGGTGCTGCTGGCCGCCGAGCACGCGCCCCCGGGACGCCGGGCGATGTTCGCGTCGATCCCGCAGGTCGGCCCCTTGCTGGGCTTCCTGCTCTCCAGCGCCGTGATTCTGCCGACCCTCTCGATCGCCGGGCGCGACGGCTTCGCAGCCGGAGCATGGCGCGTGCCCTTCCTCCTGAGCGCCCTGCTGATCGTCATCGGTCTCTGGGTACGTACGAGGGTCACCGAGTCGCCGGTGTTCGCGGAGCGGGGACGCGCCACAGGTGCCGCTCCCCGATTCCCGCTCGGCACCCTGCTCAAGGAGTACCCGGGCCGACTGCTGCTCGGTATCGGCGCCGCGGTCGGCGGTTCGTCGGTCTACTACCTGACCGTCGTCTACAGCCTCTCCTACGGCCCGAAAGCCCTCGGCATCTCGCAGAGCACGATGCTGGCCGCCGCGAGCGTGGGGGCCGCCGCCGCTGCCGGCGCCACCATCCCCGCCGCCCGGCTGGCCGACCGGGTGGGCAGACGGCCGGTGATTCTGACAGGCGCGATCGGATGTGTGCTGTGGGCACTGCCCATGTTCGGGGCGCTGAACACCCGCAACGGGCTCGTCATCACGGCGGCGTTCACGGTCGGCCTGGTGCTGTTCACGCTGATGTTCGCGCCGATCGCGGCGTTCCTGCCGGAGCTGTTCCCGGCCCGGCTGCGTTACACGGGTGCCTCCGCGGCGTTCATCCTCGCCAACACGCTCGGCGGCGGCTTCGCCCCGCTGGTCGCCACCTGGTTGAACAGCCACTGGGCGTCACCGCTGGCGCTGGGGGCCTACGCGGGCGGGCTGTGTCTGGTCAGCCTGGCGTGTGTGCTGGCTCTGCCCGAGACCCGGGACGAAAAATTCGATCTCTGACAGGCACCTCCGACCAGCATGGGTGGCCGCCCTCCCGGGCGGCCACCCTCGTGGGCAATACGGGGTACCTGGTCGACGTCCTCTCTGCGGTCCTCCAGGAGGCCGGCCGCACCCGGTTCGTCGTCGACGGAAGCGGCGACCTGCGCCATGGCGGCGAGCGTGCCACCCGGGTCGGCCTGGAGCACCCCTTCGATCCGCGCCGGGTGATCGGCGTGGCCGAGCTGCGGGGCCAGGCCTTGTGCGCCTCCGGCATCAGCCGGCGCGCCTGGGGCGACGGGCTGCATCACATGCTCGACGCGAGGACCGGTGTGCCTGTCAGCGAGATGACCGCCACCTGGGTCGTGGCCGACGAGGCAGAACTCGCCGACGGCCTGGCGACGACGCTCTTCTTCACCAGGGCACCCCGGCTCGCCGAGACCTTCGAATTCGCGTACGTGCGGATGCGTTCCGACGGGCGCGCCGAGTGCTCGCCGGATTTCACGGGCGAGCTCTTCTTCTGAGGCAGGCAGCCGGGCGCGACGCGGTCGGGAAGCGTCGTTCTGCTGTCGGCGGGTGCGATGACGCCAACAAGTCCTGGCCTGGCCGAGACTGGCGCGGGGTGCATCTCCGGCCTGTGCTCATTCCGATTCATCGGGCACCGGCAGGGGCTGCCGCCACGGCGTGGAGGCGTCGATTCTCGGCGCGACCCGGCGGAACAGCCCCGCTGCAGCCTCGGCTTCCACGTCGTCCCGCGCGGAGACGGCGAGAAGGCGGAAAGGGGTAGAGGACCAGAGTTCGATGCACACCACGGGTCTGCCGGGCCGTATGGCAGCGAAGTCCTTCCCGGCCTGATGGCGGCGGGTGCCGAGGCACAGGGCGCCGGGAACGCAGATGCCGCTCTCCTGGATTCCGCGCAGGGCACGCCACCAGTCGGGCTCGACGGTCACCCGGCGCACGGCCGCCAGTGGCACGCGCACGTCACCCCGGCGGGCGGCTGCCCTTTCCCACCACGCCAGGCGTATGACTACTTGATCATCCTCGGCGAGCATGTGCGCCATCGTTCAACACCTCCCCTTCATGCTCACTCCGGCTGCGCACGGACTCCGACTACGACCGCGAGAAGCCGCGGGAGCGCCTGGAAGGAACGCAAGCACTGCATCGAGGACGCCGTCCGCGACATCCGAAAGAGCCTTCGCCAAGCTGGACGCGGAGGACGAGGAGCGGACCGGCGTGGAGGTGGTGCGGCGCGCGCTGGCCGCCCCGCTCAAGCAGATCGCCGTCAATGCCGGCCTGGAGGGCGGTGTCGTGGTGGAGAAGGCCCGTACCGGGCCAGGATGCTGGTCAGCCTGTGATGTGGACGCGGCGTGGCTCCCGGACGAGGACTGCTGCACCCTGCTCCTGCCCCGCTCGGTGGCCGCCCGCAAGCCGGGGCAGCTCGCCCGGATCAAGCGGCAGCTGGACACCCACCGGATCCGCGGCTGCAGTGAGGTCGTTCGGGCAGTCTGTGGATTTCCCGCACGGTGGTCGACCTGGCGATGGATGGTCACCGTCGCCAGGCAACCGCACGCGAACCGTGTTCAGGCGGTGGCGTACACCCGCTCGGCGAATTCGGCGATCTGATGCTCGTTGAGATGCTGGGCGATGTCCCGCTCGCTGATCATGCCGACCAGCGTTTTGTTCTCGATCACCGGGAGGCGCTTGATCTGGTGCCGCTCCATCCTGTCGAGCACCTCGCTGACGTCGGCGTTGACGTCGATCCACTGCGGGGTGCCCTGGCACAGCTCCGTGCACTCGGTCTCGGAGGGGTTGCGCCCCTCCGCGACACACTTCACCACGATGTCGCGGTCGGTGATGATGCCGCACATCCTGCCGTCGTCCTCACAGACCGGCAGTGCGCCGACGCCCAGCCTGTTCATCATCTCGGCGGCGCGTGTGAGGGTTTCCGTCTTGTTGATGCACTCTGCGCCTCGGTGCATGATCTGCCCGGCAACCGGCATTGAGTCCTCCTGCCTGAGAAGCGTCTGACTACCCCCCTCGTCCTTGTACGACGCTTCCACGCTAAGCGCCGGCACTCCGCGGCCCCGTGTCGTGGTGCGCCGCTCGGGTGACGGCCCTTGCCCGGTATGGGCACCCGTCGATCACTACGCAGGCACAACTGGTGGGCTGCCTCTACGGTGGTCGCACAAGGGGCCCTGGCCGGGCCTGTGCTGCAAGGGAGGCCGCCCATGGAGGAACAGTTCGTCTGGGTCACGACCCGCCGCCTTCGGCCGGGCACCTTGGAGGACTTCGAGAGGGCGTGGCAACCGGACCCCTCCCCGCAGGGTCTGCGTCGCGCTTTCGCGTACTGGTCCGAGGACGGGCAGGAGATCACCGGGGTGTCCTTCTGGGACTCCAAGGAGGCATGCGACTCCTGGCGGACGTCCGAGCCGGAGGCGCAGCGGCGAGCGGCCATGGCCCCGTACGTCGTCGAAGAGCGGGAAGGCTTCTATCGCGGCCGCGAACTCGCCATCCCGCACCGGTAGTTGTGGGCGAGCAGGGTCTGGCTCCCGCCGCCGCTCGCCGCCGCGTCCGTGGCCTCCGGCGAACCGCTCCTCTCATCCGGGGCCACCCGCTCCCTCATCACCCATTTCCTCACCATTCGCACCTCTCGCGGCCGCCCCGTGCGGTCAGGACGCCTGGCCCATCTCACCGCCCGCGACCGCGAGGTCGTGGCCCTGGCCGCCGAGGGACAGTCCAACGACGAGATCGCGAGCGCGTGCCCATCGCTGACCGTACGCACCCACATCCAACGCGCCATGGCGAAACCGGAGGCCCACGACCGCGCCCAGCTCCTCGCCAGCGCCTACCAGACCGGCCTGATACAGCCTCCACCGCCCGCCCACTGAGCGGCCGGACCGCGTCTTCCCCGCGTCCGCGAGCGGGAACTCTGTGACTGGCGCTGGGAACCTTCGTCGCGGCATCCGCGATGCTGGCCATACCCGCCTCCGGTGCGCAGGCGTACAACCCGACGGGCGGGACCCTGTACCAGCTCGGAAGCGAACCGTGTTTGAAGGGGCGGGGCAACTGCGCGATCTACCCGAAGTCGGCTCAGCTGCCGAGCGGACGTCGGGTCGCGTCGTTCGAGAAGTCCACGGTGGTGCCGGAGACGGGCAGCGCCGACAGGCAGACGCTCCCCGTGTACAAGAGCGACGACCGCGGAACGACGTGGCAGCCGCTGTCGGAGGTCAAGGCTCCGGCGTACCTCTCCAGTGACGCGAAGTACACGAGCAACTGGACGAACCCGTACCTCTACACACTTCCGCAGGATGTCGGGGACCTGACGCAGGGCACGCTGCTCCTCGCGAGTGTCGTATCGGGCGACGACTACTACTACCGCGAGCACAAGGCGGCCGACCCGGACTGGACGCCGTCCAACGACGGGGACCGCAAGGACCTGGCGATCGCCCTGTACTCCAGCACCGACGACGGTGCGACGTGGAAGGTCGTCAACGTCGTCGCGACCGGCGGCTGGCAGGGCGGCAGCGCGGGCGCGACCGGGCAGAACATCGCGAACGCGAACACGAACAGGCAGGTCGATCCCCTCTGGGAGCCGTACCTGACGGTCTACAAGGGCAAGCTCGTCTGCTACTACTCCGACGAGAACGACTACCTCGGCTTCAACCCGGACACAGGCGTCCCGACACCGGACCCCGCGAACGACACCGCCAGGGATTCCCTCGGTCAGATCCTCGTCCACAAGACCTGGGACGGCCGCAGCGCGAACTGGAGCGATCCCGTCGTGGACCTCGCGGGACTGACCCAGGACATGGGCGGCGGCAAGAAGGAGATCGGCGGCGGCCGACCCGCATGACGAACGTCGTGCGGACGACGGACGGCAAGTGGATGCTCCCCTTCGAGTACTGGGGCGGCGGGGCCAACACCAGATACGTGATCGCCGACACTCCGTTGGAGTTCTACCGGGGCTCCGCCACGGGCACGGACGCCGCTTCCCTGCCGGTCGAGATGGGGCCGAGGCCGCCGAGACCGATGACGGCGACCTTCTTGCCGGGGCCCGCGCCGCAGCGGCGCAGCGGGGCGTACGTCGTGATGCCCGCGCACAGCAGCGGGGCCGCCTCGGACGACGAAGTCCTCGGTGACCACGACGTGGGTGGAGTAGCCGCCCTGGGGTGATCGTGCCTTCGCGGCAGGACTCGACGATGCAGCCGACCGACCCGGTCGCCGACGGCGAAATTGCCGACCTCCGAGCGCGAACCTTCCTACTTGTCGTGCTGTCGGCGCACCATCTCGGTGATCCAGATGGGCGCGTACGGAGACGTGCAGCCCGGGGACGTCGGGTAGTCCTTGAGCACCTCCAGGCGCTCACCGATGTCGAGTGCACGGGCGCGGTGCTCGGCGTGCTCGATCCCGATCTGAGCCAGGCAGTGGTTCATCGCCCACTGCAGGCGGTCCGGGGCGTCTTTCATCTCCGCCTCGACGACGTCGAGCAGTCCTGCGAGGTCGAGGCCCTCTGGCTTCTTCGTCACGCGTTCGGAGGTCAGCGCCCAGCCGGCACTCGCGACGACTGGATCCCGATCGGCGGACCAGGCCAGGCGCAGCTCTTCGGAGTGCGGGTTCTTCTTCACCACGTAGTTCACGAGCCAGTCGTGCACCTTGGGTGTGCGCGCCTCGCGCAACATGACGTCCAACTCGTCACGCTCGAACGCCTTCGGACGGCAGATCAGGATCGCCAGCAGTCTCGCCGCGGTATCATCCGTCGCCCAGAGCCGGCACGCGAGTTCCTGCTGCGTCTTCAGCCGCTTCGCGAGGGCGCGCAGCTGGCTGAGGTTCACACCGTGATCGTCACCGTGTCTCTCGTTCACCTCACGTGCCTTCGGGTCCTCGAGCTCGGCCAGCTCGGTCATCACCTCGGCGACCGTCGTCTCGGTCAGCGTCGTCTCGGCCACCTCAGCCTCCTGTCCATCACGTGTGAGATTCAGCCTACGAGGAAGTCGGCCTCCTGTCGTACACACCAGTTCGGCGGCAGCCGGCGGCACGAAATCCCGCGTCTTCACAGTCAGGCCTCGGCGTCCTCCTTGCTGATCTTGCCGTCGGCGAGGTGCTTGCCCAGCCCGAGGAACACGAAGTCCCAGCCGACCCCGACCGCCCCCGGCCCGAACGACCCCCAGAACTCCTCCGGCACCACGGCCACGTTGCGCGGCCCTCCGGACCGACGTCCAACTCGTCTCGGCTGATGCGACAGCGCAGCGGTGCGACCCGCACGCGCCCGTTGGCGTCCGCACACGTGACCCCGCGCCCGGTCAGCGTCGATACTTCCGAGAGCAGGCATCCGGAACCGTCAACCCGTACGTCAACCGCATCTGACACCCCGTCATCAAAGTCAGCACCGAGTCAGTATCAGCCCCGCCGGAGCCCGCTTCCGACCGCCGTGGACCGCCAAGATCGACAACTGACGTAACCCACTCTGACCCGCAAAGACACAGGCCAGAGGCTCGCCTGTTAATCTCCCCAGGAGGTACGCATGAGGATGCTCATCAACGTCCCGGAAACCGTGGTCAAGGACGCGCTGCGGGGTATGGCGGCCGCGCATCCCGAGTTGACCGTCGATGTCGAGAACCGGGTGATCGTACGGCGGGACGCCCCCGTGGACGGGAAGGTCGCCCTCGTCTCCGGCGGGGGTTCGGGGCACGAGCCGTTGCACGGTGGGTTCGTGGGGCCGGGGATGCTGTCGGCGGCCTGCCCGGGGGAGGTGTTCACGTCGCCGGTGCCCGACCAGATGGTGCGGGCCGCGGCCGCCGTGGACAGCGGGGCCGGCGTGCTGTTCATCGTGAAGAACTACACCGGTGACGTGCTCAACTTCGACATGGCCGCCGAACTCGCCGAGGACGAGGGCATCCAGGTCGCCAAGGTGCTGGTCAATGACGATGTGGCGGTCACCGACAGTCTGTACACGGCCGGGCGGCGCGGTACGGGCGCGACGCTGTTCGTCGAGAAGATCGCGGGCGCCGCGGCGGACGAGGGGCAGTCGCTGGAGCGGGTGGAGGCGATCGCGCGGCAGGTCAACGAGAACGCGCGCAGCTTCGGCGTCGCGCTCAGCGCGTGCACCACACCGGCCAAGGGCAGCCCGACCTTCGATCTGCCGTCCGGCGAGCTGGAGTTGGGCATCGGCATCCACGGCGAGCCGGGCCGGGAGCGGCGCCTGATGATGACCTCGGGCGAGATCGCCGACTTCGCGGTGCACGCGATCCTGGAGGACATGCCGCCGCGCAACCCGGTCCTGGTCCTGGTCAACGGCATGGGCGCGACCCCGCTGCTGGAGCTGTACGGCTTCAACGCCGAGGTCCAGCGGGTGCTCGCCGCGCGCGGTGTCGCCGTCGCCCGCACGCTCGTCGGCAACTACGTCACCTCCCTCGACATGGCCGGCGCCTCGGTCACCCTGTGCCAGATCGACGAGGAGCTGCTGCGACTGTGGGACGCGCCGGTGCGGACGCCGGGGCTGCGGTGGGGTATGTGATCCCACGGCACGGAGGTGTCAACGTACCTACCAGGCAAGGAGATCCAGTGCTCGACGCCGATTTCTTCCGCCGCTGGATGACGGCGACCGCCATGTCCGTGGACCGCGAGGCGGAACGGCTCACCGCCCTCGACTCGCCCATCGGGGACGCCGACCACGGCAGCAATCTGCAGCGCGGGTTCACGGCCGTGGCGGCGGCGCTGGAGAAGGAGGCGCCGGCGACGCCTGGCGCCGTCCTGATCCTCGCCGGGCGGCAGCTCATCTCCACGGTCGGCGGGGCCTCAGGGCCCCTGTACGGGACGCTGCTGCGGCGTACCGGCAAGGCTCTGGGAGACGACGGCGAGGTGAGCGAGGGGCAGCTCGCCGAGGCGCTGCGGGCCGGGGTGGACGCGGTGATGGCGCTCGGCGGTGCCGCGCCGGGCGACAAGACCATGATCGACGCGCTGGTGCCGGCCGTGGACGCGCTCGACGCCGGTTTCGGCGCCGCGCGGGCCGCCGCCGAGGAGGGGGCGCTGGCGACGACGCCGTTGCAGGCGCGCAAGGGGCGGGCCAGTTATCTCGGTGAGCGCAGCATCGGGCACCAGGATCCCGGTGCCACGTCGTCGGCGCTGCTCATCGCGGGGCTCTGTGAGGCCGAGGAGGCGGCCGGTGAGTGACGAGAAGCTGGTCGGGATCGTGCTCGTCTCGCACAGCGCGGAGGTCGCCGCGTCGGTGGCCGAGCTGGCGAAAGGGCTGGCGGGCGGCGGGACGGTGGTGCCCGTCGCCCCGGCGGGCGGCACCGAGGGCGGCGGGCTCGGCACCAGCGCGGAGCTGATCTCCGCGGCGGCCGCATCCGTGGACCGGGGTGCCGGGGTGGCCGTCCTCACCGACCTGGGCAGCGCGGTCCTCACCGTCAAGGCGCTGCTCGCGGAGGGCGACGAACTCCCGGACGGCACCCGCCTCGTGGACGCCCCGTTCGTCGAGGGCGCGGTGGCCGCGGTGGTCACCGCGGCGACGGGCGCCGACCTGGCGGCGGTGGAGGCGGCGGCCGTGGAGGCGTACACGTACCGGAAGGTGTGAGGCCCCGCCGCTACGTCAGTCCCTCCCGCACCACCGCAAGAGCCGTCCGCAGTATCGCCGCCAGCTCGGCCCGCGCCGTCGCCGGGTCGGTGGGCGTGCCGCCGGTGTGCCAGACGTGGTGTTCGACGGCCGCGCGCAGGGCCGCGTTGAACATCGCCGCCTGGACCACCGGGCGCAGGTCGTCCGCGGGCAGCCCGGCCCGGTCGGCGAGGGTGCGGGCGAACGCCGGCTCGGCCTCGTCGTACGTCTGGAGCCAGACGGCACGCAGGCCCGGCTCGGTGCGGGTCAGCCGCACCAGTCCCCCGAGCGTGGCGTGGTCGAGTGCGGCGGCGACGGGGCCGCGGGTCGCGAGCTCCCGGTCGAGGGTCTCCTCCAGAGGCTGCCCCTTCCTGCTCACCCGGGCGGTGCTGCCGCACATGCTGGAGTCGGGCCGGGGCGCCATCGTGAACACCGCCTCCGAGGCAGGCCTGCGCGGCAGCGCGGCGGGCGCCGCGTACACGGCCTCGAAGCACGGCGTGGTGGGTCTGACGAAGAACCTCGCGGTGATGTACCGCAAGCAGGGCATCCGCGCGAACGCCATCGCCTCGGGCGGCACGCAGACCGGCATCGTCTTGGACGCCGACCAGGCGGCGCACGGCCCGGCGGCGCACGGCCCGCACTTCGTCAACCTCGGCAGGATCGCCCACCCCGAGGAGCAGGCCGCGGCCATCGTGTTCCTGGCCTCGGACGCGGCGAGCAACATCAACGGCGTGGTGCTGCCGGTCGACGACGGCTGGTCCGCTGTCTGACAGCCCGTCAGCCGCCCCGAGGCCCGGACTACCTCCCCCGCACGAACTGCCGCGCCAGCCGCTCCCCGGCCAGCACGGCGGCCGCATGGTTCTCGATCGGCTTCACCGGCGTGTCCTTGAAGACGATGTAGGTGACACCGGAGGGCGTGCCGCCGCCGCGCGGGTCGGGGCGGATACCGAGGGCCGCGGCGGTGGCGTAAGAGGCCTCGCCGATGATGTCGCGCGGGCCGACGTCACCGACGACGGCGTACTGCACGCGGTCCCGGTACACGACGGCCGCGACCGAGCCGCCGCGGACGCCGTGGTCGCGGTAGTTCGAGATGCGACTGGGGGCGGGCACCACGATGTACGGCAGGTGTCCGGCGTCCAGGGGGCGGCCGTCGGACTGCTGGAAGGCCGTGGCGGCGGAGAACGACGGGTCGGTGCGGCGGTTGCAGCGGCGGCTGGGCCGGCCGTCGCAGTCGATGTCCATGTCGGCCTTCCAGTGGACGGCGCCCCGCATACCGCAGATCGGGATCCTGGCGGGCGTTCCGGCGTCGCTGCGGTAGCGCCCGCGCGAGACGGGGGCGCAGTCCCGCACCTTGGCGAGCAGCTCGGCCGCGCGGACGTCGCCCTCCTGCCGCGTCACCGGCTCCCCCTGCGTGACGGGCACGACGTCGGGCAGCGTCGTCGGGACGAGCAGGTCGGCCGCGCGGACGTCGCCCTCCTGCCGTCTCACCGGCTCCCCCTGCGTGACGGGCACGACGTCGGGCAGCGTCGTCGGGACGAGCAGGTCGGCCGCGCGGACGTCGCCCTCCTGCCGTCTCACCGGCTCCCCCTGCGTGACGGGCACGGCGTCGGGCAACGTCGTCGGGACGAGCAGGTCGGCCGCGCGGACGTCGCCCTCCTGCCGTCTCACCGGCTCCCCCTGCGTGACGGGCACGACGTCGGGCAACGTCGTCGGGACGAGCAGGGCGGCGCCTGCCACGGCCGGCGTCAGCGACTGGACACGCACGATATGGGACCCTCTCCTGGGGGACACTGACGGCACTCAGCCCACCCTGGCGCCGTTGCGCTCCCGCGGCCACCGTTGGGGGGCCGGACGGTGCACGCCCCGGACTTCCGGCAGGGACCGGGGGCCTGAGCGCGCATGCGGCTCCGGCCCTCCGGCCACCCGCGTCGGGCGCGGGTTCAGCGACGACAGCGGCCCGCGCCACCGGCATGAACTCCCCAGCCCTCCGGGAGAGTTCAGCCGTGAGAGACCTCAGCATACGTAACTCCCCTGAGACGGCCGGCAGCAACGGCCCTCTTGATGTGAGCACGCGGCGGCGCCATATTGGTCCGGACCATTGCCGTCGGGCTGCCCCCGGGGAGGCACAGTCGTGCGTCGCGTTCCCTTGCTCTGCGCACCGCTGCTCGTGCTGCTCTCGTCCTGCGCCTGGAACGGCACGGACGACGACGGGAGGCTGCCCTCGGCTCCGACAGGTGTCACGGCCGCGGCGGGCAGCGCGACCAGCGTGCACGTCATGTGGAACGCGGTCTCGGCGGAGCCGGACGTCAGCGGCTACGAGGTATATCGCGGCACCACGAAGGTGAGGGAAGTGCCGGGTTCCGAGCACATGGTGGATGTCCCCAGGCTCCGGCCGGCCACCGGGTACGTGTTCACCGTGCGGGCCCGGGACGCCGACGGACGTCTCGGCCCGCCCAGCGGGGAGGTCCGCGCGACGACTCCGGCGGCCGGCGCGGCGGACCGCTGGGCACCGAGCCGGCCGGGGCGGCTCGAGGGCCGGGCCGTCGGCAGCCGGGCGGTCCGGCTGTCCTGGTCCGCCGCCACGGACGACCGGGGCGTGGTGTCGTACGACATCCACCAGGACGGCACGAAGATCCACAGTGTGGGCGGGGGTCAGACGGCGACCGTGGTCACGGGGCTCCGGCCAGGTACCCGCTACTCCTTCACCGTCCGGGCCCGGGACGCGGCCGACCACCTCTCCCCCGCCGGCCCGGTCGTCCGCCTCACCACACCGGGCACCGACGACGGCCGCGGCACCGCACCGACCGGCTTCCGGGCGACGATCCACCGCGCCGACGGGGCGTACCACCTCGACCTGAGCTGGGTGCCGCCGCGTGCGGACGGTGTGGTCACGGAGTACCAGGTCCGGCTGGACGGCCGTACGGCCACCTCGCTGGTGTACGGCGGGGACGCGCCGCGCGACCGGGCGACGTACAGCTTCTATCTGGGCCCGGAGGACGGCGTGCGCCATCGGGTGCGGATCCGGGCCAGGATGCCGGACGGTACCTGGGGCGGCTACTCGGCGGAGCGGACGGTGACGACGGGCGCGCGGGGCTGATGCCGTGCCGGGTGTCCCCCGGACGGTGCAATCCGTCACCTGCCCGGGGGCGGTCCGCATGCGGTCGGCGCCGGGGGGACGTTGGCTGCCCCTGTGGCAGCACGGACGTTCCCCGACCTCGGCGGCGCAAGGGATGTACCGCCAACCGTGCCGCCGGAGGGCAGTCCATATGCGCAAGTCTCAGCCACTCCTCCGCTCCGGCCTGGCCGTGGCAGCCGCCGCCGCGCTGCCGCTCGCCCTGGCCGCCGTACCGGCCGCCGCGGGGCCGGGGATCTCCGTGAGCACCTCCGGGTCCACGGTCTCCGTCACGACCACGGTGTGCTCCCAGACCAGCTCCGACGGCAGCTGGGGCACCGCCTCGCTGCTCAACCGCAGCCAGGCGACCTTCGCCCAGGGACGCCAGGTGGCGCTGTCGGGGACGACCTCCCTGCAGTCCGCGGCCTGGCAGAACGTGAGCCCCGGGACGTACACCGTCGTCGTCCGGTGCGCCTTCAACGACAGCACCGCGGGCACCCAGTCGGTCATCGTGTCCGCCGCCTCCACGCCCACGATCTCCGCCACGGCCTCGCCGTCCCGCGGTGTCATGGGCGGCCTGGGCGGTGCCACCCGGGACTACGGCACGCTCACGCTGGCGGCGGGCGGTGTCCTGGTGGGCACGGGTGCGCTGGCCACGGCCTGGTTCCTGCGCCGCCGTTCGCGGCCGTACCGGCTGTGAGGCCGGCCGTACTCATGCCGGGTCGCGGTCCGGCAGTTCCGTGAACTCCTCCAGCGCGTGGGTGAGCCACTGCGTCCAGAAGGTCTCCAGGTCGATGCCCGCCCGCAGCACGAGGTGGCGCAGCCGGTCCTGGGGGCCGCCCTTGCCGGGTGGGAAGTCGCGCTGCTCGATCTCCTCGTACTCGGCCAGCTGCCGCCGGTGCAGTGCGAGATGGTGTCGCAGGTCCGCCTCGATGCCCTCGGTGCCCACCACGGCGGCCGCCCGCAGGCGCAGCAGCAGGGTGTCGCGGTGCGGCTTCGGGTCCTGGGACGCGGCGGTCCAGCGGGCGAGTTCGGCGCGGCCCGCGGGCAGGACCTCGTAGCTCTTCTTCTGCCCTCGGGTCGGCTGCTCCGACGGCAGCGCGCGGATATGGCCCTCGGCCTCCAGTTTTCCCAGCTCGCGATAGATCTGCTGATGCGTCGCCGACCAGAAGTAACCGATCGACTTGTCGAACCGGCGGGTCAGCTCCAGCCCCGAAGAAGGCCTTTCGAGCAGGGCGGTGAGGATCGCGTGCGGGAGTGACATGGGGTCATCCTAGGGACGGCCGCCGTGCCCCTACAGCGCCGCCGCCAGCTCGGTGCCCTGCTTAACGGCCCGCTTGGCGTCCAGTTCGGCGGCCACGTCGGCACCGCCGATGAGGTGCACGCCACGGCCGGCGGCGAGCAGTTCCTCGTACAGGTCGCGACGCGGGTCCTGCCCCGTGCACAGCACGATCGTGTCGACCTCGAGGACCGTGCTCTCCTCGCCGACCGTGACGTGCAGTCCGGCGTCGTCGATCCGGTCGTAGCGCACGCCCGGGAGCATGGTGACGCCGCGGTGCTTGAGCTCGGTGCGGTGGATCCAGCCGGTGGTCTTCCCGAGGCCCGCGCCGACCTTGCTGGTCTTGCGCTGGAGCAGGTGGACGGTGCGCGGCGGGGCCGGGCGTTCGGGGGCGCCGAGGCCGCCGGGTGCCGTGTAGTCCATGTCGACACCCCAATGGCGGAAGTACGTCGCCGGGTCCTCGCTCGCCTTGTCGCCGCCGTCGGTGAGGAACTCGGCGACGTCGAAGCCGATGCCGCCCGCGCCGAGGATCGCGACCCGGTCGCCGACGGGGGCGCCGTCGCGCAGAACGTCGAGGTAACCGACGACGCTCGGGTGGTCGACGCCGGGGATGTCGGGGGTGCGCGGGGTGACGCCGGTGGCGACCACCACCTCGTCGTAGCCCTCCAAGTCTCCTGCCGTCACAGGTGTGTTGAGGCGTACGTCCACGCCGTGCGCGTCGAGCTGGTGGCGGAAGTAGCGCAGCGTCTCGTCGAACTCCTGCTTGCCGGGGACCTTGCGGGCGACGTTCAGCTGGCCGCCGATCCGGCTCGCGGCGTCGAAGAGCGTGACCTCATGGCCGCGTTCGGCGGCCGAGACGGCACAGGCGAGTCCGGCGGGACCCGCCCCCACGACGGCGATCCGTTTGCGCAGCCGGGTCGGGGACAGCACCAGCTCGGTCTCGTGGCAGGCGCGCGGATTGACCAGGCAGGAGGTGATCTTGCCGCTGAAGGTGTGGTCGAGGCAGGCCTGGTTGCAGCCGATGCAGGTGTTGATGGCCTCGGGCCGGCCGGCGGCGGCCTTGGCGACGAAGTCGGGGTCGGCGAGCATCGGACGGGCCATCGAGACCATGTCCGCGCAGCCGTCGGCGAGCAACTCCTCCGCGAGTTCCGGGGTGTTGATGCGGTTGGTGGTGACGAGCGGGATCGACACCTCGCCCATGAGCTTCTTGGTGACCCAGGTGTAGGCGCCGCGCGGCACCGAGGTGGCGATGGTCGGGATGCGGGCCTCGTGCCAGCCGATGCCGGTGTTGATGATCGTCGCGCCGGCGGCCTCGACGGCCCTGGCGAGCGTGACCACCTCGGCGAGCGAGGAGCCGCCGGGGACCAGGTCCAGCATGGACAGCCGGTAGATGATGATGAAGTCCTCACCGACGGCCTCCCGCACCCGCCGGACGATCTCCACCGGGAAGCGCATCCGGTTCTCGTACGAGCCGCCCCAGCGATCGGTGCGGTGGTTGGTCTGCGCGGCGATGAACTCGTTGATGAGGTAGCCCTCGGAGCCCATGATCTCGACGCCGTCGTAGCCGGCCTGCCGGGCGAGGCGGGCGGCGCGGGCGTAGTCGTCGATGGTCTGCTCGACCTCGGCGTCGGTGAGCTCGCGCGGCGGGAAGGGGCTGATCGGCGCCTGAACCGGGCTCGGGGCGACGAGGTCCTGGTGGTAGGCGTACCGGCCGAAGTGCAGGATCTGCATGGCGATCCGGCCGCCTTCGCGGTGCACGGCCCCGGTGATGGCCCGGTGCTGTTCGGCCTCCGCGTCGGTGGTGAGCTTGGCGCCGCCCTCGTACGGCCGGCCCGCGTCGTTGGGTGCGATGCCGCCGGTGACGATCAGGCCCACTCCGCCGCGGGCACGTTCCGCGTAGAAGGCCGCCATGCGCTCGAAGCCACGCTCGGCCTCCTCCAGGCCGACGTGCATGGAGCCCATCAGGACGCGGTTGGGCAGCGTGGTGAAGCCCAGGTCGAGCGGGCTCAGCAGGTGTGGGTAACGGCTCATCGGGCCCCTCCGTCGCGGTGTCGTGCCCTTCTGTTGTAGAGGACCGGGAACGGTTTATGCAACTAGTTGCACAACCAGGGGAGGGTGACACGGACCACCGTCGGGCACAGTGGCCCCATGACTGGAGAGATCGTCGAACTCGCTCGGGAACTGATCCGCCGCCCGAGCCGCGGCGGGATCGACGACTACGGTCCCGCCCTGGCCGTCGTGGCGGACTGGCTCGCCGCGCGGGGCCTGCCGCAGCGCCGCCTGTACGACGGCACGGGCGGGCTGGTCGGGCTGCTGGTGGAGATCGCGGGCGGACGGCCCGGGCCGTGGTGGGCGCTGGACGCCTGCGTGGACACGGCCCCTTACGGCGACGAGGACGCGTGGTCGTTCGCGCCGGACTGCGGAGACGTCGTCGACGGCTGGCTGCGGGGCAGGGGCTCCGCCGATTCCAAGCTGGCCGCGGCGATGTTCTGCGGCATCGCGGCCGAGCTGCACAGCCGCGCCGGCGAACTGCGCGGCGGGCTCGCCGTACTGCTGGACGCCGACGAGCACACCGGCGGCTTCGGCGGTGCCCGCGCCTACCTCACCGACCCGGACGCGGTGCGCCCGGCCGGGGTGATGATCGGCTACCCGGGGCTCGACGAGGTCGTGGTCGGCGGGCGGGGGCTGTGGCGGGCCACGATCACGGTGCACGCGGCCTCCGGCCACTCCGGGTCGCGTCGTGCGACGCCGGGTGCGGTGTCCCGTGCGGCACAGCTCGTACGGCTCCTCGAAGAGGCCGAACTCCCGGGCACCGACGGGGAGTTCCCGTTGCCGCCGAAGCTGACGGTGACCTCCTGCCACGGCGGTCAGGGCTTCTCGGTGGCGCCCGGCCGGTGCGAGGTGGGCGTCGACATCCGCACGACGCCGGGCTTCGACGCCGTATCCGCCGAGCGCCTGATCCGTGCGGCGGTGGCCGCGCTCGACGACCGGGTGCCCGCCCCACGGCCGACCGGGATCACGCCGGTGTCCGCCTGGCCGCCGTACCGACTGGGCGAGGAGCAGCAGCCCGCCGCCGCGCTCCTGGACGCCGCCCGCCAGGAAGGGCTGACGGTGCGGGCGAAGACCGCGGGACCGTCGAACATCGGCAACCTGCTCGCCGGCGAGGGCATCCCGGCGACGGCCGGATTCGGGGTGCGGTACGAGGGGCTGCACGGCCTGGACGAACGAGCCCACCTCGCCGATCTGCCTGCCGTCCACACCGTCTACCGGCGCGCCGCACTCAGCCTCCTGGACGCCTGAGACTCACCGGCTCTCCAGCACCACATGCAGCTCGCGTTCCTGGTCGCCCGAGGCCGAGGAGAGGTCGCGCACCGCGAACAGGGAGTTCAGCGTCGTACGGAGCCGTTCGACGGCCCAGTAGCCGCCCTGCGCGTCGGCCTCGACGGACGACGAGAGCCGGGCGGGCGGCGGGCACGTGTGCGCGTCCGTCACCTCGAACGTGCCGAGCCACACCATGGGGCGCGTCTCGTGGAGCTGCTGCGGCACGTCCTCCCTGCTCCGGTCGGACTCGAAGCACGTGCACAGCGCGTCGAACACGATCCGGGCGTCCTCCTTGCTGCATCCGCTGATCTCGACGGATACGGACTCGTCGTGCGGTCGTTCACGGTCCATCGTGATCGCTCCTCTCGTGGCCACGGCACCACCTTCCAGGAGAGCACTCCCGGCGCCGTCACACCATCCGCGCGGGCCTCAGCTCCTTGTGAAGCGGTACGTCTTGGAGTCCGTGAGCACACAGAAGCCCGGCGACACGACGATCACACGCAGGGTGCCCGTACGACGGTCGTAGTCGATGCCCTCCGTCTCGAACTCGCCCGAGCAGGAGCTGCGCAGCGGCAGCTGGCGGAGTGCCGTGACATGGCCGGTGACGTCGGAGGTGCCCGGCTCGGCGGAGAGGTCGATCTGGAGCAGCGGCTTGGTGACGCCGAAGAGGGTGCCCGCCGGATCGTCGGAGGAGCACAGCAGGGTCGTGGCGGTGAGGAAGTCGCAGCCCTGTACGTCGCGTACGGCGTGGTCGAGCCGGATGCTGGACGTCCACGGGAGGTTCGCCGACGGTGACGTGCCGGGGTTGACGCCCGGGGTCGGGTGGACCAGCAGCCGGGTCATGGTGCCCCACTCACCCGACACCATCCACTGGCCGCCGGGCGAGATGGCGACGAAGGAGTTGTTCAGCGCCTCTCCGGAACCCAGCGTGTGCACGTACTCGGACCAGGTCCCGTCCGGCGCCTGCACCCGGAACATCTTCGAGCCGCCGTCGTCCCGCTGGTACGGCTCGATGTAGTAGCCGGTGTAGGAGGCGTCGGGGTCACCGACATGGTTCCAGCCGCGGCTGGAGACGCCGGCCGGGATGGTGCCGATGCCGGTGTAGCGGTTGGGGCTGTTCGCCGGGACCTCCACCGAGGCCAGGCCCTGGCTCTCGGTCAGCGGGTCGGCGCGGTCGGAGCCCACCTCGGTCCAGGTGTCGGCCGCGTGCGCGGGCACCGCGGTGGACAGGACCGCGGCGGAGGTGAGGGCGACGAGTCCGGTCAGGACGGCGTGACAACGTTGCCGGGCGCGCAGGGCCATGGGGGCGACTCCTCGGTGGGGATGTGGTCGGCGGACAGTTTGACGGCTCGGGATGGTCATGTACAGGCCAATTCGCAGAACGGCCGATGTCTGGTACGCCACAGTCGCGTGCCGTCGTAACGGCTTCGCCGGACGGGCGTCACCGTGTTGAGGGATGGTGGAGGTGGGCGACCCAGAGGTCGCAGGGACGGTTGGGCGCGGTAGAACAAGGGGAGTCGGCACGGGGGACGGCGTGCCGCGTCAAAGATGAAGGCGGTGCGTGGGATGACTGCAGGCGGATATCCCGTGACCGAGGGCGACGAACCGGCACATGGGCCGGTACGGCCGAGCGGCTTGCTCGACGTGCTCGGCGTGGCCTCGGTGGTGCTGGACGCCACGGGCCGCATCGTGCTGTGGAGTCCCCAGGCCGAGGAGTTGTTCGGTTACTCGGCGCAGGAGGCGCTGGGGCAGTACGCCGCGCACGTCATGGTCCACGAGCAGCACGCCGACCTGGCCGTCAAGCTGTTCGCCGACGTCATGGAGACCGGTGAGGCGTGGGCCGGGGCCTTTCCTATCCGGCACAAGGACGGCACCACGCGTCTGGTGGAGTTCCGCAACATGCGGTTGCTGGACGACCGGGGTGACGTGTACGCCCTGGGGCTCGCGGCGGATCAGCCGACCCTGCGCCGGCTGGAGCGGGACGTGGCGCTGTCGACGCGGATGATCTCGCAGTCCCCCATCGGGCTGGCCTTCCTCGACACCGACCTGCGATACGTCTCGGTCAACCCGGCACTGGAGCGGCTCAACGGCATACCGGCCGAGCAGCACATAGGCCGCTCGGCGCGCGATCTCCTGCCGGATGTCGATGTCGACGCCGTCGAGGCCGTGGCACGCAAGGTGCTGGAGACCGGCCGTCCGCTCGTCGACCAGCGCGTCGTCGGCCGGACCCCGGCCGATCCCGACGAGGATCACGCCTGGTCGATCTCGCTCTACCGGCTGGAGGACTCGCTCGGGAACGTACTGGGCATGGCCGGATCCGTCCTGGACGTCACCGAGCAGTACCGGGCCGAGACGGAGGCCGAGGCCGCGCGCCGCCGGCTGGCCCTCATCGCCGACGCCTCCGCCCGTATCGGCACCACGCTGGAACTGGACCGCACGGCACGCGAGCTGGCCGACGTCACCGTGCCGGAACTCGCCGACATCGCCGCCGTGGATCTGCTCGAGGCCGTGGTCGAGGGCAGGCGCAGCAGCCTCGGCCCCTCCGAACCGGCGGTGATCCGCGCCCTGGCCGTACAGGCGGAGCACGCCACGGAGGCGCTCGACGCGGCCGACCCGCCCGGGCAGGTCGCCCGGTACGCGCCCGACCGCCTGGTCACCGAGTGTGTCCGCACGGGCCGGCCCGTCATGGTGCCGCAGGTCAAGGGCGAGGACCTGTGCCACATCGCCCGCTCCCCCGAGGCGGTGGGGCAGCTGGAGCGCGCGGGCGTCCACTCCTATCTGGCGGTGCCGCTGATCGCGCGCGGCGAGGTGCTCGGCGCCCTCGACCTCAAGCGCACCCGCAATCCGCTGCCGTTCGGCGAGGACGACCTGCTGCTCGCCAGGGAGCTGGCGTCCCGCGCGGCCGTCCAGATCGACAACGCGCGCTGGTACCAGAACGCCCGCGACACCGCCCTCACCCTGCAGCGCAGCCTGCTGCCCAGCCATCCGCCGGTGACGGGCGGTCTGGAGGTCGCCTCCCGCTACCAGCCCGCCGGGGCCACCGCCGAGGTCGGCGGCGACTGGTTCGACGTGATCCCGCTGGAGGACGGCAAGACCGCGCTCGTCGTGGGCGACGTGATGGGCAGCGGCGTCAACGCCGCCGCGACGATGGGCCGCCTGCGCACCGCGACGACCACGCTGGCCTCCCTCGACGTCGATCCGGCCCGGCTCCTCGAGCACCTGGACAAGATCACCGAGGGTCTCGACGAAGCCATTGCCACCTGCGTGTACGCCGTCCACGACCCGCGGCTGCGGCAGTGCCGGATCGCCAACGCCGGGCATCTGCCGCCCGCCAGCCTCCGCGCCGGCCACGCCCCGGAACTCCTCGAACTGCCCACGGGGGTACCGCTGGGCGTGGGCGGCGTCGCCTTCTCCACGACCACGGTCGACCTCGCCCCCGGCGACCGGCTGGTGTTCTACACCGACGGCCTGGTCGAAACCCGGCAGCATCCGCTGGACGAGCGCCTCGACGCGCTCCTCGATCTCCTCGACGGTCCCGACCGCCCGCTGGAGGAGACGTGCGACCTGCTCCTGCGGACACTGCACCAGCCCGACAACTCCGACGACGTGGCGCTGCTCATCGCCCGGGTGCTGACGCCGGGTTGAGCGGCGGGGCGTACGCCCCTTTTTCACAGGAACTGATTACTTCCTCCTTACCGTCCGCATCCCACAATCACTGCAAGGCGTGGCATGTGGATGCCAAGTGCCGTGGCCGATGGGAGCGAAGCGTGACACACGAACCGGATCAGGAACGCAGCACCGATACCGACATGGAGGTGCTCACAGCACCCGGCGGTCCGGACCGCGCATCCGCCCTGGGCGGCCTGTGGCGTCGGCAGTCCGTCCGGGCACGGACGGTGACCGCGGCGGCCACCGTCGCCGTCCTGGCCCTCGGCGGTACGGTCGCCTACGCCGCGACCTCGCAAGGCTCGGGCGAGGGGGCCTCGCCGTCGGCGTCCGGATCCGCGTCGCCGGCACCGGACGGGAAGGGCGGGCGGCACGGCCACGGCATGTGGTTCGGCCTCGGCGGCGACGCCGCGCACGGTGAGGCGACCGTCAAGGACCCGGACTCCGGCGACTGGGTCGTACGGATCTGGCAGCGGGGCACCGTCGAGAAGACCGACGGCGACCAGGTCACCGTCAAGAGCGAGGACGACGCCGAGTGGACGTGGACCGTCGGCTCGGACACCAAGGTGAACGGCGACGGTGCGGCGGCGGACATCAAGGAGGGCGACACGGCCTACCTGGTCGGCACCCTCTCCGACGACGACACCAGGACCGCCGCGCGTGTGTTCTCCGGCAACCTCGATGAGAAGGAGGACAAGGGGCCGGGCGGCTGGCGGGACAGGTTCCCCGGTCACGGGTACGGTCACCGGGACGGGCGTGACACCGACCCCTCGGCGAACACTTCGGGCAGCGGCACGGCGACCTGAGGCCACCAGGGCCAAGGGACTGTCCGGCGGATCAGGCCACAGGGAATCGGCGGCTCCTCACCGGCCTGATCCACCGGGCAGCGCTAGTTGAGGCCGATCACGACATTCGCGTACGGCTCCTCTGAGACGGCCAGACGTGCCGTCAGTCCGCTGCGGGTGAAGGCGTCGACGGCGGCCTGTGCCTGCCGTTCGCTCGTCTCCACCAGCAGGCAGCCGCCGGGCGCCAGCCAGTCCGGTGCCCCGGCGGCGACCCGGCGCAGGACGTCCAGCCCGTCCGCGCCGCCGTCGAGGGCGACGAGCGGCTCGTGGTCGCGCGCCTCCGCGGGGAGGAGGCCGACCTCGCCGGTGGGGACGTACGGCACGTTGGCCGCGAGGATGCCGACGCGGCCGCGCAGATCGCCGGGCAGCGCCTCGAACAGGTCGCCCGTGTGGACGTGACCGCCGTAGGGGGCGACATTGCGGCGGGCGCAGCGCACCGCGGTCGGCTCGATGTCGGCGGCGTGCAGCTCGACACCGCCCAGCGCGGCGGCCAGCGCGGCACCCACGGCGCCCGAACCACAGCACAGGTCCACGACGACGGACGCGTCCGGGGCCTGGGCGAGGGCCTGTTCGACTAGGAACTCGGTGCGCCGGCGGGGCACGAACACGCCGGGTTCCACGCCGATGCGCAGCCCGCGGAACTCGGCCCGGCCGATGACGAGTTCGAGGGGCAGGCCGGTGACCCGGCGGTCCACCATGGCGGCCAGCTCGTCCGGGGTACGGGCGGCGGCCAGGAGCAGCCGGGCCTCGTCCTCGGCGAAGACACAGCCCGCGGCGCGCAGTGCGGCCGCGACGGACGCCAGGGAGGAAGAAGACAGAGGGGGCATGAGAGCCGAGAGCCTTTCGGAAGCCGAAGGGCGCTCTTGCGGTCGCCTACCGCCGGCGGTCCGCGCCGATACGAGGAGAGAGCACCCGACCTGACACTGCGGTAATGGGTCTCACCTCCTCGGTCCCGTAAGGCTGGGGCGGTCCGCAGCCGACGGCCACCCTACCCCAACGATCAAGACCGCCGTGGAGACCATCCAGCGGGAGATGACGGCCTTCGCCCGCCGAACGGCTACCGGGCCACCGACCTGGCCGCGTACTACCTCCTGGACAAGTCCACGGTCAGTCGCCAGGTGGCCGCCTGGAACGCGACGGGCTGATCGAGCGGCGCCGTGACCCGGACGACCAGCGGGTCCATGTGCTGCACCTGACGGAGTCCGGCCGGAGCATCATCGCGCGGGTCACCGAACGCCGGCGGGCCGTGATGCGGGAGCGGCCGGCGGAGGACCTGGAGCGGTTCGCCGCGTGTCTCGTGCGGTACAACGCGTGACCGCCAAGGGGGGCGGCAGTCGGTCTCGGTCGAGGACCGGCGGTCAGCCCCGGGAGAGAGTCGACGCCCGTCCCTCCGGCACGTACTCGGGCACCCGGGCGCCGCGGAACACGGTCGTCCGGCGCCGCCGGAAGCCCAGGGACTCATAGAGGCGGATGGCGCCGGTATTGCCCGCGCCGGTGTGCAGGAACGGGGTGTCGCCGCGTTCCCGGATGCCGTGGGCGACGGCGCGGATCAGCCGGGTCGCCAGGCCCTCGCCGCGGAGGGCGGGGTCGGTGCAGACCGCGCTGATCTCGGTCCAGCCCGGCGGCCGCAGCCGCTCCCCGGCCATGGCGACGAGGACACCGTCCCGGCGTATGCCCAGGTAGGTGCCGAGTTCGACGGTGCGGGGCAGGAAGGGGCCGGGGCGGGTCCGTGCGACCAGGGCGAGCATCTCGGGCACGTCGGCGGGGCCGAGGCGCACGGCTTCCGGGTCGGGTGCGGTGGTCAGGCCGGCGTCGACCAGTTGCACGCCGTCGACATGGAACGTGATCTCCCAGTCGTCGGGGACGCGTCCCTGGAACGCGGGCAGTTCGATCTCCGCTCCGGGGCCGGCGAGCGCCGCGAGGTCCGCCCAGTCGTCGGCGGTCGGCTCCTCGGGCAGGGCGAGCCACGGCGACACGTCGACCGGGTAGCGCAGGATGCGGCCGCGCCGTTCGGCGAAGCGGGCGTGCGGGCCGGTCAGGGCGGCGCGGGCGGGGTGGTCGAGGACCCGCACGGCCGTACTCGGGCCTGCCGTGTCGTACGTCTTGGGCATGGCTCCCGCTCTCCTTCGCTGCTGTCCGTCACCAACAGTGAGCAAGCAAGATCGGCGGTCGGCTATTCCCGGGCCTGACATGCACGTACGGTTGACGGCGTAAGCAGTCACCCTCGTCACGCTGGACCCGTATGAACGTCACCCGAGGCTTCACCGGACGCCCCCGCGTCCTCCCCCACAGCCCCAAAGGCGTGGGCGGTGCCCCCATCACCGGGCTCCCGCCCGGCCAGTACGACGCCGGCGACGACTGGCCCGTACTGTCCGCCGAGGTCACCCCCGACCTGACGCCCGCCGAGTGGACCTTCCGCATCGACGGGCTGGTCGAGGAGCCGCGCACCTGGACCTGGAAGCAGGCGCACGAGCTGCCGGGGTCGGTGTACGCCGGTGACATCCACTGCGTGACGAGCTGGTCCAAGTTCGGGGTGCGGTTCGGGGGCGTGTCCCTGGACGCCTTCCTCGATGTGGTGCGGCCCCATGGGTCCGGCACACATGCCGTCGCCTACTCGCACACCGGGTACACCACCAACCTCCCGCTCGCCGACCTCACCGGCGGACGTGCCTGGATCGCCTGGGAGTACGACGGCGAGCCCCTGGCCGCCGAGCACGGCGGGCCGGCGCGGCTGCTGGTGCCGCACCTGTATTTCTGGAAGAGCGCCAAGTGGATCGCGGGACTGCGGATCCTCGACCACGACGAGCCGGGGTTCTGGGAGCAGAACGGCTACCACGCCCGTGGCAACCCCTGGGAGGAGCAGCGGTACTCCGGTGACTGAGTCCTTCACTCCCCCGACGCGGTTCGCCGTGCCCGGCCGCATCGCCGTCAGCGAAAGCACCGCCACCCTCTGGCAGACCGCCACGATCACCGAGATCCGCCGTGAGACCCCGCATGCCGCCACCTTCCGGCTCGCGGTGCCCCGCTGGGCGGGACACCTGCCCGGGCAGCACCTGATGCTGCGGCTGACCGCCGACGACGGCTATGTGGCCCAGCGCCACTACTCGATCGCGTCCGCTCCCGACGATTCCGGGCACATCGAGCTGACCCTGGATCATGTCGCGGGCGGTGAGGTCTCCGGCTGGTTCCACACGGTGGCCAAGCCGGGCGACGAGGTCGAGGTGCGCGGCCCACTGAGCGGCTTCTTCGCCTGGCCGGGCGACCGGCCCGCGCTGCTGATCGGCGCCGGTTCCGGCGTCGTCCCGCTGATGTCGATGGTGCGGCACCACCGGGTGCGCGGCCTGGACGTGCCGCTGCGGCTGCTGGTGTCGGCGCGCGGTCCCGAGGAGCTGATCTACGCGCGGGAGTACGGCGCGGAGACGACGCCCGTGTTCACGCGGAGTGCGCCGCGGGGTGAGCCGGTGGGACGTATAGCCGCCGCACATGTGGCGCCGCTCCTGGCTGAGCAGCCGTCCGGTGGGTGGGAGGCCTATGTGTGCGGCTCGAACGGGTTCGCCGAGCACGCCTCGCGGCTGCTGGTGGCCGCCGGTCAGCCCGTGGACCGCATCCGTATCGAACGCTTCGGCTGACTGGCGGGCGTCCGGCGCCGTGCTCTGGTGGGGATCGCCGTGAACGATGTCCGGTGAACGGGGTACCTGACCCCTGTGGCACTCGCACACCCGTCGGGCCCTCCGGTGCCGACGGTGACGGCGAGGAGGTCGACATGCGGACCCGGGTGCGCGGCTGGCGCTGGCGGCACAATCCGCTGCGGCGCCGGTCGGATGTCGTCGAGGCGTGGACGGTGCTGGCCGTCGTGGTACTGCTGCTGGTGGGGGCACCCCTGGTCGGGGCGGTCGCGGCCTGGTGGTCCCATGACGAGGCGCGCGCGACGGCCGAGGCGCAGCGCGACGGCCGCCGCCAGGTGCGGGCCGAGGTCCTCGAGAAGACCACCGAGGCGTTTCCTCCGGTCCCGGGCGGACAGCAGCAGGCCACCCGTGCGACGGTCCGCTCGACGGAGCCGGGCGACGGTCCCCGCACGGCCACGGCACGGATCCCGGCGGACGCGCGCACCGGAGAGACGGTCGACGTGTGGCTCGACTCCCAGGGCCGGAGCGTCGCCCCGCCACCGGGCCGACTGGCGGTCTGGCAGCACACGATCACGATCGGCGCATGCGCCGCGGGTGGCGCGGCCGCCGTGATCCTCCTCGGCCACTCCGCCGTACGGCATACGGCCACCCGGCACCGCCTGGCGGAGCGGGAAGGGGAGTGGGCCCGGACCGAACCGGAGTGGACGGGCCGTCGGGCGTGAAGCCGCAACAGAGATGGGGCCTGGCGTGACGCCCCACGGACAGGGGACCTGGCTCGACCGCTCACGAAGACCTGGCGTGGCGTGATCGCTGACGGCTGACGGCTGACGGCTGACGGCTGACGGCCTGGCGGCCTGGCGTACACCCGACAGCCGGCGGCAGCCGGTGGGCGTGGCGCCTCACCGGTGCCGGGGCGCGTGCCCCGTCCACCCGCCTCGCTGCATCCCCCGCGCGATCCGCCCGTGCTGCCGCAGCACGTCCGCCAGCCCCGGCAGTGCCGGCTCGCCACGGTCGACCAGGATGCGGCCGCCGACCACCGTGGTCCACGCGCGGGCCGGCCCGCACCGTAGCCACGCCTCCACCGGGTCGCTGAGCGCGCCCGCGAGGGCGACCTCGTGCAGGTCCCAGACGACCAGGTCGGCGCAGGCGCCGGGCCGCAGGTGGCCGAGTTCATCGGCGCGGCCCAGGCAGCGGGCCGAGCCTCGGGTGGCGAGGTCGAGGGCGTCGCGGGCGGTCATGGCGCCGGGGCCGCCGCGGTAGCGGCCCAGGAGCAGGGCCGTCCGGGTCTCCAGCCAGAGCGAGGCATGGTCCGTGGAGGCGGAGCCGTCGCAGCCGATGCCGACGGGCATGCCGAGTTCGCGCATCTCCTTCACACGTGCCGTGCCGCCGCCGATGAGCATGTTGGAGCTGGGGCAGTGCGCCACGCCGACGCCCGCGTCGGCCAGACGGCGCAGCTCGGCGTCGTTCGGGTAGATGCAGTGCGCGACCCAGGTCCGGTCGCTCATCCACCCGCTCTCCTCGAAGTACTCGACGGGACGGCAGCCGTAGGTCTCCAGGCAGTAGGTGTCCTCGTCGCGGTCCTCGGCGAGGTGCGTGTGCAGCCGTACGTCGTACCGCTCGGCGAGTTCGGCGGTGGCCGTCATCAGTTTCCTGGTCACCGAGAACGGCGAGCAGGGCGCGAGGGCGACCCGCACCAGCGCACCCGGTTCGGGGTCGTGGTGGTCCTTGATCAGGCGCTCACTGTCGGCGAGGACCTCCTCCTCGGTCTGGGTGACGCTGCTCGGCGGCAGCCCTCCGTCCTCCACCGAGCGGGTCATCGAGCCGCGGGTGGCATGGAAGCGGAAGCCGATGTCGCGGGCGGCACGGATCTCGGCGTCGACCAGGCGGGGGCGGGGATGGACGTAGAGGTGGTCGGACGACGTGGTGCAGCCACCCATGAGCAGCTCGGCCATACCGACGTACGCCGACACGTACGCGGCCTCCTCGTCCAGGGCCGCCCACAGCGGGTACAGCGTGGTCAGCCAGTCGAACAGGGAGCCGTTGACGGCGGGGGCGTAGGAGCGGGTGAGGTTCTGGTAGATGTGGTGGTGCGTGTTGACCAGGCCCGGGGTGACCAGCCGTCCGGCCGCCGAGACGGTCGTCCGGGCCGCGGGCTCGGTTCCGGCGGTACCGACACCGGTGACCCGACCACCGGAGATGGCCACCCAGCCGCCCGGGATCTCCCGAGCACCGTCCACGACAACCAGTTCGGCGCCTCTGACCAGCAGTTCCGTGCCCGTGGCCGGGGGATCGACGGCAGACGTCATGCCGTCATCGTAGGCGTTTGGCTCGCCAAGGACCTGGCGAGTCCTCCGACCACCCACGTACGGTGTGATCATCCGCACTACCCTTCACAAAGGCGGTCCCACATGGCCCTGTTCGACCTTCCGCTCGACGAACTGCGCGAGTACCGCAGCGAGTCCGTGGCGCCCGACGACTTCGGCGCGTTCTGGTCCAAGACCCTTGAAGAGGCCCGCGAGCACGACCTGGACGCCCGCTTCGAACCGGTGGACACGGGGCTGTCCACGGTGCGGGTGTACGACGTGACGTTCGCCGGGTTCGGCGGTCACCCGGTGAAGGGCTGGCTGACACTGCCGGCCGCGGCCGAGGAGCCGCTGCCGCTGGTCGTGGAGTTCATCGGGTACGGCGGCGGGCGCGGTCTGCCGCACGAGCATCTGCTGTGGGCGTCCACGGGCCGGGCGCACTTCGTGATGGACACCCGCGGACAGGGCAGCGCGTGGGGCGGCGGGGGCGGCACCCCGGATCCGGTGGGCGGCGCGCCGGCGTACCCCGGTTTTATGACCCGGGGCATCGACGCGCCCGAGAACTACTACTACCGCCGGGTGTTCACGGACGCGGTACGTGCCGTGGAGGCGGCCCGTTCGCACCCGCTGACCGACGCCTCGCGCACGGTCGCCCTCGGGTCGAGCCAGGGCGGCGGCATCACCATCGCGGTGGGCGGTCTGGTCCCGGACCTGGCGGCGATCGCGCCGGACGTGCCGTTCCTGTGCGACTACCCGCGCGCGGCCACGATCACCGACCGGCACCCGTACCGCGAGATCGGCCTGTACCTCAAGACGCACCGCGGCCGCACCGAGGACGCCCTGCGCACCCTCTCCTACTTCGACGGCGTCCACTTCGCCGCCCGCGGCCGCGCCCCCGCCCTCTTCTCGGCGGCCCTGGAGGACCAGACCTGCCCGCCGTCCACGGTCTTCGGAGCGTTCAACGCCTGGGCCCACGACGACAAGGTGATCGAGATCTACGACTTCAACGACCATGAGGGCGGCGGCCCTTACCAGGAGGCGGCCAAGCTGCGCTGGCTGCGGTCGTACGCCTGAGGGTCCGCGATGGAGACGCGTGAGGCCGCGGACCGGTTCGTGCGGTTCGGCGGCGCCGGGCCGGCCGTCGTGACCCGCGACTACTGGCACACGGTCGCGGGGCACCGGGAGCCCGAGGGCCGGTTGTTCCTCCGCTGAGGCCGGTCGGCACCTTCCGCCCGGTCCGACCAGTCGGTATGTTCAAGGAGCCCGATTCGCAGTGTCGCGGCCCGGGCTTCCGGCGGACTTGGGAGGGGCCCATGACGGAGCACGAGGCACAGGTGCACGGTCACTGCGAGGCACGGTTCGCCGCGGTGCGGGCGGCGTTCGAGGAGAACTTCCGGGAGCGCGGGGAGCTCGGTGCCGCGGTCGCCGTGACGGTGGGCGGCGAGACGGTGGTGGATCTGTGGGGCGGGTGGGCCGACGAGGCGCGCAGCCGGCCGTGGGAGCGGGACACCCTCGTCAACGTGTGGTCGACGTCGAAGGGGCCGACGGCACTGTGCGCGCACATCCTCGCCGACCGGGGACTACTCGACCTCGACGCGCCGGTGGCCGCGTACTGGCCGGAGTTCGCGGCGGCGGGCAAGGAGCGGGTTCTCGTACGGCACCTGCTGTCGCACCGCGCCGGGCTGTCCGGACTGCGGGAGCCGCACTCGCTCGCGCAGCTCTGCGACTGGGAGTTGACGACGCAGCGGCTCGCCGCGATGGAGCCCTGGTGGGAGCCGGGGACCGGGTCCGGGTATCACGCGCTGACCTACGGCTTCCTGGTCGGGGAGGTCGTGCGGCGGGTGTCGGGGCTGCTGCCGGGGGCGTTTCTGGAGCAGGAGGTGACCGGGCCGCTGGGCATCGACTTCACCGTCGGGTTGCCGGAGAAGGAGTCCGGGCGGGCCGCCGAGCTGGTGCGGGCACCGGTCGCTGCGACCAGTGAACAGGCCGCGGTCTTCGCCCAGTTGGCGCCCGCCGCGCTTGCCGCGCTCACCAACCCCGTCGTGGGCGCGGCGGAAGCCAACTCGCCCGAGTGGCGGGCCGCCGAGATCCCCGCCGCGAACGGCCACGGCACCGCGCGGGCCGTCGCCGCGCTGTACGGGATCTTCGCTGGGCGCGGTTCCCTCGACGGCCACCGTGTCCTGTCCCCCGAGGCGGCCGAGCGGGTGCGCGAGGGGCAGGGCAGCTGCCGAGACCTGGTGCTCGGTGCCGGGTTCGCGCATGAGACCGAGGTGGGCCTCGGCCTGTGGCTCAGCGGGCCGAACGGCTCGTACGGGCCCAACCCGCGGGCCTTCGGACATGACGGCTTCGGCGGCTCGTGCGGGCTGGCGGACCCGGAGGCGGGTGTGTCGCTGGGCTATGTGATGAACCGTATGGGGCCGCATATCGCCGACGATCCACGGAAGATGGCGCTGGTCGACGCGCTGTACGGGGCGCTGTGACGACTCCGGACGACATCGGGGACGACCGGATCGCGTCGCTCCCGCTCGGCTTCATCCGGCGCTGACGTCCGGCAGCGCCCGCACGACGCGGGACTGCCGGGCCGGCACCAGCAGGCAGCCCTCCGCCGACCAGACGGCGCTGTCGTCGACGGCCCAGCCGCTGCCCGCGTGATCGGTGCGGATGCGGACGAGGGCCCAGCCGTCGGGGACGTGGTCGTCGAGGGCGTCGGTGAGGCGGACGGTCAGTTCCGCGGTGGGCACGGGGCGCGGGGTGCGCCAGGGGGCTGGCGTCGCGCCACCACCATCCGCACCCGCGGGCTGCCGTCCCGCCGCCGCCCGAACTCGGGCAGGGCCTGGAGCTCCACCTCGAAGCCCGCACGCTCCAGCTCGCGGCGCACCTCACCCAGCCGGAAGGCCCGGTAGTACATGACGAACGGCGGCCGCCACACGGCGTTGCGCACCCGCATCACCGCGTCGAAGCCCAGCAGCGTCCAGTACGCACAGGAGGCGGGCCGGGGCGGCGCCACGATCGGGAAGGCGAAGCGGCCGCCCGGGCGCAGGACCGAGTGGACCTGGGCGAAGAGGCCGGGCAGTTCGGCGGGCAGGAAGTGGCCGAACGCCCCGAAGCTCACCACGAGGTCGAAGGCGGAGGTGAACGGTAGGGCTCGGGCGTCCGCCCGGACGAAGTCGATGCGGGGCCCGGCGGGGCGCGTGCGTTCCCGGGCGACGTCGAGCATGCCCGCGCTGAAGTCGACCCCCGTGACGCTCCGCCGGCACAGCCATGCCAGGACGTCGACCCCCGCGCCGGTGCCGCAGCACAGGTCGAGCCCGGCGTCGAAGGGCCCGGTGCGCGCCAGGGCCGCCGCGACGGCGTCGAGTACCGAGTCCGGCGTACGGAAGGGGGTGTGGTCGAACTTCGGGGCGAGCAGGTCGTAGCCGCGCTCGACGGACGACAGGGCCTGGACGGCGAGTTCGCGCAGGGTGGGGCCTTCGGGGCTGAACATCCGCGTCAGCCTAGAGGAGCGCGCTGTTTCAGGACCGTGAGAACGCGCCCGCACCAGCGCAGGTTCTCCTCCTCGAAGGCGATGCCCGCCAGGAGCGTGAGGTACGGGCCGACGCGGTCGGTGTCCCGCAGGTAGTCCTCCTCGGTCCGCCCGGCGAGCAGCCGTTCACGCATGCGCTCGTAGCGGCCGAGCTTGCCGTGTGCCCAGGACGCCCGCTCCTCGACCAGGGCGCGGGTCGCCTCGGGGTCCGAGCCGTCCATGGCCTGGATCTTGATGAGGAGTTCGTCGCGGAGGGCGGTGGGCCGCCGGGTCGGTGCGACGGCGAAGGCGTCCAGATCCCGCCGCCCGGCCTCGGTCAGGGTGAACAGCCGCTTGTTGGGCCGCCGTTCCTGCTGCACCACCCGGGCCTCGACCAGTCCGTCCTGAGCCAGGCGCTCCAGCTCTCGGTAGAGCTGCTGCGGGGTCGCGGGCCAGAAGTTGGCGAGCGAGACGTCGAACACCTTGGACAGCTCGTAGCCCGAGGCCTCGCCTTCCAGGAGGGCGGCCAGGACGGCGTACTTGAGGGACATGTAGACACGCTAGCAGCAGGTGACTAATCTCATCCACACCTAATCAACTAATTTAGTAGAGGAGCTCCGATGCGCGCATTCCGCGAGGCGGTCGAGGCGAACGACCTCGAAGCCGTCGAGGCACTGCTGGCCGAGGACGTCGTCTTCACCAGCCCGGTCGTGTTCAAGCCGTACGCCGGCAAGGCGATCACGGCGGCGATCCTGCGCGGTGTCACACAGGTCTTCGAGGACTTCCGCTACCTGCGCGAGATGAGCGGCGCGGGCGGGTGCGACCACGCGCTGGTCTTCACCGCGCGCGTGGGCGGCCGCGAGATCACCGGCTGCGACTTCATCCACCTCGATGACGAGGGCCTGATCGACGACCTCATGGTCATGATCCGTCCGCTGTCGGGCGCGCAGGCCCTGGCGGCGGCGATGGGGGCGCGGTTCGAGGAGATCGAGAAGGAGGCGGCGGCGCGGTCCGCCTGACTGCCCGGGCCGCGGTCGTCCAGGTGACCGCGACGGTGAGGAACAGGGCCACGAGCACGGCTGAGGCGGCCGTGGCCGTCACCCAGGTCCGGCGCTCCGCGGGACCGGTCGCGGCCAGCAAGGCCGCCGCGGCCGTGCCGGCGAGCAGCCCGCAGCCCACCAGGGTGGCGAAGACGCCACGGACACGGCTCCCGCGCTCCGCAACAGTCGGCGGCGCCGCCTGGCGCAGTACGGCCCAGTGACGAGCCGACTCCCGTGCTTCGAGCCCGCGTTGTACGGCGGCACGCACCAGTAGTACGGCCGAGACCCCGGCGCCCGTGACCGCCACGGCGGCGGGCACCCGCCACCCCCCGGCCATGAACAGCGCCACGGCAAGGGCCCCGATCGTGCTCCAGCCGGTCAGACAGGCCGCCGCCGCGGTACGACGGGAGTGCGGCCGGTCGGCGCCCGCCCTCAGGTCGGCGAGGGCGGGCAGGTACCAGACGCTGCCGGAGGCGGTCAGCAGGGCGGCACCCAGCGCCGGGACGGCATGGGACACGGCTCAGTTCACCGCCTCGGCCGCGGCGATCTCGGGGTGGTGGAGGTCGAAGGCCGGGGACTCGGACCGGATCCGCGGGAGCGAGGCGAAGTTGTGCCGCGGGGGCGGGCAGGAGGTCGCCCACTCGAGCGAACGGCCGTAGCCCCAGGGGTCGTCGACGTCCACGGGCGTGCCGTACTTGGCGGTCTTCCAGACGTTGTAGAAGAACGGCAGGACCGACAGGCCCAGCAGGAACGCGCCGATCGTGGACAGGGTGTTGAGGGCGGTGAAGCCGTCGGCGGCCAGGTAGTCGGCGTACCGGCGGGGCATGCCCTCGGCGCCGAGCCAGTGCTGGACGAGGAAGGTCAGGTGGAAGCCCGTCGTGAGCGTCCAGAAGGTGATCTTGCCGAGGCGTTCGTCGAGCATCTTGCCGGTGAACTTCGGCCACCAGAAGTGGAACCCGGCGAACATCGCGTACACGACGGTGCCGAAGACCGTGTAGTGGAAGTGCGCGACGACGAAGTACGAGTCGGAGAGGTGGAAGTCCATCGGCGGTGACGCCAGGATCACGCCGGTCAGGCCACCGAAGACGAACGTGATGAGAAAGCCGGTGGTCCACAGCATCGGCGTCTCGAAGGACAGACTGCCCTTCCACATCGTGCCGATCCAGTTGAAGAACTTCACGCCGGTCGGTACGGCGATCAGGAACGTCATGAAGGCGAAGAAGGGCAGCAGGACTCCCCCGGTGACGTACATGTGGTGCGCCCACACCGTCACCGACAGTCCGGCGATGGCGATCGTCGCCGCGACCAGGCCCATGTAGCCGAACATCGGCTTGCGGGAGAAGACCGGGATGACCTCGGAGACAATGCCGAAGAACGGCAGCGCCAGGATGTACACCTCGGGATGGCCGAAGAACCAGAACAGGTGCTGCCACAGCAGCGCGCCGCCGTTGGCCGGGTCGAAGATGTGGCTGCCGAACTTGCGGTCGCACTCCAGCGCGAACAGCGCCGCCGCCAGCACCGGGAACACGATCAGCACCAGTACGGCGGTCAGCAGCACGTTCCAGGTGAAGATCGGCATCCGGAACATCGTCATGCCCGGGGCGCGCATGCAGACGATGGTGGTGATGAAGTTGACCGCGCCGAGGATGCTGCCGAAGCCGGACAGCGCCACGCCCATGATCCACAGGTCGGCGCCGAGGCCCGGCGAGTGGACCGCGTCGGACAGCGGGGCGTACAGGAACCAGCCGAAGGAGGCCGCGCCGCCGGGCGTGAGGAAACCGAACGCGGCGATCGACGAGCCGAACAGGAACAGCCAGAAGGCGAGCATGTTCAGCCGCGGGAACGCCACGTCCGGGGCGCCTATCTGCAGCGGCATGATCCAGTTGGCGAAGCCGGTGAACAGCGGCATGGCGAACATCAGCAGCATGATCGAGCCGTGCATGGTGAACGCCTGGTTGAACTGCTCGTTCGACATGACCTGCAGGCCCGGCCGGGCGAGTTCCGCGCGCATCATCAGCGCCAGCGCACCGCCGACGATGAAGAACACGAACGCCGACACGAGGTACAGCGTGCCGATCTTCTTGTGGTCGGTGGTCGTCAGCCACTCCGTCCAGGACGGCCGGCCCGCCGTCCGCACGGCCACCGGCCCGGCCTCCGCGCGGACCACCGGACGTGTCCGCGCGTCCGCCGCGTGCCTCGACTGCTCTGTCTGTGCCTCGTCCACCGGACGGTGTCCTCCCGATCTGTTCCTGTGCCGGCGAACCGGGAAGCGCGGTGCGTGCGGGGGATGCACGGCACTTCCCGGCCGCCGCCACATGATCGTCGGTGGGGTACCGGGTCCCGATAGGGTCGAACGGTCCCTGCGGGGAACCGTGCGTAGGGCCCAACGGCCCCTCTTCGCACGCTTGCGCGGATGAACCGCCCATCGGCCCGTTCCGCGGTCGTACGCTGCTGGCCACCGACCGGTCCAGGAGCGCCAGACATGCCCGACTCACCACCCCAGCCGGCGCCGTCACGGCTTCGCCTCGACGTGCCGGAGCGCATGCACGGTCTCCTCGACGCCGTCATGGACCTCGGGCGCGGCCTGGACCTGCCGCAGGTGCTGCGGGGCATCGTGGAGGCGGCGGTCACCCTCACCGGCGCCGAGTACGGGGCCCTCGGCGTGATCGGTGACGGCGAGCGGCTGTCGCAGTTCCTGCCCGTGGGTGTCGCCGACGAGCTGGCGGCCCGGATCGGCCAGGCCCCCTGCGGGCGCGGCATCCTCGGCGAGCTGATCCGCGACCCGGCTCCGCTGCGGCTGACGGATCTGACCCGGCACCCGGCCAGTTTCGGGTTCCCCGAGCACCATCCGCCGATGCGTACGTTCCTGGGGGTGCCCATCCGGGTGCGGGACGAGGTGTTCGGCAACCTCTACCTGACGGAGAAACGCGGCGGTACGGGGTTCGACGCCGACGACGAGGCCGTCCTGGCCACGCTGGCCAACGCGGCCGGGGTCGCCATCGACAACGCCCGTCTGTACGACGGCAGCCGGCGCCGGGAGCAGCGGCTCGAGGCGCTCACCGAGATCACCCGCAGCCTGCTCGCAGGCGCCGAGGTGCGCGAGGTACTGCATCTGGTCGCCCGCAGGGCCTGCGAGGTGGCCGACGCCGACCGGGCCGCGGTGCTGCTGCCGGGCGGCGGGGCGGAGGGGGCGCGGCTCGCGGCGGAGGTGGCGTATGGGGTGGAGGAGAACCGGGTCGGCACTGAAGTGGCGGACGGGGCCGGGGACAACGGGGCCGACATCGCAGTGGCGGAGAGGGCCGGGGGGAACGGGGCCGGCGCTGGGCCGACGTACCGGACCGACGAGAACCGACCCGACACTCAGCCGACGTACCGGACCGACGAGAACCGACCCAACACTCAGCCGACGTACACGTCCGGCGCCGGGAGTGCCCGCGACGGACGCGGGCCTCGCGCCGACGCCGCCCCCGAGGTGAACGGTCCCACCGTCGCCGTCCCCCTCCCCCTCAGCAGCGCGTTCTGCGGTGAGCTGCGGCTGAGCCGGCATCCGGGGCGGCAGCCCTTCGACGACACCGAGGTGGCCCTCGTCTCCGGCTTCGCCGACCAGGCCGCCATCGCTCTGGAACTCGCCCGGCGCCGCGCCGAGTCCCAGGAGCTGGCCATGCTGCAGGACCGCGACCGTATCGCCCGCGACCTGCACGACCTGGCGATCCAGCGGCTCTTCGCCACCGGCATGACGTTGCAGAGCGCGACCCGGATGATCGAGGGCTCCGATGCCGCCGAGCGGGTCGCGCGGGCGGTTCAGGACCTGGACACCACCGTCCAGATCATCCGGTCGACGATCTTCGAGCTGCGCTCCGCCGGGGACGACCGCGGCGGGCCGGGGCTGCGCCGCCGTATGCCGGTGACCGCCCGGCTGGCCGCCCAGTCCCTGGGCTTCAGCCCTTCCCTGCGGATCGACGGGCCCGTGGACTCCACCGTTCCGGCCGACCTGGCCGAGGACCTGCTCGCCGTGACGGCCGAGGCGCTCAGCAACGTCGCCCGGCACGCCCGGGCCCGCGCCGCGGAGGTGGCACTCACCGTGCCGACGGCCGGGGACAGGGTGACGCTCATGGTGACGGACGACGGCGTGGGCATGCCGCCCGCCAGGAACGCGCCCGGGGCCCACACGGGCGGCCTGGCGAACATACGCGCCCGCGCCGAACGGTATGGCGGGACACTGACCGTCGAGTCCCCGGCGTCGGGCGGCACCCGAATCGTGTGGCGGGCATCGCTGCCCGCCGACTGAACGAGCCTCGGCGGCCCCTACGCCCTGCCCGGCCCCTGCTGCTCCAGCAGCCGCTGGGCGAGGATCGCCGCCTGGACGCGGCGGCCCACGCCGAGCTTGGCCAGGATGGATGAGACCCGGTTCTTGATGGTCTTCTCGGCGAGGAACAGCCGCTCGGCGATCTGGCGGTTGGTCAGGCCCTCGCCGATCAGTTCCAGGATCTGCAGCTCTCGTGGCGACAGCCGCTCCAACTCCGGTGACGGGGAGGGAGCTTCGGGCTCCGCCGGGCGCGGGGCGCGCAGCCGTGCCAGCACGCGTGCCGTGGCCCTGGGGTCCAGCGTGGACTGTCCGCCCGCCACCGCACGGACCGCGGCCACCAGGTCGGAGCCGTCGATCCGCTTGAGCGCGTAGCCGGCGGCGCCCGCCATGATGGCGTCGAACAGCGCCTCGTCGTCATCGAACGACGTCAGCATCAGGCAGGCCAACTCGGGCATCCGGGCGCGCAGTTCCCGGCACACCTCCACCCCGGCGTGGTCACCGCCGCCGCTCTCGCCCAGCCGTACGTCGAGCAGCGCGACGTCGGGTCGGGCGGCGGGCACCCGGGCAAGTGCCTCCCGGGCGCTCGCGGCCTCTCCGGCCACGACGATGTCCGGCTCGGCCTCCAGCAGGTCCCGCACTCCCCGTCGTACTACCTCGTGGTCGTCGAGGATGAACACCCGTACCGGTTCAGGACGTTCCCGCATGTCAGACCAGGGTCTGCCAGTAGGACCAGAAGCGGGTCCCGATCAGCATCACGATGCTGAGGTACCAGGTGACCGGCACCGCCCAGTGGAACTCCCGTACCCCGGCGACGAGTCCGCGGGGAGCGTGGATGACGCCGTGCCGGAGGTTGTGCACGGTGGTGTACCAGAACATGGCGATGGTGGCCGCCCAGGCCAGGCAGCACCACAGGCACAGCGCGCCGATCTCGTACAGCGCCTGGGTCATCAGCCACATGCAGAAGCCCGCGCCGAGCAGGGTGCCGAGGTTCAGCCCGAGCCAGAGCCAGCGCCGGAGGCGGCCCCCGGCCAGCAGCACGAACCCGAGGGTGGCCACCGCGGGGTAAGTCGCCAGGCCGAGCAGGGGGTTGGGGAAGCCTAGGACGGATGCCTGGTCGCTGGTCATGACGTTCGAGCACGACAGGATCGGGCTGATGTTGCACGACGGCGAGAAGTTCGGGTTCTGGAGGAGCTTGAACTTGTCGATGGTGATCACGAAGGAGGCGAGGGTGCCGAGCGCTCCCGACACGATCAGCAGCCACGCGAGGGCGCGCGAGGCCCCCGTCGCGCCCTCCGGAGTGGTCTTCCGTTCTGGTCCGTCCTCCAGTGCCGGGGTGGTGCCGTGCCGTGCGGTCGCGGTGCTGCTGGTCATCGGGCTGTTGCCGCCTCGTCGGTGTGCGGGTGCGTGGCGGGTCCACGGGCGGACCCGCGTGATCAGTGAAGTCAGTCACCGCACGCGGCAACAAGGGCCGAACGTCCCTGTCCCCACGTACCCGACGGCCCCGGCCGGCATCACGACGTTGGCGAGGCCGAACTCAAAGCAGGAGCAGGGCGACGGGTGCGAGTACGCGCGGCAGATGCGGGCCAACCAGGCGAACCGGGACGCCTCGCGGCGAAGGCGGGGCTCGACGTCAGCTACGTACAGGGTCGTGTACACCGGCAAGGGGGCCCCGTGCTATCTGCCCGACCTCAAGCGGTGAGCGGGTGAGGTGGCCCAACTCCTGCGTCCCGGCGGGCGGTTGTACGTCGCCGTGTTCATCCCCTGCTCAACTCGCTGGGCCCGATGCCCGCGCCGGGCGAGGGCCCCGAGCTGCTGCTCCGGCACGACTACCTGAGCGGGTGGATGCACGGAATAGGAGAGGTCGTCACCGCGTTGACGAGTACGGGAGTGACCATCCGACGGCTTCGGGAGAGCGACGAGCTTCTCTGGCCGCGCTGGCCGCGGATGGAGCGGACGCCCCATGGCTGGTGGCGGCCGCCCGAGCCGCGGATCCCGCTGCTGTACGGCCTGCCGGCCACCCGCTGAGTCGTATCCCACAGCCGTACCCGCACCCCCTGTGCTACCGTGCGGATAGCACTTGTGTACGCCCCCTCTGGGGCGGCCGTGCCAGTTCCACTTCGGTTCGCCGACCTGCCCGTCGCTCCCGACCGGCGTATCGGCTCTTCGCACCACCTCGTGAGCAGGGCTTCTTCAGCCATACCCGAGGTGTCGTTCTCCGCCGCCCGAAGACGCACTGCACGTCTTCCGCTCGCGGCTTCTCCCCCTCCCTTCCGCATGTCTCATGCACCTCCGTCCGTGAGAGGACCGACCCACCATGACCACCACACTCGAACGCCCCCCGGTCCGCCAGGACCTCCCGGCCCGGGCCGTCACCGGTGTCCTGGACATCGACACGAACGGGAAGGGGCACCTGCGCGACGCGAACTGCCTGCCCCTGCCCTCCGACCTGCAGGTCCCCGCCCAGCTGGTGCGCCGGTACGGCCTGCGCAAGGGCGATGTCGTGGACGGCGTCCGCGGCACCCAGCGCGCCCTGACCGAGGTCGCCCGGATCAACGGCCGTCCGTCCGAGGAGCTGCGCGGCCGTCGGCACTTCCGTGACCTCACGCCACTGCACCCGCAGGAGCGGCTCCGCCTCGAACACCCGGCGTCCGGCCTGACCGGGCGTGTCGCCGATCTGCTCGCGCCCGTCGGCAAGGGCCAGCGCGGGCTGATCGTGGCGCCGCCGAAGACCGGCAAGACCGTGCTGCTCCAGCAGATCGCGGCCGCCGTCGCCGGGAACCACCCCGAAGCCCACCTGATGGTGGTGCTGCTCGACGAGCGGCCCGAGGAGGTCACCGACATGCGGCGCTCCGTACGGGGCGAGGTGTACGCGTCGACCTTCGACCGGTCGCCCAAGCAGCACATCGCGCTCGCCGAGCTGGTGATCGAGCGGGCCAAGCGGCTCGTCGAGGCCGGCGAGGACGTCGTCATCCTCCTCGACTCGCTGACCCGGCTGTGCAGGGCGCACAACAACGCGGCCGCCGCCGGTGGCCGCACCCTCAGCGGTGGCGTCGACGCGTCCGCGCTGATCGGGCCGAAGCGGTTCTTCGGGGCCGCCCGGCTGGCCGAGGAGGGCGGCTCGCTCACGATCCTCGCCACAGCTCTCGTGGAGACCGGCTCGCGGGCCGACGAGTACTTCTTCGAGGAGCTGAAGAGCACCGGAAACATGGAGCTCCGCCTCAACCGCGAACTCGCCTCGCGCCGCGTCTTCCCGGCCGTCGACATCAACCCGTCCGGCACCCGCCGCGAGGAACTCCTCCTCTCCGCCGCTGAGTTGACCACCGTGCGTGGTCTGCGCCGGGCCCTGCAGACCCGGGACGGGCAGGCCAACCTGGAGACCCTCCTGGAGCGGATGCGCGCGACTCCGGACAACGCGACGTTCCTGCGGCGGATCCAGCCGACGCTGCCCGCCGAGTAGTCCGTCGGCGTCAGTACAGCCGCAGAGCCGACCAGGCCCTGTCGTCGAGGGCGAGATGCCGGTCCAGGCCGGAGGGGGCGAGGACGGCCGGCACGTCACCGCAGCTGTGCAGGGTCGCCGCGGCCAGCAGATGCCCGAGGCGCAGGGCGGCCACCGTCTCCCGGCCCTCCAGGAGCACCGCGAGGTAGCCCGCGGCGAAGGCGTCCCCCGCGCCGACGCGTTCGACGACCCGGGACGCGGGTGCGGGCACGAACACTTCCTCGCCGTCACGGGTGTACGAAGTCGCCCCGTGGTCGGCGTCCTTGACCACGATGACGGAGTCGGGGGCGAGCAGGTCGCGGACTTCGTCCGCCTTGGCGGTGCCCCAGAGTTCCTCCGCCTCGTCGCGTCCGACGAAGACGATCTCGGCGTGGCGGTCCAGTTCGAGGAGTACGACCGCCGGGTCGGCGCTCCGGTTCCGCCACAGGGCGGGGCGGTGGTTGACGTCGAAGGAGACGGCCGGACCGGGCAGCTGCGGCAAGCCGGTCAGCTCGAGGCCCAAGGTGGTGGCCGCAGAGTCCCGGCGGTAGGAGTAGGTACGGGTCCCGTCGGCGCCTGGATCCTTGAAGTACACGCCGGTGGGCCGCTCGGCGTCGGTCTCGACCGCGGAGACCTCGACGCCGCGAGCGGCGAGGCCGGACGAGGTCGCGGACCCGCACCTGGGGGGATGACGCCCCCGGGCCGGTCGGTGGAGCGAGTCCCGTGCGGCATCCGGGTGCTCGCTCGTGGCCCTCGGCCCGGGCAGCGCGATCCGGGACGGCCGCGTTCCTACGTTGACGGTATGACCATCGGATTTACTTCCCGGGCCGCCGTGTCGACCTGCGCGCTGTGTGTGGCGGGCCTGCTGTCGCTCGCGCCCGCCACCGCGACCGCCCATGCGAGGTCCGACTCCGACAGGCCCGGCGGGCCCGGGGCGGCGGCCCCGCAGCCGGCGTCGCTGTACCGGCCCGGCACACAGGTGCGGCCACACGCGGGGGCGCCCAGGGTGCCGCGTCTCTCCGCGCTGTCGTGGGTGGTGGCCGACGCCGGCACCGGTGAGGTACTCGCCGCGCACGACGCGCACCGGAAACTGCCGCCCGCCAGCACCCTGAAGACACTGTTCGCGCTGACCGTGCTGCCCGTGCTCCCCGGCGGCATCCGGCACAAGGTCACCGCGGACGAGCTGCGCGGCATCGGTCCCGGCAGCAGTCTGGTCGGGGTCGCCGCGGGGCGGACCTACCGGGTCGCCGACCTGTGGCGCGGGATGTTCCTCAACTCCGGCAACGACGCCGTGCACGTCCTCGCCGAACTGAGCGGCGGCTGGGGCTCGACGGCCGCGCGGATGCAGGCCAAGGCGCGTGCGCTGGGCGCCCACGACACGCGCGTGCTGTCGCCGGACGGCTATGACACGAAGGGCCAGGTGTCGTCGGCGTACGACCTGGCGGTGTTCGGCCGGGCGGGGCTGCGCAACCCGGACTTCGCCCGGTACTGCGCCACGGTGGAGGCCCGCTTCCCGGGCGATGGCGGAGGGTCGTACGAGATCCAGAACACCAACCGGCTGCTGACCGGCGCCAGCGGCGTCGACCGCTACCCGGGGCTGATCGGCGTCAAGAACGGCTACACCAGCAACGCCGGCAACACCCTGATCGCCGCCGCCCGCCGAGGCGCGCGCACCCTCGTCGTCACGGTGATGAACCCCCGGGCGGGCGACGGCTTCGCCGTCTACGAGGAGGCGCGTCAGCTGCTCGACTGGGGGTTCGGTGCGGCCGGGCGGGTCGATCCGGTGGGGTCGCTGGACGCCTTGCGGGCCAGGCCGAAGCCCGGACCGGAGGCGGTACCGGTGGCCGCCGTAGTGACGCCGGAGGGCGGCGACGGCTGGTCGCCGGCGTGGGCGATCGCGGGTGCGGCGGGGCTCGGCGCGGGTGCCGTGGCGTTCGTACTGCGCGTCAAGGGCGGGCGCTCGGCCCGGAGTGGACCGACCGGCAGCCACAGCAGCAAGCCGAGGGTGATCCAGGCGTAGACGTTGCTGCCCACGAAGCCGTCGACGCCGGACGCGTCGTCGAACCACAGCCATACGACGCTCGTGCACAGCACCGCGTACAGGGCGCCCGCCACCCGCGGGTGCCCGGCGCGGACCAGGACGGCGAAGGACGGCAGCAGCCACACCAGATGGTGCACCCAGGTGATCGGACTGACCAGGCAGGCGGTCAGCCCGGTGAGGGCGAACGCGGCGGCCCAGTCGCCCGCGGCGGCCGCCCGGCGCGAGCGCACCGCCCAGACACCCAGGACCAGCAGGACCGCCACCGCCCAGACCGCCCGGTCGGGTATGCCGAGCCGGGCCAGGATTCCTTGCAGGGACTGGTTCGAGACGTAGTCGAGGCGGCCGATCCGGGTGGTGTCCCACATCGCGTCGGTCCAGTAGAAGCGGGAGGCGTCCGGGGCGACCCAGGCCGCGAGCGCCGTGGCCCCGACGGCGACGGCGGTCGCCACGGCGGCCGCCCGCCATCGCCGCGCCACCAGCAGCAGGCCGATGAACAGCGCCGGCGTCAGCTTCACCGCGGCCGCCAGGCCGATGCCCCAACCCGCCCATCTCCCCCGGCCGGTGGCGAGCAGCCAGGCGTCCAGCAGCACCAGCGCCAGCAGCAGGACGTTCACCTGGCCGAAGCTGAAGGTGTCGCGGAGCGGTTCGAACAGGGCGAGCAGACAGGCGGCCAGGGCCCAGCCGTACCAGCCGTAGCGCCGCCAGCCGCGTCCGGTCAGGATGCGCAGGGCCACAGCGAGTGCGGCGAGGTTGAGCAGCAGGGCCAGGGCGATCGCGGTGTGCCAGTCGACGAGCGCCATCGGCAGCATGCCGACGGCCGCGAACGGCGGGTAGGTGAAGCCGTACGCCGTACCGGGCACCCGGTAGTCGTAGATCCGGCCGCCGCGGTGCGTCCAGGCGTCGACGGTGCCGTAGTAGACACGCAGGTCGAACCAGTCCCGCAGCAGCGGCACGGTCGCGGTGAAGGCGGTCACGACGAGGGCGAGCGCGAGGACCAGCAGCAGCCGGCCGCGGTCGGTGGCGGGCGTTCGCACGCCGTACGTCCTCATGTCGTACGGCCCAACGCCGGTGCCTGCGCCGCCTGGTGGGCCTGCCACAGCACCACCACCGCGAGCGCACCGCCGGAGACGGCCAGCACGAGCTGCCCGGCGTCCGCCGCGCCGCCGCTCGGCAGGACGGAGAGCGCCAGCACGCCCGTCACCGCCGCGACCCGGTGGCGTACCGAGGTGCTGGGGGCAGCGGCGGCTATGAGGAACAGTCCCCACAGGGCGTACCAGGGGCGGATCGCCGGTCCCAGGGCGGCGACCGCGGCGAGGCTCAGGCCGAGCGCGTACACGGGACGCGGGCGCAGGCGGATCCATATGACGAGGACGGCGGTCACGGCGGCCACGACACCGAAGGCGTGCCAGACCGGGACGGCGAGGGGGGCGAGATCGCTGCCGAGGTGTTCCAGCAGGGCACGGGTGGCACGGCCGAGGAGGCTGGTGAGGGCCCAGTTCTGCGGCGACACGGGGGCGTTGAGGGCGCCGATCCAGCCGTAGCCGGTACCGGCGACAGCCGTCGCGGCGACAGTGGTGGCCGCGGCAGCGAGCGTCGTCGTCAGGACGGCCCTCGCGGGGTGCCGGCCCGTGCGGACCTGGAGGACGACGACCGCGGCCAGCCCGAGTACGGCGGGCGCCTTGACCAACGCGGCGAGCGTGACGAGTACGGCGCCCAGCACCGGCCACCGGCCCAACGCCGCGACCAGTCCGACGCCGAGCAGGCCGAGCATGATGGCGTCGTTGTGCGCACCCGCGACCAGGTGCAGCAGGACCAGCGGGTTGAGGGCGCCGAGCCAGAGCGCGGCGGCCGGATCGGCGCCGCTGTGCCGGGCCAGGCGAGGCAGCGTGGCCGCCATCAGCGCCACGCCGAGGAGTGCGACCAGCCGCATCCCGAAGAGGCCGGCGGGGAGTTCGCCGCGGGTCACGCCGGCCAACGCTGACGCGACCGCGAGGAAGACCGGGCCGTACGGGGCGCCGGTGTGCCGCCAGATCGGGGCGACCTCGTCCGCGAGCGGGCCGCCGAGCCGGGACGGGCCGTGTGCGTACACGTCGATGTGGGCGTCGACCATGGCGCCCTGGGCGAGGTAGCTGTACACGTCCCTGCTGAACAGCGGGGGTGCGAGGAGCAGCGGGGCGGCCCAGATCGCCAGGACGAGCAGCAAAGCGCGGGGGGTTGGCGGGTCGGGGCGGCGTATCAGGCGGCCGAGCAGTGCCCAGGCCGCGATGAGGAGGACGACGCCGAAGTGGACGCCGACCAGGCCGAGGGCGGCGTGTGCGGAGGACGGGGCGAGCAGTTCGCGTACGGGCAGGGCTCCGGACGTCTCACCGCCTGCCGCGAGACAGGCGGTGCCTGCCAGGCCCAGCAACTGGCAGCGGCGGAGATCTGCGGGGGGAACCATGGCCAACACTCGGGCAGCGTGTCAACGTGGGGTGGCTGAAAGGCGACGGAAGCACTGCCGAGCGGGAGCCGGGATGTGACCGGTGCGTGATCAGCCGCGGGCCGGTGGGCTGGTCGCGCCCAGGCGGCGGAGCCGCATATTGATACAGCCCCGCACCCCCAAAAACCAAAGACAGGGCGTTCCGCCACCGTTTCTCA
>NZ_KQ949096.1:0-1159 GCF_001514305.1 Streptomyces dysideae
GCCGGTACCACCGGTGAACGGCTCAAGCGACGGCGACGCCGTCGGGAAGGCCGAACCATCACCCAGCCCGGAACCGGCACCCAGTTCGGACAAGTCGCCGACACCAGGCGCGCCCCCGAGACCGGGCATGCCCCCAAGGCCCGACGCGTCTCCGAGGCCAGGAAGATCCGCCAGAGACACCGGCTCACCACCCAGACCGGAGTTCGGCAGATCCAGTCCCAGGCCCAGACCACCAGGAGCCCCCAGACCAGGCACGGTGCCACCGTCAACTTCCGAGTCACCCACCCACGGCTCAACAGACGAGTCCAGCAGCCCCGAGGCATCCGAAGGCTCACCGCCACCACCGGCACCACCACCCGCACCACCAGCACCCATCCCCGGCATGAACGGCATGCCAGAAGCAGCTCCGCCGGAGTCGTCCCTGACATCCGTACCGCCGTCGAAGGGCGCTATGTCGGGCAGATCCGTTGCGAGAGACACCGGCGACGAGGGAAGGCCGGACTCGGTGGACGTGCTGCCGGGGAATGCGGTGACGTCGTCAGGCAGGTCGACGGTGTTCATCCCGTCTGCGTTCATCCCGTCCCCGCCAAGACCGCCAAGACCGCCAAGACCGGATGTGCCGGCACCGTCGACCTCCGTGTCACCGGTCCACGGTTCAAGACTCCTGTCCAGCAGATCGGAGGCGTCCGTGGGCTCGCCCGAGCCACCCGCACCGCCACCGATACCCGGCGCCATCGGGCCGACCGGGACACCGGCCCCGAATCCAGAAGCGCCACCGCCGACATCCGTACTGCCGTTGAAGGGCGCGAGATCGGGCGATGCCAATGGCGTCGACGCGAGAGACACCGGCGACGAGGGAAGGCCGGACTCGGTGGACGTGCTGCCGGGGAATGCGGTGACGTCGTCAGGCAGGTCGACGGTGTTCATCCCGTCTGCGTTCATCCCGTCCCCGCCAAGACCGCCCACACCGCCAAGACCGGAAGTGTCGCCACCGCCGACCCCCGTGTCACCGGGGAAGCCGGCGAGGCTGGGGCCGTCACCGACGGTGCCTGACCCACCTACGCCGGTATCTCCGCCGAAGCCGTCCGGAGTAGTCGGGTTGAGAATGTCGTCCAGAAGGCCGGCGTCGGGCGCCGACGTCCCCGAGCCGAGGTCCCCC
>NZ_KQ949096.1:2130-168336 GCF_001514305.1 Streptomyces dysideae
ACACCCCCAAGACCCCCGGTATCACCAAGACCACCCGTATCCCCAAGACCCCCGGTATCACCAAGACCACCCGTATCCCCAAGACCGCCGGTATCCCCAAGACCACCACCCGTATCCCCAAGACCCCCGGTATCCCCAAGATCCCCGGTATCCCCGATGTCGGGGATATCGGGGATATCGGGCGGAGTGTTTGCCACCGAGCTCACACCGGTCGGGTTGCGGACCTGGTCGATGGTGACCTGGTATTCGCTGGCCAGGCTCTTGAGAACGGCACGCATGTCGCGGTTCAGCAACTCGACGATCTCCGGCTTCTTGCTCACCGGGATCAAGCCGTTGCTCATCGCCTTGACGTTCATGAGCTGCGCCTGACGCGCATACCAGTGATCGATTTCCTTGATCTTGATCTGAGCGTTCCGCAGGTTGACCGCGTTGTTGGCCAGCTGCTGCGGGACCGCGTTGCCCCCGGCCGAGCCGCCGGACAACGCTTCGGAAGCGGACTCGACCTGGCGGGAGAAGCGCGTGATCATGTCCAGGAAGGCATCCGCGGCGGCGCCCTGCCAGGGCCCGCCGTTCCCCGCGAGTGCCTTGCCCTGTGCGGCCAGGCTCTGGCCGACGACTTCCAGGGTCTGCTGCACCTGGTAGAAGATGTTGGCCGCGTTCTGCAACGACTGCGGGTCGGCGACACCCCGGGCTTGTTGAAGGTTGTCGTCGCTCGTGACCCCGGCCGCCATGCCGTTGATGGCGGCCATGATCTGCTTCCAGTCCCAGTTGTCGTAATCCGAGAGGGTGCCGCCACCCTCGTTCAGATCGCCGAAGACCGCTCCGTCTTCATTCTGCTTGAAGCCGAGGTCGTTGTAGTCCTTGTCGTCCGCCATCCCGCTCAAACTCTCCTGTTCCTGGCACGATCAGCGATCGCCGGGTTCCCCCAACGGGCTTGACGCGGCGAGCCGCCGACCGTCGTTTTCGGTGGGTACGACGATCGACGGCTGCCAATGCACGAACGTGATGGCGGGAAGCGCTGCCCCGCTCCTGATATGCCCCCGTTGTAGTCACGCCGTACCGGATGGTCCGTGCAGCTTCCGGTACCGGCTGACGATCAGCCCACGGTCGAGCTGTGCTGCCCCAAGGCCTGGAAGTCCGACCCCGCTCGGTGCACGTACTCGTCGAGTTCCTTGGCCGTCATCTCGTTGGCCTCTTCGGTCGAGGCATACTTCTTGCTCATGAGCCGGACACCGTTGCACAGATCGGTGAGCCCGTCGGCAAGATCGTCGAGGATCTTGGTGTAGGCGTCCTTGATGCCGCCCGCCTCGCCTCCGCCTCCGGATATTTTCGAGCGCATCAGGTTCGCGTGGAAGAAGGCGCCCGGATGGACGTCGACGCCCTTCAGGGCCTGGTGGGCCTTCTGGCACGGCGCGATCAGCCGTTCGATGTTGCTCGCGAAGACCTCCATCGACGGTGTGCTCACCGTGGTTTCGTGCGAGCCCCCGCCCGAGTTCTTCGGAACGGGTGGTGCCGACGTCGGTGCGGGGTTGTGGTACGTACCGTGACCGGACGGAACGTCCTTGTCGCCCTTGTACTCCTCAAGCTCATGGTCCGGAACCCATTTCAGAGCGGGGTACCCGTCCGAGCTGTCTTTGACCCATGCCATGTCGCACTAGCTCCAGAGACTGGTTCCGTACCGCTCGGCCTGGTTGTAGCTGCCGTTGATCTGCGAGAGGTTGACGCCGGCCTTACCAGCGGCCTCGGTCATCTTGGCGGCGCCCGCGTCCCACTCGGCCTTCTTCACGTAGTAGAACTCCCTCACGGAGCCCTCCCAGTTGGCGAGGCTGCTCCTGGCCTCGCTCTCCAGCTCGGTGATGAGCGTCTGGATTCTGCGGGTGGCCGCCATCAGTTCCTGCTGAGTGACGTCAACGGCGCCGATCTGGACGGTGTAGTCAGGCATTGTGTGTCTCCTTACGGGTGAGGGGGGGGCTGGTTGCGGCGAGGCTAGATGGGGAAGTTCGGGAGGCCGCTCATGGCGCTCCGCGCCTGGCTGGCGCCGTCGATCGTTTCCGAGTTCGTCGTCGTGTACTGGCCGGTGGTCTGCTGGAGCTTCTGCTGCATCTCCGTCAGGGCCCTGCGGCATGCCATGTAGCCCGCCATCCAGTCCGCCAGCGCCCCCTGGTAGGTGCTGGCGGCTTGTCCCTTCCACTGGGTGGCCAGGTTGTTGGCGACGCCGTCCATGGCGTCGGCCTCCCTGTTGGCGGATGAGATGGCGTTCGCGAAGGCGGACTCCGCGCGCTTCATTCCCGCAAGATCTACCTGTGTTTGGTTGTTGGGTCCTGCCATGGTTGTTCCCTCCTTGGGGAGTTGAGATGGAACCGGTGATCGGTCTCATCTGATGCTGGTTGTGACGTAAGTGTCGGGGAAGGGGAACTCCCCGACACTGCCCGCCAGTCCACCGCGGTCTACCCGTGACTACCTGAGCCCGCCGCCTGTGCCGCCACGGCAGGAACGGCCGGGGCGACCCCCTGTTCGGCAGCAGCAGGAGGGGCCTCGGGACGTCGTCCGCCGGCCTCCGCCGGCGCGGAGGGCGGCAGATCGGCCGGAGTGACGGTCTGCGATCCCGCCCGGGAACCGATACGCGCCGCCAGCCGGTGCGCGGTGTACGCCCCACTCGGCGGCGGACTGGCGGTGAAGGTGTCGGTGAGCACCGCCATGGTGTCGTCCTCGGTGTCGAATCCCAGCCGGGCCAGGTGACGGTGGGTCAGTTCGGCGAGCTGAGCGCCGGTGTACGGGGCGAACCGAAGGTACTCGGCGAACGCCCCGGTCAGTTCCGTACGTTCGCGCAGCAGGCTCACCAGCGGCGCGCCGTTGCCGCACAGCACCAGCACAGGGCCGGCGTCCTCGCCGACGGCCTCCGCCAGGGCGTCGAGCACCGCCGAGCGTTCCGCCTCCGGCCGCCGTCCGAAGGCCGGATCGAGTTCCGGCATCAGCAGTCCGCCCACGGCCTCCTCACAGACGGCGGCCAGATATCTCCGAGGCTGGTCGGGCCATCGCGCCGGGACCGCGGACAGCGGAAGATGGCAGGGCACGCCGGTGGCCACCAGGCCGAGTTCGGCGAGGCAGCGGCCGTACAGCCGGGCCACGGAGCGCCGTCCGCTACCCTGCGCGCCGTCGAAGACCACATTCGCCAGACCGGCGACCGACTCGCCACGCCGGCTCAGCTGTACCAGACCGTCGAGCCGTACGCGCAACGCCTCGCGTACGGCGTCGAGGCCCACCAATGCGGCCAGCCGCGCGACGGACGCGCTGTCCGCGCCCCGGTCGCCGTCCGGTTTGCCGGCCTGCCGGACACCCGGCCTGCCGCCCTGGTCGGCCGAAGCGCCCGAGCCGCCCGAAGCACCCGAAGCACCCGAGGCGCCAGAGCCGCCGTCCTCGTCCAGCGAGGTGGGGACGTCCTCCTCGGCGAGCCGGCTGAGATCGCTCTCGTCGCTCGGAGGATGCGTGGCCAGACGGGTCGCCTGATTGCTGATCATCACCTCGAACACCTGCCGGGCGACACGGCCGTTGCCGAAGGTCGGCCCCTTCGGTACCTCCTCGAAGTACCGGGTCAGGGCCTCCAGGGCGCCGCCGCTGAGGTCGTAGTAGTGCTTGGCGCACAGTCCCCTGGCGATGGTGACGAGTTCGTCCGGGCTGTAGTTGGGAAACTCGACGGTACGGGCGAAACGGGAGGCCATACCGGGGTTGGAGGCCAGGAACTGCTCCATGTGCTCGGAGTAGCCCGCGGCGATCACCACGATCTCGTCGCGGTGGTCCTCCATCATCTTCATGAGCGTCTCGACCGCCTCCTGACCGAAGTCAGGACCGCTGCCCTTGGACTGGTTGGTCAGGGTGTACGCCTCGTCGATGAACAGCACGCCGCCCAGGGCCTTGTTGACCACCTCGGTGGTCTTGATGGCCGTGGCGCCGATGTACTGTGCCACCAGGTCGGCGCGTGCCACCTCGACCATGTGGCCCTTGGCCAGGATCCCCAGCTCGGCCAGGACGGCGCCGTACAGCCGGGCGACCGTGGTCTTGCCGGTGCCCGGTGGTCCGGCGAAGACCAGGTGACGGCTCATCGGGGGCATCGGCAGGCCCATCTCCTGCCGCCGCTGGGCCAGCATGTTGAAGTTGATCAGACCGCTGACCTCCCGCTTCACGCTCTCCAGGCCGACCAGACCCTTCAGTTCCGCGAGTGGCCCGGTCCCGGTATCCGTTGCCAGCTGCGCCTCCGGGCCGGGTGAGGTCCCCTCCTCCCCCGCCACCGCCTGAACCTCCCGCTGGCCCCCGGCGTCCAGTCCCTCGACGGACAGCTGCCCGCCGGCGTTGAGCTCGTGGACGGCCTTGCCGCCGTTGTCGCGTATCCGGCAGTCGTGGACGCGGACCGGCTGGTCGGTGTTGCTGCGGATGCCGTCACCGGCGTTGTCGAAGACAGTGCAGTCGCTGAGGTCGGCGCGGGCGGATGCCTGGATGTTCAGCCCGTGGCCGCGTGCGCCGTTGATCCGGCAGCCGGTCGCGATGACCGAGCCGCCGTTCAGCGCCCGGAAACCATCGGTGCCGGAGCCGGTGAACTCGCTGTCCTTGGCGGCCAGTTCGGAATCGCTGCCGCCGACCAGCACTCCGCACCCGCGCAGCGCGGAGGACTCCAGAACCGCCTGCGCCCCGCCGGACAGGGACAGACCGGTGCCGCCGGTGGTCAGCCGCACCGCGGTGAACTGGCCGGTGCCCTTCTCGTCCAGTTCGATGCCGGTGCCGCCGTCAAGGGTGATCTCCGCACCCTGCAGCTCCAGCTTGCCCTCGCCCAGCACCCGGGCCCCGGCGCCGGAGCCGCCGGCGACCGTCAGGCGCCCGATGCGTACGGCGGCGCCCCCGGCGACCTGGACCGCGGCGGTGTCGGCGGCCTGGACGGCCAGGCCGTCGAAGACCACCTGGCTGCCCCCGTCCGCGAGGACACCGACCGGCGTACCGCTGATCGTGCAGTCCTCCAGGTGCGGCCGGGAGCGGTCGACGATGTGCACGCCGCCGTGGGCGGACGAGGTGATGACGCAGGAGCGCAGGACCGGGGTGGCGCCGCCGCTGATGTGGACCGCCTGCCCGCCGGACTCGGAGAAGGTGCAGTCTGTGAGCGTGGTCGCGCCGCGGCTGGTCAGGTACGCGTCCAGGGCCGCGCTGCCGGTCACCGACACCTTGGACAGGTCGGCCTTGGCGTCCTGCTCGACGGCCAGGGCGGGCTTGCCGCTGCCGGTGATCCGGGTGGCCTCGACCGAGGCCGTGCCCTGACCGTTGACGCAGATACCGTTGCCGCGCGGCCGGTCGAGGGTGCATTCCCGTACCGTGAGCCGCCCGCGCTCGGCGACCACCACGGCCGACGATCCCACCTCGGTCACCTCGGACCGTTCCAGCACGTTGCCGCCGCCGGAGGTCACCACGACGCCGGCGCCGCGGGCGTTCGTCACCCGGCAGCCGCGGACGGCCAGGGTTCCCTGATGCCAGGCCAGTACGGCGGTCCAGCCCTCCCCGGAGACATGGCAGTCGTCGAGCGCGGCCTGGCCCCGGCGTACGTCGAGTACCGGGGCCTCCTGGTCGCTGCCGGACAGCACCAGGCCGGACAACTGCGCGGCCTCCGCGTCCACGACGACGGTGGTGCCCGACGGGGAGTGGACGTGCACGGTCCCGCTGCCGCCCTCCGCGGACAGGCTCACCGCCCGGGTGATGTCGAGTGCTTCCTCGTACCGTCCCGGCGCCACCGTGATGAGCGCGCCCTCGGCGGCATCGGCGAGGGCCTTACCGATGGAACGGTAGGCACCCGGGCGGTCCGGGGCGACCAACAGGACTTGCCGCGTCATTTCTTCGCTGCCTTTCTCCGCTGCGCCTGGTCGGCCGTGGTACGCGGCTTTGCAGCCCCGGACGGGACGATCAGCCCCGGTGGGGCTCCGAGCGAGCCGGCGGGGGCCTTCGGCGCTCCCTTGGAGCCGGCGCCTGCCAGGGCCTTCAGGGTCTGTTCGAGCCCCTTCAACGCGATCTCGTCCAGCGAGGTGCGCCCGGCCTCGACCCGGCCGTCCTCGGCGATCTCCGAAGGCGACAGCTCACGCAGCAGAACGGCGTGCCGCTCGCCGGTGTGCACCCGCAGCACCTTGAAACTCGTGCCGGGCAGGAACAGCACCTGGTCCGGAGTACCGGGGTCGATCAGATTGGTCCGGCGGGCCGTCAGCGACCAGATCAGGAAGTCGGCGCTGCCCGCCGGACCGGTGTACGGGGTGGTCCGCGCGGCACAGAACGCCCACTCGGTGGCCAGCCTGCCCTCGCGGTACCAGGCGCGCTCGGCGTCGCCGAGCCTGGCGTGGAGCAATGCCGGGCCCCGGTAGGACGGCAGCCGGCGCAAGCCCGAGGCCACACAGCGGGCCAGCGGCACGTGCGGCCCGACCGTCGCGCCGCGCACGGCCTTGTCCAGACCGTGGTGGTCCCCGAAGAGGTACAGCCGTACGGCGACCAGGTCGGTCAGGGCCTCGGAGGTGTCCGTCCCCGCACGGCCGCGCAGGCCGGGCGACTCCGCCATCACGCTGGAGACCGTGCTCGCCACCGTGTTGTACTGCTCGCTCAGGGTGCGCCGCACCCAGGCCCGCTCCTGCTCCAGGCCTCGCTCGGGCGGCACCGCGCAGGCGGCGGCCTTCGGCACCGGCTGCACTTGCACGGCCGGAGTCCCGGCCGCGGGGGCGGCAGCCGGGGACCGAGCCGGACCCGAGGCAGGCGCGGCCTGCCCAGGCTCGTCCGGCCCGGCGGAGCCGGGCGGGGGCGTCCCGGGCACCGGGGGCTTCTCTGCCGGAGCGTCGGTTCCGGTGGGCGCGGACGGCACGTCCGGTGCGCCTGACTCCAGCCGGACGCGCGGTGCCGCGGGCCGGGACGGCCTCGGGCTCGGCGTGGGGTCGGCGGTCGGTGTGCGTTGTCCCGCGGGCGCCGAGGGCACCGTCGATGCGTCGGGCTCCCGGGCCCGCGCGTCGGCCCCGTCGGCCCCGTCAGCCCCGTCAGCCCCCTCTGCCCCGTCGGCCGGCGGCGCCGAGGCTGCCGAGGGCTCCGTACGAGGCGGCGTCGCTGCCTCGTCCCGGCCCGCTGCGTCGGGCTCGTTCTCCGCTGCATCGGGTCCGCCGCCCGCTTCGGCTTCCCGTGCCGCGCGGTCGTCCTCGTCCGTCGCGGGCTCGGGCCCTGCAGGCCGCGACCCGGCCGGTGCCCGCAGAGGCGATGCCTCCCTGGCCCGGTCGGAGTCGCCGGCCTCGGACTCAGCGCCCTTGGGCGCAACAGTCCCGAACTCACCGGCCTTCTCGGTCTCACCGGCGTCACCGAGCGCGCGCCCACCGCCTCCGCCGCTCTCGGAACGTGTCCCAGAACCCGGCTCGGCAGAACCGGACCCGGCTGCCACCCGCGCGGGGGAAGCCGGCGCCGGCGAACCGGCCTCCCGCCCCTCGCCGTCCCCGGCTTCCACCGCGGGCCTGGATCCCTCTCGACCCGGCTCCGCACCGGATGCCACGGACGCCGACCCGTCGTCGGCCCGCAGGCGCCGGCCCCGGCGCGGGGCGCGCGGGCTCAGCCGCCGCAGCAGCCGCCCGCGCAGCTTCTCGCCCTGGTTGGTCTCACCGGTCTCAGAATCAACGACGGCATCGGTGTCACCGGTCCCGCCGCCGTCGGAACGTGACCCCGGACCCGACTCAGCAGGATCGGGCTCATCGGGGCCGGACTCGGCCTTGGCTTCTACGGCGGACGGCGGCTTCGGCGTACCGCCGTCCCGCGCCCCGCCGTCCTCGGTGTGCGCCGCGGGCTCGGACTCCGCAGGGCCCGGCTCCGGATCCGACTCCGTACGCCCCTGCGCACGCGACCCCGTGTCGGATGCCTCGACGGTCTCCGGCTCACCGGTTCCGCCGGCAGTGCTGCCCGCCCCCGGACCCGGCTCTGCGGGACCGGACTCGATCAGCGCCCGGACCTCGGGCGGCAGCGGCGAACCCGGCTCCCGCTCACTGCGGCCCTCGGTGTCCGCCCCGGGTTCGGACTCCGCGGGACCTGACTCCGTACGGCCCCGCACACGCGACCGCGCCCCACGGTCGGCGCCGATCCGACGCTCCTCCGTCACCTCGGTATCCGCCCCCGGACCCGACTCCTCGGGACCGGACTCGATCAGCGCCCGGACCTCGGGCGGCAGCACCGACCGCGACGCGGGCTCCGCCCCGGTGGGGCCGTCGGCCGAGCCCGCCTCGCGCCTGTCATGGTCGTCGGGGTCCGCCGGAGCGGCCCCGTTGGTTGTCGGCACGCCGGACGGTGCGAGAGGGGCCGTGCCCGCATGCCCCGCCCGCCGGCCCCCGGAGTCCGCCGCGGTGCGGTCCCGGTGGCCCCCCCTGCGGCCTGCGGTTCCGGTAGCGAGCGAAGGCGCGGCAGCGGACGGGGCGGCCGCCGCGGCAGCGCCCCAGAGCTCCTCCTCGGCGGCGTACCAGGACTCCTGCTCGGTGGGTGTGTACGTCACGTCCTCGCGGCGGGCCGCGCGAACGGTCTCGGGATCGTCGGCCGGCGCCACCCGGAACGTCTCACGTGCTTCGGGTTCGAGCCGCCACAGCATGTCCTTGGCGAGCGACCGCATGCGCCCGGCACTTTCCGGCGCGCTGCGGTCGAACAGGATCAGCGGACTGCCCGGCTCCGCCGGGATGCGTCGGACGTCGTCGCCGCCTGCGGGCTCCTCGTGCGGGCGCAGCCACAGCCCGCCCTGCACGACCTCCAGAACCGCGTCGGGGGCGAAGTCGTACACCCCGTAGGAGAGCTGTCGAAGACCGGCAAGCGGGGCGCGCAGGCCGTAGAGGGCCGGCGGAGCGGGTTCGTCGTCAGCGCTGGGCCAGTAAGCCAGTTCGGTGATGAACGGACGCCCGTCCAGCCAGCCGTCCGCCCGCACGTTGCGGATCTCGGGCGGGCCGAAGCCGGCCCCGGCCTGCACCGGAACGCCGCCGTAGAGCACGACCTGCTGTTCCAGGACGTCGGCCAGCGCCTGTCCCAGAGACCGGCCGTCCGGCAGCGCCACCGGGCCGTAGTGGACGAACCGCGTCAGCGGGCGGACCGTCGGCAGGACGGAGTCCCAGAGGCGGGCCACGTCCTCCAGCGGCACTTCCGGCGCGCCCGGGCTGCCGATGACCACGGTGAGGATGTCGGGATGGGCGGGCAGGACCTGCATCAGCCGCTGCCGGTGCGTGTTCTGCCGCAGGTCGGCCGTGCTGCGCACCCATACCCCGCTGGGCATGGTTTCGGCCACTCCGTCCGGGCTGATCTCCCGTGGACTGTCCGGGATCGAGAACTCCCAGTGGGGCCTGGGGTATCGCCGGGAGTCGCGCTCGACGGCCCGGCCGGGACGGAAGCACAGCCAGCCGGCCCCGTGGTCACTGGGAATGAACAGTTGGCCGCCCGCGGTGACCAGCGGCTCTCCGTCCGGCGCGAGGACCGGACGGCGAAGCCGGTCGGCGAGCCGCTGTCCGACCGCGTGGACGTCCTCCCGCCCGCGGCGGCCGTAGACCAGCCGCACGCCGCCGGGGCGATCGGCCAGCAGCTTGGCCACCACTTCCCATTCGTGCTCCAGGGAGCCGGACGGCAGATCGATGACGACCAGAGTGTGCGCGGTGTCGCGCACCAGCCGCTCGGCGATCAGCAGGGACCGCCGATCCGGCTCCCCCTTGGGGTGGATCAGCAGAGTGTTTCCCACCGACCGCAGCTTGAGGGGCTGCCAGGGTCCCTGGCCCGCCTTCAGACCCAGCGCCATCCGTTATCGCCCGCTCACAGTGGCCGCGGCTGCCGCTTCTCCGAGCCGCGGGCCCTGGGGCAGCAGCTTGAGGACGTCTTCCGGCAGCGGCAGCGGGACGGCGCTGGCGTAACCCAGCGCCCCGGCGCTCTGGTCGCTTTCCAGGACGTGCAGCACGCCCTGCTCCGTGATCAGGTACAGCTGTGGGCTGGTGGTCTCAGAAAGCTGGTCCTGGTCGACTGCCAAGACGCCGCGGCCGGGCGGAATCACGGCCCGCGCGTCTTGGGAGGCGGACGGACCGTCTTCCAGGACCACCCGGGTGCGCAGGGTCGTGTCGCGCGAAGTGTGCAGCAGGCACAGCGCCTCTTTGTCGAAGCGCAGGAGTGGTACGCCGAGTACGTCGGGCACCGCCGTCAGCGCGTCGGCCTCCGCCGCGGGCACCGCGGCGACGTCACCCGATCTCACCGGCCGCGCCGGGGCCGCACCGGCGCGGCCGATGAGCAGGGCGGCCTGCGTCGCGCTGACCGGCTCGACGCCGTCCGGGCGCATCACGTAGTAGTGGTCGGTGTCCGCGACAGTGGTCCGGAGCAGTTGTCCGACCACGGTCGGCCGACCGGCGACGTTCCGGCCGGGCTCGCCGGCGCGCGGGATACGGGCCGCCGTGAGCCTGGCGCCGGTCGGCAGGGCGGACAGCCAGTCGCGGGGGGCCGGCACGGGCAGCTGCGCGTCGAGGCCGAGCGCGGTCAGGGCGCTCTCATCGGGTATCGGGTACTTGGTGCCGCGCCACAGCAGGTACAGGTCGTCCTTGCCCGACGAGAGCAGGACCTGCCGGTTGTCGGGGAAGTCACGGGTGCGGTCGCCCGGGTCGAAGCCCAGCACCTGCCCGGAGCGTACGTCGTCGCGCAGGCAGCGCGTCCACGGGCCGGACAACAGGTCCTTGGCAGAGGGCAGGGCGTCGGGGGCGTCGGGGATGCCCACGGGCGTGCCGTGCCGCACTCCGGCCAGGGAGTTGCGCGACACCGAACGTACCTGGGCGTCGTTGCCGGCGAGGAGCAGCGCGGAAGCGTAGTTCCGCGCGGGGCGCAGTTCGTTGTCGAAGTAGAGGTACCGGTTGCCGGTCTCCTTCTCCACGATGATGGAGCCGGCCTTGCGCCACGAGGTGTTGCCGCCGGGCACGAGCAGTCCGTACACGGCGAAGGCTATGCACAGCAGCACCACGATGATGAAGCCGAAGAAGGTGCCGAGCAGGGGCCGCCGGGTCGGGGCGTACCCCCGGCCGGGATCGCCGCTCACCAGCGCCGAGCCCAGCTGGGCCATGGCGAACTGGTATGCCTGTACATGGTCGCGTCGAGTCTGCACGATCCGTCCCCTCAGCCGGCCAGGCCGCGGAAGTACGCGTACACGTGCAGCAGTTGGAGCAGCAGCGGCAGCAGGGCGATGGCGGAGAGCAGCTCCAGGATGTCGCCGATGTGGCCCCACACCGGGCGCAGCCGGCTCGTCGGCAGCCGCCAGGCGCCCACGAGCAGCAGTACGGCGGCGACGAACAGCACGCCCGAGACCGTGCCCCAGCGGTCTGCTCCGGTACCGGCGGCCCGCTCGATCAGCACCACGGCGAACCCGAACCCGCCCGCGAGGACTCCCGAGACACGCTGCAGAACCCCCGTCTGGCCCCGGGCGTACAGCACGACCGCGCAGCTGAACACCAAGGGCATCAGCCATCCGACCCAGCCGTGGTGGTGTGCCAGCAGCCAGAAGGCCACCGCGTAGGCCACCGCGGACGACGCGCTCAGGATGTCGAGGTAGGTGCTGGCGATGGCCACCCGCCGGGCGACCCGCTCCTCCGGTTCGGGCTCGATGTCCTCCTGGAGCTCCTGGGCGTCGTGCGGCAGGTGCGGTACGCGCAGCCGGGCCAGGCGCAGCGACAGGTTGGGGGCGAAGTGCCCGAGGACGAACATCGCGACCGCGATCGTTCCGGCGGTCCGCGCCGGGTCCCACTCCAGTGCCGCGAACAGCGCGACCCCGATCGCGGTGACGGCCGCGGTGGCCAGTACGGTCCCGGCCACGGTGAGCGGCAGCGCGTCGAATGCCAGCAGCGCCGTGGCCACCAGGGCCACGCCGCTGAGCGCGGCGGCCAGTCCCGTGATCCCGGGGTTGTATCCGCCGTCGGCGGCGCGCGGCAGGGCCAGTCCCGCGAATCCGGCGAAAGCGCACGCTGCCAGCCCCGCGGTCCGGACGGCGCCGCTTTCCGCGGCCGCCTGCCGGCCGATGACGCAGCCGACGGCCAGGATCAGGGCGATGAGCGCGCATACGGCGGCGGTCAGCGGACCGGGACCGGTGCGGAGCACCGTGAACGCGAGCCCGGCCAGGGTGAGGGCGGCCAGGGCGAGGGTGAGGCGGCGGGTCAGCTCGGGGCGCCACTGTCCGGGTTGCCTGCCGAGCGAATGGGCCACTCCGTCGGCGATGTCGTCGAAGTTCAGGGTGCCCAGGGGGTTGTCCTCCGGGCGCAGGTGGAGCACGTCGCCGTGGCGCAGGCCCAGCAACTCCGGGGTGCCGTCGGGGTCGAGCGGGTCCTCGCCCAGCCGCTGCAGCACCCAGGGGCCGCCTCGGTCGGCGGGGTCGGTGACGACGTGCGGCAGCAGGGCGGGCAGGAGCTCCGCGATCGAGGTGGACACCGGCAAGGCCAGGTCGGCCCTGCTCGTGGGCCCCTCGACAGTGACTCGGCAGATTTCGCGGGCGGGCAGGGCGACGGTGGGCGGGGCGGTCGTCATGGGGTTCCTGGGGTGCGCACGGGGAGTTCGGGACGGAGAGACGGTGTCGCGTGGATCGGGCGGGGCAGGACGGTCACGAGGGGGCCGCCAGTCCGGTCTGGATCAGCTTGACGGCGCGCCGGGTGACAAGCTGGGCGCGGCCCTGGGGGAGGGTGCGCGGCTTCGCCTCACCGATGAACTTGCCCTCCTCCTTGGGGTAGGAGAACAGCAGCGCCGGATTGCCCAGCTCCCACATGCGGCGCAGCATCGGGTCCATCATGGCCCGCATGGCACCGGAGGTACTGCGTGCGACCACCAGGTGCATGCCGGTGTACTGGCCCTGGGCGAGCAGCGAGATCAACGGTGCCACCGGCGATTCCATGGCGGAGCCGCCGGAGAACAGGTCGTAGTCGTCGATGAGGAAGAACAGTTCGGGGCCGTGCCACCAGTCGCGCTTGGCCAGCTGTTCGGGGGTGATGTCGGCTCCGGGCACGCGCTTGCCGATGGAGACCGCGGTGTTGTTGGCGATGTCGCTCAGGGCGGTGGTGTCCACGACGTATCCGACCCGGTACTCCTCGGGTACGTCCTTCAGCAGGCCACGACCGGGGTCGGCGAGGATGATTCGGGCCTCCTCGGGCCGATAGCGGGCGGTGATGGCCCGGATGACCAGGCGCAGCGCGTTGGTCTTGCCGGTCTCGTCGTCGCCGAAGACCATCAGGTGCGGTGCGGCGGCGAAGTCGTGCCACACCGGCTCCAGCCGCTGTTCGTCCCAGCCCAGGCAGACCCGCAGGGCGCCTTCGGCGGGTGGCAGCTGGTCTGCCGGCAGGCTGGTGGGCAGCAGCCGTACACCGGGGGCGGAGCTGCCGGTCCAGAAGGTGTCGATCTCCGCGACGGCGGCCTTGGTCGCCGCGGTCAGGTCGGTGTTCTCGGAGAAGCCGTCCAGCCGGGGCAGCGCGGAGAGGAAGTGGTGGCCGGAGGAGACCAGCCCCCGGCCGGGCTGGTTGGGGACGGCGGCGGCGGCCTTGCCGCCGACCTCGGACTCGATCGAGTCGCCGAGGCGCAGTTCGAGCTTGGTGCCGAGCATGTCGCGGAGCCGGGTGCGCAGCTCCGACCACCGGGCCGCCGAGGCCACCACATGCACGCCGAACGCGAGGCCGCGAGCGGCGATGTCCATGACCCTGTTCTCCAGGTCCTCGTACTCCTGGCGCAGGGTGAACCAGCCGTCCACGACGAGGAAGACGTCCCCGTGGGGGTCGTCGATCTCGCCGGAGGCCCGCAGCCGGCGGTAGGCGGCCATGGACTCCAGCCCCCTGCTGGTGAACTCCTGTTCGCGGCGCTCCAGGATCTGGAACACCTCTTCGATGGTGCGCAGTACACGGTCGCGCTCCAGCCGGGTGGCGACCGAGCCCACGTGCGGCAGGCCGGTGACGGAGACCAGACCGCCGCCGCCGAAGTCCAGGCAGTAGAACTGGACCTCCTCGGGGGTGTGGGTCAGGGCCAGGGAGAGCATCAGGGTGCGCAGCAGGGTGGACTTGCCGGTCTGTGGAGCACCGACGACGCCGACGTGCCCGTCGGCCCCGGACAGGTCGGCGACGAGGAGTTCGCGCAGCTGCTCGTACGGCCGGTCCACGAGGCCGAGCGGGACGCGCAGAGCGCCCCGCCCCGGGTAGTCGTTGGCGCTCATGCCGCGCACCGGGTCGGGCACGATGCCGGGCAGCAGTTCATCCAGGGTGGGCGAGGAGGTCAACGGGGGGAGCCAGACCTGGCGGGCCGCCGGGCCGCTGCCCTCCAGCCGGGCCACCATCACCTCGAGCAGGCTCTCCTCGCTCTCCTGCTCCCCGGTCGGCTCCTCCTCGTCGGAACGCAGAGACTGCTCGGCCAGCGAGGCCAGGGCCTCCTCCACGAGGGCCGAGTGCAGGGGCCCGGTCTGTTCGAGGCCGAAGGCGGTCACCTGCTGGGCGGCGAGGGCCGGTTCGCCGGCCTCTTCGCCGGATGCCGACCGGGCCGGAGCGGGTCCGGAGACGTAGGCGGCCTTGAACCGGACCAGGTTGGTGGTGTCGATCTTCAGGTAGCCGTTGCCGGGTGCCGACGGCAGCTCATAGGCACTGGAGACGCCGATCACGCTGCGGGACTCCATCGAGGAGAAGGTGCGCAGTGCGATGCGGTACGAAAGGTGGCCCTCCACGCGGTTGATGCGACTTTCGTCCATGCGCTGGGAGGCCAGCAGCAGGTGGACGCCGAGACTGCGGCCGAGGCGTCCGATGGAGACGAACAGCTCGACGAACTCGGGCTTGCTGGCGAGCAGTTCGGAGAACTCGTCGACGATGATGAGCAGGGACGGCAGCGGCGTCAGGTTGGCACCGCCGAGCCGCGCCTTCTCGTAGTCGAACAGTGAGGAGTGGCCGGCGGCGCGCAGCAGCTCCTGCCGGCGGATCATCTCGCCGTTGATGGAGTCCTGCATCCGGTCGACCAGATGGAGCTCGTCCGCCAGGTTGGTGATGACGGCGGAGGTGTGCGGGAGCCGGTCCATGTGGAGGAACGTGGCACCGCCCTTGAAGTCCGTCAGCACCATGTTGAGGATTTCGGAGGAGTGGGTGGCCGCCAGGCCCATGACCAGGGTGCGCAGCAGCTCGCTCTTGCCCGAACCGGTGGCGCCGATCACCAGGCCGTGCGGCCCCATGCCGCTCTGCGCGGACTCCTTGATGTCCAGTTCGACGATCTCGCCCTCTTCGGTGACGCCGATCGGCACCCGCAACCGGGTGTGCTGGGGGGTCCGGGAGCGCCACTTGGCGGCCACGTCGAAGGTGTGCGGGTCGCGGATGCCCAGCAGCGAGGTCATGTCGAAGTCCGTCTCCAGGGGCCGGTCGACCAGGTCGACGGTTCCGCTGGTGCGCATCGGCGCCAGCGAACGGGCCAGGGCCTCGGCCGCGACGGGGCTGAGCGAGTCGGGCCGGGCGGTGACGGTGTCCGTGCCCGAGGGGTATTCGACGTGCCCGTCCCGCAGGGTCAGCCGCAGTACCTTGGGACCGCCGGTCATGGAACCGGTCGCGTCCAGCAGCAGTACGCCGCGCATCCCTGCCCCCATCAGCCGGGAGCCCTCCGGGATCCGGACGCCCTGGGCCACGACCACGACCATTGGTTCGGCAACGCTGGGCGAGGACTCCGGGTTGTGGTCGGGCCGGTCGCGGAAGGATGGGCCCAGCAGGTCCATCAGCGTGTCGTGGTCGGAGGCGGCGAGCCGCAGCGGCCCGGCGGCGTCCTGCTCGTCCGGATGCGCGTTGTGCGGCAGCCACTTGAGCCAGTCCCACTCCGCGCCGCCGATGGAGTCGGCGAGGACGGCGATGCGCAGTTCGTCCGGCGAGTGGAAGACCACGAGTTGCCCGATCATCGCGCGCATCAGGTCGAGGGCGGCCACCCCGTCCCCGGCGAACTCGATGCTGGTGAAGCGCGGCAGCCCGATGGGGAGGGGCAGGCCCGGGACGGACTCGTGCGCGTTGGTGAACCGGCGCAGTGAGACGGCCGAGAGGGGTTCGAGATTCTCGACCGGCTTGGTCTGGGGCGGAAGCAGTTCCAGCGCGGCGGGCTGCTCACCGGTGCCGATGCGGATCCTGGCGAAGTCCTCGTGGCCGGGCCGGCGTTCCCACAGCCGGGGGCTGAGGGCCAGCGACCACAGGTCGCGGGTGTCGGGGTTGTCCCACAGCAGCGAGGCGCGCTGCCGTTCGGCCGCCCTTCGGGCCTGCGTGCGCTTCTGCGCCAGGTACCGGAGGTAGTCGCGGCGTTCGGCGCGCATGCGGCGCTTGCGGTCGGCCCCGGGGCGGATGAGCTGGGTCAGCGTCATGCTGATCATGGCCACGCCCATCATGCCGCCCATCATGAAGGTCATCGGATTGGCGTTGCCGACCGAGAACATCAGCGCCATGGCGGCGGTACCGAGGCCCATGGGCAGGTACATCAGGGCGGAGCTGAAGTCAGCGCTGGCCGGTTCGCCGAGGACGGGCGGCTCAGCCAGTTCGACCTGCCCCTCGGGCATGGCGGGGCCTTCCGCACGGGGCGAGCGCTTGGCGATGACGGTGCTCAATCGCGTTCTCATTTCTACGTACGCGAAGGGTTCACGGCGAATCGTAAGAAGCTGTCCGGCATCGCAAGATCACGAGCGGAAAATCTGCCTGCATGAACAGCGATGTCTGCCTGTCCACCCCTGGACAGGCCGGGGCGGGTCGCCACGTCGCGCGTCTCGCAGGAGTACGGCCGGGCCGTGCTCGGACGTCGGCCTGGCGAGGGTGATCAGGCCGGAGGTGGTGATGCCGGAGATCCTCATGCCCCGGCCGGCGCGTGCTGCGGGTGCCGGCGGCGCAGCTCCCGTATCGCGTGATGGGTACGGGATTTCACCGTTCCCGGCGGGATGCCCAGGGCGCTCGCGGCATCGGAACCGGTGCAGCCGAGCACGTAGACGTAGAAGAGCACTTCGCGGTGGGGGTGCGAGAGCCGGGAGAGGGCGTGAACCAGGAAGCGGCGCTGGACCGCCTCGCTCATCGGGTCCACGAGCTCGGCATGCTTCTCCAGGGTGTGTTCGTGCTGGATCTCGGCGTGTGCCCGCTCGCTCCGGGACCAGTCGATCACCAGATTGTGCGCCACTCTGATGAGCCAGGCACGGGACGGCGACCAGCTCGGCGGCTGGTCCGCGGTGCTCAGCCAGGCGCGCACCAGTGTCTCCTGGGCGAAGTCCTCGGCCCTCTGCCGGTCACCGCGCAGCAGACCGGACACATAGCGAAGAAGCGGACCGTGGTGTTCTTCGTAGAGTTTGCGAATGGATCCGTCGCCGGAGGATCTGGCTTCATCGGCTTCGGGAGTGCTCCCAGCCACGGAGGAGCTGGGCGTGGACGTTCTCATAGGTGTTCCCCCAGGGCCGGCATCGGTCTCCTGAGCCGGTCCGGTCGGGCGCCGCGCGGGCGGCGTGAGCTGGGCAGGGGCTGAGCACGGGTACCCGGGGCGACCCCACGGTCATGGGTGGATCGTGTGGATCACTCGGAGTGGGAGTCTATGAGTGGTTCTTGAGGATTCAAGGGGAGTTGAGTGGAAACTGAGGTTACTGATGAGAATGAGACCTGTTGATCGACAGCCGCGACCAGCGGCATGAAGACAGGGGCGCCGGCCCTGGGGGAGGGGTGGGCCGGCGCCCCTGTGGGCGAGGTGCGGCCGGAGGGGGGATCCGGGCCGCACCCCGGGATCAGGGGTGGGCTGGGCTCAGCTCTTGGGGATGCCGTTGGCGGTCTGCCTGCTCCTTCAGCAGCGGCTCCTGCTGTTTCCGCAGCTCCTCGTATTCCTCACAGTCGGTCAGCACCTCGGCCGTCTCCCGGCGGGGGCTGATGTCCCCCGCGGCTGACGGTCTGTCCGGCTGCGAGGTGATGTCCAGTTCATCGCGAAGGTGCCATGTGCGGCGCGCGGGGACGGTCTTCAGGTTGCAGTCACAGGAAACACGAACCATGTATTCCGTCCTTTCTTCGGAAGCCGCGGCGAAACGGCCTGTGCTGCGGTGAGGCCGTCGACATCGGGCCGCCCTGTAGACGTAGATGCGGGTCCGGATGGTTCAAACGAATTTCGCCCGCGGTGCCCTGACCGGCAAAGACCGTGACGTGCGCCACTTTTGTGAACCATCGGCCCACCTGCTACGCCTGCCCTTCCATACCGCGACGCCACCGCCAAGTGGAGTCCGCCACCGGACGGTTCAAGCTGACCAGCAAGGACAAGGTGCCCTCTTCGAGCGCGAGGTCCGGGGCAATGACGCGAGCGAAACGCGTGCCGCCGCGGAAGACCTCGCCCAGGACGGGCCGGTCGCGGACCACCAGGGGAGCGCCCGCGGCCAGCGCCGCGGCAAGGCGGGCCCTCCTTCGCCCCAGAAGCCGGCTCCTGGGCGGCGCCCGCACACAGCCGGATCACTCGCGGAGCGGGGATGCGCCCGGCTGTCGAGAGATCCGGGATCGGTGGAAGCTCCCCGGCCTGGGCGTAGACGCAGTGCGGTGATCGGGCCGCGCGCCTTCATGGGCACCGCTGCCGGAAGCGCGCTGGGACAGGGGCCTACCCACAGCGCCTACCCTTGAGGCATGACCAGCAGCAACCGGAGCCCGGCAGTGGACGTTCAAGGATCCAAGAGTTACGAAATCCGAACCTACGGGTGCCAGATGAACGTCCACGATTCCGAGCGATTGTCCGGACTGCTCGAAGACGCCGGATACGTACGCGCGCCCGAGGGCTCCGACGGCGACGCGGACGTCGTCGTCTTCAACACCTGCGCGGTCCGCGAGAACGCCGACAACCGGCTCTACGGCAACCTCGGCCGTCTCGCGCCGCGGAAGGCGAGCCGCCCCGGCATGCAGATCGCGGTCGGCGGCTGCCTCGCGCAGAAGGACCGCGACACCATCGTCAAGAAGGCGCCCTGGGTGGACGTCGTCTTCGGCACGCACAACATCGGCAAGCTGCCCGTCCTGCTGGAACGCGCGCGCGTGCAGGAAGAGGCGCAGGTCGAGATCGCCGAGTCGCTGGAGGCCTTCCCGTCGACGCTGCCGACCCGCCGCGAGAGCGCGTACGCGGCCTGGGTCTCCATCTCCGTCGGCTGCAACAACACCTGCACCTTCTGCATCGTCCCGGCGCTGCGCGGCAAGGAGAAGGACCGCCGCACCGGCGACATCCTCGCCGAGATCGAGGCCCTGGTCGCCGAGGGCGTCTCCGAGATCACCCTGCTCGGGCAGAACGTCAACGCGTACGGCTCCGACATCGGCGACCGCGAGGCCTTCAGCAAGCTGTTGAGAGCCTGCGGCACGATCGACGGCCTGGAGCGTGTCCGCTTCACCTCCCCGCACCCGCGCGACTTCACGGACGACGTGATCGCGGCGATGGCGGAGACCCCGAACGTCATGCCGCAGCTGCACATGCCCCTGCAGTCCGGCTCGGACCCCGTCCTCAAGGCGATGCGCCGCTCGTACCGCCAGGAGCGCTACCTCGGGATCATCGAGAAGGTCCGCGCCGCCATCCCGCACGCTGCGATCACCACCGACATCATCGTGGGCTTCCCCGGCGAGACCGAGGAGGACTTCGACCGGACCCTGCACGTGGTGCGCGAGGCCCGCTTCGCGCAGGCGTTCACCTTCCAGTACTCCAAGCGCCCCGGCACCCCGGCCGCGACCATGAAGAACCAGATCTCCAAGGAGGTCGTCCAGGCGCGCTACGAGCGTCTCGTCGCCCTCCAGGAGGAGATCTCCTGGGAGGAGAACAAGAAGCAGGTCGGCCGCACCCTGGAGCTCATGGTCGCCGAGGGCGAGGGCCGCAAGGACGGCGCCACCCACCGCCTCTCCGGCCGCGCCCCCGACAACCGCCTGGTCCACTTCACCAAGCCGGACCAGGAAGTCCGCCCCGGCGACGTGGTCACGGTCGAGATCACCTACGCCGCCCCGCACCACCTCCTCGCCGAGGGCCCCACCCTCGACGTGCGCCGCACACGCGCGGGCGACGCCTGGGAGAAGCGCAACGCCACCGAGGCCGCGAAGCCGACGGGCGTGATGCTGGGCCTGCCGAAGATCGGCACCCCGGAGCCGTTGCCGGTGGCGACGGGCCCTGCCTGCGGCTGCGACTGACCGGAGCACGCGTCTCGACCCGTACCTGTCGTCGGCGGCTCTGAACGGTCGGGAGACGTGCGCCGCCCGTCGGCTGCTGTCCGGCGTTACGCTGCCGATCATGCTTGTCGCCGCCGCTGTCTGCCCCTGCCCCCCGCTCCTCGTGCCCGACGTCGCCGCGGGTGCCGCGCCCGAGCTGGACGCCGCGCGTACCGCGTGCACGGACGCGCTCGGTGTTCTCGCCGCCGCCCGCCCGGACCGGCTCGTGGTGGTCGGGCCCACCGAGCAGGGCGGGAGCGGGGCGTACCCGGAGGGCACCCGGGGCTCGTTCCACGGTTTCGGTGTGGACGTCGACGTACGGCTGGGCCGGGACCGGGGCGACACGGAACGCCCGCTTCCGTCGTCGCTCGCCGTGGCCGCCTGGCTGCTGGACCGGACGGGATGGTCGGACGCGCCGATCGAGGGACTCGGCGTGGCGGAACCGATGACGGTCGAGCGGTGTACCGAAGTGGGAAGGGACATCGCCGCCCGGGCGGAGCGGGTGGCGCTGCTGGTGATGGGCGACGCCAGCGCCTGCCGCACGCTCAAGGCCCCCGGCTATCTCGACGAGCGGGCGGAACCGTTCGACGCGGCGGTCGCGCGTGCGCTGCGCGAGGCGGACGTGGCTGCCCTCAGGGCGCTCGACATCGAGCTGGCGCATGAGCTGATGGCGTCGGGCCGCGTCCCCTGGCAGATCCTTGCGGGCGCCGCCGAGGCCGCCGGACTGTCCGGCGCCCTGCTGTACGAGGAGGCCCCGTACGGCGTGGGGTATCTGGTCGCGACCTGGTCGTAGGGCGGGCGCAGGGCCCGGTGCGAACCGTGCACAACGGCGGACGGCCGGGGAGCTGTAAAAGCTCCGCGGCCGTCCGTCGGCATGCCGTTCAGGAAGACGGCGGCGGGGAGGCCGGCGGCGTGGTCGGCCCGCCGCCCCTCTCGTCGTCGCCCTTGTGCGCGAGTCGGTCCATGGCGCCCTTCGCCTTGCCCGTGCCCGACTGGATCCTGTCGCTGTACTTGCCCTTGGTCTTCTCGTCGACGACCTTCGCGGCCCTGTCGAGACCGTGCTCGATCTTGTCGATCCTGTCTCCGTGCTTCTGTGCGAGGCCGGAGACCTTGTCCTTCGCCGGGGCGAGTTTGGCTTTCAAATTGTCCTTCAGACCCATGGTTCACCTTCCCGCGCGGGGTCAGTCATGTGCGGGCGCCCTCGCCGGCCTCACTGTCGGCCGCCTTGTCGGCGGACTGCTGCTGGGGAATCTCGACGCTCTCGACGCTCTCGGCGGCGACGGCCTCGACGGCCTCCGTCGCCGTCGACCCGGCCGTCTCCTCGGTCCCGGCCTCGGCCGGTTCCGTCACCTCCGCCGCCTCGTCCGCCGCGGGCTCGGCCGACAGTGTGTCGGCCTGCGCTTCGGCGGTTGACGTCTCCTCCGCAGCCTTGGACCTCCGGAGAAGTCGTGCGAAAACACCCATATCTGCTCCATACGTTACTCGTGCGGGCGAAATCCCGCGTCGTCCGGTGCGTCTGTTTGCGTCGCCCCGGGTGCCGCCTCCGCAGACCGGCGGCGAAAACCTCGCAACTGGCAACGACACCGCGCGCGTGCCGTCACGTAACTCGTTCGAGGCCACCCCCCGACGTTTGCGAGACTGGGGCGGTGAGCAGTGCACCCCCCGCCCCCCGCGTCATCGCCGTCGTAGGACCCACCGCGGCCGGTAAGTCCGATCTGGGCGTTTTCCTGGCCCAACGGCTCGGCGGCGAGGTCGTCAACGCCGACTCCATGCAGCTCTACCGAGGGATGGACATCGGCACCGCCAAGCTGACGCCCGGGGAGCGCGCGGACGTCCCGCACCACCTCCTGGACATCTGGGACGTGACCGTCACGGCGTCCGTCGCCGAGTACCAGCGGCTCGCACGGGAGCGGATCGACGCGCTCCTCGCCGAGGGACGCTGGCCGATCCTGGTCGGCGGCTCCGGCCTGTACGTCCGCGGCGCCGTCGACAATCTGGAGTTCCCCGGCACCGACCCCGAGGTCAGGGCCCGGCTGGAGGAGGAGCTCGCGCTGCGCGGCTCCGGGGCACTGCACGCCCGCCTGGCCGCCGCCGACCCCGGGGCCGGGCAGGCGATCCTGCCCGGCAACGGCCGCCGTATCGTCCGGGCCCTCGAGGTGATCGAGATCACCGGCAAACCCTTCACCGCCAACCTCCCCGGCCATGACTCGGTCTACGACACGATCCAGATCGGCGTCGACGTGACCCGCCCCGAGCTGGACGAACGCATCGCGCGCAGGGTCGACCGGATGTGGGACGCGGGGCTCGTGGCCGAGGTGCGCGCGCTGGAGGCGCGCGGGCTGCGCCAGGGGCGCACGGCCTCACGTGCGCTCGGCTACCAGCAGGTCCTCGCGGCGCTCGCCGGGGAGTGCACCGAGGAAGAGGCGCGCACGGAGACCGTACGTGCCACCAAACGCTTCGCGCGCCGCCAGGATTCATGGTTCAGACGCGACCCACGGGTGCACTGGCTGAGTGGGGCTGCGGCGGATCTCACAGAACTTCCGCATCTCGCACTGGCGTTGGTCGAACGACCGGTTACAGCCTGATCACGTCATGGCATCGGGACGCTCCGGCCGCCATCCCGGCCTCCGACGCCATGCCATCATCGAGCTTCGATCGACCAGGTTGAGTCCGAGTTGGGAGGGCGCGTGGCGATGGAGGCCAGCCCTCGCGACACCGCACAAGGCACCGAGCACGTCATCACCGACACCGGTGAACCGGAGCCGGACGGCGACCGTCTGAGCCCGGACGGGCCCGACGACACGCAGGACGGCGTGACCGCCGACGGTCCCGAGCCCGAGGAGATGTACGAGAGCGGGCCCGAGGTCGAGGTCGAGCTGCGCCCGCAGCGCCGGCTGCGCATCTGGCAGCTCGCCCCCATCGTCGCCCTGGCCGCGGTCGGCTCCCTGATGTTCGCCTTCCCGCTGGCCTTCGACTTCGGCGACAGCGGCGCCGTGATCGCCATGCTGGGCCTGCTGATCAGCTCCTGCGCGGCCGGCTGGGGCATGATGGCCGCCCGCCGGGTCGGTTACACGTGGCCCGGGCTGCCCCAGCCGGGCTCCGGGTGCAGACCGGACTGGCGGGTCGTGATCGCGTACGTCGTGGTCGTCGCCGCGGTGGTCGTGCTGGCCGTGTGGCGCGTCGCCCGGTTGCGCTGACCTTCCCGGCCCTCCCACACGCGCGTGGGGCTGTCGTACCCACCCCTTACGATCGAGGAATGAGCACGCGGATCGCCTTCCTCAAGGGCCACGGCACCGAGAACGACTTCGTGATCGTCCCGGACCCCGAGAACGCCATCGACCTGCCCCCGGCCGCCGTCGCCGCCCTGTGCGACCGCCGCGCCGGCATCGGCGGTGACGGCCTGCTGCACGTGGTGCGGTCCGCCGCCCACCCCGAGGCCAAGCACATGGCGGCCGAGGCCGAGTGGTTCATGGACTACCGCAACGGCGACGGCTCGATCGCGGAGATGTGCGGCAACGGCGTGCGCGTGTTCGCGCGCTACCTCCAGCGCGCCGGGTACGCCGGTGAGGGCGACCTCACCATCGCCACGCGCGGGGGCGTGAAGGCGGTACACATCGCGAAGGAGGGTGACGTCACCGTCGGCATGGGCAAGGCGCGCCTCCCCGAAGGGGACGTCACGGTGAGCGTCGGTGAGCGCAGCTGGCCCGCACGGAACGTGAACATGGGCAACCCGCACGCCGTCGCCTTCGTGGACGACCTCGCGCACGCCGGCAACCTGTTCTCCGCGCCGCCGTTCAGCCCGGCCTCGGCGTACCCGGACGGTGTGAACGTCGAGTTCGCGGTCGCCCGCGGCCCCCGGCACGTCGCGCTGCGCGTGCACGAGCGCGGCGCCGGCGAGACCCGCTCGTGCGGCACGGGCGCGTGCGCCGTCGCCGTGGCGGCCGCGCGCAGAGACGGCGCCGACCCGGCGGTCACCGGAGCACCGGCGACATACACCGTCGACGTGCCCGGCGGCACCCTGGTGATCACCGAACGGCCGGACGGCGAGATCGAGATGACCGGCCCCGCGGTAATCGTCGCCGAGGGCGAGATCGATGCGGAGTGGCTGGAAACAGCGGCTCGCTGATCGGCGCGGAGGCTTGGTATCGGAGCTCCGGGCGCCCGCATGGCTGGGGGAGGGGTGCCCGGTGACTCCGTACACGTTCGAAATCACGGCCCGCCGCAGTTCACATGGCGCGAAACCGTAAACCTACAAACCCTCGCTCGAATGGGTGATCCGTTTCACGCTCGGCGAGAGGCGGTCAGCCGCACGTGATGGGCTCGGTAGCATCAAGCACCGGCCCGGACGGGGGACCGATGCCATCCCCTGAGCCGTGTCCGCCATGGGGCACCCCGTCCGCCGGTCCACGCAGCCGGAGGTGCCCATGAGTGCGGAGGCCACGAACCCCGCGACGCCAGGCCCGGTAGCAGGCGCCGTGACGCCCGCCGTGCCCCGCAGGAAGGCCCGCCCCCGGATCGACCTGCGCCGACTCGGCCGGGCCGCCCTGCTCGGACCCGCCGCCCGCGACCGGCTGCCCGACGCCATCGGTCATGTCGCCGAGGCCCACCGCGCCCACCACCCCGACGCCGACCTGGAACCACTGCGCCGCGCCTACGTGCTCGCCGAGTCGTCGCACCGCGGCCAGATGCGCAAGAGCGGTGAGCCGTACATCACACACCCGCTCGCCGTGACCCTGATCCTCGCCGAACTCGGCGCCGAGACAACGACCCTGACGGCGTCTCTGCTCCACGACACCGTCGAGGACACGGACGTGACGCTCCATCAGGTCCGCGAGCAGTTCGGCGAGGAGGTGCGCTATCTCGTCGACGGCGTCACGAAGTTGGAGAAGGTCGACTACGGCGCCGCCGCCGAGCCGGAGACCTTCCGCAAGATGCTCGTCGCCACCGGCAACGACGTCCGCGTGATGTCGATCAAACTCGCCGACCGCCTGCACAACATGCGCACCCTCGGCGTGATGCGCCCCGAGAAGCAGGCCCGCATCGCCAAGGTGACCCGAGACGTCCTCATCCCGCTCGCCGAACGGCTCGGCGTCCAGGCGCTCAAGACCGAGCTGGAAGACCTCGTCTTCGCGATCCTGCACCCCGAGGAGTACAAGCACACACGGGAGTTGATCGTCAACAACGCCTCCCGCGCGGACGACCCGCTCGCCGAGATGGCCGAGGAGATGCGCACGGTCCTGCGCGACGCCGACATCCAGGCCGAAGTCCTCATCCGGCCCCGGCACTTCGTCTCCGTGCACCGCGTGGCCCGCAAGCGCGGCCGGCTGCGCGGCGCCGACTTCGGGCGCCTGCTGGTGCTGGTCAACGAGGACGCGGACTGTTACGGCGTCCTGGGTGAACTGCACACCTGTCTGACGCCGGTCGTGTCGGAGTTCAAGGACTTCATCGCCGTACCCAAGTTCAACCTGTACCAGTCGCTGCACACCGCGCTCGCCCGCGAGGACGGCCAGGTCACGGAAGTCCTCATCCGCACCCACCAGATGCACAAGGTGGCCGAGGCCGGCGTCGTCGCGCTGGGCAATCCCTACGCTCCTCCTTCGGAGGAGCAGACCGCGTCGAGCGACGGCGAGCGCGTCGACCCCACCCGCCCCGGCTGGCTCTCCCGCCTCCTCGACTGGCAGGAGGGCGCGTCCGACCCCGACACGTTCTGGTCCACGCTCCGTGAGGACCTCGCCCAGGACCGCGAGATCACCGTCTTCCGGCCCGACGGCGGCGCCCTGGGCCTGCCCGAGGGTGCGACCTGTGTGGACGCCGCGTACGCGCAGTACGGCGAGGACGCGCACGCCTGCATCGGCGCTCGCGTCAACGGCCGCCTGGCGACCCTCAGCACGGTCCTGAAGGACGGCGACACCGTCCAGCTCCTCATGGGCCAGGACCCGGCCTCCGAACCCTCCAGGGAGTGGCTGGAGCACGCCCACACGCCCGCCGCCCGGATCGCCATCCAGCGCTGGCTCGCGACGCACCCGGCGGCCGCCGAGGCCCAGGAGGGGACGACCGAGCCGACCCCGCAGGCCGAGGTCCCGCCCCGGCCCGTCAACGACGGCCCCGCCACGCGCCCCGCCGCCGCGAAGGCCGTCGTCGACCAGCCCGGCGCGACCGTACGGCTCGCCGGCTGCTGTACGCCCGTACCGCCCGACGAGGTCATCGGCTTCGCCGTGCGCGGGGGAGCCGTGACCGTGCACCGCGCCGAGTGTCCCGGGGTGGTGCGCATGAAGAGCACGGGGCGCCCGGAGGTCGACGTGCGCTGGGGCGACACCACCGAGTGCCGGGTCACCCTCCTCGCCGAATCGTTCGTCCGCCCCCACCTCCTCGCCGACCTCACCGAAGCGATGGCCCTGGAGGGCGCGGAAATCGTCTCGGCGATGGTGGAACCACCGACCCAGCAGCGCGTACGCCACACGTACACGGTCGAACTCCCGGACGCGGCAGGGCTGCCGGGGCTGATGCGTGCGATGCGAAACGTGCCGGGGGTGTACGACGTGAGCAGGGCGCGGCCGCAGGTGCCGGGGGCGTTCTGAGGAGACGCCGGCGAGCAGCCTGCGGGCGGCCCAGCCGCAGAGGGCGGCGCATCGTCACCGGCCGCAGCATGCGGCACTCATGCCGCGCCGTCTGCGGGCAGTCGTTCCGCCGAGGGCACGCCCACCCGAGCAGTCGGCACCACACAACCCGCCCAGCCTGCGGGCAGTCGTGCCGCTTGGGGCGGCGCCCGTCCCACAGAGAGGCGGCACCCCAAGCGCGGGCGAGTGACCCGACCCCGCGCCAGCACGCACGCCGGGCCCCACACCAGACACGGCACCGTTCCACACCGCCACCCCCACTTCCGGCGTACCCGTTCGAGTGGGCCGATCGCGCGCCGTCACCGCCCCGCACGCCCACGCTGATAGCCGTGATCCATGCTGCTCACCTCCCGCACCAAGAATTCCGGAACCAGAACCCCCCACCGCCTCAGAGCAACGGCCCTCCTCGCCTCCGCCGTCTCCGTCTGCCTCCTCGCCGCAAGCGCCCCCAGCACCCCCCTCGGCGTCGGCGACCGCCTCTTCCCGCATCTCGGCAACCCCGGCTACGACGTGGCGTCGTACGACCTCTCCTTCACCTACCCCGGCAGCAACACCAAGCCGCTCCAGGCCGTCACCACGATCGACGCCTGGACGACCACGGACCTGGACCGCGTCAACCTCGACTTCGCACACGGCAAGGTCGATTCCGTCGAGGTCGACGGCGAACCCGCGTCCTTCAGCAGCGCCGACGAGGACCTCGTCGTCACACCGGACGACCCGCTGCCCGGCGGCAGCTGGATGCGGATCACCGTGCGGCACACCAGCGACCCCGTCTACGGCGAGGACCGCGAGGGCGGCTGGGTGCGCACCAAGGACGGCCTCGCGATGGCCAACCAGGCCGACGTCGCCCACCTGGTGTTCCCGTGCAACGACCACCCCTCCGACAAGGCGATGTTCACCATCCGGGTCACCGCGCCCAATGGCTACACCGCCGTCGCCAACGGTCTGTCGACCGGCGTGGACCGGGCGGGCCGGGCGACCACCTGGACGTACCGCACCCAGCACCCCATGGCCACCGAGCTCGCCCAGGTGTCCATCGGCCGTTCCACGGTGCTGCACCGCACCGGCCCGCACGGACTGCCCGTACGGGACGTCGTGCCCACCAAGGACCGCGCGCTGCTCGAACCGTGGCTGAAGAAGACCCCCGGCCAGATCTCCTGGATGGAGGGCAAGGTCGGCCCGTACCCCTTCGAGACGTACGGCCTGCTCATGGCCGAGGCGAACACCGGCTTCGAACTCGAGACGCAGACCCTCTCTCTCTTCGAGAGAGACCTGTTCACCGAGCCCGTCTACCCCAAGTGGTACGTAGAGTCGATCATGGTGCACGAACTGGCCCACCAGTGGTTCGGCAACAGCGTCAGCCCGCGCACCTGGTCCGACCTGTGGCTCAGCGAGGGGCACGCCACCTGGTACGAGGCCCTGCACGCGGAGGAGCAGGCGGACCGGCCGATCGCGGCACGGATGAAGGCGGCGTACGGCGCCTCCGACCGCTGGCGGGCGGTCGACGGACCGCCCGCCGCCCCCAAGGCACCGAAGCCCGGCCAGAAGATCAGCATCTTCCGGCCGAACGTCTACGACGGTGCCGCCCTGGTCCTCTACGCCCTGCGGCAGGAGATCGGCCGCCCGGCCTTCGAGCACCTGCAACGCGCCTGGGTGAGCCGCCACCAGGACGGCGTCGCCACGACCGCGGACTTCGTCGCGCTCGCCGGGGAGATCTCCGGGCGCGACCTGGGCGGCTTCTTCCAGGGCTGGCTCTACGGTGAGAAGACCCCGCCGATGCCCGGCCACCCGGACTGGAAGCCGGAGGCACCCCAGCCCGCGGCCGCGAAATAACACGGTGACGAGACGGGCCGTGCCGTGCGACCATCTGAGGGTCGGCGCGGCACGGGACACGGGAATCTCCCGGGGTGCTCGCACGTTGTGCACAGTGACCGCCGTATCGGAATCCCCACGACGTAAGGACCCAATGACCTCCTCTTCATCCCCTTCCCAGGACACTCAGAGCCTCGCGCACACATACCCCGACGGTCTTCGGGCCGATGCCCTGATGGAAGAGGACGTCGCCTGGAGCCACGAGATCGACGGAGAGCGGGACGGCGACCAGTTCGACCGCTCCGAGCGCGCGGCCCTGCGCCGTGTCGCGGGCCTCTCCACCGAGCTCGAGGACGTCACCGAGGTCGAGTACCGCCAGCTCCGTCTGGAGCGGGTCGTACTCGTCGGCGTCTGGACCACGGGGACCGTGCAGGACGCGGACAACTCCCTCGCGGAGCTCGCCGCCCTCGCGGAGACCGCGGGCGCACTCGTGCTCGACGGCGTGATCCAGCGCCGCGACAAGCCCGACGCCGCCACCTACATCGGCTCCGGCAAGGCCGAGGAGCTGCGGGACATCGTCCTCGAATCCGGCGCCGACACCGTCATCTGCGACGGTGAGCTCAGCCCTGGCCAGCTCATCCACCTCGAAGACGTCGTCAAGGTCAAGGTCATCGACCGTACGGCCCTGATCCTCGACATCTTCGCCCAGCACGCCAAGTCCCGGGAGGGCAAGGCGCAGGTCGCGCTCGCGCAGATGCAGTACATGCTGCCGAGGCTGCGCGGCTGGGGTCAGTCGCTGTCCCGGCAGATGGGCGGCGGCAAGGGCGGCGGCCTCGCCACCCGTGGTCCCGGTGAAACCAAGATCGAGACGGACCGGCGTCGGATCCGCGAGAAGATGGCGAAGATGCGCCGGGAGATCGCGGACATGAAGACCGGCCGCGAGATCAAGCGCCAGGAGCGCAAGCGCCACAAGGTGCCCTCGGTCGCCATCGCCGGCTACACCAACGCCGGCAAGTCCTCCCTGCTCAACCGCCTCACGGGCGCGGGCGTGCTCGTCGAGAACGCCCTGTTCGCGACCCTCGACCCGACCGTGCGCCGGGCCGAGACCCCGAGCGGACGGCTGTACACCCTGGCCGACACGGTCGGGTTCGTCCGCCACCTGCCCCACCACCTGGTCGAGGCGTTCCGCTCCACGATGGAGGAGGTCGGCGAGTCCGATCTGATCCTGCACGTGGTGGACGGTTCGCACCCGAACCCGGAGGAGCAGCTGGCCGCCGTACGCGAGGTGGTCAGGGACGTCGGCGCCACCGAGGTGCCCGAGATCGTCGTGATCAACAAGGCCGACGCGGCCGACCCGCTGACGCTCCAGCGGCTGATGCGGATCGAGAAGCGCTCCATCGCGGTCTCGGCCCGCACCGGCCAGGGCATCACCGAGCTGCTCGCCCTGATCGACAACGAGCTGCCGCGCCCGTCGGTGGAGATCGAGGCGCTCGTGCCGTACACCCACGGCAGGCTGGTCGCCCGTGCCCACTCCGAGGGCGAGGTGATCTCCGAGGAGCACACCCCGGAGGGCACGCTGCTCAAGGTGCGGGTGCACGAGGAACTGGCGGCGGATCTCACGCCGTACGTTCCGGCGCCCGCCGCCTGACCGGTCGTAGCACGGCGACCTGCCCGGTCGTAGCACGACGGAAGGCCCGCTCCCTCGCGCAGGGGGCGGGCCTTCCGTATGTCCGTATGAGTACGGGTCACTGACCGGCGAACTTGTCGCTCACCGAGTCGTAGACACCCTTGGCCTCGGCGCCCAGCCGCGGACCCGCCAGCCAGCCCGAAGTCACCGGGCCGATCGAGGTGTTGGACACGAGCGCCGGCTTGCCGTCCGAGCCCTCCGCCACCCAGCCGCCGCCGGACGAACCGGCGGTCATGCTGCACCCGATGCGGTACATCGTCGGGTCCGACGCGCTGAGCGACAACCGGCCCGGCTTGTCCTGGCACTGGAACAGCTTCTGCCCGTCGTACGGCGGCGCGGCCGGGTAGCCGGTCGCCTCGATGCTCGCCACCTCCGGGACGGCCGGGGCCTTGAAGTCCACCGGAAGGGCCGAACCGACCATCTCCTCGAGGGACTTGCTGTTGCCGCCCTCCTCCGGCGTCACATGGATCACGGCGAAGTCGTACGAGGCACCGTCGCCGCCCGTCGCACCGCCCTGCTCGATCCACTGGTCCGAGGTCTGCGCCCAGTCGCCCCACCAGACGCCGTACGGAGTGACCTGCTCCTTGGTGGCGTTCTCCAGCTGCGAGGTGGGCAGGGCCTCGTTGTTGTACGACGGCACGAACGCGATGTTGCGGTACCAGCCGCCGCTCTTGCCCGCGTGCACACAGTGGCCCGCCGTCCAGACCAGGTTGGACTTGCCGGGGTGGGCCGGGTCCTCCACGACCGTCGCCGAGCAGACACTCGTGCCGTCGGGGGAGTCGAAGAACAGCTTGCCGGCCGCGGGAGCGTTGGCGTGATACGTAGCCGGCACGGCCTGCGCGTCCACCGGCTTCGGCTCCGGGTCGGTCACACCCTGGTCGTCGGAGAGGTCACCTTCGTCGACACCCTCGTCCGGCTCCTCGGCCTCACGCATCCGGTCCTTGTCCCACAGGCCCGCGATGATCGGGTTGATGTAGTCCTGGGCCTCGCGCAGCCAGTCGTCCTTGTCCCAGTTCTTCCAGGCCCCGTTCTTCCACTTGTCGAGGTCGATCCCGTGCTCTTTGAGCTGGTCCTTGATGTCGTCCGGAATCGTGATCTTGTTGTCGCCTCCCGCGACTGCGGACGCGGAGGCCTGCGCGTCAGCGTCCGCATCGCCCGACTCGCAGGCGGTCGCGGTGAGCGCGAGCGCTGCGGCGAGCGCGGCGACGGGCAAGGGGGAGATGCCGCGGCGCGCGCTCCTCCCTCGGCGTGCGGTGAACGACGGCCTCATCGATCGCATGATCTGACTCCCCCTGGGGTGAAAGTACTTGGCGCGGCGCCGGTGTTCTCGATTGATGTCACGGCGCGTTGGGACGGCACCACACACTATGCGGTCGCTGTGGGGGAGTTCCGACGGAACGGCAACGGTTTCGCTACGGGCTGTCTGAACTGGCAATTCATCCAGTGTGCTGCCGACTTGGCGTCCTCTTGACGGACATCAGTGGCGGGCGAGACCGGCGTCCGTGGGTGTGGACTCGGCGCCCGCGTCGGTCGCGTAGCGCATGGCGTACGGCCGCAGGTTCCAGGCGCCGACCGCGTAGCCGAGTCTGCCCTCGTCTCCGGCGCGGGCCTCGATCCGCCAGGGGGTGTCGCCGGTGGGGTAGAACCGCAGGGTGAGCGTCCGGCCCGACGGCAGGTACAGCTCGGCGACGGACCGGTCCACCACCAGGCGCAGTTCGACCGGGGCACCGGAGGCCGCCCGCGCCTCGGGGCAGGGGAGGCGGTACGTTCCGCCGTGTGCGCGCGGGTCGAGGGAGGCGTGGTCGCGGTCCACGACGAGCTCGCCGGCGGCCGCGTCGATGCTGATGTCGAGGTACTCGGCGCCGTCGGCGGAGGTCACCAGCCGTAGTCCTCCCGCCGTTCCGGCGGCGCGGGGTTCCAGACGGGCCGTCAGGTCGAAGCTCGAACGCACCGTCCCCAGTTCGGCCGTTCCGGCGGTCTCGCCGGCCGCGGTCAGCGCGCGTTCGTCGCGCAGTGCGAGGAGTTCCGCGGCCGGCCGCTGTCGTACGGAGCCGTCCTCGGCGAGTGTCACTTCGCGCGGCAGCGTCAGCAGCCCGGCCCAGCCGGCCTCACGAACGCACGCGGCGTCACGGGCTTCCCACGACCACCCCCACAGCAGCCAGCGGCCGTCGGGGGCGGGCAACAGCGCCGGGGCGTAGAAGTCGGGTCCGTGGTCGAGCAGGGCGGGGGCGTCGGGGAGGAAACGGCCGTCCTGCTCGCGCCCGGGGTAGACCACGGTCCGGCGCGGTCCGAGCTCCGGATCCCAGGCGCCCAGGAGCAGCGCGCCGCGTCCGTCCGCGTGCAGGTACTGGGGGCACTCCCAGCCCGGCCCCGTGTCCGCGCCCGGCGCCACCGGCTGCGGGGCCCGGTCCAGGAACGGCCCCCGGTACTCCCACCGTTCCAGGTCCCCGGACTCGTACAGCAGCGCCGCCGCCCGGCCGTCCGCCTGGGCGGAGCCGACCAGCATCCGCCAGCGGCCGGCCTCGCGCCACACGTACGGGTCGCGGTACATGGTGGCGCCCTCGGGCAGTTCGGGGATCAGCAGGCTGCCGCGCGGTGTCCAGGTGACACCGTTGTCCCGGGACTCGGCCGTGGTGACCGGCTGTGCCCAGCGGTCGGTGCGGAAAGCGGAGTAGAAGGCGACCATGCGGTCGCCGTCGGAGACGGCGTTGCCGGAGAAGCAGCCGTCGGCGTCCTCTCCGCCCGGCGTGGGGGTCAGCGCGACGGGCAGTTCCTCCCAGCTGATCAGGTCGGGGCTGCGGAAGTGGCCCCAGTGCATGTTCGCGTGCTCGGGTCCGTACGGGTTGTACTGGAAGCACACGTGGTAGTGGCCGTCGTGGAAGGCCAGCCCGTTGGGGTCGTTGATCCAGTTGCGGGGCGGGCGCAGGTGCGCGACGGGCCGGTGGGGGTCTGCGGGCATGACGGACACGCAGGGGTCCTTTCGGGGTGGGGGGTCGAAGGAGCGCGGTCAGCCCTTGACGCCGGTGGAGGCGATGCTGTTGACGAACGAGCGCTGGAAGGCCATGAACAGGGCGAGGATCGGCACGGTGATCATGGAGGAGTACGCCATGATCTGGCCCCAGCCGACGTTGAGTTGGAAGAAGTAGGAGATGCCCACCATCACCGGCCGCAGCTCCTCGCTCTGCACGACCATCAGCGGCCACAGGTACGAGTTCCAGGCGGGCAGGAACGTGAGGATGGCGACGGTGGCGACGGCCGGGCCGGACAGCGGCATGACGATGCGGCGGTAGATGGTGAACCAGCCGGCGCCGTCCACGATCGCCGCCTCGTCCAGTTCCTTGGGGATGCTCTGGAAGTACTGGTGGAAGAAGAAGACCGAGAAGGCGTTGGCGACGAACGGCACGATCTGGACCTGGTAGGTGTCCATCCAGCCGGTGGTCCACTCCAGGTGGAAGCCGTTGACGCGGAGCAGCGGCAGTTGGTTGACCCACCACACCAGCGGCAGGGCGAAGGTCTCGAACGGCACGATGAGGGTGGCGATGACGGCGGTCAGGACGAGCTTCCTGCCGGTCCAGCGCATCCGTGCCAGGGCGAAGGCGGCCATGCTGTTGACGAGGATGCCGAGTACCACGGTGATCGTCGAGATCAGCACGGAGTTCAGCAGGAACCGTGCCGCCGGGACACGCTCGAACACGCCCGTGTAGTTGTCCAGAGACAGGGCGCCGACCGGCAGGAAGGCGCGCAGGGAGCCCAGGTCGCCGAAGATCTGGTCGTCCGGTTTGAAGGACGAGACCAGCATGAAGACGAGCGGGAGCGCGAAGACCAGGGCGAGGACGACACGGCCGGCGTGGCCGCCCAGGTGCTTCAGGAGGGAGGTCATGTCAGTCCTTCTCCCGGGTCAGGAAACGCTGGACGAGGGACACGCTCAGCACGAGCACGAAGAAGACCAGGGAGATCGCCGCCGCGTACGCGGTCTGCTGCTGGTCGTAGCCGGTGTGCACGGCCTGGTGGACGACGGTGGTGGTGGAGTCGAGCGGGCCGCCTTGCGTCATCACCCTGATCTGGGTGAAGAGGCTGAACGCCGCGATGGTGATGGTGACCAGCACGAACGTGCGGGTGGCGCGCAGTCCGGGCCAGGTGACATGGCGGAAGCGGTGCCAGCGGCCGGCGCCGTCCAGGTCGGCGGCCTCGTACAGCTCGGCGGGGATGGTCTGCAGGCCGGCCAGCCAGATGATCATGTGGAAGCCGACGCCCTGCCACACCGACATCAGGATGATGGCGGGCATGGCGGTGGCCGGGTCGCCCAGCCAGTCCGGGCCGTCGACGCGCCCGAGGGTGAGCGTCGAGATCACGTGGTTGACCAGGCCGTCCTGCCGGTAGAGGAAGGTCCACAGGAGGGACACGACGACCATCGAGGTGACGACTGGCAGGAAGTACACGGTGCGGAAGAAGTTGACGCCGCGCACCTTGGCGTTGACCAGCAGCGCCAGCACGAGGGCGAGCCCGGCCTGGAGCGGCACGACGACGGCGGCGAAGTACGCCGTGTTGCGCAGGGACTTGTAGAAGACCGGGTCCTGGAAGAGCAGGGTGAAGTTCCGAAGGCCCACGAAGCGGGCCGGGGTGGGCGAGATGAGCCTCGCGTCGGTGAACGCCAGGGCGAAGGCGAGGGCGACCGGTACGACGAGGAAGACGATCAGCAGCACGACGGCCGGGGTGGCCATGCCGAGGGCGGTGAGGCTCTCACGGCGACGCGCGTGCGTCGTTCGGGTTCGCCGGACCGGACGCAGCCGCTCGAGGGCTGCGATCATGGTGGTCACGGTAGCTCCAGGGGGAGCCGGTCCGGTTCGGGCGGCGCGGGGAGGCGCGGGCGGGGCCCGAACCGGACCGGGGCGGGTCAGCCGGCGTCGTAGTTGTTCGTCTTGAGGTTGTTGTCGATGTCCTTCGCGGCCTGGCCGAGAGCGTCCTCGGGGTCGGCCCCGGCCAGGATGTCCTGGGTCGCCTTCTGGAACTCGGTCGAGATGTAGGGGTAGGCCGGGGTGACCGGGCGCACTTCTGCGTACTTGCGCGCGAACTCGACGAACACGTTGAACTTCCCGCCCGGCTGGTAGCCGTCGACCTGCTGTACGGCGGCGTCGGTGGCCGGGATGGTGCTGGTGGCCTTGGCGTAGTCGACGAAGTACTTGGTCTGGCGGGAGAACTTCAGCCACGCCTCAGCGCCGGCCTTGTTGGAGCAGGTGGAACTCATGGCCCACTGCCAGGAGGCGCCGCCGATCTTGGGCCCGTTGCCGAAGTCGACCGGCGGGATGATCGCCAGGTCGTCACCCAGCCTCTCGGCGGTCTTGGTCGCGTTCCAGCTGCCGTCCCACTGGATGGCGCTCTTGCCGGCCAGGAAGTCCTTGTTGGGGTCGGCCCCGGACTTCTTCGACAGGTAGCCCTTGGTCACCAGCGAGCGGAACCAGGTGGCCCACTCCACGGAGCTCTTGCCGTCGAGGGTGCCCGAGGCGGTCTTGTAGCCGTCACGGTCGATCAGGTCGCCGCCGAAGCTCTGCAGCTGCGGGGAGTAGCCGTACGTGTACCACTCGCCGAGGCCACCGGTGCCCATCTCCAGTGGGTAATCGAACTTCCCGCTCTTCTTCAGCTCGGCCAGCGCCGAGTCGAACTCGGCCTTGGTCCAGGGCTTGTCGATGGTCGGGATGCGGATGCCGTACTCGTTCAGCACCGACTTGCGGGCGAAGAAGGTGAGGGAGACGTCGTAGAAGCCGAACGCGTAGACCTTGTCCTTGTAGCGGCCGACGGTGCTGGGCAGCTGGTCGGACAGCGGTACCTCGCTGCCGGAGACGTCGACCGGGGCAAGGTAGCCGCCCCAGGCCCAGTTCGGCACGTTGGGGCCGTCCACGTCGAGCAGACAGGGCAGCTTGCGGGCCGACGCGGCTGCCACGACGGAGTTGTTGTAGTCGCTCTGCGGGAACGCCTGGAGCTTGACCTTGTACTTGCTCTGCGAGCCGTTGAACTCCTTGATGATCTTCTTGACGACGTCGAGCTCGGTCGAATTGCCGGCGTTGTGCGTCCACAGGGTCAGCGTGTCGCCGCTGGCTCCGGACGTGCTCCCGCCGCTCCCGGACGCGCATCCGGCGACCAGCGCGGTCGCCGCTGCGACGGCTACACTCGCTTCAGCGAGGCGCCTGGTTCTCCACACCACGAGGTTCCTCCATCTCACTGAGACGGGTCTTGCCGGACCCGCCCTCGCGACCGGTTGCGACGGTCGCTGTTCTTGGTGGTCGTCCCGCCGCCCGGGGCTTGGGTCCGGGCGGCGGGACAGCCGTTTTTCGGGTGCCCGGTGTCAGCCCTCCGCGGGGGTGCCGATGGAGGCACGCTCCTGCAGCGGCATGGGCACACGGTGTACGACTGCTTCGAGCGGTCCCTCGCCGAGGATCAACTCCACGGCAAGGCGGCCGAGTTGGTAGTGCGGCAGTTTCAAGGTGGTGAGCGCCGGGCGCAGTACCGACGCGATGTCCTGGTCGTCGAAGGAGACCACCGATACGTCGCCGGGCACCGACAGACCCGCCTCGCCGAGCGCCTGGTAGGCGCCGAAGGACACCCGGTCGGTCAGACACACCAGTGCCCGTGGGCGATGACCCGCCGCGAGCAGCGCGGCGACCTCCCGATAGCCGTCCCGCGTGTCCCAGTCGCACTCGACGACACCGTCCAGGCGGGCCCCGCCCGCCCGCAGGACCTCCTCCAGGCCGCGCATACGCTCGTTGCCGGCGATGATCCCCTCGGGTGTGGCCGGAACGGCCTGATGCCCGCCGATCGACCAGATGCCCTCGGTGTGACCGGCCGCGAGCAGGGCACGGGCCGCGTCCCGGCCGGCCTCCACCTCGTCCGGGACGACGGACGGCGCGTCGAAACCGGGGGCCAGGCAGTTCAGCAGGACCACCCGCTGCCCGTACAGCTCCTTGGGCGGAGTGATGTGCCGGGTGAACATCGACGCGTAGATCACCGCGTCTACCTGGCGGTCCAGCAGCGCGTGGACCATGGACGACTCAGCGGCGCGGTCGCCGCCGGCCTCCGTGATGAACAGCAGGTGGTCCCGCTCCCGGGCAGCCTCCAGCGCACCGCGGATCACATCGCCCGCGAACGGTGTCGTGGTGATCCGGTCCGACACGAACCCGATGGTCTGCGTCGACTTCGTCCGCAGGCTGCGTGCGGTGACGTTGGGGCGATAGCCCAGCTCCCTGGCGGCCTCCAGCACACGTTCGCGGGAGGCGTCGGAGATACGCATGTCGGTGCGGCCGGAGAGAGCGAACGACGCGGTCGTCGGCGAGACGCCTGCCCTGCGGGCAACGTCGGCCATGGTCACACGGCGTTCAGACATCAGCGGCTCAGCTCCGTTGTTAAATCGGATTAGCAAGTTGCGATGAGAGTGAAGCTCGGTTCGACCGGTGTCAACACCCCGGACATCTCAAATGGAAAACGCTGAAGTTATGGGGTGTTTTGTCAGTACTTCAGGTAACGCTCACGTAAATCGATGTGCGTTAGCTCTTGCTTTAGCTGTCGCGGCGCGCGAACGATTCCGAGCTGTCGCCTAAACCGATTTGGCAGAGCGTCAACCTGCCGCGCCGACCCAGGAGTCAGCCATGAGGAGAAGAACAGCCCTCAGTGTGGTGTCCGCCGCCGTCGGCGGTGCGATCGTCCCGTTCTCGTTCGTGCCGACCGCCACCGCCCAGGAAAGGCGACTGCCCGGAAGCCCCTCCGCCCGCTGGGACTTCGACGAGCGCGCCGGCGCGGTCGCCCGCGAAACGGTCTCCGGCACCGCCGACCCGGTCAGCTACGTCTTCAACGACGCCCGCTACAAGCCCGACAGCGATCCCATACGGCGCCGCGGAGTGCGCGGCCGGGCACTGTACTTCGACGGATACTCGACCGTCGTCACCGCCCAGGGGCCCGGCGCACTGGACCCCACCCGCGGCATCACCCTCGACGTGTGGATCGCCCCCTACGCCTACGAGCACGGCATCGACGGCAAGCCCCAGGCACTGGTCAACCAGCACGACCCGGACGCGAAGACCGGGTTCCTGCTCGGCCTGCGCCGCTTCGGGCAGATCGTCTTCCAACTCGGCTTCGGAACCGACCTGATCGAGGTCAGGGGAGCCCCGGACCGGCCGGCCGGCAAGGGCAGGTGGACCCATGTCGCGGCCACCTACGACCCGGCCGCCCGGCAACTGCGCCTCTACCGCGACGGCCGCCTGATCGGCACCGCCACCACGCCGGACAAGGCCCCCGAACTGGCCTCGGGCGAGCCCCTGCTCATCGGGCGGCACAACCGGTCCACGCTGCTGAACGGCGAGTTCCACGCCAACATGTACATGGGGCTGATGGACAGCGTCGTGATCCGCCCGGGCGCCCTGGACGATCCGACGGCGCGGCAGGAGCACGCCGAGAGGATCGCTGCGCTTCCAGGCCGTCACGTGCCCCGGCCGGACCTGGTCCAGCAGCGGACCCGTTTCGACGGCGACCGGCACCGCCCCCAGTTCCACATGCTGCCGCCCTGGCACTGGATGAACGAGCCGCACGCGCCCGTGTACTTCAAGGGCAAGTACCACATCTTCTACCAGCACGATCCGCTCGGCCCGTACTGGGGCCAGATCCACTGGGGCCACGCGGTCAGCACGGACATGCTGCACTGGCGGGACCTCCCCATCGCCCTCGCGCCCGCTGCGGACTCGGTCGGGCCGGACGGCTGCTGGTCGGGCTCGGCATACGTCGACGGTGACCGGGGGCCGGTGCTCTTCTTCACCGGCGGCGACGACCGGCTGCCCCACCGCCAGCGCACCGGGATCGCCGTCTCCGCCTACCCGGCCGACGGCGACACCGACCTGCCCACCTGGACGATGAAGTCCGACCCGGTCACCGAAGCCCCCGCCGGCCTCCCCGCCGGCCCCGGCACCGCGTGGGCGGAGAACTTCCGCGACCCGTTCGTCTGGGAGGAGGACGGCGTCTGGTACCAGCTGGTCGGCAGCGGCATCGTCGACTACGACGGCGCGCGGGTCACCAAGAAGCACGGTGGGACCGCGCTCGTGTACACCGCCCGCAGGCCCGAGGGCCCCTGGACATACCGCGGCCCTCTGCACTGGAACGATCTCGCCACGGTGCCCGAGCCCGGCGAGGTGTGGGAGCTGCCGGTCCTCCTCCCGCTCCCCGGCTCCCGGGGTGCGCGCACCGGCAAGCACATCCTGCTGGTGAGCCCCTGGTGGGAGGCGTTCAACCCGAACGCCGTCAAGCACACCCACTACTGGATCGGCACCTTTGACAAGCGCGAATGCCGCTTCGTCCCCGACGAGGAGAAGCCCCGCGAGTTCGACTTCGGCGAGCACTTCACCGGCCCGTCCGGCTTCGTCACCCCCGACGGCCGCTCCGTGCTCTTCAGCATCGCCCAGGACCGCCGCAGCGAACAGCAGCACGCCCAGTCCGGCTGGGCGCACAACGCCGGAATGCCCGTCAGTGTCTCGCTGCGCCAGGACGGCACCCTCGGTGTCGAACCGATCGCCGAGGCGGCCGGTCTCCGCGGCAAGAGACTGGCCCGGATCCAGCAGACCTCGGTCGAGGAAGCGAACCGGCGGCTCGCCGAGGCCTCCGGCGACCTGCTGGACATCAGCGCCGTCATCGAGCCGCGTGGCGCCCAAAGGATCACCCTGGCGGTCCGGGCCTGCGCCGACGGCACCGAGGAGACACTGCTCTCCTACGACACCACCGAGCGCCGCTTCTGGATCGACCGCAGCCGCTCCAGCCTGGACCCGGACGTACGCAAGGGCGTGCACGACGGAACCGTCGAACTGGACGCCGGCCGCCTGCGACTGCGGGTCCTCCTCGACCGCTCGATGCTGGAGGCGTACGTCAACGGGACCAACAGCCTCACCAGCCGCGTCTATCCCACCAGGGAAGGCGCCACCGGCCTGCGACTGACCGCCGAGGGAGGCGCCCCTAGGGTCCTGGAGCTGGACGTCTGGCGGATGAACGGCGCCTACGACACACCCGTGGCCCCGGCCGCATACGATCCGCCCCGCCCGACAGACGTCGACGCCCTTCCCAACCACGACTTCGCCACCGGGGACCTCACCGGGTGGACCGTGGTCTCGGGCACGACCTTCAGCGACGCCAATGTGACCACCCGCACCGACTGGGGCTGGGGTGGACCCTTCTACCAGGGCGAGACCGAGGACGACGTGTCCGGCCACCACCTGTGGGGCTTCAACCCGGAGGCCGGCGGTGACGACGCCACCGGGGTGCTCCGCTCCGCCACCGTGGTCCTCGGCGGAGACGGTGTCGTCGATCTGCTTGTCTCCGGCGGCAACGACCCCGACCGGCTCTACGCGGCCGTCGTCCGTGCCGGCGACGGCAAGGTGCTGGCCAAGGCCACCGGCCGTGGTGCCGAGCAGTACCGCCGGGTCGTCTTCGACCTGTCCGCCCACATCGGTGACCGGATCTACGTCGAGGTCGTCGACCGGGCAACGGGCGGCTGGGGCCACATCAACGTGGACGACGTCAACGTTCCCGTCCGCCAGAGGTGACACCCGCAGCGGCAGGACGACGCGCCGACCCACGCCGGTCCCGCTGATCACCTGGGGTTGTGCTGGACCGGCAACGGTTTCGGCACGGCAAGGATCTTGAGGCAACCCGTAACCCGGTGAGCAGTGTGGGGTTGGTAGCGGTGGGGGGCCTACTGTCGATGTGCGGCCCCCAGTGCCCAGTTCCCCAGAGCTTCGAGTGAAGGCTCGTGGGGTTTCGTATGTCGGGTCGGGCGAGGACGCGAGAGACCTGCTCGCCCCTGGACAGCGGGAGGACAGGGAGCCGTGACCGTGACCGAGTCTGTGCGTGGGGGAATGCCCGAACCGGCGGGGGCGTCCGCGGGGGCGCGTGCCGTGCAGGAGGGGATTCTGCGGCGCCAGTCGGCGCGCGAGTCGGCGGCGCGCACCTACGCGCGTGCCCTGCCGATCGTGCCGGTGCGGGCGCGCGGGCTGACCATCGAGGGCGCGGACGGCCGCCGCTACCTGGACTGCCTGTCCGGTGCGGGGACTCTGGCGCTCGGACACAACCACCCCGTGGTTCTGGAGGCCATCCGCAAGGTTCTCGACTCGGGCGCGCCGCTGCACGTCCTCGACCTGGCGACGCCCGTCAAGGATGCGTTCGTCACCGAGCTGTTCGGCACCCTGCCGCCCGGACTCGCCGACCACGCGCGCGTGCAGTTCTGCGGACCGGCCGGCACCGACGCCGTCGAGGCCGCCTTCAAGCTCGTACGCGCGGCGACCGGACGCACCGGCATGCTCGCCTTCACCGGCGCCTACCACGGGATGACCGCTGGAGCGCTGGAGGCCTCCGGAGGCGCCTGCGACGTACGGGTCGCGCGCCTCCCCTATCCCCGGGACTACCGCTGCCCGTTCGGCGTCGGCGGCGAACGCGGTGCCGAACTCGCCGCCCGCTGGACCGAGTCCGTCCTCGACGACCCCAAGTCGGGCGTGCCGAGCCCCGCCGGGATGATCCTCGAACCCGTCCAGGGCGAGGGCGGGGTGATTCCCGCGCCGGACGCCTGGATGCGGCGCATGCGGCAGATCACGGCCGACCGGAACATCCCGCTGATCGCCGACGAGGTCCAGACGGGCGTCGGACGCACCGGCGCCTTCTGGGCGGTGGGGCACAGCGGCGTCACCCCCGATGTGATGGTCCTGTCGAAGGCCATCGGCGGCAGCCTCCCCCTCGCCGTGGTCGTCTACCGCGACGACCTCGACGCCTGGGAACCGGGCGCCCACGCCGGAACGTTCCGCGGCAACCAACTCGCCATGGCCGCGGGCACGGCAACACTTGCCTACGTCCGCGAGAACGGCCTCGCCGGGCGCGCGGCCGAACTCGGCGCCCGAATGCTGGACCAGCTCCAGGGGCTGGCAACCGAGTTCGCGTGCATCGGGGATGTGCGCGGTCGGGGACTGATGGTCGGCCTCGAGGTGGTGGATCCGGAGGCGAGCGGAGGGTCGGTCTGGGGCGACGGGCCTGTCGCGGGTGCTTGGGCCGAGTCGGAGGGGGGTGGGAGTCGGGCGCGTGCCTCGGGCCGTTCGGCGGGTGGCGGGGGTTGGGGGCAGGCGTCGGCTGGTCCGGATGGTGACAGGGGTCGGGTCGGCACCCCGGCTGGTTTGGACGATGGCGGGGATTGCGCGCACGCGTCGGCTGGTCCGGATGGTGACAGGGGTCGGATCGGCACCACGGCCGGTTCGGACGGTGGCTGGGGTTGGGCAAGCGCCGGGGTCGGGCTCGACCAGGCCGGCGGTGGCCCCGACCTCGCGGCAGGCCTGGGCTCCGCCGGAGACGGTGTGGGGTCGGCGTGGGTACCGGATGCCGCCCGCTGCCCTCGTCCCGCTGCCCCTGAACTCGCCGCCGCCATCCAGCGGGAGTGCCTGCGGCGTGGCCTGATCGTCGAACTCGGCGGCCGCCACTCCAGCGTCGTACGGCTCCTCCCGCCACTGACGATCAGCGACGAGCAAGCGGCCGCGGTGCTGGACCGGCTGGCCGACGCGGTGGCGGCGGTCGCCCGAGGCCGCACCGCGCCTGATCAGTCGCACCAGCCACACCCATGGCACGGCGACCACGCCGAACGGGCGGTGTGACTCGCCGGCCGACGAGGGCGCGTACATCCGCCCACACGTCCGCACCGCCACGGCGACTCTCGCCAACCGACCAGCTCCCGAACAGCGACCAACTCCCCACCAACCCCGCACCCTCACCGGACCCCTCCCCCCCCATTTGACGCCCACCTTGACCGGGCCACTCGGCACCCGAAACACCCCGAACTCCTGCGCCCGACCGCACCGCAGAATTCCCGGCCCGTCACCGCACGAGCCAGAACCACCCCCACTAGGACCAGCCTTGACCAGCACCCCCGCACCCGAGGGGCACGCCCCGACCCTCGCGCCGAACTCCTCCGACCCGCACTTCTTCCCGCGGGAGCAGCCCGCGTCGACAACCGCATCGGCTTCCCGGGCACTGGGACACCCCCTGCCGCAGGCAAACGCTCCGGTCCTGCCGCAGGCCAACGCTCCGGGCCAGGACCGTGTGCCGCGACGAGGAGGCGCGCCGGCGCGAGGAGGTCCTACGGCGCCGTCAGCCCCGGTGACGCCTGAGCGAGGAGGCGCCGTGCCATCTGTAGACGCCCCTGCGCAGCGAGAGACGCCGGCGCAGCGAGGGACCCCCGCGCCGGGTGGGGCCCAGGACGCCAAGTGGCTGCGCGGCGTCACCGTCGACCTCATGGAGCATCCCGACCCCCACACCGCGGCCCAGGCCGCCGCTTCGGAGAACCTGCTCCGCTGCTGGGTACGCGAGACCAACCTCCCGGCTCCTGACAAGGGCCTCCTCCGCATCCCGCTGCCCACCAGCGGCACGGCCCTGCTCGCGCCGGTCCACTACTGGTCCACGACGGGGTGGCACCGCTTCGGCCTCCCGTACCTGGCCGACGCCCCCGACCAATCCCCACCGCTCGACGCGGTCACCCTCGCGGCGCTGCTCACCAGGGAGACGCCCGGGGGAGCGACCACAACCGACATGTCCACCACCATCCCCGCGATCGCCGCCGGCACCGACCTCGTCGCCCGCGTCGCCGACTCCGCCCGGCGAACTGTCACGTTCATCAGCGAGCGTCGGGAACACCCCGCCGATGGCGCCGACCTCTTCCTCGCCGCCGAGCAGGCACTCGTACTCGGACATCCACTGCACCCGACCCCGAAGAGCCGAGAGGGTCTCTCCGAAGCCGAAGCGCGGCTGTACTCACCCGAGTTGCGAGGCTTCTTCCCCTTGCACTGGATGGCTGTCGCTCCTTCCGTACTCGCCACCGACTCGGCTTGGACCGAGCGTGGCCGTCTCGTCGCCGCAGCACGGCTCATGGCCCAACTCGCCGGAGCCCAGCTGCCGTTGCCCACGGGGTACGCGGCACTGCCCCTGCATCCCTGGCAGGTCCGTGAGGTCCTGCACCGCCCCGAGACCGCGGCCCTGACCCACGCCGGACTGCTCCGGGACCTCGGCGCACATGGCGCTCCGTGGCACCCCACCTCCTCCGTACGAACCGTCCACAGACCCGGCGCCCCCGCCATGCTCAAGCTGTCCCTGGGCCTCCGCATCACCAACTCCCGTCGTGAGAACCTCCGCAAAGAACTGCACCGCGGCGTCGAGGTCCACCGCCTGCTGCGCACGGGGCTGTCCCAGCGATGGCAGGCCGCGCACCCGGGGTTCGACATCGTCCGCGACCCTGCCTGGCTGGCCGTCGACGGGCCGGACGGCGTCCCCGTGCCCGGACTCGACGTGATGATCCGGCACAATCCATTCCGCTCCACCGACGACGTGTCCTGCATCGCCGGACTCGTCTCGCCCCGACCGCACGCATCGTCAGGACCGCACGCACAGCTCGACAGCGCCACGGGCCGTCCTCAGGCGGACCGGCCCGTCGTGCGGTCCCGCCTGGCAGAGATCGTCACGCGTCTCGCTGCCCGAACCGGCCGACCCCGAGGGGCCGTTGCCGCCGAGTGGTTCCTGCGGTACCTCGAACAGGTCGTCCGGCCCGTGCTGTGGCTGGACGCGGAGGCGGGAATCGCTCTGGAGGCCCACCAGCAGAACACGCTTCTCCTGCTGGACGGCGACGGCTGGCCCGCCGGCGGCCGCTACCGCGACAACCAGGGCTACTACTTCCGCGAGTCCCGGCGCGCGGAACTCGACGCCAGGCTGCCCGGCATCGGCGCCCACAGCGACACCTTCGTCACCGACGAGATCACCGACGAGCGTTTCGCCTACTACCTCGCGATCAACAACGTGCTCGGCCTCATCGGCGCGTTCGGCTCCCAGCGCCTAGCCGACGAACCGCTACTGCTCGCAGCCTTCCGCCGTTTCCTCGGCGACGTGGCCACCGGTCCCGCCCGGCTGCGCACCTCGCTGCCCGCCCACCTGCTCGACTCACCCGTCCTGCGCTGCAAGGCCAACCTGCTGACCCGGCTACACGGCCTCGACGAACTCGTCGGCCCGGTCGACAACCAATCTGTCTACGTCACCATCGCCAACCCCCTGCACTCCTGACCGCACGACTGTCCATCACCAACTCCCTTCACCTCCGAGGAACATGACCCGCTCAGCCTTCTGAGAGGAGCATCCCCGTGCCTCCCATCGACGCCGGTGCCGGTGCCGGTACCGCCCCTGTCGCCGGTTCCGGCGCGGGCGCAGACAGCACGGACACGCTGGATCTGCGCCTGCCCGACGAACTCCTCGCGGTCCTCGAGGCGGAAGAGGCCGGCGGCGGGGAGCAGCGCCACGGTGCAGGCACCGCCCTGCCTGCCGCCGTCAGGCCGACCGGTGACGATCTACTCGACCACGTCGCCGACTGGGGGCCGACCTCCACGTCCGTCGGCGTGTTCCACCTTGTGCCCGTACGCATCGACCGGGACCTTCCGCTGATCGGCCGCTGGATGAACGACCCCGCCGTCGCAGCGTTCTGGGAGTTGGCCGGACCCCAGACCGCGACCGAGGAGCATCTGCGCGCCCAGCTCACCGGCGACGGACGCAGCGTCCCGTGTCTCGGCGTGCTGGAGGGCACGCCGATGAGCTATTGGGAGATCTACCGGGCTGACCTCGATCCGTTGGCCCGTCACTATCCCGCTCGACCTCATGACACCGGAATCCACCTCCTCATCGGCGGTGTCGCAGACCGTGGGCGAGGACTCGGCAGCGCACTCCTGGGAGCCGTCGCCGACCTGGCTTTCGACAAGCGGTCCGCCTGCGCTCGCGTCGTCGCCGAACCCGACCTTCGCAACACCCCCTCCATCGCCGCCTTCCTGAGCGCCGGTTTCCGGTTCTCCGCCGAGGCCGACCTGCCCGACAAGCGAGCCGCCCTGATGGTCAGAGACCGCTCCCTGCGCGATCTGCTGTAACGCCGTGCCACAACGTCATCACTTTTGGTACACCGCTCGCCGCGACTCGGTTCCCACTCACTCGGCACGGATTTCCCGCCGGCCGATCTCCGCCCCGACCGGGAACGGTCCTGACTCGACCCAGGGTCCGCCCACCCTCACCCCACTCGATCCACTCCTGCACAAGATCCGACAGATTCCGCACCCCCGTGACATCACCCAGCCACCACCCGTCCCGATCCGATCCCCACCCGAGGAACCCCAGGTCTTGATCCCGCCCCTCGCCCACACCGTGATCACCCGTTTGTCAGTGCCGGGCCGTAGGGTGGTCGCGCTATGACGAAGCCCTCACTCCCCGAACTCCTGCATGCTGCTGTCACTGCCGTCGGCGGTGCGGAGCGCCCCGGCCAGGTGACCATGGCCGAAGCCGTCGCGGAGGCGATCGACGACGGTTCCCATCTGCTGGTCCAGGCCGGCACCGGCACCGGCAAGTCGCTGGGCTACCTCGTGCCCGCGCTCGCGCACGGGGAACGTGTCGTCGTGGCGACCGCCACCCTCGCCCTGCAGCGCCAGCTCGTGGAGCGGGACCTGCCGCGCACGGTCGACGCGCTGCACCCGCTGCTGCGCCGCCGCCCGGAGTTCGCCATGCTCAAGGGCAGGTCGAACTACCTGTGTCTGCACCGCCTGAACGAGGGCGTCCCGCAGGACGAGGAGGAGGGCCTCTTCGACCAGTTCGAGGCGGCCGCTCCCACCAGCAAGCTGGGCCAGGACCTGCTGCGTGTGCGTGACTGGGCGGACGAGACCGAGACCGGCGACCGCGACGACCTCACCCCGGGCATCTCCGACCGGGCCTGGGCCCAGGTGTCGGTGTCGTCGAGGGAGTGCCTGGGCGCCTCGAAGTGCGCGTACGGCGCCGAGTGCTTCGCCGAGATGGCACGGGAGCGCGCCAAGCTCTCCGAGGTCGTCGTCACCAACCATGCGCTGCTCGCGATCGACGCCATCGAAGGCGCCCCGGTCCTGCCGCAGCACGAAGTACTGATCGTCGACGAGGCACACGAACTGGTCTCCCGGGTCACCGGCGTCGCCACGGGCGAGCTCACTCCCGGCCAGGTCAACCGCGCGGTGCGCCGTGCCGCGAAGCTCGTCAACGAGAAGGCCGCCGACCAGCTCCAGACCGCCGCCGAGGGCTTCGAGCGGCTGATGGAGCTGGCCCTGCCGGGCCGTCTGGAGGAGATCCCGGAAGACCTCGGCTATGCGCTGATGGCTCTGCGTGACGCCTGTCGCACCGTGATCTCCGCGATCGGCGCGACCCGCGACAAGTCCGTCCAGGACGAGGACGCGGTCCGTAAGCAGGCACTGGCCTCGGTCGAGACCGTCCACGACGTGGCGGAGCGGATCACCAACGGCTCCGAATGGGACGTCGTCTGGTACGAACGGCACGACCGCTTCGGAGCCTCCCTGCGCGTTGCCCCCATGTCGGTGTCGGGCCTGCTGCGGGAGAAGCTGTTCGCGGACCGCTCCGTCGTCCTGACCTCCGCAACGCTGAAGCTGGGTGGGGACTTCAACGGCGTCGGCGCCTCCCTGGGGCTCGCCCCGGAGGGAACGGCGGGCGACGACATCCCGCAGTGGAAGGGCGTCGACGTCGGCTCGCCGTTCGACTACCCCAAGCAGGGCATCCTGTACGTCGCCAAGCACCTGTCCCGACCCGCGCGGGACGGCGACCGCACCGACATGCTCGACGAGCTGACCGATCTGATCCAGGCGGCCGGCGGCCGCACGCTCGGCCTGTTCTCCTCGATGCGGGGCGCCCAACTCGCCGCCGAGGAGCTCCGCTCCCGCATCCCCGAGTTCCCGATCCTCCTGCAGGGCGAGGAGACCCTCGGTGAGCTGATCAAGAACTTCGCGGCCGATCCGAAGACCTGCCTCTTCGGCACGCTGTCGCTGTGGCAGGGCGTGGACGTCCCCGGCGCCAGCTGCCAGTTGGTCGTCATGGACAAGATCCCGTTCCCGCGACCGGACGACCCGCTGATGAGTGCCCGCCAGAAGGCGGTGGAGGACGCCGGCGGCAACGGCTTCATGTCGGTCGCCGCCACCCACGCCGCGCTGCTCATGGCCCAGGGTGCCGGCCGTCTCGTACGGGCGTCGGGGGATCGCGGCGTGGTGGCCGTACTGGACCAGCGGCTGGCCACGGCCCGGTACGGGAGCTATCTGAAGGCGTCGCTGCCCGACTTCTGGTACACGACGGACCGCAACCAGGTCCGGAAATCACTGGCCGCGATCGACGCGGTGGCGAAGCAGGCTGAAGTTCAGGAGGCGTGATGATTGTGGGCCGGTATGCCGCGACATCGCGGCATACCGGCCCACAATCCGAGGCCCACGGTCGTCGGGGCCCGCACAGCACAGGGCCCCGGAACCGGCGCAGGGGTCCCGGGGCCCGGTCAGGGGGCAGGTCCGATCGTCCTGCCCGCCGCAGCCGTCACACGCGCCGCAGCACTGCCACCACCTTGCCCAGGATGGTCGCGTCGTCGCCGGGGATCGGCTCGTACGCCGAGTTGTGCGGGAGGAGCCAGACATGGCCGTCCTCACGCTTGAAGCGCTTCACGGTGGCCTCGCCGTCGAGCATGGCCGCCACGATGTCGCCGTTCTCGGCGACGGGCTGACGGCGGACCGTGACCCAGTCGCCGTCGCAGATGGCGGCCTCGATCATCGAGTCGCCTACGACCTTCAGCACGAACAGCTCGCCGTCGCCGACCAGCTGCCGGGGGAGAGGAAAGACGTCCTCGACCGACTCCTCGGCGAGGATCGGGCCACCGGCGGCGATGCGTCCCACCAGCGGGACGTACGACGCGGCGGGCTTGCCGGCGGTGTCCGTGGGCTGCGCGGAGGATGCCTGGTCGGAACCGCGCACTTCGTAGGCGCGCGGGCGGTGCGGGTCGCGGCGGAGGAAGCCCTTGCGCTCCAGTGCCATCAGCTGGTGTGCGACCGAGGAGGTGCTGGAGAGGCCGACCGCTTGGCCGATCTCCCGCATCGACGGCGGGTAGCCGCGCCGTTGCACTGAGTCCCTGATCACCTCGATCACCCGGCGCTGCCGGTCGGTGAGTCCTGAGCTGTCCGCGCGGATGCCCGGAGGTCGGCCCGGCAGGGAGCGCTTGTGCCCCTCGGGATTCGCGGCTTCGTTCATCGCATGCACCGGCTCGAGTCGGCCCTGGGAGCGGTCCTGGGCAGTGATGGTGGCACTGTCTGCGGTGGTGGTCACGTCGGCCCCTCTCGATGGTCTCCCTGCTGCACAACGGTAGTTGCTTTCGAAAGGTTGCGCCAAACACACGTTCGAGTGAAAAATTGCGGATTGCTCGCCGCGATCATGTGTCTGGGTGTATGGCTAACGCGGTGCCTGGCCGACAAAAGGGCCCATTGTTGTGCCCTTCACCGCCGGGGTGACGACCTTGTGGGTTGTTGCCTCAGTCTGCCATCCGGCATCCCGGCAGCCGGGACCCGGCCCCCATCTGCGCGGGAGTCCTACGCCCCCTCCTTGCGGCGCTCACGGTATCTCCGTATGTGCCGCAGCGATACGTCCGTGCACGCGCGCGTGGCCTGCGGCGGTTCGGGCGCATGGCGTGTACCGCTCCAGGCGCGACACGCGTGTATGGCCTGTATGTATGAGCCAATCCCCACATGTAGTGGTTGGATTGCGGCAGCAGCCCAGAAGTTGTGGTCCCCCCGGTCTTCGGACCCTCGGCGATCGCCTATGCTTGGGGCTGCTTCGAGGGGCCCATGGGGCTCAGCGAGACTATTGAGTCTGCTGTGAGGAGGGTTGGGATTTCATGCACTGCCCCTTCTGCAGGCACCCCGACAGCCGTGTCGTCGACAGCCGTACGACCGACGACGGCACGTCGATCCGCAGGCGCCGCCAGTGCCCTGACTGCTCCCGTCGTTTCACGACCGTGGAGACGTGCTCGCTCATGGTGGTGAAGCGGTCCGGAGTCACCGAGCCTTTCAGCCGTACCAAGGTCATCAACGGCGTGCGCAAGGCATGCCAGGGACGGCCGGTCACCGAGGACGCGCTCGCCCAGCTCGGCCAGCGGGTCGAGGAGGCGGTGCGGGCCACCGGAAGCGCCGAGCTGACCACCCACGACGTGGGGCTGGCCATACTCGGCCCGTTGCAGGAGCTCGACCTCGTCGCCTATCTGCGATTCGCCTCCGTCTACCGGGCGTTCGACTCGCTCGAGGACTTCGAGGCCGCGATCGCGGAACTCAGGCAGGCGACGCGCCACGCCGCGGACGACGACGACCGCGAGGACAACGGCGCGGGGAGCCAGGAAGACGATCGCGGGTCCGGAGGGACTGGACAGGTCCCCGAGCCCGCAGGCGCCGCCGACTGAGGGCGGGCCGGCCCCGGACGGAGACTCCGGAACCGGCCTGGCAGCGGCGAAACAAGACCTGTTGTGGGCAGCGAGAGGTGTGTCCACAGCACCAGACAGAACACCGTGCCACGGGAACATCGGGGCACTTCAGGGCGTTTTAGCCCGTACAGGGAGGCGGCATGACAGAGACGGCGAGCGGTCCGGCACGGAGTTCCCGCGCCAAGGGCACCAAGGCGACCAAGGGCCTGCGTATCGAGCGCATCCACACCACCCCTGGCGTGCACCCGTATGACGAGGTGGCCTGGGAGCGCCGTGACGTCGTCATGACCAACTGGCGCGACGGCTCGGTCAACTTCGAGCAGCGCGGCGTCGAGTTCCCCGACTTCTGGTCGGTGAACGCGGTCAACATCGTCACCAGCAAGTACTTCCGCGGTGCCGTCGGCACCCCGCAGCGCGAGACCGGCCTCAAGCAGCTGATCGATCGCATCGTGAAGACGTACCGGAAGGCCGGTGAGGACTACAAGTACTTCGCCTCGCCCGCCGACGCCGAGATCTTCGAGCACGAGCTGGCATACGCCCTCCTGCACCAGGTCTTCAGCTTCAACTCCCCGGTGTGGTTCAACGTCGGCACGCCCCAGCCGCAGCAGGTCTCCGCCTGCTTCATCCTGTCCGTCGACGACTCCATGGAGTCGATCCTCGACTGGTACAAGGAAGAGGGCATGATCTTCAAGGGCGGCTCCGGTGCCGGCCTGAACCTCTCCCGCATCCGCTCCTCCAAGGAGCTGCTGTCCTCCGGCGGAAACGCCTCCGGTCCGGTCTCCTTCATGCGCGGCGCCGACGCCTCGGCCGGCACCATCAAGTCCGGTGGCGCCACCCGCCGCGCCGCCAAGATGGTCATCCTCGACGTCGACCACCCCGACATCGAGGACTTCATCGAGACCAAGGTCAAGGAAGAGGAGAAGATCCGCGCCCTGCGTGACGCGGGCTTCGACATGGACCTGGGCGGCGACGACATCACGTCCGTCCAGTACCAGAACGCCAACAACTCGGTCCGCGTGAACGACACGTTCATGAAGGCCGTGGAGTCGGGCGGCAAGTTCGGCCTGACGTCCCGTATGACCGGCGAGGTCATCGAGGAGGTCGACGCCAAGCAGCTCTTCCGCAAGATGGCCGAGGCCGCCTGGGCCTGCGCCGACCCGGGCATTCAGTACGACGACACCATCAACCACTGGCACACCTGCCCGGAGTCCGGCCGTATCAACGGCTCGAACCCCTGCAGCGAGTACATGCACCTGGACAACACGTCCTGCAACCTCGCCTCGCTGAACCTGATGAAGTTCCTCAAGGACGACGGCAAGGGCAGCCAGTCCTTCGAGGCCGACCGTTTCGCCAAGGTCGTCGAACTCGTCATCACCGCGATGGACATCTCCATCTGCTTCGCGGACTTCCCGACCCAGAAGATCGGCGAGAACACGCGCGCGTTCCGCCAGCTCGGCATCGGATACGCCAACCTCGGCGCCCTGCTGATGGCGACCGGACACGCGTACGACTCGGACGGCGGCCGCGCCCTCGCCGGTGCCATCACCTCCCTGATGACCGGCACGTCGTACAAGCGTTCCGCCGAACTCGCCGCGGTCGTCGGCGCGTACGACGGCTACGCCCGCAACGCGCAGCCGCACCTGCGTGTCATGAAGCAGCACTCCGACGCCAACACCACGGCCGTCCGCATCGACGACCTGGACACGCCGATCTGGGCCGCCGCCACGGAGGCCTGGCAGGACGTGCTGCGCCTCGGTGAGAAGAACGGTTTCCGTAACTCCCAGGCGTCCGTCATCGCCCCGACCGGCACCATCGGTCTGGCGATGTCCTGCGACACCACCGGCCTCGAGCCCGACCTCGCCCTGGTCAAGTTCAAGAAGCTGGTCGGCGGCGGCTCGATGCAGATCGTCAACGGCACTGTTCCGCAGGCCCTGCGCCGCCTGGGCTACCAGGAGGAGCAGATCGAGGCGATCGTCGCGCACATCGCAGACCACGGCAATGTGATCGACGCCCCCGGCCTCAAGCACGAGCACTACGAGGTCTTCGACTGCGCCATGGGCGAACGCTCCATCTCCGCGATGGGCCACGTCCGCATGATGGCCGCGATCCAGCCGTGGATCTCCGGCGCGCTCTCCAAGACGGTCAACCTGCCGGAGACGGCGACCGTCGAGGACGTCGAAGAGGTCTACTTCGAGGCCTGGAAGATGGGTGTCAAGGCGCTCGCCATCTACCGCGACAACTGCAAGGTCGGCCAGCCGCTCTCCGCGAAGACCAAGGAGAAGGAGAAGACCGAGATCACGGAGAAGGCCGAGGCCACCATCCGTGAGACGGTCGAGAAGGTCGTCGAGTACCGCCCGGTCCGCAAGCGCCTCCCCAAGGGCCGTCCCGGCATCACGACGTCCTTCACGGTCGGCGGCGCCGAGGGCTACATGACCGCCAACTCCTACCCGGACGACGGTCTCGGCGAGGTCTTCCTGAAGATGTCCAAGCAGGGCTCCACCCTCGCGGGCATGATGGACGCCTTCTCGATCGCCGTCTCGGTGGGTCTGCAGTACGGCGTGCCGCTGGAGACGTACGTCTCCAAGTTCACCAACATGCGCTTCGAGCCGGCCGGTATGACGGACGACCCGGACGTGCGGATGGCCCAGTCGATCGTCGACTACATCTTCCGCCGCCTGGCGCTCGACTTCCTGCCCTTCGAGACGCGCTCCGCGCTCGGCATCCACTCCGCCGAGGAGCGCCAGCGCCACCTGGAGACGGGTTCGTACGAGCCCAACGAGGACGAGGTCGACGTCGAGGGCCTGGCCCAGTCGGCGCCGCGCGCCCAGGAGCTGAAGGCCGTCGCCACTCCGAAGGCCGAGGTCGAGGCGGCCACGCCCGTCCCGAAGCAGGCCCACACCAGCGCCGAACTGGTGGAGATGCAGCTGGGCATCCAGGCCGACGCCCCGCTCTGCTTCTCCTGCGGTACGAAGATGCAGCGGGCCGGCTCCTGCTACATCTGCGAAGGCTGCGGCTCGACCAGCGGCTGCAGCTGAATATGAGCGCCCTTCAGGCGTGAAGTCACTGCCAGAGGTGGGGAGTCGGCGCAATGCCGGCTCCCCACTCGGCTGTCGTGGTTATCGACGCTTCATGTCGCCCGGCGCCCCGAGGGTTCTTGCTATCAGGTCGGTATCGCAGTACTCGGTCAGTGCTTGCAGTTTTCCATCTTCGATGTGACAGACCCAGCAGTACGTGTTGTGATAGGGCTTCCCATCTGTGGTTGTGGCGTGACCTTTGCACTCCACGACGACGTAATCGCCGGCGGCGATGAAACGTTGTGGAGTGTTCGTGTATGTGTCTGCGAACTGGGCGAGCAGCGGCCGAAACAGATCATTGAGGACAGTCTGTCTGCCCTCGTAGGTCCCAGACCATTTTGTCGTGCCGATAATCGTCCAGCTGAAGTCGTCGGCGAGGCTCTCGGCGAGAGGTCGGCCGTCCCCTTCCGCCAGCCCGGCGAAGATGCGCTGCATCAGTCGCGTGTTCTCGGTCTCGCCCATGGCTCCTCCGTTACCGCATGTCTTGAAGGTCCGGACTGCCATTCAACAGGCCGGAATGCCGTTGCGGGCGACCCTTTTTGGGAGAGGCCGGGCACGGCAGGAGCGACGGCGCAGCTCCCGGGTGGTCGGGACCGATCAGCTGGAGGCCGTGGAATAGTGCACACCAGGAATAAGTGCTCTCCGCCAGTAGGTTGGTGACGCAGCGAGAAGGGGCGCCGGGCATGTGCCGGCGCCCCTTCTCGCTGTCCGCTGTGCTCGAGAGTCAGGGCTGGTGTGTCTTGCCCATGATCGCAGTGAAGGTTTCGGGATCGTCCTCGAAGCCGTGGATACCCGGGTTGAAGTCCCACGAGGAGCCGTCACGCACGAACTCCGCGACCGTCGCCGCCGTCGACCCGAGGACACCGCCGAAGTCGTCCTCCGTCAGGACCGTGTACCCCTCGCGGATGCGCAGGCCCGGGTTGACCACGCTGACGAACGTGCGGCGCCCGGAGCGCTGTTGGATGATGACGCCGACCACCACGCGCGCGTACCGGCTGTCGAGCCGGTTGAGCTCGACCGTCATGACCTCGTCCCAGCCGAAACCCTTGCCGTCCTTGCTGTCCCGGTTGAGATAGATCGTGCCGTCGGGAGAGCGGCTGTCGAAGTGCACCACGAACGCGGGATCACCGTACGGGTCGTCCGCCAGATAGGTGGCGGCGACGAGGTCCAGATCGGTGGGCGGCTGCCCTGCCGGACTCGGGTCCCACTTGAGCGAGATCTCGACCTTCTGGATGCCCTTGTTCAGGCCGTTCACCAGACTTCCCCTTCCCCGAGCCCCGTGTCCCTGCAGCCCGAACTGCCGCACAGCCAGGCCTGGTTGTCCATCCTGCCACGCGAGCGGGGGCATGTGTGGGCGAGCACCGTCTGCGAGAGTGACCGGCGCCACGCTCCGTGGCCTTACCATGGCGCGGTGCTGGTCAAGTGGATTCGCTGCACCGTGGTGGACCGCCGCGGTTTCGAGCGGGGGCAGCGAAAGTGGGCGGGGCTTCTGGGGGAGCCGGGTTTTCGGGGACAGGGGGGTGGTTGGAGCCGGGGGCGGCCTGGCGTGGCGCACATCTTCGCCTTCTGGGAGAGCCGTGCCTTCTACGACTCGTTCATGGCCCGCTCGCACGACCGGCTGGCGGCGGCCCAGTCGGGCACGTTCAAGGACGCCCAGGCCAAACTGTTCGACTACCGCTTCGACGTGAAGACCGGCTTCGAACCGCGGTTCACCGACGCCGACCTGGTGCGGGTTGCCCACTGCCGTGTCCACGAGGAGCGCGCCGAGCACTTCATGCTGATGCAGGAGAAGGTCTGGAATCCCGCGATGGCCGGCTCGCCCGGCATGATCCGCGGAGTGTTCGGCGAGGCGCCGGGCAACGAGTTCCTGGTGCTGTCGATGTGGCGGTCGGCCGCCGAACACGGTAAGTACCGCGCGGAACGCGTGGAGCGACTGGCCCTGCGCGCCCAGACCGAGGCGGACATCGCAGCCCTCACGGGCGACATCGTCGAACTGGAGTCGACCTGGATAGTTTGATTTCCAGACCCGTTAAACATGCGTCCTGGAGTGGCCCGTGGTGCAGAAACGGTGTGACCTATGCTGTATGGAGCCTGTACGAGTGCTCGATCGGGCGTCACTCGATCTAGGGTTTTGGCATGGCACGACCACGGCGCATCGTCCTTGTCCGGCACGGCGAGTCAACGGGCAATGTTGATGACAGCGTGTACGAGCGCAAACCCGACCACGCACTGGCGCTGACCGAGCGGGGCTGGCGGCAGGCGGAGGAGACCGGCAAACGCCTGCGCGAGGTGTTCGGCCGCGAGCGGGTCAGCGTGTACGTCTCCCCTTATCGCCGTACGCACGAGACGCTCCGGGCCTTCCACCTGGACCCCGAGCTCATACGGGTACGCGAAGAACCCCGGCTGCGCGAGCAGGACTGGGGAAACTGGCAGGACCGCGACGACGTACGTCTCCAGAAGGCCTACCGGGACGCGTACGGACACTTCTTCTACCGCTTCGCCCAGGGCGAGTCCGGCGCCGACGTCTACGACCGGGTCGGCGGTTTCCTGGAGAGCCTGTACCGCAGCTTCGAGGCGCCCGACCACCCGCCGAACGTGCTGCTCGTCACCCACGGACTGGCCATGCGGCTGTTCTGCATGCGCTGGTTCCACTGGACGGTCGCGGAGTTCGAGTCGCTGTCGAACCCGGGGAACGCGGAGATGCGGATGCTCGTTCTCGGGGACGACGGCAAGTACGCACTTGACCGGCCTTTCGACCGCTGGCGAGATCCGGAACCGTACGGGATCACCGGATAGAGTGGCAGGGCGATGACCGCTGACTCCTCCCCCGACGGGCGCCTGGACCGGGCCCTGGCCAGCCTGCGCGGACTCGCGGTGGGAGACGCGCTGGGCTCGCAGTTCTTCGTGCCGGCGAACTACCCGCTGCTGAAGCGCCGCGAGCTGCCGCCCGGCCCCTGGCAGTGGACGGACGACACGGAAATGGCCTGCTCCATGGTCGCCGTCCTGGCCGCACACCGCCGTATCGACCAGGACGCCCTGGCCCACTCGTTCGCCGATCACCACGACTTCGACCGCGGCTACGGCCCTGCGGTCAACCGGCTGCTCCGGTTGGTCCGGGAGGGCGGAGACTGGCGCGAGCTCGCTGCCGCGCTCTTCAACGGACAGGGGTCCTGGGGCAACGGCGCCGCGATGCGGATCGCACCACTGGGCGCCTGGTACGCCGACGACCCGGAGCAAGCCACCCACCAGGCGGAGATCTCCGCCTACCCCACACACCAGCACCGTGAGGCCGTTGTCGGAGCCATGGCCGTCGCCGCGGCCGCCGCGCTGGCCGGCACGCCCAGCGGTCCCCCCAGCCCGGGAGCACTCCTCGACGGCGTCGTCGCCCTCATTCCGAAGAGCGCAGTCGGGGCGGGCCTGCGACGCGCCAGGGACATGCTGGACTACGCCGACGCGAGCACCGTCGCAGCCGTGCTCGGCTGCGGGCGGCGTACGACGGCCCATGACACCGTGCCGTTCACGCTGTGGTCGGCCGCACGGGCCCTCGGCGACTACGAGCAGGCCTTCTGGACGACCGCCCAGGTCGGGGGCGACGTGGACACCACCTGCGCCATCGTGGGCGGGGTGATCGCCGCCGGGAAGGCGGGGGCGCCGCCCGCAGGGTGGGCCGAGCAGACGGAGGCAATCCCGGAGTGGGTACCGACTCCGGGGTAGCGCCGCTCCCAGGGGCGGACAGTTTCCGGAAACTCTCTGTGCATGACGGGAACTCTGTGTGACCGTGCGTGCGTTGTCCTGGCAGATGCTGTGCGACGCACGGGTTCGCACAGGCAGGGGACACGCGCGGGGCGCAGGGGGTGGTCATGCAGTCGGTTCTGAGTGTGGCTCTCGTTCTGCTGACGGCCGTGGCGGCCGCGGTATGGGGGGTCGTGCGGATGACCGGGCCACCGTCCTCGCCGTCGTTCTCTCGGAGGCGGTCCGGTCATCCGCGACCCCACGCGGGCCCAGCCAGGTCAGGCCATCCAGCACGTTCTGCACGAAGAGCACGATGTAGAAGAACATTCCGAACATCGCCGCGGCCAGGCTCAGCATGATCACGTACGTGCCCGAGCGGTTACGGTCGGCGAACATCCGCAGCGGGGTGATCGGCTCCTCGGCCCGGGACTCGATGAACGCGAAGGCCAGCAGCAGAACCACCGCTGCGCCGAAGGAGCCGATGGTCAGGCTGTCCCGCCAGCCCTCGTCCGCCGCGCGGATGAAGCCGTAGACGAGGGACGCCATGCCCGCCGTCGAGGTCAGCGCGCCCGCGATGTCGAAGCGGCCGGAGTGCCGTTCGGACTCGCTGATGTACAGCGGTGTGAGTACGGCGATCAGCACGCCGATGGGCACGTTGACGAAGAGCACCCAGCGCCAGTCCAGCCACTCGGTGAGTATGCCGCCCGCGAGCAGGCCGATGGCGCCGCCACCCGCGGAGACCGCGGCGAAGACGCCGAACGCCCGGTTCCGCTCCGGGCCTTCGGGGAACGTGGTGGTGATGAGCGCCAGCGAAGTGGGCGACGCGATCGCGCCACCCACACCCTGGAGCACACGTGCGGCCAGCAACTGCCAGGGCTCCTGGGCGAATCCGCCGAGCAGCGAGGCGAAGGTGAAGAGCAGGATGCCGGTCAGGAAGACCCGGCGGCGTCCGAGGATGTCGCCGGCCCGGCCGCCGAGAAGCAGCAGGCCGCCGAAGGTGAGCGTGTAGGCGCTGACGACCCAGGTGAGGTCGGTGGTGCTGAACTTGAGAGCGTATTGGATGTGCGGGAGCGCGATGTTCACAATCGTCGCGTCCGGTGGCGTTCCAACGGGCGTTATCAGGTTCCGAATTCGGGCCGCGGCGTGACGACGGGAGCCGCCTGGGGGCATCGCACGGCGTCCGTAGGGCCGACGTACCCGTGGCGGGCGGGCGATCGGTTACGGACGCCGTGATCGGGGGACGCGCGGGGTTACACGGCCGGGGCGCCGCCCGCGCCGCTGAGGGCTTCCAAGTCGCTCTTGCGGACCCGTACGACGACCGCAGCGACGACGAACGCGAGGACGGCCATGGCGGTGGCCGGTATGAAGGCCGTGGAGATCCCCTGGGCCAGGACTTCGTCGCTCCACGGGGCGGGCAACTGGTGGGACTTGGCGAACGCGGCCTTCTGCTCGGGCGTGGCCTGGGCCATGAACGACGCGACTTGCTTGGTCGCCTCGTCGCGGCTGGCCGAGCCGAAGACGGTGGTGAGGATGGACAGACCGAGTGCACCGCCCACCTGCTGTGTCGTATTGAGAAGGGCGGAGGCCGCGCCCGCCTCGCGCGGGGCGACGCCGGATACCGCGGTCACGGTGAGGGTGACGAAGTTGAGCCCCATGCCGAAGCCGAAGACCAGCATCGGGCCGAGCACCCCGCCGGCGTACGAGCTGCCCGAGTCGACCAAAGACTGCCAGGCCAGGCCGATGGCGACGAGAGTGGTTCCGGTCATCAGGAACGGCTTGGGGCCGAGCACCGGCAGCAGCCGCTGCGATATCCCCGCACCCAGCGCGATGACCACGGTGACGGGCAGGAACGCCAGGCCGGCGCGGATGGGGGAGTAGCCCAGCACGTTCTGCACGAAGAGCACGATGTAGAAGAACATGCCGAACATCGCCGCCGCGAGGCTGATCATGATCACGTACGTGCCCGAGCGGTTGCGGTCGGCGAACATCCGCAGGGGGGTGATCGGTTCCCTGGCGCGGCTCTCGACGTACATGAAGGCGGCGAGCAGTACCACGGCCGTGCCGAACGCGCCGAGCGTCAGCGAGTCCCGCCAGCCGTCGGATGCCGCCCTGATGAACCCATAGACCAGCGCGACCATGCCGAGCGTCGAGGTGAGCGCGCCGGTCAGGTCGAAGCGGCCGGGGTGGCGCTCGGACTCGTTGATGTAGCGCGGTGCGAGTGCCGCGATGAGGATGCCGATAGGTACGTTGACGAAGAGCACCCAGCGCCAGTCGAACCAGTCGGTGAGCAGTCCGCCGGCCAGGAGTCCGATGGCGCCACCGCCCGCGGAGACGGCCGCGAAGATACCGAATGCCCGGTTGCGCTCGGGGCCTTCGGGGAACGTGGTGGTGATGAGCGCGAGCGAGGTGGGTGATGCGATCGCGCCGCCCATTCCCTGCAGGACGCGTGCGGCCAGCAACTGCCAGGGTTCCTGGGCGAATCCGCCGAGCAGCGAGGCGAAGGTGAACAGCAGGATGCCGACGATGAAGACCCTGCGGCGCCCGAGGATGTCCCCGGCTCGCCCGCCGAGCAGCAGGAGGCCGCCGAAGGTGAGGGTGTAGGCGCTGACCACCCACGTCAGGTTGGTCGTGGAGAAGTTCAGCGCGGTCTGGATGTCGGGCAGGGCGATGTTGACGATCGTGGCATCGAGCACCACCATCAGCTGGCACGCAGCGATGACCGTGAGTGCGATGCCCGGGTGTGACGGGCGTGAGGCCGGACCCGGTGGCGCGGGCACGGGTGGCTGCGTCTGTATCTGATCGTGCGTCACGAAATTTCCCCCAGAGACGAAGTAGTGAACGTGTGCGTTCACTAATCGGGACGATAGCGAGTCGGCCTTTGTGAACACAAGCGTTCTCTAGGGGGGTTGTCCTTGAAGTGGCGCCGTGGGCTGAGGGGGTCGGTGGGCCGGCAGCAGTGCTGCCGGACCGAACAGGTGTGGTGGCGGGGAGGTGATCCCGGAGAAGGCGGGAGTGGCCGCCACGCTGTCGCAGAGGGTTCCCGCGTGATTGTGCAACGGTTGTGAAATGGGGGAGCGGCTGGCGGGGCGTGACTTGGCTCGTCCGTCAGGGTGCCGAGGGAGTGCTGCGCGAATTCGAGTCCCCGGCGGGGGACTGGGGACAGGGAACGCCGTCGGCCGGGAGCGGGGAGCTCGTGATTCAGGCGGTTGTCCGCCTGAGCCGGTAGCCTGGGACGCTTGGCCGCAGGTTCGAGTCCCTGGCGGGAGCCGCAAAACATGGGAAGCCGGATCGACGCCGGGCAGGGGCGCATCATTGGTCGTGACGACGACTGTCTCACTCTGAATGTGGGGCCGCCGGGGGAGTCGTGCCTCTGCGCAGGTTCGAGTCCCCGGCAGGGCACCAGACGGATGGGAACGGTTGCGCGCGGTGGTCGCCGGGATCATGGGTCACCATCGAATCCACTCTGGGTCCGTCGGAAATCAATTGGTTGCTTCCGGGACTTGGGTTCGTTGATGTGGTATGGGGCGTTTTGATGGGTTGATCGGTCCGTTGCGGGCGAAGCTGGAAGCGGTGACGCCGCATCTGGACGAGCGTCAGCGCCGGTTGCTGTACGCAGCTGAGGCGCGTACAGCTCGGTCATGGCGGGATCGCCGCCGTGGCGCGGGCTGCCGGCGTCTCGAAGGGCCGCGTCGGCCGGGGACTGGCCGAGCTGGAGGCGGGGGACGAACCCGACGGCCGGGTACGCCGGCCCGGCGGCGGTCGCCCGCCCGCAGCCGAGAAGGACCCGGGACTGCGCGCCGCGCTGCTGGCCCTGGTCGAGGACAGCACGCAAGGCGATCCGATAGGGCCGCTGGTGTGGACGACCAAGTCGCTGCGGCGCCTGGCAGGCGAACTCGCTGCCCAGGGCAGGGCGGTGGGGCGCGACACCGTCGCCGCACTCCTGAAGGAAGCCGGGTTCAGCTTGCGCGGCAACGCCAAGGTCCTGGCAGGCAGCAGCCACCCGGAGCGCGACGCCCAGTCAACACCGGCTGTTCTCCTTCATCTCCATGAACTGGCGGGCCCGCCCGCTGACCAGCATCGAGGTGGCCCTGAACCTGATCGCCTCCACCACCACCGCGACCGGGCTGCGCGTGACCGCACAACTGGACGAGGACAGCTACCCCACCGGCATCGAGATCGACGCCCAGCACGCCGCCGCGCTGAAGGTCAACCCCGATGACTTCCACGGCGAGTGGAACTACACCATCCCGCCGCAGCCCGGCGTCCCGGCGGTGCCGCTGCAGCCACCCGGACGCCGTTCCCACCCTCGCGCAGCCCACACCTTCGACGCTTCCCTGGCCACCCACCCCGTGCTGACCGGCCTCACCATCATCTGGGCCGCCGTCCTGGACCAGCGATGCCTGCCCGCCTCGTTGATCGCCCACCTCTTCCGCATCGGCGAGAACCAGATGCGCGCCCTCATCCAGCAGGCGCGGCCCCTGCTCCAGCGGCACGGCCACCACAGCGAGCCGCTTCCGGTCCGCCTCATCGACCCCTGCGAACTCGCCAGATACGTCATGAACGCGACATCGGCGACGAGTTGACACGACACGCACCACTAATTCATCGACGGACCCAAGGAGAGCAACCGGTGGGCGACTTGTACCGATTCATCCACGCGGAGAAGGCCAACTACCCCATCACCCTGCTGTGCCGGGCGATGAAAGTCGCCCGCTCCTCCTACTACGCCTGGCGTGACGGCGAAGCCGCCCGCCGGGTCCGCCAGATGGCCGCCGACGCGCTCGCGCACGAGATCACCGTGCTGCACATCGCCTCCCGCAAAACCTACGGCGTCCCGCGGATCCACGCCGAACTGCGGCGTCTGGGGCGGCGGGTGAACCGCAAGCGCATCGCCCGAGTGATGCGGGAACGCGACATCCGCGGTGTCACCCGCCGCAAGCGGCGCTCGCTGACACGCGCGGACAAGAGGGCCCGGCCGGCCCCGGACCTGATCGGCCGCGACTACAAGATCCATCTCAGTGAGAGCTGTGACGACCCTGGGGCGTCGAAGCGCCCGCACTTGATCACCCACGTTGTCACGACCGACGCCACGGTCAACGACGCGATGGTCGTCGAGGAGGTCCACGACCGACTCACCAGCAAGGGTCTCTTACCAGGGGAGCATCTCCTGGACGCTGGCTACACCTCGGCCGAGCTGCTGCTCACCGCGCCGACCACCCGTGGCGTCTGCGTCGTCGGCCCAGTCTGGTCCAACAACACCCGGCAGTCGGCATCGGGCGGAGGCTTCGGCAAGTCCGCCTTCACCATCAACTGGCAGGCCAAGCACGCACTTTGCCCGACCGGCGCCACCAGCAGGTATTGGACGGAGGGAGTGGACAACAACGGCCGGGACGCGATCCGCATCCGCTTCGCGACCGCCACCTGCGCGCCCTGCCCGGTGCGCGATCAGTGCACCAGATCAACCCAGTACGGGCGGCAGCTGACTGTCCGGCCCCAGGAACAGGACGCGGTGTTGGAACGCGTCCGAGCGGAGCAGTCCACCGACGAGTGGAAGGACCGCTACGCGGCCCGCGCCGGCGTGGAAGGCACCATCCACCAGGCCGTCGCGACCGCCGGCGCCCGCCGGACCCGCTACATCGGCCTGGCCAAGACGCGGCTCGCGCACATTCTCACAGCAACCGCCATCAACTTGATCCGCCTCGACGCCTGGTGGAACGAAACCCCCCTCGCACGCACGCGTATCTCCCGACTGGCAGCCCTTGACCTCGCAGCGTGAGGTCAATTGGGCAACAGGGTCATCGAGACCTTCTACAACCGCCGCCGCCTGCGCAAGCACAAGGTCTTCGGCTACCTCACCCCAGCCGAGACCAGGCAGCGGCATCAGCACGCCCTCGCGGCGTAGACATTGAGTGTCCAAGATCACGGGGAAACTTCACGCACAAGCCTCACCCACGAAATAAACACACCGCCCAGTACAGCTGAGCAACACCAGGCCACAACCAAGATCAATAAGCAAACGCGTCAGCTACGCCGTACCACACAGCAACCGGATTGCGGCGCGGGTTCAGCCCGTCGCGTCGGCGTCGTGAGCCCTCGCCTGCCATGTGCTCGGGGACATGCCGTAGGCCGCCCGGAAGGCCCGGGTGAACTGGGTGGGGTGGGAGAAGCCCCAGCGCTGTGCGACCACCGACACGCCCGGACCGGATCGCCCGCCACGGCCGAGTTCCTCACGGCACTTCTCCAGGCGGCACCGTTGGATCAAACGGGCCACGGTCAGTTCTTCGTCCTGGAAGAGCTTGTGCAGATAGCGCACGGAGATGTGGTGGGCGCGGGCGATCGATTCCGGCGTCAGGTCCGGGTCGGCGAGGTTCTCCGTGATGAAGGACTTGATCCGTCCGGGCAGGGCCAAAGGGGCGTCGCTCTCGGCGCCGCCGTCCTGGTGGTGTGTGAGCCGCTCGGCGAACAGGCTGGCAAGGAGATCCATTGCCTTGCCCGCAAGCCGCTCGCCGACCTCGGGCACCCAGTGGGCTCCCTCGGCGGCGAGTTCGGAAAGGAAGCACGAAACCAGCGCGCCCAGCCCCTGGTCGCCACGGACGGTCTCACGCGTCAGGCATCGCAGTTCGGGGCTGCTCAGTCCCAGGGCATGACGCGGCACGACGAAGCAGACGACGTGCCCTTCGGAGCGCACGTCGAACGGACGCACCGCCTCGAAGATCACGAAGTCTCCTGCCCTGAGGGTGACCTCGCCATCGCCTCGGCTGATCGTCCCCGACCCCCGGTACTGCAGGGCGACCACGAGTTCCGCCGCGCCGCGCCCGATGTCACACGAGCCTCCGGCGGGCCGGCCGTCGGAGCCGTCCACGGTGAAGAGCTCCATGTATCCGATATGCCTGGAGGCGCCATCGGCAGGAATGCTGATCATGGATTTCGTGATTCCGTCTTCCCGTATCGGACGCCGCAGGTCTTATGACGCACGCCATCCCTTTCTTGTCATTGTCAGTGTGATACGTGATGACGCAGGCGCGAAAAAGGGGTGGTCCACCATGTGAGCTGTCTCCGGGAGTCATCCAGTGGTGAGCGCACGCCACTCGCGGCGGCATTCCTCGAGCCTGCGGCGCAGGATTCACCGGCCCGTTGTGGTGCCCTGGCTCTGGAAGAGCCTGCGCCCAGGACCGGATCTGCAGAAACAGCACCCGCTGGGCGACATCTGCCCAGTCCCGCGTCACCGCGCAAGTGCGTCCCGGCGAGGCGGTGAAGATCGCGGTCCGGCACCGGCAGCGCCCGCCTGGGCAGCATGAACGTCGGCCACTGCGGGAAGCTGAGGGCATGGCGGAAATACGCCTGCATCAACGCGTCGGCGAAGAGGCGCGGTCGCGGACCGGTACTGACTCCGTGGACACGTGGACGGTCATGCTGACTCCGTCGGACTTACAGCAGCGCGGTGATCGCGCGGAGCGACCGTTCACCGGATGCGGCGGTGTGCCGGTCGCCTCCCGTACGGGAAAAGTAAGCCATCTGGTCGGCGATTTTCCGGTCACCCGAACGCCGGGCACACGACAGTCGTCCTCTTTCTCAGCCGGCGGTGAAGGACGTTCTTTCCCAGGCTCCCGCACTCAATGAATTGCCGTTTCTCATACCGGAATTGACCCACGGCTTCCAGCACAGGGTGGGAGGAGCTACGGTGCGCGAGACGATCCGCCCTTGGCCATCCCGACAGGGGCCCCACATCGGCTGGACTCCGCCCAGACGATCACAGTGATGGGGAGAAGCACGACGAACCCGGCCGTGGCGTAGATCCAGAATGAGCCCGCCGCTGTCCGGCCGCTTCCGGCAGGGACGTGCGGTGGCCGCGCGCCAGCGCGACCGTGGTGAGGAGGCCGTGGATGACCCTCTCGGCGGGGCGGGTCGGCCGCCCCGCCGAGAGGGTCCGCTTGTTGCGGCCGGGGCTTCGAACGCCGTCGCGGGGCTGCGAACGGCGTTGCGGAGTCAGCTGCGCGCTTGTCGAGATCGGTTGCGGGCGGCGCGGCGCTTCATCGCACGACGTTCCTCCTCGCTCAAGCCACCCCACACGCCGGCGTCCTGGCCGGAATCGAGCGCCCACTGCCCACACTTCTCCAGCACGGGGCAGATACGGCACAGAGCCTTGGCTTCCTCGATCTGCAGCAGCGCCGGACCGGAGTTGCCAATGGGAAAGAACAACTCAGGGTCCTCCTCACGGCATGCTGCCTTGAAACGCCAGTCCATGACGATCCTTTCTGTGACAAGCAACGGGGTGGCGGGAGACGGGCCGGTCAGCCGAGGTCCTGGACGAGGCGACACGCGAGTTGGTCGAGGTCGAGGTGGCGGTGTTCCGTACCAAGGGGCACGGCTCGGCACGTCCGCTTGAGGAAAGCGGCGATCATCCGGGCCGGGGCCTCCAGCACGGCGTACACATGGTGAGCTTTCAGAGTGATCTGTACGGTGTCCACGCCGTTGTGGCGGGAGGGGCTGATCTCCACATCGCCGGCACCGACCGGCTCGAGCAGCCCGCCGATGAGCAGCGTGCGGGCGAAGACCCAGTCCAGCGTGTCGTCGTCCACGCGGAAGGTGATGCGCACGGCGTAAGGGTCGGTGCTCCTGTAGCAGAGGTCTCCGGAAAACAGCACAACCCTGTCGTCCGGGACAACGAGTCTCCACGACACAGGTTCGGAGCTGATCACCACCGGTCCCCGTGGTGTGTCCGTCCCCTGTCCCGAATCCGGAATCAGCTTGCGCCGGTTCTCTGGCTGGTGGCCCACCGCCTGATCGCGCGGGCCAGTCGGATTCTGGCTCATCGGTGTCCTCTCCTGTTCGAGCGGCCTCTGGTTACGAGGAATGCGGCCCCTGCTCGTGTGGAATGTCGGGTGTCTGCCCGGAATTGCGGCCGAATCTAGAATGATTAGTTCCGCTTGTGTTGGCGGAGAGTGCACTTGCTCTTGTCCTACACCGACTGGCTGACGCGTGCTGCGCGCGCCCGCGGAGGGAAAGGCGGCGCGCTCAGTCACTCGAGCCCCGGCAGCGAGACCAGGGCGCCGACGGTCATCAGCGCCTCACCTGCTCGCGGTGTCCTCGGCGATCTCACCGGTCTGCCGGTCGCGCACCCTCAGCTCGGCGGACGCTTCCTCGGTCAGTCGTCCCTGGCCCGCCATGCCGGTCGTCGACGAGCGCAGCGTCGTACCGATCGAGGCCACAGACGAGGACCGACTCGCTCTGCTCGCCCCGATCGGATGCGGCGTCCAGGCGTCGCCGTCCAGCATCAGCCGGTCACTCCTGGGGACGCCGGCTTCGGCGCCGAGCCGCGCCGGTGTGTGGAGGCCGTCGACGAGCTCACCCTCGCCCAGGTGGGCACGGCAGCCACCACTCCTGCGTCTGGGTCCAGCTCATTCCGGGCCCGGGCGGCTCAGGGCGCCGCACCCAGCTGGTCGAGCGTGCGCAGGGCGTCGCCCAAGCTGGGTGCGGGCCTGGGGGATGCCGCGGATCCTGCGCAGCCACACCGGCCCCCGGACCGAGGCGCGGCCGTCGGTGCTCACCGCTCAGGAGCTGCAGATCGCCGGCCTGGCGTCCCGGGGCCTGTCCAACAAACAGATCGGTGAGCGGCTGAATCTCTCGCACCGCACGGTCAGCACCCACCTGTACAAGATCTTTCCCAAGCTCGGCATCGCCTCGCGCACCGAACTCCGTGCGGCGCTGGACGCTGGGGGACCCCCTTCCGACGGCGCCGGAAGGGACATTTCCTAACAGCCCCGGAGAATGTTAAGTTATCTGACAGCCGTAAGATGACCGGATAATCGCAGAGCCACGGTAGGCATCCCGCCGCGCAGCGCGGGTACCGGCCGGCGAACCGCCGCGTCCGGTGAACGGTCCGCCGCGCTACTGCCGCGCCGCAGCAAGCCCGTCGGAGTCAGCATGGTCGTCCACGTGTCCACCGATTCTGTACCGGTCCGCGACCGTGCCGCCTTCTTCGCCGACGCGCTGGCGCAGGCATACCTCCGCAATGCCATCACCATTCCGGAAGGGCCGAGGCCGTTCTCGGCATCCCTCACCAGCGACCGGCTCGGCCCGCTCCAGGTGTCCAATCTGCTCGCCGAGCCGTACCAGGTCAGCCGCACTCGGAGAATGATCTCGCACGATCCTGACGAATACGTCTTCATCGGCCTGCAACGCAGGGGAGCGTCCGCGTTCTTGCAGGACGGCCGGGAAGCCATCTCCCTGCGGCCGGGTGATTTCACCCTTTTCGCCACCAGCATTCCTGTTACGGCGCAGTACGGCGAATCCCTGGAGATCGCGACGTTCGTGCTGCCGAGGCGCGCTCTGGCGGTGCCGGATTCCGATCTGTACCGCATCACCGGATCGGTCGTCCGGGGTGACGAGGGACTGGGTAGGCTGATGTCGTCCTTCCTGTCACGGATTGTCGACACTGCGGACTCGTACACTCCCGAAGCCGGCGAGGAGGTCGCACGCAACGCGACCGCCCTCTTCGCCACACTCACGGCCGAACGGCTTGGGCGCGACGGGTTCGACGTCGACGCAGCCCAGCGCGTGCTGCATCTGCGGGTCCGGTCCTTCATCAACCGGAATCTGGCCGATCCCGACCTGTCGGCCGCGTCGATCGCCCGGGCGCACCATGTCTCCGCTCGCTACATACAAAGGCTCTTCCAGAGCCAGGGCACGACAGTGGGCCGGTGGATCCTGCGGCGCAGGCTCGAGGAGTGCCGCCGTGAGCTGGAGCGAATAAGCCCCCGCGTGCCCGCTGTGGGCGAGGTCGCACGACGCTGGGGGTTCACCAGTCCGGCCCGCTTCAGCCACGCCTTCAAGGCGGCCTACGGGATGTCGCCCAGCGAGTGGCGGGCCGCCACCGGCTTCCCGACCGAAAAAGCATATGGCACGATAAGATTCGATATCGGCACGGATCGTGCCGTTTTGTTCGAAGGTGGCGACCGTCGCGCCCCACGCGTCGGGCAGTAGTCCGTGCACCCGCAGTCGGCGGCCCCGCGTACATCCCGGATTGCATGACATCGCACAGCGAACCCGTACTCCCCGCCCGGCGCTCGCCGGTAAGACCCGGATCCTCCCGACGGCAACCGCGAACTGTCCACCGCTCGCAAGGTCATCGGCTGGCGGCGATCCCAGGGCTGGATCACCTGTGGCCCAACCCTCGGCATCGAGCGCCGCCCAGCCCCGCCGGACCGAACCAAGGCCCTGGCCGAGAACCAGATCGCCGCCCTGTGGCGGCTCGACGCCGCCGTACGGGAGAAGACGTTCTGGAAGCTCCTCTACGAGTCCGCCGCGCGGGCGGACGAGGTGCTGTGCCTGAACGTGGAGGACCTGCTACCGCGGACAAGCGCGGCCGGGTCGGCGCCAAGGACGGCGCCACCGAGTGGATCCACTGGCAGTCCGGCCTGCTGCGCATGACCACGCCGGCCAAGCTCACCGACGCCGGCGTCGACCTCGAGGCCGCCCCCGCCGTCCTCGCAGCGGCCCGCATGGCGGTTGCGGACGGCGTCCTCGGCTACGCGCTGCTGATCAGCGAAAAGCCCCGCTAGACAGCCTGATCAAAAGCCTGGTCACCGGTCTGGTGGGCGCGCCGTCTGTGTGTCGTAGTCGCGGAGAACCTGCCTGAGGTCGTCCAGCGCCTCCTCGGGGATGTCCGGCAGAGCGGACTCGGCCACGTACCGGGCGGCAGCCACCAGCGCCGCGAACTCGTAGGCGTGAGCGTTCACTCGAAGGATGCCCGGCCTCAGTCTGCTCGACGACTCACAGCGTCCGTCGCACGCCCGCTTGACGTTCGAGGTTGCGCAGTTGCACAGCCAGATCCCCTTCCACGGCGTCGTGCGCCGGGCCCCGACGTCCTACGGGCAGAACCTCCTCGCCCCTCATGTCCTCCAGCATGAGAGCGAACGCGGCATACACGGCCACAGCCGCGAGGAGCAGTCCGAAAGCTCCGGAAACATAGCCAAGCCACGCGGCACCGGTGAAGTTGAAGAGCGAGGCCACTGCGAAGCGCGGCACAGCCACACACAGCACGAACCACATCGCACGCTTGCGGTTCGCGACGGTCGCCATCAGCAGGGCGAAGACGGCGAACACAAGATTGAGCACGCCGAGCACCTCGGTGCCCGCCGGCGGATTGATGGCCAGCACCAGGGAACTCGCCAGCCAGGTTCCGGAGAAGCAGGCCATGAGCGTCGCCGCGAGCACGTCCCTCGCCCCGAACGCCAGGATGCTGACGATCAGTTGCAGGATGAAGGCCGGAAGGATCGTCAGGGCTACCGCCCGATGAGCATCGCCGCCCAGAAAGCCCAGTTGCAGGCTTCCGACCATGACGGAGGCGATCGCCACCGCGAAGAAACCGACCGGCATGGGGGAGGCGATGGGGTGGAGGTTGATGCGGGTCATCGGCCGCAGGTCCGGTTCGAAGTGTCTACCTGTCGGCTCGGCCCGCTCCCCAGGCGGTTGGGCTCTGCTGCTCATGGTGAACTCTCCTGTAAGAGGCCGCGCGGATAGGCGGGGCGGGTGAAGGTGGGGGCACCTCCCAGCGGTAGCTGGGGGAGGGGCGAGGGCCGAGTCCGGCAAGGCGGAGGAGGAAGGCGACGCGGTGGGGGTACTCCCCTGGCTTCGCCGGGGGGACCCCCACCCGTGCCCGAAGGGCTACGGGGGAGTCGTCGACCGACGACAACGCCGCCGGGCGAGAGCCATCGGCACGCGACGCCGCCCCGCCTATCCGCGCGGCCTCCAAGCCGTGTTTACAAAGGAGCGGGGGCTGATCATCGAGACAGCCGGCATGCGACACTCGGGGCATCGCCAGTGTCTGCCCCACCAAGGGCATGCCGTTCCAGCACGTGGTCGAGTCCTCTCTGTGTGACGTGGAAGTTGCTGATCGCCAGTGCCCGCCACCTGCACCGCACGCATACTCTCGAGACGTGCTTCGCTCGGCGGCACTGCAAACTGCCTGCGTGGCGCGGTCGCGGAGGGGCTGGCGCCCCGTTCCCACCAAGGAGCCCGCGCCGTGCTGACCGCGGACCCGCGCCGCGTAACGGCGCGACGCGGCGTTGCTCGCGCTGAGCCGCCGCCGCGAGCGTCGGCGGCTCATACCTGTTCAGGCACGGACCAGGGGCGTGTCGACCAGATGCTCGGCCAGGAACCACGCCTGCAGTTCGCCGGTCCGGATCACCTGTGAGACAAGCAGGTCATTGGTGCCGTCGTCACCCAACTCCCCGGTGCGGGACGCCGCGTCATGGGCGTCGGCGAGAATCGTCTCGTGTGCCGCCAGCAACCGCGAGAGCATGGCGGGCACTTCCTCCACGCCGTCCGGAGGCCGCGGGATCGACGTGATCTCGGCGACGTGCCGGGGGTCACCCACCGCGACACCGCCCAGGGTCTGGACCCGCTCGGCGAGGGTGTCGACGAGCGCGAGCTGTTCCCCGGCGTGCTTGTCCAGCACGAGGTGCAGTTGGTAGAAGGTCGCACCGCGCACCAGCCAATGGTGCTTCTTGTAGAGGCTGTAGAGGATCTGGGTGTCCACCAGGACCTTGTTGAGGCGCTGGCAGGAGTACATACGCGCCTCGTAGGAGAGGCCGAGCGGGAACTGCTTGACGGTCCCGAACTCCTGGATGATCTCGCCATTCTGATGCAGCCACGGCTGGCTGCTCACGTGCTGGGTACTGATGGTCATGATCCGCCTCCTGGGGGTGTGGCTCTGTTTGCAGGAGTGACGCTAGATGTCGGCACGGCGGCACCGTTGTCCAGGAGCGCACGCGGTGGTGCTTGGCAGCGCACTGAGCGAGGGGTCCGCGCCTGGTGTTCGTTCTCGGGCAAGTCCCCGTGCGCTGGCGGGCGCGTCCCTGTGCCTCGCCCTCTCTGACTTCGCGCTGACGGCATCAGCCGACGAGCGGCGAGGAGAGGCATGAGGGTGAGTGAGCAGGCCGATGCGGTCGTGCTGGGGCTGGGGTCCGGCGGCGAGTACGTCTCGGACTGTCTGGCGGAGGCCGGGCTGGATGTGGTGGGGATCGAGGCGGAGCTCGTCGGAGGCGAGTGCCCGTACTGGGGGTGTGCCCAGCAAGATGATGATCCGGGCCGCGAACCTGCTCGCTGAGGCAGGCCGCGTGCCGTTCCCCGCCGGTGAGGTGGAGGTGACGCCGGACTGGGGCCGAGTTGCCGGACGTATCCGGAGCGAGGCCACCGACGACTGGAACGACCAGGTGGCCGCCGACCGGCTCGCGGCGAAGGGCGTCCGGCTCGTGCGCGGAACGGGACGACTCACCGGGCCACGGCAGGTGACGGTCGGCGGACGCACATTCCAGGCCCGGCAGGGTGCGGTCCTGGCCACCGGCACCCGGCCGCGGATTCCCCCGGTCCCGGGCCTGGCCTCGATGCCGTACTGGACCAACCGGGACGCGATGGCGACCCAAGAGCCGCCGGCCTCGATGATCGTGCTCGGGGGAGGGGCCATCGGCGTGGAACTCGCCCAGGTCTTCGCCCGCTTCCGGTGCACGGTCACCGTGGTGGAGGGGCAGGACCGGCTGCTGTCGCAAGAAGAGCCGGAAGTCGAGCAGCTGGCCGAAAAGGTTCTTCGGGAGGACGGCGTCACCATTCTCGCCTCGGCCCGGGCCCGGCAGGTCGATCATGACGGCACCGGCTTCATCGTCCAGCTCGAGGGCGAGGAGGCGACTGGGGCGGGATGCTTTTGCTTCCGGGCTGGGTACAACTGCCGGCCATCATCGTGTTGATCGTTGCCGAGGTTTCCGTCCCGGTGTGGGCGCAGTCCGCCGGGACGACCCCGTGGCATCCGCACCACATCGCCGAGCGGTACGAACTGTTCACCCTCATCGTGCTCGGTGAGTCCGTCGCAGCCGCCGCGGCGGTTCGACCGGCGCCACGACGCCGGCGCGCTGTACATGCTGGCAACGGGTGGGCTGCTCATGGTCTTCGCCATGTGGTGGCTGTACTTCGCCAGACCGGCGCACACGCTGCTCGCCACGACGCACCAGGCCCATCGCAAGAGGTTCACCTGGGCGTACGGCCACTGTCTGATCTTCGCCTCCGCAGCCGCCGCGGGCGCCGACCTGGCGGCGTAGCCGAGCTGGTCACGCGGCGCACCGATGTGCCCTCGGCGGCAGCGGGTGCTGCGGTCACCCTGTCGGTGGCGATCTTCCTGATCACTGTGTGGGTCGTACACATTCGGCCGCACCAGCAGAGCGGGGTCGAACAGTTTGCGTATCCCGCTGTCGCGATCGCTGTCCTGGCGGCCGCTCACTCCCCGGCGCCGGCCCTGATCGCCGGTCTGCTGGCGGCTCTGGTCGTCGTGGTCACGGTGGCCGACCGGACCGGGCAAGAGCGCACTGAGGTGAAAAACAGCTGCGCGGACTAACGAATTTCGTCCGCGCAGCTGGTCTACCCCCCCGATGTCGCTTACTTAATGCACGAGCCCTTGACCTGCGGCGATGTCGTCACTGACAGGCTCTGGAAGGCCGCAGGGTCACTGGCATTGGGTCTACCCCTGGTCAGCTCGTCGCCCGTACCGCGTCGCGGATCAGGTCGGCTACCTCCTTGGGCTGGGAGACGGCGACCGCGTGCGAGGCGCCCTCGATCTCGACGATGGTCGCCCCGGCGCGCTTGGCGCCGAACCGCTCGACCTCCGGGTTGATCGCCTCATCCGCTCCGGCCACCAGCGCCCAGGACGGCTTGGTCTTCCACGCGGCCGCGGCGGCCAGCGGCCGCTGGGCCACGAGCGAAGCCGAGAGCTGGGGGAGGGGTGGGCGGCGCGATCACCGGGATGCCACGGCTCTGCAGTTCCGTGATGACCCGGACCAGCCGGCCACGTCGGCGAACGCCCCGTGGACGAGGACCACGGTGGGGGTGGACGTGGTCATGTCCGGGTTCTCTCCTCAAGTCTCAGGCGGCGTGCAGGGCGGTACGCAGGGTGGTGACGGCCATCGTGATGGCGGCCTCGGCGGCATGGGTGCCACGCAGGGCGTTGAGCATCACGAAGTCGTGGATGATGCCCTGGAAGCGGACGGCGGTCACGGGGACGCCGGCCTCGCGCAGCTTGCCCGCGTACGCCTCGCCCTCGTCGCGCAGCACGTCGGCCTCACCGGTGATCAGCAGGGCCGGGGGCAGGCCCGTCAGCTGCTCGGTGGTGGCGCGCAGCGGGGAGGCGGTGATCTGGGCGCGCTCGGCCTCGTCGGTCGTGTACTGGTCCCAGAACCACTGCATGCCGTCCCGGCGCAGGAAGTAGCCCTCTGCGAAGCGGTGATAGGAGCCGGTGTCGAAGCTCGCGTCGGTGACCGGGTAGAACAGCACCTGCTGCACCAGAGGGACGTCGCCGCGCTCCTTCGCCATCAGGGTCAGCGCGGCGGCCATGTTGCCGCCGACCGAGTCCCCGGCCACGGCCAGTCGCGAGCCGTCCAGTCCCTTGGACGCGCCCTGCTCCACAACCCACTTGGCGACCGCGTAGTTCTGCTCGATGGCGACCGGGTAGCGCGCCTCCGGAGAGAGGTCGTACTCGGGGAAGACCACTGCGGCGCCCGCGCCGACGGCGAGTTCGCGCACCAGGCGGTCGTGGGTGTGGGCATTGCCGAACACCCAGCCCGCGCCGTGGATGTAGACGATGACCGGCAGGGTCCCTTCGGCGCCGGCGGGCCTGACGATACGGGCCCGGACGCTGCCCGTGGGACCCGAGACGGTGACCCACTCCTCGTCGATCGCGGGCTTCTCGATGTCGCCGGCTTGCACCTCGTCGACGACCTTGCGCCCTTCCGCCGGGGGCAGGTCGAACAGGTAGGGCGGATTCGCGGTCGCCTCGGCGAAGGCGCCTGCTGCGGGTTCGAGCATCGGCTGAACCGGCTCGACGACATCGGACATGTGAATCTCCTGGAATGTTTATCGGGACGCCGGTCTTTCCGGCCATACGACCCGGATCCCGCAAAGGGCGTTCCGGTGCTGCGGTTCGCCACGCTAAAGCCACCGGGCGCGAGGTAATTGCCTACGGGCGCACCACTGCTGTCCTCACAGTGCACTGCAGGATTCCGGCCGTCCGAGGCCGTTCATCGCGCGGATGAGCAGTGCACGGTGGGGCAAAGTCCGGTGCACTGGCAGGACACGGGGGCACATCGGTCGTGTCTACCGTGATGGCGAAGCAATCGCTGCCCCTGACGCACAGGGCCTGCCCTCGTTCTCAGGGCACGACGAGTGTCAGTGGAATTCACTCGGTTCGATTCGAGCAAACGGCCATTCGCGTACGACGGGATCGCCAACATCCGCCACTGCCGACCATGACTTGAATCGACGTCGTTTCCCAGAGAGGTTTTCGAGAGATGTCAACAATGCCCGTCGGCGGGCTGGTTCCGCATGCCATCGACGATGCCGCGGACCTAGTCGTCCGCAACGCGAAGATCCACACCGGGGACTCGGGCCGCCCGCACGCGCAGGCGCTCGCCATCCGCGACGGCGTCATCACGGTTGTCGGTGACGACAAGGACGTGGCTCCCCACGTCGGTCCGGGCACGAAGGTGGTCGACGCGCTCGGGCGACGGGTGATCCCCGGCCTCAACGACGCCCACCTGCACGTGATCCGCGGGGGCCTCAACTACGTACTGGAGCTGCGCTGGGACGGCGTGCGCAGCCTGCGTCAGGGCCTGGCGATGCTGCGTGAGCAGGCCGCTCGTACCCCGAAGGGCCAGTGGGTACGGGTGGTGGGGGGCTGGTCGGCCGAGCAGTTCGCCGAACGCCGGCTGCCGACCGTCGCCGAACTCAACGCCGCCGCCCCTGACACCCCGGTGTTCGTCCTGCATCTGTACCAGTCGGCCGTGCTGAACCGGGCGGCGCTCAAGGCCGCCGGCTTCACCAGGGACACACCCGACCCCAAGGGCGGCCAGATCGTGCGGGGCCGGGACGGGGAACCGACCGGCATGCTGCTGGCCGCTCCCAGCGCCCTCATCCTCTACTCGACCCTGGCCAAGGCGCCGGTGCTGGAGGGCGAGGACAAAAAGACCTCCACCCGCCATTTTCTGCGCGAGTTGAACAGATTCGGACTGACCTCGGCGATCGATGCCGCCGGCGGCTTCCAGAACTTCCCCGACAACTACGCCACCGTCATCGAACTGGCCGAGGCCGGACAGCTGTCGATGCGCATCGCCTACCACCTCTTCCCACAGACGCCCGGCCAGGAGATCGACGACCTCGCCCGCTGGATCGAAATGGCCCGCCCCGAGGACGGCGACGAATGGCTGCGGTTGAACGGCGCGGGTGAGAACCTCACCTGGGCGGCCGCCGACTTCGAGAACTTCACCGAGCCGCGCCCGGAACTCACCCCTGATTACGAGGTGGAGTTCGAGAAGGCGGTGCGCCTGCTCATGGAGAACGGGTGGGGATTCCGGCTGCACGCCACGTATGACGAAACCATCCGCCGTGACCTCGCGGTGTTCGAGAAGCTCGCCGCGGAAGGGCTCTTCCCGGCCGGAAACCGGTGGCTGTTCGACCACGCGGAGACCGTCTCCGCGGACAGCCTCGACCACATCGCTGCCCTCGGCGGCGCGATGTCCGTGCAGAACCGCCTGTCCTTCCAGGGCGAGGCGTTCGTACGGCGCTACGGTCCCGGCGCCGCCGCGGATGCCCCGCCGATCCGGGCCATGCTGGACCGCGGCCTGACCGTGGGCGCCGGCACCGATGCCACCCGGGTCTCCTCGTACAACCCGTGGGTCGCCCTGCACTGGCTGGTCAGCGGCCGCACTGTCGGCGATCTGGCACTCCGCCCCCCGGCCAACCGCGTCGACCGGCAGACGGCGCTGGCGATGTTTACGCGCGCCGGCGCCGCACTGACCGGTGAGGACGAGGTCAAGGGCGTGCTGCGGCCGGGATGTTACGCGGACCTGGCGGTCCTGTCCGAGGACTACTTCGCCGTGCCCGAGCCGGAGATCGCGCACATCGAGTCGCTGCTGACGGTGACCGGGGGCCGGATCGTCTACGCCGCCGCCGAGTACGAGGGGCTCGACGAGGAACTTCCCCCCGTCAGCCCGGCCTGGAGCCCGGTGGCGTACTTCGGCGGCTACCACGCGTCCCGCCGGGCGGCCGTTTCCGGCGCCCACCAGGCCGAGTTGCTCGGCCAAGCCATCGCCGAGTCGGAGCAGCACCGCCAGTGGCGCATCGCTCGCGGCCTCACCCCGGACGCCGCGAGCACGCCCTTCGATCCCTGCTTCGTCCTCTGAACTTCCGGAAGGGGCCTGGCCTTGAGTCGCCCCTTCCGGGACCCCACCCACCAGCTCCGTCCCACCGGACGGTTCTTCTCACGGCACGGGCAGCAGTCCGCGCCACCGCTTACCGAGAAAGGCTCACAGTCATGGTCAACATCGCCGAGGTCACCGCCGCCCCCAGTCCCGACCTGCTCACCCAGGACAACTGCGCGGTGCTGTTCGTGGATCACCAGCCGCAGATGTTCTTCGGAGTCGGCAGTGGTGACCGCACCGCGATCATCAACTCCGTCGTGGGTCTGGCCAGGTCCGCCAAGACCTTCGACGTGCCGGTCGTGCTGAGCACGGTGGCCGCCGAGTCGTTCTCCGGCCCGATCATGCCGCAGCTGGCGGAGGTCTTCCCCGAGCAGAAGATCATCGACCGGACCACGATGAACGCCTGGGAGGACCTCGCCTTCGTCGAGGCAGTGAAGGCGACCGGCCGCAAGAAGCTGGTCATCGCGGGTCTGTGGACCGAGGTCTGCGTCGTCCTGCCCGTGCTCTCCGCCATCGCCCAGGGCTACGAGGTCTACGTGGTCACCGATGCGTCCGGCGGTGTCAGCCCGCAGGCCCACGAGCACGCGATCCAGCGCATGGTGCAGGGCGGCGCGGTCCCGGTGACCTGGGTGCAGGTGCTCCTGGAGCTCCAGCGTGACTGGGCTCGCGCCGAGACCTACGGGGCGGTCATGGACGTGGTGAAGGAGCACGCCGGCACCTACGGCCTCGGCGTCGTCTACGCCCAGGCCGTCATCGGCGCCCACGCCGCCGGCTGATCGCGCCGGTTCACCCAGCAGTGACGATGTGAGTCAGGAACAGGCGGGAACACGATGGACGCTGGACTGTTGGTCCTCCGGCTGGTGGTGGGGTTGCTCATCGCCGGGCACGGTGTGCAGAAGGTGAGTTTCCGGCTCGGAGGCAACGGATTGGCGGGCGGGGCGGAGGAGTTCCGCCGCGACGGATTCCGCGGCGGTCGGTTGACCGCGCTCGTCGCGGGAGCCAGTCAGATCGGTTCCGGCCTGTTCCTGGCGGTCGGCCTGCTCACCCCCCTGTCGGCGATGGCCGCGATGGGCGTGATGACGGTCGCGGGCACCGTGAAGTGGCCCAAGGGGCTGTGGGTGCAGAACGACGGCTACGAATACCCCCTCGTCCTTGTCGTCGTCTCCGCCGCACTGGCTCTCACCGGGCCCGGACGGTGGTCCGTGGACCATGCACTGGGCGTCACTGCCTGGCCGGTCTGGGTCGCCGTCGCCGCGATCGTCATGGGCCCGGCGAGCGGGTTGCTCACCCGCGTGGTGCTGCACCGGCCGGCCACCGCGACGGAAGGGGCGCGGTATGCGCAGGCTGCTGAGTGACGCGGCCCGCACGCTGGTACCCCGGGGAGAGGAACGTCACGGCCCGCTGCCTCCCCTGATGCTGATCCTGACGGTGGTCACCGGGCTGGTCGACGCCGTGAGCTATCTGGCGCTCGGGCACGTCTTCGTCGCCAACATGACCGGCAACGTGGTCTTCCTCGGGTTCGCCCTGGCCGGCGACGAGAGCCTCTCCGCGCTCGCCTCCGTCGTCTCGATGGCCGCATTCCTCCTCGGCGCACTCGCAGGGGGCAGGCTCGGCACTCGGTTCGCCACGCACCGCGGGCACCTGCTGCGCACGGCGACGGCCGTGCAGACGATCCTGGTCGCGATCACCGTGGCGGTCGCCGCCGCATCGCACGGCCGGGTCACGACCGGCGTCCAGTACACCCTGATCGTGTTCCTGGGGCTCGCCATGGGCCTGCAGAACTCGGTCGCCCGCCGCCTCGCCGTCCCCGACCTCACCACGACCGTCCTGACCCTCACCCTGACGGGCCTGGCCGCGGACTCCACCCCGGCCGGCGGCGAGGCGCCGCGCCCCGGCCGCCGGATCCTCTCCGTGCTCGCCATGTTCCTCGGCGCCCTCGTCGGAGCCCAACTCCTCCTGCACGGCCATCTCGTCCTCACCCTGGTCCTGACGCTGGTGCTGCTCGCGGTCACCTCCGTGACCACCCATCGTCTCTCGGCCACCGATGCAACCTGGGTCCGGCCGCGGACCTGAACGACACACCGGCCCACCGCTTGGCACTGCACCGACGGAACAGAACCGGTGCGCCGAGGGACAACAGCCGCCGGTAGGCCGGTCCTGGTTCGGCCACGACAACAGCCGACCTGACATTCGCGACGCCTGCCGGAGTCAACGTGTTCGCACTCACCCTCCATGGACCAGCATGAGCACCGCACTGCCCTCCACACCGGCACAGCCCCCAAAGCCGGATTCGGCATGGGCGCCGCTCGCGGCGCGCGCCTTCCGGGCCCTGTGGATCGCCCAGTTGGTCTCCAACATCGGCAGCTGGATGCAGATGGTGGGCGCCCAGTGGCTCCTGATCGGGCACGACGGGGCACTGGTGACGCTCGTCCAGACGGCCTCCAGCCTGCCGGTCGTGCTCCTGGCTCTGCCCTCGGGCGTGGTCGCCGACCGCTACGACCGTCGCGGCGTGCTCCTGGCCGCGCAGCTGGCCATGCTCGCGGTCTCCGGCGCGCTGACCGCGCTGGCGTTCTCGGACGCGCTCACTCCGGTGCTGCTGCTCGTCCTCACCTTCCTCCTGGGCTGCGGTAGCGCCTTGATGGGCCCGGCCTGGCAGGCGATCCAGCCGGAGCTGGTGGAGCGCCGCCAGCTCGGACAGGCTGCCGCGCTCGGCGGCGTGAACATGAACCTCGCCCGCGCCCTCGGGCCGGCCATGGGCGGAGTGGTCGTGGCGGCGGCGGGCGCGGGGTGGGTTTTCGCCTTCAACGCCGCCTCCTACCTCGGCATCGCCGCCGTCCTGTTGCTCTGGCGGCGCCCCCGGACGGTCGTCCCCCGCCCCAGCGGTGAGAAGCTGCTGACCGCCCTCGACGCAGGCCGTCGTTACGTGCGGCACGCACCGGGCATCCGCCGGGTCCTCCTGCGCATGGTCTTGTTCATCCCCGGTGGCGCTGCCCTCTGGGCGTTGCTGCCGCTCGTCGCGAGCCGCTCGCTGCACCTGGGCCCGGGCGGCTACGGGCTGCTCCTGGGCGCGGTCGGCGTCGGAGCGGTAGCGGGCGCCTTCGTCCTGCCCCACAGCAACCGGGTGCTCGGCGCCAACGGCACTCTCGGCAGCGGTGCCCTGGTGTTCGCGAGTGTCCTCGCGGTGCTGGCCACCGTACGGAACCCGTGGCTGGTGGCGCCGGCGCTGCTGTTCGCGGGCCTGGCATGGATCGGGGTCCTGTCCACCCTCAACGCGGCCATGCAGACGCGGCTCCCGGGCTGGGTCAGGGCCCGGGGCCTTGCCGTCTATCTCCTCGTCTTCCAGGGCGGCCAGGCGCTGGCGGCGCCATTGTGGGGCGCCCTCGCCGACCGGTTGGGACTTGCCTTCCCCCTCCTTGCCGGGAGTGCGTTGCTGCTGGTCAGTGCCCTCAGCCTGCGGCGCTGGCCGTTGCACGGGGCGGAGGACGTCGACCCGACCCCTTCCGAACACTGGCCGGTTCCGCCCCTGGTCTTCGAGCCGGGGCCGGCCGCCGGCCCGGTGCTGGTCACCGTTTCCTACCGCGTCGCCCCGGGAAACGGAACCGCTTTCAGTGACTGCATGGAGCACGTCGCCCGTTCCCGGCGGCGCACCGGAGCCCTCACCTGGGGCCTGTACCAAGACGGACAGGATCCTGGGCACTTCATCGAGAACTACCTCCTCGCCTCCTGGTCCGAGCACCTCGCCCAGCACAGCAACAGACTCACGCTCGCCGACCGCCGCTACGAGGAACGGGCACGCGGTCTCCTCGTCCCTGGCACCCGGCCAGAGGTCACCCATGCCTTTGACACGTCCTCGGGACCCGTTGTCCCAGAAGGCAGCGAAGTGATCCCGATGCCGGGCCTGAGCCGCATGCCGGACGGACAGGAATAGCAGGCAACGAACCACGTCGTGGAAAGGAGGCGGTGCCTGGTGACCCCGGAGGTCCTGCAGTGGCTGGACACGCAGTTGGGCTGACGGCCGAGTCGGGGAGCCACGCACGGGCTCGACCCGGCCCGTAGCGGTGGCCGGTGACTCGGTCGGCGGCAACATGGCCGCGGCCACCACTCTCCTGGCCAAGCAGCGCAAGGGCCCCGAGCGCGCAGCGCAGCTGCTGTTCCATCCCGTCACCGACGCGAACTTCGACACCGTCTCCTACCGAGCGGTTCGCGAGAGGCTACTTCCTCAGACGCGATGGGATGAAGTGGTTCTCGGACCACTACACCACTGATCAGGCCGAGCGCGCGCCGATCACCGCCTCGCCGCTGCGGGCGGGCCTGGATGAACTGGCAGGGCTGCTGCCACAGGTGTTGGTCGTCATCGCTGGGGCGGACGTCCTGCGCGACGAGGGCGAGGCGTACCCCGCCGAGCTGCGCGCCGCCGACGTGCCGACCACGCAGATCGCCACATTGGCCGCGCAGGGCCTGACCAACAAGAAGATCGGCGAACGCCTCCGACTGTCCCACCGCACGGTCGGCGCCCCTCTCTACAAGATCTTCCCCAAGCTCGGCATCACGTCCCGCTCGGCGTTCCCGGACGCTCTGAAGGCAGCGGGCCTGCCGGAACAGAGAGCCGCCGACACCGACAGGCCCCGTCGACCGTCGCCCTGAATGCGGGCGGGCCATCTCCCCACCGCCCGGTTCCACACACAGCCTGCGTCAGCCGGTTCGCCGTAGGACAAAAGCCGGTGCACTGACCGTCAGCGAATGCGGACTGAATCCTTCTACATTCTGCTCAGCGGTGCAGGGACAGCGGAATCCCTGACCTGTAGGGGCCACCCCAGAGCCTGGGAAGGACACGCGAGGCTGCACGCCTGAACGAACCCGCGGCCAATGTGTAACGGGCACCTCACACAACGGACTACAGCACGGTTGGAGCTCTCATGGCCGAGTCGGCGATCTCTCCTATTTCAAACACCAACGCCCAAATACTGACCCTCCATCCGCTCCATGATTCCAGCCACATCCACGAGAAGGGAGATTCTGAATTCCTTCATCTGGGAATCCAGATACGCGGATCTGCTGCGATCCCCCGCCACGGATCGGACGTTTTCCTGGAGCCGGGCGACTTGGTCTTCTGCGACCCGGATCGGCTTCATTTCCTGCGCCTCGGCGATGACTGCAAAATGACGGTCTTCCGCATATCCAGGCACCACCTGGGAGTTTCGGAGTCAGACCTGCGCCGTATCGTGGGTGTGCCCGTACGGGGCGGTGAAGGCGTGGGCGCGATGGTGTCGGCTTTCCTGTTCACACTCGCCGCCGGGGCGCAGTTCCGCAGGTCGAGGATCGGCGACCGGCTCACCTGCAGCGCCCTTGACCTCGTCAATGTACTCGTCATGGAACTCCTCGCAGAGGATAGCGGACCGGAGACTTCCGACGCATCGAACGTCGGCAACGAGATGCTGACACGGATCACGGATTTCATCGAAGCGCACCTGACGGATCCCGACCTGTCACCCAAATCGATTGCGCTCGCGCACCATATTTCCGTCCGTTACCTGCACAAGCTCTTCCAGAACGAAGGCACGACGGTGGGCCAGTGGGTGCGGCAGCGGAGGCTCAGCCTCAGTCGGCAAGAGCTGGGCCGGACGTCGAACCAAAGGCTGACCGTGGCCGCTGTGGCACATCGGCTGGGTTTCATCAGCCCGTCGCATTTCAGCCGGGTGTTCCGCGACGCCTACGGCATGTCCCCCAGTGAATGGCAGGCATGCACGTGGTCGGTCCTGGAATCTCCGATCACCAAAGCATAGGTTCCCTGCCGCCAAATGAGCGTGATGACCAGCGATGCCGCTTGATCCCCGCCCGCTGTTGATCAACGCCCGGAAGATTGCCACCCGGTCGAAGTCCACCCAGCGCGGGCGGCCGGGTCACTCGCTACGCGCCATGAGTTCGGCCACGACGTGGTCCAGGTTGATGTGGAACGCCTCGGTGCCCGGTGGCACGACCCTGTCGGTCTGCTCCAAGAGCGGGGTGACCGCCGAAGCCGCGATGTCCAGGGCGGCCCTGCAGTGGACTGACCACTGTGCGCACCGAGTGCCGATGGCAGCGGTGCCGGGTATCACCAGGACGTCTCCGACACCCGCCGGTCGACTCAATCCCTCCATCAGGAGGCTTGCGGGCGAACACCCGGTCGACCGTGCCGGTCGACGTTGCTACGAGGCAGAGGCACACGGCGTAAGGGCCTGTCCTGTCATAGCGCAGCTCGGCGGGCAGTGATACCGGCGATCCGTCCGCGACAATGACGTGCGCCACCACCTCGTGGGTGACCGTGGTCCCGTCGGCGACGCTGGAAAACCGTGCGAGGTCTTTCCCGTGGCAGGCAGGCGTGGGGTCCGGAGCTCGGGTGACTGGGACATGGGTACCTTCTTGGTGGGAGCCGGGCAGCCCGGCCCGAGAAGTCGGCAGGGCAGAACCTGCCGTGGCGAGCCCGGACCGGAACGCGACCGGATCACTGTTGAGAGATACTGCGCGACGACGTGCTCGCTTTGTGGCCCGCACGCGGTCGGCTCAGTCGAAGCGCAGGTCGGAGAGCTGCCGTTCGAGTGCGGTGATGTCGTCCTCCCCCGGCTCCTGCGCCACCGCGCGGACGGCCATGAGGGCGGCAAGCTCACCGCCTGCCCGCCGTATGCGCGCGGGCAGGCCCTCGGTGTACTCGTCGCCGCCGGATCCCCAGTCCTCGGACGCCGCGTACACCGCGGTGGGGACGACGGCGGCGTGCAGGTAGGCGAACAGCGGGCGCAGGGCGTGTTCCAGGACAAGGGAGTGGCGGGCTGTGCCTCCGGTAGCCGCGACGAGGACCGGCTTGCCGGTGAGGGCATCCGGGTCGATCAGGTCGAAGAAGGACTTGAACAGCCCGCTGTAGGAGGCGGTGAACACGGGGGTCACGGCGATCAGGCCGTGGGCGCCTGTCACCGCGTCGATCGCGGTGGCCAGTTGGGGCGACGGGAATCCGGTCACGAGGTTGTTGGCGACGGCGACGGCCAGTTCCCGCAGCTCGATGACCTCCGTCTCCACTTCCTGGTCGTGAGCGGCGAGTTCGCCGCGGGCCGACTCGGCGAGACGGTCGGCGAGCAGGCGTGTGGAGGACGGGGTGCTCAGACCCGCGGACACGGCGACGAGCTTCATGCGGCGGACACCTCCCGAACGGCTCGCAGCGACTCGTGCGTAGGAGCGTCCGGCACATCGGCCGGGCGGCCGATCGCGAACTCCTTCCGCAGCACGGGCACCACCTCTTCGCCGAGGATGTCGATCTGCTCCAGGACGGTCTTCAGGGGCAGGCCGGCGTGGTCCATCAGGAACAACTGCCGCTGGTAGTCACCGACGGTCTCGCGGAAGGACAGCGTCCGCTCGATGACCTGCTGAGGAGAGCCCACCGTCAGCGGAGTCTGCTCGGTGAACTCCTCCAGCGAGGGCCCGTGCCCGTAGACGGGCGCGTTGTCGAAGTAGGGGCGGAACTCCCGCACCGCGTCCTGGGAGTTCTTCCGCATGAACACCTGCCCGCCGAGACCGACGATGGCCTCCTCGGGCCGGCCGTGACCGTGGTAGGCGTACCGCCGCCGGTACAGCTGGACCATTCGCCTCGTGTGCTCGGCCGGCCAGAAAATGTTGTTGTGGAAGAAGCCATCGCCGTAGAAGGCCGCCTGTTCGGCGATCTCCGGGGACCGGATGGAGCCGTGCCAGACGAAGGGCGGTACGCCGTCGAGCGGGCGGGGCGTGGAGGTGAACCCCTGCAGGGGCGTACGGAACTTGCCCTCCCAGTTGACGACGTCCTCGCGCCACAGGCGGTACAGCAGGGAGTAGTTCTCCTTGGCGAGGTTGATGCCCTGTCGGATGTCCTGACCGAACCACGGGTACACCGGGCCGGTGTTGCCGCGTCCCATCATCAGGTCGACCCGGCCCTCGGCCAGGTGCTGGAGCATCGCATAGTCCTCTGCGATTTTCACCGGGTCATTGGTGGTGATCAATGTCGTGGCGGTGGAAAGGATCAGCTTCTTGGTACGGGCGGCGATGTAGCCGAGCATCGTGGTCGGGGACGACGGTACGAAGGGCGGGTTGTGGTGCTCGCCGGTCGCGAAGACGTCCAGGCCAACCTCCTCGGTCTTCAGCGCAATGGCGACCATCGCCTTGATGCGTTCGTGCTCCGACGGAGTACGGCCATTGGTCGGATCGGGCGTCACGTCCCCGATCGTGAAAATACCGAACTGCATGGGCCCCTCTTCTTCCAGCGACTGTGTGGGTCCCTGGAACAGTAGGTACCGGTCTCACGGTCGCCATGACTGTGGGTGCACGGAGCTGTGCCCGCCAGCGCCCTTCTCCTGCGAACTCAGATCGCCAGCCGGTCGCGGTGGACGCGCGAACGGTAGTTGTCGGACGGCCTCGGCTCGGTTTCCCGAGCTTGTGCCGAGGGCGGCTGCGGCGTAGTGGACGAGCTGCACGCCGACTCATCCGCATCGGGCTCGACGCGCTCGCCGACGACTTCGGCTACGCCGTCCAGGCGCACCAGATCGTCAGCCGGATCAGCGACGACGTCGACCTCTTCGCCCCGATCAACCGGGCCACCGCCGAAATACCCGCGGCCACCGAGCGCGTCATCGCCGCGCCTATGAAGCCGCGGGCTTCACGGTAGAACTGGCCCACCAGAACTCCGAGCACACCTACACGCGGCTGAACACCACCGACCCTGCCAGCGGCATCCAGAGCAAAGTGGAACTCGTCGCCGAGTTCCTCAACCACCCGCCCGTTCCCTCCGAACTCGGCCCCGTCCTGCACCCCGACGACGTCGCTGCCGGTAAGACCACCGTCCTGGACGGCCGGGCCGAGGTCCGCGACGCATCCGGATCGACCACGACCATCTTCTCGTCGAGGTCCCCGATGCGGCATGAGTGGTCATCCAGCCGCTTGTCACGAAGACCGGCAGAGGATCGGGGAAGTCCACCGACCTCCCGGCCCGTGACGCCGTCGAAGCGATTCTGTGGAAAGCGCGGACGGCGAAGACGTGGAACGAGGCCGCTTCCCGTCTGAATCATGGAGTGGGCAAGTCCCTCATGGGCCGCTGGACCCGCTGGAAGGCGGACGGCACCTGGGAGCGCATGGTGCAGACCCTGGCGGGGTTTCTGGCGATTCCGGCCGTTCCGGTGCCCGAACCATCGAAAGAGCCGCCGCTGCCTGACATGCTGGTCGAGGGCGTGGTCGACCCCCGCTTGTTTCACACGGACGATGATGGTGACGATGAGGATGACAGGGACGGTGAAACACGCGATGGAACCGTCGCGTCGAGTACCACCATGAGTTGGCAGGCCGCGATAACGGTGAGCGCTATGCCGGGATGTCCCTCCCGGCGGGCCGCACCTGGCTTTTCTTCCTTGATCAACTGAGAGGTTGTCACTATGGGTTCCCCACAAGTGCGTTAGTGAACGCTCGCGTTCACTGTCGCGTCAACGGTAGTGAGTCCTCTGTAGTGAACGCAAGCGTTCACATAACTTGTTGCCGCGCGGCGTAGCCCCCGTTGTCGTCGCGCGCTGTCCCCCATGTCCCCGGAATCCCCGCTTCCCCTGCTTGCTGGAGATGCTCAGATGGTTACCTCGCGCTGGACGGCTGCCCCCACTCGTCCGGCCTCCCTCCGCAGGCGTGGCGCTGTACTCGAACGTGCGATCCTCGATGCCGCGCTGGAGCAGCTCAGCACGGTCGGCTGGAACGGCCTCACGATGGAAGGCGTCGCCGCCGGCGCCCAGACCGGCAAGGCTGCCGTCTACCGTCGCTGGCCGTCCAAGGAGGACCTCGTCGCGGACGCGCTGCAGGCCGGACTGCCCAGCTTCGACGTGGCTCCCGACCTGGGGAGCGTGCGCGAGGATCTGCTGGCGTTGTGCCGGCAGGCGCGTGATGCGATGTTCTCGCGCCCCGGCTTCGCGCTGCGTTCAGTGATTCACGAATGCGATCAGACTCAGGCCGAGCGCTTCCGGGGGGTCATCTTCGGCGGAGTCGTGGAGCCCACCGTCAGGCTGCTCGCGGAGGTCATCTCCCGTGGAATCGAACGGGGAGAGGTGCGGTCCGACGCCGCGGACAGCTATGTCTTCGATGCCATACCCGCGATGATGATGTACCGATCGAAGATGTGCGGAAGTGAATGGAGCGATCAGGACCTCGAGGAAATGATCGAGCGGCTGATGCTACCGCTGCTCAGGCCGAGCGGCGGATGACCGACGGCTGTCGCCGCCGTTGCGGCGCTTGGGGAAACGGGGGTGTCGCCGGGTGATCCGGGCGGCGTAGGCTAAGGGCGCCATGTCGTACGAACCACCAACTCACACCGTCGAGCGCTCCCTCCGCGCCACGACCGGAGCGAAGATCATTGCCGGTGTCGACGAGGTGGGGCGCGGTGCTTGGGCCGGCCCCGTCACCGTCTGCGCGGCGATCACCGGACTGCGTCGGCCCCCCGAAGGCCTCACCGACTCCAAGCTGCTCACCGTCAAGCGTCGCAACGAGCTCTCCGAGAAACTGCTGAAGTGGGTGACGTCGTACGCCCTCGGCCACGCCTCTCCGGAGGAGATCGACGACCGGGGGATGACGGCCGCCCTTCGACTCGCGGCGGTGCGTGCCCTGGAGGCCCTGCCGGTCCGCCCCGAAGCTGTGATCCTCGACGGGAAGCACGACTATCTCGGGGCGCCGTGGAGGGTCCGTACGGTCATCAAGGGTGACCAGTCGTGCGTGGCGGTCGCGGCGGCTTCGGTGATCGCCAAGGTTCAGCGCGACAAAATGATGGCCGAACTGGGTATCGACCATGCAGACTTCGGTTTTGCGGACAACGCCGGGTATCCATCACCCGTGCACAAGGCCGCACTGGAGGAGCGGGGCCCCACCCCGTATCACCGGTTGTCGTGGGCGTATCTTGATGCGCTGCCTCAGTGGCGGCATCTCAAGAAGGTCCGCAGCTGGGCGGAAGGAAGCGTTCCGGAGATCCAGGGCCAGCTCGGCTTCGACTTCTGACGGTTCCGATCGCACTCATGTACCACCCGCCGACGCGAGCCGCACCGGCGTTTGATAGACATCAGTTCATGCCTCTCATTCCCGAGGAGCCTCAGATTCACGAGAGTGCCCAGGGTCCCCGCGCCACCCCGGCCAGCGGCCGCACCGCGCCGACCCCCCGCCCCGTACCCGGCCCCCGCCCTGTGGCTCCGCCGCGCCCCGGCCGCCCCGGGCCCCTACGGCCCACGCCGCCGGTGCAACGTACGCCGCGTGACGCGGCCGTGGCCAAGCCCGGACCGTCGGGTCCGGCCGCTCCAGCCGCCCCCGCTCCGGCGTCGGCGGCCCCGCAGATCCAGCTGATCCCGGCCTCGGCCGAGGGTGCGCTGGACGCCGCCGAGGAAGCCGTCGACCTGCTGTTGGAGTCGGGCCGTGCGCCCGGCGACGTGCTGGTGATCACCACCGGCGAGCAGCATCCGTGGGCCGCCCACGAACTGTCCTTCGGCGACGCCTCCTACTGGGCGCAGCACGACGCGCGCGACGACGTGTTCTACGCGGACGCTGCCGTCGCGGGCCGTGCCGCCTCGCGCCCCGTGGTCGTGGTCGCCGTCAACGGCGGTTCCGACTCCGCTGCCGCCACGACTCTGCCCCTGGCCATCGGCCGGGCCGACGCCCTGCTGATCGTCTGCGGTGACCCGCAGCAGATCAACTCGGTGCTGGGCGCGGGCGTCTGAGCCGTTTCCGGTTCGTCCGGGAGGGCAAGGCGTCGCTGCGGCGACACCTGCACGGTGGGGGGCGGCGTGCGCGGATGGGCGAGGAGCTCAGTGTGCGCACGTCCCTGCCCGGTTCGCGGCGCCTCTGTGCCGTGCGGGTGGACGTCACGGCGTGTGTACTGCGAGAGCCGGCGGTTCGGCGTGCACGCGGCCGAGTCTGGCCGGAACGGATTGTCCACCGCGTCAGTCGTCCGTGCCCGCTACGGGCAGCCGCCCGGCACGCGGATCACCCTGGCCTTCGTAGGCATCGGCCAGCACGCGGAATCGCCCTGCCGACGGAGTGCTCGTCGGTGCCCTCAGCGAGCCGCCGCGCGGCGCAGGACCTCCGAGGCGGCGCCACCGGTGCGCGGCAGCGGGGGCGGTGCCTCGGAGGTGGCGAAGGGCTCCGGTGACGAGTTGACGTTGGGGCGGCGCCCGCCGCGGCCTTCGCCGAGGACCTGCCAGCCGTCACGGGTCAGAGTGATGTACGCCCCGCAGCGCAGGCCGTGCAGGGTGCAGGCATCGCGCAGCCCCCACATCCACGCACCGTCCTCCTCCGTCCAACGCGCGTCGCCCTCACGGCAGTAGAGCAGTACGGCGGTGCGGACCGGGGTGCGGCGCCGCAGGTCGTGCGGGATGACCCGGCGCAGCTGGGAGAGCAGTGAGTTACGGAACATCCAGCCGTCGGCGGGGGCCTGACGGCGGATGAACGAGGCGCTCGCCAGCAGCCGTTCCTCCGGGTCGAGCACGGCGACGATCGCCGTCGCGGGACGCGGCCGATGGCGCGAGTGCAGTCCGCTGACGACCTCCCGCGGATTGCGCAGCAGCGGGATTCCGGCGGCGGCCCACTCGGCGGGTTCGAGCATGCGGGTCAGAGGGTTGGCGGACGCGGCAGTCAGGCCGGCGGACGACGACATGGGTTCCGCGGGGGACGGAGCGAATCCGAAGGTCACAGTCCTCCCTTCGGCTACGCGCCCACACTGCGGGCGAGGTCGGATTCGGGGGAGCGCGCACCGCAGCGGAGCCCTTCCGGACCACGGACGGGCTGTGCGGGGAGCGGACTTCAATTCTTCCTGTCGAACTTGGATGCGGCAACGAGCAATTGGGGTCACCGACCGATATCTGGTGGTGCGCGTTTTATATCCCTGCCCCGTGCGTCAACCTGCGACGCACGGGGTGACGGCCTCGCTCCGTGTCGTACGACCATGGCTGCCCGGTCCCGATTCAGCCGCCCTTGACCCGCCTGACCGCCCCGTCCACGTCGAGGACCTTGAACCTGGTCTCCGGGCGGGAGTGGCGCAGTTCCACCAGCGGCTCCAGGGCGGGGAGCGACATCGGCCGGTCCGCGCGGGCGAGGACGTCGAGTGTGCGGCGCACCAGCTCCTCCGGTGGGAAGGCCGGTGAGGCGAAGCACTGCCAGATCGCCTCGTCCTCCTTGCCGGGAAGGAGGAGCACCTCGGCGTGCTGCCGGTCGGCGTTCTCCGTCTTGCCCGTGCAGGAGGCCACCGTGTGCCCGGGGTGCCGCAGGAAGGCGGTGACCTCCTCGGTGGCGGTCACGGTGAGCGTGTAGATGATCCCGGAGCCCGGCAGCTCGTCGAGGTGGCCGACGAGCCAGGCCATCCGGTGCGCCTTGTCCACCACGGGGAGGAGGTTCCAGGCGGAGGTGGAGACCTGACCTGCGCGAACGTGCTGATGGGGGCTGGGTGGGGGGGAGCGCTCCGCCCGGCAGTCCTCGGTCGGTGCGTGGCAGGTGCACCCTTTGTGGGCTCTTTGTCACGCTGGATCGATTCGCCGATTGTCAGTGCCATCGGGTTGCATGGGGGCATGGACCATCTGGAGTTCCGCGCTGAAGCTGACGCCATCCTCGCTGAGCTGGTCGGTGACCCTGGGGGGTCGGCGCGGTTGCGGGAGGATCAGTGGCAGGCGGTGGCGGCTCTGGTGGGGGAGCGCCGGCGGGCGCTGGTGGTGCAGCGGACCGGGTGGGGCAAGTCGGCGGTGTACTTCGTGGCCACCGCTCTGTTGCGTCGGCGTGGCTCGGGTCCCACGGTGATCATTTCGCCGCTGCTGGCGCTGATGCGTAACCAGGTCGAGTCGGCGGCGCGGGCCGGTATTCAGGCGCGCACGATCAATTCGGCCAACCCGGAGGAGTGGGACGCCATCTACGGGGAGGTCGAGCGTGGCGAGACTGACGTTCTCCTCGTAAGTCCGGAGCGCCTCAATTCCGTGGATTTTCGGGAGCAGGTGCTGCCCAAGCTGGCGGCCACGACCGGTCTGCTGGTGGTTGATGAGGCGCACTGCATCTCCGACTGGGGGCATGACTTCCGTCCCGACTACCGCCGGTTGCGGGCGATGCTGACTGAGCTGCCCGTCGGAGTGCCGGTACTGGCCACCACCGCGACCGCCAACGCGCGCGTGACGGCGGATGTGGCCGAGCAGCTGGGGACTGGGGCCGGTGAGGCCCTGGTGCTGCGCGGTCCGCTGGAGCGGGAGAGCCTGCGGCTGGGTGTGGTGCGGCTGCCGGATGCCGCGCACCGCCTGGCGTGGCTTGCCGAGCACCTGGACGAGTTGCCGGGCTCCGGGATCATCTACGCGCTCACGGTCGCGGCGGCCGAGGAGGCCACCGCCTTCCTGCGGCAGCGTGGCTTCAAGGTGGCCTCGTACACCGGAAAGACCGAGAACGCCGACCGGCTGCAGGCCGAGGTGGACCTGCAGGAGAACCGGGTCAAGGCGCTGGTCGCGACGTCGGCTCTGGGCATGGGCTACGACAAGCCGGACCTGGGCTTCGTGGTCCATCTCGGCTCGCCGTCCTCGCCGATCGCCTACTACCAGCAGGTGGGGCGTGCAGGCCGCGGTGTCGAGCACGCCGATGTGCTGCTGCTGCCGGGCAAGGAGGATGAGGCCATCTGGCGCTACTTCGCCGATACCGCCTTCCCGCCCGAGGCGCAGGTCCGCCAGACCCTCTTCGCTCTCGCCGATGCGGGACGACCGCTGTCCGTGCCGGCCCTGGAGGCGGCGGTGGATCTCCGGCGCACTCGGCTGGAGACCATGCTCAAGGTGCTCGACGTGGACGGCGCGGTCAAGCGGGTCAAGGGCGGCTGGATTTCCACCGGTGAGTCTTGGGTCTACGACGCCGAACGGTATGCGTGGGTGGCCAAGCAGCGGGCGGCCGAGCAGCAGGCCATGCGTGATTACGTGAGCACGTCCCAGTGCCGGATGGAGTTCCTGCGCCGGCAGCTGGATGACGAGGGGGCGGCCCCGTGCGGCCGTTGTGACAACTGCGCGGGAGCTTGGGCCGATTCCTCGGTCTCGGCGGAGGCGTTGACGGGGGCGGTGAAGGAACTGGATCGCCCGGGAGTGGAAGTTGAGCCGCGCCGGATGTGGCCGACGGGGATGCCGGCACTGGGCATCGACCTCAAGGGCCGTATCCCGGCCAATCAGCAGTCCTCCACCGGGCGTGCCCTGGGGCGGCTGTCGGACATCGGCTGGGGCAACCGGCTGCGCCCCCTGCTGGCGGAGAACGCGCCCGACGGGCCGGTCCCCGACGATGTCCTGCGGGCCGCGGTGACGGTCCTGGCCGACTGGGCGCGCTCTCCGGGCGGCTGGGCACCGAACGCCCCGGACGCCTCGGCCCGGCCGGTAGGCGTCGTCGCCGTACCGTCCCTGGCCCGCCCCCAGCTGGTCGCTTCCCTCGCCGAGGGAATCGCGGCCATCGGCCGCCTCCCCTTCCTGGGCACCCTGACGCACACCGGGCCGGACGGCGCGCACGCGGCACGCCGCAGCAACTCCGCCCAACGCCTCAGGACGCTGTCCGGCACCTTCACCGTCTCCGAGGACCTGGCTGGTGCGCTGGCCCGCTCTCCAGGTCCCGTCCTGCTCGTGGACGACTACACCGACTCCGGCTGGACCCTCGCCGTCGCCGCCCGCCTGCTCCGCCAGGCAGGCAGCGAAGGGGTTCTTCCGTTGGTCCTCGCTGCCGCAGGCTGACCTTCCCATCTGCGGGTGTGGCCATGCTGGTTGACTCTGGCGGGGCGGGAGAGGGCTGCGTCCTGTCGGCGTTTACGAGTCGCGGGGTCGAGAAGGGCTCCTGACGTGCGATTTTGCGCGTGTGGATTGTGTGCGATGTGGGCGTGCTGTGGAAAACAGTCCGCTCCGCGCACCGAGTTGTCGTGTTCCTGGTCGGACTTATCCACAGGCCAAAGCGGAACTTCGTGATCCGCGAGATCGTCTGCGCATGACGAATCACAGCGAAACGACTGGATCCCCTGATAACGGCGATACCGCAGGAGGGGGCGGCACCACCGGCCGCGAGAAGCCGCTCGACCCGACCGCGTACGAAGAGCACGGCACCACCCATCAGGTCACCCTGCGTACCCCGGCCGAACTGGCCGACGCCCTGCCGTATCTGCTCGGCTACCGCCCCGAGGACAGCATCGTGCTGGTCGCCCTGCACGACAGGGACGGACGTGGCCGCTTCGGCGGCCGGGCCCGGCTCGGCATTCCCACGAGCGCGGACGACTGGGCGTCCGCCTCCCGGCAGCTGACCCATGGACTGGTGACGGGCAGCGAGCGCCGAGGAGCCCGGCCCGAGCAGATGGTCGCCTACCTGTGCCAGGAACCGGCGAAGGGCGAGTCGGGCCGCCAGGTCATGGAACGGCTGCGTCCGCTGGTCCAGAAGCTGCGCGTCGAGTGCGGCCTCCTCGACGTGCCGGTGATCGAGGCACTGTGCATCTCGGACGGCCGGTTCTGGTCGTACTGCTGTGAGAACGAGGGATGCTGTCCGGCCGAGGGAGTGCAGATGGGCCTTCCCGGTACGTCGGTGCTGGCCGCCGCGGCCACCTACGCCGGACTCCAGGTGCGGGGCACACTGCGCGAGTTGCGGGCCAGGCTCCTGCCCTGGGAGACCGCGGCAGCCCTGGAGCAGGAGATTGCCCTGGATACCGCCGGCATGGCCCTGGTCCCCAGGATCCTCGACGACGCGAGCCGGGCCGAAGTGGCCGAGGAGACGCTGGAACTCGCGGCGCGGATCATGAAGCGGCTGGCTGAGGCCGCGTCCGTGTCCGGCACTCTCCTCGCGGACCTCCGGGACGACGAACTGCTCGCTCACGACGAAGCCGCAACCCTGGTCCTCGGCCTGCAGGACCGCACGACCCGCGACCGTGCGGCCGAGTGGATGGAGGGCGATGAGGCCGGCCCTGCCCTCCGCCTCTGGCGGGCACTGGCCCGTCGCTGCGTCGGAGCGTACGGCGAGCACGCCGCGGCTCCCCTCACCCTGGCCGGCTGGGTCGCCTGGTCCACCGGCGACGGACTGGAGGCCAGGGAAGCCCTCGCCATGGCACTGGGCGCGGACCCCGACTACCTCTTCGCCCGTCTCCTGCACCAGGCCTGCAACGAGGGCCTGGACCCGGAGTCGATCCGCCGCTGCCTGCGCACGGAACGCACGGGCCGGGAGCGCGCGCGTGTTGATGGTCCGAGGGCTGCTGACACGCCCGTAGCGGACGAGGCCGCGGCGCCCACTCCCCTGTCGGACACGGCTGCACGTCGTCGCCGTACACGTCCTGCCCGTACGGCCGCCAGCCGTCGCCGGGCGAGGGCCGGAGGCCCGGAGTCGGGGTCGGACGTTCCCCGTCCGCGGACACCGGCGAACAGCGCGCATCCCGGTGCCGCGGGGGAGGCCGGTACGCGACCGCCCGCTGCTCGGAAGGGCGCGGCGCGACGACGGGGCGGCAGCCCGGGGGGCGTGCATCCGGGAAGCACGGGCGGCGAGGGGGGCGTGTGAGCCATCGATTCGACTGTCGCGGAGCCATGAGCGGGCGGCACTTGGGGGCCGGCATCAGCAAGGTGGGGCCCCACCGGCGGGGCGCAGAAGGCCGAGGCCCCGGCTCCCCAACGAGCCTCGGGGTCGAGCCGCGCTACGAGTTGGGTGGACACGGCGGCCATACGACCGGGTTACGTCGGCGCGGGCGTGACCAGGAGGAGCCCCGCTCCGTTCACCTGAGTGGCGGAACGCCTGGACGGGCCGTGCCGCCGCACCGCCCGTTCCCTCCGGATCCGCCCACCCGGCGCCGCACCCGCTCGAGGCGCACAGAGCGCAGAGGAAGCCATCCCATGCAACAGCCGACTCCGCCCTTCTCCGCCGCCGACGATCGCTCCACGGCAGGTGGTCCCGCGCCGTCGTCCAGGCCGGGCGTCGGCCTGCCGCCCGCAGCGGGCGGCGCGGACGGGCTCGGTGCCGGGCTCCCGGCCGATGCCTGGCGCGGTGCCCCGCCGGCCGGCCAGGACTGGTGCCTGCCGTCGGCGGACCGGAGCCGAGCTCCTGTCTGGTCGGCAGACCACGGCCCACCCTCCGCTCCGTCTGCGAGTCAGGGGCCATCGCCTGGCCGGCCGGCAGACCGGGCCCGAACTGCCCGCCAGCGTCCACGACTCCGGCCTGCGCTGGTCCCGCGCGGGAGGGAGCTCAGCGGTGACGGCCGACCCGCCGCCCGCCGACGCCCTGGCCTCGGCGGGGCTGCTGCGCTGGGAGCTCGAGCTGCCCCCGGGCGGCAGCGCCAGCGTGGAGCTTCGGGTACGGCCGGACGGCGCGGGGCCGGTCCGGGCCGTGGGCCGCGCGGCCACCAGCCCCATCGCTTCCGCGCGGGCGACCGGCGACGACCCCGGCGCCGAGGCACTGCTGCCGACGAGCATCGACGACCTCCAGGCCCTGCTGCTGCGTGACCCTGCCCATCCCGCCGACACACACCTGGCCGCCGGGGCGCCCTGGCGTTGCGGTCTGGCACCGGCGGAGGCGCTTGCCGCGGCCCGTATGACGCTGCCCCTCGGCACCCGGCTCGCCGCGGGCACACTGCGTACCCTCGCGCGCACCCAACTCCCCGGTCCGGGACCGCAGTCCGGCATGATCCCCGGGCCGAGACGGGACGCGGGCACGCATCTGCCGCCGGGCTGCACGGGCACGGAGGCCACGCTGCTCTTCCCCGCGCTCCTCGCGGAGGCACGCCGCTGGGGGCTGCCCGAGCAGGACACGGAACTGCTCCCGGCGGCCGAGCGCTGTCTGACCTGGCTGCGGAACACCGTGGGCAACGGCACGTATCTGTGCGACCCGCAGCCCGGCGGGCCCGTCCGCTGCGAGACACAAGCCCACGCCCACCGTGCGGCACTGCTCGGCGCGACCTGCTCGGCGCCCGCGGCAGACCGGGCGGCGCCGAACTGCGGAGGTGGGCCGGGGCACTGCGGGCGGCGTTCCGGGGGGACTTCTGGATCGACGACCGGGGCCGCGGCCGACCGGCGGCTGCCCGCGCACCGGACGGACGCCTCGTACCGCAGCTGGGCGCTGCCGCCGGCCATCTCCTCGACAGCGGACTGCTGGGCGGCGGGGAACAGGCGCCGGGCCTGCTCGACAAGGTGCAGACGGAACAGCTGGCCCGCCTGCTCGGCGGCCCGGCCATGGACTCCGGCTGGGGCCTGCGCGGACTGGGCGCGCAGGAGGCCGGCCACAACCCGTTCGGCCACCGCAGCGGTACCGTGCGCGTCCACGAGACGGCGGTCTGCCGTCGCGGGCTTGGCCGCCGCCGGATACGAGAAGGAGGCCGGCTCGCTGCTGCGGGGCGTGCTGGCGGCCGCCGAGACCTTCGCGCACCGGCTGCCAGAGATGTACGGGGGCGAGCAGCGCACCGACGGGAGGGCTCCCCTCCCGCATCCGGCGGCCTGCCGCCCCGCGGCGTCGGCGGCGGGCGCCGGAGTGCTGTTGCTGACCACACTCGCGGGCATCCGCCCCGACGTCCCCGCGGGGACGGTCACGCTGCGCCCCATGAGCAGTGCGCCACTGGGCGAGATCGTCCTGACGGGGCTTCGGGCGGCGGGCGCCCCGTTCTCCGTGCGGGTCAGCCGGCTCGGGCTCGCCATGGTCGAAGAGGCGGCCGACGGACTGCAACTGGGGGTGTGACCTGGTACGACGTCGCACCTCACGACCGTATGTGCGGATGGTGACGCGTATAACGGACCGAAGTGGATCAGCCACCGGCGCGGCTGGCGAAAGGAGTGTTTATCGTCAAGCAGACGACTATGATCGCCGCATGCCCTACGACCCGTCAGCCTTTCCGCCCTTCGCCGTCACCGTGGACCTGGTCGTGCTGACCGTGCGCCGTCATGCCCTGTGCGCGCTGGCGGTGCGCAGGGGGGAACCGCCCTTCCAGGGGCGCTGGGCACTGCCCGGCGGGTTCGTCAGGGCCGACGAGGATCTGGCGCAGGCCGCCGCGCGCGAGCTGGCCGAGGAGACGGGGCTGCGGGTCCACGACCCGGCCGTCCCTGTGCAGGACAACGGCGCCCATCTGGAACAGCTCGCGACCTACGGCGACCCCAAGCGGGATCCCCGGATGCGCGTGGTCAGCGTCGCCCATCTGGCACTCGCCCCCGACCTGCCCGCACCCCGGGCGGGCGGCGACGCCAGCAACGCGCGCTGGGCGCCGGTCGAGGAGCTGCTGCAGCAGGGCGGCTACGGCCGTGACGGCGAACCGGTCGCGCCGCTCGCCTTCGATCACGCGCAGATCCTGGCGGACGGGGTGGAGCGCGCCCGCTCCAAGATCGAGTACTCGTCGTTGGCCACCGCGTTCTGCCCCACCGAGTTCACCGTCGGCGAGCTGCGCCGCGTCTACGAGGCGGTGTGGGGTGTGGCGCTCGACCCGCGCAACTTCCACCGCAAGGTGACGGGCACACCGGGATTCCTCGTCCCCACCGGCGGTACGACCACGCGCCAGGGCGGCCGCCCGGCACAGCTCTTCCGCGCCGGCGGTGCCACGCTGCTCAACCCCCCGATGCTGCGCCCCGAGGTGTGAGCCGGGGCCCGGAATCCCACGCCGGACCGGGTCCAGGAGCGAACAGCGAACAAGGGTCCGACCGGGCCGACTGCCGTCTGTGGAGCGGGCCTTGCGCTGCCCAAAAAACCGGACATAGCGCGCTATCTTGCATCAGGTGATCCAGGCCTTCGGACTGACCAGCAACCCCCGCAAGGAGCTTCCGCCCGCCGTCGACGACTTCTCCTTCGAGGCGCACGCCGGCCGCGTCACCACGCTCCTCGGAGCGCCGGGTGCGGGCAAGACGACGGCGCTCAGACTCCTGCTCCAACTCCAACAGGGCCGAGGCATCGCCTACTTCAGAGGCCGGCCCCTGCACCGCATCGCCCATCCGTCGCGCGAAGTCGGGGTACTCCTCGGCGAGGTGCCCGGACACCCGGCCCGCACGGTCCGCGGCCACCTCCGCATGCTGTGCGCCGCAGCGGGAGTACCGGTCCGGCGTGCCGACGAGGTCCTCGAGGTGGTCGGCCTCGTCAGCCTGCGCGACGAACGCCTCGGCGTCCTCTCGCGCGGCATGGACCGCCGCCTCGGCCTGGTCTGCGCCCTGCTCGCCGACCCGCACACGCTCGTGCTCGACGACCCCGCCGACGGACTCTCGGCCCGCGAGAGCCGCTGGCTGTACGGCATGCTCCGCGCGCACGCCGATCAGGGCGGCACGGTTCTGTTGACCACGGCCGATCCCAAAGAGGCCGCGCGTACCGCCGACCGGGTCGTCACGCTGGAGCAGGGCAGGCTCGTCGCCGACCAGGAGGCCGCCGACTTCTCCCGTACCCGGCTGCGCCCCCGTGTCGCCGTCCGCACCCCGCATCCTGCCCGCCTCGCCGCCCTGCTCACCAAGGAGGCCCGCACCGCACAGCGCTCCGTAGAGGTCGTCCGCGAGGGCGGCAACCGCCTCTCCGTGTACGGCAGTACCTGCGCCGACGTCGGCGAGACCGCGTTCCGTCACGGCGTGCTCGTACACCAACTCGCGGACGAGGTCGGGGATATGGGCCCTGGCGCGGGAGCGGACGTCGAGGACGTGCCGCGGACCGTCGGTGAGCCGCTGGTGCCGGACTGGCATGCCCTCGGGGTTGCGCGCGGTGCGCCGCAGGCGGTGGACGGTGAGTCGGCCGACGGCAGTGCCTGTGGGGTGTCAGGTGAGTTGCCGCGGACGTCGGATGGTGAGTCGGCCGGCGGTGCTTGTGGGGAGCCGGGTGAGTTGCCGCGGACGTCGGATGGTGAGTGGGTCGGCGGCAGTGCCTGTGGGATGTCGGATTGGTCGCCGCTGACGCCGGACGGTGAGGCGGCCCATGGCCGTGCGCGCGGAGCTTCAGCCGAGGCGCCGCAGGCGGCAGACGGCGTCCGGCCCGGCGCCAGTGCGCCTACGGCAGCGAGGGGGACGCCGCTCAAGAACGGAACATCCTGCATGCCGGACGACGAGTCGGCCGGGAGCGGTGTTCGTGAAGGCGCCGCCGAGAAACGGCAGGCGCGGGAGACCGAGTCGGCGGACGCGGCCACCCGGGCAGGGTCCGTCGACGAGCAGGCCTCCGCCGACCGATCGCACCCCTCCGTGAAGGCGCACCCGCCCGCCGGCACAAGCGCAGCCCCGTCCTCCACCGACGCCGGTCCGACCACAGGCCCAGCCGCAGAACCGCGGACGTCTGCCGCCGACAACACGGCCCAACCCAAGGCGCCCGTATCCACCACCGGCGCCACCGCTCGCACCCTCCGCGGCACGGATCATCCCGCGCAGACCGCTCCGGCGGCCGGTCCCGGAGACACGCCTGCGGTCGGCCGTCGACCTCAGGAGACGCCGCGCTCGCATTCCCGGACCCGGAGCCTCCGCCCCGCCGAACTGCCCGCTCTGCCACCCCCCATCTCCGTCCGCCCCGCCCCCAGCCCGCTCCGCCCGCTCCGCTACGAACTGCGCCGCGCCGCCGGAATCGGCACGGGCTTCCTCACCGGGGCCGCCGTGCTCGTGGTGTCCGCCCTCACCGCCGTACTCCTGGCCCGCATCGGCCACACCCCGCAGCCGCGCCTGCTCGTCGCGTGGCCGCAGGGGCTGCCGCTGCCGCCCGCGGCGCTCGGCGCCGGGCTGCTCGGCGCGCTCGCCTTCGGCGACGAGTTCCGCCACCCCGCCCTGGCGGCGGACCGCGGCACCGTGCCCCGCCGGCTGGGGCTGCTCACGGCCAAGCTCCTCGTCTCCGGGGCCACCGCGCTGCTGCTGGCCTTCCTCACGGTGGGCTGCGACGCCGAAGTGCTCTATCTCGTCTACGGACGGGAGCTCGCTCAGGTTCCCGCAGAGTGGCTTTCGCTGAGCGCGAGTTGGCTCGGGCTGGTGGTCGGGTGCGCCTGGGCCGGTGTGCTGGCCGCAGGTGTCTTCCGGTCGACCACGGCCGGACTCGCGGCGGTGGTCGCCGTACCGGTCCTCGTCGTCCCTCTCGTACAAAAGGCCTTGGAGGGTCCGTCCGTGCGGTCGGCGGCCGGTCTTCCCCTGCGGCTGCGCGAGGTGTTCCTGCTCCAGTGGCCCTTCGGAGGAGAGCGCTATCTGGCCGCCGCCGCGCGCGTTGTTGCCCAACCCGTGGGCGGCGCGCTGGCGTTGTCCCTGACCGCGCTGCTCTGCGCGTATCTGCTGACGACCCTGCGTAGCAGGGTCCGATGACGACCGTCAGAACCCTTTCGGTCCCGCCGTGCGCACAACTCCCCGGGGAAAGCCCATTTCTTTCCGATAAGGCGTCAATTGCGACGGGGTGAGCGATCACCCTTTCGTGTGCTTTTCACCAAAGACCTCAAGGGAGTTGGAGACGGCGCCGACAAAGGACTCGTGAGTACCCTTGCGCACACCATGATGACCGCCGCCCGCGCCGCCGACTCCGGTCTCGCCGGCCCGGGCGAACTTGACCGCTACCCCTACGCCGAGGCGTCTGTCGCCGACCGCGTCGGAGTCCCCTCCTGGGACGGCGCCGACCCGGAGCTGGGCCGCGTGGGCCGGCGTGCCGCAGGCAGCCGCGGACGCGGACTGCACGGCCAACTCGTCCAGCAGCTGGGCCAGATGATCGTCTCCGGCGACCTGGGCGCCGACCGGCCGCTGGTGCCCGAAGAGATCGGCCAGCGCTTCGAGGTCTCCCGTACCGTCGTCCGTGAGTCGCTCCGCGTCCTGGAGGCCAAGGGCCTCGTCAGCGCCCGGCCGAACGTCGGCACGCGTGTGCGTCCCGTCAGCGACTGGAACCTCCTCGACCCGGACATCATCGAGTGGCGGGCCTTCGGCCCCCAGCGCGACGACCAGCGGCGCGAGCTGAGTGAGCTGCGCTGGACGATCGAGCCGCTCGCCGCGCGCCTCGCCGCTGGGCACGGACGCGAGGACGTCCAGCAGCGCCTCGCCGACATGGTCGAGATCATGGGCCACGCCATGAGCCAGGGTGACGCGCTCACCTTCTCCCGCGCCGACGCCGAGTTCCACTCCCTGCTGATCCAGATCGCGGGCAACCGCATGCTGGAGCATCTCTCCGGGATCGTCTCGGCGGCCCTTCAGGTGTCCGGCGGCCCGGTAACGGGCTGTGACCGGCCGAACGAGGCGTCGCTTGGGCACCACGGCAGGATCGTCGACGCAGTCGCCGCCGGCGAGGGCGCTGGGGCCGAGGCGGCCATGCGCCAACTGCTCACCGTCCATCCCGAGGCGGAGCGCGTGGTGCCCGCCCCGCGCGAGCACTGACCGCGCCACGGTTGGCGCGGCCGGGGGTGCCGCCCCCTCCTGCGGTATCGCCCGGCCGGCGAACCGTCTCCCGTCGGACCTCGCAGGATCCGCGGCGGATCCTGCGAGGTCCGACGGTGCGACGACGTGGTGCGATCGTCGCAGGGCCTACGCTTGAGGATGTGGGTGACCTCTTCTGTCCGTGTCCATCCGTTTTTGATCGCTTACGGGGTGTGACTCGGGCCACGCAGATTGGGCGTAACGCTTGTGGAAACAGCGCGATGACCTAAGAGGTGACTGCCGAGGAGGGAATACGGACGCCATTCAAGGCGCTGTGCATCTCCCCGGCCCCGCCCGCGCCGTCGGCCCGATCCCCCGGCCGGTGGTCGGCTCCTGTCCGCTGTGGACGGGGCCGGAAGCCGTTTTCCAACGTTCCGAGAGGTTGTTCGTGTCGGCCAGCACATCCCGTACGCTCCCGCCGGAGATCGCCGAGTCCGTCTCTGTCATGGCTCTCATTGAGCGGGGAAAGGCTGAGGGGCAGATCGCCGGCGACGATGTGCGTCGGGCCTTCGAAGCTGACCAGATTCCGGCCACTCAGTGGAAGAACGTACTGCGCAGCCTCAACCAGATCCTCGAGGAAGAGGGTGTGACGCTGATGGTCAGTGCCGCGGAGCCCAAGCGCACCCGAAAGAGCGTCGCAGCGAAGAGTCCGGCCAAGCGCACCGCCACCAAGACGGTTGCGGCGAAGACGGTGACCACCAAGAAGGCCACCGCCACCGCCACGCCGGCGGCGCCCGACGTCGCCGACGCCGCCGTCGAGGACGAGGCCACCGCCAAGAAGGCCGCTGCCAAGAAGACGACCGCCAAGAAGGCGGCCGCGAAGAAGACCGTCGCCAAGAAGACGGCGGCCAAGAAGACGACCGCCAAGAAGGACGACGCCGAGGTCGTCGAGGACGAGGTCCTCGAGGAAGCCAAGCCCGGCGACGAGCCCGAGGGCACCGAGAGCGCCGGGTTCGTACTGTCCGACGACGACGAGGACGACGCCCCCGCGCAGCAGGTCGCGGCGGCCGGTGCCACCGCCGACCCGGTCAAGGACTACCTCAAGCAGATCGGCAAGGTCCCGCTGCTCAACGCCGAGCAGGAGGTCGAGCTCGCCAAGCGCATCGAGGCCGGTCTGTTCGCCGAGGACAAGCTGGCCAACGCCGACAAGCTCGCTCCCAAGCTCAAGCGCGAGCTGGAGATCATTGCCGAGGACGGGCGCCGCGCCAAGAACCACCTTCTGGAGGCCAACCTCCGTCTGGTGGTCTCCCTGGCCAAGCGTTACACCGGCCGCGGCATGCTCTTCCTGGACCTCATCCAGGAGGGCAACCTCGGTCTGATCCGCGCGGTCGAGAAGTTCGACTACACCAAGGGCTACAAGTTCTCCACGTACGCCACCTGGTGGATCCGTCAGGCGATCACCCGCGCGATGGCCGACCAGGCCCGCACCATCCGTATCCCGGTGCACATGGTCGAGGTCATCAACAAGCTCGCGCGTGTGCAGCGCCAGATGCTCCAGGACCTGGGCCGCGAGCCCACTCCGGAGGAGCTGGCCAAGGAGCTCGACATGACCCCGGAGAAGGTCATCGAGGTCCAGAAGTACGGCCGCGAGCCCATCTCGCTGCACACGCCGCTCGGCGAGGACGGCGACAGCGAGTTCGGTGACCTCATCGAGGACTCCGAGGCTGTGGTCCCGGCCGACGCGGTCAGCTTCACGCTCCTCCAGGAGCAGCTGCACTCCGTACTCGACACCCTGTCCGAGCGTGAGGCAGGCGTCGTCTCGATGCGTTTCGGTCTCACCGACGGTCAGCCGAAGACCCTCGACGAGATCGGCAAGGTGTACGGCGTCACGCGCGAGCGCATCCGCCAGATCGAGTCCAAGACCATGTCGAAGCTGCGCCACCCGTCGCGTTCGCAGGTGCTGCGCGACTACCTCGACTAGGTCGTAGTCGTACGACGACGAAGGCCCGGCCCCTGGATGGGGCCGGGCCTTCGTGCTGCGGGCCATGACTCTCTGCGTGACTCTGGGTGTCCGATCAACACTCCGGAGTAAGGAGCATGCATGCGTTGTCGTATCGCCCGGACGCTGGCCCGGCCGTTGGTTCTGGCGGTCGCCGCAGCCGCCATACCCCTGGTGTCCGCCGCCCCCGTGGCCGCCGACAGCATTGTCGTCGGCGGTTTCCCGGTCGACGTGTCCGAGGCTCCGTGGACAGTGGCGTTGGCGAGCCGTGACCGGTTCGGGGGTACGCGCGCGGGGCAGTTCTGCGGTGGCGCGGCTGTCGGCCCGACCACCGTGCTCACCGCGGCGCACTGTCTGGCCGAGGACGTGCTGGGCGCGCCACCGGACCGGGTGCGCGATCTCAAGGTCATCCAGGGCCGTACGGACCTTCTCTCCGGCCGGGGCCGGGAGATCCCCGTGCGCGACACGTGGGTGAACCCGGACTACGACGGGGTCAGTAACGCCGGGGACTTCGCTGTGCTCACCCTGGCGGCAGAGCTTCCCCAGGGTTCGGTCATCGGGATGGCGGGCGCCGGTGACGCGACCTACGAACCGGGCGTGGGGGCGATGGTCTTCGGCTGGGGTGACACCACGGGTTCCGGCGACTACACACGCGGCCTGCGGGCCGCACGCGTGCACGTGCTGCCTGACGCCCGCTGTGAGGAGGCGTACCCGGGCAGCTCTGAGGGCACCTATCTCGCCGCCACCATGCTGTGCGCGGGGGAGGAGGAAGGCCACCGTGACGCCTGTCAGGGGGACAGCGGCGGGCCGCTGGTCGCCCAGGGGAAGCTGATCGGGCTCGTGTCCTGGGGGAGCGGTTGTGGCAGGGCGGGCAGTCCCGGTGTCTACACGCGGGTGTCCGCCGTCCTGCGAACGCTGGGCCGGGACGGTGTGCGCGATCCGCGTCCGGGTGCCTGAGACGGAGCCCGACTGGGTTCACCGGCCACGCGTACGGGCGGCTGCCCCTGCTCTCAGGGGCAGCCGCCCGTACGCCGGCCTGTGCCAGAGCTTGCTCGTCGTGGATGCGAGGTATCAGCGCTCTTCTTCGGAGGCGGATGCCGGAGCAGCCGTCAGCCGCTCCGTCTCGTCCTGTATCTCAGCGGCGATCTTCTTGAGTTCCGGCTCGAACTTGCGGCCGTGGTGGGCGCAGAAGAGCAGCTCTCCACCGCTGAGCAGGACGACGCGCACGTACGCCTGGGCGCCGCAGCGGTCGCAGCGGTCAGCGGCCGTCAGCGGGCTCGCGGGGGTCAGAACAGTAGTCACGTCGCCTCTTCTCTAGCTCGACGAGCTGTCGTACCAGGGTCAACATCCAACCAGCCTCAAAACGTTCCCGCTCGCGGCTTCTCCCAGAGAGAAATTTTCCGAGGCGGCTGGCTGCTGCCGGTTTGGCGGCGAATGTGCCGTATTGCGTATCTGTCGTGCTTACGGTTTCGCGCTGTCGGTCAGTGGTCGGTCCCTCCGGCTGGGTTGCCGGTTTGTTCATGAGGACGTGCCCGGAGCCTAAATGGTTCATGCCTGGAAGGGAACGTGATATGTACTTCACTCCAACGAGGGATCGAACACTCATACGACTCTGGACTAGTCTGAGTTCAGACGAGGGTGGCGTTACACCGGCTCTACCAGGCCTCGGTACCCTCTGAGCGGCAACCGAAGCCGCGCCCTTACCCAAAAGGGCGTCACCTGAAATTCAGCGAGGAGCGAACCGCGTGACCGCCGAGACGTCCGTGCCGTCCACAGCGCTGCTGGCAGGAGCAGACCGGGACGGTTCCAACTACACCGCGCGGCACCTCCTCGTCCTTGAGGGCCTCGAGGCCGTGCGCAAGCGCCCGGGCATGTACATCGGGTCGACCGACAGCCGCGGTCTGATGCACTGCCTGTGGGAGATCATCGACAACTCCGTGGACGAGGCCCTCGGGGGCTACTGCGACCACATCGAGGTGATCCTCCACGATGACGGTTCCGTGGAGGTCCGGGACAACGGCCGGGGCATCCCGGTCGATGTCGAGCCCAAGACCGGCATGTCCGGCGTCGAGGTCGTCATGACCAAGCTGCACGCCGGCGGCAAGTTCGGCGGCGGCTCGTACGCCGCGTCCGGCGGTCTGCACGGCGTCGGCGCCTCCGTGGTCAACGCCCTGTCCGCCCGGCTGGACGTCGAGGTGGACCGCAGCGGTCACACCCACGGCATCAGCTTCCGGCGCGGCGTGCCCGGCGCCTTCGCCGGCGAAGGAGCCGACGCCAAGTTCGAGGCCAAGAGCGGCCTGCGCAGGGCCAAGAAGATCCCCAAGGCCCGCACCGGCACGCGCGTGCGCTACTGGGCCGACCGGCAGATCTTCCTCAAGGACGCCAAGCTCTCCCTGGAGAACCTGCATCAGCGTGCCCGCCAGACCGCGTTCCTGGTCCCCGGCCTGACCATCGTCGTCCGCGACGAGTTCGGCCTCGGCCAGGACGGCAGCAAGGGCGAGGAGTCCTTCCGCTTCGACGGCGGCATCAGCGAGTTCTGCGAGTACCTGGCGACCGACAAGCCGGTGTGCGACGTCCTCCGCTTCTCCGGCCAGGGCACCTTCAAGGAGACGGTCCCGGTCCTCGACGACCACGGCCAGATGACGCCCACCGAGGTCACCCGTGAGCTCGGCGTGGACGTCGCACTGCGCTGGGGGACCGGCTACGACACAACCCTCAGGTCGTTCGTCAACATCATCGCCACGCCCAAGGGCGGCACCCATGTCGCCGGCTTCGAGCAGGCGATCGCCAAGACGATGAACGAGGTGCTGCGCGCCAAGAAGCTGCTGCGCGTCGCCGAGGACGACGTCGTCAAGGACGACGCCCTGGAGGGCCTCACCGCGGTCGTCACCGTGCGCCTCGCCGAGCCGCAGTTCGAGGGCCAGACCAAGGAGGTCCTCGGCACCTCGGCGGCCCGCCGGATCGTGAACACCGTGATCTCCAAGGAGCTCAAGGCGTTCCTCACATCCACCAAGCGGGACGCCGCGGCCCAGGCCCGAGTGGTCATGGAGAAGGCAGTGGCCGCCGCCCGGACGCGGATCGCGGCCCGCCAGCACAAGGACGCGCAGCGCCGGAAGACGGCCCTGGAGTCCTCGTCGCTGCCGGCCAAGCTCGCCGACTGCCGCAGTGACGACGTGGAGCGCAGCGAGCTGTTCATCGTCGAGGGCGACTCCGCGCTCGGCACCGCCAAGCTCGCCCGGAACTCCGAGTTTCAGGCGCTGCTGCCGATCCGCGGCAAGATCCTCAACGTTCAGAAGTCGTCCGTGACGGACATGCTGAAGAACGCGGAGTGCGGAGCGATCATCCAGGTCATAGGAGCGGGATCGGGCCGGACCTTCGACATCGACGCGGCCCGCTACGGCAAGATCATCATGATGACCGACGCCGATGTCGACGGCTCCCACATCCGGACCCTGCTGCTGACGCTGTTCCACCGTTACATGCGGCCCATGGTCGAGGCCGGCCGGGTCTTCGCCGCGGTTCCGCCGCTGCACCGCGTCGAGATCATCCAGCCGAAGAAGGGCCAGGACAAGTACGTCTACACGTACTCGGACCGCGAACTGCGCGACAAGCTCCTGGAGTTCCAGAGCAAGGGCGTCCGGTACAAGGACTCCATCCAGCGGTACAAGGGTCTCGGTGAGATGGACGCCGACCAGCTGGCCGAGACGACGATGGACCCGCGTCACCGCACCCTGCGCCGGATCAACCTCTCCGACCTGGACTCCGCGGAGCAGGTCTTCGATCTGCTGATGGGCAACGACGTGGCGCCGCGCAAGGAGTTCATCTCCAGCTCTGCCGCGACGCTGGACCGCTCGCGCATCGACGCGTAGCCGCTGCGCTTGGCCGGGGCCGGGTTTGTCTCGGCCTCGGCTTCGCCTTCGGCCCTGTCGTGTTTCCCACCCGAGCGCCGTGGCGGGTCTCCACCCGTGGGTGGAGGGGCGGCTGTTCGGGGATCCACCCATGATCCACCCGGGTTCCGATCTGCGGACCTGCGCTTTTCCGTAGCGTCGAAGGCGTCGGCAGCGCTCGCTGTCGGCATCGTCCTTCTTCGCTCACGGAGGCGTGATGTCCGGGCTCGTCGATGCTTTGCTGATCGCGGCCGCTGTCGTGGTGGTGATCGCGCGGTTGTTGCGCGCACGCCGGATGGGTAACGACCGGCGCTGGTGGCTCGTGCCCGTCGGCATGGCCGTCCTGGCGCTGCGCGAACCCGGCGTCGTCGACGCCGGCCACCGCACGGAGGCGCTCCTCCTGCTCGGTGCCGAGCTGGTCGTCGGCCTCGCCATGGGAGCCGCCTGGGCCTGGACGACCCGCATATGGGTGGCGCCGGACGGTTCCGTGTGGAGCAAGAGCACCAGGAAGAGCCTGGCCGTCTGGCTCGTCGGCCTCGCCCTGCGCGTCGGCCTCTTCGCGTGCGGCGCGGTGCTGGGCGTACGCCAGGACACCTCCGCCCTCCTGCTCGCGCTCGCGGTCACCCTGCTGGTCCGCTCCGGCATCCTGGTCCGGCGTGCCCAGAGCATCGTCCAGGAGGACGGACGAGCCGCGGCGAGCGGCCGGAGCACGGCGTACGGTGACGACGTGCCCCGGCCCGCGCGGAAGGAGCGTGTGTGACGGAGAACGTCTGGACGCGCTGGCCCTCCCGTGAGGCGCTCGGGCGCGAGGGAGTCTCCCAGCCCCGACGACTGGTTGCCCGGGCCGTGCGGCTGATGGTCCTGGGCATGCTCCTGTGGGGCGCCGTCAGTATCGCTCCGGGGCATCGCGGGGGCGCGGTCGGAGCGGTCGTCGGCATTCTGGTGGCGGCGCTGATCGCCTGGGCCCTCTTCCGCACGACGCACGACCACCGGCTCTGGCCCTCGCTCGCGCTCATCACGGTGCTGCTGGGGATCGCGGTCGCCGCCCAGGCTGCCGGCTTCCCGGTTCCCGCCCTCGTCATATGGTGCGGCTGCGCGGTCACCGCGCTGGAAAGGCTGCCGCTCGCGGCCGCCCTGCCCGTGTCCTCGGTCGCTCTCGCGTCGTACGCGGGGTTCAACGACGACTCGTGGCTGAGCACAGCGACCACGGCAGCCGGGCTCGCCCTCGCCGGATACGTCCTGCGGCTGGACGCCGAGGCCCGGGCCAACGCCCAGCGGCTGCTCGCCCAGGAGCGGGCCGCGCGGGCGGCCGAGGCGGAGACGGCGGCCCTCGCGGAGCGGGCGCGCATCGCGCGGGAGATCCACGACGTACTGGCCCACAGCCTCTCGGCGCAGCTGGTGCACCTGGAGGCGGCCCGGCTGCTGATCGAGCGGGGTGCAGACCGGGACCAGATCCTCGAAAGGGTTGTGGCGGCACGGGGCATGGCGCGGGAAGGTCTTGCCGAGACCCGGCAGGCGCTGTCGGCGCTGCGTGGGGAGCTGACCCCGCTGGAGGATTTCCTGGCCCGGCTGGTCGGTACGGCCGACGGGGCCGAGGTCACCATTACGGGTGAGCGCAGACCGCTGCCGGCCGAGGCGTCGCAGGCCGTGCGCAGGGTCGCCCAGGAGGCTCTGACGAACGTCCGTAAGCATGCGCCGGGTGCCAAGGTGCGGGTGCGGCTGGACTACGCCGAGCAACAAGTGACCCTGGACGTGCGGGACTCGGGCGGTGCGCCGGGCGAACTCACGGCGTCGGGAGGCGGGTACGGTCTGCTGGGCATGCGGGAGCGTGCCGAGTTGCTGGGCGGTTCGCTGGCCGCCGGACCGGGCAAGGAGGGGTTCGTGGTGACGCTGAAGGTGCCCGTATGACGGAGGAGGCGGAGAGAGAGCCCGCGCGCGTGGTGGTCGCGGACGACCAGACCGTCGTCCGTGAGGGCATCGTGATGTTGCTGGGACTGCTGCCCGGGATCGAGGTCGTCGGCGCCGCGGGAGACGGGGACGAGGCGGTGCGGCTGGTCGCCGAACTCGCCCCGGACGTGGTGCTGATGGACCTGCGGATGCCCCGCTGCGACGGCGTGGAGGCGACGCGGCGGATCCGGACCGAGCACCCGGGGACGCAGGTCGTGGTGCTCACGACGTACGCGGACGACGAGTCGCTGTTCCCGGCGCTGAGAGCGGGGGCGCGTGGCTACCTCACCAAGGACGCGGGGGGTGATGAGATCGTTCGGGCCGTGCACAGCGTGCTGTCCGGGGACGCGGGGCTGTCGCCGAGCATCCAGCGGCGGCTGCTGGAGCGGCTGTCGGCCCCCGAGCCGCGGCCTGCCGCGTCGGCGGAGGCGCCGGACGGGCTCACCGGGCGGGAGACCGAGGTGCTGGTGCTGATCGCGGAGGGGCTGAACAATCAGGAGATTGCCCGCAAGCTGCACGTCTCCACCGCGACCGTGAAGACGCACATCAACAACCTGTTCGCCAAGACGGGGCTCAAGGACCGTGCCCAGGCGGTGCGTTACGCGTATGCGAAGGGGCTTGCGCGGCCACCTGTGGGATGAATCACCTGATGGGGTGAACAGCGAGGAGAAGGAGAGTCGGGCATCTTCCGTTCTGTCCATCCTTGGGCATGCAGTCAAGCAACGGTCGTCCCCGCGGAGCCGGGGGTGGTCCCGAAAGTTCGGTCGAGAACCACGAAGGTCACGCCCCGGCTCCTGCCGAGGTGTCCGGCAGCATGCGGTACGACGACCCCTGGTACGACGCGCTTGCCTCCGGGTGGGGCGAGTTGGACGGCACGGGTGTTCCCGCCGACGTGGTTCCGCCGGCGCGGCGGGAGCGCGAGGAGGGGGCCATGGTCGCGGCTGATGTCTACCTCGAGGTGCAGCGCAGCGCGGCCTTCCAGGAGGTGCGCAGTCGGTACCGGAGATTCGTGGTGCCGGCGGTGATCGTCTTCCTCGCGTGGTACGTGGGGTACGTCGTGGCCGCCACGACTGCGCCCGGGCTGATGGCCCGGCCAGTGGCGGGCGCCGTGAACGTGGCGATGGTCGCAGGACTCGGGCAGTTCCTCACGACCTTCCTGCTTACCTGGGCGTACGCCCGGCACGCGCGGTTGCGCAGGGACCGTGCCGCGCTCGAACTGCGCTGGGACACCCAGGAGCTGACGCGCGGCGTGAGAGGCGGTACTTCGTGACGGGCGACCACCAGACCCTGGCGCTGCTGCTGTTCAGCGCGTTTGTGGCGGTCACGCTGGGGATCACGACCTGGGTGAGCCGCAACCGGCATGGATCGGCGGAGGAGTTCTACGCGGGCGGCCGTCTCTTCTCGCCGATGGAGAATGGTTTTGCCATCGCGGGCGACTACATGTCGGCCGCGTCCTTCCTCGGTATCTCCGGGCTCATCGCACTGTTCGGCTACGACGGGTTGCTGTACTCGGTGGGCTTCCTCGTGGCCTGGCTGGTGGTGCTGTTCCTCGTCGCCGAACTGGTGCGCAACTGCGGGCGGTTCACGCTCGCCGACGTGGTCGCCGCACGGATGAACGAGCGGCCTGTGCGGATCGCGGCGGGAACTTCCTCGGTCACCGTGTCCGTTCTGTATCTGGTCGCGCAGATGGTGGGCGCGGGCAGCCTGGTGGCGCTGCTGCTCGGGGGCAAGAGCGAGGCGGCGCAGGCCTGGACCGTCATCGGTGTCGGCGCGCTCATGGTGATCTATGTGTCGTTGGGAGGGATGCGGGCCACCACGTGGATCCAGATCGTCAAGGCGGTCCTGCTGCTCGGCGGCACCATCACGTTGACCGTGCTCGTCCTGGTGCGGTTCCACGGCGACTTCGACCGGCTGCTGCTCACGGCGGCCGAGCGCAGTGGGCACGGCGAGGCGTTCCTGGCACCGGGGCTGAAGTACGGCGGGGACTGGATGGCCCAGTTCGACTTCATCAGCCTGGGGATCGCACTGGTGCTGGGCACCGCCGGGCTGCCACACATCCTGTCCCGCTTCTACACCGTGCCCACCGCACGCGCGGCACGGCGTTCGGTGGTCTGGTCGATCGGGCTCATCGGCGGGTTCTACCTGATGACGATCGTGCTCGGCTTCGGCGCGGCCGCGATCGTCGGGCCGGAGGCCGTACGGGGATCGAACGCGGCCGGGAACACGGCGGTTCCGCTGCTCGCCCTCGACCTGGGCGGTGGCGCGAACTCCACCGGAGGAACGGTTCTCTTCGCGATCGTCGCCGCTGTAGCCTTCGCCACGATCCTCGCCGTGGTCGCCGGGATCACGCTCGCCTCCTCGGCGTCCGTGGCCCACGACCTGTACGCGTCACTGCGGCGCCGGCGGTCCGAGCCGCGCAGCGAGGTGGCCGTGGCACGTGCTGCCGCGGTCGGCATCGGCGTCGTCGCGATCGGCCTGGGTCTGCTGGCCCGCGACCTCAATGTCGCCTTCCTGGTGGGCCTGGCCTTCGCCGTGGCCGCGTCCGCCAATCTGCCGGTGCTGCTCTACTCACTGTTCTGGCGCGGCTTCACCACCCGCGGTGCGGTGTGGGCCGTGTACGGCGGCCTGATCCCGGCCGTGGGGCTCGTGGTGCTGTCGCCGGTGGTGTCCGGCAGCCCCGACTCGCTGTTCCCCGGCGTCGACTTCCAGTACTTCCCGCTGCAGAACCCGGGTCTCGTCTCGATTCCGCTGGGCTTCCTCGCGGGTTGGCTCGGCACGGTCACCTCGGCCGAGATCCCGGATGCCGCCAAGCACGCGGAGACCGAGGTGCGGTCGCTGACGGGGGCGGGGGCGGTGTAGGGGCGGCGCCGTCAGCGGCGTACGGCTTCGGGCTCGACTACGGCGCCACCCACGCGTACCGGTGTTCCGGGCGTCCCGTGTCGCCGTACCGGAGGGAGAGGCGGAGGTGGCCGGCCTGTTCCAGGTGGCGGAGGTAGCGCTGGGCCGTGGAGCGGCTCAGGCCGGTCTCGGCAGCCACCTCGTGCGCCGAGAGCGGGCGGTTCGCGCGGTGCAGGACACGGCGGATCAGGTCCGCCGTCGGCTCCGAGTGCCCGCTCGGCAGGCCCGGTGACGACGACGGCGCCGGCGTGGTGCGCAGCGCGTCGAAGATGCGGTCCACCTGCTCCTGGCCGGCGATGCCGCGGCCGCCGACCCGGTCCACGGTGCGGCGCAGGGCGGCGTACGAGTCGAGGCGGGTGCGCAGCGCGGCGAAGGTGAACGGCTTGACCAGGTAGTGCAGGGCGCCCAGGCGCATCGCGGTCTGCACGGTCTCCACGTCACCGGCCGCTGTGATCATGATGACGTCGGTGCCGTGGCCCTGTTCCCGCATGCGGTGGACGAGGTCGAGACCCGTTCCGTCGGGCAGGTAGTGGTCGAGCAGGACCAGGTCGATGGACCCGCGCTGCACGGCGGTCAGGGCCTGGGCGGCGCTGTGGGCGCGGGCGGCGACGCGGAAGCCGGGAACCCTTCCCACGTACTTGGCGTTGATCTCTGCGACGCGGACATCGTCGTCCACGACCAGGACGTCAATCATCGGGCCTCTTTCCGTCAAGGCCAGGCGGGCGCTGAACCCGGTGCTTCGGCTTGGCTGTTGTAGCCCGAGTAAAAACGAGCACAACAGGCCGCTGCAAGCAAAAGCACATCTTGCACTCAGAAGACGGACAGCGAACTACAGCGAACTGGCTCAGGCGCGGGTCGCCCACACGTAACGGTGTTCCGGACGGCCCGCGTCGCCGTACTTGAGGGTGAGCCGGGCGCGTCCCGTGCGCTCCAGGAGCTTCAGATAGCGCTGGGCGGTCTGGCGGCTCACTCCCGTCCGTTCGGCGATCTCCTGCGCCGACAGGGGGCCTTCGGCGTTCATCAGGGACTGACGTATGAGCTCCGCGGTGGTGGGGGAGTGACCTTTGGGGAGTTCGGGTTCCGACGGTGTGGACAGGGCGCCGAAGATGCGGTCCACCTCGGCCTGTTCCGCCTCGCCGCCGCCGTCGAGGGCGCGGCGCAGCTCCGCGTACGCCTCCAGCTTGGCGCGCAGACCGGCGAAGGCGAACGGTTTCACCAGGTACTGCAGCGCGCCGTGCCGCATCGCCGCCTGCACGGTCGAGATGTCCCGGGCCGCCGTCACCATGATCACGTCGGTCTCGTGGCCGCGCCGGCGCATCTCCTGGACGACCGCGAGGCCGGTCTCGTCGGGCAGATAGTGGTCCATGAGGACCAGGTCGAGACGGGGCAGCTCCTCCACCTGGCGCAGTGCCTCGGCCGCGCTGTGCGCCTCGCCGGCCACGTGGAAGCCCGGCACCTTCTCGACGTAGGCGGCGTTGACCCGGGCGACCCGTGTGTCGTCGTCCACGACCAGGACCTCGATCATCGCGACTCCTCCTCGGCGGCGGTCTGCGGAGCAGGCGGCACGGTGAGGGCCGGCTCCAGGTCCGGTTCGGCCAGCGCCTCGGGCAGGACGACGGTGAACTCCGCGCCCCCGCCGGCTGCCTCGTCGACGGTCGCGCTGCCACCCTGCCGCTCGGCGAGCCTGCGTACCAGGGAGAGCCCGATGCCGCGCTCGCGGTGGGCCGGCGGCTTCTTCGTCGACCACCCCTCGGTGAAGATCAACTCGCGTTGCTCCTCAGGGATGCCGGGACCGGTGTCGCGCACGCGCAGGATCGCGGTACGCCCTTCGGTACGCAGTTCGACCTCCACGCGCGCGTGGGGCGTGCCCGCGGCCGCGTCGAGCGCGTTGTCGACCAGGTTGCCGACGACAGTGACGAGCCCCCTGGGGTCGATCAGCCGGTCCGGCAGCCGGGTCCGGTCCGAGATCCACAGGGCGACGCCCCGCTCGGCCGCGACGGTCGCCTTGCCGACCAGCAGGGCGGCGAGCAGGGGGTCCTGGATCTTCTCGATGACCTGCTCCGAGGTGGCCCGGTGGTCGCCGACCACCTCTCCGACGAAGTCCACGGCATCGTCGTACATCTCCAGTTCGAGCAGCCCGAGGAGGGTGTGCATGCGGTTGGCGTGCTCGTGGTCCTGGGCGCGCAGGGCGTCGATCAGGCCGCGCGTGGAGTCGAGCTCGCGGCCCAGCTGTTCGAGCTCGGTGCGGTCGCGCAGGGTGGCGACGGCGCCGCCGTCGTCGGTGGGCATGCGGTTGGCGATCAGGACGCGCTGGCCGCGGACGGTGAGCAGATCGGTGCCCGTCACCCGGCCGGCCAGGACGTCGGTCGTACGGCCCGCCCCGAGCGCCTCGTCGAGGGACCGGCCCACGGCCTCATCGCCGATGCCCAGCAGGCGCCGCGCCTCGTCGTTGAGGAGCCGGATGCGGCCGGCGCGGTCCAGGGCGACGACGCCCTCCCGGATGCCGTGCAGCATCGCCTCGCGCTCCGCGAGCAGCGCCGATATGTCCGAGAAGGCCAGGTCCCGGGTCTGCCGCTGGACCCGCCGGGAGATCACCCAGGCGGCCAGCGCACCGACGGCCAGGGCGCCGCCGGCGTACGCGAACAGCCCCGGGATCGCGTGCAGCAGCCGGGCCCGCACACTGTCGTACGCGATGCCCACGGACACCGCGCCGACGATCTTGCCGTCGTCGTCCCGCAGTGGCACCTTGCCGCGCGCGGTGCGTCCCAGGGTGCCGCTGTCGATCTGCATGACCTCATGGCCGGCGAGGGCCTGGCCGGGATCGGTGGAGACGGTTCTGCTGATCTCGCCCGGAGTGGGGTGGGACCAGCGCACGCCCCGCCAGTCCATCACCACGACGTACTCGGCCTTGGTCGCCCTGCGGATCCGCTCCGCCTCCCGCTGGACCGGCCCGTCGGCCGTCGGAGGCGTGTTCACCACGTCCTCGGCGAGCTGCGGCTGCGCCGCCGTGGTCTGCGCGATCGCCAGCGCCCGGCGCATCGCCTGGTCGTCCAGCTGGTTGCTGAGCGGCGCGAGGAACAGGCCGGTCGCGAGCACCGCGACTCCCGCGGCGATCGCCACCTGCATCAGCAGCATCTGCGAGAACATCCGCCGTGGCAGGCCGAGGCGCAGGCGGCGTGCGGGGGGAGTGGGGCTCATACCCATGACGGTACGTGGGCGCGCAAGAACTGCCGCAGGGGGTGTGGCATGGATCTCTTGATCAATGCATCGAGGCTCGCCCGGCGCGTGCTCCGCGCATGGAGAGCTGCCCGATGTCTGCTCTGCGCATGGAGAGCCGCCCGCTGTGTGCCCTGCGGCGTCAGCTCGCCAGCGCCGTGGTCGTCCCGAACTCGCGCACCGCCACCACGTCCATCCGCCCGGGCGAGCCGAGCACCGACGCCCCGCAGCTCTCCGGGCGCGGCGGCAGTGAGGTGCCCTGGGCCACGACGACCCGCCAGCGGCGTCCGTCCACGTGGGTGACGGTCACCTCCCAGCGCGGTGCCGCGCCGTCCGTCCGTACGACGCTGAGCACGTCCGCGGCGTCCTCGGCCGTGGCCTTGCGCACGGCCAGCTCGGCCGCCTGGCCGGGCCGCTCCCAGGCGGAGTTCCCGCGGCAGCCCTCGACGACGATCCGGCCTTCCTGGATGCTGTGCAGGACCTCCTTGACGGCGTGGGCCTCGGCCCGGCCGTACGCGTAGCCGTACGGCAGCACGAGCAGCGTCGGCGAGAAGCGGTGTCCACCCAGATGGGTGACCTCCCAGACGCCCTCGACGCCGGACGTGGCGAGCTCCGCCGCGAGGGGGCGACCGAGGAGCGCGCAGCAGCGGTCCCGCTTGCCGTTGGTGCAGACGAGGGCCAGCGGATCGCCCAGGTGGGGCCCTCCCCCGAGCACCGAGTCGAAGGTGCCGGGGTCGCCCTTGCCGAGGGCGGCGAAGTCGAGATCGAGCAGCTGCCGCGGGTCGCGGGTCGTGGCGCCGTGCAGCCACACGTTTCCCGGCACCGTGTGGGCCACGTAGACCTGGCGCTCGGCGGGTGTGCCGCAGTCCGCGTGCCGCCCAGGGCGGCGGATGAGCGCCACGCGTACGCCCGTGCCCTGCGCGGCCGTCTCCAGGGCGCGGCCCACTGCGGGCTCCAGGTGGCTCGAAGTGAGCGCCTTGGCACCCCAGGGACCGGGCTGTTCCAACAGCAGCCAGGTCGTCGCGGTGGCCGCGGTTCCCGAAATGGGCTCGTCGAGGTCCCGCGAGACGGTTGAGCACGTACTCACAGAGGTGAGCCTAACCTGACTTGATCCGGGGCGGCTTCCGGCCGTGCTGCGCGCTACTCCGGCAGGGGCTGCGGAGGCTTCGGACCGACGTAGTGACCGCTCGGGCGCATACGCAGCGGACGCTCCCCGTACTCCTCCAGGGCGTGCGCGATCCAGCCCGCCGTACGGGCCACGGCGAAGATCGTCTCGCCTGCCGTGGCGGGCATGCCGGAGGACGCCGTGAAGACGGCGAGGGCCAGGTCGACGTTGGCGTGCAGCGGGGTGTGACGGGCGGCGGTGGCCACGATGTCGCGGGCCGCGGCGAGGGCGGGCGCGGAGCGGGGGATCTCCTCCAGGAGGTCGAACAGGACACGCGCGCGTGGGTCCTCGCCGGGGTAGAGGCGGTGGCCGAGCCCCGGGATGCGGCGGCCGGACCGCAGCTCGTCGGCGATCACGGGCGCCGCGTCGCCCTGATCGAGAACGTCGAGGATCAGCTTGTGGGCGAGTCCGCTGGCCGCCCCGTGCAGCGGGCCCTCCAGCACGCCGAGCCCGGCGGAGACGGCCGCGTAGGCGTGCGCACGGGCCGACGCGGCGACCCGCACGGCGAGCGTCGAGGCGGCCAGGTCGTGGTCGACGAGCAGGGCGAGGGCCGTGTCGAGGACGCGCAGTGAGGCGTCGCTGGGGGGCCGCCCGCTGAGCCGCGCCCACAGGCGGCCGGCCAGCGGGCCCTCGTCACTCCCGCTGAGCCGTACCGGCGGCAGGGCGCCGACGAGGGTGGGGATGAGGATGCGCGCGGTGCCGAGCACGGCCTCCTCGGACAGGTCGAAGCGCAACGGGTCGACGGCCGCGGCCGCGACGGCAGCGACCCTCAACCGGTCGGTGGGACCGGTGTGTTCGGGCAGCGCGTCGACGGCGCGACGGGCCGCGGCCAGTGAGGCGTCGGGGGCGGTGAAGGTGATCCGGGGACGCAGCCGGCCGGTCCACAGCCACTCGGCGACCTCTTCGTAGGAGTGGCGCGTGGCCAGTTCGGCCGCGTCGACGCCCCGGAAGTAGTACCGGTCAGTGTCGATCATCGTGACGCGGGTCCGTACGGACAGCTCGGCGCCGGACGCCGAACTCCCGCCGCTCTCCCGCCTGTTGCGCCGGGCGAGCGCCTCCACCTCCTTGGCGTCGAAGGTGCTGCCCCGGCCGCCGGGCGCGCGGTGGCTGCTGAGGTGACCGCGGCTCACGTACGCGTACAGGGTCTCGGGCTTCACGCCCAGGACTTCGGCGGCCTCCTTGGTGGTCAGCCGCCGCCCCGCGGGACCGGGGTCGGGCTCTTGATCGCGCATGGGGATCACCGTATCCGCATCGCTTGATATTGATTGAATCAACATTGACAGGAAATTAGTCAAGCATGGACAGTCGAATCAAGTCCAGGGAGGAAATCATGTCCGTCAACAGGTCCGCAGCCGCACTCGTCGACGTACCGCGGGGACTCGCGGGCGTCGTCGTCACTGACACCGAGATCGGGGGCGTCCGGGGGCTCGAGGGCTTCTACCACTACCGCCAGTACTCGGCCGTCGAACTCGCGCGGACCCGCGGCTTCGAGGACGTCTGGCATCTCCTCGTCCACGGCGCACTGCCGGACGCCGAACGTGCCGTCGGCTTCGCCGCCGAGACCGCCTCGCTGCGACGACTGCCCGACGAGGTGCGCGCGGCCCTGCCCGCCATCGCCGCGGCCAGCGCACGCTCCGGCCCACTGGCCGGCCTGCGCACCGCGCTGTCCCTGCTCGGCGCGGCGCAGGGTTTCCGCCCGGTGTACGACATCGGCACGGACGAGCGCCGCCGGGACACCCTCGCCGCGGCCGCGGCCGTACCGACGCTGCTCACCGCACTGCACCGGCTGGGCAGGGGACTTGAACCCGTGGAACCGCGCGAGGATCTCTCGTACGCGGCGAACTACCTGTACATGCTGACGGGGTCGGAGCCGGACCCGCAGCGGGCCCGTGCGGTCGAGCAATATCTGATCTCAACCATTGATCACGGCTTCAACGCATCAACCTTCACGGCGCGCGTCATCACCTCGACCGGAGCGGATGTGGCCGCGTGCCTCGTCGGAGCCGTGGGAGCCCTGTCGGGTCCGCTGCACGGTGGTGCGCCCAGCCGCGCGCTCGACACGCTGGACGCGATTGGCACCGCCGACCGCATCGACTCCTGGATCCGGGAACGCGTCCTGGCCGGCGACCGCATCATGGGCTTCGGGCACGCGGTCTACCGCACGGAGGACCCCCGTTCGCGGATGCTGCGCGAGATCGCCCAGCGCTTCGGCGGGCCGTGCGTCGACTTCGCCGTCGAGGTCGAGCGGCAGGTCGAGGCGATCCTCGCCGAACTGAAACCCGGCCGCGAACTCCACACGAACGTCGAGTTCTACGCGGGTGTGGTCATGGAACTCTGCGGTCTGCCACGAGAGATGTTCACGCCGACGTTCGCGGCGGCCCGTGTGGTGGGCTGGAGCGCCAACCTCCTGGAGCAGGCGGCAGACCCGAAGATCATCCGGCCGGCGGCGCGGTATGTGGGACCGGCCGCGCCGGTGGCCGTTCCGGTGTGAACCGGCAAGGCGGGTCCGGCACCGCGAGAGGTGCCGGACCCACAGGTACGCCGAAAGGTGCCGGCGGGGTCAGCTGTCGGGAATGTCCCTGCGGGCGCGGAGCAGTGTTTCCCGGGCGATGATCACGATGCGCTCGTAGTCCGCCCGGGCGGCGTCGTCCGGCAGTTCTCTGTCGAGTTCCGCCGTGGCCTCCGTGCCGATGATGGCGAAGTTGCCGTCGCTGAGTTCGAAGATGTCGGAGCAGGTCTGCCCCGACACGCTGCCGCGCGCACGGGGAGGATCACCGATCCGGCGAACGATTGCCACCACTGTCTCGGCCTTTCCGCTGGGACCTTGAAATCATGGTGCTGCCGCCCCTCGCGTCCTGCCGTCGAAGGCGCAGGGTGCGAGGGGCTGTCGAAGGGCAGACGAACACAGGCTGACTGAACGATCGGGCGTGCGGAGCGCGGGATCTCCGCCGGCTATGCGTCGGGAATATCCGACTTGGCGTGGATCAGGGTCTCGCGCGAGATCACGACGATGCGTTCGTAGTCGGCTCTGGAGGCGTCAGTAGGGAGTTCGGCGTCGAGTTCGGCCGTGATGTCCGTGCCGATCACAGCGAACCTTCCGTCGGACAGCTCGAAAATATCGGGGCAATTGGCACCAGTTGCGCTTCCTCGCGCGCTCGGCGGCGTACCAATCCGACGGATGATCTGGCTCACTGTTCTGGTGTTCCTTTGGGTCTCGAGGAGGGATGCGCACTGGTGCTGCGCGGTGCGATGCGGCCCTGTGGGGCTGCGGCCTCGACAACCGGGCGGCGGGGATCGGCGGTTCGGCGGGGGTCGGCCCGTTACGCAAGATGCGCAGTAGTCAACCTTGTTGGCACCTGGGGAAACGCGACTGTTTACAGGTTCGTTATCGCCCAACCGTGTGATCCGCTCGGTGACTGGCGCACAGGGGCGGCGCGCTGCGGCCGGAGTGCGCGGGCGGGCCGGTGCTACTCGCTCGGCGGCTCTCCGACCACCCACCACTCGTCGATGTCCGCCTCCTCCAACTGGACCAGGAGATCGTCAACCATCCGTCCCAGTTTGGCCTCTTCGGAGGTGTCGATCAGCGTGGCACGGTGCGGACGGGTCGCGTACCAGTACTCACGGAAGATCGGGTTCTGCAGCATGCTCCGGGCGAAGCCGAAGAATTCCTCGCGGGTCATGTTGCCCATGCGGTAGTAGCAGAGCGCGTTCGTATAGAGGGCGTTGGCGAAGAGGAACTGCCGCTGCGTCCGGGGCGAGACGGTGCCGTCGTAGGCGTCCAGCACCTCGGCCAGGTCCGGATCGTCCATGGCCTTGCTCAGCAACTCCCAGTGCAGGCGCTGCTGATGGGCGAAGTTGGTCTGGTGCTGCGCCTGTGAGGCGTGTTCCAGATGCTCGATCCGTGCGCGCAGGGACTTGAGTGCGGGCCGCTGCGCGGCCAGAGTGACGGCGGCGCCCGCCGCCAGGCCGACCCCTGCCGAGGCGACGGCCCTCAACCCTCGAAGCCCAATGTTCCGTGTGGCCATGTCAACCCCCGAATCAGGCGGCCGTCCGCCGGTCGTCGGGGTGCGGGTGACGGTAGGGGACCGGCGAGCGGTGGGCGGCGCTTGCCGTCTCCCAGAGTGCCGAGCGGCTCTGATCGGCGGGGGAGGCGGAGAGGAGGCGCACGGAGGGAAGCGAGGGTCGCACACTCCGGCGCCATGCCCAACGTCTGCCCCGCAAGTGCTGCTAACAATCGTTCACTTCGCGGTGATTCTTCCGGCTCGTATCCTGGGCCGGCATTCATTCCTCGTACGTGTGCCAGGCCGTGAGCCGGTGCACGCGTCGGTGTGAGAGAGGTCGCACAGTGAGCCAACCGAGCCCGATTCCGAGCGCAGGTCCGACACCGGGCCCGGGGCCGCGGCAGATCCCGGTCGTCGTGCTCGCCGGTTTCCTCGGCTCCGGCAAGACAACGCTCCTCAACCACCTCCTCCACCGCAGCGGAGGCAGCCGTATCGGGGCCGTCGTCAACGACTTCGGCGCCATCGAGATCGACGCGATGGCCGTGGCGGGCGCGCTGGGCGACTCCACCGTCTCCCTCGGCAACGGCTGTCTGTGCTGTGCCGTCGACGTCAGTGAGCTGGATCTCTATCTCGAGCGGCTCGCCCGGCCCGCCGCCGGCATCGACGTCATCGTCATCGAGGCCAGCGGGCTCGCCGAGCCCCAGGAGCTGGTGCGCATGGTGCTCGCGAGTGAGCAGCCGGGGATCGTGTACGGCGGGCTCGTCGAGGTCGTCGACGCCGCCGAGTTCGACGGCACGCGCGCGAAGCACCCCGAGATCGACCGGCACCTCGCCCTCGCCGACCTCGTCGTGGTCAACAAGCTGGACCGGGCGGCCGACGCCGGGCGCGTGCTCTCCGTCGTCCGCGACCTCACCGACCGCGCCGCCGTCCTCCCCGCCACCTACGGCCGTATCGACCCCGAGTTCCTCTTCGACTGCAGGCCCAGCGAGGAGCGCATCGGGCAGCTGTCCTTCGACGACCTCCATGAGCACACCGCCGACGACGGCGACCACGCCGGTCATCTGCACACCGCCTACGACAGCCTGTCCTTCGTCGCCGAAGTCCCCCTCGACCCGCGCCGGCTGATGACGTTCCTCGACAGCCGGCCCGAGGGGCTGTACCGGATCAAGGGGTACGTCGGCTTCGGGCCGTACGACGTCCGCAACCGTTACGCCGTACACGCCGTCGGGCGGTTCCTCCGCTTCTGCCCGGAGCCCTGGGCGCCCGCCGAGGCCCGACTCACCCAGCTCGTCCTCATCGGCTCCGGCATCGACGCGCCCGCCCTCGCCAAGGAACTCGAGGCGTGCCAGAACGACGCCCCACACGCCGACGAGCACGGCATGTGGGGCGTCCTCCGCTACGTACAGGCCCCCGAAGGGCAGGACTCAGGGGAGCAGGATCCCGAGGATCCTCCGGCCTAGACCGGCCCCGCCACCACCGACACCGTCTTCGCCAGCGACACGCCCGAACCGTCGCGGCGCGGGTCCATCTCGGGCAGCTCGGCCGGTGTGCCGTTCTTCTGCGCGGCGCGGGCCGGGACGGCGCCCGCCCAGGCCAGGGACAGACAGTCCTCGCCCTTCAGGAACCGCTGGCAGCGCACACCGCCGGTGGCCCGGCCCTTGCGCGGGTACTGGTCGAGCGGGGTCAGCTTGGCCGTCGTCTGGACGGAGTCGTCCAGGGTGCCGCGCGAGCCCGCGACCGTGAACACCACCGCGTCCGCAGCCGGGTCGACCGCCGTGAAGGAGATGACCTTGGCGCCCTCGGTGAGCTTGATGCCCGCCATGCCGCCGGCCGGCCGGCCCTGCGGGCGGACCTGCGCGGCCTGGTAGCGCAGCAGCTGCGCGTCGTCCGTGATGAAGACCAGGTCCTCCTCGCCGGTGCGCAGCTCGACCGCGCCGACGATCCGGTCGCCGTCCTTGAGCGTGATGACCTCCAACTCGTCCTTGTTGGACGGGTAGTCGGGCACCACTCGCTTGACCACGCCCTGTTCCGTGCCGAGCGCCAGGCCCGGGGACGACTCGTCGAGCGTGGTCAGACAGACCACCGTCTCGCCGTCGTCCAAGGAGAGGAACTCCGACAGCGGGGCGCCGCCCGAGAGGTTCGGCGCCGCCGCCGTCTCCGGGAGCTGGGGCAGGTCGACGACGTTGATCCGCAGCAGGCGGCCTGCCGAGGTCACCGCGCCCACCTCGCCGCGGGCCGTGGCCGGCACCGCCGATACGATCACGTCGTGTTTGGCGCGCTTGCCGTCCGCGTCCTCCGCGAACGGCTCGCCGTTGGCCGTACGGGCCAGCAGACCGGTCGAGGACAGCAGCACCCGGCACGGATCGTCCGCCACCTGCAGCGGTACGGCGGCGGCCGTGGAGCCCGCCGACTCCAGCAGGACCGTACGCCGCTCGGTGCCGAACTTCTTGGCCACCGCGGCCAGTTCGGAGGAGACCAGCTTGCGCAGCTCCGAGTCCGACTCGAGGATCCGGGTCAGCTCGGCGATCTCCGCGTTCAGCCGGTCCTTCTCCGACTCCAGCTCGATGCGGTCGTACTTGGTGAGGCGGCGCAGCGGGGTGTCCAGGATGTACTGCGTCTGGATCTCCGACAGCGAGAAGCGCTCCATCAGGCGCTCCTTGGCCTGCGCGGAGTTCTCGCTGGACCGGATCAGACGGATGACCTCGTCGATGTCCAGCAGTGCCGTGAGCAGGCCCTCGACCAGGTGGAGGCGGTCGCGGCGCTTGCTGCGGCGGAACTCGCTGCGGCGCCGTACGACCTCGAAGCGGTGGTCGAGGTAGACCTCCAGGAGCTCCTTGAGGCCGAGCGTGAGGGGCTGGCCGTCGACCAGGGCGACGTTGTTGATGCCGAAGGACTCCTCCATCGGCGTCAGCTTGTAGAGCTGCTCCAGGACCGCCTCCGGCACGAAGCCGTTCTTGATCTCGATGACCAGGCGCAGGCCGTGCTCGCGGTCGGTGAGGTCCTTGACGTCGGCGATGCCCTGCAGCCTCTTCGAGCCGACCAGGTCCTTGATCTTGGCGATCACCTTCTCCGGGCCGACCGTGAAGGGCAGCTCGGTGATGACGATGCCCTTGCGGCGGGCCGTCACGTTCTCCACCGACACCGTCGCGCGGATCTTGAAGGTGCCGCGGCCCGTCTCGTAGGCGTCCCGGATGCCGGTGAGGCCGACGATCCGGCCGCCGGTGGGCAGGTCGGGGCCCGGGACGTGCCGCATCAGGGCGTCCAGATCCGCGTTCGGGTAGCGGATCAGGTGGCGGGCGGCCGCGATGACCTCGGCGAGGTTGTGCGGCGGCATGTTGGTGGCCATGCCGACCGCGATGCCCGACGAGCCGTTCACCAGGAGGTTCGGGAAGGCGGCGGGCAGGGCGACGGGCTCCTGCTCCTGGCCGTCGTAGTTCGGCGCGAAGTCGACCGTGTCCTCTTCGATCGACTCCGTCATCAGGCTCGCGGCCTGGGCGGCCCGGCACTCGGTGTACCGCATGGCGGCCGGCGGGTCGTCGTTGCCCAGCGAGCCGAAGTTGCCGTGGCCGTCGACCAGGGGGACCCGCATCGAGAAGGGCTGGGCCATGCGCACCAGGGCGTCGTAGATCGACGCGTCGCCGTGCGGGTGCAACTTACCCATGACCTCGCCGACGACGCGGGCGCACTTCACATAGCCGCGGTCGGGGCGCAGGCCCATCTCGTTCATCTGGTAGACGATGCGACGGTGCACCGGCTTGAGGCCGTCGCGGGCGTCCGGCAGGGCTCGGGAGTAGATGACCGAGTACGCGTACTCGAGGAAGGAGCCCTGCATCTCGTCGACGACGTCGATGTCGAGGATTCTCTCCTCGTACGAGTCGTCGGGCGGCGGGGTCTTCGTGCTGCGGCGGGCCATCGCTGCCGGCTCCTTGCTGAAGCTGTTGACGGGATCTGACGCGGACCATTGTGGACCGCGGCACTGACAACGCGGACCAGGACCCGTGGTCGGCCGCCGGCCCGGCGCACCAGGCGCCTCCCCCGCGGTTGAGCGCAGGCTACGCGATCTCGCTCTGGGCGTACGTCGTCCGGGAACTTCGCCGACCCTCCGCGCGCTTGCATACAGTGGCAGGACCGGCAGGATTTCCGCAGTTTCAACCGAAGATTCCGTGATTGAAGGGACGTACATGCCCATGGGTCACACGGCCACAGCCCAGGCAGGCTCCGGCGGCCTGACAGCGACCGAGCACCGCCTGGCCAACGGCCTGCGCGTGGTGCTCTCCGAGGACCGCTTGACCCCGGTCGCGGCGGTGTGCCTCTGGTACGACGTCGGCTCGCGCCACGAAGTCAAGGGGCGTACCGGCCTGGCTCACCTTTTCGAGCACCTGATGTTCCAGGGCTCCGCCCAGGTCAAGGGCAACGGCCACTTCGAACTCGTCCAGGGCGCGGGCGGCTCGCTCAACGGCACGACCAGCTTCGAGCGGACCAACTACTTCGAGACCATGCCCACCCACCAGCTGGAGCTCGCCCTCTGGCTGGAGGCCGACCGCATGGGCTCCCTGCTCGCCGCCCTCGACGACGAGTCGATGGAGAACCAGCGGGACGTGGTGAAGAACGAGCGCCGGCAGCGCTACGACAACGTCCCCTACGGCACGGCGTTCGAGAAGCTGACCGCCCTTGCCTACCCGCAGGGCCACCCCTACCACCACACGCCGATCGGCTCGATGGCAGACCTGGACGCGGCCACGCTGGAGGACGCGCGCGCGTTCTTCCGCACGTACTACGCGCCGAACAACGCCGTCCTGTCGGTCGTCGGCGACATCGACCCGGATCAGACCCTCGCCTGGATCGAGAAGTACTTCGGCTCCATCCCCGGCCACGACGGCAAGGCCGCCCCGCGCGACGGCTCGCTGCCCGACGTCATCGGCGAGCAGCTGCGCGAGGTCGTCGAGGAGGAGGTCCCGGCCCGCGCCCTGATGGCCGCCTACCGGCTCCCGCACGACGGCACACGCGCGTGCGACGCGGCCGACCTGGCGCTCACGGTCCTGGGCGGCGGCGAGTCGTCCCGGCTCTACAACCGGCTCGTACGCCGCGACCGTACGGCCGTGGCGGCCGGGTTCGGCCTGCTGCGGCTGGCCGGCGCGCCCTCCCTGGGCTGGCTGGACGTGAAGACCTCCGGCGACGTCGAGGTGCCGGTCATCGAGGCCGCCATCGACGAGGAGCTCGCCCGGTTCGCCGAGGAGGGCCCCACCGCCGAGGAGATGGAGCGCGCCCAGGCCCAGTTGGAGCGCGAGTGGCTGGACCGGCTCGGCACGGTCGCCGGCCGCGCCGACGAACTGTGCCGCTACGCCGTCCTGTTCGGCGACCCGCAGCTCGCCCTGACCGCCGTACAGCGCGTGCTGGAGGTCACGGCCGAGGAGGTCCAGGAGGTCGCCAAGGCCCGCCTGCGCCCCGACAACCGCGCCGTGCTCGTCTACGAGCCGGTCTCCCTCGAGGCCGCGAAGCACACCGAGGACGCGGATCCGCCCGAAGACCCGGAGGCCGAGGCCACCGTGGAAGCCACCGACGAGAACGAGGAGGCGGCCAAGTGACCGAGCTCGCCACCATGGAGTTCCACCCCCAGCCCCAGGCGGGCGAGTCCCGGCCGTGGGCCTTCCCGGCCCCCGAGCGCGGCACCCAGGACAACGGCCTGACCGTCCTGCGCTGCCATCGCCCCGGCCAACAGGTCGTCGCCGTCGAGGTTCTCCTGGACGCGCCCCTGGAGGCCGAACCGGCCGGCTTCGACGGCGTCGCCACGATCATGGCGCGGGCCTTCTCCGAGGGCACCGACAAGCACTCCGCCGAGGACTTCGCCGCCGAGCTGGAGCGCTGCGGCGCCACCCTCGACGCGCACGCCGACCACCCCGGCGTACGGCTGAGCCTCGAGGTCCCGGCCTCCCGCCTTGCCAAGGCGCTCGCCCTGCTCGCCGACGCCCTCAGGGCACCCGCGTTCGCCGACAGCGAGGTCGAGCGGCTGGTCCGCAACCGCCTTGACGAGATCCCGCACGAGCTGGCCAGCCCGTCCCGCCGGGCCGCCAAGGAGCTCTCCAAGGAGCTGTTCCCGGCGAGCGCGCGCATGTCACGTCCGCGCCAGGGCACCGAGGAGACGGTCGCCAAGATCGACTCGGCGGCCGTACGGACCTTCTACGAGAAGCACGTCCGGCCCGCCACGGCCACCGCCGTGGTCGTCGGCGACCTCACCGGCATCGACCTGGACGCGCTGCTCGGCGACACCCTCGGCGCCTGGACCGGCTCCCTGGCCCAGCCCCGTCCGGTGCCCCCGGTGACCGCCGACGACACCGGCCGGGTCGTCATCGTGGACCGCCCCGGTGCCGTCCAGACGCAGCTGCTGATCGGCCGGGTCGGTGCGGACCGGCACGACCGCGTGTGGCCCGCCCAGGTGCTCGGCACGTACTGCCTCGGCGGCACCCTCACCTCCCGCCTGGACCGGGTCCTGCGCGAGGAGAAGGGCTACACCTACGGTGTGCGGGCGTTCGGCCAGGTCCTGCGCTCCGCACCGGACGGCACGGGCGCCGCGATGCTCGCCATCAGCGGCTCCGTCGACACCCCCAACACCGGTCCCGCCCTGCTGGACCTGTGGACGGTGCTGCGCACCCTCGCCGCGGAGGGGCTCACCGACGAGGAGCGCGACGTCGCCGTGCAGAACCTCGTAGGGGTGGCGCCGCTGAAGTACGAGACCGCCGCGGCCGTGGCGAGCACCCTGGCCGACCAGGTCGAGCAGCACCTGCCCGACGACTACCAGGCCACGCTGTACCGCCAGCTCGCCGCGACCGGCACCGTGGAGGCCACCGCGGCGGCCGTCAGCGCCTTCCCGGTGAACCGTCTGGTGACCGTCCTCGTCGGTGACGCGGCGCAGATCAAGGAGCCCGTCGAGACCCTCGGCATCGGCGAAGTCACCGTCGTGGCGGCCGAGTAGCGGCACGCGCGCGTAGAGGCCCTGGTGACCGGAGCGTCACCAGGGCCCCCCTTATGTCCGGATTGGGGGAGAGGTTGCCTGTCTGCCCTGTGGCATGCGCTACAAAAGCCGCGATCCGTTTGGGGATTGAAAGATGTCCCGCTTAGCGTCTTCCGGGCTGTCCGTCAGGCACTGCGCCGCAGCCGCGGCACCGGACAGCCATCGCCGAGTCCCCGTACGGCGCGAGCCAGGGGAGCCGGGGACCCACACGTCCCTGGGGTGAATCGGACGCCCGCGCGCACCGCGAGGGGGTCCGTAGGAGACCTTCCTGCTCCGAACCCGTCAGCTAACCCGGTAGGCGAGAAGGAAGGAAAGGACCAGCCACTCCATGGCGTTCACCCGCGCCACCGGGAAGCACCGCCGTCCCAGCCGGATGCATCGCACCACCGTCCGTGCGGCGGGCGTCGCCACGCTCGCCACCACCGGCGTCATCGGCACCCTCGCCGCCCCGGCGCTCGCCGCCGAACCCGCCGCCGAGCAGAGCGGCCTCATCCCCGTCCTCTCCATCGGAGACTCGGTCGCCGACCAGATCGACGCCCAGGCAGCCGCTCAGGAGCAGGCGGCCGCCCAGAACAAGGCCGAGGAGGCCGCCCGCAAGAAGGCGGCCGAGGAGGCCAAGAAGGAGCGCGAGGCCAAGGAGCGCGCCGCCCGCGAGGCCGAGCGCAAGCGCCTCCTCGCCTACGTCGCCCCGATCTCCGGCTCGTACGTCTCGACGAGCTACAAGGCCGGCGGCGCCGTCTGGTCCTCCGGCAGCCACACCGGCATCGACTTCCACGCCGCCAGCGGCACCTCCGTCCACGCGGTCGGCTCCGGCACGGTCGTCGAGGCCGGCTGGGCCGGGGCGTACGGCAACCAGATCGTGATCAGGATGAACGACGGCACGTACACCCAGTACGGCCACCTGTCGTCCATCGGCGTCTCGGTGGGTCAGACCGTCACCCCGGGCCGGCAGATCGGCCTCTCCGGCGCCACCGGCAACGTCACCGGCGCGCACCTGCACTTCGAGGCCCGCACGACGGCGGAGTACGGCTCGGACATCGACCCCCTCGCCTACCTCCGCTCGCACGGCGTGAACGTCTGACGGCAGACGGCCCTCCGTCCCGAAGCCCCGGCTCCCCGAGCCGGGGCTTTCGGCGTTTCCGGTGCCCGGCTGTCCAAAAAATATCCATGGATTCCGGCCTGCCATCGGAAATTCCGGTTCTTTGCAATAGAGTCACTGAACACACGTCAGGCGTCGACGTTTCACGGGGATTAAAGCGGAGGTCGGTCATGCGTATTCCGGCGCACTCGGTATGCACCGCGATCCGGGACGACATCGTCGCCGGTGTCTACGAGCGCGGCAGCCGGCTCACCGAGGAACTGCTGGCGCGTCGCTACGGCGTCTCGCGCGTCCCCGTCCGGGAGGCCCTGCGCACCCTGGAGGCCGAGGGCTTCGTGGTGACCCGGCGGCACGCGGGCGCGTGCGTCGCGGAACCCACCGAGCAGGAGGCCTCCGACCTGCTGGAGATGCGCACCCTGCTGGAGCCGCTCGGCGCCTTCCGGGCCGCCCAGCGGCGCACCGAGGCCCATCTGAAGGTCCTGCGCGGCCTGGTCCGGCTGGGCCAGGAGCGGGCCAGGCGGGGCAACAGCGAGGACCTGCGCTCCCTGGGCGGCTGGTTCCACGAGACCCTCGCCCAGGCCTCTGGCAGCCAGGCGCTGACGTCGACGCTGACCCAGCTGCGCCACAAGATCGCCTGGATGTACGCCGTGGAGGCGCCGGTCAACCCCGCGGAGTCCTGGGCGGAGCACGGCGCCATCGTGGACGCCGTGGCGCGCGGCGACGGCGAGCGCGCGCGGACGATCACCACGCTGCACACCGAGCGCTCGACCGCCGTGCACCGGCTGCGGTTCGCCAACGGCACGGAGCGGGCCGACCGTGTGAGGAACTCGCAACATCCCGTAAACATGTCGGGCCTGCGGCATTAACACGAGCGCCGTATACAAAGAGGTAAGAATTCCAGGGGGGATTATTTCTGCTGCCCGCAAAAGAGAAATATGAAGGGCTCGCCCGATAATTCGGACGAGCCCTTCGGTGGTGCGGGAGACGTCTTTGAAGCGACGAAAGCCGCAACCATCAATTGAGGAACCCCGATGGCGCGCAACCACGTCCGCGAGAGCGGCGCCGGCTTAGGCGCAAGGGGGGGTCAGACGGTCTCGGGAAGCTCCTCGAGACCCTCGGAGACCAGCTTCGCCAGACGGTCGAGGGCGATGTCCGCACCCTCGGCCTCGGAGACGAGGACGATCTCCTCGCCGCCCTGGGCGCCCAGACCCAGAACGGCCAGCATGGAGGCCGCGTTGACGGGGTTGCCCCCGGCCTTGGCGATCGTCACCGGGACGCCTGTGGCCGTGGCGGCTCGGACGAAGATGGAGGCGGGGCGGGCGTGGAGGCCCTCGGCCCAGCCGACGTTGACGCGGCGCTCAGCCATGTGATGCTGCCCTTCAGTTTCTCAGGGTTGTCTAGACCAGTGTTCCATACGTGAAGCGTGCCCGGAACGGTCCTGTGTCCCGTCCCGTGTGGTCGTCGGGCCGCGGCCTCGGCCCGACTTCCGTCCTCCAGAGACTGCCTCGCGCCGTTGTCGGACGCGAGCCGTACTCTGGGCCCCATGCAGAGCGCCTCGGACCGGCACGAGTACCCCGCCCACTGGGAGGCCGACGTGGTGCTGCGCGACGGCGGCACCGCGCGCATCCGCCCCATCACCGTTGATGACGCCGAGCGCCTGGTCAGCTTCTACGAGCAGGTCTCGGACGAGTCGAAGTACTACCGCTTCTTCGCGCCCTACCCACGCCTGTCCGCCAAGGACGTCCACCGCTTCACGCACCACGACTTTGTGGACCGGGTGGGACTCGCGGCCACCATCGGCGGCGAGTTCATCGCCACCGTACGCTATGACCGCATTGGCGCCGACGGCATGCCCGCCTCCGCACCTGCCGACGAGGCCGAGGTCGCCTTCCTCGTCCAGGACGCCCACCAGGGGCGCGGCGTCGCCTCCGCCCTCCTCGAGCACATCGGCGCGGTCGCCCGCGAGCGCGGCATCCGCCGCTTCGCCGCCGAGGTACTGCCCGCCAACACCAAGATGATCAAGGTGTTCACGGACGCCGGGTACACCCAGAAACGCAGCTTCGAGGACGGCGTCGTACGCCTGGAGTTCGACCTGGAGCCGACGGACCGCTCGCTCGCCGTGCAGTACGCGCGCGAACAGCGCGCCGAGGCGCGCTCCGTGCAACGGCTGCTGGTGCCCGGCTCCGTCGCCGTCATCGGCACCGGCCGCACACGCGGCGGCGTCGGCCGCGACGTCCTCGGCAACATCAGGGACGCCGGGTTCACGGGCCGGCTGTACGCCGTGAACAAGGCGCTCCCGGAGGAGTCGAAGGAGCTCGACGGGGTGCCCGCGTACCGCTCGGTGCGGGACATCGAGGGGCCCGTCGACCTCGCGGTCGTCGCCGTGCCGGCCGATCACGTCCCCGAGGTCGTCACGGAGTGCGGCGAGCACGGTGTGCAGGGCCTGGTCGTGCTCTCCGCCGGGTACGCCGAGAGCGGCCCCGACGGGCGGGAGCGCCAGCGCGAACTCGTGCGGCACGCGCGCGCGTACGGGATGCGGATCATCGGGCCGAACGCGTTCGGCGTCATCAACACGTCCGCCGACGTGCGTCTCAACGCCTCCCTCGCCCCGCAGATGCCCCGTCCGGGGCGCATCGGCCTGTTCGCCCAGTCCGGCGCCATCGGCATCGCACTGCTGTCCCGGCTGCACCGGCGCGGGGGAGGGGTTACCGGGGTCACGGGAGTGTCGACCTTCGTCTCGTCCGGCAACCGCGCCGACGTGTCCGGCAACGACGTCCTCCAGTACTGGTACGACGACCCGGACACCGACGTCGTACTGATGTACCTGGAGTCGATCGGCAACCCGCGCAAGTTCACCCGCCTCGCCCGGCGCACGGCGGCGGCGAAGCCGCTGGTCGTCGTGCAGGGGGCGCGGCACGGCGGGGCCGCGCCGCAGGGGCACGCGGTACGGGCGACGCGGCTGCCGCACGCCACGGTGTCCGCGCTGCTGCGGCAGGCCGGGGTGATCCGGGTGGACACGATCACCGAGCTGGTGGACGCGGGGCTGCTGCTGGCCCGGCAGCCGCTGCCGTCCGGGCCGCGGGTGGCGATCCTGGGGAACTCCGAGTCGCTGGGGCTGCTGACGTACGACGCGTGCCTCTCCGAGGGGCTGCGACCGCTGCCGCCGCTGGATCTGACGACCGCGGCCTCGGCGGCGGATTTCCATCGGGCGCTGTCCGAGGCGTTGGCCGACGACACGTGCGATGCGGTGGTCGTGACGGCGATACCGGCGATCGGGGAGGTGTCCCCGGGGGACGCGGAGCTGGCGGAGGCACTGCGGTCCGCGGCTGCCGCGGCTCCTGCGAAGCCGGTGCTGGTGGTGCACGTGGAGCTCGGGGGGCTTGCGGAGGCGTTGTCGGCGGCGGCGAGCACTGCACCACGGGCCGGTTCGACGGCACTCGGCGGCGGGGGCGGTGCCCACCTTCCCCCACTCTCGGCTTCGCTCGAGCGGGGGGACCCCCCTCGCTCTGCGGAACGTCTGCCTACCGCAGTACCAGCGGGACCGGTGACCGCCTCTGTAGTCACCGATAGAAACTGCTCCCGCCTCATCCCCGCCTACCCCGCTGCCGAGCGGGCCGTCCGGGCCCTCTCCGAAGCGGTCAAGTACGCGCAGTGGCGGCGTGACGCCGCCGAGCCCGGCAAGGTGCCCGAGTACGAGGACATCGACGAGAAGGGCTCCGCCCGGCTGATCGGCGGGCTGCTCGCGCGCGGGCAGGGCCTCACTCTCGGGACCGAGGAGACATACGAGCTGCTCGGGAAGTACGGCGTCCAGGTGCACCGCGCCCTGCCCGCACCGTCCCCGGACGCCGCCGCCGAGGCCGCCCGCACCCTCGGCTACCCCGTCGCCCTCAAGGCCACCGCCCCGCACCTCAGGCACCGCGCCGACCTGGGCGGCGTACGGCTGGATCTCGCGGACGAGGAGCAACTGCGGCGGGCGTACGCCGAGTTGACGGAACTGTTCGGGAAGCCGGAAGAGCTGCGGCCGGTCGTGCAGGGGATGGCCCCGCGCGGGGTCGACACCGTCGTACGGGCCGTCATCGACCCCGCGGCCGGCGCCGTGCTGTCCTTCGGGCTAGCCGGGGCCGCCTCGCAGCTGCTCGGGGACACGGCGCACCGGCTGATTCCGGTCACCGACCGGGAGGCCACCTCGCTCGTGCGCTCGATCCGGACCGCACCGCTCCTCTTCGGCTGGCGCGGCTCCACACCCGTCGACACCCCCGCGCTGGAGGAGCTGCTGCTGCGGGTGTCGCGGCTGGTCGACGACCACCCGGAGGTCGTCGCGGTGACGCTGGAGCCGGTCGTGGTCGCCCCGCGCGGCCTGAGCGTCCTCGGCGCCTCCGTGCGGCTCGCGCCGCCGCCCGCCCGTGACGACCTCGGCCCGAGGACGCTGCCCGCGTACTGAGACGCACCGAGACCAATGGAGACGGCCCTGAGCGTGCCTCGCAGTCAGTGGTCCACCGTAGGATGGGCGTCATGGCCAAGACCAGTACGACGACCCAGGGGCTGCGTGCGGCGATCGAGCGCAGCGGCTACTACCCGGCCCTCGTGGCCGAGGCGGTGGAGGCCGCCGTGGGCGGCGAGCCCATGCGGTCGTACCTGGTCCACCAGGAGACGACGTTCGACCAGAACGAGGTGCGGCGGCACGTGACGGTGCTCGTCCTCACCGGCAACCGCTTCATCGTCAGCCACACCGACGAGCAGGCCGCGGACACCACCTCCCCGACGCCGTACGCCACGACGTCCACGGAGTCCGTGAAGCTCGGCCGGATCTCGTCGGTCGTGCTGAGCCGCGTGGTCGCCAACCCGGAGCAGTACACGCCGGGCACCCTGCCCCGCGAGGTCGTGCTGACCATCGGCTGGGGCGCCGTCTCCCGCATCGACCTGGAGCCGGCCGCCTGTGGCGACCCCAACTGCGAGGCCGACCACGGCTACACGGGCAACTCCACGGCGGACGACCTCAGCCTGCGGGTCAGCGAGGCCGGCGACGGCCCGGAGACAGTGCGGCAGGCGCTCGCCTTCGCGCAGGCCCTCTCCGAGGCGACCGCGGACATCACGCGCTGATGTCCCACCCGTCGCCCTCCACCGCCTGGGACCCCTACCCGGAACCCCTCGCCGTCGACTCCGCGCCCCTCCCCGAATACGGCAGCGGCTCGCTCGCCGACCTGCTGCCCACGCTCGCCGCGGGCATGGCCGTACCAGGCCTGACCGCCACGATCCCCGAGCTCACCGCCGCCGACCGGAACTGCGTGTTCCTGATCGACGGCCTCGGCTGGGAGCAGCTGAGGGCGCACCCCGAGGAGGCCCCCTTCATGGCCTCCCTGCTCGCGTCCTCGCGCGGCGGCACGGGGCGCCCGATCACCGCCGGCTACCCGGCGACCACCGCGACCTCCCTCGCCTCCGTCGGCACCGGCCTGCCGCCGGGCGCGCACGGCCTGCCCGGCTATACCGTGCGCAATCCCGACACCGGCGAGCTGATGAACCAGCTGCGCTGGCAGCCGTGGACACAGCCGCGTGTGTGGCAGCCGTATCCCACGGTCTTCCAGCTGGCCCACGAGTCGGGCGTGCACGCGGCGCAGGTGTCGTCCCCCACCTTCGAGAACACCCCGCTGACCAAGGTCGCGCTCAGCGGTGGAAAGTTCCTCGGGCGGCTGTCCGGCGAGGACCGTATGGACCTCGCGGCGGAGCAACTGGCCGCCGGCGACCGCTCCCTGGTCTACACGTACTACGCCGAACTCGACGGCGCCGGCCACCGCTACGGCGTCGACTCCGACACCTGGCGCGGCCAGCTCATGCACGTCGACCGCATGGTCCAGCGTCTCGCCGAGCAACTGCCGCCGCGCAGCGCGCTCTACGTCACCGCCGACCACGGCATGATCGACGTCCCCTTCGACGAGCAGCACCGCATCGACTTCGACGAGGACTGGGAACTGCGCGCCGGGGTCGCCCTGCTGGGCGGCGAGGGCCGGGCGCGGCACGTCTACGCGGTGCCGGGCGCCGCGAACGACGTCCTGACCTGCTGGCGCGAGGTGCTCGGCGAGCAGTTCTGGGTGGCCTCGCGGGACGAGGCGATCGCGGCGGGCTGGTTCGGGCCCCGGGTCGACGAACGGGTGTACGGCCGGATCGGCGACGTGGTCGCGGCCGCGCGGGACGACGTCCTGATCATCGCCTCCGAGCGGGAGCCGAAGGAGTCGGCGATGGTCGGCAACCACGGTTCGATGACCCCCGCCGAGCAGCTGGTCCCGCTCCTCGAAGTACGCTCCTGAAGCCCCGCTCTGTCCTCTCTTGCCGAAAGGTGCTCAACTTGCCATGCCCGAGCTGGTGTTCTTCTCCGGAACGATGGACTGCGGGAAGTCGACTTTGGCGCTTCAAATCGAACACAATCGAACGGCGCGTGGTCTGCAGGGGCTGATCTTCACGCGTGATGATCGTGCGGGTGAGGGCAAGTTGTCGTCGCGTCTGGGGCTGGTGACCGACGCGGTGGAGGCCGGGCCGGGGCTGGATCTGTACGGGTATGTGGTGGAGCAGTTGTCTCGGGGCGGCCGGGTCGACTACGTGATCGTGGACGAGGCCCAGTTCCTGCTGACCGGGCAGATCGACCAACTGGCCCGGATCGTGGACGACTTGGAGCTGGACGTCTTCGCGTTCGGTATCACCACTGACTTCCGGACGAGGCTCTTCCCTGGCTCCCAGCGTCTGATCGAACTTGCCGATCGCCTGGAGACTTTGCAGGTCGAGGCGATGTGCTGGTGCGGTGCTCGGGCCACGCACAATGCACGCACCGTGGGGGGAGAGATGGTCGTCGAGGGCGAGCAGGTCGTCGTGGGCGACGTGGCTCAGTCGGCGGCGGAGGTCGGGTACGAGGTGCTCTGCCGACGTCATCACCGCAGGCGGATGACGAGCGCCGCGGCGCGGGCAGCGGCGCTGTCGCCGGACGTGCTGCCGGTCACCGCCACTTGACCTTTGGCCGGCGAGGAGCGAGTCGACCTGCTTGTCGGCCACGCTGGCCGTGGGGGAGGCCTGCCCAACGACTTGATCAGGCCGACGCGCTGAGGCCGGGCCGCCCGCCTCTCGCGCGTGGCGCAGCCCGGCTGCAGCGTCGACGGCTCGCTCCGAGAGCCGGGCCACCTCGGCGCCGGTCGCCGCGTCCAGCGGGGCGCGCCCCTCGTCGGGTGCTTCATACCAGTCATGGGCGAGGTAGCCGTGCAGTTTCGCGGCCACGGCGGGCCCACCTTTCGTGCTCTCAGCGCTCGATGCGCCGGAGATCACGCAGATAGCGCGCGCCGGCGTCCCGGTAGGTGCGTACGGCGTACTCCACCCAGGACGGATCGACCGGTGTCCCGCGCAGCCGTACCGGGGCGCCGAGCGCCATGGTCTTGGGCGGGACCTCGAAGTCCTCGGGGACCAGTGCGGCGGCGCCGACCACCGCACCCTCGCGCACGGTGGCCCGGTTCAGGACGATGGAACCGGACCCGATCAGGCAGTGGCGCTCCACGGTGCAGCCCTCCAGGTGCGCGTTGTGGCCGACCACGCACTCGGGTCCGATCGCGGTCGGCCACTGCTCGGTCGTGTGCAGCACGGTTCCGTCCTGGATGCTGGTGCGGGCGCCGACCTCGATACGACCGCCGAGGTCTCCGCGCAGGACCGCCCCGGGCCAGACGCTGGCCTCCGCGCCGATCGACACGCGCCCGATCACGACGGCGTCCGGGTGGACGAAGGCGCTGGGATCGATGTCCGGCTCGTCGGGTCCGAGGGCGTAGACCGGCATGGCTGCCACCTCGCTCGTTCTGGTCGGCCGACCCGCCGACGCGGGCAACACTCTACTGATATTTTCCGTAACGACAAGATATTGTGTAAGGAGGGGTGGGCCCCCTGAGAGAGGCGTGGCTCCGGACCGTAATGCCGGAGCACCCTGGATACGCTGATGACGTTGGTGTCACGCGACGGCGTGATACGTCGGATCGGCCGGCAGCAAGGGAAGTGAAGGACCATGGTGAATCGTGCGTCGCGCGGACCGGGCCGTGCCGGCCGGGCCGCAGCGGGGAGCGCACGGCCGGTGGTCAGCCGGCGCCGTGAGGTCGGTGACGTCAGCGCGCGGTCGCTGCTGACGACCATGCTCGGCGAGTACGTACTGCCCAAGGGCACCCCGGTGTGGACCTCCGCGCTGGTGGACGCGCTGGCGATGTTCGGTGTCGAGGAGAAGTCGGCCCGCCAGTCGCTCGCCCGGACCGCGGCAGAGGGCTGGCTGGCCTCCGAGCGGATGGGACGCCGCGTCCGCTGGGCGCTCACCCCGCCGGGGCGGCGGCTGCTGACCGAGGGCGCGCAGCGCATCTACGACTTCGGCAGCGGGGAGCGCTCCTGGGACGGCACCTGGCTGGTGGTGCTGGTCTCGGTGCCGGAGGCCAAGCGGGATCTGCGGCACCGGGTGCGTACCCGGCTCACCTGGGCCGGCTTCGGCTCCCCGGAGCCCGGGGTGTGGATCACGCCTCACGCCGACCGCGAGGCGGAGGCGCTCGGCGTCCTGAAGGAACTCGGGCTCGCCGACGACGCGATGTCCTTCTCCGCGACGTACGGTGCCGTGGGCAGCGAGGCGGCCATGGTGGCCCGCGCCTGGGACCTCAGTGAGGTGGAGGACCGCTACGAGGCGTTCATCGACGAGTTCACCGGCCTGCGCCCCGCCGACGGCGCCGCCGTCCTGCACGCGCAGACCATGCTGGTGCACGAATGGCGCCGCTTCCCCTTCCTCGATCCGCGGCTTCCGTCGAAGCTGCTGCCCGCCAACTGGAGCGGCGCCAAGGCGGCCGAACTCTTCCACAGCAGGCACGCCGAGTGGAATCCGGTGGCGCTGCGGCGCTGGGAGGAGCTGGCCGAGGGGCACGGCGAGAAGTGAGATCGCGCGGGCGCACCGTACCGAACCACCCGGCTTACCGCTGACCCATCGTCATGTCCTTACACTCCGAGGCCCGGGAAGACCTTGGCCGCGTTGCCGGACAGCACGGCACGCACGGTGTCCGCCGGCAGGCCCAGCGCACGCAGCGCGGCGATGTTGCGGGAGGCGCCGGGCACTCCCGGCCAGTCGGTGCCGAAGATCCACCGGGTGGCCAGCCTCGCCAGGCCGAACCGGGCGTAGTACTCGGGCAGTTTCCGCGGGGGCAGTCCGGCGAGGTCCAGCCAGACGTTGGGCCTGGCCAGGGCGAGGAACGCCGCGGTGTCGTACCACCAGCCCCGCCCGCCGTGGGCGAAGACGAACTGCACGTCCGGGAAGTCCTCCACGGCGTCGAGCAGGAGCTGCGGATCACCGTACCGGGCACGGGCGCCCGGGAAGCTGGAGGTGCCCGAGTGCACGACGACCGGGACGCCGCGCTCGGCGCAGAGCGCGTACAGCGGGTAGAACTCCTTGTCGGCCGGATCGAATCCGCCGTGCACGGGGTGCAGTTTGAGCGCGACCGCGCCCAGGTCCAGCTGGCGTTCGGCCTCCGCCACCAGCGGGTGGTGAAGGTGCGGGTTGACGTTTGCCACCAGGCGGAAGCGGACCGGGTTGTACGCGACGATCGGCAGTAGGTCCTCGATCGGCTGGATCCCGGTGGCGCGCGGACTGTACTCGCAGAACAGCAGCGCACGGTCCACGCCCTCGGACTCCAGCAGGGCGTCCAGCCGCTCGGGAACGGGATCGCCCCGCTCGTCGTAGGCGTCGCGCCACGGGTGGTCGCCGGAGAACGTGTCCGCCCACTCGAACCAGGCCGGTTTGAGTGTGGACAGCCTCGGGGCGTGGACGTGCGCGTCCACCACGATCTCGCCGTCGATCACTGCGTCTCCTCGGGATGCGCCGATGGGTCAGCCGCGCGGGTCGTACCCGGCGACGAGTTCGGTGTCCGCGCCGACCGGGCCGTGGCCGGCGGCGCCGCCCGGCAGGCCGATCGGCTCGTCGCGGCCCGGCAGGGATTCGGTGAAGAACCGCTTGTTGTCGGCGACGAAGTCCTTCAGCTCCGGCGGCACCCGGCGGTCCTGGGAGATCGCCTGGACCGGGCATGCGGGCTCACAGTTGCCACAGTCGATGCATTCCATCGGGTTGATGTAGAGCTTGCGGTCGCCTTCGTAGATGCAGTCGACGGGGCACTCCTCCATACAGGAGCGGTCCATGACGTCGATGCACGGCTCGGCTATGACGTAGGGCATGGGCTTTCGGTCCTCTTCGGTGCTACGCGACGGCGGGGGCCGCCGTGGATACGTCGGTGGAGTGGCCGGGGAACACCGGCTGCTCGGGGTCGATGTGGTGCGCGGCGTTGTTGACGGCGGTCGCCGCCTCCCCGAAGCCGACCGCGATCAGCCGCACCTTGCCGGGGTAGTCGTTGATGTCCCCGGCCGCGTAGACCCCCGGGAGAGAGGTCCGCATGGCCGAATCGACCGGGATGTGGCGCCGGTGGGCGATGTCGATGCCCCAGCCGAGCAGCGGGCCGAGGTTGGCGGTGAAGCCGAGGGCCGCGATGATCCCCCGGCAGGGCAGGCGGTGCGTCTGCCCGTCGCGCCGGGTGATCTCCACGGCCTCGATGTCCCCGCCGTCGCCGATGACCTCCGACAGCTCGGCTTCGGTGAGGATCTCCACGCCCGCGGCCCGTACGGCGGCCACGGTGGCCGGGTGCGCGCGGAAGGTGTCGCGGCGGTGGACCAGGGTCACGGAGGCGGCCAGCGGGTGCAGGGTGAGTGCCCAGTCGAAGGCACTGTCACCGCCCCCGACGATCACCATGTCCCGGCCCGCGTAGTCGTCCGGCCTGCGCACGAAGTACGCCGGCCCGGCTCCCTCGTACGCGGCGGCGGCCGGCAGAGGGCGGGGCGTGAAGGTGCCGATGCCGCCGGTGATGAGCACGGCCCTGGCCCGCACCCGCGCCCCTTGGTGCGTAGTCACGGTGAAGGTGCCGGGCCTGCCGTCGGCCCCGCGGATCCGCTCCATCGTCTCGGCCCGGTGTCCGAGCAGATAGCACGGGTCGTACGGTGCGGCCTGCTCCAGGAGCCGGTCCACGAGTTCGCGCCCCCGCACCGCCGGGAATCCGGCGATATCGAAGAGCTGCTTCTCCGGGTACATGGCGTTGATCTGGCCACCGGGCTCGGGCAGCGAGTCCAGCACGGTCACCGACAGACCGCGGAAACCGGCGTAGTAGGCAGCGAACAGGCCGGTGGGGCCGGCTCCCACGATGAGCAGATCCGTGCTGTGATCCGCGGGGCACGGGGACATGCACGTCCTCCTTGATGCAGGGGGAAGAGAGTGACTTGCCGAGTGGCAGTCGCCGAGTGGCAGGGAGAACGTCAGCTTGATGTCGTCGGCGACGAGGGTGCCTCCGCCCAGGAACCGTCGCGGACCATGGCGCGCAGCACGTTGCGGCGGATCTTGCCGGTGGGCGTACGGGGCAGCTCGGGCAGCCCGATCACCCCGCGCGGGCGTTTGAAGGCAGCCAGGCCCTCCCGGCACCAGGCGACGAGGGCGTCCGGATCGACCTCACGCCCGGGCCTGGGCACCACGCAGGCGACCGGTTTGTCCAGGCCGTCCGCGTCCGGTACGCCGACCACGGCGACCTCGGCCACGTCCGGATGGGAGAGGAGGCGCTCCTCCACCTCGGCGGGCGCGACCCAGATGCCGCCCGCCTTGAGCAGGTCGTTGGTGCGGCCCATGCACGTGTAGGTGCCATCGGCGTTGCGGATGTAGGTGTCGCCGGTGCGCACCCAGTCGCCTTGCCGAGAAGGAGAAGAAGCCGCTTCTCCACGCGGCCCTGGAGAACGTCGGGTACGACGACCGGGCGCTCAAGGCCCTCCTGGCGATGGAGGAGAAGGGCGGCCCCGACCACGCCGTGCTTGACGCCCTGATCGCCGGTGTGCCCACGGCCGACGAGGGCCGGCTGCGGGAGGCACGGCTGGAGGCCGCCGCGGAGGGCCCCGACCTCGACCGGGTCGGTGCCGCCGTCGACGCACTGCGGCACGCCCTCGCCGACGTCGACGACCTGAAGGGGACCGCGGCCGCCGACGCCCACAGCAGGGCCCAGCTGCTCCAGGCGGCCCTGAGGCACAGCGACCGCCACGCCGACGACACGGCTTGCCCGGTCTGCGGTACGGAACAGGTCCTGGACCGGGAGTGGGCCTCGCGCGCCGAGACGCAGATCGCCGCGCTGCTGCGCCAGGCCGAAGCGGTGCGCGAGGCCGAGGCCGGCCTGCGGACCGCGACGCGGACCCTGCACGACCTGATCCTCCCGCCGCGGGAGGTCCCGGCCGTGCTCACCGACCCGTGGCGGAGCTGGAGCGCCTGCCGGCGGATCACCGACCCCGCCGAACTCGCCGAGCGCGCGCTCAAGGCCGCGGTGACCCTGGCGGACGCGTGCGAGGTCGTGGCCAGGAAGGCGCGTGAGGAACTGGCGGCCAAGGACGAATGCTGGCGTGCGGTCGTCGAGCTGCTGGCGGAGTGGACGAAGCTCTCCCGGCAGGCCGAGGCCGCCAAGCCGCGCAGAACGGAGATCGGCGCCGCCCTCACCTGGATCAAGAAGGTGACGACCGAGATCCGCGACCTCCGGGTCGACGCCTTCGCCGACCACACGCAGCGGATCTGGGAGAAGCTCCGCCGCCAGAGCAGCGTCGACCTGAAGAACGTCAGCCTGCACGGCAGCGAGCGGGCCAACGTGCGCAAGCTGATCATGGATGTCACCGTCGACGACACCGAGGCCCCGGCCCTGAGCGTCATGAGCCAGGGCGAACTGCACTCGCTCGCCCTCTCCCTGTTCCTGCCCCGTGCCGCCACGGCCGACAGCCCCTTCGGCTTCGTCGTCATCGACGACCCCGTGCAGTCCATGGACCCGGCGAAGGTCGACGGCCTGGCCCAGGTGCTCGACGAACTCGGCCGCGCCCGGCAGGTCGTCGTCTTCACCCACGACACCCGGCTCCCGCACGCCTTCCGCAGCCAGGGCCTGCCCGTGACCGTGCTGAAGGTGGAGCGCGGCGAGAAGTCCGCGGTGAACGTCACCTCCGAGACCGACCCGGTCAAGGTGGCCATCGACGACGCCATGGCACTCGCCAAGACCGCCAACTGCCCCGACGCGGCACTGCGCAACGTCCTGCCGTCCCTGTGCCGCGAGGCCCTGACCAAGGCGATCGTCGAAGCGGCCTGGATCCGCCGGAGCCGCACCGGACAGCCCGCCGACCGTCTGCAGGCCGCCATCGACGAGACCGAACGCCTCATCCCGCTCGCGTCCTTCGCCCTCTTCGACGACGGTCTCGTCCACCCCGACGACGACGTCAGGAGCCGTCTGCGCGCCCTGTACGGAGGCGAGAGCACGATCCTGATCAGCCAGTGCCAGCGCGGTGCCCACCCCGAAGGGTTCCTCCCGCCCGACCCGGTCGCCTTCGTCAGGAAGGTCGAGGCCCTCGCCAACCGGATCCGCAAGCCGGAGGTGAACGCCTGATGCCCGCCACCCGCACGAGCGTCGGCACCGTCGCCGGACTCCTCGCGACCGCCGACAACCTCCTCACCGCGGGCCTGGGTGGCCCGCTGACCCCGGCCGGACGGGCCCGTGGCGCGGCCTACGCCCTGCGGATCGCCCTGGAAGCGACCGTCGACGCGGTTCTCACCGCCGAGGAAGCCGGACTCCGCCAGGTCACCATGCGAGCGAAACTGCTCTGCTTGCGCCACCACGCCGGCCCCGACCTGGCCCATCGCGTCAACGCCCTGTGGAGCGGGCTCAGCACGGGCTGCAAGTACCACCACGACGAGATCGGACCGAGCCACGCTCAGGTACGCGCCTGGCAGACAGCCGTCGAGACGCTCGTCACGGAGCTCGCCGCGCCGGGGACGGACCTGAACTTCCCTCAGCAGACGGGCACGCAGCGTCCGCAGGCTGAGGTGACGATGGCGGCTTACGACGGTGAGCACACGTAAGGGCCGGCAGCAACGGGCTTTGGCCCGCCGGAACTGCCGCGACGGCCGATAGGGTTTCGCGCTGATGCACCACGTCAGAAAGCTTTGCTGACCCCCTTCTTGGTCAGGACCAAGGCACTGTTGAGGAGGACTTTGGCCAAGCAGACCAAGGAAGATGCCGCTCCGTCGCGAGACTTCGCCGAGGAGATGGCCTCCCGGGCCTACGCGTTGCTGGCGGATCCCCGGACCTGGGAGCAGCCGAACGGACTCGTGCGGGAATGGGCCCAGCACGTGGCCGAGCATCCGGCCATTCCCGCCGAACTTCGAGAAGCGCGGCACGACAGCATCCCGTGCCGCAAGCACTTGGCGGCGACACCCGGAGCAGGCTGCCCCGCGGCATCTACCTCCGGCTCCCAGCGCCTGGAGGAACTCGCCGACCGCGTCGAGGTCCTCCAGGTCGAGGCCCTGTGCTGGTGCGGCTCCCGCGCCACGCACAACGCCCTCGATATGCGGCGAGATGGTGGTCGCGGGCGCCCAGGTGGTGGTCGGCGACGTGAACCAGGTGGGCGCCATCGGCTACGAGGTGCTGTGCCGCCGCCACCATCGCCGCCGGATGACCGCGGCCACGGCAGGGGCGTAGTGAGTGCTGGGCTGGGTTTCAGCCTGGTCGAACGGGCGCCGGTCCTCTCTGTATGCGGCGTGCTCTGGGCCGGTCGCGAGAGGGAACGAGAGTTCTTGGGTCGAATGAGTGACCTTTGCGGAGGATGCTCGTTGACTGCCGTGACGGGGATCTTCGGCCGGGCGGGGGTGAACGGGTGGGCGTGCTGCGGGAGTTGGCAGCGTCGTTCGTGGTGCCCGGTCCGTCGGGGGTGGCCGTCCGGGACCGGCTGCGGGTGAGCGAGTCGGATGCGGCGGTGCTGGCCGAGGTCGGTGTCTTCCTGGGGTCGCTGGCGGTGGGTGATCTCGCGGAGCGGTCCCGGCAGGGGCTGGAGCATGATGCGGCCTCGTGGGCGGTGCGCAAGCGGGCGCTGACGGGGAAGTCGTCGGCGCGCTGGGCGGGCAGTATCACCAAGGCCACCCACGACCAGTGGGCGCTGGCAAGGCGCGGACAGGTGACGCATCTTGAGTGGCTGCGCGCTCAGATCGCCGCGGTCGAGGCGCGGCTGACCAGGCCGCTGGGTGCCAAGGCCAACAAACGCGAAGGGCTGGCGCGCGGCTATGCCTCGCATGGTGAATGGCATGCCAAGTCCCGCCGCCTGCAGACCCTGAAGGCGCGGCTGGCGGTGGTGGAGGCGGACTGGAGCGCGGGCCGGGTGCACGTGGTACGTGGCGGCAAGCGCCTCGCGAACACTCGCCACCACGTGGAGGCGGCCGGGCTGAGCGAGCAGCAGTGGCGGGAGCGGTGGCAGGCGGAGCGGATGTTCCTGGCCGCCGACGGGGAGTCCGGCAAACGCTTCGGCAACGAAACCCTCCGCATCACCGACACCGGGCAGTTCTCCATCAAGCTCCCGGCCCCGCTGGCCCACCTGGCCAACGCGCCGCACGGCCGGTACGTCCTGGACGCGACGGTAGCGTTCAAGCACCGTGGGCAGGAGTGGCTCGATCGGATCACGGCGAACTGGGCGGTGGCCTACCGCATCCACCACGACACCGCGCGCGGCCGCTGGTATGTCACCGCCTCCTGGCAGCGCGCAACCGCCCCGGTCCTGCCGCTGGAGGCGGCGCTGGCCCGGGGCGTGGTGGGGGTGGACATGAACGACGACCACCTGGCCGCCTGGCGCTTGGATGGGCACGGCAATCCGGTCGGCGAGCCGCAGCGCTTCTTCTACGACCTGACCGGCACCGCGGAGCACCGGGACGCACAGCTGCGGCACGCGCTGACCCGCCTGCTGCACTACACCCAGCGGTGCGGGGCGGTCGCGATCGCCATCGAGGACCTCGACTTCACCGTTGGCACAAGCCGGGAGAAGCACGGTCGCAACAAGCGCTTCCGCCGGCTTCTATCCCGTTTTCCCACCGCGAAACTCCGCGCCCGGCTGGTGTCGATGGCCGCCGAGCAGGACGTCGCCATCGTCGCGGTCGACCCGGCCTACACCTCCCGGTGGGGTGCCCAGCACTGGCAGAAACCGCTGACCCCCCCGACTCGCAAGATTTCCCGGCACGATGCGGCGAGCATCGCGGTCGGGCGACGCGCCCTCGGGTATCCGATCCGGCGACGGACGGCACCGCCCCCGCATCACCAGAGTGATGGTGCGGGGCATCGGACCGTCCAGGCCCGACCGGACACCCGATGGCGTGAGGAAACCCGCCGCCACCTGCCCGGACCGCGCACCGGATGCGCGCCGCCCGGTGGTGGATCGAAAGCGGGGGACCAGTGTGCCCAACACCGTTCGGGGCACGCGGCTGGGCATGGGTTCTGGCAACAGGACTCACTCCCGCTCATTCTTTAGGAACGGTTCTGGATCAGGGCGAAGAGGGCCCCTTCCAGGTCCGTCACCGTGGACACCCGGCCGTGGGCGGTGTCGTGCGGGGGCTTGCGGATGTGGCCGCCCAGGTCGGCGACGCGGGCGGTCGTCTCGTCGAGGTCGGCCACTTCGAAGTACGTCATCCAGTGCGGGCCCCGGTCGCGGGGCAAGGAGTGGCCGACGCCGTGGATGCCGGCCACCGGGCGGCCCTTGATGTGCAGGGTCACGTAGTCGAAGTCGGCGGAGACGACGGGCTCTTCGTCGTAGGCGAACACCGTCTCGTAGAACTTGGCGACGCTCGCGGACTCGAAGGTCAGCAGCTCGTTCCAGGCGGGAGTGCCGGGTACGTCCGTGATGGCCGTGCCGAGGTGTGCCGCCGCCTGCCAGATGCCGAAGACCGCGCCGGACGGGTCCGAGCAGATCGCCAGCCGGCCGGCCTCGGCGGCGTCCAGCGGGCCCACCCCGACCGTGCCGCCGCACGACCGCACCGTCTCGGCGGTCAGATCCACGTCGTCCGAGGCGAGATAGGGCGTCCAGGCGATCGGAAGGTGCCGGTCGGGCGGCAGCTGGCCGATGCCGGCCACCTCCTGGCCGTCGAGGAGGGCCCGTACGTAGGGGTCGAGTTGCTGGAGGCCCGGCTGGAACTCCCAGCCGAACAGGGCCCGGTAGAAGTCCTGGGTCGCGGCCATCCCGTGCACCATCAGGCTCACCCAGCAGGGCGTGCCGGGTGCGTGCCGAGCGTGCGCTTCGCCGTTCAGGCCGGCCGACCCCCGTGCCTCGGTCATCGTCACTCTCTCCTCAGCCCCCTCGCGGTGGCCGTGTCGCTTCCGCTCTCCGGACCCCGTGCCGCATGCTCGCACCACCCGCGGGGCGGCGCGCTGCGGGCGCGCCGCCGCACGGTTGCCGGTGACCGGAGAATGCCCGGTGTGCGGGTTCCCGTCCGTTTCCGTGCGATTGCCGACGGATGTTGATCGGCTGTACAGCATGTGCCCGATCCCGTACGCCTCGTGATCGAGCCTGTCCGGCCGAGCAGAGTAGCCGGACATGGATGATGCGGCCACCCCGTGCGCGAGGATGGTGGCCATGAACGCCATCATCTCCGCAACCGAACTCGCGAGCGAGCTGGCCGGTCAGAATCCGCCAGTGCTGCTCGACGTCCGCTGGCAGCTGACCATGGCCAAGGCGGCCGGGGAGCCGCCGTTCGACGGCCGGGCCGAGTACGCGGCCGGGCACATCCCCGGTGCCGTCTACGTGGACCTGGACCGGGAACTGGCCTCCGCGCCGGGCACCCGCGGCCGGCATCCGCTGCCTGATCTCGCGGTCTTCGGGGCGGCGATGCGACGGGCGGGCGTGTCGGCTGGGACGCCGGTGGTCGTGTACGACGGCGGACAGGGCTGGGGGGCCGCCCGTGCGTGGTGGCTGCTGCGCTGGACAGGTCACCCGGACGTGCGGGTCCTCGACGGTGGGTTGCCGGTCTGGGAGGGGGAGTTGCCAGTGGACGTCCCCGAGCCCGCGGAGGGCGACTTCGAGCCGAAGCCGGGGGCGGTGGAGATGCTCGACGGGGACGGGGCCGCCGCGCTTGCCCGGTCCGGGGTGTTGCTGGACGCGCGGGCGGGGGAGCGGTACCGGGGTGAGGTGGAGCCGATCGATCCGGTGGGCGGGCACATTCCCGGGGCGGTGTCCGCGCCGACGAACGACAACGTGGGGGCGGACGGGCGGTTCCTTCCGGCGGAGGAACTGGGTGCGCGGTTCAAGGCGCTTGGTGCTGTGGAGGGGGCCGACGTCGGCGTTTACTGCGGCTCTGGTGTGTCCGGGGCGCATGAGGTGCTGGCGTTGGCGGTCGCGGGCATTCCGGCCGCGCTGTACGTCGGTTCGTGGTCCGAGTGGTCGTCGGATCCGTCGCGGCCTGTGGCTGTGGGGCCGGATCCTCAGTAGCCCGGCGGCGTGAGGGCTGGGGGAGGGCGGGTCGCGCGGCCCGGCCCTATCGGGGTGCCGCCTCTCCTTGGGACGGGCGCCGCCCCAAGCGGCACGACTGCCCGCAGGCTGCGTGGCTTGGTCGGCCGAGGTCGCGTGACCCCGGTTGTCCGCAGGCTGCGTGGCGCGCTGCCCGCAGGCTCGGCGGCCGGCTAGCTGCGTGGCTTGGCTGACGGAGGTCGCGCGGCCCTGTTTTCCACAGGCTACTTGGCCTGGTTGGCCCAGCCTCCGCGGCTCGCAGGCTACGTGGCTTGGCCGACCGAGGCCGTGTGGCCCGGCGCGCGGCGGGCTACGGGCTCAGCCGGCCGCAGGCCGCCTACGTATGAGGGCCCGCTGCCGGTATCGGCGTGCGGGCCCTCATCCTCCTACGGCTGTCTCAACAGCCGTACGGCCGTTACTCCTGCTTCTTCCTTCGCGTCCCGAACACGATCTCGTCCCAGCTCGGGACCGCTGCCCGGCGGCCGGGGCGGACGCCGTCGGCCTCGGCCTGGCGGTCGGTCGAACCGATGAGGCGGTCGCGGTGGCTGCCGACGGAGCGGGGCATGAGGACGTCCGCGTAGGCGGAACCGGCCGAGGCGGCGGGGGCCGGGGGCTCCTCTGCCTCCGGTTCGGCCGGGGGCTCCTCCGGGTCGGGCTCCGCCGGGCGCTCCGGGACCACCAGGTCGCCCCGGAAGCTCGGTACCGCCTCCAACAGGCTGGTCAGCGAGTCCCGTTCCTCCGCGGTCTCCTCCACCGGCTCGGGTGCCGGCGCCGGCAGGCTCGGCCGCTCCCGGTCGGGGGCGCGGTCCAGCGGGCGGTCGCGCGGCAGCCGCGCGATGCGCGGTACGAAGGGAAAGCTGGGCTCCGGCGCGGCGAGGTCCTCGGACTCGCCGATCAGCGAGCGCGCCTCCTCGTCGACGGCCTGCACGAGCCGCCGGGGCGGGTCGTACGTCCAGCTCGCCGCGTGCGGTTCGCCCGCGACCCGGTAGACCAGCAGGACCTCCCAGGTGCCGTCGTCGCGGCGCCACGAGTCCCACTGGACGGTGTCCTTCTCGGCGCCGCGCAGCAGCAGTCGTTCGTGGACGGCCTCGCCGAGCTGCGGCCCCGCGTTCTCTCCGGGGCGGCGGACGGGAGTCTTGCGGGCCCGCTCGGCCATGAAGGCGCGCTCGGCCAGTACAGGGCCCTCGAAACGGCGTACCCGATCCACGGGGATGCCGGCGAGCTGCGCGACCTCTTCGGCCGTCGCACCTGCGCGTATACGCGCCTGGATGTCACGGGGGCGGAGATGGCTCTCCACCTCGATCTCGATCTGGCCGAGGCGGGGCCGGTCGCCGCGAACGGCGGCACGCAGCCGTTCGTCGATCGGAAGCGTGTACTCCGTAGAGTCGGCAGCTTTCAGCACCAGCCGTGTGCCGTCATTCGAGACGGCCACGACACGCAGTTCGGGCATGGGGACCTCCCGGGTGGTGCCTGCCGACGTCACGTGCGTCGCTGCTTCCGCTAGTCGAGTGTGGCCTGCCCGGGTGCAGCCTGCCACAACCTTGCCGAGTTGCCCGGCGTGTCGGGCACGGGCCCTGGATCGCCGTTATGGCACGGTTACCTATTCGCAACGCTAAGTGACCAACTCCGTCACCCTGTGCAACTGGCCCCCTCCCGGCGGTCCTTGAAGGCCACGGAACGCCCTGGCGGGAGACCTGACCCAGGGCTCGCAACAGTACTCCATTTGGGCCACGTGCGTGGATTGGCGCGCCGCCCAACTTCTGGCAACGGGCGGGACTCGGCCGCTCGTTGCCCGGCTTTCGGATCTTGAACGTGGCGTACATCACGCAACCAGCAGAAACGGAACTAATGGTTCGGCGCCGGAGAAGTGAACTCCGCGCCGCTACGCCCCCAGCACCCTGCGCAAGTAGTCGTTCTGGAACCGTCGGTCGGGATCGAGCCGGTCCCGCAGGGCGGTGAACTCGCCGAAGCGCGGGTAGACCTGGGCGAAGTACTCGGCGTCCCGGGTGTGCACCTTGCCCCAGTGCGGTCGGCCCTCGTGCGCGGTGAAGATGCGCTCGGCGGCTGTGAAGTACCGCTGGTACGGCGTGCCCTTGAACATGTGGACGGCGATGTACGCGCTGTCCCGGCCGGAGGCGGTGGACAGCGTGATGTCGTCGGCGGGGGCGGTGCGTACCTCGACGGGGAAGCTGACCCTGAGGTCCGAACGGTCGACCATCGCCTTGAGTTCGCGCAGCACCTCTACGGCGGCGGCGCGCGGAACCGCGTATTCCATCTCCACGAACCGCACCCGGCGCGGTGATGTGAAGACCTTGTAGGGAATGTCGGTGTAGGTCCGCGCGGACAGCGCCTTGCTGGAGATCTGCGCGATCGCCGGGACCGCGGCGGGCGCCGCGCGGCCGACCAACTGGGCCACCTGGAAGACGCCGTTGGAGAGGAACTCGTCCTCGATCCAGCCCTGGAGCTGCGGTACCGGCTTCTCGGGTCCGGCGCTGCGGTTGTTGCGCTTGGTGTTGGTGCTGCCGGTGTGCGGGAACCAGTAGAACTCGAAGTGCTCGTTCTCGGCCCAGAGTTCGTCGAAGTCCGCCAGGACCTTGTCGAACGGCATGGGCTCTTCGCGCGCCGTGAGGAGGAAGACCGGCTCCACGGCGAAGGTGATCGCCGTGACGACGCCCAGCGCACCGAGGCCTATCCGGGCGGCCGCGAACACCTCCGGATTCTCCTTCTCGGAGCACGTCAGGACCGTGCCGTCGGCGGTGACCAGCTCGAGTCCCCTGATCTGGGCGGCGATCGAGCCCGATTCGCGGCCCGTGCCGTGGGTGCCGGTGCTGGTGGCGCCGGAGACCGTCTGCTCCATGATGTCGCCCATGTTCGTGAGCGACAGGCCCTCGCGGACCAGGGCCATGTTGAGCCTCTTGAGCGGGGTGCCGGCCTCGACCGTGACCGTCATGGCATCACGGTCAATATTGCGGATGCCGGTCAACAGTTGAGGGCGGATCAACACACCGTCGGTGGCGGCGATGGACGTGAAGGAGTGCCCGGTGCCGACGGCCTTCACCTTCAGGCCGTCCTCGGCCGCCCTGCGTATCGCCGCGGAGAGCTCCTCCACCGAGGCGGGAGTGACCTCCCGCGCGGGGCGGGCGGCGACATTGCCGCCCCAGTTACGCCACGTACCGTTCTTCACGCTCGCTGTGCTGCTCAACGACGCCTCCCCGACGCGGAGCCGGCCTGCTGAGCCGGCGGTACCCGAGGAAACCGACCGCGACCGCGACGGCCCCGGACACCGCCGGGACCCCGTACCCGGCGTCCGCACCGGCAGCGTCGATCACCCAGCCGGCCGCGGAGGAGCCGAGCGCGACTCCGACCGCGAGCCCGGTGCTCACCCAGGTCATGCCCTCGGTCAGTTGCGCGCGTGGTACGTGCTGTTCGATCAGCGACATGGTGGTGATCATCGTGGGAGCGACGGTCATGCCCGCAACGAACAGCGCCACGGCCAGAAACGGCAAGTTTCCGACCAGTAGGAGGGGGATCATACTCACGGCCATCGCGCATATGCCCAGCAGCCAGCGAGGTTCGGGCGCCCCCTTGAAGCGCACCAGGCCGAAGACGAGTCCCGCCGCGCAGGAACCCGCCGCGTACAGCGCCAGCACCACGCTCGCGGCGCCCTTGTGGCCCTGCTCGTCGGCGAAGGCCACGGTGACCACGTCGACCGCCCCGGTCGCCACGAAGGTGGCCACGAGAACCTGCAGCCCGGGGGCGCTGAGGGCGGATCCGCCGCCCCGGTGCGCGCGCGGGTGCGGCGCGGGCTCGGTGGCGCGCTGCGCGGTCAGCCAGAAGACGCCGACGGCCAGGAAGCAGGCCGCGAGCAGTGGACCGGCCTCCGGGAACCACACCGTGGACAGGCCGATGGAGATGATCGGCCCGAAGATGAAGCAGACCTCGTCCACCACGGACTCGAAGGAGTACGCGGTGTGCAGCTGCGGGGTGCCCTGGTACAGGGCGGCCCAGCGGGCGCGGATCATCGCGCCGACGCTGGGCACACAGCCGACGCCGGCGGCGCACACGTAGAGCGTCCAGTCCGGCCAGCCGTAGTGCGCGGCGAACAGCAGCCCGGCCGCCGCGCTGAGCGAGATCAGCGTCGCCGGGCGCAGCACCCGCCGCTGCCCGTGCCGGTCGACCAGCCGGGAGACCTGGGGGCCCGCCACCGCGGCGGCCAGCGCCATGGTGGCCGACAGGGCGCCCGCGAGTCCGTACCGCCCGGTCAGCTGGGACACCATCGTCACCACGCCGATGCCCATCATCGACAGCGGCATCCGGCCGAGGAGGCCCGCGGCGGAGAAACCCTTGCTGCCGGGGGCGGCGAACAGGGCGCGGTAGGGGCTGGGCACGGGGTCTCCGGCGGGTCTGCGGCGGGTGAACGGGTGTGGCTGGTGGCCGAGGCCATCTTCGTAAGGTGCTAATGCCGCCGATACAGCTTACGAGTTAGGTGACCCTAACGCACCTTGCGGGGTGGGCCGGATCCGTTGTGGACACCCCGCCGTTGTCCGGCTGTCAGTACCGGGTGGCACGATCTACTCATGTCAGACGCGCTCGAAGTCACCCCCCACGACGCCACTCCGTACGACGCCCTGCTCCTGCTCTCGTTCGGCGGCCCGGAGGGCCCGGACGACGTGATTCCGTTCCTGGAGAACGTGACGCGCGGCCGCGGCATCCCCAGGGAACGCCTGAAGGAAGTGGGCGAGCACTACTACCTGTTCGGCGGGGTCAGCCCGATCAACGACCAGAACCGCGCCCTCCTGGACGCCCTGCGCAAGGACTTCGCCGGCCACGGCCTGGACCTGCCGATCTACTGGGGCAACCGCAACTGGGCGCCCTATCTGACGGACACCCTGCGTGAGATGGTCGCCGACGGGCGCCGCCGCATCCTCGTCCTGGCCACCAGCGCCTACGCCTCGTACTCGGGTTGCCGCCAGTACCGGGAGAACCTCGCCGACTCCCTCGCGGCCCTGCAGGCGGAGGGCCTGGAGCTGCCGAAGGTCGACAAGCTGCGGCACTACTTCAACCACCCGGGCTTCCTGGAGCCCATGATCGACGGCGTGCTCGACTCCCTTGCCGACCTCCCCGAGGACGTCCGGGACGGCGCCCACATCGCCTTCTCGACCCACTCGATCCCCAACGCCTCCGCGGACACCTCCGGCCCGGTCGAGGAGCACGGCGACGGCGGCGCGTACGTGAAGCAGCACCTGGAGGTCGCGCAGCTGATCGCCGACGCCGTCCGCGAGCGCACCGGCGCCGACCACCCCTGGCAGCTCGTCTACCAGTCCCGCTCCGGCGCCCCGCACATCCCGTGGCTCGAGCCCGACATCTGCGACCACCTGGAGGAGCGGCGCGAATCCGGCGTCCCGGCGGTCGTCATCGCGCCCATCGGCTTCGTCTCCGACCACATGGAGGTCCTCTACGACCTCGACACGGAGGCCAGGGCCAAGGCCGAGGAGCTCGGTCTGCCGATGCGCCGCTCGGCCACCGTCGGCGCCGACCCGCGATTCGCCGCCGCGGTCCGCGACCTGGTCCTGGAGCGCGCCGCCGTCGAGCGCGCGGACGAGGTCACGCCCTGCGCCCTGGGCGGGCTCGGCGCGAGCCACAACCTCTGCCCGGTCGGCTGCTGCCCGGCCCGCGCGCCCAAGCCCGCCGCCGCGGGCGCCGACAGCCCCTACGCGTGAGGAGCCCCGTGACCGACGCCCTGCACACGGACCTGCTCGACCTGGCCCAGGAGGCCGCCCGCCGCGCCGGCGAGCTGCTGCGGGACGGCCGCCCGGCCGACCTCGCGGTGGCCGCCACCAAATCCAGCCCGATCGACGTCGTCACCGAGATGGACATCGCGGCGGAGAAGCTGATCACGGACCTGATCTCCGAGCAGCGCCCGGACGACGGCTTCCTCGGCGAGGAGGGCGCCGCCACCGAGGGCACGAGCGGCGTCCGCTGGGTGATCGACCCGCTCGACGGCACGGTCAACTACCTGTACGGACTGCCGACCTGGTCCGTCTCCATCGCGGCCGAGCAGGACGGCGAGACCGTGGTCGGGGTCGTCGCGGCGCCGATGCGGGGCGAGACGTACCACGCGGTCCGCGGGCGCGGTGCCTGGGCGACGGGGGCCTGGGACGGCGAGCGCAGGCTCGCCTGCCGGCCCACGGCACCCCTGGACCAGGCCCTGGTGTCCACCGGCTTCAACTACGTGACCGAGGTCCGCACCCACCAGGCCGACGTCGCCCGGAAGCTGATCCCGCTGCTGCGCGACATCCGCCGGGGCGGCTCGGCCGCGGTCGACCTCTGCGACCTGGCCGCCGGCCGGCTCGACGGCTACTACGAGCGCGGCCTGAACGCCTGGGACCTCGCCGCCGGCGACCTGATCGCCCGGGAAGCGGGCGCCCTGACCGGTGGACGCCCCGGAGAGCGCCCGTCACGTGATCTGGCGGTCGCCGGTACTCCGGGCGTCTTCGAGCCCCTCCAGCGGCTCCTGGAGGACTTCGGCGCCTGGCACGACTGACGGCAGTGCCTCGCACGACAACGCAGCGGGCCCCCGGCGCTGGATTCGCCGGGGGCCCGCTGTCGTGCTCACGAGCTTGTCAGACGCTTGACGCGCCGACCTCCACACCGTGTTCGGCGGCGAGGCGGCGCAGGTCGTCGAGTTCGGCCTGCTCCACCTCGACGAGGAAGTCGTCGCCCTCGTCGCGAGCCCGCGTCAGGTCGGACTCGGTCGCCCTTATGCGCTGCAGAAGTCCTGCGGTGAATGCGTCCATGCTGCGCCCCCTCGTCCTGGGTCGTGGGTCGGTGGCACGGGGGTGTGCCGTTCGGAAGGGGCGATCACGTCTCTGACGGGTGCCCAGCGCTGCCCGTGCTGGGCGGCGACGGTGCCGGACACCCACGCCCACTCTGCGGAAAGCGGATCCCGGCGTACCGCATGGTGCTGCGGCACGTGCAGAGCGTGATCGCGGGGTGTAAAGCCGTCCTCCCCCCGCTCCCTTCCACGGAAACCTCAACCCAACGAGAAAATCTCGCATTCCCGGGTCTCACACCCGGCCTTCATGGCCCGCTCACCCGCCTTACAGCCGACTTATGGCCGAAAAGGGCAGGATGGAGGCCAACACACCCAGCGAACCCCTGCCCGTGCGCGAGACAAGCGCTACGCGGGTGGACACAGGAAGGACAAGCGACGTGCGCGTACTCGTCGTCGAGGACGAGCAACTGCTCGCCGATGCGGTGGCCACCGGACTGCGCCGGGAGGCCATGGCCGTCGACGTCGTGTACGACGGTGCGGCCGCCCTGGAGCGCATCGGCGTCAACGACTACGACGTGGTCGTCCTCGACCGCGACCTCCCGCTCGTGCACGGCGACGACGTCTGCCGCAAGATCGTCGAGCTCGGCATGCCCACGCGCGTGCTGATGCTCACGGCGTCGGGCGACGTCAGCGACCGTGTCGAGGGCCTGGAGATCGGCGCCGACGACTATCTGCCCAAGCCGTTCGCCTTCAGCGAGCTGACCGCACGCGTGCGTGCCCTCGGCCGCCGTACGAGCGTGCCGCTGCCGCCCGTGCTGGAGCGCGCCGGGATCAAGCTCGACCCCAACCGCCGCGAGGTCTTCCGCGACGGCAAGGAGGTCCAGCTCGCGCCCAAGGAGTTCGCCGTCCTGGAAGTGCTGATGCGCAGCGAGGGCGCGGTCGTCTCCGCGGAACAACTGCTGGAGAAGGCCTGGGACGAGAACACCGACCCGTTCACGAACGTGGTCCGGGTGACCGTGATGACCCTGCGCCGCAAGCTCGGCGAGCCCCCGGTCATCGTGACCGTGCCCGGCTCCGGCTACCGGATCTGACACCCGATGGCCACCACTCCCGCGCCCCCCGCGGCGCCCCCCAAGCCCACCTGGGACCCGAGGAAGCCGGAGCCCCCCTTCCCGTGGCTGCGTCCGACCATCCGGATAAGGCTCACCCTGCTGTACGGCGGCATGTTCCTGATCGCCGGCATCCTGCTGCTGTCGATCATCTACCTGCTGGCGGCGCAGGCCCTGCGCGAGGGCAGCGGCCAGTCCTTCCAGGTGACCGGGAACAACATCGACATCACCAGCCCCAGCTGCCCGAAGCTGGACACGGCGCCCTACAGCGAGATCAACTCGGTACTCAAAGAGTGCGACGCCGCCCAGCGCCGGCACGCCCTGGACGACCTGCTCAGCCGCTCCCTGCTGGCCCTCCTCGGCCTCGCGATCATCGCCTTCGCCTTCGGGTACGCCATGGCCGGCCGCGTCCTGTCGCCGCTCGGCCGGATCACCCGCACCGCGCGCGCCGTGGCGGGCTCGGACCTGTCCCGCCGTATCGAGCTGGACGGCCCGGACGACGAGCTCAAGGAGCTGGCCGACACCTTCGACGAGATGCTGGAGCGGCTGCAGCGGGCCTTCACCGCCCAGCAGCGCTTCGTCGGCAACGCCTCGCACGAGCTGAGAACACCGCTGGCGATCAACCGCACCCTGCTCGAAGTGCACCTCTCCGACCCGAACGCGCCGGTGGAGCTGCAGCAGCTCGGCAAGACGCTGCTGGCCACCAACGAGCGTAGCGAGCAGCTCGTCGAGGGCCTGCTGCTGCTCGCCCGCAGCGACAACCAGATCGTCGAGCGCAAGCCGGTGGACCTCGCCGAGGTCGCCGAGCAGGCCGTCGACCAGGTGCACGCGGAGGCCGAGGCCAAGGGCGTGGTGATCCGGGGTGAGCAGAAGCCCGCGGTCGTCCAGGGCAACGGCGTCCTGCTGGAGCGGATCGCCCTGAACCTCGTCCAGAACGCCGTGCGGTACAACGTCCCCGAGGACGGCTGGGTCGAGGTCACCACCGAGGTCCAGCACGGACAGGCGGTCCTGGTCGTGTCGAACACCGGGCCGGTCGTCCCGGCGTACGAGATCGACAACCTCTTCGAGCCCTTCAGGCGGCTGCGTACCGAACGCACCGGCAGCGACAAGGGTGTAGGACTGGGGCTGTCCATCGTGCGGTCCGTGGCACGGGCGCACGGTGGTCATATCTCGGCACAGCCGCGCGAAGGAGGCGGGCTCGTGATGCGGGTCACCCTGCCTATCTGAGACCATGTGTCGCCACACAACGGGATGTTCGCTTTGCGCGGAATTTCCTGGGCACTCGCCGAGCAGTACCGTGTGTGATCGATCACAAGGGCGAATTTCCAGCCATCTACTCTCCGTGATCATGCGGCTGTCGGAAAGCCGGGAAAATCCGGGTTTTCGGGGGTCCTGATCACGGGAAGTACACGGTGAGACGCCTTTGAAGTGCGGCATTAGGACCGTGTACGGTCCCGTTCGCCATCCAAGCCGATCACTCTTGAGGAGTCCGGTTGGGTGTCGATTGAGTAACAGACCTTGATGTGAGGCAAAATCTCCGCCTCGGGTCGGGCACAAGTCCGGCCTCTCACGCGTTACGTGCGCTGGAGACACCGCAGACACCCAGAGGGGGAGAGCGACATGGCAACGGATTACGACACCCCACGCAAGACCGACGACGACGTCGACTCGGACAGCCTTGAAGAACTGAAGGCTCGACGTAACGACAAGTCGACTTCCGCAGTGGACGTCGACGAATTCGAGGCCGCCGAAGGCCTCGAACTGCCCGGAGCCGACCTCTCCAATGAGGAGCTGGCCGTTCGGGTGCTGCCCAAGCAGCAGGACGAGTTCACCTGCATGAGCTGCTTCCTGGTGCACCACCGCAGCCAGCTGGCCCGCGAGAAGAACGGCCAGCCGATCTGCCGCGACTGCGACTGAGGAGGGGTCGGCCGTGACTGGCTCGACCCCTCCCTGGAAGCGCCGTTCCCGCCCGCCGGGAGCGGACCAAGGGCCGTCCGACGGCCCTCACGCGCGTGAGGACGAGCGGGGCTCATCCAGTACGGGAGCCTCGCTCGAACCAGCGGCCGGCCGGGTCGACCTCCCGGCGCAGGCCGGCGCTCCCGCGCCCGCCGCCCGGCGGCGGGTGGCGGTGATCCGGGACAGGACAAGGGAAGGTGTCCGTAAGGGCGGCAGCCGCGCCAGGGCAGGACTGGCGTACCTCGCCGACCGGATCATCGACAACGCCCCGCGGATCCCCGTACGGGACCTCGAGACGCTCCGCAGGCAGTTCCCGGGCCTGGGGCCGGAGCAGCTCGCGGACAAGCTCGTGGCGGGCGCGGCGAACGCGACGTCCACGGTCGGAGCGGGGGTCGGGGCGGCGGCGATGCTGCCCGTGCCGCCCGCGATGCCGGCGGAACTGGCCGCGGAGATCACCGGCGTGGCGGCGATCGAGCTGAAGCTGATCGCGGAACTCCACGAGGTCTACGGCGTGCGGCCGCCGGGGAATCTGAAGCAGCGCAGCACCGCGTACCTGGACTCCTGGTCGGGGGAGCGCGGGATCGACGTGACGAAGCCGTCGACGATGAGCGCGGCGTTCAACGGCCATATGAAGCGCGAGCTGCGCCAGCAGATCATGAAGCGGACGGTGCGGAACCTGCCGAACCTGATGCCCTTCATGGTGGGCGCGGCCGTGGGCGCGGTCATGAACCGCCGGGACACGAAGAAGCTCGCGGCCCGGATCAGGCAGGACCTGCGCAAGACGCAGGTGCCGTGGGACGCCCTGTCCGGCCTGCCGCCGCTGGAGCCGCCTGCGGACCCCCTGAAGCTGGGGGACATCGCGAAGGGCCCGGGGCGCAGAGAACTCGAAGGCTGAGCACGCCGACCGGTCGACGGATCAGCCAGGTGTGCTACGGCGTCGGCTCGGCCGCCTGCAGGGCCGCCGCCAGCCGCTCCGGCTCCCGCGTCGACAGGTACAGATACGGCGTCGGGTCCTCCGGGTCCGTGACCTCCACACGCAGGGCCGTGGGGATGTAGGCGCGCAGCAGCAGGAAGGCTCGGGTGTCCGCCTTGTACGTGCGCCAGGCCCGGGCCTCCTCGGGGTCCAGGATCTCCGCCTCGCCCAGGGCGGCGAGCGGGATCCTCGCCTCGCCCGCGATCAGGAAGTCGCCCACCACACGGATGCGGACCGAGCCGTACGAGCTGGCCACGACGGCCGCCGCGGCGGTGCCGCCGGCCAGGCCGGCCAGCATCGGGAGCGTGCCGAAGGGCAGGAGGATCAGGGCCAGGGAGACCCCGACCAGGAACGAGATCAGCCACCAGGAGCGGGGGGCGGTCAGGCGTTCTTCGTAGGGGGCGGCGGAGAGCTGCATGAAGCCAAGCTTGGCACGGTGGCGGTGGGCGACGGGCGGGCGGGTAAGGTCTGCGGCTGTGAGTGGTACTTCCGCAGCTCTTCAGCCTCCGGCCGACGCCGTGAAACCGGCGCGGCATCCTGATGCTCCCGCGCCCGGTGAGCTTCTCGGTGCGCACTACGGCCAGTGCTTCGGGTGCGGCGGTGAGCAGGCCCACGGGCTGCATCTGGAGGCGCGGGCCGGTGACGGGGTCTCCCTCACCGCCGAGTTCACCGTGCAGTCCGCCCACCAGGGGGCACCGGGCCTGGCGCACGGCGGGGTGCTCGCCAGCGCCCTCGACGAGACGCTCGGCTCGCTGAACTGGCTGCTGCGGACGATCGCCGTGACCGGGCGGCTGGAGACCGACTTCATGCGGCCCGTGCCGGTGGGCACCGTGCTGCATCTGGCGGCCGAGGTCACGGCGGTGGCGGGACGGAAGATCTACTCCACCGCCACCGGGCGGATCGGCGGCCCCGACGGGCCCGTCGCCGTCCGGGCCGACGCCCTCTTCATCGAGGTGAAGGTCGACCACTTCATCGACAACGGCCGCCCGGAGGAGATCCGGGAGGCCATGAACGACCCGGACCAGGCCCGGCGTGCCCGTGCCTTCGAGGTGAACCCGTGAGCCGTGACCCCGTGAACGTGCTGATCCGGCGCGTCGACCCCGACGTACCGCTTCCGTCGTACGCGCACCCCGGTGACGCCGGCGCGGATCTGCGGACCACCGAGGACTGCGAACTGAAGCCGGGCGAGAGGGCCGTACTGCCGACAGGGGTGTCTGTGGCGCTCCCGGAGGGGTACGCGGCCTTCGTGCACCCTCGATCCGGGCTCGCCGCCCGCTGCGGTGTCGCCCTCGTGAATGCCCCGGGGACGGTGGATGCCGGGTACCGTGGGGAGATCAAGGTGATCGTGGTGAATCTCGACCCGCGCGAGTCCGTGCGGTTCGAGCGCTTCGACCGGATTGCTCAACTGGTCGTCCAGCAGGTCGAGAGGGTCCGCTTCCAGGAGGTCGCGGAGCTTCCCGATTCGGCGCGGGCCGAGGGGGGCTTCGGGTCCACCGGCGGGCATGCCGCGGTGGGAGTCGCAAGCGGCACAAGCGGTCAGGCCGCCACCGGCGGCACAACGGGTGGGAATCGATACGCTTCGGTCGTATCCGACCGGGAAGGACAGTGACGTGTTCGGACGTCGCAAGAAGAAGGGTGCCGCCGAGGACGCGGCCGGCGAGGCCGAGCAGGTCGTCGACAGTGTCGACACTGAGGCGGACGAGGAAGACGGCAAGCGCGAGCGGGTGCGGCTCGAGCCGGAACCGCGGCCCGACGGGCCCTGGGACAGCACCGAGGTGCGCGATCCGGCCGAGGGCCGGGTGGACCTCGGCGGTCTGCTCGTGCCGGGCGTCGACGGCATGGAACTGCGCGTCGAGGTAGCGGGCGACGCGATCGTCGCGGCGACCGTCGTGCTGCGCGACAGTGCCATCCAGCTGCAGGCCTTCGCCGCCCCCAAGCGCGAGGGCATCTGGGGCGAGGTGCGCGAGGAGATCGGCTCCGGCATCACCCAGCAGGGCGGCATCATCGACGAGGTCGAGGGCTCGCTGGGCTGGGAGCTGCGGGCCCAGGTGCCGGTACAGCTGCCGGACGGCACGGGCGGTTTCCAGGTCGTGCGGTTCGTCGGCGTGGACGGTCCTCGCTGGTTCCTGCGCGGTGTGATCTCGGGCCAGGGCGCGGTACAGCCGCAGGCGGCCGGGCTGCTCGAGCAGATCTTCCGCGACACGGTCGTGGTCCGCGGCGACGGCCCGATGGCCCCCCGCGACCCGATCGTCCTGAAGCTGCCGAACGACGCCCAGATGGTCCCCGAGGGCGTCCAGCAGGAGGAGGCCGGATCCCGCTTCTCCGGCGGCATGGGCCAGCTGCAGCGCGGTCCGGAGATCACCGAGGTCCGGTAGGCAGCGAACGCGAGCAGGGCCGTGTCCCCGAGGAGGGGGTACGGCCCTTTTCTCGTGCCCCGGCATGGCCACGGGACCGTCAGGGTTGCGTCAAAGACCGGCCCTGAGCTGTGCCCGGACCCTTTTGTCGCGATTATTGGTCGTAAGGTCGACGCTGCGTAGGCAGCAGTGACCGGGAAGACAATGGGGCCATGGGACGCGGCAAGCTTCGGATCTACCTCGGCGCGGCACCGGGCGTCGGCAAGACATACGCCATGCTCTCCGAGGCGCACCGCCGTAGCGAACGCGGCACCGACTGCGTGGTGGCCTTCGTCGAGCACCACAAGCGGCCGCGCACCGAGGTGATGCTGCACGGTCTCGAGGAACTCGCCCGCAGGGAACTGGAGTACCGCGGCACGACGTTCACCGAGATGGACGTCGCCGCCGTCATCGCCCGCCGCCCCCAGGTGGCCCTCGTCGACGAACTCGCCCACACCAACATCCCCGGCTCCCGCAACGCCAAGCGCTGGCAGGACGTCGAGGAACTGCTCGCCGCCGGGATCGACGTCGTGTCGACCGTCAACATCCAGCACCTGGAGTCGCTGGGCGACGTCGTCGAGTCGATAACGGGCGTGCGCCAGCAGGAGACCGTGCCGGACGAGGTGGTGCGGCGGGCCGACCAGATCGAGCTGGTCGACATGTCGCCCCAGGCGCTGCGCCGCCGTATGGCCCACGGCAACATCTACCAGCCCGACAAGGTCGACGCGGCCCTGTCCAACTACTTCCGGCCCGGCAACCTCACGGCGCTCCGGGAACTGGCGCTGCTGTGGGTGGCCGACCGGGTCGACGAGTACCTGAACGAGTACCGCAGCGAGCACCAGGTGTCGAAGATCTGGGGCTCGCGGGAGCGGATCGTGGTCGGTCTGACCGGCGGTCCCGAGGGCCGTACGCTGATCCGCCGCGCCGCCCGCCTCGCGGAGAAGGGCGCCGGCGGTGAGGTCCTCGCCGTCTACATAGCCCGCAGCGACGGGCTGACGTCCGCCTCGCCCAAGGAACTCGCCCTCCAGCGCACCCTCGTCGAGGACCTCGGCGGCACCTTCCACCATGTCGTCGGCGACGACATCCCGGCCGCCCTGCTGGACTTCGCGCGCGGCGTCAACGCCACCCAGATCGTCCTCGGGTCCTCACGCCGCAAGAGCTGGCAGTACGTCTTCGGACCCGGCGTCGGCACCACCGTGGCCCGGGAGTCAGGTCCTGACCTCGACGTGCACATCGTCACGCACGACGAGGTCGCCAAGGGGCGTGGCCTGCCCGTGGCCCGGGGAGCGCGGCTCGGCCGATCCCGGATCATCTGGGGCTGGCTCCTGGGGGTCGGCGGCCCGGCGGTGCTGACGCTGCTGCTCACCCACGTCGACGCCAATCTCGGCCTCGCCAACAACATGCTGCTGTTCCTGTCGTGCACGGTGGCCGCGGCCCTGATCGGCGGACTGCTCCCGGCACTGGCCTCGGCCACGGTGGGGTCGGCCCTGCTCAACTGGTTCTTCACCGAGCCGTACCGCACCTGGATCATCGCCGACGCCAGGAACATCGTCGCCATCGCCGTGTTCTTCGCGGTCGCCGTCTCGGTCGCCTCCGTCGTCGACCTCGCCGCCCGCCGCACCCACCAGGCCGCCCGGCTGCGCGCCGAGTCGGAGATCCTGTCCTTCCTCGCGGGCAACGTGCTGCGCGGCGAGACCAGCCTGGAGGAACTGCTGGAGCGGGTCCGCGAGACCTTCGGCATGGAGTCGGCGGCCATGCTGGAACGGGAGAGCGACGTCGATCCCTGGACCTGCGCCGGCCGCGTCGGCACCGGCGGACCCGTGGCGCGGCCCGAGGACGCGGACGTCGACATGCCCGTCGGGGACCACATGGCGCTCGCGATGACCGGCCGGGTGCTGCCCGCCGAGGACCGCCGGGTGCTCGCCGCCTTCGCCGCCCAGGCCGCCGTCGTCCTGGACCGCCGACGGCTCCGGGAGGAGGCCGGCCAGGCCAAGGAGCTGGCCGAGGGCAACCGCATCCGTACGGCGCTGCTGGCCGCCGTCAGCCATGATCTGCGGACCCCGCTGGCCGGGATCAAGGCGGCGGTGTCCTCGCTGCGGTCCGAGGACGTGGCGTGGTCCGAGGAGGACCAGGCCGAGCTGCTGGAGGGCATCGAGGAGGGCGCCGACCGGCTCGACCACCTGGTCGGCAACCTCCTCGACATGTCCCGGCTGCAGACCGGCACGGTCACCCCGCTGTTCCGCGAGATCGACCTCGACGAGGTGGTGCCGATGGCGCTCGGCGGGGTGCCCGAGGACAGCGTGGAGCTGGACATCCCGGAGACGCTGCCCATGGTCGCCGTCGACCCCGGGCTGCTGGAACGGTCGGTGGCCAACCTGGTCGAGAACGCCGTCAAGTACAGCCCCGACGGCCGGACCGTCCTGGTCGCCGCCAGCGCCATGGCCGACCGCGTCGAGGTACGGGTCGTCGACCGGGGGCCGGGCGTGCCCGACGAGGCCAAGGAGCGCATCTTCGCCCCCTTCCAGCGGTACGGTGACGCCCCGCGCGGTGCCGGCGTGGGGCTCGGCCTCGCCGTCGCACGCGGCTTCGCCGAGGCCATGGGCGGCACACTGAACGCCGAGGACACACCGGGCGGGGGGCTCACCATGGTGCTCACCCTGCGGGCGGCGGGACCGGGCGCCGGCGAGGTTCCCGGTGCCCGGGAGCCGCTTCACACCGGGGAGCCAGAGGGCTCCGGGGAACTTCTGCACGCCGTACGACCGGAAAGGCAGGCCACATGCTGAGCCCGACTGGGGGGACCCCCCAGACCCCCACGAGGGTGCTGGTGATCGACGACGAGCCGCAGATCGTGCGCGCCCTCGTGATCAACCTCAAGGCCCGCAGGTACGAGGTCGACGCGGCCCACGACGGCGCCACCGCTCTCGAACTCGCGGCCGCCCGCCATCCCGACGTGGTGGTGCTCGACCTGGGTCTGCCCGACATGGACGGTGTCGAGGTGATCCGGGGCCTGCGCGGCTGGAGCCGGGTGCCGATCCTGGTGCTGTCCGCCCGGCACACCTCCGACGAGAAGGTCGAGGCGCTGGACGCGGGCGCCGACGACTACGTCACCAAGCCGTTCGGCATGGACGAACTGCTGGCCCGGCTCCGCGCCGCCGTCCGCCGCGCCGAGCCCACCGGGGCCGGCGAGGACGACGTGATGGTGGAGACCGAGGAGTTCACCGTCGACCTGGCCGCCAAGAAGGTCAACCGGGGCGGGAAGGACGTACGGCTGACACCCACCGAGTGGCATCTGCTGGAGGTGCTGGTCCGCAGCACGGGGCGGCTCGTCAGCCAGAAGCAGCTGCTCCAGGAGGTGTGGGGGCCGTCGTACGGGACGGAGACGAACTATCTGCGCGTGTACATGGCGCAGCTGCGACGGAAGCTGGAGGCCGATCCGTCACATCCGCGGCACTTCATCACCGAGCCGGGGATGGGATACCGGTTCGAGCCCTAGTGCCGGGGGTTACCTCGCTGTCGGTGGGCCCCGGTACGCTTCAGACATGAGTGCTGTTCCTCGTTCCGAAAAGCCGGTGGGCCGGTTCCGGCGCATGCTTGACCGGCTTTCCTCGTCGCAGGAGGACCTGGAGTCCGAGGAGCTGCGCGAGGACGCCGAGACGGCCGGATGTACGCGGATCTGTGACTGTCACGACCGACAGATAGTGACGGTTACTGGTACCTTGCGCACGGTCACCCTGCGACCGCGTGCGGGCGTCCCGGCCCTGGAGGCCGAACTGTTCGACGGCTCCGCCGCCCTGGACGTGGTGTGGCTCGGCAGGCGCTCCATAGTCGGGATAGAACCGGGGCGCAGGCTGATCGCATCGGGCCGGATCTCGATGAGCCAGGGCCGCCGGGTGCTGTTCAATCCGAAGTACGAACTGAGACCCCTTGGACGGGAGTAGCCGGTGACGTCGCTCGACAAGCCGACGGAAGACACTGAGCAGGATTCCCGGGCGGTGACCGAGGCCGCGCTCTTCGAGGCCTTCGGTGGCATGCGCGGCATGATCGAGACAGTGCTGCCCGGCCTGCTCTTCGTCACCATCTACACGATCAACAAGGACCTCCACCTGTCGGCTATCGCCGCGCTCGGTGTGTCCCTGCTGCTGGTCGTGGTGCGCCTGGCGATGAGAGACACCGTCAAGCACGCCTTCAGCGGTGTCTTCGGCGTCGCCTTCGGTGTCGTCTTCGCGATGATGACCGGCAACGCGAAGGACTTCTACCTGCCCGGCATGATCTACACGCTGGGGCTGGGGCTCGCGTACATCATCACCACCCTGTGCGGTGTCCCGCTGATCGGTCTGATCCTCGGCCCGGTCTTCAAGGAGAACCTCTCCTGGCGCAAGCGCAACCCGGGGCGCAAGAAGGCGTACGCGAAGGCCAGTTGGGCCTGGGGTCTGATCCTGCTCGCCAAGTGCGCGATCCTCTTCCCGCTGTACTGGTGGGCCGACACGACGCAGCTGGGCTGGGTGCTGGTCGCCCTGAAGATCCCGCCGTTCCTGCTTGCCGTGTGGCTGACGTGGGTCTTCCTGGCGAAGGCGCCCGCGCCGATTGACGTGTTCGCGGAGATGGAGGCGGCGGAGAAGGCGGAGCGGGAGGCTGCGGCTCCGTCTGTGGACTAGGGGGTGTTTCGAAAGTCCCGCACAGCACCCACGGCGCCCGGCACGCTCCCCCACTGCCTTAAGGGCGTGGGAGGTGCCCCCACGCGCCGCACCGGCCAAAAGCCCAAGTACGTCCAGTACGAGGGCTTTCGTCCGGCGCGCCGAGAGCACGCACCGGACACCGCGGGCACCGCACAGGACTTTCGAAACACCCCCTAGGCGCCCAGCGTCGGTGCGGGCCTCGCTGGGGGGCTCCGCCCCGAGACCCCCGGCCTATGCCCACCCACCACCCGACTCGGTGGGACAAGAGGTGACGTGCAAGAGAAGGGGGCGCCCCGAGTTCTCGGGACGCCCCCTTCACGTCGTAATCCCCGGCGTGATCAACCCGCCGCGTCTTCCTTCCGTACCGACAGCAGGTCCTCCAGCTGTTCCTCGCGGGCCGGTGCGGCCACGAACAGCAGTTCGTCGCCCGCCTCCAGGGAGTCCTCGCGGGACGGTGTGAGGACGCGGGTGCCGCGGATGATGGTGACCAGGGACGTGTCCTCGGGCCACTCCACATCGCCGACCTGGGTGCCGGCCAGGGCCGACTCCTCGGGCAGGGTCAGCTCGACCAGGTTGGCGTCGCCGTGGCTGAAGCGGAGCAGGCGGACCAGGTCGCCGACGCTCACCGCCTCCTCGACCAGCGCTGACATCAGACGCGGCGTGGAGACGGCGACGTCCACGCCCCAGGCCTCGTTGAACAGCCACTCGTTCTTGGGGTTGTTCACCCGGGCGACGACGCGCGGAACGCCGTACTCCGTCTTCGCCAGCAGGGACACGACCAGGTTGACCTTGTCGTCGCCCGTCGCGGCGATCACCACGTTGCAGCGCTGTAGTGCCGCCTCGTCCAGGGACGTGATCTCGCAGGCGTCGGCCAGCAGCCACTCCGCCAGCGGGACGCGCTCGACCGAGATCGCGGTCGGCGCCTTGTCGACGAGCAGGACCTCGTGGCCGTTCTCCAGCAGTTCGCCCGCGATCGAGCGGCCGACCGCACCGGCACCGGCAATGGCGACCCTCATCAGTGACCGCCCTCCTCTTCGGGACCCTTGGCGAACGCCGCCTCGACCTTGTCGACCTCGTCGGTGCGCATCATCACGTGCACCAGGTCGCCCTCCTGCAGCACCGTCTGCGAGCTGGGCAGGATCGCCTCGCCGAGCCGGGTCAGGAACGCCACACGGACGCCCGTCTCCTCCTGCAGCTTGCTGATCTTGTGGCCCACCCAGGCCGCGGAAGCGTGCACCTCGGCGAGCTGGACACCGCCGGTGGGATCACGCCACAGCGGCTCAGCGCCCGAGGGCAGCAGCCGGCGCAGCATCTGGTCCGCCGTCCAGCGGACCGTGGCCACGGTGGGGATGCCCAGGCGCTGGTACACCTCGGCACGGCGGGGGTCGTAGATACGGGCCGCGACGTTCTCCACGCCGAACATCTCGCGGGCCACGCGCGCGGAGATGATGTTCGAGTTGTCACCGCTGGAGACGGCGGCGAAGGCGCCGGCCTCCTCGATGCCCGCCTCGCGAAGGGTGTCCTGGTCGAAGCCGATTCCGGTGACCCGACGGCCACCGAACCCGGGGCCCAACCGTCGGAAGGCGGTGGGGTCCTGGTCGATCACGGCGACCGTGTGCCCCTGCTGCTCCAGGGTCTGGGCGAGAGCGGAGCCCACTCTCCCGCAGCCCATGATGACGATGTGCACCGAACCTCTACCCCGCAGTCCTGGTCATCCCGATGACCTGCGAAAACACCCTGATCACTCTTCTCTCTCAGTCTGCCGGGCCATGATGGGCAACGCCCTCGGGCGTGGCCAGAACACGAGCTTATGCCGCAACCCCGGCCCTGCCCTCATCCGC
>NZ_KQ949097.1 GCF_001514305.1 Streptomyces dysideae
GCTGCCGGTACCGCAGGCGGAAAGGGCGGTCGCGGCGGCGACACCCGCCGTGACCCCGCCTATTCCTCGCAGGAACAGTCTGCGGTCTATCCGGGTATCTGTCATGGTGTGCCTCCTGGTGGTGCTTGCCGCGAGAAGGGGAGCGGCTTGGGACGGGGGAAGGGGGAAAGGGGGCTTGAAGGGGGGCTAGTCGCGGGGACCCGCCTCGTCGGATCCGGCGCCCGTACCGGGGGTCCGGAGGGTGTCGAGGCGCGCGGCCGTGTCGGGGTCCCACGGGACGGCCAGGGCGGCGAGTTCGGTGCCGGGGGCGACGGTGAGGCCGTGCATGCCGTAGAAGATGCGCCCGCGGGCCGGGGCGTGGACGGTGTGCTCCGTACCGTCGGCCGGGTCGACGATGCGGCCGAGGAGGTCGCCCTCGGCTACTTCGCCGATGACGTCGGCGTCGAAGGAGAACTCCGGGTACCACAGGCCGGTGACCTCGGCGGTGACGCCGGCGGACCAGACCCACTCGCGGATCGGGGCCGGGGCGGAGCCGTTCTGGTCGAGGACGCCCAGGTGGCGCAGTGCCGTGAGCAGACCGTCGACGCGGCGGAGGGCCGTGGGCTCGTCCCGTTGCCCGAGTGAGCCCACCTCGACCAGGACCGCCGAGATGCCCCGGCGGGCGGCGGCCGCGTGGCTGTTGCCTCCGTCGGCGTTCAGTCCGAGGATGACGTCCTCGATGCCGAAGGAGCCCGCCAGTTCGGCCGTGGCCTTGTCGAGGTCCGGGTCACCGGTGAGGCGGTAGCCGACGAAGTCCCGCAGGAGCTGGTCGATGCCGCCGCAGTGCAGGTCGACGTAGACGTCGGCACCGTCGACCAGGTGGGCGAAGAGCCAGGCGGCCAGCCGCTCGGTGGGGCCGCCGGCCGGGTCGCCGGGGAAGACGCGGTTGAGGTTCACGCCGTCGACCGGGGAGATGTTGAGCCGGCCCTGGTACACGGCGGGCGGGTTGGCAACGGGGCAGATGATCGCCTGCCCGTGCATCTCGCGGGGGTCCAGCGTGTCAGCCAGTCGTACGACGGCGTCGACGGGCGTGAACTCGCCGCCGTGCACACCCGCGGTGATGACGACCCGGGGGCCGGGGCGGGAGCCGTTGACCAGGGTCAGCGGAATGTCCGTGGTGAGGGTGCCGAGGTCGGCCCGGACGGTGCCGCGGGCCTTGGTGCCGGGCTCGGCGTGCAGGGCGCCGACGGAGAGGGTGGCGTCGTTCATGGTCATGCCTCCGTACGGCCGACGGTGGAGATGAAGTCGATGGGCTGGGGCGAGGTGCCGTCCAGCGCCAGGTCGGCGGCGATGTCACCGAAGGCGGGCGCGAGCTTGAAGCCGTGGCCGGAGAAGCCGGCGAGCAGGATCACGTTCTCGGCGCCGGGCAGCGGGCCGACCAGCGGACGGCTGCTCTCGGTGTAGCCCTCCATGTAGACGGAGAGTCGGGTCGGGTCGGGGTGCAGGTCCGGCATGTGACGCCCGATCAGCTCGGAGAAGATCTCCAGCTCTTCCGGCCGCACCGTCCGGTCCAGCTGGTTCGGGTCGCCCGCCGGCTGGTGCAGGGTGCGGGAGAGACCGAGCTTGACGGAGATGCCGTCCGGGGAGGGCAGGCCGTAGCAGTGGGTGGGCGCGGTCCGGATGAACGCCGGGCGCTCCTCGCCGAACCAGGCCTCGGGGGTGGTGGGCACGTACCAGGCGCTGACCAGCCGCCGGACGTCCACCTCCCACGGAAGGTCGGGCAGCAGGTCGTTGACCCAGGGCCCGGGGGTGACGACGGCGGTGTCGAAGCGCTCGCTGCCGGCGTCGGTACGGATCTCCACGCCGCCCGCGACGGGGACGATCTCACGGACCGTGCTGTAGCGGTGAATCACGGCGCCCAGCTGCTCGGCGCGGCGGGCGGCGGTCTGGATGGTCAGCTCCGGGCGGATGAAACCGGCGCGGCGGTCGAGCACGGTGGCGTCGCCGTCCTCGATGCGGTACTGCGGGAATCGCTTCGCGAGAAGCTCGGCATCGAGCACCTCGTGGTCGAGGTCGTGCTCCGCGATGGACTGCAGGACGGTGGCCATCTGCTGGTGCTCGGTCGGCCCCATCAGCAGACACCCGGTCAGACGGCGCAGCTCACGGCCGGTCTCCTCCTGGAGCTGCTCCCACAGGACGTCGGCGTGCTTGAGCAGCGGGACGTAGCGGGAGTCCTCGAAGTGCGCGCTGCGGAAGATCCGGGTCTCACCGCCGGCGGCACTGCGGTCGTGGCCGGGGGCGTACCGGTCGTAGCCGACGACCTCGGCGCCGCGGGCCGCCAGCCGCCAGGCGGCCTGGCTGCCCATCGTTCCGACGCCCACGACGGCGACGCGCTTCCTGGCAGCTGACACAGGACTTTCCTTTCGTATCGCCGAGGCGCATGCTGGGCGCCCGACGTGAGACTGATCGATTCGAGGTGGTTTGGACGGGGGCCGGGCCCTTTCTTCGGGCCCTCGGCTCACAGCCGCCGTGGCTCGCGATGTCGGCCCACTTCTTCGGAATCTCTTCCATTGGACCGTGCCACATTGTGGAACGCTGTGCTAGAATCTGGCACAGACAATGACAGTGGCTCGGACGGGAGTCAAGAGGGTGTTCATCGGAAATTCCGAGGATCAACAGGGGGAAACTGGATGGAAATGAAGAGCGTGACCAGGTCGCTGCGCATCCTGGAGGCGGTCGCCCAGCATCAGCCGGTCACCGTCGGGGAGTTGACGAAGCTCTTCGGCCTGCCGAAGTCGACCGTGCAGCGCACCCTGGTCACCCTGGCCGAGGCGGGCTGGCTGCGCGCGAACCGCAAGGACACCACGCGCTGGGAGATCGGCGCCCGGGTACTGGCCGTACGACCCGCCGCCCTCCAGGGCTCCAGCCTGTTCGCCGCCGCCCGCGAACCCATGATCCGGCTTCGGGACGCGGTGAACGAGACCATCCACCTGTCGGTGCCCGACGCACTGCAGTGCATGGTCGTGGTGGACCGCGTCGACTGCGACCACCCCGTACGGACCTTCCACACCATCGGCGACACCTCGCCGCTGCACGCCACCGCCGTGGGGCGCGCGATCCTCGCCCAGCTTCCGAAGCGGGACGTCGAGGAACTCATCGCCCAGGGCCTGGAGCGCTTCAGCGACACGACCCCCGCCGACCCCGACGAACTGCGCGCCGAGCTGGACCGGATCCGCACCGATGGCTACGCGACCAACCGGAACCAGTACCGGCCGGGCGTCTGCGCCCTCGCCGCCCCCGTGCTCGACGAGAGCGGGACACCGCTGGCCGCCGTGGCGGTCTCGATGCCCGACTCCCGGTACGACGCCGACCGGGTGCCCGAGTGGGGCGGCCTCGTCGCCGGCACGGCAGCGGAGATCAGCGGGCGCCTACTGGGCGCCTAACGGAAGGCGGCGGCCCAGGGGGCCCCGGACCGGCAAGGGCCGGCTTGCACGCGTCGGAGCGTGCGGGCCGGCCCTTGCCGTACGTCAGGGCAGACGTCGCCCTGGGGCCGACCGGGGGAGGTCTCGGCCCCAGGACGGCCGCCCCGCGCGGCACGGCGGGGCGGGGCCAGGGCGCTCCCGCCGTTCATCGCCATGAAGGTCATCGGACCCATTCCGCCTCCATGCCGTATTGTGGAACGCCGTGCTAGAATCCGGCACGGATCATGCCCTTGACTCCGGCAGGGGGTCAAGAGGTGAGCACGACGAAGCCACGCGACTGACGGGGGCCCCGGATGGAAATGAAGAGCGTCAGCAGGTCACTGCGCATCCTGGAGGCGGTCGCCCGGCATCAGCCCGTGACCCTGGGTGAGCTGACGAAGCTCTTCGGCCTGCCGAAGTCGACTGTGCAGCGCACCCTGGTCACGCTCAACCAGGCGGGCTGGCTCCGGGCCAACCGCAGGGACACCACGCGCTGGGAGATCGGCGCCCGCATCCTCGCCGTACGACCCGCCGCCCTCCAGGGCTCCAGCCTGTTCGCCGCCGCCCGCGAACCCATGATCCGGCTTCGGGACACGGTGAACGAGACCATCCACCTGTCGGTGCCCGACGCACTGCAGTGCATGGTCGTGGTGGACCGCGTCGACTGCGACCACCCCGTACGGACCTTCCACACCATCGGCGACACCTCACCGTTGCACGCCACGGCCGCCGGGCACGCGATCCTCGCGCATCTCCCGAATCCCGAGGTCGACGAGTTCGCGACGGGCACGTTCGAGGGGTACGGCGAGGAGACCATCACCGACCCCAAGGAACTGCGCACGGAGCTCCAGCGGGTCAGGGAGCGTGGCTACGCCGTCAACCACAACCAGTACCTCCAGGGGATCTGCGCCATCGCGGCACCCGTCCTGGACGGTGACGGCGTCCCACTGGCCGCCGTGGCCGTCTCCCTGCCGGACTCCCGCTTCGAGCCCGGCCGACTCGCCGAGCTGGGGCAACTCGTGACCGAGACGGCGGCGGAGATCACCGCGCGCCACCTGCGCTGAGGGCGGCGGCTTCGGGCCGGCCCACGGCGAGGCCGACCTGACCCCGTACCCGGCCAGGAGGACGGAGCGGCCGGGCACGGGGCGGCCCGCGGTGCGCGATGCGGCGTATGTCAGGGCAGGACCGCCGTCATCGCACAGGCACCGCGAGGTACTGGTACTCCAGGAACTCGTCGATCCCGACCCGGCCGCCCTCGCGGCCCAGCCCGGACTGCTTGACGCCGCCGAAGGGGGCGGCCGGGTTGGAGACGAGGCCGGTGTTGAGGCCGACCATGCCGGCCTCCAGACGCTCGCTGACCCGCAGGGCGCGGTCCAGGCCCTCGGTGAAGACGTAGCCGACGAGGCCCCAGGGGGTGTCGTTGGCCCGGCGGATCACCTCGTCCTCGTCGTCGAAGGTGAGGATCGCCGCGACCGGGCCGAAGATCTCCGTGTCCATCAGGCGGCTGTCGGAGGCGACGTCCGTGAGCACGGTCGGCGGGTAGAAGCAGCCCGGCCCCTCGGGCGTACGGCCGCCTACGAGCACCCGCGCGCCGCGCTCCACAGCGTCGGCCACCAGTTCCTCGACCTTGCCCCGTCCGGTCCTGTCGATCAGCGGGCCGACGTCGACGCCGTCCCGGGTGCCGGGGCCCACGACCAGCGCGCCCATGCGCTCGGCCAGGCGGCGCCCGAACTCCTCCGCCACGGAGCTGTGGACGAAGAAACGGTTGGCGGCGGTGCAGGCCTCGCCCATGTTGCGCATCTTGGCGACCATCGCGCCGTCGACCGCCTTGTCCAGGTCGGCGTCCTCGAACACGATGAACGGCGCGTTCCCGCCCAGCTCCATCGAGGTCCGCACGACCGCCTCCGCGCTCTGGGCGAGCAGCAGGCGTCCGACGTTGGTGGAGCCGGTGAAGGAGAGCTTGCGAATCCGCCCGCCGCGCAGGAGCGGTTCGCACACCTCCCCCGCACGGGAGGTGGTGACGACGTTGAGCACGCCGTCCGGCAGCCCGGCCTCCTTGAGGATCGCGGCGAGAGCCAGGCTGGAGAGAGGGGTCTGCGGGGCCGGCTTGAGGATCATCGTGCATCCGGCGGCGATCGCCGGGCCGATCTTGCGGGTGCCCATGGCCAACGGGAAGTTCCACGGGGTGATCAGCAGGCAGGGGCCGACCGGGCGGCGGGAGAGCAGCATGCGGTTGCGGCCGTCGGGCAGGACGCCGTGGCCGCCCTCGATACGCACGGCCTCCTCGGAGAACCAGCGGAAGAACTCGGCCGCGTACGCCACCTCTCCCCTGGCCTCGGCCAGCGGCTTGCCCATCTCGGCCGTCATCAGGTGGGCCAGCTCATCCGTGCGCTCGGCGATGATCTCGTACGCCCGGCGCAGGATCTCGCTGCGGCCCCGGGGCGCCGTACGGGCCCACTCCTCCTGCGCCCGGACGGCCGCCTCCTCGGCGCGCTGGGCGTCCTTGGCGCCCGCGTCGGCGACGTGGCAGAGGATCTCACCGGTCGCGGGGTCGTCCACGGGCATGGTGGCGCCGTCCGCGGCGTCCGCCCAGGCCCCGCCGATGAACAACTGCGTGGGGGTGTCGGTCATGGGGTTCCTCCTGGTTGATCTGCGGTGGGGTCGAGCAGCTCCGCGAGGTGCAGGGCGCGGATGCCCCGGTCACCGGCGAGGTGGTCGATCTGGGTGGCGCAGCTGAAACCGTCGGCCACGACAATCGTCGGCGTGGCCCCGTCGATGGCTTGGATGTCGTCGAGGCGTGGCTTCAGAGCCAGGTCGGCGACGGCCATCGAGGTGTCGTAGTGCTGCGCCTCGAAGCCGAAGTTCCCGGCGAGTCCGCAGCAGCCCTCGGCCTCGTCGACCTTCCGTACGCCGAGGCGGCCGAGCAGATCGCGGGGATGGCGGCCCTTGAAGGTGGCGTACTCGTGGCAGTGGGTCTGCAGGACGACCTGGTGCGGCAGCTCCGGCGGGGTCCAGTCCGGCGCGGCCAGGTCGGTCAGGGCGCCGGTGAGGGTGTGGACGCGGGCCGCGACGCGCTGGGCGGCGTCGGTGCCGAGCAGTTCGGGCACGTCACGCTTGAGGGCGGCGGCGCAGCTGGGTTCGGCCACGATGATGGGCCGGTCGTCGCCGTTGTCCAGGTGGGCGACCGTACGGGCCATGATGCGGCGGGCGGTGGACAGCTGGCCGGTGCTCACCCAGGTCAGGCCGCAGCACAGGCCGTCCTCCGCCGTGCAGGGGATGCCGGCGTCGGCGAGCACGCGGCTCGCGGCGCCCGCCACCTCGGGGCGGAAGGCGCGGGTGAAGCTGTCGACGAAGAGCAGGGCCTTCGCCGGTTCGCCGGTCCTCGCCTTGCGCAGGGCCCGGCGAAGCGCGCGCCGGGAGGCGAAGGCCGGGATCCGGCGCTTCGTGGTCACGCCGCCGAGCCGGGCGAGCAGCTTGCCGACGGGGCCGCGCAGCAGCGCGTTGATCGGGCGGGCGGCGAATCCGGCGAGGGCCGAGGTCAGCGGCAGCCAGCCCAGCGAGTAGTGGGAGCGGGGCCGGATCCTTCCCTTGTAGTGCTGGTGCAGGAACTCCGCCTTGTAGGTGGCCATGTCGACGCCGACCGGGCAGTCGCTGGAGCACGCCTTGCAGGACAGGCACAGGTCGAGGGCGTCGCGTACCTCCGTCGAGCGCCAGCCGTCCTGGACGAGGTCGCCCCGCACCATCTCCTGGAGCAGCCGGGCCCGGCCCCGGGTGGAGTCGGTCTCCTCCCCGGTGGCCCGGTAACTGGGACACATCACGCCGCCCGCGTCGCTGCGGCAGCGGCCGACGCCGACGCAGCGGCGTACCGCGCCCGCGAAGCCGTCCTCGTCGTGCGGGAAAGAGAAGAGGCTCTCGACGGGCAGCACGTCGGAGGGCGTGTGCAGCGCGAGGTCGGCGTCCAGTCGGGCCGGGGCCACGATGACACCGGGGTTGAGCAGCCCCTCGGGGTCGAAGATCTCCTTGAAGGCGGCGAACGTCTGGATCATCCGGTGGCTGTACATGACCTCCAGCAGCTCACCGCGAGCCCGCCCGTCCCCGTGCTCGCCCGACAGCGAACCGCCGTGCGAGACCACGAGCGCGGCCGCCTCGCCGAGAAAGCGGCGGGTCGCGGCCCGGCCGGCATCCGTGGCGAGGTCGAAGTCGATGCGCACATGGACGCAGCCCGCGCCGAAGTGGCCGTACAGCACCCCGGTCAGGCCGTGGGAGGCCAGCAGCTTGCGGAAGTCCCGCAGGTAGGCGGCCAGGTTCTCGGGCGCGACCGCCGCGTCCTCCCAGCCCGGCCACGACTCCCCGCCGTCCACCAGGCGGGCGGCGAGCCCGGCCCCGTCCTCTCGGACCCGCCACAGCGAACGCCGTTCGGCAGGGCTTTGAACGACCCGTCCGCCGGTCATCCGGCCCTGGGCCTTGAGCACGTCGAGCAGTTCGGCGGCACGGGCGTCGACCGCCGACTGGTCGTCACCGTCGAGTTCGACGTACAGCCAGGCCCGCCCCTCGGGCAGTCCGGTCACGGAGTCCGGGCCGCGGCGGGCGCGCATGGTGGCGACGATGGCCTCGTCCATGCCCTCCACGGCGGTGGGATTCCAGCGCAGGATCTCGGGGACGTCCTCGGCGGCGTCGACGACGTCGTCGTAGCCGAGCGTCAGCAGCGTGGAAGCCTGTGCGGTCGCCACCAGGCGGACCGTCGCGGCGGTGACGACCGCACAGGAGCCTTCGGTGCCCACCAGAGCGCGGGCCATGTCGAAGCCGTATTCGGGCAGCAGGTGGTGCAGTTGGTAGCCGGAGACCTGACGGGGAACGCGGCCCAGCTCGGTGCGGATCGGCGCCAGGTTGGCTTCGATCAGACGTCGGACGTCCGCTCTGAGGCGGGCGACACGCCGGACCGCGTCCGTGTCGTTCAGGTCGGCCGCCCGCAGGCCCTTGCCGTCGGCGACGGCTCGCACGCCGTCGGCCGTCACGATCTCCAGCGCCTCGATGTGCGTACTGGTACGCCCGTGCCGCACGGACCGGTTTCCGCAGGCGTCGTTGCCGATCATGCCGCCGAGGGTGCAGCGGCTGTGCGAGGAGGGGTCGGGGCCGAAGGTGAGCCCGTGCAGGGCGGTCGCGCCGCGCAGCGCGTCCAGGATCACCCCGGCCTCGACACGCGCGGTGCCCGCCGCAGGGTCGATGTCCAGGATCCGGTTCATGTACCGGGAGAAGTCCAGCACCACACCCGGTCCGACCGCGTTGCCCGCCATGCTGGTGCCGCCGCCTCGCGCGGTGATGGGGACGCCCGCCTCCCGGCAGGCCCGCAGCACCGCGCACACGTCGTCGGCGCTGCGGGGGAACACCACGGCCCTCGGCGGGACCCGGTAGTTGGAGGCGTCGTAGGCATAGGGACCGGCGGAGCCCGGGCCGGTCTCCACCCGCAGGCCGGGAGCGGTCTCGGTGAGCCGCGCGACCAGCGGCTCCAGGGCCGTGGTGGTGTCCGTCATCGCCGTGCCGCTCCCGATGTACCGGCCTCGACCGCGGTCGCCCACGCCTGGAGGCCCGCGTCCACCGCCGTCTCGTCGATGACGAGCGCCGGGATCATCCGTACGACCTGGTTCCACGCGCCGCACAGCAGCAGGAGCAGGCCCTCGTCGATCGCGGCGCGCTGCACGCGGGCGGCGGTCTCGGGGTCGGGGCTGCCGTCCTCGGTGACGAACTCGGTGGCCAGCATCAGACCCAGGCCGCGTACGTCGCCGATGCCCGGCGTGCGGTCGGCCACCGCCTCCAGGCCGTGACGCAGCCGCTTGCCCATGGTCTCGGCGTTCTCGACGAGCTTCTCGTCGCGTACGACGTCGAGGGTGGCGACGGCCGCCGCGCAGGCCACGGCGTTGGCGCCGTACGTGCCGCCCTGCGAGCCCGGCCACGCCTTGGCCATCAGCTCCTCGGAGGCGGCGATGCCGGACAGCGGAAACCCACTGGCCAGGCCCTTGGCGGTGACGAGGATGTCCGGGGTGACGCCGAAGTGGTCGTGGCCCCAGAAGCGGCCGGTGCGGCCGACGCCGGTCTGCACCTCGTCGAGGATGAGGAGGAAGCCGTGGCGGTCCGCACGCTCTCGCAGTCCTTCCATGAACGCGCGGGTGGCGGGCACGTACCCGCCCTCACCGAGCACCGGCTCGACGATGATCGCGGCCGTGTCGGCGGGCGAGGAGATCGTCTGGAGGGTGTAGTCCAGCTCCTTCAGGGCGAAGCGGGTCGCGGTCTCCTCGTCCCAGCCGTAGCGATAGGCCGACGGGAACGGGGTGACGACCACACCGCTCATCAGCGGGGAGAAGCCGGACCGGAAGCGGGTGCCGGACGTCGTCATGGAGGCGGCGGCCACCGTACGGCCGTGGAAGCCACCGTGGCAGACGATGACGTTGGGGCGGCCGGTGGCCTGGCGGGCCAGCCGCAGCGCGGCCTCGACCGCCTCACTGCCGGAGTTGGTGAAGAACAGGCTGTCGAGCCCGGTCGGCAGGACTTCGCCCAGCTTCTCGACGAGCTGCCGCAGCGGCTGGTGCATGACGGTCGTGTACTGGCCGTGCACCAGCGTGCCCACCTGCTCCTGCGCCGCCGCCACGACCTTCGGGTGGCAGTGCCCGGTGCTGGTGACGCCGATGCCGGCGGTGAAGTCGAGGTAGCGGCGGCCGTCCTCGCCGTAGAGGTGGACGCCCTCGCCCCGGACCGCCACCACGGGCGTGGCCTGGCGAAGGTGCGGCGACAGTGCGGTCATGTTCGTCTCCCGGCCTCGGTGTTCGGTCTGCTGCGGTATCCCGAGCATCTCCGCGGACCAGGGGTGCGCCAACGTACGATCTGTCCGGCCGGGCCGCGACATCCGGACGTTGTGTCAGCCTCATCGCGGGCATGCCGGGTGCCGATCGCTCACGGACCGCTCTTGCGCAGGTCAGCGACGCTTGTCACAGTGGCCGGGCCCTCCCGGGCGCTGAGCCGTGCTCGAGCAAGGGACCCCATGGAGACACCGTGAACGACAACCACCCGGCCGACCATGGGCCCACCCGCGCAGTCACCGTCGCCGACGTCCTGGCCCTTCCCGTCCTGGCCGCCGGACAACCCCAGGTCGTCACCGGTGTGCCCCACCTGGGCCGGCCGGTCAGGTGGGTCCACATCACCGAACTGACCGACCCCGCGTCCTTCCTCAAGGGCGGCGAACTCGTCCTGACCACCGGAATGCCGCTCCCGGAAGACGTGGCCGGCGTGCGCCGGTACGTCGACGAACTCGCCGACATCGAGGCCGCGGCGCTGGTCATCGAACTCGTACGTCGCTATCACCGCCCGCCGGACGCACTCGTCGACGCCTGCCGCCTGCGGGGCCTACCCCTCGTCACGCTCGCCAGGGACGTCAACTTCCTGGAGGTCACCCAGGTCGTGCACGCCCTCCTACTCGGCAACCAGGCGGACGCGATGCGCCGCACCCAGCGCATCCACGAGGCGTTCACCGCCCTGACCCTGCGCGGTGCCGGCCCGGAGGACGTGGTGCGTGCGGCGGCGGAGATGTGCGGCCGCACGGTCGTCCTGGAGAACCTGGTGCACCAGGCACTGATCTGCGAACCGTCCGGAGGCACGGTCGAGGAGGCGCTCACCGGTTGGGAACAGCGCTCCAGAGCCACCGGGGCCGACGACCACACGGCGACATGCGGCCCGGCGGGCTGGCTCACCGCACCCGTCGAGTACCAGGGCGAGCGCTGGGGCCGTGTGGTCATGCTCCCGCCCCTCACCGACGGCCCCGCCTTCGGGCCGGAGGACATCACCGTGCTGGAGAGGACCGCGATGGCACTGACCGTCGCCCGCCTCATCCATCCCACCCCCTGGGAACGCACCGCACACCGAAACGCCCTGCGCGACCTGGTCGACCAGCGCCACCGCTCAGCCGAGGACGCCCACGCCCGCTGCGCCGCACTGGGCCTGCCGACCGACCGAAGCCGGTTCGTCGCGACCCTGGTGGACCTCCGCACAGGCAGAGGGGAAACCGAGCCCGAGACCCGCCTGTTCCAGGAGCTCCGGACGGCGGGCATCCCGGCCCTCGTCGGCGAGCTGGCCCCCGGTCGCCTCGGCATCCTGCTGGCTCTGCGTCCCTCCCAACCCTGGCGCCCCATCGTCGAACGACTGTGCAGCACCGCACTGAGCCTGGCCCCGCAAGCAGTAGTGAGCGTCGGCTCGGAGATCACGGACCTCTCCGACACCGCCCGCTCGTTCCGCGAGGCGGCCCGCGTCGCCGAAGCCACCCCACCCGGCCAGCCCCTCCCCCCGGACCGGTCCTTCCACGAGCTGTCCGACATCGGCCTGCACCGCCTGCTGTACGCCCTCCGCGAGGACACCCGGATCCAGGAGTACACCGAACGACAGCTCGGCCGGCTCATCGACCACGACACCCAGCACGGCACCGACCTGCTGACGACCCTGCGCCATTACCTCGACGCGGCCGGCAACAAGACCACCGCCGCACGCCGGGGCGGCCTCTCCCGCGAAACCATGTACCAACGCCTGCGCACCATCGAGCGCCTCCTCGCCTGCGACCTCGAATCCGGCGAACAGCGCACCGAACTCCACGCGGCTCTCACGGCGCTCGATGTGCTGCGAGCCCACTGACGTGGAACGAGCTGCGGCCTCGGCAGCGCTGCTCCAACCACCGGCCTGACCGGACGCGGTGCTGTACGGCGGGGCCAGTGTGCTGACCCGGCACGACCGGGAGCCGATCCCGGGCCGGGCACGATCGTGGGCGTCGAACACAGCGACCAGACATGGGATGTTAATGGGTCGGCGCCGGAGAGGGAAAGAGCGGCGAGCAGGCCGCCGGAGCAGCGGCGACGGGACGAAACTACGCAGAACTCGCCTCTGTGCTACCGACCCCAAAGTTCTCGCATCCATGGGATGTTCAGGCAGGGATCTGCGTGATATCTGTACGAGTGCGCTTGTGGGGCCGGTCAGGGTCGAACGAACCCGCTCGGCACAGGATGGCCGGGCCGGACGGGACGCCGGATGGCTCGGTGTTGTCAACGCTCACAGCGCAAGAGGCCCCCACCCACGCCGCTCTGGCAGCACGTCAGACGGCCGCCGACGCCGACGGGAAGGCGCTGCGGTCGGACTGCTGACGGACCGGCGTTCAGCCCCGTTGATCGAGCAATCACTCGCAGAAGAGGACGCCTGCATGAGAAAGCCTTGGCTTCTACCCCTGGTCACGCTTGCCGCTGCCACGCTCGGGGTGACGGCAGCTGGTGTGGCCCCTGCCTCCGCCGCCTCGACCACGCCCTTGCGGGTCATGCCGTTGGGCGACTCGATAACCTGGGGCGTGGGAAGCAGCACGGGCAACGGCTACCGGGCTCCGTTGTGGAACAGGCTTGCGACAGACGGCCATCCGCTGGACTTCGTGGGCACGGGGCGGGCCGGTTCGATGTCCGACCCCGACAACGAAGGTCACTCCGGATACAAGATCCACCAGATCGCCGCACTCGCCGACGCCTCGCTGACCCGATACCGGCCCAACGTCGTGACGCTGATGATCGGCACCAACGACCTCAACGAGAGCTACCAGGTCTCCACCGCCACCGCCCGGCTGAAATCGCTGGTCAACCAGATCACCGCCGACGTCCCCGACGCGACCGTCCTCGTGGCCTCCCTGGTCGTGTCCACCAGCGGCTCGGAGGAGCAGTACCGTGCCGCGTACAACCAGGCCATCCCCCAGATCGTGAACGAGGCACAGGCCGCGGGCAAGCGCGTCGCGTACGTGGACATGAGCAGCCTGACCACGGCCGACCTGGCCGACGCCCTGCACCCCAACGACGCGGGCTACCAGAAGATGGCCGACGCCTTCCACCGCGGCATCCAGTCCGCGGACAGCGCCGGGTGGCTGAGGAACCCCGCCCCCGCCCCCGCACGCGTGCAGTCCGACATGGGCGGCAAGTGCATGGACGTCAACGGCGCCGGCACCGCCGACGGGACCGCCGTCCAGATCTGGAGCTGCGGCGACGGCATCAACCAGCACTGGTCCGCCTACACCGACGGCACCCTGCGCTCCATGGGCAAATGCCTCGACGCCGCCGGCGGGGGCACCGCCAACGGCACCAAGGTGCAGATCTGGTCCTGCCACGGCGGCGCCAACCAGGTCTGGCAGCCCTACAACGGCGGCTACCGCAACCCCGCCTCCGGCCGCTGCCTCGACATTCCGGGCTACTCCACGACCGACGGCACGCAGCTCCACCTGTGGGACTGCCACGGCGGCTCCAACCAGAAGTGGACCACTCTGACCGCCGGATGACCCGCTCCCCGGGACCCGAGCCCTTCGCGGGGCTCGGGTCCCGGGAGAACATCGGTGGCGGACGCCGCCGGGCTTGCCGAAGGCCATGCCCGCTGCCCACGTCCGCCTCGACGTCATGCAGGTCGAGGTGGTCTGCGGGATGAGTAAGGCGCCACACGGTGCCTGAGGAACTGTCAGCCTGCCAGCCGAGCTTTCCAGATCTCCTCGCTTGGCCATTGCCGGGCCCAGTCGGCGGAAACTTCTGCATAGTCCTGGTGCGCAGACTGGGGTGCTTGAATCTCAATCAGGTCTTCCACGACGAAGCCGCAGTCCCGCAGCAGACGGAGCATCTCACCGTGCGGCAGGACGAACTGCACATGATTCTCCCAGTGCAGCCGAGTCAGACCGAACTGCCCGCGGGACAGGGTGGTGGATGCCGGCCCCTCGGACGGTACGCACAGCGCGTACAGCGGTGAGTAGCGCATGAACACCAGCCGGCCTCCGGGAACGAGAAGCCGGGCTGCCTCCGGGATCCACTGGTGGGGGTCGCACCACAACGAGGCGCCGTATTCGCTGATCGCCAGGGCGAACGTGTCGTCCTCGTAGGACACCTTCTCGGCATTGCCCAGGACCAGGGGGAAGTCGATACCGAACTCCGCCTGCATCGCGCGTGCAGTGGCGAGCTGCTTCTCCGAGAGGTCGACCCCGACCGGGTGGGCCCCTGCTCTGGCCAGCCAAGCGGAGACGTAGGCAGTACCGCAGCCCAGCTCAATGGTGCGCATCCCGTCGATGCTGTCGGGAAGCACGCGGACCCGCGACTCAGGGGTGGCCCACAATCCCCAGGACGGCTCCACCTGCGCCCAGTGATCACGGGCCAGCGGCCCGTGCCACGCGGCCGCCTCGTCATCCCAGAAGCGTCGGTTCTGCTCCAGATGGTCCGCCGGGCCGTCATCAGTCATGGAGGCATTCCATCGAAGAAGCCGGTGTTCCGGCAACGGAATTGCCACGACGCCGGACTCCGCCGAGAACGCGGGGCCGGCACGACGGCCAAGTAGGCGCGCACCACAACCTGCGGCACGAATCCTTTACAGGCCGCCGAGCGATTCCACCACCGGACCGCCACCGATCCGCCTCGCAGCAGGAGTTGCTACTTCTCATCGGCATTCTCGGGCTCGTTGACCGCGAAGTGATGCCGGGTGCGCTGAGCCGCCGAGGCCCTCAAGCCCCGTGCTCGGCCGAGCGACGGAGGAAGGTTTCGTGGACGTCCCGCGTCAGGCGGCCCCGTGCGGCTGCTCGCCGACAGCGGGAGCACAGCGGATCCCCCAAACGCGGCGACGACGGATCGTACGAGTGCGGCATCGCGAACAGCTCGTGACGGAAAGGACGCCGAGCCCACGGCACACACCCGAGTGTGGAGCCGACGCTGAACCAGAATGTCGAAGCGCTTCGACGATGCCATTCTCGCTGGCGGGCTGTCAATGGGCCGGTAAAGGAAAGCATCTCGCGGTAGGGACCCTTGTTTCACACGAAACTTGTCCGTTACCTTGCGCCCTGAAGTGAAGCGCTTCGACAGCCGCCGCAGGAAGGCCGCCGCCATGAGTCATGAGTTGAACCGCAGAAGCTTCGTCAGCGCAGCATCCTCAGTCGCGTGAGCGGCCGCACCGACCCTGCCGCCGTCCGCCTGCGGGGGCGGTGGCCCTGTGTCCGGAGCAGCTCGCCGAGCAACACGCACCCGCCCTCACCACCGTCTCCGTCCCCGCACAGGGACGGGGCCGCGTGGCGGTCGAGCAGATCGACCACCACGGCACTCGCCCGGGCGCACCGCACGCTGTGGGACGCCGACGTCACGGTCGACTTCGCCCACCCCGAACTCGAGTTGAGCCGCTACCGTCTCGTCGTCGCACCGGACCTGTTCCTCCTCTCCGACGGGGCGGCCGAGAATCTGCGCCGTTACGTCGCCGGCGGCGGGACGCTCCTCGTCCAGCATGCGAGCGGCTACGTCGACGAGTGCCTCCACGCCCGCCTCGGCGGCTACCCGGCCACTCCCCTGCGCGGGGTGCCGGGCATCCGCGTGGAGGAGTACCGGCCACTGCGGCGCAGCGAGCGGATCACCCTGTCGGACGGAACACAGGCACCGCCTGGAGCGAGTCCCTGCGCACCGAGGGCGCCGAGACGCTCGCCGCCACCGACGCCGGCTACGGCGCCCTGGTCGCCCGGATGCTCGACGAGGCCGGAGTGGGCCCCGAGATGCCGGGCCTGCCCCCGCAGGTCGAGGCCGTCACCCGACGCACCCCGGACGGACGCCGCCGGCGCTTCCTGATCAGCCACCGCACCGAACCCGTGCCTCTGCCCGAGCCCGCCCACGACCTGCTCACGGGCGGCACGGTGTCCGAACTGCCCGTCGGCGGCTGCGCCGTACTCCGTACCGCCTGAGCACGGAGCACCGTCCCCCTCTGCCCCACCCGAAAGGCAGCCATGACCAGCGCACCGCAGATCCTCCGATGGGGTCACCGGGCCCTGGAGGTCGAGATCGGCGTCGGCGAAGACGGCACCGCCCGCCTCACCCATGTCGGCCTCCCCGGCGGGACACCTCCCGAGCGGCGCTCCTGGCCTCCGCTGCCCCTGGTGGAGGTGACGGCCGCGGGTCACGGCCGTGGCTGGTCGGGCAACCACCTGGTGGGCACCGATCTCGGCGGGCGTCTGCGCCACCGGTCCCACCACGCGACCCGCGACGGCGGCTGGCACACACTGACCGTGCACCTCCACGATCCGGAGACCGAGCTGGTCGCGGAGGTGACCTACCGATCACCGGACGGCATCCCCGTGCTCCGCAGCGAGGTGACCCTGCGCAACGAAGGGCGGACCACGCTGCACCTGGAGTCGGTCAGCTCGCTCGCGGTGGGCTGCCTCACCCCGCAGGACCCGGCGGCCATCGACGCCGCGGACCTGCTGTGGGCGGAGAACGACTGGCTCGCCGAATGCCGCTGGCAGCGACAGCCGATGCGTCTGACCACACCGTCCCTCAGCGGACGCGTGAGCTACGGGCACGGCAGAGCCGGCTTCGCCCTGAACGGACAGGGCACCTGGTCCAGTTGCGGACGCCTCCCCATGGGCGGCCTGACGGACCGGATCACCGGCCGCACCTGGGTGTGGCAGATCGAGCACAACGGCGGGGGCTGGCGCTGGGAATGCGAAGAGCGGGACAAGGCGGCCTACGCGGCGCTGTTCGGCCCCACCGACACCCACCACGGCTGGCGGCACCCCCTTGAACCCGGCGCCGTCTTCCGCACCGTACCCGCCGCCCTGTCCTTCAGCGCCGACGGCGGCCCCGACGCCGCGTTCGCCGCGCTGACCCGCTACCGCCGCGCCCAGCGCCGCCCGCACGCTGACCACCAGCGCCTGCCCGTCATCTTCAACGACTACATGAACTGCCTGATGGGCGACCCCACGACCGAGAAGCTGCTGCCGCTCATCGACGCCGCGGCCGACGCGGGCGCGGAGTACTTCGTGATCGACGCCGGCTGGTACGACGGCGACAACGGCGGCTGGTGGGACACCGTCGGCGCCTGGGAGCCCGCCGTTTCTCGGTTCCCCGGGACGCGCGGGATCCACGAGGTGCTGGACCGCATCCGGGAACGCGCCATGGTTCCCGGCCTGTGGCTGGAGCCGGAGGTGATCGGCGTACGCAGCCCCATGGCCAAGTCCCTGCCCGACGAGGCGTTCTTCCGCCGCGACGGCGCCCGCGTCAGGGAGGCCGGCCGGCACCACCTGGACCTGCGCCACCCGGCCGCCCGAGCGCACCTGGACCAGGTCGTGGACCGCCTGGTCGGCGAGTGGGGCGTCGGCTACCTCAAACTCGACCACAACGTCGACCCCGGCTCCGGCACCAGCGCCCACCCCGGCGAGACCCCGGGCGCCGGCCTGCTCGGCCACAACCGGGCGCACCTCGACTGGCTCGACGGCGTCCTCGACCGGTACCCGCACCTGGTGGTGGAGAACTGCTCCTCCGGCGGCATGCGCTGGGACCACGCCCTGCTGTCCCGGATGCAGCTGCAGTCCACCAGCGACCAGCAGAACCTCCACCTCTACGCGCCCATCGCGGCTTCCGCGCCCACCGCCGTCACCCCCGAACAGGGTGCCGTCTGGGCGTACCCCCAGCCGGAGGACTCCCTCGACGAGGTGGCCTTCAGCATGGCCAACGCGCTCCTGGGCCGGATCCATCTCTCCGGCCGCATCGCCGAACTCGAGCCGGAGGCCCGCGCCCTGGTCCACGAGGCGGTAGCGGCGTACAAGGCGATCCGCGCGGACCTGCCACAAGCCGTGCCGTCCTGGCCACTGGGCCTTCCTGCCTGGGACGACCCCTGGATCGCCCTGGCCCTGCACACTCCCGCCACCACCTACCTCACCGCCTGGCGCCGACCCGGAACCGACGCCACGGCGACGCTGCACCTTCCCCACCTGCGGGACACCGCCGCCCGTGCCGACCTGCTCTACCCCTCGGTCAGCCGGGCCGTTTCCGCCTGGACGCCCGACACGGCCGAGCTGAGCCTGACCCTGCCCACCGCGCCGTCCGCCGTCCTGCTCCGCATCACCCCCACGGACCCCGGCGCTCCCTGAACCACCCCCCGCCCGCATCACGAATCAACGAGAGGACCTATCGGGTGCCCCCTCTGCGCCAGCCGGACGAACGCTTCGCCAACCCCGTGATCCCCGGCTTCCACCCCGACCCCAGCATCTGCCGCGTCGGCGACGACTACTACCTGGCCTGCTCCAGCTTCGAGTACTTCCCCGGGGTGCCCCTCTACCACAGCCGTGACCTGGTCAACTGGACGCAGATCGGCAACGCCCTGGACCGGCCGGAGCAGCTGCGTCTGTCGGACGCGCGGTCCTCCGGCGGGATCTACGCCCCCACCCTGCGCCACCACGACGGCCGCTTCTGGCTGATCGTCACCAACTGCAGCGAGGGCGGCGGCAACCTGATCGTCACGGCCACCGACCCCGCCGGACCGTGGTCGGACCCCATCTGGGCGCCGGGTGTCCCCGGCATCGATCCCGACCTGACCTGGGACGAGGACGGCACCTGCTGGTGCACGGTCGCCGGGGTCTCGCAGGTCCGTCTCGACCCGTCCACCGGGCAGACGTACGGAACGCCGCACAGGCTCTGGTCCGGCGCACCCGGCGCCAAGGCCCCGGAGGCGCCGCACCTGTACCGGATCGGCGACTACTGGTACCTGCTCATCGCCGAGGGCGGCACCGAGCGATGCCACGGTGTCTCGATCGCCCGCGGCCGTACGCCCGCCGGCCCGTTCGAGCCGTGCCCGGGCAACCCGATCCTCACCCACCGCGGCACCGACCACCCCGTCCAGAACACCGGGCACGCCGACCTGGTCCAAGGCCCCGACGGCTCCTGGTGGATGGTGTGCCTGGGAGTCCGACCGGGCGGCGGCACGCCGGGCTGGCACGTCCTCGGCCGGGAGACCTTCCTGACCCCCGTGACCTGGGTGGACGACTGGCCGGTCGTGGGCCAGGTCACCCTGGACCTGCCCGAGCTCCCGTGGCCGCTCTCCCCCGGCCCGGTCGAGGAGCACCGGGACGACTTCGACCTCGCCGAACTGCGACCGTCCTGGATCTCCCTGCGCGACCGGCCCGCCGCACACTGCACCACCAAGGAGCGCCCCGGATGGCTGACGCTCCGCGCGCGGGGCGGCTCCCTGGACGAGCCCGACGTGGTGTTCACCGGCCGGCGCCAGCAGCATCTGTCGTGCCGAGCGCGCACTCTGGTCGACACCGCGGAGGGCAGCGGTGGCCTCGCCGTCCGGCTCGACGAGCAGCACCACTACGAGATCGAGGTGTCCGGCACGCGGGTGCGGGTGGTCGCGCGGGTCGGCTCCCTGCGCACGGTCGTGGCCGAACAGCCCGTGCCCACCGGGCCGGTGGTCCTCGCCGTCACGATCACGGAACCGCCGTCTCCGCACGGGCCGTGCACCGGACCCGACGTCGTCTCCCTCGGCGTCGAGCAGCCCGACGGCACGTTCACCGAGCTCGCGACCCTCGACGGCCGCTACCTGTCGACCGAGGTCGCCGGCGGCTTCACGGGCCGGGTCATCGGCATGTACGCCGCGGCAGGCACCGTCCACTTCGACTGGTTCGACTACGAGCCCCTCGACGGCTGAACCAGGCCCTCTCCCTCTGCTGACGACACGCATCACCCCATGGACCTGCAGCTGCGGGCGTGACCGGCGGTGGCGCCTGGTGGCCGCCCGGCCACGGACCGGATCACCCGTACCACGACCGAAAGGCATGACACATGAAGGACATACGGAGACCCTCACACCACCGCAGCCGGGGCCCCGGCCGGCTGGCCGCCCTGCTGCTGACGCTGGTCGTCATGTTGGGGCTGACCGGCGGCACCGCGCTGGCCGCGCCCGACGGCACGAGGAAGGCGTCGCAGTCGGCGGTCAGTGTTCCGGCTTCCGCCATGGACGCTGTCGCAGCGATGCAGCCCAGCTGGAACCTGGGCAACACCCTGGACGCCATTCCCAACGAGGATTCCTGGGGCAACGGGCAGACCACCAAGGCGACGTTCGAGAAAATCGCCGCGGACGGGTTCCGCAGCGTCCGCATCCCGGTGACCTGGAGCGACCACCAGTCCGCCACCGCGCCGTACACCATCGACGCCACCTACATGGCCCGCGTCAAGCAGCTCGTCGACTGGGCGCTGGACAGCGGCCTGTACGTCGTGCTCAACGTCCACCACGACTCGTGGATGTGGGTCTCGAAGATGTCCACCGACCACGACAACGTGGTCGCCCGTTTCAACTCCAGCTGGGAACAGATCTCCGAGGAGTTCCGGGACGCGCCGCGCTCCCTGCTCTTCGAGAGCATCAACGAGCCGCAGTTCGACAACGCCACGGAAACGCAGAAGACCCGGTTCCTGGACGAGCTGAACGTCTCCTTCCACAAGATCGTCCGCGCCTCGGGCGGCGGCAACGCGGGCCGTTTGCTCCTCCTGCCCACGCAGTTCGGCAGCGGCGACCAGCACCTCATGGACGACCTGTACACCACGATCAGCGCGCTGAACGACCCTCAGCTCGTGGCGACCGTGCACTTCTACAGCTGGTACCCGTTCAGCGTGAACGTCGCGGGCGGCACCCTGTACGACGCCGTCGCACAGAAGCACCTGGAGGATTCCTTCGCCAGCATGCACAGCACCTTCGTCGCCAAGGGCATCCCGCTCTATCTCGGCGAGTACGGTCTGCTCGACTGGCCCAATCACTTCCACCCCTCCCGCGTCGAGCGGGGCGAGGCGCTGAAGTACTTCGGGCATGTGGGCTACGCGGCGCGCAGGCACGGCATCACCACCGCTCTGTGGGACCCGTTCGCCTACCTGAACCGCGACACCCTCCAGTGGCGTGACCCGGCCCTGTTCGCCTGGATCAAGTCGAGCTGGACCACCCGCTCGGGCACGGCCTCCTTCGACAAGGTCTTCGTGCCGAAGTCCAGTACGGTCACCGCCAAGTCGCTCACCCTGAACCTCAACGGCACCCGCTTCCGAGGGGTGTGGCAGGGCGGCACCAAGCTGGCCGCGGGACGGGACTACACCGTCTCCGGCAACCAGTTGACCTTCACCGCCAAGGCGCTGACCCGCCTGGTCTGCAACCGCGCCTACGGCGTCAACTCGACGGTCCAGGCCCGGTTCACCAGTGGGCTGCCCTGGAACATCGACATCGTCACCAACGACGTTCCGGTGCTGTCGGACGCCACCGGCACCACCGACTCGTTCACCGTTCCCACCCAGTACCGGGGTAACGACCTGGCGACCATGCACGCCACGTACGCCGACGGCAGCAACGCCGGGCAGACCAGCTGGACCCCGTACCAGGAGTTCAACAAGGCCTTCTCGCCCGACTACCCGAACGGCGCGATCATCCTCACCCCGGAGTTCCTCAACGCGCTCCGCGACGGTGAAACGGCGACGCTTGTCTTCCACTTCTACAGCGGCAACACCGTCACCTACCACGTCACCAAGTCCGGAAGCTCGGTCACCGGCACGGTCTCCTGACGTGCCGCGCCCTCGCTCTGGCCGCCCGCTCCCCCGGGCGGCCAGAGCGAGTCCCCCGTGGGCTCACTCCTCCTTCGGCGGAGCCGTGCTCTCGCGGACGGTGAAGGTGGTTGCGATCTTCAGACCCACCTGCGGCACCGCCTCATCGCCGGCTGCACCGAGGCGGGCGGAAGCCTCGACTTCGGCCCAGCCTTCCCACACCGTCAGTGATTTCCGCAGTTCAACGGGCCCTTCCCCGTGGTTTCAACGGCGTCGGTGGCAGCTCGGGGGCCAGCAGGCGATCGCCGTCATACCCCTTCACCTCCCCGAATCTTGACCCTTCCATCCAATCCCGACGCGCCTGCACGATCTCCTCCTGCGACCGTCCGATCCAGTTCCAGAACATGACCAGCTCCTCCTCGAACGGCTCACCACCCAGGAGCATCAGGCCCGCGTCCGACTCGGCGCGCAACGGCAGTTCGGTGCGGCCGCAGCCGAGGTAGAGCATCGAACCGGGAAGCACCGGCACGCCGTCCACACGGGCCTCGCCGGACATGGACAGCACGGCGTACTCGAAGTCCGGCTCCAGTGGGAGGCGTACGTCGGTGCCGGCGGCGAGGGTCAGGTCTGCGCCGACGATCGGGGTGTACGCCGTGCCGGGTGAGGTGGCGCCGTCGAGGCTGCCGAGGATCAGCGTGGCCTGCAGACCGAGGGCCGTGACGACCGGCAGGTCGGCGTGGTGCTCGAAGCGCGGGTCGGTGTGGCGGTGGCCGTCGGGGAGGGCGACCCACAGCTGGGCGCCGTGCAGGAAGCGGGTGTGCGACCGGGGGCTCTCCTCGGAGTGGCTGATCGCCCGGCCGGATGTCATCAGGCCCAGTTCGCGCGGGCGGATCGTCTGGAGGCTGCCGGTCGAGTCGCGGTGCAGGACCTCGCCCTCGTGCAGCCAGCTCACCGTCTGCAGGCCCATGTGCGGGTGCGGGGGCACCTGCATGCCGGGCTCGTCGGCGATGTCGTCGGGGCCGTAGTGATCGACGAAGCACCAGGCGCCGACCATGCGGCGGCCCAGGTTGGGCAGCAGGCGGCGGACTTCGGTGGACTCGCCGAGCTTGACGCGGCGGGGGCTGAGAAGTTCACGTACGGGCTCGGCCACGACGAAGCCACGGCCGCCGCACACGGCGGGCACCGGCTGCCGATCAAGATTGCTCATGGCGCCCAACCTAGTCCCGCGGGGGCCGTTCCGTCAGTCCGTCGTCGGTCCGGCGGCCGGGCTGTCGCGGTGGCGACCAGCAATAGTAGCCATGGATATAGTAGCCATGTACTGTATCGGCCATGAGCAAGGGATTCGAGATGGCCACGCCCGGCTTCCTGGTGTGGCGGCTGTCGATGAAATGGCGGGTGGCGGTCGACCGCGCGGTGGCCCCGTCGGGGCTCACGCACGCGCAGTACTCGCTGGTGGCCTCGCTGTACGGCATGCGGCGCTCCGGACTGCGCCCCAGTCAGCGGCAGCTCGCCGACCACACCGGTCTTGAGCCGCTCTACGTCTCGAAGCTCGCCCGCGCCCTGGAATCCGCCGGCCTCGTCGAACGCACCCGGGACCCCCGGGACCCGCGTGCCGTGCAACTGGCCCTGACCGAGCGGGGCCAGGACGTCACACGGCAGGCGATCGAGATCGTCCAGGAACTCCTCCAGCGACTGCTGGAGCCGCTCGGCGGCCTGGACGGTGCGCGCACCCGGGAGTTCAGCCGCGAGCTGGCGGCCCTGCTCGACGTACCGCTCGATCCACCGTCAGGGAACACCGAGAACGAGATGGAGCAGTCATGACCACCACCACTCCCCTGGTCGACCCCCGAGTCATAGCTCTGGCCCACTACGCCGCCCGCGCGCTTCTCGAGAATGTGCTGGCCCGCCACGGCGCGACATTCCAGCAATCCGTCACCCTCCGGCTCGTCGCCGTCGCCGACGGACCGGTCGAGCGGGACCGCCTCGTCGACAGCGTCGTCGGCTCACTGAAGATCGACGCGGCGGAGGCCCACTCCGTGGTCGACGAGCTGATCGCCGCCGAGCTACTGGCCCCTCAGGAGCAGTCCCGGGTGCGGATCACGGACGCCGGACGGGATCTGCACAACAGGGCTTCCGCCGAGACCGCACCCATCACCGCCCGGATCTACGCCGGCATCCCGACGGAGGACCTCGCCGCGGCGGGACAGGTGCTGGCTCTCATCACCGAGCGGGCCAACGCCGAGCTCGCCGCCATGACCCGGTAACCAGTGATCCAATAATCCAGTAATGGAATATTCAATCACCGTGCTCCGTTGACGGCGTCGAAGGAGGCCACCAGTGGACACGACGTACTACGACCACGGAACACCGGCCGAGCGCTGGGAGCGCGCGCAGTTGTTCTTCGACGCCAAGGAATACGCCGCCGCCGCGCGCGTCCTGGGCAAGCTGGTCGAGGAGGTGCCGGAGCCGACCGGACCGCGGCTGCTGCTGGCGCGTGCCTACTACCACTCGGCCCAACTGCGGCGCGCGGAGACCGAGTTGCGCGTCATCGTCGAGCGCGACCCGGTGGAGCACTACGCCCGGCTGATGCTGGGCCGCACACTCCAGCGGCAGGCACGGCACGAGGAGGCCGAGCCGCACCTGCGCCTCGCCTCGGCGCTCGCGGGTGACTTCGACGAGCTCTGACAGTCGGTGTGCGGAGAGCGGCAGGACCGGGCCCGGTCCTGCCGCCGTTCATGCGCGCCGTCCCCGCCGGTGGGCGATCTCGCCGAGCACGACGTCCACGACGATGAAGGCCGCGAGCGAGATACCGAGCAGCGGCACGAAGTAGCCGAGCACGGCGACGCCCGCCGCCAGCGGGACGAGGATCCACGGGGGCACCTGCTGCCAGGCACCGCGCGGCAGGGGGCGGCCGAAGGCGGAGTCGCGGCCGCGCTGCCACCACATGCGGTAGCCCCACACGATCAGCAGGATCAGTGCGAGCGCGAGCCCCATCAGGGCGATCTGGTTGGCCAGGCCGAACAGGATGCCGGTGTGCAGGTCGATGCCCCAGCGGGTCAGCTTGGCGAGCAACGGGTAGTCGGCGAACCGCAGTTCGTCGGTGACCTCGCCGGTGGCCGGGTCGATGGCGACCGAGTCCTGCTTCTCGGGCCAGCTGCGCTGGACCTGCCGCACCACGTACGCCGACTCGGCGTCGGCGGGCGGGACGATTTCGACGGGGTCGCCCAGCCCCTTGGCCCGGGCCGCCGCCAGCACCTCGTCGAGGCCGGCACCGGCCGCGGTGTCCCCGGACGCGGCGGTTCCGTCGTGGCCCGCGTGCTCGCCGGCCGCCGCCGAGACGGACGGGGTGGAGTGGCCGAGCGAGGTGCGCAGTTCGTCGATGTTGGCGCCGGCGTAGGCCGACCAGGTCAGGCCGGTCGCCGAGAGGAAGAGGAACCCGGCGGCGGCCCAGGCGCCGACGGTGCCGTGCAGGCCGAGCGTGCGGCGCCGCCCGCTGGTGCCCCGTACCTTGCGCAGCGCCCGGCGGCGGGAGAACCACAGCACCAGCCCGCCGCCCGCGATGACCCACAGCCAGCTGGCGGCGAGTTCGCTGTAGAAGCGGCCGGTGTCGCCGAGGTGCAGGTCGCGGTGGAACTCGTCGATCCAGGTGCGCAGCGGCAGCGCGCCGGTCGAGCCGTACTGTTCGAGGGCGCCGCGCACCTGGCCGGTGTACGGGTCGACGAACACGGCGAGGGTGTGGCCCGCGTCGACGCCCTCGACGCCGGACAGCAGCACCCTGGTCGTCGCGTCGTCCTCGGGCGAGGGGCGTATCGCCGAGACCGTGCCGTCGGGGTGGGCCTCGCGGGCGGCGGCCACCTGCTCGGAGACCGGCAGCTTGGTCTCGCCGACCGGGACGGTCAGCTCGTGGGCGTACACGAGCTTCTCGGCCTGGAAGGAGGCGGCGTAGAGGAAGCCGGTGGTCGCGGCGACGAGCAGGAGCGGGGCGACGAGCACTCCGGCGTAGAAGTGCAGGCGCAGGATCAGCGGACGCAGGGGTGCCCAGGCACGCGGGGACCGGACCGGGGCGTCGGGTTGCGGGGCCTCGTCCGATGGGGGTCCCCCCGCTCGATCGCAGCCGAGAGTGGGGGAGGTCGAGGGAGCGGTGGACATCGCGGGCTTCTCCGGTGACTGGGGACGGTGAGTCTCGGCCGTGGTGGTCGAGTAGTCGGGAGCAACCGCTGTCGAGTTCCCGGAGTTTCAAGTGACCTGCGCCACATGCGGGAGTGCCGGGGTGCGTGGCATTCTGTCGCGATGGCACTCCCCCACGAGCGCGCACCCCTGTCCGAGCAGGTCGAGCAACTCCTCGCCAATGATGGCCCGTTGCCCATCGTCGCGGCCGGGGATCCGGTGCTGCGGCGCCGGACCGAGCGGTTCGACGGCCAGTTGGCCCCCGCGCTCCTCGCCCGTTTCGTCGCGGCCATGCGCCTCACCATGCACGCGGCTCCCGGCGTGGGTCTCGCCGCGCCGCAGGTCGGGGTGGGGCTGCGGATCGCCGTGATCGAGGACCCGGCGCCGGTGCCGGAGGAGGTACGGCTGGCGCGCGGGCGGGTTCCGCAGCCGTTCCGGGTGCTGGTGAACCCGTCGTACGAACCCGTCGGCAGCGCGCGTGCCGCCTTCTTCGAAGGCTGTCTGAGCGTGCCGGGCTGGCAGGCGGTGGTGGCGCGGTACGCCGAGGTGCGGCTGACCGGCCAGGACGAGTACGGGCGTGCCGTCGACGAGGTGTTCGGCGGCTGGCCCGCGCGGATCGTGCAGCACGAGACGGACCATCTCGACGGCATGCTCTACCTGGACCGCGCGGAGCCGCGCTCGCTGTCCTCGAGCCAGGCGATGGCGGAGCGCTGGACGCAGCCGACCCCGAAGGAGGCGGCTGCGTCGCTCGGCTTCGAACTGCCGCGCTGAGCGCTCCGCTGGAAGCACGGTGATGAACCTGCGGGCCGGTGGGGGCTGGTCGCGCCCACGCGGCGGATCGGGCGAGGAGGCGGCGACAGCGCACGACCCGCGCGTCCGGCCCGTCAGCTGTCGCGGTACGTCTCCAGCAGCCGCAGCCACACCTCGCTGATCGTCGGGTACGACGGGACCGCGTGCCAGAGCCTGCTGACCGGCACCTGTCCGGCGACCGCGATGGTCGCCGAGTGGATGAGCTCGCCGACGCCCGGGCCGACGAAGGTGACGCCGAGGAGGATCTCGCGCTCCAGGTCGACGACCATGCGGGCGCGGCCCCGGTAGCCGTCGCCGTACAGGCTCGCGCCGGACACGGAGGCGAGGTCGTAGTCGACGGCGCGGACCCGGTGGCCGGCCTGTTCGGCCTCCGCCAGGGACAGGCCCACGGCGGCCGCCTCCGGGTCGGTGAAGACGACCTGGGGTACGGCGGCGTGGTCGGCGGTGGCCGCGTGGGCGCCCCAGGGGTCGGACTGCAGGAGGGGGACGCCGGAGGCGCGGGCGGCGATGGCGGCACCCGCGATCCGGGCCTGGTACTTGCCCTGGTGGGTGAGGAGGGCACGGTGGTTGACGTCGCCGACCGCGTAGAGCCACTTGTTGCCGGTCACGCGCAGGCTGTCGTCGACCTCGAGCCAGGAGCCGGGTTCCAGGCCGATCGTGTCCAGGCCGATGTCGTCGGTGCGCGGGGCGCGTCCGGTGGCGAAGAGGATCTCGTCGGCCTCGATACGGTCGCCGGTGCTGGTGACGACCACGACGGTGCCGTTCTCGCGGGTCACCGACTCGACCGAGGTGCCGGTGCGGACGTCGGCGCCGGCCTCGGTGAGCGCCTCGGCGACCAGTTCGCCGGCGAAGGGCTCCATGCGGTTGAGCAGCCCCTTGCCGCGCACCAGGAGGGTGACCCGGGAGCCGAGGGCCTGCCAGGCGGTGGCCATCTCGGTGGCGACCACTCCCCCGCCCACCACGACCAGGCGTCCGGGCGCCGCCTTCGCGCTGGTGGCCTCCCTGCTGGTCCAGGGCCTGACGTCGGCGAGTCCGGGCAGGTCGGGCAGGAGGGCACGGGTGCCGGTGCAGACCGCGACGGCGTGCCGGGCGGTCAGGACACGCCGCTCGCCGTCGGCACCGGTCACGGTGACCGTGCGCGGTCCGGTGAGGCGGCCCTGGCCGCGGTACAGGTCGGCGCCGATGCCGTCGAGCCACTGGACCTGGCCGTCGTCCTTCCAGTGGGAGGTGTACTCGTCGCGACGGGCGACGACCGCGGCCGTGTCGAGGGGACCCTGCACCGACCCGCTCAGGCCGGGCAGGCGGCGGGCGTCGGCCTGGGCGATGACCGGGCGCAGCAGGGCCTTGCTGGGCATGCACGCCCAGTACGAGCACTCGCCGCCGACCAGCTCGCTCTCCACGACCGCGGTGGACAGACCGGCCGCGCGGGTGCGGTCGGCGACGTTCTCCCCCACGGGCCCGGCCCCGAGCACCACTACGTCGTAAGCGATGGTTTCCGTTTCCGTCATGGAGTCAGTCTGGTGGGTGGTGTGCGCGGTGGCCACACGGGTACGTGCGCGGAATACGCGACCGTAGGGCCGTGTTGTCGCCGACGGCTTCGCCCCGACACCAGGAAGAGGGATCAACGCCATGAGCAGCACCGTGGAGCTCACCAAGGAGAACTTCGACGAGACGGTCACGGACAACGAGTTCGTCCTGATCGACTTCTGGGCGTCCTGGTGCGGGCCGTGCCGTCAGTTCGCCCCCGTCTACGAGAAGGCGGCCGAGGAGAACCCTGACCTTGTGTTCGGCAAGGTGGACACCGAGGCGCAGCCGGAGCTGGCCGCGGCCTTCGGTATCCAGTCCATCCCGACGCTGATGATCGTCCGGGACCGGGTCGCCGTGTTCGCGCAGCCGGGCGCCCTGCCCGAGGCCGCCCTCACGGACGTCATCGGGCAGGCCCGGAAGCTCGACATGGGCGAGGTCCACAAGGCCGTGGCCGCACAGCAGGCGCAGGCCGAGCAGAACGGCGAGTAGTCGACGCCTAGAAGGGGTACGGCGCCACGTCGCCGCGCACCGTCGTCCAGCGCACGTCGGTGAAGGCCTCCAGGTTGGCCTCGCCGCCGAACCGGGCGCCGGTGCCGGAGGCGGCGATGCCGCCGAAGGGGGCCACGGCCTCGTCGTTGACGGTCTGGTCGTTGATGTGCACGATCCCCGTCGGAATACGCTCGGCCAGGTCCAGGCCGCGCGCGGTGTCCCGGGTGACGATACCCAGGGACAGTCCGTACGAGCTCGCCGCGGCGAGGGCGGCCGCCTCGTCGGCGCTGCTGAACGGACGTACGGGCGCGACCGGGCCGAAGACCTCCTCCGCGTACGCGGGAGTCTGGTCGTCGACGCCGGCGAGGACCGTCGGCCGGTAGAAGAGCTCCTCGTGCGTGCCGCCCGCGGCCAGCTTGGCGCCTCGGGCCGTGCTGGCCTCCACCAGGCCGTGCACCTTGTCCCGCTGGCCGGCGTCGATGAGCGGGCCGAGGTGGACCTGGGCGCGGTGCGGGTCGCCGACGGCGAGCGAGTCGGCCCTGGCGGCCAGCCGCTCGACGTACTCCCCGTACAGCGACTCGTGCACGAGGTGTCGGCCGGTCGTCATGCAGATCTGGCCCTGGTGGAAGAAGGAACCCCAGGCGGCCGTGGAGATCACCGCCTCGATGTCGGCGTCTTCCATGACGATCAGCGCGGAGTTGCCGCCGAGCTCCAGGTGCGCCCGCTTGAGGTGGCGTCCGGCGGCCTCGCCGACCGCCCGGCCCGCGGCCGTGGACCCGGTGAAGGAGATGACCGGCACGCGCGGGTCGGCGACCAGCGCCTGGCCCGCGTCCGGGCCGCCCGGCAGGACGTGCAGCAGGCCCTCGGGCAGACCGGCCTCGGCGAAGACCGCCGCGAGGGCCAGGCCGCCGCAGACCGCGGTGCGCGGGTCCGGCTTCAGGACGACCGCGTTGCCGAGCGCGAGCGCCGGGGCGACGGAGCGGATGGACAGGATCAGCGGGGCGTTGAACGGGGCGATCACTCCGACGACGCCGACCGGGACGCGCCGGGTGTACGACAGGCGGGGCGCCTCGCTGGGCAGGACCTGACCGGCCGGGCGGGAGGCGAGCGCGGCGGCCTCGTAGCACTCCTGAGCGGCGACGTGCAGTTCGAAGTCGGCCTTGCCGGGGACGGAACCGGACTCGCGGACCAGCCAGTCGCGCAGTTCGTCGGCGTGCGCCGCGAACAGGTCACCGGCCTTGCGCAGCACCCCGGCGCGGACGAAGTGCGGGACCCGTGCCCACTCGGTCTGGGCGGTGCGGGCGGCCTCGGCGGCCGTACCGACGTCCTCGGCGGAGGCGAGCGTGACGGTGCCGAGCGTGTCGCCGGTGGCGGGCTCGGTGACCGCGTACTCGGGCCCCGTCAGGGGGCTGGACTGCCAGGTCTTCGGGTCGAGCAGCGGCATGGTGGCTCTCCGTTCGTCACCGGCGGGACTCATGTCCCGAGCGGAAGTCCCGTGTAGTTCGCGGCCAGTTCGGCGGCCGCATGGCGGGATGCGGTGATCCGGCGCAGACGAGAGAGCTGCATCCGGTGTTCGAACGCATCCCCGTTTGGTTGAGCGTGCAACATCTTAGTCATGTCGTAGGAGAAACGGGTCGCCTGCCACACACGTTGCAGACACACCTCCGAATATCTGTCGAGCAGTCGTGTACTTCCCGTGCGGTGCAGCTCCGTGAGGGCGCGGGCCAGGACCCGGACGTCCGACACGGCGAGGTTGAGGCCCTTCGCCCCGGTCGGCGGGACGATGTGGGCGGCGTCCCCGGCCAGCAGCAGCCGTCCGTGGCGCATCGGTTCGTGGACGTAGCTCCGCATCGTCGTCACGGACTTGGCGGTGACCGGGCCGCGGTGCAGGGTCCAGTCGGCGTCGATCGCGAAGCGGGCTGCGAGTTCGTCCCAGATGCGGTCGTCGGGCCAGTCGTCGGGGTCGGTGCCGTTCGGGACCTGGAGGTACAGCCGGGAGACCGACGCCGAGCGCATGCTGTGCAGCGCGAAGCCGCGCTCACCGCGGGCGTAGATCAACTCCTCGCAGGACGGCGGCACTTCGGCGAGGATTCCGAGCCAGGAGTACGGGTAGTCGTGCGCGTACGAACGGCCGACCCCGGCCGGGAGGGCGTCCCGGGAGATGCCGTGGAAGCCGTCGCAGCCGACGACCCAGTCGCAGGCCAGCGTCTGCTCGCGCCCCTCGTGCAGGAACCGTACGACGGGACTCCCGCTCTCCGGCTTCTCGATCGCCAGCGCCTCCGCCTCGAACAGCAGCGGTGGCCCGTCGGCGAGCTGGAGAGCGACCAGGTCCTTCACGATCTCGGTCTGGGCGTAGATCGTGACCGTACGGCCGCCGGTGAGGGCCGGGAAGTCGATGTGATGGCGTTCGCGGTCGAAGCGCAGCTCGATGCCCTGGTGCACCAGGCCCTCGGCGGTGAGGCGGTCGGCGGCGCCGGCCTCGCGCAGGGCGTCGACCGTGCCCTGCTCCAGCATTCCGGCACGCTGGCGCTGCTCCACGTGCTCCCGCGTCCTGCACTCCAGGACGACGCAGTCCACGCCCGCGCGGTGCAGTAAGCGGGCGAGGAGCAGTCCGGCGGGGCCGCCGCCGATGATGCCGACCGTGGTACGCATGACACCTCCCTGGTCCAGCAGTACTTGGAGAGCCCGGGGACTCCTGCCGGGCGCCCCCATCGAGGACCTTCCGGCGCCTTGTGATCGCCCATACCGGACGACGTGCGCTGATCCGACCGGAGTCCAGACACAGGCTCTCAGCTGGAGTCGCGGTGCACCACCGTGGCGCCCAGCACCTTGTGTGTCTCGGGTGCGGCGCCGGGGTCGCGTACCGCGTGGTCGACCAGTTCGGCGAGGTCGCGGCCGGACGGCAGCTCGATGTGGACCGTGCTGAGCCGGGGCCGCAGCAGCCGGCCGAGCATCAGGTCGTCGGCGCCGATGACGGCCGCATCCTCGGGGATGCGGACGCCCTCGTCGTGCAGGGCCCGCATCAGCAGCATCGCGTACTCGTCGTTGTACGCGAACACCGCGTCGAGGCCGAGCTCGCGCCAGCGGGCGGCGAGGCGGGCGGCGGCCTCCTCCTCGTAGCCGAGGGGCAGTGCGGTCACGGTGGCGTCCGTGCCGTGCAGAGCGTGGCGTACGCCCGCGAGACGGGGCGTGGAGAAGGACTCCAGGCCGTCCTCCTCGGGCACGAGCACGCCGATCCGGCGCCGGCCGCGGTCGTAGAGGTGGGAGCCGGCGCAGTGGCCGACGGCCTCGTGGTCCATGAGCAGGGCGTGGGCGCCCTCGACGGACTCGGGGCCGAGGGTGACCACGGCCCGGGCGCCGGAGCGCTTGAGCACCGTCACGCCCTTCGGGCCGAGCCCGGCGCCCGGCACCAGCACGGCGACCGGGCGCAGCTCGGCCCAGGCGCGGGCGGCCTCGTCGCCGTACGGACCGGCGCCGCCGTACTGGACGACCGTGTAGTCGAGGCGGCCGAGCGCCACCTGGAGGTCGCTGAGGAACTGGCCGTAGAGCGGGCCGACCGGGAAGGTCGGCGCGGGCATCAGGACCATCCGGCTGTGTCCGGCGCGCAGGCTGCGGGCGGCCGCGTGCGGGACGTAGCCGAGTTCCTTCGCGGCCTCGTGGACGCGGCGCCGCGTGGGCTCGCTGATCCGGACGGCGCTGGTGTTGTTGAGGACGTAGGAGACGGTCGCGCGCGAGACGCCTGCCAGGCGGGCCACATCGGCACTCGTGGGTACCGAGCGCGGTGCGGTGGGCGAGGGCGCGGGCGTTTTCGGTATCTGCACCATGACGTACCGCATCTTCGCAGAACCTGTGAGCAGGGCCACAGGCGGGGGAACCCGCGACGGTCGGCGACGGCTCAGCAGGGTGACTCGGTGCGGGTCACGCGGGCGACCAGGTCGTCCCAGCCCGCCTCCAGCCGCTCGACCGGCATGCCGCACTGCCTGGTCAGGTAGTGGATCGCGGCGGGGTCGAGGTATCCCAGCAGTACCTGGGCGAGGAGCTCGCAGTCCGCGTCCGGGAGTGCCTGGCGCAGCAGCAGCGTGACGTGGCCGCGAAGGAATCGGCGGGGCGCGTTGGAGAAACGGCGTTCGGGGCTGTTCTCGGCCGCCAGCTGCAGGTCCAGCTCGTCGGCCGAGCGACGCAGCGCGGCACGGCCGAACGCCCGCAGCCGCTCCACGGGCGGCGCGCCGGGCCCCAGCGGGGCGGGGCCGCTGAGCAGTGCGCCCTGGAACTTCTTCTCCGAGTGGTCCAGCAGCGCCATCAGCAGGCCGGTGCGGTCGCCGAAGCGGCGGAAGACCGTGCCCTTGCCCACCGAGGCCGCCGCGGCGACCGCCTCCATCGTGACCCCGGCCGCACCGTGCTCCGCCACCAGCCGCGCCGCGGCCTCCAGCAGCCGGGCCCGGTTGCGCGCGGCGTCGGCGCGCAGACACGGCTCCTCCTCGGCCACCCCGAGCTGCAGCAACTCAGGCTGGTCGACGGGTTGTTCAGCCTTCGGGAAGGGCGGCAGGGAGGCGGACATGACTCAAGAGTAAAGCATTGGGAATGAAACTGGACCACGGTCCGGTTAGGGTGCTAGAACATTAAGCGGACCTCGGTCCGGATCGTTACGGCATTATTTCAGCACCTGGGAGTTCACATGTCTGTTCGCATCCTCGCGCTCGTCGGCAGCCTTCGCGCCGGTTCGCACAACCGTCAGCTCGCCGAGGCCGCCGTCAAGCTCGCCCCCGAGGGCGCGGAGATCGCGCTCTACGAGGGGCTGGCCGAGATCCCCTTCTACAACGAGGACATCGACATCGAGGGCAGTGTCCCGGCCGCCGCGGCCAAGCTGCGTGAGGCCGCGCAGGCCGCCGACGGGTTCCTGCTCTTCTCGCCCGAGTACAACGGCACGATCCCGGCCGTGCTGAAGAACGCCATCGACTGGCTGTCCCGCCCGTTCGGCGCCGGCGCCTTCGGTGGCAAGCCCGTCGCCGTGGTCGGCACCGCCTTCGGCCAGTACGGCGGCGTGTGGGCGCAGGACGAGGCCCGCAAGGCCGTGGGTATCGCCGGCGGCAAGGTGCTGGACGACGTCAAGCTGTCGATCCCCGGTTCCCTGACCCGCTTCGCCGAGACCCACCCGGCCGACGACAGCGAGGTCGCCGCCCAGCTGACCGAGGTCATCGCCCGGGTGCACGGCCACGCCCACGAGGCCGCTGCCGCCTGACCGGCACCGCAGGTCCAGGAGGGGGCCCGAGCCGACCGGCTCCGGCCCCTCCGGCGTCCGGTCCTTGCGCTCACACCAGCTCGGCCAGCCGCTGGACCGCCGGGGCCGCGAAGCGCTCGATGAACGCCGCCGGCTCCCCCGTGCGCGGCGCCAGGATCACCGTGTCGATCCCGAGTCCGGTGTAGCCCGCCATGTCCCGGGTGAAGGCGTCGAGGCCGTCCTCGCCGGTGTGGACGACCGTCTTGCGGATCTCGTCGTAGTCCCGGCCCTCGGTCTCGCAGTGGCCGCGCAGTACGTCGAGCTTGTGCGTGACCTCCGCCGTCGAGGTGGCGAACAGGTTGCACGCGTCGCCGTACCGGGCGACCAGCCGGAGCGTCTTCTTCTCCCCGCCGCCCCCGATCATGATCTCGGGGTGCGGGCTGCTGACCGGCGCCGGGACGCACAGGGTCTCGGCGAGCCGGTAGTGCTTGCCCTCGAAGGGGCCGTTGGCCTCCGGGTCCCACATCCGCAGACAGATCCGCAGGGTCTCCTCCAGCCGCTCGAACCGCTCCGCGAGCGGTGGGAACGGCACCCCGAGGCCGAGGTGTTCCCGGTCGTACCAGGCCGCCCCGACACCGAGCGTGGCCCGGCCGCCGGACAGCACGTCGAGCGAGGTGGCGATCTTGGCGAGCAGCCCGGGGTGGCGGTAGGTCACCCCGCTCACCAGCGCGCCGATCCGGACCGTGGAGGTGTGGCCCGCGAGGTAGCCCAGGGTCGTGTAGGCCTCCAGCATGGGGGCCTCGGCGCCGCCGTTGAACTCCATCTGGAAGTAGTGGTCCATCACCGACAGCCAGCTCACGCCGGCCGCCTCGGCCGCGGCGCCCGCCGCGGCCAGCTCGGCGCCGAGCGCGGGCCCGCCCCCGGGATGGTCGAACCGGTTGATGTGCACACCCACCCGCATGTCCGTCTCCGTTCGCCCCGTCTTCACCGACCCTCGTGACGCTAGGTGTTGGAGCGTTCTCGAAGTCAAGCGTCGTCGCCGGGACGTCGGTCTCCCGGCCGCCTGCCGTTCTTCCTCCCTTCCTCTCTTCCGGCTCTTCTTCTACCGGGTCAAAATCGTTCAAAGCGGCGACCACTTCCTGTCATGTCTGGAAGGGTGTCCGAATGCAGACCTTTTACCGAAGACTGCTCGAGCTGATGCCCCGACTGGGCCTGCGGGTGACGGACCTCGGACCGGGAACCGCGGTCGTCTCCCGGCGCGGTGGCCGGGTGCGCACCTCCCTGGGGCCGGGTGCCGACCTGCTGACCAGGGACGACGGCCGGTACGCGGTGAGCGCCGCCGGCAAGGACGCCTGGGTCGTGGTGCGCGACGGGACCCGGGCACCGGCCGGTGCGTGGAACAGCGTCCGGCTGGGCGACAGCGGGGCGCGGCTCCTTCTCGACGACCGCGCCGAGGCCGACGAGCGCAAACTGCAGCTCGCGGCCGCCGAGTATCTGTGCGCCCAGCATGTCGCCGCGATGCTCGGCCTCTACGGCGTGAACTGTGTCTTCGACGTCGGCGCCAACACCGGCCAGTACGCCAAGCGGCTGCGCCGCCTCGGCTACACCGGCCGGATCGTCTCCTTCGAGCCCACCGCGGACGCCTACGCCCGGCTGAGCAAGGCCGCCGAGCACGACCAGGACTGGCACGTCCACCACCTGGGCCTGGGCCGCGAGGACACGGTCAGCACCATCCACACCGGCTGGAACACCATGAACTCACTCCTGCCGCCCAGCGACTACGGCCGCGACCGCTACCAGCGCTTCGCCGAGACCAGCACGGAGGAGATCGAGATCCGCCGCCTCGACGGCGTCATGGAGAAGGCCCTCGACGGCATCGCCGAGCCGCGCCCGTTCCTGAAGATGGACACCCAGGGCTACGACCTGGAGGTGTTCGCCGGTGCCGGGGAGCGGGCCGGGGACTTTCTCGGCCTCCAGTCGGAGGTCGCGATGCTGCGGCTGTACGAGGGCAGCCCGCGGATGAGCGAGGCGGTCGCCACGTACGAGGAGAGCGGCTTCGAGATCACCGGGATGTACCCGGTGACGCGCCAGGCGGCCACCGGGCGGGTCGTGGAGTTCGACTGCGTGATGACGCGAGCGAAGGCGGCGCCTCAGACGGGCTGAGCCCCGCTCACGGCGCCGCTCCGGGCGACGCGCTCCTTCTCGGTCCGCTCCTGCTTCTTGGCGGCTCGCAGTCCACGCGGTCCAGATCAGGAGGGCGCCGCGATGAAGCCGGCGCACAGCACCAGGGCCGTGATCACGCCGGCCATCAGCACACGTTGCTGATACTGGGAGGGCACCGAGAACTTCGCCATGATCAGGGCGAAGACGAAGAGCCCCAGGTCATGGCCGGGCCACCCGCCGTACGGCGGGCAGGTTCCGCCGGACGGCGGACCCCCGGTCGGCCGCCGGTGCGCGAATGATGGCCGCACGAGCCGCCGCGCGCCCCCCGGGCGACCAGTGTGAGGAGCACCCATGACGCAGGTACCGCCCCCGTTCGACCCCGAGCTCGCCGCCGCCCTGGAGCTCATCAAGGACGTCATCTCTCCCGGTATCACGCCGGACGAGATCGATGCGGCCCGCCAGGGTCCGGGGATCGAGATGCTGGCCGGGCTGGATCTGACCATGGACGGCTTCTTCGAGATCGAGGACCGGGCGGTGCCCGGCCCTGAGGGCGCGCCCGAGATATCGCTGCTGGTCTGCCGTCCCGCCGCCCCGGCGGAGGACGGCCCGCGGTCCGTGATCTACCACGTCCACGGTGGCGGCCTGATCCTCGGTAACAACCGGTTCGGCGTGGACGCCGCGCTGGCCTGGGCGAAGGAACTGGACGCGGTCGTGGTGTCGGTGGAGTACCGGCTGGCGCCGGAGAACCCGTACCCGGCGCAGATCGAGGACGTGTACGCCGGTCTGGAGTGGACCGCGAAGCACGCTGCGGAACTGGACGCCGACCCGGGGCGGATCGTCCTCGCCGGTTCCAGCGCGGGCGGCGGTCTGTGCGCGGCGCTGACCCTGCTCGCCCGGGACCGCAAGGGGCCGCAGCCGATCGGCCAGCTCCTGATGTGCCCGATGCTGGACGACCGCAACGACACCGCTTCCTCCCACCAGATGGCGGGCCTCGGCATCTGGGACCGTACGGCCAACGAGACCGGCTGGACCGCGCTGCTCGGCGAGCTCAGGGGCGGCGCCGACGTCCCCGCCTACGCGGCACCGGCCCGCGCGGAGGACCTGACCGGCCTGCCCCCGGCCTTCCTGGACGTCGGCTCCGCGGAGACCTTCCGGGACGAGGTCGTCACCTACGCCACCCGCATCTGGCAGGCGGGCGGAGTGGCCGAACTCCATGTCTGGCCCGGCGGCTTCCACGGCTTCGACGGCTTCGCTCCGCAGGCGGCGCTGTCGCAGGTGGCGCGGGCGGCGCAGGTGGGGTGGCTGCGGAGGTTGTTGGGGCGGTGAGGTGCGGGCGGGGAGACCGGGCGCGGAGCATCCCGCGTCGCGGTGGATGGCTGAGCTCTCTTCAGGAAGCGGCAATCCATGAGGGGCAGCGGCCCCATCGAGGCACTCGGTGAACAGCCGCGCGCGGTCACCTCGCAGGTCAACGGTGTACAGGCATCGCTCCCGGCGCCTCGCCCCTCACCCCACCTCATCCCCATCCGCATCCAAAGCCCCCACACACTCCTCGAACCGCACCCCAATACCGCACCATGGGCCTATGAAAGAGCTGGCCGGGCGCCTCACCGCGCTGGATCCCGATGCCGGTGCCGCCGTTCGCGTCATCGCCTACTTCGATCGGCTCGCGGAGTCGCGCGCCGGGCTGGAGGCGCTGGTCCGTGGGGCCGCCGTGCTGGCCGGGGTGCCGGCGCGGCTCGTCGATGCCGAGCGGCGGGTGTCCGTGCGCGTCGAGGCGGACGGGCGGCGCTCCGACAGCGCCCTGCCGCCGGATCCGGCCTGGCCGTCCGCCGCGCTGACCCCGGACGGCGTTCCGGCCCTGTGGCTGGAGCGGGCCGGGGCGGGGCCCAGTGTGGTCGACGCGGTGATTCTGGAGCGGGCCGCCGGGGCCGTACGGCTGGTGCTCGACCGTACGCGCGGGCGGGCGCCCGCCGATGATCCGGCCCTGGTCGAGACGCTGCTCGACGCCACCGCCCCGGACGCCGCCCGGCTGCACGCGGCCCGCCGACTGGGACTGGATCCGGCCGTACCGGCACGCGTGCTGGCCCCGGTCGACGGCCGACCCCGGATCGTTGCCACGCACACGGACCCCGAGCCGCCCGCCGAACGGGTGGGCGTCGGGCCCGCCGTCGCGGTGCTCGACCTGCCGGACTCCTGGGCCGCCGCCCGCACCGCCCTCCGTTTCACCGCCGAGGGCACCGCGCAGGATCCCGGCCCGCGTGTGGTGCACGCCGAGGACCTGGGCGGTATCGCCCTGCTCGCCGGTCTCGTCGGGCCGGGTGCCGAGCCCCCGTCCGACGTACAGACCCTTGAGGCGGCCGCGGCGGCCTCGCCCTGGCTGCTCGCCACGCTGAACGCCGTCGCGTCGACGGCGAGCCTGCGTGCGGCGGCCACCGCGAGCAACGTCCACCACTCCACGCTCCAGGAGCGGCTGGTCCAGGCCGAACACCTGCTGGGCTGGCCGGTGCGCACCCCGCAGGGCCGGTTCCGGCTTCAGCTGGCACTGACGATGCGGCACCTGGCACGGCCGTAGCGGCGGGGCCGGCACCCACAGCTCGAGGATTGTCTCGCCGCCCGCCCGCTGTACGGGATACCGGCTCAGGAACTCCGCCTCGACCTCGTGGGATCGAGGCCGGGACAATTGCTTGCAAGCGCGCTATACGCGCATTCGCTGGAAATTTCACCGATGGCCTATCCTGGGTTCCAGCACTTTCGGGACGGAGGACACCGGCGCCATGACGGCCACAGACCCCGCACTCACCGCCCTCGCGCAGGGCTGGTGCGCGCTCTCCCTGCTGCACGGGAGGATCGAGGTCCACATCGAGCGGGCCCTGCAGGCCAAGCACGACCTGAGCGTGCGCGAGTACTCCCTGCTGGATGTGCTGAGCCGACAGCACGACGGCGAGGGCGGGCATCTGCAGATGAAGCAGGTCGCCGATGCCGTCCTGCTGAGCCAGAGCGCCACGACCCGGCTGGTCACACGCCTGGAGGACCGCGGGCTGCTGTCCCGCTACCTGTGCCCCACCGACCGCCGCGGCATCTACACCGACGTCACGGAGGCGGGCTCCCGGCTGCTCGGGGAAGCCCGCCCCACGAACGAGGCGGCGCTGCGCGAGGCGCTCGACGAGGCCGCGCGGAACCCCGAACTCGCCCCGCTGGTACGGGCGGTGGAGACGCTCCGGGTACCCGCCGCCTGACCCTCGGCACACCCCGACGGTCGGCGGCGGCGCAGGTCAGAGCAGTGCGGGTGGCGTTGACAGGCTCGCGGACCGGGCCGTAGAAAGCAGCGGAGCAGCAACCGAGTGGTCGGTCATCCGGCGACGGACCACCAGGAGGGACCAGCGTGCAGGAGCTTCCCCTGTCCGGCATCACCGTGGTCAGCCTGGAGCAGGCCGTGGCCGCTCCCTACGCCACCCGGCAGCTCGCCGATCTCGGGGCCAGGGTGATCAAGGTGGAACGGCCGGGGGACGGCGACTTCGCGCGCCGGTACGACACGACCGTGCACGGCAGCTCCAGTTATTTCGTCTGGATCAACCGGTCCAAGGAGTCCCTCACCCTGGACCTCAAGGATCCGCGTGGCCGCGAGATCCTGTACCAACTCCTGGACGGCGCCGACGTGTTCGTACAGAACCTCGCGCCGGGCGCGGCCGACCGCCTCGGGCTCGGTGCCGGTGCGCTCGCCGAGCGGTGGCCGCAGCTGATCCCGTGCACGATCTCCGGGTACGGCACGTCCGGGCCCTGGGCCGACCGGAAGGCGTACGACCTGCTGGTGCAGTGCCAGACGGGACTGGTGTCGCTGACCGGAACCGCCGAGGAGACCGCCCGGGTCGGCATCTCCGTCGCCGACATCGCCGCCGGGATGTACGCGTACACCGGCGTCCTCACCGCCCTGTACACCCGGGCCACCACCGGCAGGGTGCACCCGGTGGAGGTGTCCCTCTTCGAGGCACTGGCCGAGTGGATGGGCCAGCCCGCCTACTACACGCGCTACGGCGGCGGCCAGCCCCCGCGCCTGGGTACCCAGCACGCCACGATCGCACCGTACGGCGCGTTCACGGCCGCCGACGGCGGGCAGGTGCTGTTCTCCATCCAGAACGAGCGTGAATGGGCCGCCCTGTGCGCGGACTTCCTCGGCCGGCCGGAGCTGGCCGGCGATCCTCGTTTCGCCACCGGTTCCGACCGTGTCGCCCACCGCGAGGAGCTCAACGCGATCGTCGCCGAGCGCTGTGCCCGCTCGGACGCCGAGGAGATCCTCAAGGACCTGGAGGGCTTCGGCATCGCCTGCGCCGGGGTCAACGACGTCGCCGCGTTCCTCGACCATCCGGTGCTGGCCGGCCGTGACCGCTGGCGTGAGGTGGCGGTGCCGAGCGGGGCCATGGTGCCGGCGCTGCTGCCGCCGGCCGACCTCGCGGGAGTGCCCGCGCGCATGGATCCGGTGCCGGCGGTCGGCGAGCACACCGAGGCGATCCTCGCCCAACTGGGCCGCGACGCCGAGGAGATCGAGGCGCTGCGCGCGGACGCCGTGATCTGAGCGCGCATCGCCCTGGCGTCTGCTGGTCTCGCACCGCGCCGAGACACGGATCGCGAACGCGCCGGTGAAGTCGCCCGTCCCGCAGGCGCGTTGAGTCGTCACCGACCTGCGGGGGCGGGTCACCGCGCTCGTTAGAGTGGTGATCATGCGGATGAAGATCATTGCAGCGGTCGGTCTCGTGGGTCTGCTCGCCACGGGGTGCGCGGACGGCGGCGCGGACTCGGGCGACGACACCGAGGCGGCCCCCGCGAGCACGCCGCTGCCGCAGCGGCTGGACCAGCCGGACACGGACCCGGAGCTGGAGCCCACCGCCTCCCCCGCGGCGGACGCGCCCTTCGTCGATCAGCTGGAGTACGAGCTCCGGGCGAAGACCCTGAAGATGGCGGCGGCGCAGGGCGCGACGACCGCCAAGTGCCCCGACGACGTGCGGTCGAAGAGCGGTGAGCAGATCACCTGCACGGCCACGTACGACGACCTCAAGCTCGACTGGTACGTGACGATCGGCGACAGCGCCGCCTGGTCCGACAACTACGTGCAGTACGAGGCGTCGCCGAGCACCGGCATCCTCACCCGCGACGGAGTCGCCAAGCTTCTCTTCGGCAACTACAGGAGGCTGCCCGCGAGCACGTCGTAGAGGATCGGCTGGTCGGAGCATCGTGCCTGACGGCGTTGAGTTGCGGGTCCGCGAAGGCCGCCCGCCTTGTCCTTGATGACGCCGCAGCCGGTGCCGCCCGGCGCGGCCGTCACCCCGCCGCCCTTCGCGAACCGGGGCAGCGCGCGTACCCGCCACTTCCCCTTCTGTTCGGGCACGCTGGGCAGCAGTCCGTAGTTCTTGTACCAGATGGCCATGGGCAGGCCGATGACCCGGCCCGTCTTGAGGACGGTCCGCATGCCGGCGCTCGCGCCGGACGGTCACCCGGCCGACGCCGCCCGGGCCGCCGCCAGGGCCTGTTCGGCGTATCCGCGGCCGAAGAGCACCGCGTGCACCAGGAGCGGGAAGAGCTGGTGCAGGGCGATGCGGTCGGTCCAGCCGGCGGCGAGGGGTGCGGTCTGCTGGTAGCCGTCGAGGACCTGGTCCAGGTGGGGGCAGCCGAAGAGGTGGAGCATCGCCAGGTCGGTCTCGCGGTGGCCGCCGTGTGCGGCGGGGTCGATCAGCCAGACGTGTCCGTCGGCGCCCCAGAGGACGTTGCCGTTCCAGAGGTCGCCGTGCAGCCGGGCGGGCGGCTCGGCGGGGCCGGCCAGCTCAGGGAGGCGTGCGCAGACGCGCTCGATGACGGGGGTCTCGGCGGTGCGGATCGTGCCTGCGTCGACGGCGCGGCGCAGGTACGGCAGGACGCGGTGCTCGGCGTACCAGCGGGGCCAGTCGGAGCCGGGTACGTTCCGCATCGGGGCGAGCCCGATGTACGCGTCCTCGAGGCCGCCGGGCGGCGGGGCACCGAACGCGGAGGCTCCGGCGGCGTGCAGGACGGCCAGGTCACGGCCGAACCGGACCGCAGCCTCGGGGCTCGGGCGGCCGGACGGGACACGGTCGGTCACCAGCACCTGCCCGTCGTGGCCGTGCACGGCCGGGACGCGGACCGTGCCGGCGTCGGCCAGCCAGCGCAGCCCCGTCGCCTCGGCCCGCGCGGCGCCGTCGCCCTCCCCGCGCTTGACCATCACCACCCGGCCGTCGTCGAGGGTGACTTCGGCGAGCGTCCCGGACAGACGGTGCTCAGCGGTCGAGGGGCGCCCGGTGAAGCGGGCCGCCGTGGCGCCCGGTTCCTCGTCGTGGCCGGGGGGCGGCGTGCGGTCGGTGCGGAACGTCACGGTCCCCAGCGTAGGGGCCCTGGGGTCTGTCCGGCGGATCATGCCGCAGACGCGGGGTCCGGCACGCACATCTGCGGCGTTGTCGTCCGTCGCCGACTCCCCCCACTCTCGGCTCCGCTCACCGGCGTTCATCAGTCGCCGCCACTTTCCTGCGACCTGATCCGCCGGACCGGCCCTCGCCCGAGATGCGTCCCGGGCGAGGGCTTCGCGTCACCGGTAGGTGATGGACGATGTGCTGTAGCGGCAGTACGTGCCGTCCGGGCCGCTGCCGATCACGCTCGGTTCGTCGCCGCTGCTGTTGCCCTGGAAGCGGGTGCAGACGGAGATGTCCCGGCCGCTGTCACCGACGATCGTCACGCCCGAGAGGACGGCCGTGTCACCGTAGTTGGCGTTGATCCCGACGACGGAGTTGCCAGGGCCGGTCACTCTCACATTGCTGATGACGACATGGCGTTCGTACTGCGTCTCGCAGTTGCCGCACGACCGGTACAGCTTGCCGAAGTCGGCGACCTGGAAGTCCCTGATGGTCAGGGTGCCACCGCCGTTGTGCTGGAAGACCTTGTCGTCGGCCTTGCGCGCACCGCCGCCGACGACGAGGTAGCGCGCCGACGCCGACTTGCCCTTGAAGGTCGCCGCGTCCTCGCCGACGTCCTCCCACCACACGTTCTCCAGGGTGCAGCTGCCCAGACAGTGCACGCCGTCGGCGGCCGGGGCGCCGAGGATCACGTTCTTCAGGGTGGCCCCGTCGGCGAGTTCGAAGATCGGGTCCTGGTCCTCGTCCTGGCCGTCGCCGCCGAGGGCTCCGGAGCCGGCGAAGCGCCTGAGGCCGCCGTCGTAGCTGCCGGAGACCTCGATGCTCGCGGATACGGCCATGCCGCCGGTGGCGGTGGGCCAGGAACCGGAGACGGTGCTGGTGCCGGCCGCCGGGGTGCGGGTGGCCTTCGGGGTCGGCGACGCGGTCGGCTTGGCGCTCTTGCTCGGGGAGGCCGAGGCGGACGGGGACGCCGATGACTTCGAGGGCGAGGGCGAGGAGGACGGGGATGCCGAGTCCGGCGCCGGGGACGGGGCGACGCCGCTCGCTGCCTTCAGCGTCCAGCTCTTGGTGAGCGCCTTGTCGCAGGAGTCCTGCCGGGTCCGGGCCGCCTTGGCGTCGAGGCACTGGCCGCTGTGGGTGTTGACCAGGTGGTAGGCGTCTCCCGCCGCGCTCACCTTCCACACCTGCGCGTCCCCGCCGTCGCAGGTCTGCTGCTCCACGGCCGTGCCGGCCGACTTCGAGTCGCCCCGCACCCCGGCGCACAGTCCGCTGTGGAGGGCCTCGACCGTGAACCCGTCGCCGGACTCGGTCAGTTGCCAGGTCTGCTCGGCGCCGCCGCCGCAGGCCGCCTGCGCCAGCTGGACGTCGGTCTCGGTGCTCGCGGACGGGACGCCGAGGCAGCTGTCGTCCACCTTGCTGACCAGCTGGTAGGTGCCGGCCTCCGGTGCGAAGGCGGACGCCGACAGTTGCAGGGCGACGACCGCTGCGCCGCCGCCGACCAGGGCGGTGGCCACGGCGCCGATCAGCACCTTGTGGCGGCGGCGGTCGGATCTCTTGCGGTGCTGCCTGCGCGAGGCTGCTCTGGTGCCCATGTGGTGGTGGCTCTCGTTCCAGGGTTCGGGAGGTCGGGGTGCCCCTCACCCCGTGCGTCGCCACCGGTCGCGCAAAGGTTGCCGTGGATCTTCGCTTTTTTCACCGCGTGCGTGATTACGTATCGGCGGCCGCTTTTTTGATCGCCTCGCGGATACGGGAGTAGGTGCCGCAGCGGCACACGTTCTCGATGCGGTCGATGTCGGCGTCCGTCGGCCGGGACGTCTTCTTGAGCAGCGCGGCCGCGGCCATGATCTGGCCCGGCTGGCAGAAGCCGCACTGGGCGACGTCACAGTCCAGCCAGGCCTGTTGCACGGGGTGCAGTGCGTCACCGTCGGCCAGACCCTCGATGGTGGTGACCTTGCGGCCCGCGCAGTCGCCGACGGGGACGACGCAGGGCTGGATCTCCTCGCCGTCGAGGTGGCTGGTGCAGGCCCGGCAGGCGCCCACGCCACAGCCGTACTTGGGCCCGGTGACATTCAGCAGGTCGCGCAGCACCCACAGCAGCGGCATGTCGGCCGGTGCCTCGACGGTGACCCGCTTCCCGTTGAGGACGAAGGAGTAGGAGGGCATCGGAACCTTCTCAGAAGTTGATCGGGAAACGGCGCGGCTTGGTGCCGGTGGCCCGGGCGTAGGCGTTGGCGACGGCACCGGCCGCGGCCGGGACGCCGAGTTCACCGGCGCCGCCGGGGTCGCGCTTGGAGGGCATGATGTGCGCCTCGAAGTGCGGTGGGGCGTGCCGCTGGCGGGCGTAGTGGAAGTCGGCGAAGCTGCTCTCGCGGACGGCACCCCGGTCGATGTGGAGGCCGGCCCGCAGCACGGTGGAGATGCCGTCGACGGCCGTCCCCATGAGCTGGGCCTCGAGGCCGCGCGGGTTCACGGCGGTTCCGACGTCGGCCGCCATGACCACCTTCGTCACCCGGGGGTTCTTCGGGTCGGTGGCGTCGATCTCGACCAGGCAGGCCACGCAGGAGCCGTACTCCTCGTGCACGGCGACCCCCTGGGCCTGGCCCGACGGCATGCTCCGGCCCCAGCGTCCGGCGGTCGCGGCCTTGTCCAGTACGGCCTTGACGGTCCTGCTCCTGAGTGTCGTACGGCGGAAGGCGACCGGGTCCTCGCCCAGGGTGCGGGCGATCTCGTCGACGACGATCTCCTCGGCGGTGCGCACGGTCCCGGAGTCCACGGAGCGCCAGGCGCCGAGGGGCATCGCCAGGTCGACGGAGCCCGAATCGCCGCTCAGGCGGCCGAAGTTGTACAGGCCGCTGTCGCTGGGCAGCGGGGCCGCGGCGGCCCGCGCACCGCCCTGCGCGGAGAGGCCTTCGTACGACTCGCTCACCGAGGCCGTCGAGTGTGCGAAGGCGACCACCCGGCCGCGGGCGTGGCTGGCCCGGATGCGGTGGTGGGTGGCGGGGCGCATCCGGCCGTGCCGGATGTCGTCGGTGCGGCTCCACATCAGTTTCACCGGCAGGCGTGCCTTCTTGGAGATCAGGGCCGCCTCGATCGCGGCGTCATAGGTGAGCCGCCGTCCGAACGAGCCGCCGCCCCGCATGACATGGACCCAGACCTTCGACGACGGCAGGCCGACGGCCGAGGCGATGCTCTCCCGCGCGTCCGTCGGTGACTGGGAGGAGAACCAGATCTCGGCGCTGCCGGAGCGTACGTCCGCCACCGCGGTCAGCACCTCCATGGGGGCGTGGCTGACGAAGGCGAACTCGAACTCGGCCTCGGTCTGCGCCGTTCCGCCCGGCGGTGCGGCCAGTTTCGGGACGGCGGCGCGCAGCCGGGAGCGGATGGCGGCGTCGGAGAGGTTCGCGAGCGGGCCCGGCGCCCATTTGATCTTCAGGGCGTCCCGGGCCTGGAAGGCGTGATGGAAGGTGTCCGCCACCACGGCCACGCCCCCGTCGATTTCGACGACCGCGTGCACGCCGGGCAGGGCGCGGGCCGCGCGGTCGTCGACCGAGACGGCCTTCCCGCCGAGCGTCGGCGGCCTGGCCACCACGGTCGGTCTGGCTCCGGCCACCGACAGGTCACCGGTGTACTCGGCCTTGCCGGTGACGATGTCGCGTGCGTCGATGCGGGTCGTCGGGCGGCCGATCACCCGGTGCTCGGCGGCCGGCTTGGGCTTGGCGGACACGGCCGGCCGCGTGATTCCGGCGGCGCTCGCGGTGAGGGATCCGAAGGTGGCCGAACGGCCGTCCGGGGCGAAGACCCTCGTCCTCCCGGTGCGCAGGGACCAGGCGGGGACCTTCCAGCGCCGCGCGGCCGCGGTCACCAGCTTGGCGCGTGCGGTGGCGGCCAGTCGGCGGGCCGGGCCGTACAGCGAGCTGACCGAGTTCGAGCCGCCGGTGAACTGGTTGCCCTCGGTGCGGGCGTCGGCGAGCGGGATCTCGACGTCGGCGAGCCGGGCGTCCAGTTCCTCGGCGATCATCATGGCGACGGCGGTGGTGACACCCTGGCCGACCTCGACCCGCGGCAGCCTTACGACGACCTTGTTGGCCCGGGTCACCTCCAGGACCAGCATCTCCTCGTCGGTGCCGGTCACCAGGACGTCGGACGCGGCATCCTCGGCGCCCTCCGCCGACGGGGTGCCGCAGCCGAGCGGGGCGGCAACGGTCAGGGTGGACGCCGCCAGTGTGTAGACCACGAACTTCCGGCGGGACAGCTGACGGGCCAACTGACGCTCCTCTCCGAGAACCGGGGGTGGTTCGTCTCATAGGAGGGGTCGGCGCGCGTAAGGGTTGCGTGCGAGGGCGATTATCCGCGGGAGTCCCCACCGTAGAACGCGGCCCGCCCGGGCTCGTCGAGCGGTACACCGGGGCACGCCGGGGACGAAGACGATCGTCATGCGGTCCCCGCGGGGGAATTCGGTGGCGTACCGGCCGTCACGGTGCTGGGATGGCGCGATGCGACAAGACGCGCCGACGGTCGTGGACCGGGGCCAGTACCCCGACGCGACGACTCCCTGGGAGCGGGACGCCTGGCGGGATGCCGCCCTCGGCTGGGCGGCGGACGAACTCGCCGCGCACGGGCTGCGGGTGACAGGGCGACGGAGTGTGCGGCTGCGGCCGTGGTCCGTCCTGGTCCGCCTGTCGGTCGAAGGGGACGGCAGGCCGTCCGGCGGCGGGAACGGCCGGGTCCACGACACGGTGTGGTTCAAGGCCAATCCGCCCGCCAGTGCCTTCGAGGCGGGCCTGACCTGGGCACTGTCCCGCTGGGTGCCGGAGCATGTGCTGACGCCGCTCGCCGTGGACGCCGACCGCAGCTGGTCCCTGCTGCCCGACGGCGGGGAGCTCTTCCGGGACGTGCTCGACCGGGGGCCGACCGACCCGCACGCCTGGGAGGAGCCGCTGCGCCGGTACGCGAGCCTGCAGCGGGCGCTCGTTCCGTACGCCGACGAGATCGAGCTGCTCGGTGTCCCCGGCGCCCGTACCGCCACCCTGCCCGAGGTCTTCGACCGTGCGGTCGCCGCCAACACCGTGCTGTCGGGGGCCGACCGGGAGCGACTGCGCGCCCTCCGTCCACGCCTGGCCGACTGGTGCGCGGAGCTCGCCGCCGTGGGCGTCCCCGACTCCCTCGACCACTCCGATCTGCACGAGGGCCAGCTGTTCCACCCGGTGCCGGGCCGCTTCACCTTCTTCGACTGGGGCGACGCCGCCGTCACCCATCCCTTGTGCAGCTTCCTGGTCATCGGCCGCACCGCCCGCGAGCGCTACGGCCCCGGCGTACTCCCCCGTCTCCGGGACGCCTACCTGGAACCCTGGACCGGCGACGGCCGCACACCGGCGGACCTGCGCCGCGCGGTGCCACTGGCGTGGCGGCTCGGTGCCCTGTGCCGTGCCGACTCCTGGGGCCGCCTGTTCCCGGAGGCGGCCGGGGCGGCGGGAGCGGGAGCGGAGGCGAGCGCCCACTGGCTCCTGCAACTCCTCGAACAGCCGCCGCTCTAGCCAGGACGCGTCAGGTGGCGGACCAGCCAGGTCAGCATCGCGTCGAGGTCACCGGCGGCCGTGCGGACGTCGTCGACGGCCTGGGCGGTGTGTGGGGTGCCGTCGCCGTCGAGGGAGCGGGCGGCGATCAGTGAGCGGTGGCGCAGCAGGTCCACTCGGGCGTGGTCGGCCGGGTAGCCGCGCGGGACGCGCCGCATGACGTCGCCGGAGATGTCGTAGCCCTTCTCACTCAACTCCGCGACGGCGGCGGCCAGTTCACGGCCGCTGCCCTCGGCGGCGACGGCCCTGCGGAACAGGTCGACCTGGCCGGGGTCGGGATACCACCAGGCGCCCTGGACGCGCAGGCCGTCCAGGGCGAACCGCAGCCCGATCTCGACCTTGCGGCCGAGCCGGATCACCGCGCTCTGATGCTGCCACCACCAGGAGTTCGTGCGGTAGTGCCAGACGGAGAAGTCCTCGTAGCGGGGGTCGGCGTCCGCCACGTCGTTCAGCAGCGCGATCATCGGCTGCCGGACGAGACGTTCACGGTCCGCCCGGCACCGCTCACGTACCGCCTGGGACGGTTCGCCCTGCAACTGGAGCAGTACGTCCATGGCCTGCTCGGGCCAGCCGGTGAAGCGTCCGTCCATGCGGCGACGCTACCCCACGTGCCGTCAGGGGCGCCGGGGAGCAGTCGTCGCAGCGGTGAACCTGTCCCTCACCGACCTCTGGACGCCCCACCGGCTCCTGACCTAAGGTGCGACAGCAAGCGCTTTCTAGCGTGACCATGCCAGCACCCCCGTCATGCGCCCAGCTCCGCCGAGGTCCGTGCGAGGAGCTGGCGCGGGCCCGGCGCGGAGAGGTAGCGTCTCGTGCCGCACCACGAACCGCAGGGCCCGTCGCACCCGTTGACCCGTAAGTCGTTCCTGAGGGGGTTAGCCGCCGTCGGCGTGGCCCCCCTGCTCCCCGGCCTGCTTCCCACGGCCGCCGAAGCCGCGTCGGCGGCCGCGTCCGGCTTCCCGCTGGTGCGGGACGGCGCCGCCGTCGAGCTGTACGTCGACCCTGCGGACGACCCCGCCGTGCTCCGCGCGGCCGGCGATCTGCGGTCGGACGTCGAACGGGTCACCGGCATCCGCCCCGAGCTGCGGCAGACACTGCCGGAGTCGGCCGCGCTCCTGGTCGTGGTGGGCACCATCGGTGCCAGCCCGGTCGTCGACCGCCTCGTCGCCGACGGACGTCTCAACGTCTCGCGCGTGAAGGGCCGTTGGGAGGCGTCGGTGAGCCAGGTGGTGGAGCGCCCGCTGCCCGGTGTGGACCGCGCTCTGGTGATCGCGGGCAGCGACCGGCGCGGCACGATCTACGGCATCTACGACACCTCGGAGCGCATCGGCGTCTCCCCCTGGTACTGGTGGGCCGACGTGCCCGTCGAGCATCGCGACACCGTCACCGTCCCGGCGGGCCCCCTCAAGCGGTACGAGCCGTCCGTCCGTTACCGGGGCGTCTTCATCAACGACGAGCAGAACCTGACCACTTGGTCCCACCGCACCCAGGAGCCGGACAAGAACATCGGCCCCGAGACGTACCGGCGCGTCTTCGAGCTGCTGCTCCGCCTCAAGGCCAACTACCTGTGGCCGGCCATGCACCCGTACTCCGACTTCTTCAACAAGCATCGGGAGAACCCCGAACTCGCCGACCACTACGGCATCGTCGTCGGCTCCAGCCACCCCGAGGCCCTGCTGCGCAACGGCGTCCACGAGTGGGCGCCGTGGGCCGAGGAGCACCAGGGCACGGACGGCAGCCTGCCCGTCTACGACTACACGGTGAACCCCGGTGTCATCTCCGACTACTGGAGAGCCAGAGCCCGGCAGAACGCGGCGTACGAGAGCAGCTGGACGCTCGGCATGCGCGGCCTGCACGACAGCGCGCTGGAGACGAAGTACGCGACGACCATCCCCGAGAAGGTCGTCGTGATGAACGACATCATCGCCGACCAGCGCCGGATCCTGGCCGAAGAGGTCGGCGCCGGGGCCGAGCCGCAGATCTTCATCCCGTACAAGGAGGTCCTGGACCTCTACAACGCGGGTGTCCGGGTCCCCGACGACGTCACGCTGATCTGGCCGGACGACAACCACGGCAACATGCGCCAGCTGCCGGACGACGCCGAGCGGGAGCGCGAGGGCGGCAACGGCATCTACTACCACCTCTCCTACTGGGGCCGGCCGAAGAGCTATCTGTGGCTGGACACCACCCAACCGGCCAAGGTCTGGCAGGAGTTGCGACGGGTCTACGAGCACGGCGCCGACCGGATGTGGATCTTCAACGTCGGTGACCTCAAGTCGATCGAGACCGGTCTGTCGTTCGCGATGGACATGGCCTGGGACGTGGACCGGTGGGGTGCCGACGAGGTGCAGGACTTCCTGGCCGAGTGGGCCGGGCGCCAGTTCGGGCACCGGTACGGCCGGGAGATCGCCGCGATCCGCACCGAGTACTACCGGCTGGCGGCGGAACTGCGCCCGGAGTTCATCGCGCCCGGCATCCTGTCCGTGATCCACCACGGCGACGAGGCGGGCCGCCGGATGGCCGCCTACGACCGGCTGCTGGGGCGGGCCCGGGCGGTGGGCGCCGAGCTGCCCGAGGCCTACCGGGACGCCTTCTACGAACTGGTCGAGTATCCGGTGCACGGCGCCTACTTGATGCAGCTCAAGTACTACTGGGCGGACCGCAACGCCCTCGCGGTACGCCAGGGCCGCGGCGCCGGCACCAACCGCTTCGCGGACCTGGCCCACGCAGCGCACGCCGAGGAGGCGGCGCTCACCGCGCGCTACAACACCGAGGTGGCGGGCGGGAAATGGAGCGGGATCGTCAACCCGTACCCGTCGCAGATCCCCAAGGCGCCGGGCCGTCCGACCGTGACCAGGGTGACCCGGCAGGAGACGTCCGGGCTGGGCGTGGCGGCCGAGGGGAACGACACCGGGACGGCCCGTCCCCTGTCCTTCTCCTCCGTCACCCGCGACCGCCGCTTCGTGGACGTCTTCAACACCGGCTTCGTTGCGCTGACTTGGGCGGCCGAGGCGAGTCACCGCTGGGTCCGGATGAGTGAGACGGGCGGCTCCCTCACCGAGCAGACCCGGCTGTGGGTGGAGATCGACTGGGCACGGGTGCCCGGGGGCGCGCACGACGCGACGGTCACCGTCACCGGGGCCGGGCAGCGCGTCGACGTGCCGCTGCGGGTGCGCGACGACGGTGACCGCAGGCGGGCCCGCGGGTTCGTCGAGGCCCACGGGTATGTCTCGATCGACGCCGCGCACGCCGACCGGCGGGTGGCGCGCGGCGGGGCCCGCTGGCGGGTCGTGCGCGGACTGGGCCGCCGTACGGCCGCCATGGAGGCGGCGCCCACGACGGCGGCGCCGATCACCGGCGACTTCGCCACCCGCGCACCGGAGTTGAGGTACCGGGTGCGCTTCAGCAGCACCGGCACCTTTCCCGTCACCGTCTTCCGGCTGCCCTCCCTCGACGAGCGCGGCCACCGCCGACTGGCCCTCGCCCTGGACGACCGGCCCGTCACGGTCCTGTCGGGACAGGCCATCGCCACCGGCAACCGGGGTGACGCCTGGGCCCGCCAGGTGGAGGACGGGGTCGAGAAACTCACCGCGCCGGTGACCGTCGCCGAACCGGGTGAGCACGTCCTGCGGCTCTTCATGGTCGACCCGGCGATCGTGGTCGACCAGATCGTCATCGACACCGGCGGACGGCCCGCCACCTATCTCGCACCGCCGGAGAGCTACCACCCGCGGTTCAATCCCGCCCCCGACCCTGCTTGAACCGTCAGCTCCCCGGGGATTTCGTACCCGCCGTCAGCGGCGGAACCGCCGGCGCCGTCCGGTGACACCCGGACGGCGCCGGCGTCCCGGGCCGTCGAGGTGCTGCTGCGCGAGTGCCCGTCCGGTGGTGAGGGGCACCCGAGGGGCGCCGGTCACCTCTCGTCCTTCTTCCAGGCGCCGACGGCGAGCTTCCCCGTCGTCCCCAGGTCCAGTTCCGGGATGACCGTCACGGGGGCCGCGCCGGGCTTCGCCCACACCCGCACATAGGGCGCGTTGACCGGGTCCCCGACGCCGGCTTCGGTGGTGTTGCGCCAGACCAGCCCGGCGCGGGCCCGCTCGCCGGGCGCCAGGGCCAGGGGCTGGGGCGTGTCGTCGGCTCCGGTGCCGGTGGCGATGGAGCTGCCGCCGCGCAGGACGCTCACGCCGTCGACGGGCTTGTGCGACTCGTCGAGGGGCTGGAGTCGGGGGTAGCCGTTGAGCTGGTAGGTGCGGGTGCCGCAGTTCTCCAGGCGCAGTCCCACGACGCGCAGTCCCATCGCGGCACTGCCCTGATCGGCGTACACGCGCACACCCGAGGCCGGGCAGGGGCCCCGCTCGGCGGATGCCTCGTCGGTGGGGACGCTCCTCACCTTCGCGATCGCCAGGCCTGTCCAGGTGGTCGTCGCGCCCATGAATACCTTGCGTTTCACCGTCTGGCCGGGCTTGACGGACGACACGACCTGCTGCGCGTTGTCCATCACCCCGCCGGAATCCGACAGCAAGCTCAAGGTGATCGTGTAGGTGAAGGGTTCCGTCCCGTCGTTGGTCACCTCGAACCCGGTGCAGTCGGCACCGACGGCACCGGCCAGGCGGATGAGCCGTACCCCGCTCTCCGGCTCCCCGCAGGTTTCGACGGGCCCGCTCGGAGAACCCGACACCCCCGTCGGAGCCGGGCCGTCGCTCTGCGAACCGGCCTGCTGGGTTCCGCACGCCGCGAGCAGCAGGACGCCGGCGACGACGGAAGGAAGGGTGAACGGGGAGCTGCGCATCCGCCGAGTCGATCAGCAGCGACACACACCGGGCTGTGGTGGAAGCCACACCTCCGGTCACAGGGCTGTCACAGCCCGGCTCAGTGCCTGCGAAAGGCCTCTTCCAGCCACCATGAACCGCGGTCGCCGACCACCTTCGCGTCGTTGAGCAGCGGCGCCGACCGCGGCCCGGCCACCCAGTCCGCTACTGCCTTCAGGTCCGCGTGCGCTCGCACGGTCACCGCCTCGAAGCCGTACCCGCGCGCGGTGGCGGCGAGGTCCGTCGACGCGCCTGCGCGACGGCGTCCTCCGGCGATGTGACACGCGTCGTGACCGCGCCGACCGCACGCGCCAACGCCTCTTGGTCGATGCGGCCGGGGTCGGGCGTAAGGCCATCAGTGCTCGGCCAGTTCCCGCAGCGCGATGTTGAGTTCGAGGACGTTGACGCGCGGCTCGCCCAGGAAGCCGGCCGTACGGCCCTGAGTGTGCTCCCGCACCAGCTTCTCCACCTGGGCGACGGACAGGCCGTTCGCCTCGGCGACCCGCTGGACCTGGATCCGCGCGTACGCCGGGGAGATGTCCGGGTCGATCGCGGAGGCGGAGCCGGTGACGGCGTCCTTGGGCACGGCGGATTCCGGTACGTGGTTGAACTCGGCGACCTGCTTCTTCGCCGCCGCGACGGCCTTGACGAGGGCCGGGTCGTCGGCGCCGAGCTGGCTGGAGCCGGTGGCCAGCGGGTCGTAGCCGCTGTGGGAGGGCCGTCCCTGGAACCACTTCGGGTCGGGCTTGTCGGTGCCCTTGATGTTCCAGCTCTGGCCGATCAGCTTCGAGCCGACCTCCTTGCCGTCGACCTCGACGATCGAACCGTTGGCCTGGTCGTGGAAGGCGAGCCGGCCGATGCCGGTCACCATCAGCGGGTAGAGGATGCCGGTCACGACGGTGAGGACGAGGAGCATGCGCAGGGCGGCCCACAGCATCCGCCCGGTGTTCACCACGGAGTTGTTCATGGTCCTTCACCCGATGCCGGGGATCAGAGAGATGAGCAGGTCGATGATCTTGATGCCGATGAACGGGGCGATCAGGCCGCCCAGGCCGTAGATCCCGAGGTTGCGCCGCAGCATCCGGTCGGCGCTCATCGGGCGGTACTGCACGCCGCGCAGGGCGAGCGGCACGAGGGCGATGATGACGAGCGCGTTGAAGATGACCGCGGAGAGGATTGCCGACTCCGGTGAAGACAGGCCCATGATGTTGAGCTTTTCCAGCGACGGGTAGGCGACGGCGAACATCGCCGGGATGATCGCGAAGTACTTGGCGACGTCGTTGGCGATGGAGAACGTCGTCAACGCGCCCCGGGTGATGAGGAGTTGCTTGCCGATCTCGACGATCTCGATGAGCTTGGTCGGGTTGGAGTCCAGGTCGACCATGTTGCCGGCCTCCTTGGCGGCCGACGTACCCGTGTTCATCGCCACGCCGACGTCGGCCTGTGCGAGCGCCGGGGCGTCGTTGGTGCCGTCGCCGGTCATCGCGACCAGCCTGCCGCCCGCCTGTTCCCGTTTGATCAGCGCCATCTTGTCCTCGGGCGTGGCCTCCGCGAGGAAGTCGTCGACGCCTGCTTCCTCGGCGATGGCCTTGGCGGTCAGCGGGTTGTCGCCCGTGATCATGACGGTCTTGATGCCCATGCGGCGCAGCTCCTCGAACCGCTCCCGCATGCCCTCCTTGACGACGTCCTTGAGGTGGATGACGCCCAGGATCCGGGCGCCCTCGCCGTCCTCGGCCGCGACGAGCAGCGGGGTGCCGCCCGCCTCGGATATCCGGTCGGCGAGGGTGTCGGCGTCATCGGCGACGGTGCCGCCCTGCTCCCGGACCCAGGCGATGACGGAGCCGGCCGCGCCCTTGCGGATCCTGCGCCCGTCGACGTCCACGCCCGACATCCGGGTCTGGGCGGTGAAGGCGATCCACTCGGCGTGTGCCAGCTCGCCCTGGTGGCGTTCGCGCAGCCCGTACTTCTCCTTGGCGAGGACGACGATGGAGCGGCCCTCGGACGTCTCGTCGGCCAGCGACGACAGCTGGGCGGCGTCGGCGACCTCGGCCTCGGTCGTCCCGCGCACCGGCACGAACTCGGCGGCCTGCCGGTTGCCGAGCGTGATGGTGCCGGTCTTGTCGAGCAGCAGCGTCGAGACGTCACCGGCGGCCTCGACCGCACGCCCCGACATGGCCAGCACGTTGCGCTGGACCAGCCGGTCCATGCCCGCGATGCCGATCGCGGACAGCAGCGCGCCGATCGTGGTCGGGATCAGGCAGACCAGCAGCGCGGTGAGCACGATCAGCGAGGTCTGCTGGTCGGCCCCCGCGTAGCTCGCGAACGGCTTCAGCGTCACGACCGCGAGCAGGAAGACGATGGTCAGCGAGGCGAGCAGGATGTTCAGCGCGATCTCGTTCGGCGTCTTCTGCCGGGCGGCGCCCTCGACCAGGTTGATCATCCGGTCGATGAAGGTCTCTCCCGGCTTCGTCGTGATCCTGATGACGATGCGGTCGGACAGCACCTTCGTCCCGCCGGTGACGGCCGAACGGTCGCCGCCGGACTCCCGGATGACGGGCGCCGACTCACCGGTGATCGCCGACTCGTCGACCGAGGCGACACCCTCGACGACGTCGCCGTCGCCCGGGATGATGTCGCCGGCCTCGCAGACGACCAGATCGCCCACCCCCAGCTCGGTGCCGGGGATCTGCTCCTCGGCCGTGCCGTCCTTGAGCAGCCGGCGCGCCACGGTGTCGGTCTTGGCCTTGCGCAGGGTGTCGGCCTGCGCCTTGCCGCGGCCCTCGGCGACCGCCTCCGCGAGGTTGGCGAAGACCACGGTCAGCCACAGCCAGGCGGCGATGACCCAGCCGAACCAGTCGCCCGGCGTCCTGACCGCCAGCACGGTCGTGACCACCGAACCGACGAGCACGACGAACATGACGGGCGACTTGACCATCACCTGCGGGTCGAGCTTGCGGAAGGCGTCCGGCAGCGACCTGACGAGCTGCTCGGGTTCGAACAGGCCCGCGCCGACCCGGCCCTCGGGAGCCCTGTGCCCGGTCGGTACGTCCTGGTGCGGCGCCCGGTTCGGGGGGACCGTGGACATCGGGTCCTCTTGCTTCTTGATGTGAGTCTTCTGGTTGTGCGTCTTCTTTACGGGGGTCTTCTTTATGGGGGTGGTCATGCCGCCAGCCCCTCGGCGAGCGGACCAAGCGCCAGGGCCGGGAAGAACGTCAGACCGGTGATGATCATGATGGCGCCGACCAGCAGTCCGGTGAACAGCGGTTTCTCGGTGCGCAGGGTGCCCGCGGTGGCCGGGACCGGCTTCTGCTCGGCGAGCGAACCGGCCAGCGCCAGCACGAACACCATCGGCAGGAACCGGCCCAGCGCCATGCACAGACCCAGCGTCGTGTTGAAGAAGGTCGTGTCGGCGCCGAAGCCCGCGAAGGCGGAGCCGTTGTTGTTGGACGCGGACGTGTAGGCGTACAGGACCTCGGAGAAGCCGTGCGCCCCGATGTTGGTCATGGCGCCCCTGCCGTCCGGCAGGGCCATCGCCACCGCGGTGCCGATCAGCACCAGCGCCGGGGTGACGAGGATGTGGCAGGCCGCCAGCTTGATCTCGCGGGTGCCGATCTTCTTGCCCAGGTACTCGGGCGTACGGCCGACCATCAGACCGGCGAGGAACACCGCGATGAGGGCCATGACGAGCATGCCGTAGAGGCCGGAGCCGACCCCGCCGGGCGCGATCTCGCCCAGCATCATGCCGAGCAGCAGCACCCCGCCGGACAGGCCCTGGTACGAGTCGTGGAAGGAGTTGACCGAGCCGGTCGAGGTCATGGTCGTGGAGACCGCGAACAGCGACGACGGTCCCTCGCCGAACCGCTGCTCCTTGCCCTCCATCGAGCCGCCGGCGAGCTGCGAGGCGGTGCCCGGGTGGGCGTACTCGATCCAGGTCACGGCGACGACGCCGGCGAACCAGATGATCCCCATCGCGGCGACGATCGCGTAGCCCTGCCGGACGTTGCCGACCATCTTGCCGAAGGTGCGCGGCAGCGAGAACGGGATCACCAGCAGCAGGAAGATCTCCAGCAGGTTGGTGAAGCCGTTGGGGTTCTCGAAGGGGTGCGCGCTGTTGGCGTTGAAGAAGCCGCCGCCGTTCGTGCCCACGTCCTTGATGGCCTCCTGGGAGGCGACCGCGCCGGGGCTGATGGCCTGCTTGTCGCCGGTCAGCGTGGTGACGGTGTGGATGTCGCCGAAGTTCTGGATGGCGCCGGCGGCGATCAGCAGCAGGGCCGCGATCACGGAGACCGGGATCAGGATGCGGACGGTGCCGCGCACCAGGTCGGCCCAGAAGTTGCCCAGGTCCCCTGTGCGGGACCGGGCGAAGCCGCGCACCAGGGCCACGGCGACGGCGATGCCGACCGCGGCGGAGACGAAGTTCTGTACGGCCAGTCCGGCGGTTTGTGTGACGTGGCTCATGGCCGTCTCACCCGAGTACGACTGCCAGTTCGTGTTGGACACGAAGGAGACGGCCGTGTTGAACGCCTGGTCCGGGCTGATCGGCTTGAAGCCGAGCGACAGCGGCAGCCTGTCCTGCACCCGCTGCAGCAGGTAGAGGAACAGCACGCTCACCGCGGAGAACGCCAGGACGCCGCGCAGGTAGGCGGGCCAGCGCATCTCCGTGTCGGGGTCGGCGCCGACCGAGCGGTAGATCCACCGCTCGACCCGGAGGTGCTTCTTGGCGGAGTAGACGGCGGCCATGTAGTCGCCGAGAGGACGGTGCACCAGGGCGAGCGCGCCGATGAGCGCGGCCACCAGGAGCACGTCGGCAAGGACGGGGCTCATGGGCGTGCTCAGAACCTCTCCGGGAAGACCAGGGCGAGGACGAGATAGCCCAGCAGGGCGACGGCCACGACCAGGCCGACCATGTTCTCGGCGGTCACAGCTTCGCCACCCCCTTGGCGACGAGAACCACCAGCGCGAACACCGCGATCGTGATGACGACGAAGGCCACGTCGGCCATCGTGAGCTCCTGAATGAGGTTCGGTTGAGTGCGGACCTCTGGAGGGAACCCCGTTTTCAGGCGCCCGCGACCGTCCTTAACGCCTCCCATACGGCGCCCCGCACGCCTTTGACGCACTCCATACGCCTCGGCGTCAGCTGAGCTCGGCGAAGGCCTCCACCGCGTAGGTCTTGCCGGTGACCACGATGACGTCGCCCTTCTGGACGACCGTTTCTGCGGTGGCGTAGGTGAAGTCCTCGCCGGGGCGTTTGATGCCGACGACCGTGATGCCGTACTTGCTGCGGACCTGGCTCTGGCCGAGCGGGACGCCGGTGACGATGTCGGGGGCGACGGTCTTCACCAGGGCGTAGTCGTCGTCGAACTCGATGAAGTCCAGCATCCGCCCGGTGACCAGGTGGGCGACCCGTTCGCCCATCTCGTGCTCGGGCAGCACGACGTGGTGGACGCCGAGCCTCTCGAGGATCTGGCCGTGCTGGCGGCTGATGGCCTTGGCCCAGAGGTTGGGCACCTCGGCCTCCAACAGGTTGGAGGCGATGAGGATGCTGGCCTCGATGTCGGTGCCGATACCGACGACGGCGCTGGTGAACTCGTGAACGCCGAGCTGGCGCAGCACCTCGGGGTCGGTGCAGTCGGCGACCGCCGAGTGCGTCAGGCTGTCGCTGATCTTCTGGACCAGGCGGGCGTCGATGTCGATGCCGAGGACGTCCCAGCCGCGCCGCATCAGCTCGTTGGCGAGGGAGGAGCCGAACCGGCCCAGGCCGATGACCGCGACCCGCTGGTCGCCGGTGGACTGGGCGTGCTGGTCGGCCAGCCGCTTGCGGCGGCGCAGACGCAGTTTGTGCAGGTAGTCAGCCAATGACGGGTCGCTCCTCGGGCAGTTCGTAACGGCGGGCGCGCTCGCGCAGGGCCAGCGCCGAGACCAGGGTGACCGGGCCAAGGCGCCCGATGAACATCAGCAGGATCAGGATCAGCTGCCCGGCGGCCGGGAAGTCGGCGGTGATGCCGGTGGACAGGCCCACGGTGCCGAAGGCCGAGACGACCTCGAAGAGGACCTTCTCGAAGGGTAGCGAGGTGGTACTGAGCAGGGCGAGCGTGGCGGCCATGACCAGGCCGACGCCGAGCAGCGCCACGGTCAGGGCCTGGCGCAGGACGTGCGGGGCCAGCTTGCGGCCCAGTACGGCGGAGTTGGGCTCGCCGCGCACCTCGGCAATGATCGCGACGGCCAGCACCGCGAACGTGCCGACCTTGATGCCGCCCGCGGTGCCCGCGCTGCCGCCGCCGACGAACATCAGCATGCAGGTGAACAGGAGGGTGGCGGCGTGCATCGCTCCGATGTCGACGGAGTTGAAGCCGGCGGTCCGGGTCATCGTGGAGTGGAAGAAGCCGGCCAGGAGCTTCTCGGGCCAGTCGAGGGGGCCCAGCGTGCCGTTGTTGGTCCACTCCAGCAGACAGGTCAGCAGGGTGCCGGCGGCGAGCAGGGCGGCGGTGGTGATCAGGGTGAGCTTGGCGTGCAGCGACCAGTTGCGGTGGCCGGTGGTGCGGCGGCGCTCGCGGTGCCGCAGCAGTTCCAGCAGCACCGGGAAGCCCAGTCCGCCGAGGATCACGGCCGCGGCGATGGGCAGCATCACCCAGGGGTCCCCGACGTATCCGACGAGGCTGTCGGCGTGCAGTCCGAAGCCGGCGTTGTTGAAGGCGGACACGGCGTGGAAGTAGCCGAGGTGGACGGAGTCGCCGATGGAGCGGTCGTAGCCGAAGCGGAAGCGCAGGGAGAGGACGGCGCCGACCGCGAGTTCCACGGCCAGGGTGGTTCCGGCCACGCCGATCAGCACCCGGCGTACGTTGCCGATGCCAAGGCTCTTGGTCTCCGCCTGCGCGGTGAGCTGCATCCGCAGCCGCAGCTTCCCGGAGACCAGCAGGGCGAGCAGGGAGGCCATCGTCATGATGCCGAAGCCGCCGACCTGGATCAGTACGAGGATCACGCCCTCGCCGAAGCCGCTCCAGTACGTGGCGGTGTCCACGACGACGAGACCCGTCACGCACACGGCCGAGGTGGAGGTGAACAGCGCGGTCAGCAGGTCGGCAGGGGCCTGGCCCTGAGTGGCGACCGGCAGCATGAGCAGCACCGTGCCGAGCACGATCACGGCGGCGAAGGCCATGACGACCGTTCGCGCCGGGTGCGCGGTGATCAGCGACCGCCACGCCTTCGAGAGCTGGCGTGCCCGCGCAGTGCTTACTGTCACCGGCTGCCTTCCTGCGTCGGGATCCGTCAAGGTTTCGTAGGGACCGTGCCGTGATTCCGTCAAGATTCCGGCGGCCGTCACCCTACCCCGACCTGGCCCGATTCCACCGTCCGGCCGCTGTTGGGGCCTACTCCGGTCGTACGGCGGTGCGCCGCGGAGCGGGGGCCGGGCAGACCCGGCGGATCATGCCGGAATCCGGCAAGATCCGGTGTGCCAAACTGCGCGCCAGGGACCTGTCAGTGCCGCGTAAAGAACGTGTAGGGTTCCCAGCGGTGTGCCGGGAAGCCTGGTCGGCGGTTTGAAGACAACTCTCTTTTCTCGCCGATCGGAGTTCGGGTCATGGTGCTCGTCGTGGTGTTCGGAGTGGCGCTGCTCATCGCGGTGCTCCTGTCCGGGCTGGCCGCCCGGACGGTTCTGTCCACCTCCTTTCTCTTCCTGGTCGGCGGGGCACTCGTCAGTGACGGGTTCCTCGGGCTGATCCACATCACGCCGGACAGCGAGATCGTGTCCGTGACGGCCGACCTGGCGCTGTTCGCGGTGCTGTTCACCGACGGCATGCACGTCTCCTTCCCGAAGCTGCGCGCCAACTGGCGCAACCCGGCCCGCGCGCTCGGGCTCGGTATGCCGCTCGCGTTCGTCGGTATGGCGCTGATCACGCACTTCCTGGTGGGCCTGGACTGGACGACGTCCTTCCTGGTGGGCGCGGTCCTCGCGCCGACCGACCCGGTGTTCGCCTCCGCGATCGTCGGCCGCAAGGAAGTCCCGTCGAAGCTGCGGCAGTTGCTGAACGTGGAGAGCGGCATCAACGACGGGCTCGCCCTGCCGGTGGTGCTCATCCTGATCGCCACCGCCGGGCCGACGTCCGGGCACGCCGAGGCCGACCTCGGGAAGATCGCCCTGGAGCTGGTCCTCGGCCTGGTCTTCGGCGTCGTCATCCCGTTCGCGGTGGTCGAGCTCGTACGGTTCCGGCACCTGGGCGCCGAGCCCAAGCTGCAGCCGCTGCTGCCGCTGGCGATCGGTGTGATCCTGTACGCGCTGTGCCACCTCACGCACGCCAACCCCTACCTCGCCGCGTTCTCGGCGGGCGCGGTGCTCACCGCGCGCTCGCTGGAGGCGAAGGATGCCTTCGAGCCGCTGGGCGAGGCGCTGGCGGAGCTGGCCAAGTTCGCGGCCCTGCTGGTGTTCGGCGCGCTGCTGACGCCGTCGCTGTTCGGCGACCTGTCCTTCGGCGGGTACGTCGTGGTGCTCCTCGCCATCGTGCTGATCCGGCCGGCCTCGCTGCTACTGTCGCTGGTCGGCACCCGGTTCACCAGGCAGGAGAAGCTGGTCGCCGCCTGGTTCGGGCCGAAGGGCTTCGCCTCGGTGGTGTACGGGCTGCTGGTGCTCCAGGCCGGGATCCCGCAGGGCGAGGAGGCGTTCACGCTCATCGCCGTGTGCATCGCCTTCTCGATCATCGCGCACAGCTCGACGGACGTGCCGATCGCACGGCTCTTCCACGTCGACGACCTCGCCGGTGTTCCCGGCGGCACACCGGCACCCCGTAAACCCAAGGAAGAGGCCGACCATGTCGGCGCTTGAAGGCGGCGGTGACCAACCCCGGTCGGCCGGCGCCATGACGGTCGCCCGCATGAAGGAACGAATCATCGGAGGAACGTGAACGGCTGGCAGAGCTGGGCGGCTATCGCCGTCTTCGTGGTCACCTACGGGCTGATCATCAGCGAGAAGATCCATCGCGTCGGTGCCGCCCTGGGCGGCGCCGCGCTGATGCTGGCGATCGGCGCCACCGACGACAAGTCAGCCTTCTTCTCCGAGCACAGCGGAGTCGACTGGAACGTCATCTTCCTGCTGCTCGGCATGATGATGATCGTCGGCGTGCTCAAGAAGACCGGTATGTTCGAGTATCTGGCGATCTGGGCGGTGAAGCGGGCGCGAGCCAAACCCTTCCGGGTCATGGTGATGCTCGTCGTGATCACCGCCGCCGCCTCGGCGCTGCTGGACAACGTCACCACGGTGCTGCTGATCGCGCCGGTGACGCTGCTGGTGTGCGAGCGGCTCTCGCTGCCCGCCGCGCCCTTCCTCATCGCCGAGGTGATGGCCTCGAACATCGGCGGTATGGCGACCCTCGTCGGCGACCCGCCCAACATCATCATCGCCAGCCGGGCCGGCCTGACCTTCAACGACTTCCTCGTCCACCTCGCCCCGCTGTCCGTGGTCCTCACCGTGGTGCTCGTCGTGATGTGCCGGGTCATGTTCCGCAAGGCCTTCGTCTACGACGAGTCCCGCGCCGCCGAGGTCATGGCCCTGGAGGAGAAGGAGGCCATCAAGGATCCCCGCCTCCTCGTCCAGGGTCTGGTGGTGCTGGTCCTGGTGGTGGCCGGGTTCGTCCTGCACCCGGTGCTGCACTACGAGCCCAGCGTCGTCGCCCTGCTCGGCGCGGGTCTGCTGATCGCGATCTCCGCCGTGGAAACCGGCGAGGTCCTCGGCGAGGTCGAGTGGCCGACGCTGGCGTTCTTCGCCGGGCTGTTCATCATGATCGGCGGCCTCATCGAGACCGGCGTCATCGGTGAGATCTCCAAGTCCCTCGCCGACGCCATCGGCGACAACGAACTCGGCGGCTCCATGCTGCTGCTGAGCGCCTCGGCCGTGCTGTCCGGCATCGTGGACAACATCCCCTACGTCGCCACCATGGCACCGATCACGTCCGACCTGGTGGAGAGCATGGGCGGTTCGGGTACCCACGTCATGTGGTGGGCGCTGGCCATCGGCGCGGACCTCGGCGGCAACGCCACCGCGATCGGCGCGAGCGCCAACGTGGTCGTCCTCGGCATCGCGGAACGCAACCGCCAGCCCATCTCCTTCTGGCAGTTCACCAAGTACGGTCTGGTCGTCACCGTCGTCACCGTGGCGCTCTCGGCGGTGTACGTGTGGCTGCGGTACTTCACACTCGCCTGACGGGAGGCTGCACGGCATGGTCGTCTTCCCCCAGCCGGCTCGCGCGGCCGTGCGGCCGGGTCACATGATCGTGGCCGGTGACGACGCGCTCGCCGAACGGCTGGCCGCCGAGCTGCGTGCGGTGTACCGGGAGCGGATCACCCTCGTCGTACCGGCCGCGCGGCGGCCCGGCGCAGCGGGGTCGGCGCGGGTGTCGGCCCTGCTCGGCCGGATGCAGGCCGTCATCAACCGCACGGACGACACGCTCACCGGCGGGGCCCTCGACGCTCCTCGTGTGATCGAGGCCGACACGCTCGACGCGGCCGTCCTCACCGAGGCGGGCGTGCGTGAGGCTGCCGCGCTGGCGCTGGTGCACGACGACGACGAGACCAACATCCACACGGCGCTCGCCGCCCGCCGCCTCAACCCGCGGCTGCGGCTGGTGATCCGGCTCTACAACCGCAAGCTCGGCCAACACCTGGAGGAACTTCTCGACCAGGCCGCCGCCCTCGCCGTCCCCGGCCTGGATCCGGCGGCCCTGGACACCTCCACCACGGTCCTGTCGGACGCGGACACGGCGGCGCCCGCACTCGCGGCCACCGCCATCGCCGGCACCAGCAAGGTCGTGCAGGCCGACGGGCTGCTGCTGCGCGCCGTGGAGCGCACCCCGCCGGCCCGCGGCGAGGTCGCCGACCCCGGGCTGTGCACGCTCGCCCTGCTGTCGTCGACCACCAACGACCCGGCCGGCGCGGAGGGTTCGGACGCCAGCGGCCGGGAGGGGCCGACGCTGCTGCCGGACGACGAGACGGTGGCGGCGGCGACCGGGCGGGGCACGGTGGTCCTGGAGACGGTCGCGCACACCGGCTCCGCTCCCCCGCCGGGGCGCCTGACGGGCCGCGGCCTCCCGCTCGGTCAGCTCTTCTCACGCCGGCTGCGCTGGTCGCTGGCCGGGCTGGGGATCTGCGTGCTGGGGCTGGCGGTGACGACCTGGCTGACCAGCGAGCAGCGGCATCCGCTGCACGCGGGATACCTCACGCTGCTCGACCTGTTCGCCATCAACGACCCGGCGCTCGACGAGCCGACGTCCCGTCAGGTGCTGCAACTCCTGTCCGGGCTGGCCGGGTTACTTTTTCTGCCTGTCCTGCTCGCGGCCGCCTTGGAGGCGCTCGGTACCTTCCGCACCGCGTCCGCCCTGCGCCGCCCGCCGCGCGGGCTGTCCGGCCATGTGGTTCTGCTGGGCCTCGGCAAGGTGGGCACCCGGGTGCTGTCCCGGCTGACGGAACTGGGCATCCCGGTGGTGTGCGTGGAGGAGGACCCGGAGGCGCGCGGTATCCCGGTCGCCCGTCGCCAGCGGGTACCGGTCGTCATCGGGGACGTCACACAGGAGGGTGTCCTGGAGGCGGCCAAGGTCCGTCGCGCCCACTCCCTGCTGGCCCTGACCAGCAGTGACACCACCAACCTCGAAGCCGCCCTGTACGCCCGCTCGGTCAAGCCGGACCTGCGGGCCGCGCTGCGGCTCTACGACGACGACTTCGCCACCGCGGTGTACCGCACCCTGCGCGCCGCCCACCCGGGCGCGCTGACCCGCAGCCGCAGTGTCTCCACCCTCGCGGCCCCCGCCTTCGCCGGGGCGATGATGGGCCGTCAGATCCTGGGCGCCATCCCCGTCGAACGCCGTGTCCTCCTGTTCGCCGCCCTCGATGTCGCCGGACATCCGCAGCTCGAAGGGCGCACCATCGCCGAGTCCTTCCGCCCCGGAGCCTGGCGGGTTCTCGCCCTGGACACCGCGGCACCGGACGACCGTCTCCCCGACCTCGCCACCACCCCGGCGCACGACGGCACCGGCCGCCCCGCGGGACTCGTGTGGGAGCTCCACCCCGGCTACGTCCTGCGCCCCCAGGACCGCGTGGTCCTCGCCACCACCCGCCAGGGCCTGGCCGAACTCCTCGGCCGACAGCCACGCCGTGGGACACGGCCCGCGGACGCCTAGGTCAGGCACTCAAGCTGCGCAGAGACTTCCGAAACCCGGCAATGACCGCCCTGCCATGCCCATGAGAGCATGACCGAAACGTGGTGTGGACGTAACGGGGGAGGTGGCACCAGTGACGGTGTTTCTGGGTCTCGGCATCGCGGGGGTCGTCCTGCTGGTGCTCGCGCTCGTCTTCGACGGTGTCCTCGAGGGACTCTTCGACGGCGTCAGCGCGCTGGACGGGCTGTTCGACGGGCTGCTGTCGCTTCCCGTCATCGCCGGATTCATCTCGATGCTCGGCTTCGGCGGGGCGATCGCCCTCGGCACTACGGGGCTCGGGGCCGGCGCGGCGACTGCCGTGGGTGCGGGCGCGGGTGTCGGGACGGGCTGGCTGACCTGGCGGCTGAGCCGGGCCCTGATGCGGGAGGAGCCCGGCTCCACCCCGCGCGGCACGGACCTAGTGGGCAGTTCCGGCTCGGTGGTCACCGCGATTCCCGCCGACGGCTACGGCGAGGTGCTGCTGTACCTGGCGGGCCAGCCGGTGAAGTACGCCGCCAAGAGCGCCGTCGGCATCGAGCGCGGTACCGAGGTGTGGGTCGAGGAAGCCCTGTCCGCGACCTCCGTGAAGGTACGGCCCGTCGAACGCTGAGCCCTGGCCCGTTCACACCATCTTTGTTCATACGTATTCGTTCTGCCCCGCGCACTGGGGTCAAGCACTCGATAAAAATAGGGGGCACTGTCATGAGTCCTGTCGTCATCGCGGTCGCCGGAGTCGTCGTACTCCTGGTGCTGCTCGCTCTGGTCGTCGTCACCCGCTACAAGGTGGCGGGGCCGAGCGAGGCGTTCATCGTCACCGGGCGGCGCGGCAAGAAGTCCACCGATCCGGAGACGGGCCGGGTGTTCACCGACAACAGCGGGCAGAAGGTCGTGGTCGGCGGCGGTGTGTTCGTCGTGCCGTTCGTGCAGCAGAAGTTCACCCTCGACCTGTCCTCGCGGCACATCCCGGTGGCGGTGCGCGGAGCGGTCACGCTGCGCGGTGTGAAGGCGCACCTGGAGGGTGTCGCCATCGTCAAGGTGGGCGGTACCGAGGACTCGATCCGCGCCGCCGCCCAGCGGTTCCTGATGCAGCAGGACGGCATCGTCGGCTTCACCCAGGAAGTGCTCTCCGGCGCGCTGCGCGCCATCGTCGGCCGTATGTCGGTGGAGGACATCATCCGCGACCGCGCCGTGTTCGCCGGGCAGGTCGCCGAGGAGGCGGAGGCGAGCCTGTCCGGGCAGGGCCTGGTGCTGGACGCCTTCCAGATCCAGGACATCACCACCGAGGGCTCCTACCTGGAGGACCTCGGCCGCCCGGAGGCCGCCCGCGCCAAGCAGGAGGCCGACATCGCCGAGGCCGTCGCGCGGCGCGCCGCCGAGCAGGCCCGGCTCAAGGCCGAGGAAGAGATCGCCATCGCGCAGCGGACGTTCGCGCTGAAGCAGGCCGAGATCAAGGCCGAGACCGACGAGGCCGCGGCCCGTGCGGCGGCGGCCGGTCCGCTGGCCGAGGCGGCCCGGTCGCAGGAGGTGCTGGCCGAGCAGGAGAAGGTCGCCGAGCGGCAGGCTGCGCTGACCGACCGTGAGCTGGACACCAAGATCCGCAAGCCCGCCGACGCCGCCCGCTACCAGGCCGAGCAGGAGGCCGAGGCCCGCCGTATCGCGCTGGTCAAGCAGGCAGAGGCGGACGCACAGCGGTCCCGGCTCACCGGTGAGGGCGAGAAGGCGCACCGTGCCGCGCTCGCCGACGCCGTCCGTATCGAGGGCGAGGCGGAGGCCGCCGCGATCGGCGCCAAGGGTGCCGCCGAGGCCGAGGCCATGCGGAAGAAGGCCGACGCGTTCGCGCAGTACGGCGACGCGGCCGTGCTGCAGATGGTCGTCGAGGTGCTGCCGCAGGTGGTCGCCAAGGCGTCCGAGCCGCTCAGTGCGGTGGACAAGATGACGGTCATCTCCACGGACGGGGCGAGCCAGCTGTCCCGTACGGTCGCCGACAACGTCGCCCAGGGCGTCGAACTCCTCAGCTCCACCACGGGAGTCGACCTCGCCGAACTCCTGAAGGGCATCACCCGGCGGGGCGACGGCACGCAGTCCGCGAGCACGGCGCCCGTGGACGCCAACGGCAAGATCGAGGTCACCGGCTGACCTCGGCAGCAGGAATTGCCACGAGCGTGAGCCCGGGCGGTCCGAGGACCGCCCGGGCTCACGTCGTTGCCACGGCCCGGTGAGTCGGTCAGTCGATCCCGCCGGCCTTCAGTGGGAACACGAGCACGGTGTGGACGGCGAGACAACTCCGCCGCCCGGCTCACCCGCGGCGGCCGCCCAGGCGGCCGAGGTGACGCCGAGCCGCACCTCGTGCGCATCGCGGACGGGGCCGGTGTGCTCGGCGCCGCTCAGTCCTCCCCCGGGCCCGGGCGAACCGCGTGCCGGGCCGTGGGGTTGGCGATCAGGTGTCGGGGATCGGCGGCTCGGTTGATCGCCGACTCCACGGCCGCGATCCGGTCGGCGAGCAGGCCGAGGGTGGCCACCGCGCGGGTGAGGGGGTCGTCGTCCGGGCCGCCCAGGGTCTGGGTGCGGACCTGCGCCGCCTTCAACTCGGCCCAGCGGAACGCCTGTTCGGGCGTCAGTGTGCCGCGGAGCTCCGCCAGTTTCAGCAGGTTGGACTCGGCGCCCGTGGTGAGGGTCTGGGCCTCGGCCGTGTAGTGGTCGTCGATCAGCGCGGCGAGCTCGGCGTCGTTCATGACCGGCTGGATACGCTGGGCGATCTTGTTCATGTTGCGGTAGGAACCCTGGAGTTGGAAGGGCGGTTCCGTGCGGGTGGTGTCGGACTGGGCCGCCGAGGCGATGTAGGCCGCGTTGACCGCCAGCACCGTGTCACGGGCCGTCAGCAGGTGGCGCAGGACCGCCAGGATCCGCTCCAGTTCGGCGGGGGCATACGGGTGGGTCAGCCGGTCGGCACGGGCCGTGGCGTCGCCCTGGGCTAGGCGGATCAGCAGGTCGAGGTCGGTGCGGTCGCGTCCGGCGAGCGGGGCGAGGGCCGGGTTGGCCGTCAGCGCGTTCTCGACGAAGCTCAGCGCGAAGGCGTCCTCCTTGCCGGTCAGGACGTCGCCGAGGTTCCACACGTCGGCGCGGTTGGCGAGCATGTCGGGCACGCGGAAGCGGCTGCCGGACTCGGTGTAGGGGTTGCCCGCCATACAGACGGCGAACCGCTTGCCCCGCAGGTCGTACGTCCGTGGCTCCCCGTCCCGCACACCCTCGATCCTGCGGGTGGCGTCGCACAGCGGGATGAACTTCTGCAGCAGTTCGGGCGAGGTGTGCTGGATGTCGTCCAGGTAGAGGAGCGTGTTGTTGCCGGTCTCCAACGCGAAGTTGATCTTCTCGATCTCCTGGCGCGCGGTCGCGTTCGGCGCCTCGGCCGGGTCGAGGGACGTGACGGCATGGCCCAGCGCCGGGCCGTTGATCTTGACCAGGATCAGACCGAGACGGTCGGCGACGTACTCCATCAGCGTCGTCTTGCCGTAGCCCGGCGGGGAGATGAGCAGGAGCAGACCGCCGGTGTCGGTGCGCTTGGACTCGCCCGAGGTACCGAGCTGCTTGGCGAGGCTGTCGCCGACCAGTGGCAGGTACACCTCGTCGATCAGCCGGCTGCGCACGAACGCGGACATCACCCGGGGCTGGTACTCGTCCAGACGTATGCGGGCGCGTTCTGCGGCCACCAGTGCCGTACGGCGGCGCTGGTAGGCGCGCTGGGCGGGGACTTCGTGAGCGCGGAACTCCCTTGTCCGGGCCAGGAGTTCGTCGACGCGTACGGTGAGCGTACGGCCGCTGATGCGCGGGTGGGTGCCCAGCAGCCCCTCGACGGTCTCGGTCAGCGGCGCGTCGGACTCGTGCCGGGGCAGCTCCGGGCAGAGCTCGGCGGCCACCGCCTCGGCCAGATCACCGGGGGCGAGGTCCGTGCCGGTGGCGACGGTGTAGGAGGACAGCCACGCCTCGACGAGCTGCATGCGGGCGGCCGGGTCGGCGAGTGCGGCGAGATCGTCGTCGTACGCCGAAGTGCCCACCGTACGGCGGAACTTGTCGAGCAGCGTGCGGGCACCGGCGCTGATGACGAACCCGTCGGGACCGGTGGTGAGCTCCTCGAAGAGGTACGCGGAGGCGGCGGCGTACCGGGCCGGCACATCGGACGCGGGCGCGAACCCGGCGAACGCGCCGGACGCCGACGTGGACCCGGCGAGCATGCCGGACGCGGGCCCGGACCCGGCCAGCACGCCGACTGCGGGCCTGGCCCCGGCGGGCGCGCCGGACTCAGGCACAGACCCGGACCCGGACCCGGACCCGGCGAGCGTGCCGGACGAGGGCGTGGACCCGGCAAGTGCGCCGGACGCGGGCGCGAAGCCGGCGAACGCGCCGGACGCCGACGTGGACCCGGCGAGCATGCCGGACGCGGGCCCGGACCCGGCCAGCGCGCCGGACTCGGGCACGGCGCCGGACGCGGGCGTGAACCCGGCGAGCATGCCAAGCGCAGGCACGGACCCGGCGTCCGCCCGGTCCACGGTCCCGGGCGCGGGAACCGCGCGGGTGAAGCCGGTCTGGGCGGCGCCCGCCCCGGCGGTGATGCCGGACGGAACGGCGCTTGCCCCGGCGGTGAAGCCGGCCTGGGTGCGTTCCGGAGCGTCAGGCCATGTCTCCGCGCCGGTCGCACCCCGCGTCGCGCTCCCGGCACCGACCCCGGCCCTCGCGGCACTCCGGGGCGCGGCGCCCACCGCTGTGGGACGCGTGCCCGCCCATGCGGCGATCTCCCACGCGAGCTCCGTCTCGAAGTCCGCGATCGCCGGGGCGAGGCCGAAGGTCTCCCGGGCGCGGGCCAGGGACGTGGCCCGGCGGGTCCATGTCGTGCGCTCGTCGGCCGTCGTGCCGTGTGCCCAGAACAGCTGGGCGGTGGCGCGGGCGGCCGGCTCGTGGCGGAGCAGGCCGGCGGACTCGTGCAGGCGCAGGAGGGCGGTGAGGATCAGTACCGCGTCGTGGTCGTGGACGCCACGCTCGTAGCCCTCGTCGTACGCCGCCTCCGCCGACTCCCGTACCAGGGTGGGCAGGTCGGCCTCCGCGAGCGCCGCCGGGCCGTGTTCGTCCAGGAGGCGGGCGGCGAGGTGTTCGGCGCGGTAGACGTCGGGGGACTCCGACGGGAGCGGGCGGTCCCAGTACGGGCGGGTGGCCGCGAAGTCGGGGTCCGTGACCGGCGCGCGGTAGTCCGTGCCGGTCAGCGCGAAGGCCAGGCCCTCGCCGTGCGGGACCAGCGTCAGGTCGAGGGGCTGGGTGTTGACGGCGAAACGGTGGGTGCCGAGGCGCAGGGTGCGGCCGTCGTCGGTGTACAGGTCGGTGCGGTCGCGCAGGGAGCGCAGGGCCTCCTGCCGGGCGGACTTGAGGCGGCCGTCGAGTTCCTCCGCCCGCACCTGGTCGCCGAGTCCGCGCAGGTCGTCGGCGAGGCGGCGGACCTTGGCGGGCATCGGGTCGGAGGTGAAGTACGTGGCGACGGCGTCCGCGTCGGCGAGCGTGGCGGCGCGGCGGGTGACGGTCCTGAGGACGCGGGTCGCCGAGTCGGCGAGGCGTTCGGCGCGCCGGGAGCGGGCGTCGGCGAGGGTCTGCTTGCGGGCGGAGAACGCCTCGTGGACCTCGTCACGCTTGTCGGCGAGGTCGCCCAGGAAGTCGTCGAACTCGGCGAACCGGGACTCCAGGTTCTCCAACTGCACCAGCACACGGGCGAGTTGCTCGTCGCACGCGTTGGGGCTGTCGGCGGCCGCGAGCGCGCCGGTGACCGCCTGGCCGAGCAGCGCGAACTCGGCGGCGAACTCGGCGCGTCCCTCGCGGTCGAGGAGTGCACGGCGGCGGCCGTCGAGGGTGGCGCGGGCGCGGTTGACGCCGCCGAGGACCTCGGCGATGCGCTCCAGGATGGATGTACGGACCGTGGCGTCGCCGATGTCGAGTCCGGCCACCACCTCGGTCACCGTGCGCAGCCCGTCGGCGAGTTCGTCGAGGCGGGCGGCGACGGGCGCGGACTCGGCGACGGTGGTGATCGCCTCGGCGTCGGCGACGAGCTGCTCGATGTCGGCCTGGTGGCCGGCGAAGGCATCCTCGCGGGCGAGGTGGGTGACGGCCCGCTGCCCGAAGGTGGCGAGGTCGGACTCGACGTCGGCGGCGAGCTCGTCGATGCGGGCGGTGTCGGCGTAGCGCAGGTCCTTGAGGGTGAGCAGGTGGCCCTGGGCGTGCCGGAGTTCGGTCAGGCCGGACACCCAGGCGGCGGCACTGCGCGGGGCCTCGCCGCGCAGGCGTCGTACGACGGTGGCGACCTGCGCGGCGGCGTCGCCGAGCGCCTCGGCGGCCCGGCGGGTGAGGGTCTGGACGGTCTCGAACTCGGCAAGCACCTGTTCGGCGGTGGCCCGGACCTGCTCCAACGGCTCGTGCAGGGCGCCGAGTTCGGTGTCGTCCAGCCAGTGGTAGGAGTCCGCGGCCCGGACACAGGCGGCGGCCAGCGCCTCGTACACCTCGCTCGTCGGCGTCGTCTCGGCGACCGCGCGTGCGATGGACAGGCAGTCGGAGATGCCACGTACGAGGTCGGCGTTGCCGACGCGGGCGAGCGGGCCGGTGCCAACGGGCAGGGCGGCGGTGTGGGTGTCGGAGACGTACGGGGAGTTCCACAGCTGGAGCGGGTGGACACGCTGCGGTTCATCGCTGTCGGCACGCAGCACCATGAGCGTGCCGTCGTCGAAGAGAGCCCAGCCGTGGCAGGAGAGCGGGGTGGCGACCTCCTTGCGGATCATGTTGTACGGCAGAAGGAGGCTGCGGCCCTCCACGCGCGCGTGGAACGCGAAGAGGACGTCCTCGCCGTTGGGCGAGCGGACCACGCGCTCGAACTCCAGGCCGTCCGTGTCGGTGCCGTCGAAGGTCTTGTGCGTGCCGGTGGCCAGGCAGTAGCCGCCGGGGAAGACGATGCCCTGGTCCTCGGGCAGGCGGCGGCAGGCCTGTCCGATGCCGTCGAGGCGGACGACCGTCCTGGTGAGGGTGTTGAAGACGAGGTGGCGGTGGGTGTCCTCCTTGTAGGGGCGGATGCGCAGCAGGACGAGGGCACCCACGCGCGCGTGCGCGATGTCCGCGTCGGCGAGCGACTGCAGCGGTTCGTCGACGGGCTCGGCGTAGATGCCCTCGCCCGTCTCGGTGTTGTTCTCGACCTTGACCGTCAGGGTCCCGCCGACCGTCTCGACGAAGACCTCGCCGTCGACGGAGACGTGCGGGTGACGGCCGAGGACGTGGTCCTCGCGGGTCGTCTGTGTCCACTCGAAGTCGTGGGCGGGCGGGAACACGTGGTCGCGGTCGCCGCGCGCGTCGAGGAAGGTCGCCTGCCCGTCGTCGGTGAGCGCCCAGCGCAGGACACGGATGTCCTCGGCCTTCTCACCGGTCTGGAAGACGGCCAGCAGCTTGCCGTCCACGCGGCGGAGCTGGAGGAGGTGGGCCTGGCGGTAGTAGCGGTAGAGGGCGGCGAACTCGCGGCCGAAGGCGGGGTCGTCGAGGAGACCGGGCACGGCGTCGTCGGGCAGCCGGTTCAGGTCGCGGTCGTGCAGGGCGAAGACGTCGCCGACGGCCGTCTCGGGCTTGAGGCCGAGGAAGACGTTGTGGCCGAAGAGCAGGGTGTCGCCGACGGAGACGATGTCGCGGGGTACGCAGTTGTGCTCGGTGCGCAGCCGCTCGGTGCCGGCGAGTTCGAGCCGGGTGGCGCCGAACTCCTCGGTGCGGCGGGCGTTGAGCTGCTCGGCGCGGCGGGCGAGTTCGGCGGCCTGCGCGGTCAGGCGGTCGCGCAGCACCTCGTAGGTGCCGGTGTCGAGTGCCTCGTTCGTGCCGGTGTCCGGGCCGGTGGTCATGGGGTCCCTCTCGGAAGTCAGGAGAAAACGCGGTCCGGAGCCGCCGTCCCCTGTGCGGCGGCTCCGGACCGCGGGTCTTTCGGGCCGTCGAGCGCGGCCTCGGTGGTGCCGGTCAGGCCTTCGCGGCGCCGTTGAGCGCGGCCAGCGAGGTGTCGGCGAGGCCCAGCTCGCCCGCCTTGTCCAGCAGTTGCCTCAGCTGTCCGGCGTTCGCGCCGCCGCTGTTCATGAGCTTCATCAGCAGCGCGGAGACGGTCAGGTTCTGCACGTCGGCCGTGGAGACCGAGCCGAGGACGCGGCTGAGGTCGTCGGTGAAGCTCGCACTGCCGTCCAGCCAGGGCCCGGCGAGCGCCTGCGCGGTCTCGGAGTGCTGGACGAAGCCGTCGACGCTCTTGCCGAGCGCGATGGAGGACATCAGCCGGTCGAAGAAGACCGAGTCGCCGCCGACGATGTTGATGTCGGCGTTCTCCAGGCCGGTGGCGAGCACCGTGGCCTGTGCCTCGGCGACCTGCCGCTGCACGTCGAGTCCCGCGAGCCGGATGTCCTTCTCGGCCTCCAGGCGCAGCCGGTACTCCTCGTGGGTGCGGGACGCCTCGTCGAGGGCGGCCATCGCGGCGGCCTTCTCGGTGAGACCGGCGGCCTCCGCCTTCAGCTTCTCGCCGATGGCCTCGGCCTCGGCGAGGGCCTGCGCCCGGGCGCCCTCCGCCTCGGCCCGCATGCGTGCCCCGGTGGCCTCGGCCTCCGCGCGGCCGGCCTTCTCGATGACCTCGGCCTCCTTGTCGCGGACCTGGACGGCGGCAAGGCCCTCGGCGGCGGCCTCCGCCTGGACGCCCTCGGCGAGCCGCAACTTGGCCTTGGCGTCGAGGTCGGCGCTCTTCAACCGGGCCTCGGCCAGGGTGAGTTCCTCGGCGGCGCGGTGCACGGCGGCCTGCTCGGCGGCCTCAGCGGCCTTGATGTCCTTGACGAGGTTCTCCTGCGCCTCGGCCTCGGCGGCGATGACGACGGTCTGCCGCTGCCGCTCGGCCTCCTCGACGGCGCGCAGCTTCTTGATGGACTCCTCCTGTTCGGCGACCGTGCGGTCCACGGCGACGCGCTCGCGGATGACCTCGGCGATCTCCCGCTTCTCGGCCTCGACCTCCTTCGAGGCGGAGATCCGGGTCAGCTCGGTCTCCCGCTCCCGGGCGATGACCTCGAGGAGGCGGTCCTTCTCGATGCGCTCGTTCTCGATGGCGATGACCCGCTCGCGGTTCTTCGCGGCGACGGCGACCTCACGGGCCTGGTTCTCGCGCTGCACGCCGAGCTGCTCCTCGGTCCTGAGGAACGCGGACTGCGCCCGCAGCCGCTCCTCCTCGACGACCCGCGCGGTCTCGGCCTCCTCCCGGGCCCGTACGGTCTCGATCTCCCGGCGCTGCTTGATCTCGGCGTCGACCTGGCGGCGCTCCAGCTCCAGGATGGCCTCGCGGGCGTCGACGTTCTGCCGGGTGATCTCCTTCTCCTCGTGGCGCTGGAACTCGTTGGTGCGCACGTGCTCGACGGCCGTCAGCTCGGTGATCTTGCGGATGCCCTGGGCGTCGAGGACGTTGGCCGGGTCGAGCTGGGTGATCGGGGTCTGCTCCAGGTAGTCGATCGCCGCGTCCTCGAGGTGGTAGCCGTTGAGGTCGATGCCGATGACCTCGATGATCCGGTACCGCAGTTCCTCGCGCTTGGTGTACAGGTCGGTGAAGTCGAGCTGCTTGCCGACGGTCTTGAGCGCCTCGGAGAACTTCGCCTGGAACAACTCCTGCAGTGTGTCCCGGTCGCTGGCTCGTGCGGTGCCGACGGCCTGGGCGACCCTGATGACGTCCTCGGCGGTCTTGCTGACCCTGACGAAGAACGAGATGCGGATGTCGGCGCGGATGTTGTCCCGGCAGATCAGGCCCTCCTTGCCGGCCCGCGTGATCTCGATGGTCTTCACCGAGATGTCCATCACCTCGGCCTTGTGCAGCACCGGCAGGACGACCTGCCCGGTGAAGGTCACGTCGACCTTGCGCATCTTGGAGACGATCAGCGCCTTGCCCTGTTCGACCTTGCGGAACAGACGGGTGACGACGAGTACGGCGAGCAGGCAGACGGCGACGAGCACGCCGATGCCCACGATCATGGGAGTCATGGCAAACGTCCTTGCGGCGTAAGGGAGTTGAGCGTGAGGAAGCGAGGCCGGGGGTGAGCTCCGGCGGCGGCGCGGCTCAGGCGCCCGTGCGAGCCCCGCTCAGCACGGACGGCCCGCGTTCGTCCGGGACCGGGCGGTGCAGCGGTCGTACGATCAGGCAGGTCGTGGGCCGGGCGACAAGCGGCGCCGGCCCGGGTTCGACCGGGCGCGGGACGAGGGCCGTGGTCGGCGGGATCGTGGGCAGACCCGTGGTCGCTGCCAGAAATGTCCGCATGTCCCGGTCCCCCTCTCTCCGCCCTTGGCGCGTACCCGTCGTGTCCGGCGACATGAGCCATGCTGCCCGATCGGATCTCACCCCCGCATTGCCGGTTCCCGGCAGTGTTCACTAGGGTCTGTATGCCGGTGACCGCTAAGAAAACGTCATCGGCGCATCAAGAACGCACGGGGGGACACGATGGACCGGGAGATTCCGGAGCAGTATCTCGACGGCTACGACCGCATCCTGGCGGAGGTCTCGGCGACCGGCCGGCGCCTCACCCGGGACGAGATCACCGCCCGGCGTGCCTTGGGGGAACAGGCCGCGGAAGCCGGGCACGGGCTGCGTGCCCTGGTGAGCGCGCATCTGACCGCCGCGCGCACCGCGTGGCCCGACACGCCCGGCTCGGACGACAGTACGCTCGCCGCCGTCCAGCAGGTCATCGACGCCTTCGCCGAGGGCTTCGAACGCGCCCAGCGGCTGGCGGTGCGTCAGGAGGAGGCCGCCCGCCGGGAGTTCATCGACGACCTGCTCTACGGCCGCAGCGACCTGGGCCGCCTCGCTGAACGTGCCGAGCGCTTCGGTCTGCGGCTGTCGCACGCGCACGCGGTGGCTGTCGCGGAGGGGCCGGCCGCCTACGACGAGGGCGACCCGGTGTCCCGGCAGGTGGAGCGCGCACTGATCTCCCGTTTCGGGGACCGCAGTGTCCTGCTCACCACCAAGGGCGGCCGACTGCTGTGCATCGCCCCGGGCCATCAGGACGAGGTGCTCACCCACTTCGCCAAGCAGGCGTACGCCGCCACCAACGGCGGCCGGGTCGCCATCGGCCGCCCCCAGCCCGGTCCCGGCGGCGTCGTGCAGTCCTACGAGGAGGCGCTGAACGCCCTCGAACTGGCCGAGCGCCTCGACCTCGACGACCCGGTCCTGCGCGCCGCCGACCTGCTCGTCTACCCCGTCCTCACACGTGACCGGCAGGCCATGGCGGACCTCGTCCTCGACACCCTGGGGCCGCTCACCAGGGCCCGCGGCGGCGCCGAGCCCCTCCTGGACACCCTCACCGCGTACTTCGACTCGGGCTGTGTGGCCGCCGAGTCCGCCCGCCGGCTCTCCCTCAGCGTGCGCGCCCTGACGTACCGCCTGGAGCGCATCCACAAACTCACCGGCGCCAACCCGGCTGATCCGGCCCACCGTTACATGCTCCAGACGGCGGTGATCGGCGCCCGGCTGCTGGACTGGCCCGCCAAGCAGATCTGACGGCGTCCTGGATCCGCCAGGTCAGGGGGCGGCGAGGATCGCCGACCGCAGACCGGCCGGATCCTGGGCCAGCAGTGCCGGCACCTGCTCGTTCCACTGGTCGGCCAGGGTGTCCAGGGACCGTGCGACGATCCGCCGCAGCCTCCCTTCGGCCACCAGAAGCAGCACGGCCGCAAGGGGGCGCAGCAGGCCGCGGCCGCGTACGGTCACGGTGACCTGCACCTCCCACCGGCTGAAGTCACCGCTCGGCCGGGGCACGACCCGCAGCTCGGCCCGGAGCCACCGGTGGTCCAGCCGGGCCCGGGCGGGCGCGGAGCGCGGAGCACGACCGCCGTCCACCGTCGCCCACCACTCGTCGAGCCTCAGTGACGCCGCGCCCCCGAACGCGGACAGCAGCGGCGTCACACCCTCGACGCGCGACCGTCCCCGCACCTCGATCAGGCGCGGCCGGTCGACGCTCTTCAGCGCGCCCTCCAGCTCGAGGACCCCGTTCGGGCTCACGGCGATGAGCCCGGCCCGCACGGCCCGCCGCCGGTCCCACTCCCGGACCGTGACGCGCACCGTGCCGTCCTCGTACACCGCCCCGGACCGCAGATGCCGGCCCGCCACCAGCCGCAGGTCGGGTACGGCCTGCCCGTCGGGCAGCACGATCCGGCTGTCCACCGCCCGGCTCTCCGCCGCCAGCCCGCCGAGCATGGCGACGACGTCCTCGAACCACGAGCGCGGCACGGCTTCGACAAACAGCGTGTGACCGAAGGAGACCATGCCCCGCAGGATGACGTACGGCACGGGGGTGGCCCCATGCCCCGGCGCGGCAGTCCCGGCACGGGCATCATGCCGTGTCCCGGCAACGGAGCCCTCGGCGCGATCATGCTCAGTCCCGGACCGAACCGGGTGAGCCGCCGAGCAGCAGCGGCCACACGCTCGGCATCTCGGTCACCGGTACCTCGATCAGCGAGGGGCCCGGTTCGCCGAGGCACTCCTTCAGGGCGGCGGCGAGCCGGGCCGGGGTCTCGGCCCGGACGGCGGGCACCGAGAACGACTCGGCCAGGCGGACGAAGTCGGGACTGGCGAGGTCGCTGCCGATGAAGCGGCCCTCGAACTCGTCCGCCTGGATGCGCCGGACGTTGCCGTAGGCGTTGTCGTTGAACACCACCGCGGTCACCCCGATGCCGTACTTGCGGGCGGTCGCCAGTTCCTGCATGTTCCAGCAGAATCCGCCGTCGCCGTTGACGGAGACGACCGCCCGGTCCGGGTTGCCCACCTTGACGCCCAGGGCCGACGGGTAGCCGTAGCCCAGGGTGCCCTGGTAGCCGGGGGTGAGGAAGGTTCCCGGGTGGTGTACGGGGTAGCCGACGGAGGCCAGATAGCCCACCTGGGTCAGCTCGTTGACCAGGAAGCCGTCGTCGGGGATCGCCTCGCGCAGGGCGCGGACGTACGACCACTGCGGTTCGACGCCGGTGACCCTGCGCGCGCACGAGAGGCGCACCTCGGCCAGTTCGGCGGGCGGCCATCCGGCCGCCGGGTCCGCCCGGCCGGTGGCCAGGAGCGACCGCAGGGCCTCCAGTGCGGTCCGGGCGTCGGCGCACAGGGTGAGGTCCGCCCGGCGCGGCGGACCCATGTCGCCCGGGTCCGCGTTGACCAGGGCCACGGCCGCTCCGGGTGCGGTCGGGACGGCGGTGCCGCGTGGGGTCACGAAGCGGCTGCCGACGACGAGTACCGCGTCCGCCGCAGGCAGCAGCCGTGGTGCGGCGAGGCTGGTGAAGGCGAGCCGGTGGTGGGCCGGGACCGCGCCGCCCGCGTTGCGGCTCATGACGACCGGGGCGGACAGTTCCTCGGCCAGGGCGGTCAGGGCGGCGCCGGCCCGCGAGGCGAGCACTCCCCCGCCGGCGTGGATCAGGGGCCGGCGAGCTCCTCGTAGGACAGTGGCGATCTGCGTGAGGACGTCCTGGTCCGAAGGTTCCGAAGCCGGGGGTGTGTCCTCGTCCGCCTGCTCCAGGTCCGTCTCCGCCCGGGCGGCGAGCACATCGGCCGGGATCGTCAGGCCCACCGGCCTGGGGCGGCCGGACCGGGACTGCCGTATCGCCTCCCTTACGAGTGCGGGAATCCGCGTCGGCGTCTCGGCCCGCCCGGACCATTTGGTGACGGAGGCCAGGACGCCGTCCTGGTCGGGCAGTTCGTGCAGCATGCCCAGGCCCTGGCCGGCCAGCGTCGACGGGATGTCGGCCGCCACGCACAGCATCGGCGACGAGCAGGCGTACCCCGTGGCCACGGCGGGCAGGGCGTTGAGCACGCCGGGGCCGGGGACCACCATGCAGACGCCGGGGCGTCCGGTGGTGCGGGCGTACGCCTCCGCCATGTGGGCGGCGCCCTGTTCGTGGCGGGCGGCGATGTACTCGATCGGTCCGCCGGCCGCCCTGGCGCGGGCCAGGGCGTCCAGGACGTGGTCGAGCTGAACGCCCGGTACGCCGAAGACGTGGCGTACGCCTTCCCGTACCAGTTGGCCCACCAGCGCCTGTGCCCCGCTCAGTTCCATGTCGCCGCCACCTTCTCGCCCTCCCGGGTCCCCTCGGCCGGCCGCGCCCTGGCGTCCCGGCCGTCCAGCCAGCTGAGCACCGGGACCGTCATGACCGTGGTGATCAGAGCGACGAGGACCAGCGCGGTGAACAGTTCTTCGCTGACGATGCCGGCGGCCAGCCCGATGTTGAGGGCGATCAGCTGCATCAGGCCGCGGGCGTTCATCAGGGCGCCGACCCGGACGGCCACCGGGGCGGGTTCGCCGCACAGCCGGGCGGCGGCCCAGCAGCCGCCGAACTTGCCGACCACCGCGACGACGACCGCGGCCGCCCCGAACACCATCACGGACGGGTCGGAGAACACGTCGAACCGGGTGTTCAGGCCCGAGTAGGTGAAGAACATCGGGACGAACACGACCTGGGTCACGGACCGGGTGGTCCGCACCAGCCGTTCGGACGCCTCACCGCGCGGCATGGCCATCCCGACGCAGAACGCCCCGAACACGGCGTACAGATCGATGATGTCGGTGAACCAGGCGGCGCAGAACAGCACGGCGACCGTGAACAGGAGCCGGGTGTCGTCACCGAGGCCCGGCCGGTGCACGATCCAGGCCAGCAGGCGGCGCCCCACCAGGAACAGGACCGCCACGAACAGCAGGGAGCCGCCGATCGCCGTCAGGACGGGCGCCGCCTCGCCCGAGGCCACGCTCAGCACCCCGGCGAGCAGGATCCAGGCGACGGCGTCGTCGGTGGCTCCGGAGGCCAGCGACAGGGAGCCGAACCGGGAGCCGGCCAGCCCCCGTTCGGTGATGATCCGGGCCAGCATCGGGAAGGCGGTGATGGCCAGGGCGACACCGACGAACGCCGCCGTCACCCAGACCGAACCCCCGTCGACTCCGCCGCCGAAGATGCCGACATGGCCGTGGGCCACGATGGTCAGGCCCACGCCCAGCGCCAGCGGGATCGCCACCCCGGCCGAGGAGACCGCGACCGCGGTGCCGGCCAGCCCGCGCCCGGCGTGCGCGCGGAACTCGTATCCGGCGCCGAACATGAGGGTCACCAGACCGATCTGGCCGGCCACGTACAGCACCGGCTTCAGCTCGGGCGGGAAGACCTCGGCGGAGACCCCCGGGGCGACCAGGCCGAACAGCGAGGGGCCGAGCAGTACCCCGGCGATCATCTCGCTTACCACGGGCGGCTGCCCGAAACGGCCGGCCACCAGGACGACGAGTCGGCACGTCAGCAGAATCACGACGACGGCCAGGAAGAAGGCCGGAGCGAGCTCCACGGGAGTCATGGTCTCGTTCCTCTCAGCGGCCGGCGGTGACGGAGGGCGCGGAGCCGCCGGACGAGGCGGCGAAGTAGTTCCGGCACAGGCCCTGCCGCCGGGCGTCCCACACCATGTAGCTGCCGAGGACGAGTTGGGTGAGGCTGCGCGGGACCGCCGCCCAGCGGTCGGCCAGCCGCATCGCCGCGAGCCGGGTCCGCCGGGGGGCCGGCGCCGCTCCGGTGCGCGGGACGAGCAGACAGGGACCGCGGCTGGGCAGGGACCGGGTGTGCTCCGCCGAGGACTCCAGCCGGAAGCGGTGCAGCACATCTTCGGCCGCGACCCGCATGGTGAGGACGGCGAAACCGCGGGCGGGGCAGGGGCGGTTGGCGGTGACCCCGAACGGGATGTAGGCGGACGGTTTGGAATCCGGGTTCAGCCATCGGTCCGGGTCGAACACGTCGCCGCCGGAGCCTTGGTATTCGGGGTAGTTGAACAGCAGGACCGAACCGGCCGGGATGGGGGCCCGTCCCTCCCGGGGGATCTCCCCGGAGGTGATCCGGTGGGCCACGCCGAAGAGCGGGAAGTGCTGCAGCGTCTCGTTGATGACCCGGTCGAGGAGGTCCGGGTCCTCGGCGTCCGTGAACAGCCGGTCCTGCACCGGCCGGTGGGTGGCCAGGACCAGCAGCAGATGGGCCATCGCCTCCGACATCTGCACCACGGCGGTGTTGAAGAAGGTGCCCTGCAGGTAGTACGCCTGCTCCCGCGGCGAGAGGGAGGCGGGCAGCGGCACGGGCGGCGGGTCGTGGGCGAGCCGGTCCCGTAAGTGGGCGGTGAGCCGGGCCCGGCGGTCCATGTGCCGGAGGCTGGTGCACTTCAGGGCGCTGACCACGTCGTCCGCGTTGCCGGTGATCAGGTCGCGGACGTGGCGCGGGCAGGGGGCGCGGAAGACGACCTCGTAGTAGACCTCGGCCCAGACCGGCATCATCAGGTCCCGCAGTCTGACCCGGTGCACACGGGCGTCGCCGTCGAGTTCGCCGAGCACCCGCCGGGTGCAGCGGCCGACCAGCTCGGTCCACTGCTCCCGGGACAGCCCGGCCAGGATCTGCCGGGTGGTCCTGGCGACGTCGTCGTAGCGCGGTCCGGGTTCCAGGTGCTCCTGGTGCACCTCCGGGCCGGGCGACAGCCAGTACCAGAACAGGTCGGACAGGGCGGCGCCGCGGCTGCGGCCGTTGGCCGCCGGATGCCCGTACACCTTCTTGAACTCCTCGGCGGGCACCTCCCGGCCCGGTGCCCGGATGCCCTCCTCACCGCCCACCCAGGCGAAGATGCGCACGCGCAGCCCGATCACCGCCCTGGGCAGCCAGTACGGCAGAGCGGCCAGCGGCACCACCACCGCGGCGGTGGCCAGCCATCCGGTGACACTCACGCGATCACCCCGCCGAACCGGTGGTCCGCCCCCGGCGCCACCACGGGACCCGGCACGGGCCCCCACGCGGGCACCCGGACCAGTTCGGGCGTCAGGTCGGCGAGCCCGGACGCCCCGCACAGGGCCAGGGTGTCGTCCAGCTCCTCGCGCAGCAGCTCCAGCAGCCGCCGTACGCCCTTCTCGCCGCCCTCGGCCAGCGCCCACATCACGGGCCGTCCGATGCCCACGGCTGACGCGCCGAGCGCCAGCGCCTTCACCGCGTCGGTGCCGCGCCGGACGCCGCCGTCCAGCACGACCGGGATACGGCCCGCCACCGCGGCGACGATCTCGGGCAGCAGTTCCAAGGTGGCGGGAACAGTGTCGAGTTGGCGGCCGCCGTGGTTGGACAGCAGCAGCCCGTCGACGCCGTGCCGTACGGCGAGCCGGGCGTCCTCGGGATGCAGCACGCCCTTGAGCAGCACCGGCAGGTCCGTCACGCCGCGCAGCCAGTCGATGTGCTCCCAGTTCAGCTCCGCGGACATGGCGATCTGCCGTACGTGTCCGCGCTCGCCGTCGCGCAGGTCCACCAGGTTCTCGCAGCGCAGGCCGGGCGGCAGGTCGTGGAAGCCGTTGCGCCGGTTGCGTTCGCCCGCGCCCAGCACCGCGGAGTCGACGGTGACCACCAGGGCGGTGCAGCCGGCGTCGGCGGCCCGCCGTACCAGCGCCTCGGTGATCTCCAGGTCGGGCTGGATGTAGAGCTGGAACCACAGCGGCGCGTCGTCGCCGGAGGCGCGGACCGCATCGGCGATCTCGCCCACCGCGACCGTGGACGCCATGGAGACGATCATGATGGCGCCGGCGGCGGCAGCGGCCCGCGCGGTCGCCACCTCTCCTTCCGGATCGACCAGTTTGTGGAAGGCGGTCGGTGAGAGCAGGACGGGCATGCGGGCCCGGCTGCCGAGCAGGGTGACGTCCAGGTCCCGTACCGCACTCCCCCGCAGCACCCGGGGCAGCAGCTGAAGCCGCCCGAACGCTGCCTCGTTGGCCCGTACGGTGATCTCGTCGCGTGCCCCCCCGGCGATGAAGTCGGCGTAGACGGGGTCGAGTTCGGCGCGTGCCGCGGTCTCGAAGTCGTGGGCGGTGTACTGCACGCCGCTCACCGCCCGGCGGGGCTCGGCCGGCGGTCCAGCTCCCGGGCGAAGAACTCGGTGAGTGGCGCCTGGTGGACGTCCGGGTGGTGCCACTCGTTCTCGAGGTTCTCGGCCATGTGATGCGTACCGAGCAGTTCTCCGCCCCGGAAGTGGCGGATCACGGGGTGCAGATAGGCGGCGTCGAAGGCGTCGTCGACCGAGTTCTGGGCGGTGCGGCGCACGGTGATGTCGAAGGGGTCGACCTTGTCGTGGTCGGGGCCGTACTCCAGGGTGACGGTGAAGTAGTCGCCGTCCTCGGTGAGTCGGCTCTCGTGGGCGTACGCGACCGGGACTTCCTCGTGGTAGCGGGCCGGTTCGCCGGGTGCCGTGGCGATCAGGTCCCCGATCACGGCGAACTGCTGCCACAGTGCGGAACTGCAATTGACCCTGGCCACCACGGCGTCGGCCAGCGCCGACGGGGACGCGTCCAGTGGCCGGTGCGGCCAGGGCCGGTCGTGGTGGCGCTCGTCGAGGATGCGGCTCAAGGCGCGTACGGCGTACCGGAATCCGTGGATGAAGCCGCCGGTGGACTTCTTGAAGTCCCGCTGCTGCATCAGGGTGCCGGCGAAGTACAGGCCGGGCACGTTCACCGACTCGTACGCCGGGGAGAGGGCGGCGAAGCGGTCGTCGATGACCAGGTCGGGCCGGCACCGCGGGTCGAACACCGAGGCGTCGAAGCGGAAGCCGGTGCACACGACGACCCGGTCGTAGCGCAGCTCCTTCACGACCTCGTCGGCCCGGGAGAAGCTGAAGCGGACGCGGTAGCCCCCGTCGGGGTCCTTGTCGATGGCCAGTACGTCGCCGTCCAGCAGGGCGTTCTGCGACTTGAGCTGGTAAGTGTCGAGGAAGTTGTTGTTGACGGCGCGCAGATGGCCGACGTAGTGGCTGTTCCAGGCCATCCGGATGGAGTGCGGGCCGGCGACGTGGATCACCGCCGCGGTCTCGACGAGGTTGTCCGCGGTCTCCAGGGCGGAGTTGCCCTTGCCGAGGATCAGGACGCGCTGGTCGATGAAGTCCTCGGGGTCAACGGAGACGACGGAGTAGTCCTCGGCGGTCTCGATGCCGGGTATGTCGGGGGTGTTGGGGCGGCTCAGTCCGGTGGCCATGATCAGGCGGCGGGCGCGGTGTTCGTGACCGTGCTGGTCAGTGACGGTGAAGCCGTCGTCGTCGCGCCGGATCCGCTCCGCCCTGGTGTCGTAGGTGATGTCCAGCTTGAACGCCTCGGCGAAGTCGGCGAGATAGCGCACCAGGTCGTCGGCGTGCGGGAAGTAGCGCTTGCTGTAGCGGGTGAAGAGCAGGTGGGGGTCCGGGGACAGCAGGGAGTTCCAGTCCATCCGGAGGTTCAGCTCGGGATCGTCGGTGCCGTTGTACACCTTGTTGATGGAGATCAGTTTGCGGTGGCGGGGAAAGGTCTGGAAGAAGGTCCCTGGCGCCTGACCGCTCTCCAGGATCCGGTATCCGTGTCCGGCCGCCTGGAGTAACTGGCCGAGCTGGAGCCCGGCGGGGCCGGCACCGATCACGAGGTAGTCGAGGGGCTCGCTGTGTGTGGGGTTCACGGCTGTCTCCTTCTGCTCCGGGCAGGGACATGCCCGGAGGCTGGTGGGGGGTGACGCGGGGGAAGGCGCGGTCGTGCGGGGGCGCGCGACGGCAGGGCTGTGCCCTGGGCTGCGGCCCAGTGACAATCGGGGAACGCGTTCCGTCAGCCGGACATCGCCCGGGACTGCCGTCATCCGGCCGACCGGAACGACCGTACTTCGGAAGCGGGGGGAGCATTTCCTGGCAGGGGCATGACAGACCCTTCCATCGGATTTCCCGTTGAAATCTCAATGAGCACCGTAGTGAGGAGCGAGGGGCACCGGCAACAGGGGCTCAGGGATGACAGGCATTCGACAGGTGCCCCCGCGGCGTGGGCATCACAGCCCGTTCACCGTCACGCAGAGAACGAGTCCAGCGCCGCCGTCACCGTCACGCAGAGAACGAGTCCAGCGCCGCCGTCACCGTCACGCTCAGCGATCCGGCGTCGGCGCCGCCGCGCGAACGCAGGTTCACGCCGTAGGCGAGCAGGGCCAGGAGATCGGCGGCGGCGCCGGGATCGGTGCCCGGTGCCAACTGCCCGTGTGCCTCGGCCTTGACGAGTGCCGCGTACAGCGCGTCCCGCAGTTCCTGGTGGTGCCGGTCGAGGACGGTGCCGACCTCCGGGTCGCCGTTCTCGGCTCCGGCGTGCGCGTTGGAGACCATGCAGCCCCAGCGGGCGTACTCGCCCGAACACCGGGCCCGGATCAGCCCGTCGAAGAACTCGCCGACGGCCGGCAGCCCCCGCTCGTCCGCCGCGAGCCGGCGGAACACCGGCTGGGACCGCCGCTCCACGTAGCGGCTCAGCGCCGCGAGATAGAGCTCCTGTTTCCCGCCGAACGTGGCGTACAGGCTCGAGCGGTTGAGGCCCGTCGCGGTCACGATGTCCTGGATTCCGGTCGAGGCCACGCCCTGCCGCCAGAAGAGCCGCACCACGGTCTCCAGGGTCGCGTCCGGATCGAAGTGCTTGATGTCCGGCATGGTCCACCTCTCCATCTTGAAACAACAATTCCAAGATACTCGCCGGGCCTGGTTCCGGCATGCGCGTCCCGCTATCTTGGAACGGTCGTTTCAAGATGAACCGCCAGCCGAACCACCAGGAGGAACGGACGCCATGACAGCCACCCTCAACGCCGAACTGCGCGCCTTCTACGAGGCCCGCCAGCAGCAGATCCCCGCAGAGGTACGCGAGATCATGCGGCGGGCCGGTGCCGAGCTCGCCGATTCGGGCCAGGCGGACCGGGCCCTCACCGTCGGCGACCGGGCCCCCCGGTTCCGCCTGCCCGCCGCGACCGGCGGGACCGTCACCCTGGACGACCTCCTCGCCGCCGGCCCCGTCGTGCTGACCTTCTACCGAGGCGCCTGGTGCCCGTACTGCAACATCGCCCTGCGCGGGCTCCAGCAGCAGACCGCCGAGATCACCGCACGCGGTGCCCGCCTCGTCGCCGTCTCCCCGCAGATCCCCGACGAGTCCCTCTCCCTGACCGAGAGGCACGGCCTCGCCTTCGACGTCCTCAGCGACATCGGCTCCGGCACCGCGAAGCAGTACGGCCTCGCCTTCGACCTCCCCGAGGACCTCGCCGCCGTCTACGACCGGCTCGGCTTCGACCTCCAGCGTGTCAACGCCGGACACCCGCGCACCCTGCCGCTGCCCGGCACCTACGTCATCGACCGCGCCGGCACCATCCGCTGGGTCTTCGTCGACACCGACTACACCACCCGCGCGGAACCGGCCGACATCGTCACCGCCCTCGACGGACTGGCGTAACCGAACTCCCGCCAGGGGCGGGCCAGTTCCGCCCCTGGCATCTGTCAGAACTGTTGACCCCGATCTGAAAACGTTTTAACTTCCCCTCACTCCAACTCGTAGCCGAGGAGGCTCCGTGGCAGCTCTCCTACGGGAGCGCCCTGGAAAATCGAGGGTGAGCCGCCCTTCCCGTCACCCGTCAGGCGCTCCAGCACAGAGAAAAGGTTTTCACACACGCCGGAGCCGGACCTTGTTCCTGCTCCTGGTGCCCGGTCTCGCGTACTTCCTCGTGTTCCACTACGGCGCGCTGGTCGGCAACGTCATCGCGTTCAAGGAGTACGTGCCCTTCGACGGCATCTGGCGCAGCCCCTGGGTGGGCCTCGGCAACTTCCAGCGGATGTTCGAGGACGGCGAGTTCTGGCACGCGGTCTTCAACACGCTCTGGATCGCGGTCCTGCAGCTCGTGTTCTACTTCCCCGTGCCACTGGCGCTCGCCCTGCTGCTGCACAGCCTCACCTGGAGCACGGTCCGCCGCTTCGTGCAGTCGGTGACGTATCTGCCGCACTTCATCTCATGGGTGATCGTCGTCGCCCTGTTCCAGCAAGTCCTGGGCGACACCGGCATGGTGAACAGCTACCTCGGCGACGCCGGTCTGAGCACCGTCGACATCATCGGCAACCCCGATGCCTTCAAGCCGCTCACCGTCCTCCAGGTGATCTGGAAGGACGCCGGCTGGGGCACGATCATCTTCCTCGCCGCGCTCTCCCAGGTCGACGAGCAGCAGTACGAGGCCGCCGCCATCGACGGCGCCGGCCCCTGGCTGCGGTTCTGGCATGTCACGCTGCCCGCGATCCGCCCGGTGATCGTGCTGCTGCTGATCCTGCGGCTCGGCGACATCCTCTCCGTCGGCTTCGAACAGATGCTGCTCCAGCGCGACTCGGTCGGTCCCGGGGCCGCCGAGATCATCGACACCTTCGTCTACTACCAGGGCATCGTCGGCGGCGACTACGGCTTCGCGGCGGCGGCCGGACTGTTCAAGGGCCTGGTCGGCGCCCTGCTCGTGTACGCGGCCAACAAGGTCGCCCACCGTCTCGGCGAACAGGGGGTATACCGGTGAGCGCCCACGTCCGGCCCGGCTGGATGGAAACGCCGAGGCCCGTCACGCAGGCCGGCAAGGCGGTCGCCCTGGTGGTGGTCGTGCTCCTGGTGTGTGTGCCGTTCCTCGTCATCCTGTCGACGTCGCTCGCCTCCCAGCGCGAGGTCGTGGCGAACGGCGGCTGGGTGCTGTGGCCGCAGGACCCGACCCTGAAGGCGTACCGCGACATCCTCGACGGCGGCATCGTCACCCATGCCCTCGGAGTCAGCGCGGGCGTCACCGTCGTAGGCACCCTGCTCAGCCTCGCCTGCACGGTGACGCTGGCCTACGCGCTGTCCCGCCCCGGTGTGTTCGGCGGCCGGCCGGTGCTGCTGCTGATCCTGTTCACGTTCCTGTTCCCGCCCGGGATGATCCCGAACTACCTGCTCGTCAAGGAGCTCGGGCTGCTCGACAGCTATGCCTCGCTGGTCCTTCCCGTACTGGTCAACGTCTTCAACCTGGTCGTGCTGCGCGGCTTCTTCCAGGGCATCCCCGAGGAGCTGTACGAGGCCGCCCGGCTGGACGGGGCGGGCGACCTGCGGATCCTGTGGTCGATCGTGCTGCCCCTGTCGAAGGCCGCGCTCGCCGTGGTCGGGCTGTTCTACGCCGTCGGCTACTGGAACTCCTGGTTCTACGCCTCGCTCTATCTGGAGAGCGACCACTGGCCGCTCCAACAGGTGCTGCGCACCTATGTCATCGCGGGTACCGGGCTGACGGACACGACCACCGGTGAGGGCACGGTCAACGCGCCGCAGACGATCCAGATGGCCGTCCTGGTCATCGCCACCGTGCCGATCCTGCTCCTCTACCCCTTCCTGCAGAAGTACTTCACCAAGGGCGTGCTCACCGGCGCCATCAAGAGCTGACGCAACATCAGAAGCCTTGTTCAGAGCCGCACTCAGAGAGGTCACTCGCTCATGCCCAGCATGTCCCGACGTACCCTGCTGCGCTCCATGGCCGCAGCGGGCACCGCGGTCTCCGCACCAGGTCTGCTGACCGCCTGCTCGACCGGATCCGGCGAGGGCGACACCTCCAACGCCGGCAAGAAGCTCGCCGACTGGCCCGCCCACCAGGCGCCCGAGGGCGCGAAGCCGGACCTGGCGCCCACCGACGAGGGTGTCCAGCCCGGCTACACCTCCTACCCCTCCGACCTGACCACCTCGGTCGCCCGCACCCCGGGCGACGGCTCCACGATCAGGGTCATGTCGGTCACCTTCGGCACCCCGCCGAAGGGGCGGGCGGACAACCAGTACTGGCGGGCCGTGGAGAAGGCGCTGGGCGTCAAAATCGAGTACACGGTCGTGCCGACGGACGACTACCAGAAGAAGATGGCGACCGTGATGGCCGGCGACCCCGAGTCGCTGCCCGACATCATCAACGTCTTCGCCGGGTTCGTCCTGCCCCGTGAGGCGCAGTTCGTGCAGCGCCGCGCCCAGGACCTGACGCCGTACCTGTCGGGCGAGGCCGTGCGGGACTACCCCAACCTCGCCGGCATCCCCACCCACGCCTGGCGCGACATGGGCCGCATCGGCGGCCGGATCTACGGCATCCCGTTGGAACGCCCGCTGCCCGGATCCACCCTGTGGACCAACCAGGACCTGTTCACCGACGCCGGCATGCGGGAGGGCTGGACCTCCCAGGACTTCGCCACGGTCGCCAGGAAGGCCACCCGGGGCACGACGTACGCCCTGGGCGCGGCGACCGGTTCGCTGTTCGGCAACGCCGTGCACGCCGCCGCCCACAACGCCCCGGCCGGCTGGGCGGTGGACAAGGACGGCACCTTCCGCCCCAACTTCACCGACGAGCGCTACAAGGCGGCCGTCGCCTTCCAGGCCGAGCTGCGCAAGAACGGCTCCTACCACCCCGACGCCGCCTCGATGGCCACCCCGGAGCTGGGCACCCTGTTCCTCAACGGGACGGTCGGCTCCATGCAGAACGGCTTCGGCGCCTACCAGACCCTCTACCCCGACTCCAAGGGCCTGCTCACCCCGGCGCCCGCCCTTCCGTACGGCGTCGACGGCACCCCCGGCGGCATCGTCGCCGCCCGCCGCTCCTTCGGCTACACGGTCCTGAAGAAGGCGAAGAAGGAACGCATCGAACTGCTCCTGCGCCTCCTCGACTACCTGGCCGCCCCGTTCGGCACGAAGGAGTGGGAGCTCGTGCACTACGGCCTGGAGGGCGTCCACTTCACCCGAGGCAAGGACGGCTCCCCGCAGCCGAACAAGCTGGGCGAGGTGGAGAACGTCTCCAACCTGCCCTTCCGTTACCTCGCCGAGGGCCCCCAGGTGCTCTTCGTGCCGGGCAGGCCCGAGGCCGTACGTGCCGTGCACGCCTGGCAGCGGAAGGTGGTGCCGGTCGCGGTCCGCGACGCCTCCTTCGGACTGCAGTCCCGCACCAACACCACCCAGGGCACCACCCTCAAGGCCCTCATGGACGACACCGTCACCTCGGTCGTCGCCGGGCGCGCCCCGATGTCCGCGTACGACGACGCCGTGCAGAAGTGGCGCTCCCGCGGCGGCGACAGAATGGCCGAGGAATACGCCAAGGAATACGCCGCCAACGCATGAGCCGAGGCCGGCGCGCACGGACGACGACGTCATCACACGGGGAGCGACATGGCAGACAAGGCGCGGGTCACCATCCGCGAGGTGGCCGAGCGTGCAGGGGTTTCCGTGGCCACGGTCTCGCGGGTGCTGAGCGGCAACTACCCGGTCCCGCCGGCCACCCGCGCGCGTGTCCTGCGCGCGGCACGGGCTCTGGACTACGTCGCCAACGCACACGCTCGCGCCCTGGTCGGCGGCGGCCGGAAGATGGTCGCCGTCGTCCTGCGCCAGGTCACCAGCCCGTTCTACGCCCAGGTCGCCGAGGGCGTCGAGGCGGAGGCGGCGGCGAACGGCTGGCTGTGCCTGGTCGGCACCACGGGCGGTGATCCGCAGCGGGAGATGGACTTCGTCCAGCTCATGCGCGAGGAGGGCGCGCGCGTGGTGATCCTCGTGGGCGGGGTCGTCGAGGACGACGCCTACCGGGAGCGCGTCGCGCACTACGCGCACGCCCTGGACGCCGCCGGTGCCCGTCTGGTGCTCTGCGGGCGCCCCTCTCCCGACCCCGAACTGCCCGCCCTGGTCGTCGTGTTCGACAACGAGGCCGGAGCCCTGGCCGTCACCAGCCATCTGCTGTCGGCCGGACACCGGCGGATCGTGTTCCTCGGCGGTCTGCCCGGCAACACCGCCCTGGACGCCCGGGTGGCCGGCTACCGTGCGGCGCTGGCCGCGCACGGGCTGCCTCCGGAGGCCGCGCACGTCGTCGACTGCGGTCTTGGCCGGGCCGCCGGCCATCGTGCGATGGCCGAACTCCTCAAGGGCGAACGGGAGTTCACGGCCGTGTTCGCCGGTGACGACATGGTGGCCGCCGGTGCGCTGCGCGCCATCGCCGACGCCGGGCTGCGCGTCCCCGACGACGTCTCCGTCGTCGGCTACAACGACATCCCGCTCGCCGAGGACTTCAACCCCCCGCTGACCACCGTCCGCACACCCGCCGAGGAACTGGGGCGCAGTGCCGTACGCCTGGCCCTGCGCGACCCCGACGGGACGGCCGGCACCGACCATGTGCTCGGCACCCACATCGTCGTACGCGGCAGCGTCAGCCCGCCCCCGTCCGAACGGACCCCGTGACCCAAGGAGACCCGACCCGGCATGACCGCGCCGCATCTCTCGGTCGACCCCGGCCAACTGCCGCCGCCCGATTCCCGGTTGTCGCCGTACACCGGCTACACCCGGGCCCACTGGGAAACCGCCGCCGACCGCCTCCTGGCCGCCCTCGTCCCGTACGCCTCACCCGGCCTCGCCCAGTACCGCCTGCCCGGCCGGACCGGCCACTCCGGCGAACTGTCCGACGCGGTCGAGGGCTACGCCCGCTCCTTCCTCCTCGCCGCCTTCCGTATCGCGGGATCCCGCGGGCAGGCCGGTCCCGACCTGATCGAGCGGTACGTCACCGGTCTCGCCAACGGAACCGACCCCCACCACCCGGAACACTGGCCGCCGATCACCGACCGCGCCCAGCCCATGGTCGAGGCCGCCTCCCTCGCCGTCGCCCTGCACGAGACCCGCCCCTGGCTCTGGGACCACCTCTCCGACGGGGTACGCCAACGGGTCGCCGACTGGCTCGGCGGATTCGTCGGAGCCACCGCCAACGACTCCAACTGGCGGCTCTTCCAGGTCGTCACCGAGGAGTTCCTCGCCTCGGTCGGCGCCTCGCACAACCGGGACGAGATCGACGCCGGGCTGGCCCGTCTGGACGACTGGTACCGCGGCGACGGCTGGTACACCGACGGCGACGGCCGCAAGTTCGACTACTACAACGCCTGGGCCCTGCACCTGTACCCGGTGCTGTGGGCGCGCATCGCCGGCCCCCGGGCCGACCCCGCCCTGGTCGCGACCCATCGCACACGTCTTCGCGAGTTCCTCGACGTCCATCAGTACTTCTTCGGCTCCGACGGCGCCCCCGTCCACCAGGGCCGCTCCCTCACCTACCGCTACGCCGCCGCGGCCCCTCTGTGGGCGGGTGCCCTGGCCGGTGCCACCCCGATGCCCCCCGGCCGCACCCGTCGCCTCGCCTCCGGTGCCCTGAAGCACTTCGCCGACCGTGAAGTGCCCGACGAGAAAGGGCTGTTGAGCCTGGGCTGGTACCGGCCCTTTCTCCCGGTCACCCAGCCCTATTCGGGTCCCGCCTCCCCGTACTGGGCGAGCAAGGCGTTCCTCGGCCTGCTGCTGCCCGCCGGGCATCCGGTGTGGACGGCGCCGGAGGAACCCGGGCCGGTGGACACCGCCGACCGGCAGCTGGCCCTGCCCGCGCCGGGCTGGCTGCTGCACTCCACCGCCGCGGACGGGATCGTACGCCTGGTCAACCACGGCAGTGACCGGCTGCCACCGCCGCCCGCGACCTCGCAGGACAGCCCCCACTACACCCGGTTCGCGTACTCCACGGCCACCGCCCCGGAGACGCCGCGCGGCCCCGACAACCACATCGCGCTGCTGGACGACTCCGGAGCCTCGGTCAGAGGCCGCATCCACCCGCTCTACACGCGGACCCGCCGGGCCGCGTCGTGGCACACACCGCGCCGCCCGGACGGGGAGCTCGACGCGCGCATCACCACAGCCGGCGTGGTGCACGGTCCCTGGGAGATACGCGTCCACCGCGTCGAGGCGCCGGCCGGGTTCGGCGTACACGAGGGCGGCTGGGCCGTGGCCTGCGACACCACTCCGCCGACCGCGGAGACCGGACCGCGCTGGGCGCTGGCCCGCCGGCGCGACGGCCTGACCAGCCTGATCGCCGGCCTGCTCGGCTGGGAGGACGACGGGACGGTCCTGCACGCCGAGGACCGCAACGCCTACGGCCACCACTCGGCGACTCCGGTGCTCACCGTGCCCCGGCATGCGGGCGGTACGCGCCTGCTGGTGACGCTGGTCTGTCTCACCGCCGATCCGGCCGTGTACCGCGACGTCCACGCCCTGCGCGCGGGCGCCGGGGCACACGTGGAGTCCGACGGGACGGTGGAGATCCGCTTCCCGGACGGGACAACTGACCAGGTCCTGCTGGTGACTTGATGCCCTGGCCCCGCTCAGGGCCGAGGGACGAGCCGGGGGCTGTGGTGGGCGGGTGGGCGGCGAGTGCGTCCGCGACGGCGCTCAGGCGACATGGAGGCGTATCTCCTGCCGGGTCGGCTCCAGCCGGACACCGGCCTGATCGACGATGTGGTCGGTGCCGAGACCAACGATTCGCCTGGGTCTGCGGGGGCAGGCGCCCGACTCGGTGCGGGCGGCCCGGATCAAGTCCCCGCAGCGCGAGGCCTGTTCGCGCGCATGCGTCCCGGTGCCGGCCTTCGCGGTGGCGCTGACTCCGGAGGACGCCGCCGCTGCCGCCGTCGCCCGGGACTTCCCCCGCATCGTCAAGCCGGTCTCGCTGTGTCCGGCCGAGCACCCGCATGGACGAGAACCTGCTGCTCGCCACCGGCGCGGAGACGTCGGAGGGGCTGTGGGCGACGGCCGGGCGCTTCGACTCGCTGATGACCTCGGAGAGCCTGTCCTCCAGCCACCGTCATGCCCGGCGGTTCGGCTACGCGGCGCCGGTCGCCGGGAGCCTGGGCGAGTCCCGCTTCGAGGGCACGTTGCTGCTCGACGCACCTCTCCGGCGCGCCGCGACTGCGCGGCAACCATCTCGGACAACGGCTCTACCGCGCCCGGGCCGACGCCCTGGACTTCGACATCATCGCTCAGCTCCGACCTGCTCCGGGGCCCGCCCCAGCAGGAACTCCAGCCGGGCCAGCCCGTCGGCCAGCTCCTGTACACCGGCCAGCCCGTCCAGCATCTGCGCCTCGGCCCGCTGTGCCAGCACGGCGACGGCCCGGTGCCGCGTCCGGCCGCGCGCGGAGAGATAGAGCAGGACACGCCGCCCGTCCCCCGGGTCCTTGCGGCGGTAGGCCAACGCAACCGAGACCAGCCGGTCGACCAGCTTGGTGAGACTCGGCGCGGGCATCAGCGCGTACTCGGCGACGTCGGACATGGCGTGCCCGCGGCCGTCCGAGAGCAGCGACAGCACCCGCCACTCCTCGACGGAACAGTCCTCGGCCTCGAGCGCGGCGGCCAGTCGGCGGGTCATCAACCGCTCTGCGCTGCTGAGCAGTTGGGGGAGATCGCGAGGCAACTCCGGCGACACGGTCAACCTCTCCTCCGCGGGGCCGCTGACACACAACTCACAGCGCCGACAGTACCTCCCCCCAGACAATGCTTTCCAGGGAAAGGATCTGACCGTCGGCCGTGATCCACCTCACGGAGCGCGAACGGAGCCCCGCGACCGGCCACCCGTTTTCCGGGAATCACACCAGCCGGAAACACGTTGACGTCGTTCCCGGCTCAGAATGCTTTCCTTGTTCCCAGCCCTTCTCGGGGGAAGCACTGAGCCTTCCCCTGCCGGTACCGATGGCGCGTCAACGACCCTCAGTTGGCGATCTTTGGCCTTGTCTTGACGCGATCCATACGGCATCTTTACCCAGGGAGTGCCGGGAAGTCTGGTCGGCGACGGGGCCCGCCATGGGCCCGGGCCAGCATGTTGTCGACCGAAGTGGGAGCAGATGTTCCAGCGCGTCGCGAAAGAGATCCTTTCCGGCCTGACCGTGGCGATCGTGGCGTTGCCGCTGGCGATCGCCTTCGGCATCACCGCGACGGGCACCTCGGAGGGTGCACTCGTCGGACTGTACGGCGCGATCTTCGCCGGGTTCTTCGCGGCGGTCTTCGGTGGTACGCCCGGCCAGGTGACCGGCCCCACGGGCCCCATCACCGTCGTCGCCACCGGGGTCATCGCCGAGCACGGACTCGAGGGCGCGTTCCTCGCGTTCATCATGGCCGGCGCCTTCCAGGTGCTGTTCGGGCTGTGCCGGCTCGGCTCGCTCGTCCGCTACATACCCCACCCGGTGGTGTCGGGTTTCATGGGCGGCATCGCACTGATCATCATCCTGGGTGAGCTGGACCAGGTGCAGAGCAGTTTCCTGGTGGTGGCGGGCACGGTCGTGCTCATGCTGGTGTCCGCACGTGTGATCAAGTCGATTCCGGCGAGTCTGATCGCGCTCGTGGCCATGACCGTGGCCCTGCGGTTCGTGGACTCGCTGCTGCGGGACGTGAGCGTCGGGCCGGTGTCGCTCAACTCGGCGATCGACTACATCGGCCAGATACCGGAGTCGATCCCCTCGATCACCGTCCCCGAGCTCAGCGGGTCGCTGCTCCTCACCCTCGTGCTGCCCGCGCTCAGCATCGCCCTGCTGGGCTCGATCGACTCACTGCTGACCTCGGTCGTCATGGACAACATCACCGGCAAGCGGCACCACAGCAACAAGGAACTGATCGGCCAGGGCATCGGCAACGCCGTCAGCGGTCTGTTCGGCGGTCTGGCCAGTGCCGGCGCGACCGTCAGGTCCGTGGTCAACGTCCGCAGCGGCGGCCGCACCGCGCTGTCGGCGGCCACGCACAGCGTCATCCTCCTCGTGCTCGTGGTCGGCCTCGGGGCCGTCGTGCAGTACATCCCCCTCGCCGTGCTGTCGGGGATCCTGATCCTGACCGCGCTCGGCATGTTCGACTGGGAGAGCCTGCGCAAGGCACATGTCTCCCCGCGGGGTGACGTCGTCGTGATGTTCGCCACGATGATCATCACCGTCCTCATCGACCTGACCGTGGCGGTCGCCGTCGGCGTCGTCCTGGCGCTCATCGTGCACGGCGTGCAGTCGCGCCGGCGCAAGGCCTCGGTCGTCCACGACGGCACCGGCACCTACCACATCGACGGGCCGCTGTCGTTCCTGTCCGTCGACCATGTCTTCGCCACCCTGCGCAACGACCGGACGAACCTGTCGCTGAACCTGAAGGACGTGGACTACATCGACATGTCCGGGGCGAAGGCGCTGCTGGCGTTCATCGACCACTCGCACAAGTCCGGCGTCGAACTCGACGTCAAGGAGCTGCCGCCGCATGTCGAGGACCGCCTGATCGCCCTCGCGGACGAGGAACAGCGCGACAAGCTCAAGACCGTCGTCGTCGACAGCCGCGCCTGAGGCCTGTCCCCGCCGCTGCCCTCGGTCCTGCTGGTAGCGGCGGGCGCTGGACAACGCTCGCGACGAGACCCCCGGTACGACCGTCGGCAGACTGATCCAGAGGCGCCGGCTGGAGGAGTGTGCTCGCGAACTGGCCCGCAGCGGCAGGACGGCTCCGACCATGTCGGCGGTCGCCCAGCGGTGGGGTTTCGTCAATCCCGCCCACTTCAGCCGGGTGTTCCGCCGCGCCTACGGTCTCTCCCCGCGCGAATGGCGCAGCGCGAGGGTCGGGGGAAGCGGCGAGGTACGGGAGCCGTCCGGCGTGCCCGAGCACGGCCGATAGCGGTGGCTACGGTCGCCGTCAGCCCCGGCGCGGACCGAACGGGCGGCGCGCAGGATCAGCTCGGTGACCGGGCCGGGGTCGCTCACGGAGGCCGCGTGGGGCGCACGGACCGTGACGGTGCGGGCGCGGGCGCGCTAGGCCATCCACCGCTCGGCGGCCGGAGGGATGTTGCGGTCCTCCGTGGACCCTCGACGGCGGTCTCGCCCTGCGCGTCCATGCGGCCGACCCGGTGATCACACTCGGGCCGACCGGCGTGCCCGCGCCGCCCCCATGGCGCCCTCGGCGAGGAAGGCGTTCTCGTGCGGGATGTCCGCGGGGAGCAGGTCGAGCACGGCGCTGTTGACCACGCAGCCGTGCCCGGAGTCGTGCATCACGAACACCTTGCGGCCGCGGCCGGCCTTGTCCAGATGGGCGGCGGTCAGGTGGCGGCCCAGCGCCCGCCGGTCGTATCCGGCGATGCTCACCCAGTCGCCGGGCGAGCGCTTCCGGGCGGCTTCCGCCACGACCGCGAGCACGTCGTCGATCCGCGTGAGGCCCGCGATGCTCGGGGTGTTCTGCTTGAACCCGGTCCAGGCGAGGTGCACATGGGCGTCGATGAATCCGGGCAGCACGGTGGCGCCCTGCAGGTCGATCACCTCGCGCGCGGGCAGGGAGGTCACCGCCTCGTCCAACCCCACGACCCGGCCCCGCCAGATACCCAGGTCGTGGGCGACCGGGTGGTCCGGGTCCATGGCGAGGAAGCGCGCGTTCGTCAGTCTGGCGCAGAGCATCCGCGCGGCGAAGCCTCAGGCGTCCATGGACGTCGCGAGGGACCGGGGGCGCAGATCGGTCCAGTGGGACTCGATGAAGTCCAGGCACGCCTCTCGGGTGTTCTCGGCGAAGACGATCGTCCACCCCCCGGGCACCTCGGCGAAGGACGGCCAAAGCGAGTGCTGGTCCTCGTCGTTGACAAGGACCAGGAAGCGGCCTTCGTTGTCGTCGAAGGGGTTGGTGCTCATGCTCGGTGGCCTCCTCGGAACGTCACCATTAGGTTAGGCTGGCCTAACTGACAGGAGCTTAGCCTTGCCGCTTCCCTCTCACAAGGAGACGACGTTCATGCGCCTGGTCACGGCCGACATGGAGAACGCCTTCACCGAGTTCGGACTGCCCGGCAAACCCGGCACCGTCGAGTTCTGGGCGGCGGCGGGGACACCCGCGTCGGTACCGGCCGGCGACGGCGGCTGGGTGACCTTGTTCCTGTGGCGCGGGTCTCCGGCGAGCATCGGCTTCGAGAGCTGGTCGGAGCCGGTGCCCCTGCGCCGCTGGGGCGACACGGACTGCTGGTACGCCGAGGTGCGCATGCCCGCACGGCTGCGGGTGACCTACCAGTTCCGCGCGGGCGACGCGACGTACGCCGACCCGCTCAACCCGGCCGGTGCGGGCCCTGACCGGTCCATCGCCGCGACCCCGGACGCCCCGGCCCAGCCGCACTGGCCCCTCGTCGGCGCCTCGGGCGTCCTGCCCCTGCCCCGCACCCGGCTCCGCTGGACCAGCGGACGGCTCGGCGGGCGGCGTACCGTGCGGGTCCATCCGACGGGCGGCGGCGGACCGGTGGTCCTGCTGCTCGACGGGGACGACTGGCTCTACCTGCACCCGGCCATGACCGCGTTCGACTCGGCCGTCACCAGTGGCGAGTTGCCCCCGGTCACCCTCGTCTTCCTGCCGGCCAAGGACAGGAACGCCGAGTTCGTGTGCCGGCCCGAGCTGTGGGAGGCGGTCCGGGACGAACTGCTGCCGCTGGTGACGGAGTCCGGCGTACCCGCCGACCGGGACCGGCTGGTCGTCGCCGGGCAGAGCCTCGGCGGGCTGAGCGCGCTGTACGCGGCACTGGAGTTCCCGGACCTGGTCTCGCGCGTCGCCTGTCAGTCGGGGTCGTTCTGGTGGACACCCGACGCCATGGACCGGGCGGACCCCATGGGCGGCCCGGTCGGCGGCGCGATCGCCGCGCGCCTGCGGGGGCGGCCGGACGTGTCCGGTCTGCGGGTCGCGTTCGACGTGGGGGAACACGAGACGGGGATGCTGCCCCACTGCGAGCTGGTGGAGAGCCTGGCCGAACAGGCCGGGGCGACTGTGCGGGTTTCGCGGTCGGCGTCGGAGCACGACCGGGCGGGCTGGCGGCATGCTCTGCTCAGGGATGTCGCCTGGGCACTCCTTTGACGAAGTCCGGTGCGGCATCGCGCCCCGTAAGGGGCGCGGGGAACTGCGCGACCAGCCCCCACCGGCCCGCACATCCATCATCGCGCTACCAACAGGTCACCGCGCCACCGCCAAGCAGTACTCCTCGTCCTTGGCCAGGAGGTTCCGATGGGTGTCCTCGGCCGTGATGACACCCTCGTCCAAGACAAGGACCCGGTCCGCGGCATCCAGCAGCGCCGGGCTACTGGTGATCACGACGGTCGTCCGTCCCCGCCGCAGCTTCGCGACGTTCCGCGCGATGAGCTGCTCGGTGACCGCGTCGACGGCTGTCGTCGGATCGTGCAGGACGAGGACATCCGTGTCGGCGGCCAACGCGCGTGCCAGGGAGAGCCGTTGGCGCTGCCCCCCGGAGAGGTTCGCACCGCGGTCGCGGACGGCGTAGTCGAGACCTTCGCGGTGGAGGGCGACCACGTCCGTCAACATGGACGCCTCGACGGCCTCGGGGACCGTCCGGCTGGTGCCCGAGGGGTCGATGTTCGTGCGGAGGGTGCCCGCGAAGATCTCCCCGTCGTACGGGTTCACCAGCATGTGCTCGCGGACCGCCTCGACCGACAGGTCCGCGAGCTCCTGCCCGCTGACCCGCACGACTCCCTCGTACGCGTCGGGCGGGACGTTCACGGCGAGGACCGACGCGAGGTCGGCCGCCGAGCGCGGCTGGTAGGGGGCGATCGCCACGAACTCGCCGGCGGCCACCTGGAGTTTCAGGTTCCGCAGGGTGCCGTATCGGACGCAGTCGATCTCGAGGTCTCCGCCGGCGGCCGGGAGCTGAGGCCCCGGGGTCGTCACCGGCGGCGCGGTCAGCACCAGCGCCATCCGCGCGGCAGACGCGCGCGCGATCATCACGTACTTCGGCATCTCCGAGAACAGCTTGAGCGGTTCCATGATGAACTGCGCCAGTCCCACGGCCATGACGAGCTCTCCGATGTTGATCTGGCCGCCGAACGCCAGCCAGCCCGCCGTCAGGGTCACAGCGGCGGCGAGGATCGCGTTGAGGGCCAGCGCGGTGCCCGCGTACGCGCCGTTCACCTTGGCGACGGTGATCGCCTGGAGCTTCGCCTCCGTGCTGACCTTCCGATAGGACCGGAACGCCGCGTGGTTGCCGCCGAAGCCGTGCAGCGGGCGCAGGCCGGTGATCAGGTCGGCGACCTTCGCGCCCGCCCGCGCCACCCGGGCCTGCTGTTCCTGGGTACTGGCGCCGATCCGCTTGGACATCACGCTGAGGATCGACAGGATCGCGATGGTTCCCACGATCACCAGCAGACCGAGCCGGATGTCGGCCAGGCCCAGCGCGACCGCCGCGACCAGCACCGCGACCAGCGAGCTGACCAGCAGCGGCACCACCTCGATGATGTCGGCGGTCTGGTCGGCGTCCTCGGTGGCGATGGTCAGCACCTCGCCGGACTTGAGGTCGACGTCCCTGGCCACCGGCTGGAGTCCGCAGGCCGCGACCCGCACCCGCCAGCGGTGTGCCTCGGTCGTGTTGGCCTTCTGCAGGACGCGCATTCCGAACCGCCACGACAGTGACACGGTCGTGATGATCACGGCCAGCGCGGCGATCGACAGGCCGAGCGCGCCAAGGCTCCGGTCCCGCATCGTGTGCTCGACGATCAGACCGAGCGCGATGGGGAATGCGGTCTCCCCTGCCTGGTACAGGCCCATGAGGACGGTGCCCCAGACCATGGCGCCGACGTTGCGGCGCAGGGCGGTCCGGAGGATGTCGGACCCCGGGCGGGGCCGCTGCGTGTCAGGAGTTGTCATCAGTTGTCATCGGTTGTCGTCAAGGTGGCGGGCAATCGCTTCCGGGGTTCGCAGGGTGAACAGATCGCGGATCGTGATCACAGGACCGTACTCACGGCGGATCAGCCCGATCAGCCGCACCGCCAGCATGGAGTGCCCTCCCAGGGACACGAAGTCGCTCACCGCGCTCACCTCGTCGTCGTCCAGGTCCAGTGCCTCGGCGAAGAACTCGCACACCACGGTCTCGGTCCCGGTCTCCGGGCCGCGCTCCCCCGCGGTGGTCAGCGCGCCGAGCGGCTTGGCCTCCGGCAGCGCCTTCGTGTCAGCCTTCCCGTTCACCGTCAGCGGGATGCTGTCGACCTGGGCGTAGTGGGCCGGGCGCAGGAAGTCCGGCAGCCCGGCCCCGACTTCGGCGGCGACCGCCGCCAAGTCCGCGCCGTCCAGCACGAGATAGGCGGCCAGCCGGTACGCCCCGTCGACCTGGGGGTCCGGCTGGGCGACCGCGGCGACGAACCGCACCGCCGGGTGCGCCGCGAACACGGCCTCGACCTCGCCGAGTTCGACCCGGTGCCCCCGGATCTTGACCTGCTGGTCGGTGCGGCCCAGGTACACCAGGTTGCCGTCGGGCCGGCGGACCACCAGGTCCCCGGTGCGGTACATGCGCTCGCCGGGTGCGCCGAACGGGCAGGCGACGAAGCGGTGCGCGGTCTGGGCGGGCTGCCCGAGATAGCCGCGCGCGATGCCGATGCCCGACACGTACAGCTCACCGGGAACGCCGTCCGGCAGGGGCCGCAGCCATGGATCCAGCACGTACACGTCGGTGTTGTCGATCGCCACGCCCACCACCGGGTCCTGGCACTCGAAGGTACCGACGCCGAGGGTGTTGATCGTGTACTCGGTGGGCCCGTACAGGTTGTAACCGACCGTCCCCTCGGTCTCGGCGAGCCGCTGCCACAGCGTCCGGGTGACGGCCTCGCCGCCCAGCAGCACCAGCGCCGGCCGCCGCGCCGGATTGTCCAACAGTCCCTCGGCGACCAGCTGTTGCGCGTAGGTCGGGGTCACGTTGACGACGTCGATCCCGTGCTCCAGGCAGTACTCGACCAACCGAGGCGCGTCACGGCGCAGTTCCTCGTCGCAGATATGCACCTCATGCCCGTCGGCGAGCCACAGCAGCTCCTCCCACGACATGTCGAACGCGAACGACACGGTGTGCGCGATGCGGAAGACACGATGGCCGTGCTCGGCCAACACCGGTTCGAAGATGCGGCGCTGATGGTTGATCAGCATGTTGGTGAGCCCGGCGTACTCGGTCACCACGCCTTTGGGCTTCCCGGTCGATCCGGAGGTGTAGATCGTGTACGCGGGATGCCGCAGGCGGTCCGGATCATCCGGCGCGAACGTCACGAACGGCTCGGCCTCGGGCAGGGGCCGGTCCAGCTCGATGAGATCGCCGGTCAGCCGGGGCGACACGGCGCTCACGGTCAGGATCACGTCCGGGCGGGCGTCCGCGACGATCGCGGCGATCCGCTCGTCCGGATGGTCCAGTTCCAGCGGCACGTACGCGGCACCGACGCGCAGCACGGCGAACAGCGCCACGATCGAGTCGAGGGAGCGCGGAATCGCGAGACCCACGGTCGTCTCAGGTCCGATACCGCGCCCGGCCAGCACGCCCGCCACCGCGCGGCTGCGGTCCCGGAGTCGGGCGAAGGTCATGGTCGAGCCGTGCGCGACGAGCGCCACCCGCCCCGGGTCACGGTCGGCGGCCTGGTCGAACCGGTCGACGACGGTGTCCGTACCGACGTCCGTACGCGCGCCCCGTGCGGGCTGCGGCCCCAACCCCCGCAACGCGCCGACCGGTCCGGTCGAGCGAGCCACATCCTCGAGCACGCACAGGTAGTCGTCGATGAGCCGACGGGCGTTCTCGGTGTCGTCGTCGCGGTACTCCAGCTTGACCGTGAGACGGTCGCCGGGCGTGACGACCCAGGTGAACGGATAGTGGGTGGAGTCATCGGCCTTCACCGAGGTGATGCCGTGCCTGGCGTTCATCTCGGCAAACGCGTCCATGTCCAGGAAGTTCTGCAGCACGAACAGGTTGTCGAACAGGGTGTCGTGCCCACTGGCCCGCTGGATCTCGCCGAGCCCGAGGTGCTCGTGCTCCATCGCCTCGACCCGGGCCGCCTGCACGGCCGTCAGGTAGTCCCGGACCGAGTCGGCCGCCCGCGCCCGCGTCCACATGGGCACGGTGTTGAGCAGCACACCGACGATGCCGTCCAGGCCCTCGCCCTCCCGGCCGGAGACGGTCACGCCGAACACGGCGTCGCTACGGCCCGTACGGGCGCCCAGGAGCAGCCCGAACGCGCCGGTCAGCACCGAGTTCAACGTGACGCCGTGCGCCTTGGCCGCGTCCCGCAGCAGGTCCGACTGTTCGGCGGACAGCGTGTGTACGAGTGCGCGCGGCAGGTCGTCCGAGAGGGACGGCGCCGGTCCGGCGAGCAGCGTCGGGCCAGGGATGCCGGCAAGGTGCTCCGCCCAGAAGCGTTCCGATACGGCGGGGTCCTTGGCGTCGAGCGCCTGGGCGTGGTCCTCGAAGCTCGGCGTGGCCGGGACCGGGGCCGGCAACTCGCCCGCGAGGACAGCCTGATAGGCGTCGAACAGATCCCGTAGCACGATCTCGCGGGACCAGCCGTCCCACAGCAGCAGGTGATAGCTGAGCAGCAGTCCGTCGTGGTCGTCGGGCAGACGCACCACGGTCAGCCGGATCAGCGGCGGCTCCCCCGGGTCGAATCCCGTGTCGCGGTCCCGGGCACGCAGGGCGTCTACCTCCGCCTCCGTCGCCAACTCGACCGTTCCGACGGCGACTTGCCGCCCGGCGCTGAGGACCTGGACCGGATTGCCGTCTTCGTCGGTGGTGAAGCCTGCGCCCACGACCGGATGCCGTGCGATCACGTACGCCACAGCCTCGGCCAGCGCGTCGGTGTCCAGACGCCGGTCGAAGGTGAACCAGCTCTGCGCGACGTAGTGTCCGGCCGTGCCCGCCATCTGGGCCTGGAAGAACAGGCCACGCTGGAGCGGGGTGACGGGTGCCGTGCGCTCGGCTGTAGCGGAGGCGTCCGCGATGTGCTCCAGCGCGCTCTGCCAGTGCTCGGTGATCTCGTCGGGGATGCCGTCGGCGAGGGTGAAGGCCGCGTGCAGGCTGCCGGTGTCCGCGTCGATCCAGGCGTTGACCTCGACGGCGTACGGGCTGCCCTGGTCGCCGCCGTTGAGGTGCAGCGCCTGGGACTCGCTGCCCCGGCCGAGGTAGTTGAACAGCACCTGCGGGCGGGCGTTGAGCAGCGGGGCCGTCTGCGAGTTGAGGTACCTGAGCCGGCCGTAGGCGACGTGCCCGCGCTCGTCCGGCTGGCGTTCGGCGACCTCGCGTGCCGCGGCGACGGGGTCGGTGTGCGCTGTGAGCCGTACGGGCGCGATAGAGGTGAACCAGCCGACGGTCCGGGTGTAGTCGTGGTGTTCCAGGACCGGGACCCGGCCGTGCCGCTCCAGCTCGATCGCGAGATCGGTGGGCGACGGCTGGATGTGGGTCAGCGCGGTACGCAGCGCGCCGCTCAGCAATTCGGTGAGTCCGACGCCGAGTGCGGCGGGTGCGGTGCGTGTCACGCGGTCGGTCGCTTCGGGGGCGAGCACGACCGTGGTCTCGCGCAGCCCCTTGACCGCCTGGAGAAGGGGAGGCGCCTGGAGCGTGGTGATCCAGTGCCCGAGGTCGTCGATCACCTGGGTGGACTGGGCCGCCAGTGCTTCGGCGTACTCGGCGTACGACGTGGTCGGCGCCGCCAGGGCCTCCCCGCACAGGGCGGTGGCCAGGTCGTCCAGCAGGACCAGCCAGGACACCGAGTCGACGGCGAGGTGGTGGACGGTGACCACCAGGGTCCGGCTCGCCTCCAGCCACGAGAACGCGATGACGTCCCCGGACTCGGGATCGAGCCGTCCGGCGGCTTCGTTCGCCGCGGTCGTCGCATCGGTGGTGTCCGGCCGCACGACGGTGACCTCGCGGGCGGATTCGGTACGCAGGGCCCACACGCCCTGCTCGACGCGCAGCCGCAGCCGGAGGGCGGGGTGCGCGGCCACGACGGCGTTCGCTGCGCGCTCGACGTCGGCGAAGGAGGTGCCCTCGGCTGCCACCAACGTCCTGGCCTGGGCGAACCGGGCGAGCGAACCGCCCAGTTCGCGCTGGCGCAGGATGATCGGCGTGGGTGTCAGGGGACCGTCCTCGCGGCGGGCGGATGCGGATGACGCTGCGGCCTGGGGTGTGCGTGTCCCCACGTGCTCGGCGAGCGCGCGCGGTGTACGGAACAGGAACACGTCCCGTGGCGCGATCGGCAGGCCGAGCGCCCTGGCCCGGTTGATCACGGTGATGGCGACGATGCTGTCGCCTCCGGCGCGGAAGAAGTCGGTGTCGGCGTCCACGGCGGCGCCGGGCAGCGTCTCGGTGAAGATGTCGACGAGTGCGGAGAGCGCGTCGACATCGCGCCCCGTAAAGGGCGCGGGGCTGTATCGATATGCGGCTCCGCCGCGGGGCGCGACCAACCCCCACCGGCCCGCAGGTTCATCACCGAGCGCATTGGCCCGCTCAATCAGCGCCTTCCGGTCCAACTTGCCATTGACAGTCAGCGGCAACACATCGACCGCCACCACCCGACCCGGCACCATGTGCACAGGCAGCTTCGCGGACAGCTGCTCGGTGAACTCACCAGGCACCCGGCCCACGACGTGCGCAACCAGATGGTCGCCGCTGTCCGCCACGGTGACGGCCACATCGACCACCCCGTCGAGTTCCCTGATCGCTGACTCCGCCTCGCCCAACTCGATCCGGAATCCCTTGAGTTGGACCTGGTCGTCGGCACGGCCCGCGAACTCCAGCTCACCGTCGAGCGTACGGCGGGCGAGGTCGCCCGTGTGGTACATGCGGGAGCCGTCGCCCGCGAACGGGTTCGCCACGAACCGGCCCGCGGTGAGCCCCGGCCTGCCCAGGTAGCCGAGCGACACCTGGTCGCCGGCGACGTAGATGGCGCCCACCCGGCCCGGCGGCACCGGCCGGAGCCGGTCGTCGAGCAGGTAGGTGACCAGGCCGGGAAGTGGACCGCCGATCGGGCTGACGTCGTCGCCGGAGGCGAAGTCCTCGTCGGTCAGCACCCGGTGGGTGACATGGACGGTGGTCTCGGTGATGCCGTACATGTTGACCAGCTCGGGCGAACGGGTGCCGTGCCGCTCGACCCAGCCGCGCAGCCGCCCGAGATCCAGCGCCTCGCCGCCGAAGATGATCCGGCGCAGTGTCGTGACCGGCTCGCCGGCGTGCCGGTCGGCCTCGATGAACTGGTGGAACGCCGACGGGGTCTGGTTGAGCACGGTCACTCCACGCTCGCGGACCAGCCGGTGGAAGTCGACCGGGGAACGGGTCAGCCCGTACTCCGGCACCAGCAGCTCACCGCCGTGCGCCAGCGCGCCCCACAGCTCCCAGACCGCGAAGTCGAAGGAGAAGGAGTGGAACTGGACCCACACGTCGTGCGGGCCGAAGTCCATGTCGGGCTGGGTGTTCGCGAGCAGTGTCACCACGCTGGAGTGCGGGACGACGACGCCCTTGGGCCTGCCGGTCGATCCGGACGTGTAGATCACGTACGCGGGGTCGTGCCAACTCACCTCGGCCCCGGACTCGTTGGCGGCCGCCGGCAGCTCGTCTCCCTGCACGAGCACACGGGCCGACACACCTGCCCGGGCCAGCAGTTCCGTGAAGCGGTCCCGCTGCTCACGATCCACGAGAACGACCTGCGGAGCGGCGTCGGCGAGCACGTACTCCAACCGCTCGTCCGGGTACGCGAGATCCAACGGTACGTAGGCCCCGCCCGCGCTGACGATCGCGACCAGGGCGACGACCTGCTCCGGAGAACGCGGGACAGCGACGGCGACCCGCTTGCCCGGCCCGACACCAGCCGCACGCAGGGCCGAGGCCAACTCGTTCTTCGCGTCTGCCAGTTCGCCGTAGGTCAGTGACCGGCTCCCGCCGTCGAGAGCGCACTGGGTGACGGCGGTGGCTGCCGGGTCGCGGTTCGCGGCGGCGTCGAACAGTCCGCCCAGGGTCGTCGGGGTACTGCGTCTTCCTGGGGGGCGACCCCCCAGACCCCCACCAAGCGCGGGATGCCGAGTGCCCTCGGCCGCCAGGTCGTCGACCAGGGTGTCGGGCCGGGTGAGCAGACCAGCGAGAGTCCGGGTGAACGTGTGCAGGATCGTCTGAGCGCTCGCCTCCCGCAGCAGCTCACCGTCGTAGATCAGATTGAAGCGCGGACGACCGTCGGCCGCGCGCTCCACCACCAGCGTCAACGGGTAGTGCGGGGCACCCTCGTTCACGATGTCGGTGATGACCAGCTCGTCGCCAGGCTTTCGCAGACCGTCCACATCGGTCGCCACGTCGAACACCACCAGGGTGTCGAACAGGGAGCCGGCACCGGCCTGACGGCCGATCCGCGCCAGCGAGACATGCTGGTGCGGCAGTACCGCGCTCTGGTGTTCCCGTACCGAGGTGAGCAGGTCGCGCGAAGTACTGGTACCGCCCCAACTCGCGTGCACGGGGATCGTGTTGATGAACAGGCCCACCATGTCCTCGATGCCGGGCACCTCCGCGTCCCGCCCCGACACCGTGGAACCGAACACCACGTCCCTGCCGTGCAGGATGCCGCCAAGCGTCACCGCCCAGGCGCTGTGCACGGCCACGCTCAGCGGCACACCGGCCGACCGGGCGGCCGCGTCGATGTCCTCCCCCGGCTCCACGGCGGTGTCGGCGAACCGGTCGGACGGGGTGTGTCCCTCGGCGACCAGCGAGGGGCCGGGCAGCTCGGCGAGCTGCCCGCGCCAGACCCGGTCGCTCTCGTCGTCGTCGCGTCCGGCGAGCCAGCGCACGTAGTCGGGGAAGCCGCCGATCGGGTACACGGTCCCCGGCGCGTGGTACTCGGCCAGCAGCGCGCGCAGCATCGGCGGCACCGACCAGCCGTCGGCGATGATGTGGTGCACGGTCTGCACCAGGACGTTCCGGCCGGCGCCCGCGCGGATGAGCGTGTACCGCATCAACGGGCCGGTGGCCAGGTCGAATCCGGCGCGGCGGTCGCGCTCGGCGTGGTCGCGGATCTCGGCGTCGGTGATGCCGGGGCGGTCCAGCGTGGTGAAGGGCGCCTGTACGGCGCTCTCCAGTATGGAGACCACACGGCCGTCGGCGAGGGCCACGAACCGGGCGGCCAGGTTCGGGTACAGGGTGAGCAGCCGGGTGGCCGCCGCCGCGAGTCGGTCGGCGTCCACCTCGCCGTCCAGCGTCAGCAGCTGCTGCTCGACGTAGGCGCCCGCCGAGTCGTCGTCGAAGACCGAGTGGAAGTACAGGCCCTCCTGCAACGGGGTCAACGGCAGGATGTCCCGTAGCGCCGGACCGTCCAGGGCGTCGACCTCGGCCTGCGTCAGCGGTACGAGGCCGAAGTCGCTGGGAGAGTGGCCGCCTTGGTCGAGCGCGGCCAGCCCGGCCAGGGCCGCGCGGAAGTACTCGCCGAGGGTCGCCATGTCCGCGTCGGTGAACATCCCGTCGGGCCAGGAGATGGTCGTGACCAGCTCGTACTCGCCGGTCGAGTCGGCAGGTTCGGCGATCGCGTTGAACTCCAGGGCGCGGGGCAAGCGCATCCTCGGGTCGCGCTTCTCGCCCAACTGGCCTGTGGTTCCCGCGAGTTGCCAGTCGCCGACGGCGCCCGCATCGAAGCGACCCAGGTAGTTGAACAGCACCTGCGGTGCGGGCGCGTCGAACTCGGTGTCGGTCAGGTAGCGCAGGGCGCCGTAGGAGACGCCGTTGTCCGGCACCCGGGCGAGGTCCTCCTTGACTGCCTTGAGCGCGGCGGCCAGGTACTCGGGCGCGGTGAGGTCGGCCGCCGCACCGGGGTCCACGGTCACCGGGAACAGCGTGGTGAACCAGCCCACGGTCCGCGACAGTTCCGGCTCGAAGCCGGCGGGGCCCGCCACGAACTGTCCCTCGCGGCCGTGGCCCTCGAGTTCGATGTGCGCGAACGTCTGGTCCTGTCCGATGTCGCGGCGCCAGCGGGCGAGGGTGACGGCGAGCGCTGTCAGCAGTACGTCGTTGACGCCGGCGTGGAACTTCGCGGGAATCTCGCCCAGCAGTGCGGCCGTGACGTCGGGGCCGACCGAGACGGTCCGCAGCCGCTCCTGGGCGACGGTGTCGGCTTCGGACAGCGCGCGCCGGCCGAGCGGTTCGTCCGTTCCCGGCAGGGGACGCCAGTAGTAGGCGCTGTCGGCGTCGAACGCCGCGCGCTCCAGTAGCTGCGTCCAGCGCCGGAACGACGTGCCCACCGGGGGCAGTTCGATCCGCGTTCCCGAGGTGAACTGGCGCCAGGCCGTGGCCAGGTCCTCCATCAGGACCCGCCAGGACACACCGTCGATCACCACGTGATGGGCGACCAGGACCAGTTGCCGTGCCTCGCGGCGCCAGAGGGCACGCAGCATCACGCCGCCGGCCGGGTCCAGCCCGTCGGTGGCGAGCGCGACGCACTCGTCGAGCGGCCGATCGCTCTCCTGCCACCCCGCGACGGTCTGGTCCGCGACGGTCTGGTCCGCTTCCGGGATGTCGAAGCTCCAGCGGTCACCGCGCACCAGCTTGGCGCGCAGCATGTCGTGCCGACCGAGCACAGCGGTGAGGATCGCGTCGAGAGCGTCAGCGGTCAGGTCCGCCGGGGTGTTCAGCACCACCGACTGTACGAAGCCGTCGATCGCGTCCGTGGTCTCGCCGAGCCACTGCACGATGGGCGATCCCACGACGGGCCCGGTCGCGACATCGCCGTGGTCCGCGGTGGAGACGTCCTCACGGCTCGCCACCGCCGCCAGCGCCCCCGCGGTGCTGTGGGTGAAGATCTGCCGTGCCGTGACGTAGAGGCCCGCGTCGCGCAGCGCGCTCAGCAGCGAGACGGCCAGGATGCTGTCTCCGCCGAGCTGGAAGAAGTCCTGGTCGACACCGACCTGTTCGAGCCGCAGCACCGCCGCGACCGCCGCGCACACCGCGCGCTCGTTCTCGGTGGCGGGCTGTACGAGCGCGCCCGTCCCGGTCTCGGGCTCCGGCAGCGCGTTCCGGTCGCGCTTGCCGTTCGCGGTGAGCGGGAACTCCGTCATCACGACGATGTGAGCGGGCACCATGTACTCGACCATGTGCTCGACGGCCCACGCCTTGACCTCGTCCGCCCGCAGGTCCTCGCTGCCGGCCGCGGGGATCACGTACCCCACCAGGTAGGTGCCGCCGGCCGTGTTCTTCTTGGCGACGACGCAGGTGTGCCGTACTCCGGGGTGCTCGGCGAGACCGACCTCGACGTCCTCGATCTCCAGCCGCATGCCGCGGATCTTGATCTGGTTGTCGGCGCGGCCGAGGAAGTCCAGCGACCCGTCGGGGGCGAACCGCGCGAGGTCACCGGTGCAGTAGAGCCGGGAGCCGTCGTTCGCGAAGGGGTTCGCGACGAACCGGGACGCGGTCAGGCCGGGCGCGTTGACGTACCCGCGTCCGAGGAGGAATCCGCCCACGTACAGTTCGCCGCCGACGCCGACCGGGACCGGGCGCAGTTCGTCGTCCAGGACGTACAGCTGGGTGTTGGGGTTGGCCTTGCCGATCGACGTCGACAGGCGTTCCGCGGCGCCCCGGTAGATGACGTGCGAGACACCGATCGTCGTCTCGGCGGGGCCATAGCCGTGGTACATGGGGATGTCGAGCTTGGTGCGGAACCGCTCGTACAGCTCCGGGGTCAGCACCTCGCCGCCGCACCACACGTGTCGCAGGCTGTCCAGGCGGTCGGAGTCGCCCGCGATCTCCAGCAGCACGTCCAGCATGGACGACACCAGGTAGGTGAAGGTGACGCGCTGTTCGGCGATCACGCCCAGCAGGTGGTGCGGGTCGCGTTCGCCGCCGGGCCGCAGGACCACCAGCCTGCCGCCGCACACCAGCGGCAGGAAGATCTCGTTGATGGAGATGTCGAAGGACAGCGGCGCCTTGAACAGCGACGCGTCGTCGTGGCCGAAACCGAGGATCTCGTTGACCTGCCACAGCAGGCGCTCACTGATCGCCTCGTGGCGGATCATCGCGCCCTTGGGCCGCCCGGTCGAGCCGGACGTGAAGATGACATATGCGAGGGCGTCGCCGGGGACGGTGACCCCGGTCGGCTCGGTGGGGTGGGAGCCGAACCGCCAGTCGCCCAGGTCGACGGCCACTGCTTCCGGTTCAGCCGGGTCGTGCTCGCCCGAGTCGTTGAGCTGTACGACGACCCGGGCGTCCTCGATGACGACGGCCCGGCGCGCGGCGGGCCACTGCGGATCGAGCGGCACGAAGGCACACCCCGCCTGGAGCACGCCGAGCAGCCCGATCACCATGTCCGCGGAGCGGCCGAGGGAGATGCCGACGACCTGTTCGGCGGTGAGTCCGCGTTCGATCAGATGGTGGGCCAACTGGCTGGACAGCTCGGTCGCCTGACGGTACGTCAGTGAGCGGTGTCCGTCGACGATGGCGACGGCGTCCGGCCTGGTCCGGGCCTGCTCGCGGAACATCTCCACGATGGTCGGGCGGACCCGGTCAGCCCGCGTGTCGTTCCACCCGGCGAGGGCTTCGAGCCGCGCCACCACACTGGACGGGCCGATGGTGCCGATGGGACGGTCCGGGAAGTCGGCCAGGTCGTCGAGCGCGAGCTGCGCTTCGGCCGGCACGACGCCTTCCGGAACAGTGATGCCCCCGCCCTCCGCGCCGACCTCCCAACCGCCGGGCGCTTCCCCGCCGTTGTCGACCCAGCCGAGGACATCGGCGAACAAGGTACCGGGGGTGAGGTCGATGCCGTCGGGGCTCAGGCCGGTCGCCCAGTACGACAGTCCGATGGCGCACGCTTCGGCGATGGTCCGGTCGGAGTAGTCGCCGGCTCGGCGGCGTACGTCTGCCAAGCGTTCGGGAGAGAGCAGTACGAGACGAGCGCTCGGTTCCATCATCGAAGACTCAACGCCCTTTCCAGGTATGAAAGTTAGCCCAACCTAAATGAGGGTTACCTAACTGCCTTCTCGCCAGGCCCGCCACAGTCGCGCGTACCGGCCGCCCAGAGCCACCAGCTCCTCGTGCGTGCCCTGCTCCACCACGCGTCCCGCGTCCAGTACGGCGATCCGGTCCGCCGCCATCGCCTGGGTGAGCCGGTGCGCCACGAACAGCGTGGTCCGGCCCGCGCACGCCGCCATCACGGCCCGCTCCAGCTCGGCGGCGCCCGCGCTGCCGGCCTCCGCGGTCGACTCGTCCAGCACCACCACCGGTGACCTGCCCAACACCAGCCGGGCCAAGGCGATCTGGGCGACCTTGGTGACGTCCAGGCGCTCGCCGCCCTCGCCGACCAGGGTGTCCAGCCCCTCGGGCAGCGCCTCGACCCACTCGTCGGCGCCGACCGTGCGCAACGCGTCCATCAGCTCGCCGTCGGTCACCTCGGGCGCGGCCAGCCGCAGATCCTCGGCGAGCGGACCGGAGAACACGTGCGTCTCCTGCGTCAGGATGCTCACCAGCGCCCGCGCCCCGGCCTCGTCCAGACCGGCGAGGTCGGTCGACCCCACACGCACCGACCCGGCCTGCGGGGTCCCGATGCCGGCGATCAGCGCGGCCAGAGTCGTCTTGCCAGCGCCCGTCGCGCCCACCAGCGCGAGCGAACCACCGGCGGGGATCGTCAGGTTGACGTCCCGCAGGACCGGCTCCTCGGTGTCGGGGTAACGGAACGTCAGTCCCTCCACCGTCACGGGGTACGGTCCGGCGTCCGCCGACTCGACGGCCGCGTCGCCCACCAGCCGGTCCTCCGCGGCCTCCCCCAGCACCCCGACCAGCCGGGTCAGGCTCGCGCCCGACTTCTGCGCCTCGTCGAAGGTGAACATGATGGCGCCCAGCGGGGTGAACAGCCGGTGGAACAGCAGCGGGGCCGCCGCCACCTCGCCCAGGCTGGCGGCGTCGGCCTCCAACAGCGCGTATCCCACCGCGAGGATGAGGACAAGGCCGATGAACTCGGCGCGGTTCTCCCTGCCGACGAACCGGCCGAAGAACCGGAACACCTCGATGCCGAGATCGCGCACGCGCCACGACTCGGTGGTGACCTTCTCGCGGAAGGCGTCCTCGAGGCGGTACGCCCGGACGGTGTCGATCCCGTTCAGACCACTGATCAGCGCCTGCGCACGGTCGGCCTGGGCCGCCCGCTGTTTCCGGTAGAGCGGGGCGGACCGGGGGAGATACCAGCGCAGGGCCAGCGCGTACGCGGGCAGCGCCCCGGCGCCGGCCAGGCCGAGCCGCCAGTCGAGGCCGAACATGCCGACCGTGGCGATGACGACCAGCACGCCCGCCGAGAACACCGTGGGGATGGCCGTACGGATGCCCTTGGAGATGACGGCCACGTCGTCGCCGACCCGGGACAGCACGTCGCCGCGGCCGACCTGCTCGATCCGTGCGCTCGGCATCCCCAGCACCGCCCGGACGGCACCTTCGCGCAGCCGCGCGAGCAGATCCGCGCCGAGCCGCCCGATCAGATAGGTCGACACCGCGGTGGCCGCCGCGCCGAGCAGCGCGGCGGCCACCATCAGCACGCCGATCGTGACCAGGACCGAGCGTGGTTCGCCCTCGACCACCCCGTCGACCACCCGGCCGAGCAGCAGCACCGGGAGCACCTGGAGCGCCGCCCCGGCCACCGTGGTGAGCACGGTGGCCGCCGTCAGCCAGGGCACCTCGCGGCAGTGCGCCGCGACCCATCGGGAGGCCCCGCGTCCGGTCGCCGTACGCAGAGTCGCCGGGGCTACGCGCGTGTCAGTGGCGCTCACACCTGGCCGACCGACTTGACGAGCTCGTCGACCGCGTAGGGCATGGACAGCAGGGTGCCCTGGGAGATGGCCGCGCCGACCGCCGGGCCCTCACTGTCCAGCAGGTACGACACCTTGCCGTTCTTGGCCGCGTCCAGGTTGGTGAAGAGCTTGAACTTCTTCAGCGCTTCCGTGTCCGCCTTGTCGTTGATGACGAAGATGCGGTCGACGTCGACCAGGTCGATGCGCTCGGGCGAGAGCTTGGTGTAGAAGCTGCCGTCGGCGACCTTGTCGATCTCGGTCCGGTACTTGAAGCCGATGCCCGAAACCAGCCGTCCACGCACGTCGGTCGAGGTGAACGGCGCCACCGAGTCCTCGTACCAGGACAGTACGACGGCGGTCTGGTCCGCGAACTCGGGGTGTGCCTCCTTGGCCGCGTCGAGCCGGCCCTGGATGTCCTCCACCATCTTCTCGCCCTCCTCGGCCTTGCCGAGTGCCTTGGCGATGTGCAGCGCGTTGTCCTGCCAGGGCGCGCTGAACGGCTCCTTCTCGGCCTTGGTACGGCCCACGGTCGGCGCGATCTTGGAGAGCTTGTCGTAGGCGGCCTGGTCGATCTCGGAGTAGACCGCGATGATCAGGTCCGGGCGCAGGGCGGCGATCTTCTCGTAGTTGGGGCCGGAGTCACCGTTCTTCATGATGACCTCGGGCTGGGTGTCGCCCCACTTGTCCTTCACCCAGGGCCACTGGGTGTTGATGTCGGGGGTCTGGCCGGCGGGGTTCGGGTACTGGTCGACCATGCCGACCGGCTTGATGCCGAACGCGAGGATGGTCTGGTCGTCGGTGTAGCCGACGGAGACGACCCGCTCGGGAGTCTTGCTGATCTTCGTGGATCCGAACGCGTGCTCCACCGTGACCGGGAATGCGCCGGCGGCGGTGGTCGAGGTGTTGTCGCTCGCCTTGTCCGCCGAGTCCGAGTCGGAACCGCATCCCGCGAGGAGGCCGACGCCGAGAGCCGCGGCGGACACCACCGCCGCCAACCGCCGCCAGGGCTTCATACGCGTCGTTCTGTGGAGGAGCATCCGGAATCCCCTTGCTGTCGCGCTGTCCACTACGCCCCCGTCTAAGGGCAGGCAAACCTTACCGTGCTCAAGTGAGGTTAGCCTAGCCTTACTTATGCAACTTTCCCGGGAATCAGTCGAGTTGTACGTGGGTGCGGCCGATCGGCACGATGAGCGGCCGGTCGCCGACCGGGTCGTCGATCACCTTGGCGTTCAGTCCGAACGCCTCGTGGAGCAACTCGGCTGTGATGACGTCACGCGGGTGCCCCTGCGCCAGGATCGCCCCCTCCCGCATCACGATGAGGTTGTCGCTGTAGCGCGTGGCCAGGTTGAGGTCGTGCAGCACCATGACCACGGTGCAGCCCGACTCGTGCAGGTCGTCCACCAGGTCGAGCACGTCGATCGCGTGCGCCAGGTCCAGGTAGGTGGTGGGCTCGTCCAGCAGCAGCAGGTCGGTGCCCTGGGCCAGGGTCATGGAGATCCAGACGCGTTGCCGCTGTCCGCCGGACAGAGCGTCGACCGGACGGTCCGCCAGATCGGACACCCCGGTCATGGCGAGCGCGCGCTCCACGACGGCGGCGTCGTCCGAGGACCACTGGCGCAGCCAGCTCTGGTGCGGATGGCGGCCCCTGGCGACCAGATCGGACACCGTCAGCCCCTCCGGCGCGACCGGTGCCTGGGGCAGCAGGCCGAGCTTCTTCGCCACGTCCCTGGTCCTGAGCCTGGCTATGTCGTCGCCGTCCAGCACGACCGTGCCCTTGGCCGGCTTGAGCAGCCGTGACAGGGTCCGCAACAGGGTTGACTTCCCACAGCCGTTGGGGCCGATGATCGTGGTGATCACCCCTGGCGGGATCGCCACGTCGAGATCGTCGATGACGATCCGGCTGCCGTACCCGACCGTGACACCTCTCGCTGCCAGCCGTGCGACGTCATCGACACCGGACTCGATCTCGGTGATGTGCTGAGCGACCACCAGGCCCCCTCTGTTCAGGCTTGCCCAAGCTTTGCATCATCTATCTGAGGTTCGCCCGCACCAGCAGATAGACAAGGAAGGGGCCGCCGATCGCGGCGGTCACCACACCGACCGGAAGACTGATCGGCAGTGCCGTGCGCGCGACCAGGTCAGCGCCGATCAGCAGCAGGGCTCCCACCACGCCGGAGGCCACCAACGGCGGCGTCGGGCACCTCGCCAGACGCATCGCCACCTGCGGCGCCACCAGCGCGACGAACGGGACCGGACCCGCCGCGCTCACCGCCACCCCGGCCAGCAGGACCGCGCACAGCAGCAGCACCGCCCGCACCCTGGAGTACCGGACGCCCAGGCCCGCGGCGACCTCGTCGCCGAGGTGCATCGGCTTGAACTGGAAGGCGGTACCTGCCACGACGACCATCAGGGCGAGCGTGCCCCAGAGCGCGATCCGGACCTCGTCCCACGACCGGTTGTCCAGCGACCCGACCAGCCACGCCTGGGCCCGGGCCACGTCCCTGATGTCGGCCGTGACCAGCAGCCAGGTCGTGATCGCCTCCATCACGGCGCTCACCGAGATGCCGATGAGGATGAGCCGGAAGCCGTCGATGCCGCGCCGCCACGCCAGGAAGTACACCAGCAGACCCGTGCCGAGACCGCCCGCGAGCGCCGCCGCGGACAGGCCCACGGAGTCGACGACCGCCGCGGCGGTCCCACCCGACACCGTCACCCCGAACACCGCGACCGCGCTGGCGCCGCTGGTGATGCCCAGAATGTCCGGGCTGGCCAGCGGATTGCGCGCGATGGACTGTGTGATCGCCCCGGACACCCCCAGCGCGATCCCCACGACGAGCCCGGCCAGGGCCCGCGGCATCCGCAGGTCCATGATCACGAACTCGTCGACCTGCTCGCCCCGGCCGAGGATCGTGGCGATCACCTGGGGCAAGCTGACGGGGAAGTCCCCGACACCGATGGACAGGCAGAACACCAGGAAGGTGGCCGCCGCCAGCAGGAGCGTGACGCACACGAGCCAGGGTCGCCAGACGAACGACACATGCCCGAGCCGCACACCCGGCGCCACCGATGACTTCGTGTCCGTCCCGTTCATGCTTTCTTGAACTTTCCGCGCCACACCAGACCCGCGAAGAACGGGGCGCCGAGGAGAGCGACAAGGACACCCGCGTCCAACTCCCCCGGCCGCACCACCAGACGGCCCACGATGTCGCAGACCAGCAGGATGACGGCACCGAGCAGACCCGCGTACGGCACCAGCCAGCGATAGTCCGGCCCGGTCAGATACCGGGCCACATGGGCCACCATGAGCCCGAGAAACGCGATGGGGCCGCACGCCGCCGTCGCCGAGCCCGCCAGCAGGGTGATGGCGGCGATGCCGACGGTCCGGCTCAGCGCGATGTTCACGCCCAGCCCGCGCGCCACGTCGTCTCCCAGGTTGAGCAGGTTGATGGCGGGCAGCGTGATCAGTGCCGGCACCAGCCCGGCCGCGATGAACGCGGTCACCGGCCAGATGACGTCGAATCCGACACCGGCGACGGAGCCCGCGTTCCAGAACCGCAGCACGTTCAGCGACGCCTGGTCCGTCAGCGCGATGGCCGTGGTCATCGCCGCGAGGAACACCGTGACCCCCTGCCCGGCCAGGGCGAGCGTCAAGGGGTTGCCGGCTCCCCGGCCGATGCTGGCCAGTCCGAACACGACGACGCCGGCGACGGCCGCCCCCAGGAAGGCGAACCAGACGTACTGGAACGGGTCGGTGAACCCGAACACGGCGATCGCCGTCACCACGGCGAACGAGGCGCCGGAGTTCACGCCCAGCAGGCCGGTGTCGGCGATCGGGTTGCGCGTGTAGCCCTGGATCAACGCGCCGCCGACCCCCAGCGCGATGCCCGCCACGATGGCGAGCACCGTCCGGGGCACCCGCACGGTCTGCACGATGAGCCGGATCTCGGTGAGCCGCTGATCGGAGTCCGGCGCCGCGAACAGCCCGTGCCACACCTCGGCAGGACTCAACGCGCGCGCACCGACGGCCAACGACACCGCCCCAGCGGCCACAAGGATCGCCACCAGCATGCCCAAACCCACAACCCGCCGCCGCCGGGCCTCTGTTGTGCCCCTGGGCGCGGGGCGCTCCACTGCAGTCGTGCCCATGTCGACGTACGTCATCCCTTTGATTTCACGGGGTTGCACGGGCGGACTAGCGGGCGGTGCTGCCCGTTCCGTCGGCGACCGGACGGGCCTCGTCGGAAGCGGACTTGCGGCCCCGGTCGAGGAGCGAGTCCAGGATCTCGCCGACCCTGATGGCGGTGTTGGACAGCAGCGCCGACGTGATGCCGTGCGTGTGTTCCGTACCGCCCTGCAGATAGATGCCGCAGCGCAGGCCGGGATCCGTCGCGATGCGGTAGTCGCGCTCGACGCGCACGCGGCCCTCGTCGTCGCGGAGGCAGCGGTCGGCGACCTCGCCGAGGAGGCCCAGGGGGTCGGCGGGGCTGTAGCCGGTGGCGAAGACCACGACGTCCGCGTCCAGGAGCGTCTCCTCGCCGGTGACGAGCGACTGCACGGTGGCACGCACCGAGCCCTGCGTCTCCTTGACGTCGGTGAGCCGGGACACGTTGAGGAAGCGGAGCCGCTCGGTGCCGAGGACCTTCTCCTGGTACACCTGCCGGTACAGGTCGTCGATCAGGTCGATGTCCACCACGGAGTAGTTGGTGTTGCCGTGGTAGTCCATCAGCCGGCGTTTGACGGGGTCGGGCGCGGCGAAGTACTCGTCGACCGCCTCGGGATCGAAGATCCGGTTGGCGAAGCTGCTGTCGTCGGCGGGGCTGTAGCCGTATCGGGAGAAGACCGCGCAGACCTCGGCCTCGGGGAAACGGCGGTGCAGGTAGGCGACGTTCTCGGCAGCGCTCTGCCCGGCGCCCACGACGATGAACCGGGAGGGTGAGGTGCCCTCAAGTCCGTCGACTTTCGCGAGCAGTTCGGAGTTGTGCCAGACGCGGTCGCCGCGCTCCACGCCCTGGGGCATGAGGGGACGAAGCCCCGTACCGATGACGAGGTTGCGGGCCCGGTGGACCATCAGCCCCTCCCCCGAACGGACCGTCACTTCCAGGTACTCCACGGCCCCTTCGCGGACGACCGGCGCGACGCCGACGACCTCATGGCCGTAGGAGACCATGTCGTCGACCTTGGCCGCGGCCCACTCGAAGTAGTCGTGGAACTCCACCCGCAGCGGAAAGAGGTTCTTGTGGTTGATGAAGTCGATCAGCCGTCCCTTGCTCTTCAGGTAGCAGAGGAAGCTGAACTCGCTGGCCGGGTTCCGGAGCGTCACCAGGTCCTTCAGGAAGGACACCTGCATGGTCGCGTCGTCGATCAGCATGCCGCGGTGCCAACCGAAGAGGGGCTGCTGCTCGAAGAACAGCGCGGTGACCGCCTTCTGCCTGCCGACCCGTGCGTTGTGCTCGCTCAGCGCGATCGCCATGGCCACATTGGACGGTCCGAAGCCGATGCCAATGAGGTCGTGGACCGGTGTTGCGTCACCAGGAAGAACCTGTGACATGTCTCTCCCATCGTGCGGGGCAGTCGCCTGTCAGGCGTTGGGGAAAGTACGAAGGGTGGGCATGCCGACAAAGCGACACACCAGGAACTTAGGTGAGCCTAAGCTAATCCCGCGGAGCTGTCGATAGAGCGGAACGGGTAACCGGTACCGGCGCCCACCGCCCCAACTGGTGCACCATACAGGCCCGTTGCACACTAAGGTAAGCCTTGCTTTACTTGCCTCGGACAATCCCTGCTTCGAGGAGGAACCCCATGCGGGTCGTCATGTTCGGCTACCAGACCTGGGGGCACCGCACCCTGCAAGCCCTCCTGGACTCCGAACACGACGTGCTCCTGGTCGTGACGCATCCCAAGAGCGAGCACGCGTACGAGAAGATCTGGAGCGACTCCGTCGCCGACCTCGCCGAGGAGCACGGCGTCCCGGTCCTGATCCGCAACCGCCCTGACGACGACGAGCTGTTCGAGCGCCTCAAGGAGGCCGACCCGGACATCATCGTGGCCAACAACTGGCGTACGTGGATCCCCCCGCGCATCTTCGGCCTGCCACGCCACGGCACACTGAACGTCCACGACTCGCTGCTGCCGAAGTACGCGGGCTTCTCCCCGCTGATCTGGGCCCTGATCAACGGCGAGCCCGAAGTGGGCGTCACCGCGCACATGATGGACGACGAGCTCGACGCCGGCGACATCGTCCGGCAGGAGGCGGTGCCGGTCGGACCGACGGACACCGCCACCGACCTCTTCCACAAGACCGTCGACCTGATCGCCCCGGTCACCATCGGCGCGCTCGGCCTCATCGCCGCCGGCCAGACCGAGTTCACCAGGCAGGACCGGTCCCAGGCCAGCTTCTTCCACAAGCGGTCCCTGGAAGACAGCCGTATCGACTGGACCTGGCCGGCGGCGGACCTCGAACGCCTGGTCCGCGCCCAGTCCGAGCCGTACCCCAGCACCTTCACCTTCCACAAGGGCAAGCGACTCGAGATCCTCGCCGCCGTGGTCTCCGAGGGCCGCTACGGCGGTACGCCCGGCCGCATCTTCTACCGCGAGGGCGACGGCGTGGTGATCGTCGCCGGAGCCGACGCCCGCACCGGCCGCAACCACGGCCTGGCCATCACACGCGTACGGACGGAGGACGGCCGGGAGTTGGGGGCGATGGAGTACTTCACCTCCATGGGCGGCTATCTCACGAGCCGTCCCTGAGCACCGACGAAAGCGCCGCTGCGCGGATCTCGGTCCGCGCGGCGGCGCTCAGCGTCGGCCGTCGATCAGGACCTCGATCGCCGCACGCCCCGTCTCCGTGATCACCACGAACGCGCCGCGCCCGTCTTCAGGGCACTCCTCTCGCACCACCAGTCCCCGTCCGGCCACCGCGCGATGCGATGGGACATCCGGCTCTTCTCTCACTCAAGCGCGCGGGCCAGATCCTGATAGCGCTGCCGGCACGTCCGTCAGATTGACCAGCACGGCGAAGTCCGCAGTGGCCCCGCCGTCTCGTGGAGAGGGCGGAGCCACCGCCGCGGCCAGCAGGTCAGCAGGGCCCGGGACACCGTCGCCGGTACGCGTACGCAACCGGCGGGCCGGGTGGTGTCACTCCCGGTCTCATTCCGCGGTGTCACTCGGCGTCGCGGCGGCCCGGCCGCGGCGGCGGAACAGGAGGAGACGCTGGATCCTGCTGCCGGACGGCGCCGCCAACCGCTTCTACGGCGCCTACGAGCCGCTCCCGGATGCGGCGCCCCTGCGCCGCGCCCGCGGCTGGGCGGTGCTGCGCGCCCTCAGCGGCATCCTCATCGGGGAGGCCGGCATCCAGGGCCGCCCCGGGGGCAAGCCCAGTTGGGGCCCACCGGCACACACCTCACTCAGGTCCTTGTGGCGACGGCCCGCCGCGGGAACCGCCTCCAGCGACATGGTGTTCCTGCCGAAGTCGAGCGCCATCACGAGCCAGACGCTCACCCTGAACCCGAACGGCACCGACTTCCAGGGCCTGCGGCACGGCTCCCGCAACCTCGCGCAGGGCAGGGACCACACCGTCTCCGGCAAGCGGCTCACGCTGACGGCGGCCGCGCTCACCGCGCTGGCCGGCGACCGGGCGTACGGAGTCAACGCCACGCCGGAGGCCAGGTTCTCCCGCGGTGTCCCGTGGCGGATCGATGTGATCACCTACGACGCCCGGTGCTGTCGAACGTCTCCGGCAACACCAACGGCCTGACCATCCCCACCCAGTTCCGAGGCGACATGCCGGCGACGATGGAGGGCAAGTACGACGACGGCAGCAGCAACGCGGGCCCCTCCGCCTGGACCTCGTACCAGCAATGGGACACCGCCTTCTCGGCGTACACCGACGACTCCATCAAGCTGACCTCCGAGTTCGTCAACTCGCTGAAGGACGGCTCCCGGGTGACGCTCACCTTCCACTTCCGGAGCGGCGCCACGGCGACCTACCACGTCACCAGGGCGGGCAGCACGGTGAACGGCACAACCGCCTGACCGACGCGGTGGCACGGCCGGTACGCGGCCGCGCCCCGCAAGCCCCGTGCTCGGACACCACCGGCTGAGGCGGCCCGACCGCCTCGTCCTCGCCCCAGCGGCTCGTCTCACATGTTGATCATGTGGCCGGCCAGGCCGTGCACCGCCTCCTTCACCGCCTCGCCGAGGGTCGGGTGGGCGTGCACATTGCGGGCGACCTCGTGAACCGTCAGGTCCCACTGCTGGGCCAGGGTCAGTTCGGGCAACAGCTCGGTGACGTCCGGGCCGATGAGGTGGCCGCCGATGAGCTCGCCGTACTTCGCGTCGCTGATGAGCTTGACGAAGCCGGTGGTGTCGCCGAGGCCGTGGGACTTGCCGTTCGCGGTGAACGGGAACTTGGCCACCTTCACGTCGTAGCCGCGCTCGCGGGCCTGCGCCTCGGTGTAGCCGAAGCTGGCGACCTGCGGTTGGCAGTACGTGGCGCGCGGGATCATCACGTAGTCGAGTTCCATGGTCTCCGCGTCGGCGAGCGTCTCGGCGGCGATCACGCCCATCGCCTCGGCGGCGTGCGCGAGCATCAGCTTCGCGGTGACGTCGCCGATGGCGTAGATGTGCGGGACGGAGGTGCGGCAACGGCCGTCCACGTCGATCGCGCCGCGCTCGGTGACCGTCACGCCGGTCTTCTCCAGGCCGTAGCCGGTGACGTTCGGCGCGAAGCCGATCGCCTGGAGCACCTTGTCGGCCTCCAGTACCTGCTGGTTGCCGTCCTTGCCGGTGACCGTGACACGGGCCCGCGGACCGGACTCGTCGATGGACTCGACACGGGTGGAGGTGAGCACGTCGATGCCCAGCTTGCGGTACTGGCGGGCGAGTTCGGCGGAGACGTCGGCGTCCTCGAGCGGGGCGACGCGGTCCAGGAACTCGACGATCGTGACCTTGACGCCGTAGTTGTGCAGGACGTAGGCGAACTCGATGCCGATCGCGCCGGCGCCCGCGATGACGATCGACTGCGGGAGGTCCTCGGCGAGGATCTGCTCCTCGTACGTCACCACGCGCGCCGTGCGGCGGGTGCCGGGCAGCAGCTTGGGTGTGGCACCAGTGGCGATGATGCAGTGGTCGAAGCCGATGGTGCGGGTGTTGCCGTCGTAGCCGGCCACCTGGAGCGTGTGCGGGTCGAGGAACGTGCCGCGGCCGTCGATCTCCGTGATCTTGTTCTTCTTCATCAGGTAGTGGACGCCCTTGACGCGGCCGTCCGCCACCTTGCGACTGCGCCGGAACGCCTCGCCGTAGTCGAAGGAGACCTGCCCGTCGACCTTGATGCCGAAGGTCTTCGCCTCGCGGGTGAAGATGTGCGCCAGTTCGGCGTTGCGCAGCAGGGCCTTGGTGGGGATGCAGCCCACGTTCAGGCAGACGCCGCCCCAGTACTTCTCCTCCACCACCGCGACGCGTTTACCGAGCTGGGCGGCGCGGACGGCGGCGACGTAGCCGCCGGGGCCCGCACCGAGTACGACGACGTCGAAGCGCTCGTCCTGCTCGTCCATCGAGAGTCCTTTCTCACGGGGCGACCCGGCATCGGGCGTCAGTGGACCTGACCGGCCTCAACTGGATCATCCGCGCCCCGGGCCAGCTCCCGCAACCCGCCGCTGGCAGGAGTCCCCGCCCCTGCCCGGTCCGTGGACTCGCCCGACAGTCAGCAGACAGGGAGCGTCGAAGACCAGATCCGCGCCGGTGGAACAGTTGTGCGCGTCGAACAGCGCGGCCAGGTCGGCCCAGGCGTCGTCCCAGCGGCCGAGGGCCTGCAGGGCGGACCGGTGGGCCCGCAACGGGCCGGGCTTGTTCTCGATGACGGTGACGGCGTGCGCCACGGACGGGTAGGTGACCCGGACGTGCGCGATGCGGGTCCGTAGGGTCACGGGGAGCGGCGCGAACCAGGTCCGGACGTGTCGGGGGTCGCCCCAGCGGGTCGGGGGCGGTGCGGCTGACGGCCGGTCCAGGTGCCGGGTGACGGTCGGAGCGACCCGGCCCATCACGCCGTCGGGTGTCCAGGAGGCGACGGCCACGATCCCTCCGGGCCGGCAGACCCGGACCAGTTCGGCGGCGACCTGGCGGGCGTCGGGGGCGAACATCACGCCGAAGGTGGACAGGACCGTATCGAAGGAGCCGGGCGGGAACGGCAGTGCCAGCGCGTCCCCGACGACGAAACGCGCCGCAGCGGCGAGTCCTGCCCGCCGGGCGCGTTCCCCGGCCGTCCGCAGCAGTCCGGGCTCGCCGTCCAGGCCCACGGCCGCGGCCCCGGCGCGGGCGGCGGCGAGGGCCGCGGGTCCGGTGCCGGTGCCGGTGGCCACGTCGAGTACGCGCGGTGCGGGCCCGGCCGTGGTGGGGCCGAGTTCGGCCAGGGCCGTGGCGGTCACGTGGTCGGCGGCGTGGGCCCAGGCATCGCTGGCGGCGGCGTAATCGCCGCCGTTCCAGCCGCCGGTCACCGGTCGGGGTCTTCGTGGAGCGGGTGCAGCTCGACGCCGTGTTCGGCGGCCAGGGTCTCCGGCTGTCGGGCCAGGGTCGGCAGCTGTTCGATGTGGTGCACGCCGGTTGGCGGAGTGCCGGTGAGCAGTTCACGGGTGACGTACGCGGCGACCAGGCCGGTGACCCGGCTCTGTCCGTGTCCGGTGAGCGCGTAGGTCGCGTGGCGGTCGCCTTGCCGGGCGTCGGCGCGTATCGCGAAGCCGTCGTCCCCGAGGTGGACCCGGCGGAAGGCGCCGGTCAGCATCCGTCGTACGCCCGGCCGGCGGGCGGCGCGCAGCAGCCCGGTGCGGCGCAGGGCGAAGAGCGTGGCGGTCAGCGGCCGGGAGTCCAGGCACAGCCGGGTGGTCACCTCGGGGGCGCCGAGCGTACGCGGCAGGGTGTGCTGGTCGGAGAAGGGGAAGGGGTGGGCGGTCCGGGTGCCGTACCCGGGCAGTGCGGTCCGCCGCGGGCGGGCCGTGACCGGCTCGGCCAGCCCCTCCACGGTCCAGCGCACCGCGTCACCGCCGTGCCGCTCGCCGGAGCCGAGCAGCACGGTGAGGTCGAGGTGTTCGGCGCCTCCGACGGCCTCGTGGACGCGGCGGGCGAGCAGGCGCCCGAGCCGCCGACGGTGCCCGGCAGGAGCGTACGGCCCCGCGTGAAGTTGCTGCCGCAGAGCCTGCGCCCCAACCCAGGGGCGGGCCCGCGGCTGCGTCTGCGTCTGCGGGAACGCCACGGCGTCAGGGCCGCACACGACGCTCTGGTCCTCCTCGACATGGCCGCGCACGAACCGCCCCTGCCGCCGAAGGCGCTCGCGGAGCGGCCGAACTGACGGACGGCCGTCCTCCACGCACGCTTCAGCCCCTGACCACCGCTGTGTGCTGCTAGTCACAGGGCCATCACCTCCGGCAATTTACTAGGACGTCCTAGTATCTCTCTTGCCAGCGTTGCCCCTGCCCTGCCGGGAAGGCCCCCATGAGCGATCTGCACCGCCCTGTGCACCCCGTCCGTCTGGTCACCGCGTCGGCCCTGTTCGACGGGCATGACGCGTCGATCAACATCATGCGGCGGATCTTCCAGTCCCAGGGCGCCGAAGTGATCCACCTGGGACACAACCGGTCGGTGCAGGAGGTCGTGGACGCGGCGCTGGAGGAGGACGCCCACGGTGTGGCGGTCTCGTCCTACCAGGGCGGGCACGTCGAGTACTTCGAGTACCTGGTCGAGTCGCTGCACGCCCGGGGAGCGGGGCACGTCCGTGTGGTGGGCGGCGGAGGCGGCGTGATCGTGCCCGAGGAGATCGCCCGGCTGCGCACCAGCGGGGTGACCATCTTCTCCCCGGAGGACGGTCAGCGACTGGGCCTCGCCGGGATGGTCAACTCGGTTGTACGGGACTGCGACTTCGACCTCTGGGACGGCAAACCGGCCGACCCGGCCGCCGTGCTCGCCGGCGACCGGTTCGCGATCGCCCGCGCCATCACCGGCGCGGAACTCGGCAAGCTGCCCGCGGATTTCCTGGCGCAGCTCCGCGCCGCCGCGGGGGCGCGGAGCAGGCCGGTGCTCGGCATCACCGGCACCGGCGGGTCGGGGAAGTCGTCGCTGACCGACGAGCTGGTGCGCCGGTTCCGCATGGACCAGCAGGACAAGCTGCGGATCGCGGTGATCGCGGTCGATCCGACCCGCCGCCGCGGTGGCGGTGCGCTGCTGGGTGACCGGATCCGGATGAACTCCCTCGACGGGAACCGGGTGTTCTTCCGCAGCCTGGCCACCCGCGGCAGCCGCGAGCTGCCCGAGCACCTGTCCGACGTGATCGACGTGGTCAAGGCCGCCGGCTTCGACCTGGTGATCGTGGAGACGCCGGGGATCGGCCAGGGCGACGCGGCGATCGTGCCGTTCGTCGACACCTCGCTGTACGTGATGACGCCGGAGTTCGGCGCCGCCTCGCAGCTGGAGAAGATCGACATGCTCGACTTCGCCGACGTCGTGGCGATCAACAAGTTCGAGCGGCGCGGCGCCAAGGACGCGCTGCGCGACGTGGGCCGCCAACTGGTCCGCAACCGTGAGGCGTTCGGCATGCGGCCCGAGGAGATGCCGGTGTTCGGTACCTCGGCGGCCACGTTCAACGACGACGGGGTCACCGCGCTCCACCAGCACCTGAAGGCCGCGCTGACGGAGGAGGGGCTGCCGGTGTCCGAGGGCACGCTGGCGCCGGTCGACGTACGCCACTCCTCCGGCATCCGCCAGGTGGTCCCCGCCGACCGGGTCCGCTACCTCGCCGAGATCACCGGCACGATCCGCACGTACCACTCGGAGACCGAGCGGCTGGCCGAGGCGGCCCGGCGGGCCCAACGCCTGGAGCAGGTCAGGGGCGAGCTCGTGCAGGCCGGCTCCGACGCCGGGAACGTGGAGTCCCTGCTCTCCGACGCCGTCAAGCAGCTCCCGCACGACGTCACGGAGCAGATCGCCAACTGGCCCGCCGTCGTGGCCTCCTACTCCGGCGACGAGCAGGTCGTGAAGGTCCGCGACCGGGAGATCCGCACCAGGCTGACCCGCGAATCCCTCTCGGGCAACAGGATCCCCCGCGTCGCCCTGCCCCGGTTCACCGACCACGGGGAACTGGTGCGGTTCTGGCGCGGGGAGAACCTGCCCGGCTACTTCCCCTTCACCGCCGGGGTGTTCCCCTTCAAACGTGACGGTGAGGACCCGGCGCGGATGTTCGCCGGCGAGGGCGATCCGTTCCGCACCAACCGGCGCTTCAAGCTGCTGTCCGAGGGCCAGCCGGCCACCCGCCTGTCCACCGCCTTCGACTCCGTCACCCTCTACGGCCGTGACCCGGACGAGCGTCCCGACATCTACGGCAAGGTCGGCACCTCCGGCGTGTCGGTGGCCACGCTGGAGGATATGAAGGCCCTCTACGACGGCTTCGACCTGGTCGCGCCGACGACCTCGGTCTCCATGACGATCAACGGACCCGCGCCGACGATCCTGGCGTTCTTCCTCAACGCCGCGATCGACCAGCAGGTGGAGAGGTTCCGCGCCGTCGAGGGTCGCGACCCCTCGCAGGAGGAGGCCGCGGAGCTGCGCGCGCACGCGCTGGCGAGCGTACGCGGCACGGTGCAGGCCGACATCCTGAAGGAGGACCAGGGCCAGAACACGTGCCTGTTCTCCACCGAGTTCTCCCTGCGGATGATGGCGGACATCCAGGAGTGGTTCATCGCGCACAAGGTCCGCAACTTCTACTCGGTGTCCATCTCCGGTTACCACATCGCGGAAGCCGGCGCGAACCCGATCAGCCAGCTCGCCTTCACCCTCGCCAACGGCTTCACCTACGTCGAGGCCTACCTCGCCCGGGGCATGCACATCGACGACTTCGCCCCGAACCTGTCGTTCTTCTTCTCCAACGGCATGGATCCGGAGTACTCGGTGCTGGGCCGGGTCGCGCGCCGCGTCTGGGCGGTGGCGATGAAGGAGAGGTACGGCGCGGGCGAGCGAAGCCAGAAGCTCAAGTACCACGTCCAGACCTCGGGCCGCTCCCTGCACGCCCAGGAGATGGACTTCAACGACATCCGCACCACCCTCCAGGCCCTCATCGCCATCTACGACAACTGCAACAGCCTGCACACCAACGCCTACGACGAGGCGGTCACCACCCCCACCGAGGAATCCGTCCGCCGGGCCCTGGCCATCCAGCTGATCATCAACCGGGAATGGGGCCTGGCCATGAACGAGAACCCCCTCCAGGGATCGTTCGTCATCGACGAACTCACCGACCTGGTCGAGGAAGCGGTCCTCCAGGAGTTCGAGCGGATCAGCGAACGCGGCGGCGTCCTCGGCGCCATGGAGACCGGCTACCAACGCGGCCGTATCCAGGACGAGTCGATGCTCTACGAGCAGCGCAAGCACGACGGCACCCTGCCCCTCATCGGCGTCAACACCTTCCGCAACCCCGACGCTGACACCGCCGAACCCGGCGCCATCGAACTGGCCCGCGCCACGGAAGCGGAGAAGCAGTCCCAGCTGGAGCGGGTACGGGACTTCCAGGCCCGGCACCGCGACCCGGCCCACACCGCGCTGACCGCCCTCAAGGAGGCCGCGGTGAGCGGCGACAACGTCTTCGCCGTCCTCATGGACGCCGCCCGCGCCTGTTCGCTCCAGCAGATCACCGACGCCTTCTTCGAGGTCGGCGGCCAGTACCGACGCAACGTCTGACCAAAGGACCTCGCCCTCGCGCCACGAGAGCCAAAAAAACGGGCGGCGATGTCGAGAACCCGTGGCCTGCTCCGTCCCCGCTGTGAACGCGACCACAATGGGTCGCATCAGCACCGAGGAGTATCACGATGGCCAAGTACCTGCTGCTCAAGTACTACCGCGGCGCCCCGGCTGCAGTGAACGACGTGCCCATGGCCCAGTGGACGCCGGAGGAGATCTCGGCCCACGTGCAGTACATGAACGACTTCGCGGCCCGGCTGGAGAAGACAGGCGAGTTCGTCGACGGTCAGGCGCTCGCCCCCGAGGGAGCGTGGGTCCGCTACGACGGTGAGGGCGCCCGCCGGTCACCGACGGACCGTTCGCCGAGACCAAGGACCTCATCGCCGGCTGGATGATCATCGACGTCGACAGCTACGAGCGTGCCGTCGAGCTGGCCGGGGAGTTGTCGGCCGCCCCGGTGCCGGGCATCAAGCATCTTCGTTTGCGGCCAGGGAGACAGGCGGCGCCCCCTACGACGACGAGCGCACACAGGGGCCGCAACCACACCTCGAGATCCCAGGTCAGCAGGGATGCAGGTCAGGCCCAGGATGTCACCGGCACGAACGAACTGTCCTGCCGGAACAGATCCGTCCCGTCCGCCCGTTCCACCCGCAGCTGATAGCTGTAGTGCCGCAGGTAATAACCGGGGTAGTTGTACGACTCGAAGCGCATCGACCCGCTCGACGTCCCCGCACGGGCGACGTACGTCGCGTCCTTCGCGAACGTCGACGTGCCGTCGTTCGCGTCGAAGCGGGCGCGGAAGCCCCAGTGGCGGAGGTAGTTGCCGGACGCGTCGCGGAAGGAGTAGCCGTTGGCGTCGGCCAGGCCGGGGACCACCGTGAACGTGGCCGCCTGCTTCTCGGCGGTGCTGCTGGAGCCGCTCACCACCGGGAGGTTGAGGAGCGAGGACTGGGTCTGCCAGTAGCGCGTGGTGTAGTTGGCCGACTGGAAGGAGCGGGTGACGTTCTTGGCCAGGGCCGGGCCGCCCGAGACCGTCTCCTTGATGACGGTGAAGTGGCGTGCCGTGCCCGAGATCCCCGGCATGGCCCTCGGCGCGCTCCAGGTGGCGAAGGTGTCGTAGCTGTCGCTGTAGTAGTAGCTGCCGTCGCCGTAGCCGTCGAAGAAGAGACGCCAGGCGCCGTTGTCCAGCTGTACGAGCGCCGGGCCTTCGCGGTAGCTGCCCCAGCCCGCCCAGTTGCCGGTCCTCGAAATCGTGTAGGGGCCCGTGAGGTTCGACGCCGTCGCGTACTCGATGTACTTCGTCGTCTCGTTCTTGGTGAAGGCGTGATAGGTCGAGCCGATCTTCACGATGAACGTGTCGATATGGTTCGCGCCGATGCCGGACAGCGCCACGGGTGAACTCCACGCCGTCAGGCCGGAGTTCGTGGCCTTCAGCAGATACGGCGTGAAGATCCACTGGTCGTTGGTGGTCGAGCAGGACACGATGACGTTCACGCTGCCGTCGCTGTCGACGAACCACTCGGGCGCCCAGGCACGGGAGAGGTTGGCGATCGGGACCGTGTAGTCGTACAGGAACGTCCAGTTGACCCGGTCGGTGCTGCGGGCGAAGCCGATCGTGGTGCTGGTGTCCTGCCAGGTGTGCGTGGTGTAGGTGATGTAGTAGTAGCCGTCGGTGTGCCTGATGATGCTCGCGTCACGGATGCGGTTGCTGGGGGGCGTGTACGCGGAGGACCGCAGCAGTCTGAAGTCCGTGGCGTCGTCGGACTGGTAGACGTTCACCGTGCCGTCGGTGCTGTTGAGGAACGGCACGATGGTGTAGCGGGTGGCGGAGCCGCTCGGCGGGGCTGCGGCCGCGGCCGTGCCGAGCAGTCCCGGCACTTCACCGAGGACGAGCGCGGATGCGGGCAGGGCGGCCATCGCGCGCAGCAGGGTGCGGCGGGACGGCGTACGGGGTCTCGTGGTCACGGGCGGCTCTCCCTCGGACTTTCCTTCAGACTTCGATGTCCGAAATAACGAACTCGGTTCGGCAAATCGATCAGAAGGTAGGGCCGGGTCAGGATCACGTCAATGGTTTGCGCACGGCCCGATGAGTTCTGTGGGAAAGCTGTGCGGTGCACCGGACATCGGCTCCGGCCAGGGCTGTTCCGTCATCGGCCGCACAGACGTTACCGTTCGGTGGGCAACGTGTGACATACGCCCCGGAGGTGTCCCGCATGACGCTCGACCGTGCCACCGGCCTGGCGGAGTCCGCCCGTGCGCTGGCCGACGGAGAGGTGACGTCCCGGGCGCTCGTCGAAGCGGCTCTGGCGCGGATCGAGGCGACGCGGGGCTCGGTCAACGCCTTCCGGGTCGTCCGGGCCGAGGCCGCGCTCGCCGAGGCCGAGGAGGCGGACAAGGAGCTCGGTGCCGGGGTGCGCCGGCCGCTGCTCGGTGTGCCCGTCGCCGTGAAGGACGACATGGACGTGGCCGGTGCACCGACCGCGTTCGGCTGCCGGGGAGAGTTCCCGGCGGTCGCCGAGGACGGCGAGGCCGTACGGCGGCTGCGCGCGGCCGGGGCCTTGATCGTCGGCAAGACCAACACCTGCGAGCTCGGGCAGTGGCCGTTCACCGAGGGGCCCGCCTTCGGGGCGACCCGCAACCCGTGGCACCCGGAGCACACTCCCGGCGGCTCGTCCGGCGGCTCGGCGGCCGCGGTCGCCGCCGGTCTCGTGCCCGCCGCGCTCGGCTCGGACGGCGCCGGGTCGGTGCGGATCCCGGCCTCCTGGACCCATCTCATCGGCATCAAGCCGCAGCGCGGCCGCATCTCCACCTGGCCTCGCGGCGAGTCCTTCCAGGGCATCACGGTCAACGGCACCCTCGCCCGAACGGTGGCCGACGCGGCCCTCCTCCTGGACGCGGCGAGCGGCAACCACGAACTCGACCCGCACCGCCCGCCGGCCGTCGACGCCTCGGAAGCCGCACGCCGCGACCCGGGCCGGCTGCGCATCGCGCTCTCCCTCAAACCGCCGTTCACCGCCCTGCCCGCACGCCTGCATCCGGAAGTGCGCGCCCGGGTCGTCCAACTCGCCGAGAAACTCAGCACGTTGGGACACACCGTCGAGGAGGCCGATCCGCCGTACGGTCAGATCGGGCTGACCTTCGTACCGCGCGCGACCGTCGGTCTCGCGGAGTACGTCAGCGAGATCCCGTTCCCCGCACTCCTCGACCGGCGCACCCGGGACGCCGCCCGGCTGGGCCGGCTGCTCGGCGGGGCCCCGCTGCGGGCGGCGCGGCGTGCGGAGGCGGTTCTGCACCGCCGGCTCGGCCGGTTCCTCGAGTCGTACGACGTGATCCTCGCGCCGACAACGGCCGCTCCCCCACCGCGGATCGGCTCGATGCTGAACCTGAACGGCCTGGCCACCGACCGCGCGATGATCGCCGCCTGCCCCTACGCCTGGCCGTGGAACGTCCTGGGCTGGCCCGGCGTCAACGTCCCCGCCGGCTTCGCCCCGGGCGGCCTGCCCGTCGGCGCCCAGCTCCTCGGACCGGCCGACAGTGAGCCCCTGCTCATCTCACTCGCCGCGCAACTGGAGGCCGACCTGCGCTGGCACGAGGCATGGCCGCCGCTCGCGGTGGCCTCGGATTCCCCGGCGGCGTAAGGGAGTTCGGCAGGCCGCTGTCGGCAACTCGCCGGGAACCGGTCGGAGATCGTCCGGGTCGGCGCCTTCGGGAACGTCGACAACATGATGCACCAGGACGGGCAGAGCCCGAACCGGACCTCACCGCCGCCCGCCAGGAAGGTGCCGGTGGACGGCGACAAGGGGCGGCGTCGGCGGCCCGGCGCGCAGGCTCTAACGTGATCTCCGTGACTGCGATCGCCGATGAGAACGCCCCGGGCCGGCACGGCCCCACCGCCACCGTCGAGGCCGACCCGCGCAAGGTCGGCCGGGTGCGGACCGAGTACTCGCCCGCGCACGACGGGGACCCGGATCCCGGTGAGATCGTGTGGACCTGGGTTCCCTTCGAGGAAAATGACGGGCGTGGCAAGGACCGGCCCGTGCTCGTGGTCGCCCGGGAGGCGGCGGGCACCTTCCTCGCCGTCCAGTTGTCCAGCAAGCGGCACGACGGCGACCGGGAGTGGGTGCCGATCGGGAACGGGCCGTGGGACCGGTCGGGGCGGGACTCGTGGGTGGACGTGGACCGGGTGCTGCGGCTGCACGAGGAGGGCATGCGCCGGGAGGCGTGCGCGCTGGACCGGATGCGGTTCAACTCCGTGCGGCACCGGCTACGGGAGCGCTACGGCTGGAGCTGACGCACGCCGGAAGCGGCTGCTCCGAAGCCGCGCGGCCCCGGCTGCGGACACGGCCGCACGGCCCGCCCGCCCGTCACCGCTGCAACTCACGCTCCGCGAACGCCCGTACGAAGGCCGCACGGACCACCGCTCCCGGCGTACGGTCCAGGACGCCGAACACCACGTGCTCGAAGGTCCCGGCGAACCGTCCGCCGGGGCCCAGCAGCGCGCGGAACGCCGCCGCCACCTGCGCCGGGTCGTTCTGGAAGACCCCGCAGCCCCACGCGCCCAGCACCAGCCGCCGGTGTCCGTGCGCGGCGGCCGTCTCCAGCACCCGCTCGGCCCGGACGGCGAGCGCATGCGGCAGCTCGGCCGCGCGCTCCGGTGCCGTACGCCGGACGACGCCCGCGTTCGGTGCCGCGGCGGTCAGGAAACCGGCCGTGTACGGCTCGTCCAGCAGATGGCCGCGGTCGTCGCGGAAGACGGGCACGCCGGGTGAGTGAATGACACGGTCCGTGTAGAACGGGTCGCGGTGGGCGCGGTGGTGGTCGTAGAAGGCGCGGACCCTGATCTGGCACGTGTACAGCGCGGAGGCTCGGCACAGGGCCTCCTCCTGCGCCTGGGCGCCGTTGAGGTAGCCGCCGCCGGGATTGCGGGCCGAGGCGAAGTTCAGTACGGCGACGGAGCCGCCCAGTCGGCGCGCGGCCTCCAGGCTGCTTTCCCCCGTGACCTCGAAGAACGTGTCCACCGGGGCGGCCGACGGCACCGGGACGGGATCCGGGCCGTGCATCCGCGTGCCGGCCCGGGCCGTCTCGATCGCCGCCGCTATGGACACCTCGCGGCCGTCGGACGCGCGGTAGGTCCCGGCCGCCACGATCTGTTCGGTCTGCTGTGCGATCCCGCGCAGGCGCGCGCTCATGGCGCCACCCCCGTGCGCGCCATGACCGCGCTCCGCGCGATCTCCCCCGTCGTGCTCATGCACGCATCGTGAGCGATGCTGGTGATGCTGTGCAACAGAGTTTTCCGACCCCGCGAACGACCGGGAAAGTCCCTGGAAACGGCCGGAGGGCGAAGGTTACCGACCCGGAACGTGCCGGTACGCACCCTTGTGCGGAGCGGCGCGCTGGTCTTGGGTGGGACGGGTGTGCCGACCCGGGCCATCCGAATTCCGGGTCGGCGACATGGTGGAATCTCAGGAGGATCCCTACATGTCCGAATCGCTGAGTGACTGTACGGAGCCCCGCTCCGCGGTCACCGAAGCCGAGGTGGAGGCCCTGGTCCGGGGCATCTGCTTCAAGACCGGCCCGCCCCGCACGCTCGGGGTCGAAGTGGAATGGCTCGTCCACGAGCTGCGCGGTCCGCAGCTCCCCGTGACACCCGAACGACTCGAAGCGGCCTACGCCGCACTGCGTACCGTGCCCCTGGGGTCGGCGCTCACCGTCGAACCCGGCGGTCAGCTGGAGCTGAGCTCGCCGCCCGCCGCCTCGCTGATGGAGTGCATCGGTACCGTCTCCGCCGACCTCGACGCCGTCCGCGCGGCCCTGCGCGAGCACGATCTCGGCCTCGTCGGCATCGGCAACGATCCCTGGCACCTGCCACGCCGGTTCCTGCGCGAGCCGCGCTACGACGCCATGGAGACGTATCTCGACCGTGCCGGTCCGGCCGGCCGCGCCATGATGTGCACCTCGGCCTCCGTCCAGGTCTGTCTGGACGCCGGACACGAGGAGCCCGGCCCGCTCGGGCACGGGCGGCGCTGGTGGCTGGCGCACCAGTTGGGCGCGGTCCTGGTGGCGGCGTTCGCCAACTCGCCGCTGGCCGGGCAGGAGCCCACCGGCTGGCTCTCCACCCGGCAGCTGCTGTGGATGGAGATCGGCGCGGGCCGGGCGGGCGCTCCCCCGCTCGACGGCGACCCGCGCAGCACCTGGGCCCGGCACGTCCTGGACGCCCCGGTGATGTGCGTACGCCAGGACAGCGGCCCGTGGGACGTCCCGGACGGGCTGTCCTTCCGGGAGTGGACCCGGTCGGGATCGCCCCGGCCGCCGACCCACGCGGACCTCGACTACCACCTCACGACGCTGTTCCCGCCGGTCAGACCGCGGGGTCACCTGGAGCTGCGCATGATCGACGCGCAGCCCGGCGAGGACGGCTGGATCGTGCCGCTCGCCGTGACGGCCGCCCTGTTCGACGACCGCGAGGCCACCGAGACCGCCTACCGCGCCGTGAAGCCGCTGGCCGAGCGCGCCCTGGCGGTGCCGGCGCCGCACAACGCGCTGTGGATCGACGCGGCCAGGTCCGGTCTCGCCGACCCCGAGCTGCGCGAGGTGGCCGTCGCCTGTTTCGCGGCGGCCCTGGAGGCCCTGCCCCGGCTCGGGGCGACCCCACAGGTCACGGACGCAGTGGCGGCGTATCAGGACCGCTATGTCAGCGAGGGCCGCTGCCCGGCCGACGACCTGCTGGACCGGCTGTACGGCACGGACCTCCCCCGGTCTCGGCTTCTCCCCCCACTCTCGGCCTCGCTCGAGCGGGGGGACCCCATGACCGGGGGGACCCCCATCCCGCACGGGAAGGACATCCGCACGTGACCGACCCCGCCCTCGACGCCGAGACGCTCCGCAAGCGGGCGCTGACCACACTCACCACCGCCCGTGACCGTACGACCCTGCTCACCAGCTGCGTCGACGATCCCGACCTGACCGCCCAGCACTCTCCGCTGATGTCCCCGCTGGTGTGGGATCTCGCGCACATCGGCAACCAGGAGGAGATGTGGCTGCTGCGGGCGGTCGCCGGACGGGAGGCGATGCGGCCCGAGATCGACGGCCTCTACGACGCCTTCGAGCATCCGCGTTCCGAACGCCCGTCCCTGCCGCTGCTGCCGCCCGCCGAAGCCCGGACGTACGCGGCGGAGGTACGCGGCCGGGTCCTGGACCTGCTGGAGGGCACCGCGTTCCACGGGACGCGGCTGACGGAGGCGGGCTTCGCCTTCGGGATGATCGCCCAGCACGAACAGCAGCACGACGAGACGATGCTGATCACCCATCAGCTCAGGAAGGGGCCGCAGGCGCTCACCGCCCCGGACCCGGAACCGGCGCCGCTATTCACGGGTCCCTCCGAAGTCCTGCTCCCCGGCGGCCCGTTCACCATGGGCACGTCCACCGAGCCGTGGGCGCTGGACAACGAACGCCCGGCGCACCGGCGCGAGGTGGCGCCCTTCTACATCGACACGACGCCGGTGACGAACGCCGCGTTCCAGGCGTTCATCGAGGACGGCGGCTATGACGATCCCCGCTGGTGGACGCCCGACGGCTGGGAGCACATCCGCCGGCACGCGATCCACGCCCCGCTGTTCTGGCACCGCGACGGCAAGCAGTGGCTGCGGCGCCGGTTCGGTGTGACCGAGGTGGTGCCGCCCGACGAACCGGTGGTGCACGTGTGCTGGTACGAGGCCGACGCGTACGCCCGCTGGGACGGGCGCCGACTGCCCACCGAGGCCGAGTGGGAGAAGGCTGCCCGGCACGACCCCGCCGGGGACCGCCCGACGCGCTACCCGTGGGGCGACGCCGACCCCGCGCCCGAGCACGCCAACCTGGGCCAGCGGCATCTGCGTCCGGCTCCGGCCGGGAGCTATCCGGCGGGTGAATCGCCGCTCGGCGTACGGCAGTTGATCGGTGACGTGTGGGAGTGGACGGCGAGCGACTTCCTGCCGTACCCGGGGTTCGTGGCGTTCCCGTACAAGGAGTACTCGGAGGTGTTCTTCGGGTCCGAGTACAAGGTGCTGCGCGGCGGTTCCTTCGCCGTGGACCAGGTGGCCTGCCGGGGCACGTTCCGCAACTGGGACTATCCGATCCGGCGGCAGATCTTCTCCGGCTTCCGCACGGCCCGTTCCGCGGAGGGCGTCTGATGTGCCGTCATCTCGCCTACCTGGGGCCCGAGGAGCCGCTCGGCAGACTTCTCGTGGAGCCGCCGCACAGTCTGTACCGCCAGTCGTGGGCGCCGCGACGGCAGCGGTACGGGACGGTCAACGCCGATGGTTTCGGGGTGGGTTGGTACGCCACCGAGGATCCGGTGCCGGCGCGGTACCGCCGGGCCGGGCCCGTCTGGGCGGATCCGTCCTTCGCCGATCTGACCCGGGTCGTACGCACCACCGCGCTGCTCGCCGCCGTCCGGGACGCGACGGTGCCTGGCCCGGACGGGGAGGCCGCGGCGGCGCCGTTCGCCGCGGGCCCCTGGCTGTTCAGCCACAACGGCGCCGTGGCGGGCTGGCCGCGCTCCCTGGCGCCGCTCGTCCCGCGTCTGCCCGCCGTGGATCCGCTGTCGCTGGAGGCCCGCACCGACTCGGCGTTCGTGTGGGCTCTGGTCCTGGCGCGGCTGCGCGCCGGTGACGACGAGGGCCAGGCGCTGGCCGACACCGTCCTGGAGGTCACCGAGGCGGCCCCCGGCTCCCGGCTCAACCTGATGCTCACCAACGGCGAGGCCATCGCCGCTACCGCCTGGGGCGACACCCTCTGGTATCTGTCCCGGCCCGGCGGCGGCACCGTGGTGGCCTCCGAGCCCTACGACGACGACCCGCACTGGCGGGAGGTCCCCGACCGCACCCTGCTCGCGGCGAGCGGCACCGACGTACTGCTCACCCCGCTCAAGGACCCGAGCGACACCCTGGCATCCTCCCCCACTCTCGGCTCCGCTCGAGCGGGGGGACCCCCATCCTCGAAGGAGCCCCGTACGTGAGTCCGTTCCTTCTCACCCGCACCCTGCCCGAGGACGCCACCGAGGCCGCCCTGCGCGCCGACGTCCTGCAGGGCCTGACCCGCAGCCCCAGGACACTGCCGCCGAAGTGGTTCTACGACGCCCACGGAAGCGAGCTGTTCGAGCAGATCACCGAGCTGCCCGAGTACTACCCGACGCGTGCCGAACGGGAGATCCTCGTCGCCCGTGCCGGCGAGATCGCCGCCGCGACCGGCGCCCGCACCCTCGTGGAGCTGGGCTCCGGTTCCTCGGAGAAGACGCGGTACCTGATCGACGCGCTGACCGGCCTGCACACGTACGTCCCCGTCGACGTCAGCGAGAGCGCCCTCAGTCAGGCCGGGTACGCGCTCATCGCGGAGCGTCCCGGTCTCCAGGTGCATGCCCTGATCGCCGACTTCACCGCCCGGCTCGCGCTGCCGGACACGCCGGGTCCCCGGTTGCTGGCGTTCCTCGGCGGCACGATCGGCAACCTGCTGCCGGCGGAGCGCGCGGCCTTCCTGGCCTCGGTCCGCGCCCTGCTGTCGCCGGGTGACGCGCTGCTGCTCGGCACGGACCTGGTGAAGGACGAGAAGGTCCTGGTCGAGGCGTACGACGACGCGGCCGGGGTGACGGCCGCCTTCAACAAGAACGTCCTGACCGTGATCGACCGCGAGCTGGGCGCCGACTTCGATCCCGCTGCCTTCGACCACGTCGCCCTGTGGGACGCGGAGAACGAGTGGATCGAGATGCGGTTGCGCTCCCGCACGGCACAGACCGTGAAGGTGCCCGCGCTCGACCTCGCCGTCGACTTCGCGGCGGGCGAGGAGATGCGTACGGAGGTGTCGGCGAAGTTCCGGCAGGAGGGGGTGCGTACCGAGCTGTCCGCAGCGGGGCTGGAGCTGGCCCACTGGTGGACGGACGGCGAGGGCCGGTTCGCGCTGTCGCTGAGCGTGGTGCGGTGACCGACGGCTCGCGGACCGCGGCGGGCTGAGGCACGGTGGAGTGACGCGTGACACACCCATGGTCGCACGGAGAGGAGCACCCGCATGACGAACCACACCTACCGGGTCACGGAGATCGTCGGCACCTCGCCCGAGGGTGTCGACCAGGCCGTCCGCAACGGCATCGCCCGGGCCTCGCAGACCCTCCGCAAACTGGACTGGTTCGAGGTGACCCAGGTGCGGGGGCAGATCGAGGAGGGGCAGATCGCGCACTGGCAGGTGGGCCTGAAGGTCGGCTTCCGGCTCGAGGAGGACGACTGACGGGCCGCCGGGGCCTCAGGTCCGCCCCTCCCGCTCCTGCGCGACCTTCAGGGCGGCGGACCGGGCGGTCCAGCGGGCCCGTACGACGGTGAAGCCGGCCCACTCGGCGTCCTCGCACACCAGCTCGTCGTCGTCCACGAGGACCCGGATCTCCCGGGTCCTCGCGAGCCGGCGAAGGATCTCCAGCTTGGTGCGCCGGGCGGGCCGGCGGTCACCTCTTCCCCCACCCGCCCGCCCGGCGTCGCGCCGCATGTGGACCCGCCCCTCGGGCAGCCCCTGCGCGGCGAGCCAGTCGAGTGTGTCGCGCCGGCAGCGCTCGGGCCGCCCGGTCAGATAGACGACCTCGCACTCCTGCGCGCTCTCCAGCGCCAGCGCGATGCCCTCCGCGACGGGCGGGTCCTGCGGCGCGGCCGCGAAGAAGGCGTCCCAGTCGCGCGGTGTGGTCTCCAGGAACCGCTGCCGATGGGCCGTGTCGGCGAGTGTGTCGTCCAGGTCGAACACCGCGAGGGGCCGTCTGCTGCTGTCGGTCACATACTCACCCTAAGGGGTCCTTGCACTATGAGCGTCCGATCAGGTCGCGTGGTCTGGTGCCGTGCATCGCAAGGCGCCGGAGAGCCCTGGTAGGGGAGCTACCTGGGCTTTTCGGCAACGCGGCGAGGTGACAGACCACGCGACCCGGGCGGGCATAGTGCGAGGACCCCGGAACGGCCCCACCCCGGCAACCTTCCCGTCCCGGGCGCCCACTGCTCTGCGACATGGCAGTCAGGCGGAGGCGGGAGGCCCTCATGCGCAACACGGCGATCCGGACGGCGGCAGCGGTCGGCGCGACCCTGGTGACGGTGTTGGGCCCGGCGAGCGGGGCGGCCGCCGCACCGACGACCCTCATCGTGGCCACCAACGGCAACGACACTGCGCCCGGCACCCTCGCCCAGCCGCTGCGCACCATCCAGCGGGCGGTGGGCCTGGCCAAGCCCGGCGACACCATCGCCGTACGCGGCGGCAGGTACGCCCTCACCGACAACATCACCATCACCACGTCGGGCACCGCGTCCCAGCCCATCACCCTCGGCACCTACCAGGGCGAGCGCGTGATCGTGGACGGCGAGCAACTGCCCGCCAGCCACACGCCGGTCGGCGGCAGCATCCCGCGGGCCGAGCGCGGAGCGATCCACCAGGAGGCCTCGTACTGGCGGATCTCCGACCTGGAGATCGTCAACGGGCCGTACGGCATCTACTGCGACGGCTGCAACGGCAATGTGTTCGCCCGCTTGAAGACCCACGACAACTACGAGTCCGGCTTCCAGCTCCAGGGCGCCTCCGGCAACAACCAGATCCTGAACCTTGACAGTTACGGCAACCGCGATCCGCGCAAGAACGGCGAGAGCGCCGACGGCCTGGCTATCAAGGAAGGCAGCGGCACGGGCAATGTCGTGCGCGGCGCACGGCTGTGGAACAACGTCGACGACGGTTACGACGCCTGGAAGTTCACCTCCCCGATCCTGGTAGAGAACACGGTCGCGTACGGCAACGGGTTCAATCGCTGGGACTTCCCCGACTTCGCGGGCGACGGAAACGGCTTCAAACTCGGCGGCGGCAGCCCGGCCCCGGCGGTCGCACACACCCTGCGCAACACCATCTCGTTCAAGAACGCGGCGCACGGGGTCACGGACAACAGCAACGCGGGCGCCATGATCCTGAACCGCAACACCACCTACGGCAACGCCGGCACCGGCTTCGACGCCGACGTCTCCGGCGGGAAGGCCACCCTCACCGGCAACCTGTCCGTCGCCGACGCCCGCGCCGTCGCCGTCGGCTCGGGGACCGTGGCCAGCGGCAACTCATGGAACCTGGGCGGGACTTGGAACGCCGCGTCGGTCCTGAGCACGGACCCCGCCGCGATCACCGGCGCGCGTGGTGCCGACGGTTCGCTGCCGTCGGCGCCGTCATTCCTCGTGCCGCGCAACGGGGCCGCCGTCGGCGCCCGGTTCTAGAGCCGCCCGACCGGACCGTCTCCCATGCGATGCGTTTGAGACAGTCCGACCGAAAGAAATGGTACGGACTATTCACCGAAGAGCTCTTCTCTGCAGGCAGGGCAGCAGCGCGCACAAAGGACGGGGGTGTAAATGCGCCACGCAAGCACCCCACCTCACCTGGGCAGTTGATAGTTAAAAGACGCCACTGCCATACTCCGACCTCCGACGCAACCACGTGTTTTCGAAAACCGATCTCTTCGGATTCACGAGTCCCCCACAAAGCGCGCATGCGGAAGCCGAGTGCGCGGCATGACGCAGCAAAGAAGGTGCGCCTGTGCCCGAATTTTCACCATGGTCCGACAATTCGTTCACATACAACTCCCCGAATAACGAACCCGCACCGTCGCAACGCATATCCGACGATCCCGAATTCCGCTCCCTGCGCCGCGCCCAGCGCCACTTCGGCACCCGCGCGACGATCCTGTCCGTCGGCGGGTTCCTGCTCTACGTACTGCTGTCGCACTTCGCCCCCGGCCTGATGAACCAGCCCCTGCTCGGCCACCTGACACTCGGTCTCGCCCTGGGCCTCGGCCAGTTCGCCGTGATGGGCGTGACCGCCTGGTGCTACGTCCGGCACATGCGCACCCGGGTCGATCCGCTGGCCCGCGGCCTGCGGTCACGGCACCATCCGCACGACGCCCGACCACCGCGCGCCACCGTGCCGCGCCGCGGCACCGGCCAGGCCGTTCCGCACGGCTCGAGGGGGTACCGCACGTGGTGACCACCTCCGCCGGCATCGTCGACCGTTTCAGTCTCCAGCTGACCTTCGTGCTGTTCCTGTCCGTCGTCGTGGTCACCCTGTTCATGGCGCTGCTGACGGCCCCTCAGCGCGACGAGATCAGCGAGTTCTACCTCGGCAACCGCACCATGTCACCGCTGCGCAACGGCCTCGCCATGTGCGGTGACTACCTGTCGGCCGCGACCCTGCTGGGCAGCACCGGACTGGTCGCCCTCACCGGCTACGACGGGCTGATGTACCTGGGCGGCACCGTCGTCGCCTGGATGATGGTGCTGCTGCTGATCGCCGAACCCCTGCGCCGGGCGGGCAGGTTCACCCTCGGCGACACACTGGCCCTGCGCCTGTCCCGGCTGCACCGGCCGGCCCGGCTCGCCCTCGCCGTCTGCACACTGACCATCGCCACCCTCTACCTGGTGGCCCAACTCGTCGGCAGCATCGCCCTGTTGACCCAGTTCACCGGCGCACCCAGCGCCACCACCCGCACCTTGTGCGTGATCGTGATCGGCACGATCGTCATCGTGTACGCCGCCATCGGCGGCATGCCCGGCGCCACGGTCATCCAGATCATCAAGGCCGTGATGCTGGTGGCGGGCGTGACGGTCACCGCGGTGATGGTGCTCCACCGCTTCGACTGGAACCCCAACGCCCTGCTGGCCGCGGCCGCGAACCACAGCGGGACCGGCACCGCCTTCCTCGAACCCGGGCTGCGCTACGGTGCCAGCGCCACCAGCAAGCTCGACTTCTTCAGCCTGCAACTGGCCATCGTCCTCGGCCTGTCCGCGCTCCCCCATGTGCTGATGCGCCTGCTGGCCCCACGCAAGGTCGACGTACTGCGCTCCTCCGTCGTGTGGGCGGTGGGCCTGGTCGGCCTGGTCTGTCTGGCGGCCGGCATCCTCGGGCTCGGCGCCACCGCGGTGGTGGGCCGGGAGTCCATCGCCAACACGGACCACAAGGGCGACGCCGCCGTCCTGCTCCTCGCCAACGCGCTCGGCGGCGGCATCCTGACGGCCCTGCTGTCCTGCCTGGCCTTCGTCACCCTGCTCGCCGTCGCGGCCGGTCTCACGCTCGCCGCGGCCACGTCCCTCGCCCACGACCTGTACGGCGAGGTGATCCGCAAGGGCCGGGCCAGCGAGCGGGAGGAGCTGGCCGTCGCCCGCCTCTCCGCGGTCGTGGTGGGTGTCCTCGGCATGCTGCTCGCGCTCGTCTCCTGGGGGACCAACACCGCGACGCTGGCCTTCCTCGCCTTCGCCATCGCGGCGTCCGCGATCCTGCCGACGATCGTGTACACCCTCTTCTGGCGGCGCTTCACCGGCCAGGGGGCACTGCTCAGCCTCTGGGGCGGTCTGTTCTGCTCGGTCCTGCTGGTGCTGATCTCCCCCGTCGTGTCCGCCACGCCGAACTCGCTCTACCCGGACGCCGACTTCGCCTGGTTCCCGCTGCAGAACCCGGGCATCGTCTCCATCCCGGCGGGCTTCCTCCTCGGCTGGCTCGGCACCGTGCTGAGCCCCAGCCCGCGCCAGGAAGAGGCGTCGCCCTACGAGGAGTTCGAGGTGCGGATGCTGGTGGGCGCCAAGGAGTGAGGCACCGTACGCCCACCCCCGTGCCCGGCGCGCACCGCGTACACCGCATGCTTCTGTCATGCCTCCTCGTACGATCCTGACCGGCGCCGCCCGGCACCAACCGTGCACCCTCGTCGTCTGCCGGGGCTGCTGCTGCGGCAACGCCCGCAAGCTCCCCGGCGCCGACCACGCCTGGCAGTTGGAACGACTGCGGGCCGCCGCGGCAGAGGGCGGTTTCCAGGTCCGTACGACCGACTGTCTGGGCCCCTGCGACCAGGCGAACGTCATCGTCGTCCGCCCCTCGGCCGCCGGGCGCCGGGCCGGCGGGCGGGCCACCTGGATCGGGTTCGCCATGGACGACGCCAGCACCGAGGAGCTCGCGGAGTGGGCGGCGGCGGGCGGGCCGGGCGTCGCCGAGCCGCCGGTGACGCTGGAGTTGCAGTTCATCAGCCCGCCGCGGGAGGGAAAGGTCCGCTCCCGCCGCTGAGCACCTGCCGGACATCCCGGCCAATTGTTAATGGGATCCATTTTCATGTAGCGTCCTCGGTGTTCACCCACCGAGGAGGTTCGCCATGGCTGTCCCCAAGCGGAAGATGTCCCGCAGCAACACCCGCCACCGCCGCGCGCAGTGGAAGGCCAGCACGCCGCAACTGGTGCCCGTCACGATCGAGGGCGTCAGCCACCTGGTGCCGCAGAACCTGGTCAAGGCGTACGAGCGCGGGCTGCTGCGCCCCGAGGGCTGAGCCCCGATGCCGTACGACCGCCGCCTGCCCGTCACCGTCCTGTCCGGTTTCCTCGGGGCGGGCAAGACGGCCCTGCTCAACCATGTCCTCGCCAACCGCGAGGGCCTGCGGGTCGCCGTCATCGTCAACGACATGAGCGAGGTCAACATCGACGCCGCGCTGGTGCGCGGCGGCGAGGCCGCCCTGTCGCGGACCGAGGAACGTCTGGTCGAGATGACCAACGGCTGCATCTGCTGCACGCTCCGCGACGACCTGCTGGAGGAGGTCGACCGGCTCGCCCGCGAGGGCCGCTTCGACCATCTCCTCATCGAATCGTCGGGCATCTCCGAACCGATGCCAGTGGCAGCCACGTTCGCCTTCGCCCGCGACGACGGCGCCACCCTCGACGACGTCGCCCTGCTGGACACCATGGTCACGGTCGTGGACGCCGCCAACTTCCTGCCCGAGCTGGCGAACGGCGACGAACTGGCCGAGCGCGGCCTCGCGCCGTTCGAGGACGACGAACGCACGGTCAGCGACCTCCTCGTGGACCAGATCGAGTTCGCCGACGTCATCGTGCTCAACAAGCTGGACCTGGTGGACGCGGAGTCGGCGGCCCGGCTGCGGGCGGCCCTCGAACGCCTCAACCCCACCGCCCGGATCGTCGAGGCCATGCACGGCCGGATCCAGCTCCAGGAGGTGCTGGGCACGCGGCTGTTCGACCTGGAGCGGGCGCAGCAGGCGCCGGGCTGGGTGCGGGAGCTCAACGGCGACCATGTCCCGGAGACCGAGGAGTACGGCGTCTCCTCCACCGTCTTCCGCTCCGGACTCCCCTTCCACCCCGACCGGTTGTGGACGTTCGTCACCGAGGAGCTGGACGGCGGCGGACACGGCCGGATCCTGCGCTCGAAGGGCTTCTTCACCCTGGCCAGCCGCCCGCACGTGACGGGCCTGTGGTCGCAGGCCGGCTCGGTGGCCCGCTTCGAGCCGTCGGCCGCCCGCGACGACGACGCACCGTACGCGCAGGAACTGGTCTTCATCGGCACCCAGTTGGACGCGAAGGCACTCCAGGCCGCCCTCGCCGACTGCCTCATGGCACCCGGCGAGAGCCTCCCGCCGGGTGACCCGTTCCCCGCCTGGGACACCTACGGCATCGACGACACCTGCGACCACGAACACGCCGTGTCCGCGCACTGACGCCAGGTGACGCCGGGAATGCGACGAGCCTCCCGGCGTTGAACCCCGTGTGAGCTCCCTGATCGCCGAGACCCGCTTCTCCGTCCTCGACCGTTCCCGCACCCGCGAGGGGCACACGAACGCCGAGGCACTGCGCGACACCGTACGACTGGCGCAGCAGCTGGAGGGCCTCGGCTACCACCGCGTGTGGGTCTCGGAGCACCACGGGGTGCCCGGCGTCGCGGGCTCCGCGCCGACCGTGCTGGCCGCCGCCGTGGCCGCCGGGACGCGCACGATCCGCGTCGGCACGGGCGGCGTCATGCTGCCCAACCATCAACCTCTGGTAGTGGCCGAGCAGTTCGGGGTGCTGGAGTCCCTCTTCCCCGGGCGGATCGACATGGGCCTGGGGCGTTCGGTCGGCTTCACGGACGGGGTGCGCAAGGCCCTGGGCCGGGACAAGGACGACGCCGGCGACTTCGCGGGCCAGCTCGACGAGCTGCTCGGCTGGTTCCGCGGCACCTCCCCGACCGGCGTGCACGCCCGACCCGCCGAGGGCCTGACCGTGCCGCCCTTCGTCCTCGCGATGGGCGAGGGCGCGGCGATCGCGGCCCGCGCGGGCCTGCCGATGGTCATCGGCGACCTCCGGAACCGCGACCGGATGCGGCACGGCATCGACCACTACCGCGCCCACTTCCGCCCCTCCCCCTGGGCATCGGAGCCTTATGTCGTCATCTCCGGCAACATCGCCGTGGCCGCCACCCCCGACCGGGCCCGGCGGCTGCTGATCCCGGAGGCCTGGTCGATGGCGTACTCGCGCACACACGGCACCTTCCCGCCGCTCCCGCCGGCCGAGCGCATCGAGTCGCTCACGATGACCGGCAAGGAACTGGGCTTCTACGAGTCCGGCCTCACCGGCCACATCGCCGGCACCGAGGAACAGGTCGCGCACGAGCTGGAAACGGTGTTGAAGGAGACGGGCGCACAGGAGATCCTCGTCACCACCAGCACATACGACCGTGCGGCGCTGCTGGACTCCTACCGGCGGCTCGCCGGCATCGTGAACCGAGGGAAGGCCACTGAGTGACCGCTGCCGCCGCCACGCTGCTCACCGCGTACGAGACCCAGCTGCGCGGGCGCGTCCCAAAGGGGCTGCCTTACGCCTGGGCCCTGGTCGCCGAGGAGGACGGACCGCTCGTCCGCGTCCACTACGGCACACACGGGGTCGTGGACCACCGGGACCTCGCCGGCGTGGCGGATCTGGAGGGTCTGGTCCGGCGGCAGCAGGAGGTCTTCGCCGGGCGCACGGAGCCGGTGGAGTGGAAGGTGTACGCGCACGACACGCCGCGGCTCGCCGAGGCGCTGCGGGCCGCGGGGTTCACGCCGGGCCCGTCGCGTTCCCTGCTCCTCGCCCACGCCGCCGACGTACCTGCCCCACCGACGACGGACGACGACACGGAGGCGCGCACGCGCATACGGCCGTACTGGCTGGGCCTCGGACACGAGAAACGCGAGTCGTTCCACCAGCTCGCCGCGGCCGCCCCCGAGCAGCGCAGACCACTCCGGGAGCTGGCGGCCGACGGGATCGCGCGCGTCGAGGAGGCCGACATGAACGTCCTGGGCGTCGAGCGCGACGGGAACGTCGTGGACGCGGTCTGGCTGGAGCGGGTGTCCGGCACGGACTTCGCCTCGATCGGCGGGATCACCGCGCCGCACCCCGGGTTGCTGCGCGCGGCGGCGGCCTGGGCGTCCCGGGGGTGGTCCGGCAAGCCGCTCCTGGTGGCCGAGGCGAGCGGCGAGCTCGTACCGGTGCATCTCGCGGCCGGGTTCCAGGAGGCCGGCCGGGTCACCACGTACCGCTGGGCGCCACCCGGTGAACCGGCCCGGGAACGCCCGGCGAAGCAGCTGCTGGACGACCCGGAGCACGACGACGTCTGGAAGCGGTTCGAGGAACGGTTCCAGGTCACCTACGAGACGAAGGCACAGGGGATCGCCGAGCCGCCGGGCTCCGTCACCTGGCACACGATGGCCGTCGAGACCTCGCGCGACCCCGTGCTCGCGCGGGTGAACGACGTGATCGCGCGCGGGATACGCGCCTGTGCCCGGCCCGGTGACCGGCTGTACTGCCTGAAGTGGTTCATCAGCGGCTCGCGCAGCGAGCCCCTGCGCGTCGGCGGGCCGGGCCAGCCGCCCTGGACAGGGTGGCCCTACCTCGTCGACGAGCACATCATCCAGGTCACCGGCGACCTCCGCATGGGCACCTTCGGCAACTGGCAGGAGGACTCCTTCTGCGTCTTCGGCACGGACCTCGTGGCCGAGGTCGAGGAGGAGCTCACCGACCTGCTCGGCACGGTGCTGCGGCGCGACGGGCGTCCGGTCGGCAATGTGTGGACCTTCGGTCCCTGACGGCCTCCGGCGAGGCACGCTCGCATAGGATTGCGGGGTTTGTCCCGAAGATCTCCCTGGAGCTCGCTCTCATGCACGATCCCCACGATCCGTACGTCCGTGTCCGTGGCGCCCGCGAGCACAATCTCAAGGGTGTGGACGTCGACATCCCGCGGGACGTGTTGACCGTGTTCACAGGGGTCTCGGGGTCCGGGAAGTCGTCGCTGGCGTTCGGGACGATCTACGCGGAGGCGCAGCGGCGGTACTTCGAGTCGGTCGCGCCGTATGCGCGCAGGCTGATCCATCAGGTCGGGGCGCCGAAGGTCGGCGAGATCACCGGTCTGCCCCCTGCGGTGTCGTTGCAGCAGCGCCGGTCGGCGCCGACGTCCCGGTCGTCCGTCGGCACGGTCACCAACCTCTCGAACTCCCTGCGGATGCTGTTCTCGCGGGTCGGCGACTATCCGCCGGGCGCCGAGCGGCTCGACTCGGACGCGTTCTCCCCCAACACGGCGGCCGGGGCCTGCCCCGAGTGCCACGGGCTGGGCCAAGTTCACCGTACGACCGAGGAGTTGCTGGTCCCCGACCCGGCGCTGTCGATCCGTGAGGGCGCGATCGCCGCGTGGCCGGGGGCCTGGCAGGGCAAGAACCTGCGCGACATCCTCGACACACTCGGGTACGACGTGGACCGGCCCTGGCGCGAACTGCCCCCCGGGCAGCGGGAGTGGATCCTCTTCACCGACGAGCAGCCGGTCGTCACCGTGCACCCGGTGCGGGACGCCGACCGTATCCAACGGCCGTACCGGGGCACGTACATGAGCGCCCACCGGTACGTGATGAAGACCTTCTCGGACTCCAAGAGCCAGACCCTGCGGGCCAAGGCGGAGCGCTTCCTGGCCGCGGCGCCCTGCCCGGCGTGCGGCGGCAGCAGGCTGCGGCCCGAGGCGCTGGCGGTGACCGTCGGGGGCCGGACGATCGCGGAACTGGCGGCACTCCCCCTGCTGGAGCTGGCCGCCACGCTCCACGGCACCTCGGAGGCGGCCCGTGTCCTCACCGACGACCTGAGGTCCCGTATCGCCCCGGTCGTCGAGCTCGGCCTCGGCTATCTGAGCCTGGACCGCGCGACCCCCACCCTCTCGGCGGGCGAACTGCAACGCCTGCGGCTCGCGACCCAGTTGCGTTCCGGGCTCTTCGGGGTGGTGTACGTCCTCGACGAGCCGTCCGCCGGGCTGCACCCGGCGGACACGGAGGCCCTGCTCACGGTGCTGGCGCGGTTGAAGGCGGCGGGGAACACGGTGTTCGTCGTCGAGCACCACCTCGACGTCGTGCGCGGCGCCGACTGGCTGGTGGATGTGGGTCCGCGGGCCGGCGAGCACGGCGGGCGGGTGCTGCACAGCGGCCCGGTGGCGGAACTGGCCACCGTCGCGGAGTCGGCGACGGCCCGCTTCCTCTTCGACCACTCCCCCACACCCGTACGCCACGTCCGCACGCCCCGGGGCCAGTTGAAGGTCGGCCCGGTCACCCGGCACAACCTGCGGGGCGTGACCGCCGAGTTCCCGCTCGGCTTGTTCACCACGGTCACCGGCGTCTCGGGCTCCGGGAAGTCCACGCTCATCGGTGAGATCACGGAGGACCTGGACGGCGTGGGCCGCCTGGTCTCCGTCGACCAGAAACCGATCGGCCGCACCCCACGCTCGAACCTGGCCACCTACACCGGTCTCTTCGACGTCGTACGCAAGGTGTTCGCGGCCACCGACGAGGCACGCGCACGCGGTTACGGTGTCGGCCGGTTCTCCTTCAATGTCGCCGGCGGGCGCTGCGAGACCTGCCAGGGCGAGGGTTTCGTCAGCGTCGAGCTCCTCTTCCTGCCGAGCACGTACGCGCCGTGCCCGGACTGCGGCGGCGCCCGCTACCACCCAGACACCCTCCAAGTGACGTACCGGGGGCGGAACATCGCGCAGGTCCTCGACCTCACGGTGGCAGCGGCGGCGGACTTCTTCGCGGACACCCCGCCCGTCGCCCGCAGCCTCGGCACGCTCATGGACGTGGGCCTCGGCTACCTCCGCCTCGGCCAGCCCGCGACCGAGCTGTCCGGCGGCGAGGCCCAGCGCATCAAACTGGCGAGCGAACTCCAGCGCGCCCGCCGCGGCCACACCCTCTACCTCCTCGACGAGCCCACGACCGGCCTCCACCCGGCCGACACCGAGGTCCTGATGCGCCAGCTGCACGGCCTGGTCGACGCCGGGCACACCGTCATCGTCGTCGAGCACGACATGGCGGTCGTGGCGGGCGCGGACTGGGTGATCGACCTGGGCCCGGGCGGCGGCGACGCGGGCGGACGGATCGTGGCGGCGGGACCGCCGGGGGAGGTGGCCCGGGTCGGGGGGAGCGTTACGGCGCCGTATCTGGCACGAGCACTGCCCGACGACCCTTCTTCGTAGACGCCGCCCCGGCAGGCATGCCCACGGCCCTTCCACCGGAGATCACACCATGACCGCACAGCAACACCCCCTCACCTATGACGCGTTCGTCGCACACGCGTCCGCCGATCCCGCCGTCGTCGGTCTCGTCCTCAAGGGCTCGCGGGCCCACGACGGCATGACCACCGAGCACTCCGACCACGACCTGTACGTCGTCCTCGCGGACGGTGCCGAGACGGATCTGCGACGCTTCGGCGGCCATCGCACGCCACAGCTGGACCTGGTGATCGTCTCGCTCGCCGGGTTCCGGGCCGCCGGGATGCCGGGCTTCGAGCGGTACGCCCTGGCCAGGGCGCGGGTCGTGCTGGACCGGCTCGAGGGCGGGATCGGCGAGATCCTGGCCGCCAAGGCGCGGCTGGGTGCCGACGAGGCGTTCCGGGCCGTCGGCGGGTGGCTCGACGCCTACGCCAACTCCCTCTACCGGTCCCTGAAGAACGACCGTGACGGAGAGGCGCTCGCCGCCCGGCTCGACGCCGCCGACAGCATGGGCCACCTCCTCGAGGTGCTCTTCGCCCTGGATCGCCGACCTCGTCCGTACAACAAGTACCTACGCTGGGAGCTCGCCCGGTATCCGCTGCCCGGCTGGGACAGCGACACCCTGCTGCGGGCCGTGGACCGGATCTCGGCGAGCGGCGAGGTCGAGGTCCAGCGCGGGCTGTTCGCCCGGGTGGAGGCGGCGGCCCGTGCGGCCGGGCACGGTGCGGTGCTGGACGACTGGGGCGAGGATCTGCTCCTGATGCGTCCTCGGTAGCGCGGACGTCTCGGCGGCCCGGGCGAGGGAACGGCGGTCGCAGTGGCGGCCCGGCGGGACCGGGTCCCGGACCTCGATCTCGGCGACCAGGTCGCGGGCCGTCGCCACCCGCCACAGCGAGGCGAACAGCGTGTCCTCGCCGACGAAGGCGGGCGCCGTGCTGGGCGCTCCCCCGGCGATGCGGTACCGCAGGCGCACCGGTTGCACGGGGACCCCGGCGTCCAGTGCGGCCTGGAAGACCGCCCGGCGGAAACGCCCCTGGGCACGGCCGCACCAGGTACTGCCCTCGGGGAACACAGCCACCGCCTGCCCGGCGCGCAGCGCCCCCGCGACACGGGCGACCGTGCCGGGGAGCGCGCGCAGCCGGTCCCGCTCGATGAACAGGACACCGCCGCGCTCGGCCAGCGCCCCGGCGACCGGCCACTGCCGGATCTCGGTCTTGGCCAGCATCCGGGCGGGGCGTACGGCGCCGAGCAGGGGTATGTCCAGCCACGAGATGTGGTTGGCGACGAGGAGCAGCCCCCCGCTGGGCACCGCGGCGGCACCGGTCATCCGGACCCGCACCCCCGCGGCCCGCACGATCCACCGGCACCACCACCGCACCACGCCCGCCGGGATCCACGCACTGAACGGCGCCAGCACGACCCCGGCGAGCACCAGCGCCACGACGGCCACGAGCCGCAGCACCGCACGCGGGGCGGCCGTGACGGACCCCGCCGCCTCCACACATACCCCCGGCGTGCAGGGCGCGCTGGGCAGCCAGACGCTCATCGGGCCGGGATGAGGGAGAGGAAGTGCCGCAGATAGCGCTGGTTGACCCGGCTCATAGGCAGCAGCACATACAGGTCGGCGACCCCGAACTCCGGGTCGTGCGCGGGCTCGCCGCACACCATCGCCCCGAGCCGGAGGTACCCGCGGAGCAGGGCGGGCAGCCCGGTACGCGTCGCGGCGGCGGGCTCCCCCGGCGTCCACGGCAGCAGCGGGCGTACGCGGTACTCCTCCGGCGCCAGGTACGTGCCCCGCACCCGCTCCCAGGTCGCGGACGCGAGCGCGCCGCCGTCACCGAGCGGGATGGAGCAGCAGCCGGCCAGCCACTCGTGGCCCCGGTCGACCATGTAGCGGGCGATGCCGGCCCAGATGAGGCCGATGACGGCGCCGTCCCGGTGGCCGGGGTGGACGCAGGAACGGCCGACCTCGACGAGGCTCGGACGCAGCGCGTCGATCCGGGTGAGGTCGAACTCGCCCTCCGAGTACAGCCGCCCGGCGACCGCGGCGCGCTCCGGCGGCAGCAGGCGGTACGTGCCGACGACCTGCCCGGTCGTCGTGTCGTGCACGAGCAGGTGGTCGCAGTAGGCGTCGAAGGCGTCGATGTCGTACCCCGGCTGCGGGGTCGGCAGCAGGGCGCCCATCTCCCCCGCGAACACGTCGTGCCGCAGCCGCTGCGCGGCACGCACGTCGGCCTCGTCGCGGGCGAGGGAGACGGTGTAGCGGGTGGGAGCGGCGGACTGCGGGGGACGGTCGAGGGTGGTTACGCCGGTCATGGCTCTCTCCTGGAAACGGGCCGGGTGCGGCGAAGGCGGCGGACAGCGTGGGGACGTAAGCGCTGTCGCCCCTGTTCTTCCGAGGCCGGCTGACCGCCGAGTAACCAGTGCCAGGAGAGCGGATGTGGGGATGCTGAATGCCAGGGGCGGACAACGCGAGACGGGACCGGGAAAGAGCACCACTCCCGGCCCCGCCCGTCCGCACCGACCGGCGAACGTTCACTGAAGCGCGGCGCTACCGCTGCTTGGCGACCTTCCGAGTAGCCCGCAGCCACTCCTTGTTCATGCTGGTGATGGACACCAACGGAATCCCCTTAGGACAGGCAGTGGCACACTCCCCCGCCAACGTGCACCCACCGAACCCCTCCTCATCCATCTGGGCCACCATGTCCAGCACCCGCGTCTCCCGCTCAGGCGCCCCCTGCGGCAGCACATTCAAGTGATTCACCTTGGCCGACGTGAACAGCATCGCCGCCCCGTTCGGACAGGCCGCCACACACGCCCCGCACCCGATGCACTCGGCGTGCTCGAAGGCGAGGTCGGCATCAGGCTTCGGCACCGGCGTGGCATGCGCCTCCGGCGCGGCTCCCGTCGGCGCCGTGATGTACCCACCGGCCTGGATGATCCGGTCGAACGCCGTCCGGTCCACCACCAGGTCCTTGATCACCGGGAACGCGGACGCCCTCCACGGCTCGACATCAATCGTGTCGCCGTCCTTGAAGGACCGCATGTGCAGCTGACAGGTGGTCGTGCGCTCGGGCCCGTGCGCATCGCCGTTGATGACGAGCGAACACGCACCGCAGATGCCCTCACGGCAGTCGTGGTCGAAGGCGACCGGGTCCTCACCGCGCAGGATGAGTTCCTCGTTGAGAGTGTCGAGCATCTCCAGGAACGACATGTCGGAGGAGATCCCGTCCACCTCGTACGTGGACATGGCGCCGTCGGCGTCGGCGTTCTGCTGCCGCCAGACGCGCAGGGTGAGCTTCATGCGTAGCTCCGCTGAGTGGGGTGGACGTACTCGAAGACCAGGTCTTCCCTGTGCAGGGTCGGCGCCTCGCCGGTGCCGGTGAACTCCCAGGCGGCCGCGTACGCGAACTCGTCGTCCCGGCGCGCGGCTTCACCGTCGGGCGTCTGGGACTCCTCCCGGAAGTGGCCGCCGCAGGACTCGGCGCGGTGCAGTGCGTCGAGGCACATGAGCTCGGCGAGCTCCAGGTAGTCGACCATGCGGTTGGCCTTCTCCAGGGACTGGTTGAACTCCTCGCCGGTGCCCGGGACTTTGATGCGCCGCCAGAACTCCTCGCGGATCTGCGGAATCCGCTCCAGCGCCTTGCGCAGTCCGGCGTCGGTGCGGGCCATGCCGCAGAACTCCCACATCAGTTCGCCGAGTTCACGGTGGAAGGAGTCGGGCGTACGGTCCCCGTCGACGGCGAGAAGCAGGCTCAGCCGGTCCTCGGTCTCCGCCAGCACGTCCTGTACGACGGGGTGTTCGGCGGTGACCGCCTCGTGGTGCGGGTTGCGGGCCAGGTAGTCGTTGATCGTCGCCGGCAGTACGAAGTACCCGTCGGCCAGCCCCTGCATCAGCGCCGACGCGCCGAGCCGGTTGGCGCCGTGGTCGGAGAAGTTGGCCTCGCCGATCGCGAACAGGCCGGGGACGGTGGTCTGGAGGTCGTAGTCGACCCACAGCCCGCCCATCGTGTAGTGCACGGCCGGGTAGATCCGCATCGGCACCTCGTACGGATCCTCGTCGGTGATCCGCTGGTACATGTCGAAGAGGTTGCCGTACTTGGCCTCGACGGGCTTGCGGCCCATGCGCTTGATCGCGTCGGCGAAGTCCAGGTAGACGCCCTGCCCGCCGGGCCCGACGCCCCTGCCCTCGTCGCAGACGTTCTTCGCGGCGCGGGAGGCGATGTCACGCGGGACCAGGTTGCCGAAGGACGGGTAGATGCGCTCCAGGTAGTAGTCGCGCTCGTCCTCGGGGATCCGGTTCGCCGGCCGGTCGTCGCCCTTCGCCTTGGGTACCCAGATCCGGCCGTCGTTGCGCAGCGACTCGCTCATCAGCGTGAGCTTGGACTGGTGGTCGCCGGTGCGCGGAATGCAGGTCGGGTGGATCTGGGTGAAGCAGGGGTTGGCGAAGTGGGCGCCGCGCCGGTGGGCTCGCCAGATGGCGGTGGCGTTGGAGTTCATGGCGTTCGTCGACAGGTAGAAGACGTTGCCGTAGCCGCCGCTCGCCAGTACGACGGCGTCCGCGAAGTACGTGTCGATCGTGCCGGTGATCAGGTCCCGGGCGACGATTCCGCGGGCCCGCCCGTCGATGACGATCAGGTCGAGCATCTCGGTACGGGGATGCATCTCCACGTTTCCGGCGGCGATCTGCCGGGACAGCGCCTGGTACGCGCCGAGCAGCAGCTGCTGACCCGTCTGGCCCCGGGCGTAGAAGGTCCGCGAGACCTGGACACCGCCGAAGGACCTGGTGTCGAGCAGCCCGCCGTACTCCCGTGCGAAGGGCACGCCCTGTGCCACGCACTGGTCGATGATCTCGACCGAGATCTGCGCGAGCCGGTGGACGTTGGACTCCCGTGCCCGGAAGTCGCCGCCCTTGACGGTGTCGTAGAACAGCCGGTGGATGGAGTCGCCGTCGTTGCGGTAGTTCTTCGCGGCGTTGATGCCGCCCTGCGCGGCGATCGAGTGGGCCCGCCGGGGCGAGTCCTGGTAGCAGAACTGGACGACGTGGTAGCCCTGTTCGGCGAGGGTGGCGCCCGCGGAGCCGCCCGCGAGGCCGGTGCCGACGACGATGACGGTGTGCTTGCGCCGGTTGGCCGGGTTGACCAGCTTGGCCTCGAAACGGCGCTTGTCCCAGCGCTCGTTGACGGGGCCGGACGGGGCCTTGGTGTCGACGACGGGTTCGCCGGTCGAGTAGTCGGTGTACGAGGTCATGTCAGCTCACCACTCCGGTCATGACGCCCACGGGTACGGCGATGAAACCGGCCGTGAGCAGCAGCGCGAGGACGCCTGCGACGGTCTTCAGGGCGCGGTCGCGGGTGCGGCTGCCGACGCCGAGGGTCTGGGCGGCGCTCCAGAAGCCGTGCCGGATGTGCAGGCCGAGGGCGAGCATCGCGACGATGTAGATGACGTTGCCGTACCAGGTGGAGAAGGTGTCGACCACGTTCTGGTACGGGTGGCCCTCCTGGAAGCCGCCCGGGTGCACGGTGCCGGTCGTCAGGTCGAGGACGTGCCAGACGATGAACAGGCCGAGGATGATCCCGCCCCAGCGCATGGTGCGCGTCGCGTAACTGGCCCGCGGCTTCTTGTGCACGTACTTGCTGGGCCGTGCCCTGATGTCGCGGCGGCTGAGCTGGTACGCCGAGACCGCGTGGGCGACGACGGCGACGACCAGCACGACGCGGATGAGCCAGAGCGTCCACTCGTAGTGCATGAACGGCTCGCCGACCGTGCGCAGCCAGTGGCCGTAGGCGTTGAACTCGCCCGCGCCGAAGTAGATCTTCAGGTTGCCGATCATGTGGGCGACCAGATACAGCAGCATGATCACGCCGCTGACCGCCATCACGGTCTTCTTGCCGACGGAGCTGTCCCACACGGTGCGTGCGATGGACGGCCGTCGGTCCGTCCGCGTTGCCAGAGCCATGTACATGGACGCTAGGGCCGAACGGCCCCATCGGTCCAAGACATGGTCCGGCTCGTTTCGATAGGAAACCCCTATGAGACCCCTATGATGGCTGGGTGCAGTTCCAGCAGCTCCAGTACTTCGTGGCGGTCGCGGAGACCCGGCACTTCACCCGGGCCGCGGATCTCGTGCATGTCGCGCAGCCGTCGTTGTCGCAGCAGATCAAGGCGCTGGAGCGGGAGTTGGGCGCCGATCTGTTCCTGCGGGCGCGCGGCAACATCACGCTCACCGACGCGGGCGAGGCCCTGCTGCCGCTGGCCCGCCGTATCCTCGCCGACGCGGACACGGCGCGGCACGAGGTGCAGGAGCTGGTGCAGCTGCGCAGCGGCCGGATCCGGCTGGGCGCGACCCCGAGTCTGTGCACGGGTCTGCTGCCGGACGTGCTGCGCGCCTTCCACGACCGCTATCCCGGCATCCAGCTGCTCATCGAGGAGAGCGGCTCGCACGATCTCGTACGGGAACTGGCGCGCGGCGCCCTCGACCTGGCCCTCGTCGTCCTGCCGCTGCCCACGCCGTCCCCGGCGCTGACCACGGTCGAGCTGCTGCGGGAGGACCTGGTCGTGGTGTCGTCCCCGGACTCCCCCAGGCCGGGCCGGGGGCAGCGCGGGATCCGCATCGCCGACCTGGAGGGCGAACGCCTGGTGATGTTCCGGCACGGCTACGACCTGCGGGAACTGACCGTCGCCGCGTGCCGCTCCGCCGGGTTCGAGCCGGATTTCGCGGTGGAGGGCGGGGAGATGGACGCGGTGCTGGGGTTCGTGCGGGCGGGGCTGGGCGTGGCCGTCGTACCGAGGATGGTGGCCGCGCGGTCGGGACGCGGCCTACGGGTGACGCCGCTGGCCCGGCCGGGCCTGCACCGGACGATCGCACTGGCACACCGCAGCGATGTGGCTCCGCCGCGGGCGGCCCGGGAACTCCAGCGGATGCTGCTGGAACGCTGAGCCGCCGTCCGGTCACCGGCCCGGGGCGCGGTAACGGTTCGCGCGCCGGACGGTCGCGATATGCACCGCCGTTCCGCTCCCGAATGGTGAGCACGAGGGCCGCCCACCAGGGCAGCGTGAGGGTCGTCACCACCAGCATGATCGCCGCCACCGTGAGGGGTTCTTCACCCCGGGATCGCGAGCGGGACGACGGAGCGGACGAGGCAGCACGCACCCGCCGGGGCGGCTCCGGACGTCGGGACCTGGCGGGGTTCAGCCAGCCGGGACGGACCGGCGCCGCGGAGCCCGGGTCCGAGGACGCCGGCCGGCGGGAAGCCGCCGCACCAGGAACCGAGGACGCCGACCGGCCGGAGGTCCGAGACCGGTGATCAGCTTGTCGGCGCCTCGTGGCGCAGCCGCTCGTCGTGGGCGCGCCACACCTCCCCCATCCCCCCGGCACCGATCCGGTCGGCCAGTAGGTAACGCTGTTGGCGCGATGTTTGTACCAGGCCCCCTCCGTTCGAAAGGACGCGGGCTAGCCGCCGGCCCTGCGTCAGCCCGTCGCGTCCACCAGTGCCAGCTCGTGCAGGCGGTCCGGCGGGCCGGGGCGGGCGTAGTACCAGCCCTGGGCCGTGTCGCAGCCGAGTATCCGGAGCTGTTCGGCCTGGGCGCCCGTTTCCACGCCCTCCACCGTCACCGTGAGGTTCAGGCTGTGGGCCAGTGAAACGATACCCTCCACGATCTTGAGGTCGACGGGGTCCGCCGGGAACTGCTGCATGCTCTGGGTGAAGGAGCGGTCCAGCTTGAGGATGCTCACCGGGAGGCGGCGCAGGTTGGCGAGGTTGGAGTAGCCGGTGCCGAAGTCGTCCAGGGCGATGTCGACACCCATCTCGGCGAGCCGGCGCAGCGGCTTGAGCAGGTCGTCGTCCGCGCCGATCAACGCCGACTCGGTGACCTCCAGGCAGAGCGCGTCGGGTTCGATGCCCGTGCGCTCCAGGATGTCGACGGTGTCCTGGACCAGACCGGGGTGGGTGAGCTGGCAGGGAGAGAGATTGACGTTGATCCTCAACGGGCCCGCGTCGGCGTGCCGTTCGCGCCAGTCACGGGCCTGCCGTACCGACTGCTCGAGGACCCAGCGGCCCAGCGGGACGATCAGGCCGGTGTGCTCGGCGAGCGGGATGAAGCGGTCCGGGCCGAGGACGCCGTGCTGCGGGTGCAGCCAGCGCACCAGGGCCTCGGCGCCGCGGACGCTGCCGTCGCCGAGGTGGACCAGCGGCTGGTACTCGATGAAGAACTCGCCCCGGTCCAGGGCCGTCGGGAGCGCCGTGGTCAGCCCGTGCCGGGTGATGGCGCGGGCGTCGGCCTCCGGGTCGGCGAGCTCGAAGCGGTTGCCGCCCGCCGACTTGGCCCGGTACATGGTGATGTCGGCGCTGCGCAGCACCTCCGCCGGGCTGCGTTCCCCGGCCGGGCCCTCGACGATGCCGATGCTGCCGCGCACGGTCAGCTCCCGGCCGTCGACGCTGATGGGGGCGACCAGCGCGTTCATGATGCGGGCGGCGAGTTCGTCGACCTCGCGCTCGGTCTCGGGGCCGGTGGTCAGCGCCACGAACTCGTCGCCGCCCAGGCGCGCGACCATCTCGCCGGGTGCGGTGGTGCAGGACTGCAGCCGGTCGGCGACCTCGACGAGCAGCCGGTCGCCGGCCGCGTGACCGAGGCTGTCGTTGATCGTCTTGAACCCGTCCAGGTCGAGGTAGCACAGACCGAACCGCTGGCCCTGGCCGGCGCCCAGCGCCTTCTCCAGGCGTTCGAAGAAGAAGGTGCGGTTGGGCAGCCCGGTCAGGGCGTCGTGCGTGGCCTCGTAGCGCAGGCGGAGGTTGAGCAGCCGGCGCTCGGTGGTGTCCTCCATGAGGGCCAGCTGGTACTGCGGGTTGCCGTCCGCGTCGCGCAGCAGGGAGACCGTGAGGTTGGTCCACAGGACCGTTCCGTCGGGGCGGGAGAATGCCTTTTCGACGTGGTAGTGCTCGCGCTCGCCGCAGACGAGTTCGTCGTAGAGCCGCCAGGTCTGGGGCGCGTCCTCGGGATGCGTCCACTCCATGACGTTGCGGCTGCGCATGGCCTGCTCGGAGAGACCGAACATGCGCTGCAGCGCGCCGTTGACCTGGAGGATGTTGCCTTCGAGGTCGGCGATGCCGATTCCTATGGCCGCGCCCTCGAAGACCGCGCGGAAGCGGGCCTCGGTCGCGTGCAGGGCCTGCGCCACCACGCCCTGCGCCTTCAGGGCGGCCGCGGAGATCGCCTCCTGCTCGGCCAGCGTCCGCTCACGCAGCGCCTGTGCGAACCCGGCGGCCATGGCGTGCTGCAGCCGCGACGCGCGGACCCGCAGGTCCTGTTGGTCCCCGGAGCCGCCGCAGTACAGCACGAGGTAGGCGTCGACGCAGTCCAGCGAGCGGCTGAGCGCCTCCGGGTCGGTGCAGTGCGCGGTGACGAGGGCGGCGCCCACCGCCCGGCCCTCGTCCGCGTCGAAGGTCCTGGCCCGCAGCGCGTCACTCAACCGCCCGGCGAGCGGCAGCAGTTGCTCCTCGAACTCCGGCCGGGTCGACGACGTCGAGGTCACCGGGAACACGGCCCGGCTCCAGATCGTCGCGAACCGCCGCAGTCTGTCCTCCGGCCCGTCCGGCTCCGCGCTCACGCCGTACGCCCCACGCCCGCGAAACCGGAGAAGGCATGGGGATCCTCGTCCTCCGGTGCGGTGTCGGGGCGCCAGGCCGCCATCGGCACCAGTCCGGGTTCCACCATGTCGTACCCCTCGAAGAACCGCGCGATCTCCTCGCGCGAGCGCATGATCAGCGGGTTGCGAATGTCCTTGTATACGGCCACCGTGCCCTCCGCCCGCTCGGGTGGCAGCGGGATTCCCTCGTACGAGGCATGCGTGAGCACGAGAAGGCTGCCGGGCGCGAGCGCGTCGCGCAGCTCGGCCACCGCACCGTACGGGTCGTCCGCGTCTTCCACGAAGTGCAGTACGGCAACGAGGAGCAGCGCCACTGGCCGGTTCAGGTCGATGAGCCGCTGGACCTGAGGGCTCGCCAGGATCTCCTGCGGCTTGCGGAGGTCGGCGGCGACGACGTCCGCGGCGTCGTTGCCCGCCAGCACCGCCTGGCTGTGCGCCACCGCCACCGGGTCGTGGTCGACGTACACCACGTGCGCGCCGGGGCTGGCCTCCTGGGCGACCTCGTGGACGTTTCCGAAGGTGGGGATGCCGGAGCCGATGTCCAGGAACTGTGTGATGCCCTCGTCCACCGCGAAGCGCACGGCGCGGCGCATGACGGCCCGGTTCGCCTGCATGATCTTGGGAAGTCCCGGCAGGAACTCCATGGCCTTGCGGGCCGCTTCCCGGTCCACCTCGAAGTTGTGCGAACCGCCCAGGTAGTAGTCGTAGATCCGCGAAACGCTAGGCACCGAGATGTCGATGCTTCGTGGGGCCCAGGCGGGACGCTCCATCTATCTCTCCAAGGCGTAGGCGATCCGGTGTTCGAGCTGAGGCTACTGATCGCCTGCCAAACGGGCGAGCCAAAACGGAAATTGACCATCCGTTCCCGGTCACTGCCAGGGGCACGTGCCGGATCGCCGGGGGAGAAACACGGCAAACCGGCCCGCCCCCTCCGTGCGGTGCGGAGGGGGCGGACCGGTGGTCGCGCGCGCTGTGGGGTGGGTGCGGCTCTTTCGCTTGCTCTCGGCCCTCCCTTCCGCGGTGCGTTGCCACTGGGCGAGGCGATCAGCCTTGGGGAGGTGATCTCTTACTCTTCGTCCGGCGCGCCGACCGGCTTTCCGTCGGGTGCCACGGCGAACCAAGTCCCGCCGACGCCCTGACCGTTGGTGTCACCGGGCTTCTTGTCGCCCGCGAAGGTGTAGATCGGTACGCAGTCGATGCTCTGCTGCTTGATGCCGTCAGGGCGGTCGAAGACGACGTAGCCCCGGTTGGGGGTGGAGCCCTGCAGGTCGATGCCCTTGGTGTCCTTCGCGTCGACCGGCGCGACGACGGGCCACTTGTCCAGGCAGTCACCGGTGCACGCCGTGGACATCGGCCACTGCGTGTCCTTCATGAAGCGGTAGACCGTGTGGCCGTTCTTGTCGACGACGATCTCGCCCAGCTTGGGGTCGTTGCGGGTGGACAGACCCGGCAGATCGGCCGCCTCCGCCCCGGCCGCCTCCGACTTGGCCTTCTTGCCGTCGGGGGCGAGCGCGTACCAGGTGCCCTTCACGCCCTGGCCCTTGGCGTCACCGGCGTTGACGTCCTTCACATAGCGGTACGCCGGCCAGCCGCCGATCGTCAGCTGCTTGGTGCCGTCGGTACGGGTGACCTCGCCGAGCAGCGACTTCTCGATGCCCGCACCGGCACTCGCGTCGTCCGCGGGAACCGGCGGCCAGGTCTTGGCGCAGTCGCCGTCACAGTTCGACTTCGCCGGTTCCGCGGTGTCCTTGTCGAAGCGGTACAGCGTGAGACCGAGGCTGTCGGTCAGCACCTCGCCGATTTCCGCGTTCGTGGAGATGGACAACTCGCCCGCGGAGGCGGACTGGGTCGCGGAACTCTGTCCATTGGCCGACGAGTCGTTGCCCGTCCCGGTCCCGGTTCCGAGGCCCGTACCGGCACTTCCGTAATCCCCGGCCGCGGCCGTGGCACCGACGTTCTGGCTGCTCGCCGGCGGGGTGGTCTCCTGGCCGCACGCCGTGGTCAGCGCCAGCATGGCCACGGCGCTCACCACGAGCGAGGCGCTCCGCCACGAGGTATTCATCGTCAACTCCCCATAATCGCAAGGGTGTTGCAGCGCCCTGCTGCGCCGCCGCACGACAAGAGGTACGCACGAAAGCCGCGGTCTTGTTCAACCGGCGCACAAATTTCTTTCCGGAACCTGTGACACCGCCCGCCACTCAAACCTTCGAACGCCACGTTCCCCCGTTCGGGGCAATCTCCCGCGCTCCGGCATACGGCGACGTGAACAGGGCTCATGATCTTCGTCGTGCATGGACCCGAACCGACTCGATCCGCCCTCACCACAAGGGTGTTGGCGCTGGTCACGTTGACGTGGCTGCTGATGGGCGTACCGGCCGGCACGGCGGCGGCGGACGCCTGTGCCTACGCGTCGACCGGTCCGGACGGCACGGAGGCGGTGGCGGTCGCCGGAAGCTTCACCTGGCCGACGCCGACTCCCCCGTCGTGCCCGACACCGTCACCGACCCCCACCCAGACGCCCACGCCCGAGCCACCGGAGCCGTCGCCCCCGCCGGACCCCACCCCACCACCGCCGAAACCGAGCCCCACCGCGAAACCCGAACCGCCGCCCGCGCCACCACCCCGGCCCCCGGCACCCCGCCCACGCCCGACCCCACCCCCCCCACCCACTCCACCCCCGACACCGACCCCCACCCCGACACCGACCCCCACCCCGTCGGCCACGCCCACCCCGAGTCCCTCCGCGACCCCGGTGAGCTACCCGCGCCACCACTCCCCGCCGCGCAAGCGGCAAACGCACGGCGGGCAGTCGCCGGTCACCTACGTCCTGCTCATCACGGTGCCCGCGGTGATCGCCGTCGCCGCGCTGCGCCCGCGCTGATCCCTGGAGGCTTCTCTTGCCGGAATGGCTTGTTCTGACCCTCGCCATGCTGGCCGCCTGTGTCGTGGTGGTCATCATCACCCTCGTACGGCACCGCACGGCCCCCGAGAACGAGGACCCCTCCGACACTCCCGACGTCATCGAGTACATGACGATGTGGATCGGGGTGGTGTACGCCATCGTCCTGGGCCTGGCCATTGCGGGGGTCTGGGAGGCGCGCAGCGCGGCGCAGGACCATGTACAGGCGGAGGCCGTCGCGCTGCACGAGATCTCGGAGCGGGTGCGGGTCTATCCGGCCGACGCCCGCGACCGCATTCGGGATGATGTCAACGCCTATGTCGGACACGTCGTCACCACGGAGTGGAAGACGATGGCCGACGACGGCGACCTCACCGACCGCGGCGCCGAGTTGCTGCAGCGGGTCCGTGAGGACGTCACTGACTACGAACCGCGCACCGACTTCGAGGCCCAGGCGTACCAGCCGCTGATCGACCAGGTGACAGCGGCGGACCAGGCGCGTAACGCCCGCGCGAACTCGACCGGGGAGACCATGCCGGGCGTGGTGTGGTTCGGGCTGCTCACCGGCGGCGTCATCACCATCGGGATGGTGTTCGCGCTGCAGATCCGGCGCACGGCGCGCGAACTGGTCCTCGCCGGGCTGTTCTCCGCGCTGATCGCCTTCCTGCTCTTCCTGATCTGGGACTTCGACGCGCCCTACAGCCGGGGCATCACGGCGTCCGCGGAGCCGTTCCTGATGCTCTTCCCGGACGTCAAGGGCTGACCGGCCCGGGGGACGGCTGTGCCACGCCGGCGCCGTCCCCCGGTCGCGGGAACGCCGTCCCCTGAGTGGCCCACACGCTTACCCCGTTCGCCCGACAGCGTTCGCGCAGGTGTGCGCACCTTCCTAGCGTTTCGATCATCGAGGTGCATTTCTGGCGCGAGCGGAACAGGTCCGCAGCTGCTCCTCGGGGACCCGGAGGATCCACCATGCGCGCGATACGCGTAGCTTCGGCCGCACTGCTGGGCGTCACCCCCCTCGCCTGCTCCGCGCCGACCGCCGTCGCCGGCAACATCACGCCGTTCGACTTCAGCGTCCAGCCCTCGACCATCCCGGCGGGCGGTCAGGTCACGCTACGGCTGGACCGCAACGACGGCGGCTGCAAGGGGCCGGCGACCGTCACCTCGGCGGTCTTCGACACGGTCACCATCCCGCCGGGGCGGTCCCGGGCCAGGGCCGTGGTCGACTGGGACGCCAAGCCCGCCGCGACGTACCAGGTGACGTTCAGCTGCGACGGCGCGAGCGGATCCACGGATCTGACCATCGCGGGCGGCCGACCCACGAGTCGGCCTGTTCCCCAGCCCCTGCACTCCCGGGGCGTGCACGCCGGTGAGGGCGGCACTGCCGCAGGCTTCGACCTCAAGGAGATCGGTCTGGGTGCCGCGCTGATCGCGGGCTCGGTCGGGGCGGCGTACCACTTCTCCCGGCGCCGCCAGGGCGAGGACAGCAGCTGACACACAACGCACCGCACAGGCCTTCGCCCCGGATTCCCGCAAGAGGGCCGGGGCCAAGGCCTGTCGACGTGCGATGCGCTCTGTCTGGGGATGTGCCGTCAGATCCGCTTCTCGGACCGGCGCCGCATCCAGAAGAGCCCGCCGCCGATGACGGCAGCCGCCACGAGGCCGCCGCCGATCGCCATGTCGGTCGGCGTCGCCCCGGTCGAGCTGCTGCCGCCGAGGCCGCCGCGGACACCGCCGATGACGGTGAAGGCGGCCGGACGGGTCAGCGTCCTGCCGGAGCAGTTGACGGTGATGTCGTGGGAGCCAGGCTGGGCGTCGTTGTTGATCGTCGCGGTGCCCTTCGCCGTGTCGGTGCCGTGAACCCTGGTCAGCGTCGTGCGCTGGAACGCGTTCGAGGTCGCGGTGCCGCCGCCCGGGCAGTTGTCGACGGTGATGGTCAGCTGCCCGCCGCGGGCGATGACGCTCGGCAGGGCGACGATGTTGCTCGGACTGACGGGCATGCCGTCCCGAGCGACGGCCGCCGGGGCGGCGACCCCCAGAGTGGCGACCACGGCGGCCGACGCCACCAGGGCACGAGTAGTACGCATGTGATCCTCCGCGGAAGACGCCCCGGGAACCGTCCCCGGTCGATCGGCGAGAAAGCGCCTCCCAGAAAGACCCTCAGATGCCGTGCACGCGCCCGCATTTCGGCAATGGTCCGTCCTGGTGAGAGGACACGCCGGGCGATCAGCGCACAATCGGATATTGCCGCAGGTCACGGACCGTCAGAAATTTCCTGCGGGCGGCAACTCGGATGGCGCACCGAAGGGGGCCGGGGTCACCCGTTCGCGTCTGAGCCGTCGCCGCTTTCGCGCGCGGGACTTAGCGTTCTCGTATGCGCGAATGACGGGGCGACGGCCGCGTCGAGAGGGGAAGTCGGATGTCTGCGTTCGAGCTGGCCGAAGAAGAGGAGGAGCAGCGGAAGAAGCGCGCTCCTTGGGGCGTGATAGCGCTTGTTCTGCTGACCGGCCTCGCGCTCATTCGGAATGGTTCGGGGGAGTTCGACGTGGGGCCGCCGCAGCCCGAGTCGGCGGCCGCGGCCGACAGCCGGGTGGCCGACGGCACGTTCGCCGGGGCCCCGCAGCCGCTGCCGTACTCCGTGCCGGACCGGATCAGGATCCCGGCGATCCAGATGGACGCGCCGATGATGGCGGTCGGTCTGGACGCGGTGGGCTGGGTCGACGCGCCGCCGCCGGAGGACCCCAATCTGGCGGGCTGGTTCACCGGCGCCGTCTCCCCCGGGGAAAAGGGCACCGCGGTCGTCGTCGGCCATGTCGACAACAACCAGGGCCCCGCCGTGTTCTACGGACTCGGGGCCCTGAAGAAGGGAAATCGCGTCGACGTCGCCCGCAAGGACGGAAAGACGGCCGTATTCGAGATCTACGGCATCGAGGTGTTCGAGAAGAACAACTTCCCCGGCGACCGGGTCTACGGATCGAAAGGGCAGGCCGAATTGCGGGTCATCACCTGCGGCGGCGGATTCTCCAAGCAGAACGGCTACGCCGGGAACGTCGTCGTCTTCGCCCGCCTGGTCGAGGTCCGCTGAGCGTTCCCCGGCCGGGCGGGCGAAGGCGGCCCGTCAGATGTGCTGCCGTCGGGGAACGGTGACGTGATAGCCGGAGTCGAGCAGTTGCGGCAGATAGTCGCGCAGGGCCCGGACACTCTGGGAACGGTCGCCCCCGGCGTCGTGCGAGAGCACCACGACGCCGGGGGCGGCGCCGTTCTCGACCCGGCTGACGATGGTGCGGGTGCCGGGGGTGGTCCAGTCGAGGGTGTCGACGGTCCAGGCCAGTGGCTCCATCCCGAGTTCGGCGCCGAGCTGGAAGGCGGCGCGGTTCCAGGCGCCGTAGGGGGCGCGGAACCACTGGGGGCGCTCGCCGTAGGCCTCCTCGACGACGTCGCTGGTGCGTTCCATCTGGGAGTGGATCTGGGCGCGGCTCAGGCGGGTCAGCAGCGGGTGGGACCAGGTGTGGTTGCCGACGACGTGGCCCTCCTCGGCCATCCGGGCCAGCAGTTCCCTGTGGTCGGCGGCCATCTCCCCGCACACGAAGAACATCGCGCGGACGTCGTACTCGGCCAGGGTGTCCAGGATGGCCGGGGTGTAGCGGGGGTCGGGTCCGTCGTCAAAGGTCAGCACCATGGTGCGGCCGCGGCCGGAGATGCGCAGGAACGGCTCACGCCGTACGAGGGGCCGGGCGGGCACGGTACGGGGCGGGCCGTATCCGGTCAGGGGCTGGAGGCGGTAGGCGGAGGGCTTGAGCGGCCGACGTGCCAGGGGGCCCGCGGCGGGGGCGGCGGGCGGCCGGACCGGCTCCTCGCCGGTGACCGCTGCGAGCAGTGCGGCGGTACCGGCGGCCCCGACCGCGGCGGTACCGGCGAGCATCGCCCGGCGGCGGGTGAGCAGCCGTGTGAGCAACTGATCCTTCGTCATGACTCATCAGTCGCCCGGCGAGGGGCCGACGCACCACAGCAACACCGGTGCGGCGGCACGATTCCACCCGCCCGG
>NZ_KQ949098.1 GCF_001514305.1 Streptomyces dysideae
TCCCGTGCGGGGCCCGGACCGTCGGCGACCAGGACGGAAACGAAGGGGATGGCTGGTGGCTCCGATCAGACCTTCACGCAGCTGCGGCCGTTCAGCTCGAAGTCGTACGCCGGGGAGTTCGCGTCCTGTCGGGAGGTGGGGAAGCCGAAGGAAAGGGTGCCGTTCGCGGCGACCGCCCTGCTGTAGGCGGTGGCGGTGACGCGGGAGCCGTTCTGGGCGAACCTGGCGTCCCACATCTCGCCGACGTTCTGGCCGTCCCGGAAGGGCCAGGCGACGCGCCAGTCGTCCAGGGCCCGTTCGGCGGCGAGGGGCACCGACGGAAGTGCCTGATCAGGTGTGATGGATAGCCTTCCCAGGCTGGTTCCCGCGAGAGTGATCCTTTCCCATCTGAGGGTGGACAGACGCCTTTGGACGGTGCATCACGGGGTGGCACGGGTCAACCTGCTGCACATGCTCTGATCAGGTAAAACGTCACTGGACAGCATGACGAGGCACGAGGCAAGGAATCCTGGACACGGGTTACGCGGCTGGGGCCGGGGTAGTTGACCCCGCCTCACGGATCGAGGTTGCTCCCATTTGACCCGGATGCGTGATGGTGTGCGGGTCCCGGCACTCCTAGCATCGTGATCACTCAAGACAGGAGCGCGATAATGCTTGCCACCCAGATTCATCAGCGGCAATGGAAGGCCGTGGAGAAATACGACTGGGAGGACATGAGGTCGCTGTACCACCCGGACTACATCTACACCGACAACACCGGAACGCAGTTCCCGGAAACCGACACCCCGGTGGCTGTGATGCGCCACCTGCACACCGCGTTTCCGGATGTGCGGTTCTCCTACCAGGACTTTCACTCCGGCAAAGCCGATACCGTCTCCGTTGTCGAGGTGGTCTGCCGCGGCACCCACCTCGGCCCGCTCGGGGACATCCCACCGACCGGTAGAACGGTCGTGTCGCACGCCTGCCATGTCATCGAAGTCCGCGACCGGCTGATCTACCGTGAACGGGACTACTTCGACACCCTCTCGATCCTCCGTCAGATCGGTGCCGCGTCAGGGAGATGATGTTCTCCTGCCCATGCCGGTGGCGACGCCGATCCGGTTCCAGGCGTTGGCTGCCGCCGCCGTCCACAGCAGGTGGGTGAGACTGGTCTCGTCGAACCAGGCTGCCGCCTCGGCGTATACGGCATCGGGGACGCCGGTGTCGGGCAGCAGGGTCAGGGCCTCACAGAGGGCGAGCGCGGCACGCTCGGCCGGGGTGAACACAGCCGACTCGCGCCAAGCCGGGAGTACGTGAAGCCGTTGCTCGCTCTCGCCGGCCTTGCGCGCCGCGCGGGTGTGCAGGTCCACGCAGAACGCGCAGCCGTTGATCTGCGACACCCGGGTGCTCACCAGTTCGGCGAGGAGCGGGGGGAGCTCCTTCTCGGCCGCCTGCTGGAAGGCGGCCATCGCTTGGTAGACGTCGGGCGCGGCGGCCACCGCGTCCACCCGCTCGACAGCCTCGGTGTCGGTGGGGTCAGGGTTCATCGTGTCTCCTTGGGCTCGTTGGCGGGCATGGGCACGCGGGTGGCGCGAGCGAGCTCACGTGGACCGGCCACCACGGTCATGTCGGCGGGGACGAAGCGCACCTCGGCCTCGGGCCGCAGCGCGAGGTTTCGGCCGGTCACCGGCTCCGGCACGGAAATCAGGATGTTGTAGTGGTTGGGGAAGTGACAGGAGTCGAAGCCGAGGACGGTGCCGACCAGCCGGCCCTCGATCCAGACCTGATCGCCCCGGTCGAGGACTCCGGCGCAGCCGATCTCCGCGAAGCCGAGGAAACCGACCCGGTCCACCCGAGTGCCCGGGGCGGTGTCCCGCTGGTCCGTCGTCACCAGCTCGTGGACCTCGCCCCGACGCACACACCGGCTGGCGAACTCCTCCATGCGCATGCCGCGGTCGTCCCTGCGGTGGGTCAGCACCTTGACCACGGTCCCGTGGACCATTCGCTTGCCGCCGCCTTCACCGGTCATCGGGTCAGCGCCTCCTTCGTTGTCGCCGGGCCGCCCAGCGGGCGCGAGCGGGCAAGGCGATAGGTCTGCTCGGTCAGGGAGAGTGCGGCGAGTCCGGCGCCGCCGTGTTCGGTGTCCGTGCGGATCGCGTGCTCGAAGTCGTCGAGCACGCCGACGTATTCGTGCCACAGCGAGCCTTTGAACTCCCGGAATCCGCTCAGCATGTCGGCCGTGTGGACCGAGCCGTCCGCCAGGCGGACCGAGATGTCCTTCACCTCGCCCGGGTAGGACCAGTCGAGCTCGACACGTACCGGCACTCCACTGGGCGAGCGCAGCCCCACCGTGGCCCGCCGGTCCACGCCGAGTGCGTCACGCTCCACCTCGGCATGCTCCACCCGTACCTCGCCGACCAGGAGCCGGGCGAGGTCGTAGGCGTTCGGCCCGTTGTCGGCGACGCAGCCGCCGCCGCACCGCGCCGGGTCCAGGTACCAGGCGTCGCCGCCGATGTGGTCCTCGATCCGCTCCAGGTAGCGGATGGTGACCTCGACCGGCACGGTCGCGGTGCGCAACTCGCCGTGCAGCGCACGGACGGCGTGGTTGTAGCGGCGGTGAAACGCGGTGAACAGGCATACGTCACGCACCCTGGCCGCTTCCGTCAACGCCTCGGCGTCCGCCGGCCGGGTGGCCAGCGGCTTCTCCACACACACCGGGACGCCGGCGGTGACCAGGTCCGCCGCGATCGTCGCGTGCACGTCGTTGGGAACGGTGACCACGACCGCGTCCAGCTCGGCCTCGGCGAGCATCGACCGGTGGTCGGTGAAGGCGGGCAGGTGATCGCGGTGTGGGAGGAGCCGCTCGGCCGATACGTCGCACACCGCCGCCAGCTGCCAGGCGGCGGACGCTTCGATCGCGGCCAGGTAGAACCGGGAGATCGCGCCGAGCCCGACGACCGCGATCCGCCGTCCCCGCATCACCGTTCACCCCGGTCCGCCGGGAACGGAGTGCCGAGAGTCGCGGCGAGCTCGGCCAGCTCGTGGTGGACCTCCGGCTCCAGCGGGACGCCGTGTCGGCGGTGGTGGCGGGCCCGCTCCGCCTCCGGCCACCCGGGGTAGCGGACCGGGGCGTTCCGGTCGACCGGCGGGCAGGCCAGCACGGTGCCGAACAGCTGCTCCGCGTCCTGTGCGACGGCCTCCGGCCCGCGCAGCAGCGCGGGCGCGATCGCCACCATCAGCATGCCGATGTCGTCGTCGCGGCCGGACGGTCGGCCATCGCCGGTGAGCGCTTCGGCGGCGGGGCCGAAGCCGGAGCCGGCGACCAGGGCGGAGAGCACCTCCACCATCAGTCCGAGTCCGAATCCCTTGAAGGCACTGCTCGTCGCGCCGAGCCAGAGCAGATGCGCCTCGCCGCGGTCGAAGGCCGACGGGTCGGTCACGGCTCGGCCGCCGTCGTCGGCGAGCCACCCCGGCGGGATCTGGTGCCCGATGCGGGCCGCCGCCCGGACCCGACCGGTCGGCGCCGCGGTGGTGCTCATGTCGAGAACGAACGGCGGGTGCTCGCCGGCCGGGGCGGCGACGCTGAGCGGGTTGGTGCCGAGCAGCGCCACCGCGCCGCCGGGCGGGCGCGCGATCCGCTGCCGACCGCAGTTGGACGCCACCAGGCCGACCATGCCCTGCTCGGCGGCGCGCCGGGCGTGGTGGCCCGCGCACCCGAAGTGCGTGCCGTTGCGCACCGAGACGAGGCCGACGCCGAATCGCGCCGCCCGCTCGATCGCCAGGTCCATGGCGTCGCCGGCCTGCCACAGGCCGAGTGTGCGGCGCGCGTCCACCAGCACCGCTCCGCCGTGGTCGGCCAGGACAACCGGGGACCCGGCCGGATCGGCCCGCCCTTCTTCCAGCAGAGGCAGGTAGAGGCGGGTCAGGTTGACGGTGCCGTGTGAGCCGGCGCCGACGAGGTCCCCGTGGCAGAGCGCCTCGGACGCCTGGCTCGCACGTGTCCGGGGGAGTCCGCGTGCGACGAAGGCCGCGGTGGCGAGGTCCAGCAACTGCTCATAGGGGACGCGGACCTCGGTGGTCTCACTGGTTCCGATCACTGTGGCTGCTCCTCGCTTAGGGTGTCGCCCCTGCAGGTGTCCCGGAACGCGAGCAGGATCCTCGCGATACCGGCGGCGAACGATTCGAGCTCCGCCAGGTCGATGAACTCGCCGCGCGCGTGGGCGTGGTTGCCCTCCAGTGACCCCGGCCCGTACACCACCGCTGCCGCGTCCGCGCGGTCGGCCAGCCAGATCGCGTCGCAGGTGAACGGGGCCTCCTCGTCCGGCCACCGGTCGATGCCGGCCGCCTCTCCCAGCAGTCGCCCGGCCCAGGGAGCGGTGCCGGAGAGCGCGGGAAGCCCTCTCTTGCGCCAGTGCAGGCGGGTGATGGCCGTGGCATCCCGGGCGGTCCGGGCGAGCTCGCGAACCCCGCCGAAGCGGGCGCGGAACTCCGTGAGGCCGGCGCGCAGCGCGTCACCGGCCGCCGCCTCGAGCCGCCGCGCCGTCTCGCCGCTCGTGTACGAGAGGTTGAGCAGCAGTTCGCCGCGGCCGTAGACGCGGTTGTGCAGCGGTCCCGTCGTCAGCCCGGCCACGCACACCCGCCCCTCGGCGGCGAGCGGTGACAGCGCCAGACCCAGGTGCTGCGCCAGGTAGCCGAGGAGCACAGTGGCGTTGTGGCCGTGCTCGGCACGGTCGTCGACGGCGTCATCGCCGTCGACCCGGACGCTGGCCGTCATGGCCGCGCTCGCCCGGGGGAGATAACGCAGACCCGTCGGTTCGCAGAACACGTTGAGCCGGCCGTACCAGCCCTGCTCGACCAGCGGCCGCGTACCGATCGTGCCCAGCGCGCCGCCCTCCTCGCCGGCGACCGCCTGGATCACGACGCCGATCTCGCGGCCGAGGTCCGGTCGCCGGGCAAGCGCGGCCCTGATTCCGGCGAGCAGGCCGACCGCGGGACCCTTGGCGTCGACCGCACCTCGCCCGGTGAACCGCCGACCGTCGAAGCCCACCGGTTCCCTGCCTGACACGGTGTCGAGATGGACGTTGAACATGACGGTGCGCCGGCGCGGGTGGGCCGTGCCGAGCCGCAGTACCAGATTCGGCTGGCAGTCGAGGAACCCGGAGTCGGCCGCCGCGGCTTCGCGCACCGCGAGCGGCACACCGTCCGCCTCGATGTCCTCGGGCCGTGCCGGTGCGTGGTGCGCCACCGTGAAGCCGTGGGCCGCGGCCGCTTCGGCGTATCGCCGCTGCGCGGCCCACAGCTCCGGCTCGGGGGCGCCGGCGCCGGTCTCCAGGGGGCCCGCCGTGGGCAGCCGCAACAGGTCGAGCAGCAGCGCATGGTCGGCGTGGCCGACCAGTGGGGCGTTCATCGGGGCCACCCCGCCCCGACGGCGGAGGGACGGCACTGCTCGGTGGTCAGCGTCCCGAGCAGGTCGGCGAGGGCTCGTCCGCAGGCGGCGAATGCCGCCGCGCACTCGGCGTCCGGCGCCCGTCGTCCCTCGTGCGGCACCACGGCCAGGTGCGGCTCGATCGACAGTACGCCGGTGTAGCCGGCGCCGAGCAGCAGCCGCAGGCAGTCCGCGACGCGTGCGTGCCCCTGGCCCGGCAGCCGGTACACCGGAGCCGCGGACGGTCCCTCCGCGTCCTTGATGTGGACGTGCCGTACCCGACCGACGATGTCGCCCAGCAGGTCGTGGGCCGAGTAGCCATGGGCGATGCCGTTGCCGGTGTCGAAGAGCAGGCCGAGCGCCGGGCTGTCCACGGCGTCCAGCAGCTCGCGCATGCGGCGTGCGCTGGTTCCGGCCCAGCCGGCGCAGTTCTCGTGCAGCAGGGTGAGGCCGGCGCTCTCCGCGCCTTCCGCCAGCGCCTTCATCCGCTCGATCACGGTCGCCCGCCAGGCGGGCTCGGCCAGGGAGCCGCGCGGGTAGGACATGACCCGGACATGGCGTGTGCGCAGCGTGCGGCAGCGTCGGCTCAGGATGCGGAGTTCGTCCAGGTCGGTGGCGAAGTCGCCGTCGGCCGCCCGCGACCAGCCGCCGATGCGTGAGTCGACCGCGACCACCCTCAGCCCCGCGCCCTCCACCGCCGCGACCACCTGCGCGAAGGCCGGCTCGGAGAGTTCGGCCAGCGCGACGCCGTCGACGCTGCGCAGCTCGATCGCACCCCAGCCGAGCGCCCGGATCGCGGCCACTTGCGCATGGATTCCGTACCCTGCCTCGTCGCCGACTCCGGCGAGGGTGAGGCCCGCCCGGGCGTCAGCAGGCATCGCTGGTGCATCCCGCCGCGACCTGTGCCCGCTGCTCGCGAAGCACGCAGAACCGCTTGGCCTCGTCCACCAGCCGCACCGCCTCGGCGGCCAGGTGGGTGCCGAACGGGCCGCCGTCGGCGAAGCGTTGGTATGCGTCACGGAGAAACGAGGGCAGCGCGTCGTCGGGGAACACCTCAAGTGCCGTGCGGTCGCGGCTCGCGATGGCGAGTTGGGCGTACCCGTCGCCCCCGCTGACCGGGTAGTGGCCGACGACGGTCGCGTGGGCGAACTCGCAGGTGATCCTGCGCTCTCGGACCGGCGCTGTCAGATCCGAGGTGATGCTGGTCGACGGCCCCCGTCGGTGGGCCAGGCGCAGCGTCGCGGTACCCAGGCGGGGCCGCACGACACCGCCCGCGGCCAGGTCCGACCAGGCGGCGTCGGTCAGCCGGGCGGGTCCGGCCAGCCGCAGGGCGACGCCCAGCGCGTGCGGAACCTCGACGTCGAACGCGGTCGGATGGCCGGTGGTGGCCAGGCTGCGGCTGAAGCGGGGCTTGCGCTGGACGACGCGGATCTCGCGCAGCTCACCGAACTCCCCGTCGGCCATGCACTCCTCCAGCCGTCGCGTCAGGCTGCTGACCTGCCACTGCGCCACCACGACCAGCCGCAAGCGGTGGCGGCGGCAGAGCTCTTCGATCCGAGTGAGCTGGGCGACGTCCACCGCCAGCGGCTTCTCGACGAGCAGGTTGGCGAAACCGAGCCGGGCCAGTTGCTCGATCACCGCAGCACGGCCCTCCGGTGGCGTGCACACATGGGCGACGGTCTCCTCCGGGTCGAGGTGGGCGCGGGCCCGCTCCAGGGTCGGTAACACGACCGTGCCCGGGAGGAGAGCGGCAGGGCGTGGCATGGGATCCACGGCGACCACAGGAGCATCGGCGAACAGCGTCCCCGCAGGGCTGCGTTGCCGGAGCCGGTTCAGCACCGGCAGATGCAGGCCTGCACCGGCGCGGCCCAGCCCGACGACGAGAGTGCGGAACATCGCGCGTCCCCCCTTCCATCCACGTTCCATCAATGCCTGAGCTGGTCGATACAGGCCTTGAACTGACGCCATGTCGGCTTTGAGTAGATTTTCGATACGCGTGACCGGTGTCAACGCGACGCTCCCGCGACCGACCGCTCAACGGGTGAATGATCCGCAAGCGGCGCGCCGCTGCCCGATCCGGACCGGTCCGACGGCAATGTGATCGGCCGGACCCGATCGGAACGCACCAACGGCCGGGCCGTTTCCGCCCTTCACGCCCGAGTCTGCGGGAGACCCATGCAGCCCACCTCGCCGACCGAGCGCGGCCGAGTCGATCCGTCCGAGCAGTCCCTTTCCGTGCCGTTCTTCTCCCAGGCGGCGTCGTTCGAGCGAAGCTGGCCGGAGGTCGAGCGTCATCTCACCGAGGTGGCCAGGAGAGGGAAGTACTCGCACGGCCGCAAGGTCGCGGAATTCGAGGAGGCGCTGGCCGCATACACCGGTGCGCGGCACGCCGTCGCCGTCAACAGTGGCACCGACGCGCTCGTCCTGCTGCTGCGTGCGGCCGGGCTGAAACCCGGCGACGAGGTCGTGGTCCCGGCGTTCTCGTTCGTGGCCTCGGCCTCATCGGTGGTACTGGCCGGTGGCCGCCCGGTCTTCGCCGACATCGACCCGGTGAGCTACGCCCTCGATCCCGAGTCGGTCGCGGCCGTGGCCACGCCGCGAACCCGGTTCGTCATGCCGGTGCACCTGTTCTGTCAGATGGCCGACATGGACGCGCTGGCCGAGGTCGCCGCATCCCGGGGGCTGACGGTCGTCGAGGACAGCGCCGAAGCCGTCGGGATGCGGTGGAGCGGGAAGCATGCGGGGCTGCTCGGTGCGGGCGGCGTGCTGTCGTTCTTCCCCGCCAAGACGCTCGGGGCGCTCGGTGACGCCGGTGCGGTACTCACCGACGACGACCGGATCGCCGAGACCGTCGCCGCGCTGCGGCACCATGGCAGGTTCGGGCCGACGCTCGGGGATTTCCGGCGTATTTCGACTCAGACCGCGGTATCCGGCCAGAACAGCAAGATGGACGACATCCAGGCCGCCGTTCTGCTTGTCAAACTCGGCCATCTGGCGGCCGACATCGCGCGCCGTGCGGAGCTCGCCGCCGCCTACACCGAACGCCTCGCCCAGCTGCCGGGAATCCGGCGGCTGCCGACCATCGTTCCGCGCGGCGCCGCGACCAATCCGGTGTACTACGTCTACCTGATCGAGGTCCGTCACCGGGACGCGCTCGCGGAATTCATGGCCCGGCGCGGTATCGGGACCGAGACGTACTATCCGCTGCCGCTGCACCGCCAGCCCTGCTTCGCCGAATACGGCTGTCCCGAGGGAGCCTTCCCGTACGCCGAGGCCGCGTGCCGGCACACCCTGGCGCTGCCGCTCCACCCCGATCTGACCCTGGAGCAGGTGGATTACGTCTGCCAGACGATCCGAGCCTTCGGAGAGGAGGAAGCAGCGTGATCGAATTTTTTCCGCCGGACGTCTTCGAGGCCGATCGCGAGACTCTGTTCGAGATCGTCCGTGCCATCGGCACCGGGCCGGAGCAGCGGTTCATCCTCGGTGAGGCCACCACCCGCCTCGAGCGGGAACTCGCCGCGAGCCTCGGTGCCGCGGACGTCGTCGCCTGCTCCAGCGGCACCTCGGCCCTCACCCTGATCCTGCACGCGATGGGGGTGGGTCCGGGCGATGAGGTCATCGTTCCCGCGTACGGTTGCGCGCCGTTGGCCGCCACCGTGGTCAACCTGGGCGCCACACCGGTGTTCGCCGATGTCGACCCGTGGACGCTGGTGGTCGATCCGTCCGACGTCGAGGCATGTGTCACCGGGCGGACCAAGGTGCTGCTCCCCGCGCACATCTTCTCGGTGATGGCCGACATGCCCCGGCTGCTGAAGATCGCGGAGCGGTACGGCGTCCGACTGGTCGAGGACTCGGCGGTCGCCCAGGGCGCCGTGCTCGACGGCCGTCCGGCCGGTCTGTGGGGCGAGGCCGGGCTGTACTCGTTCGTCCAGGTGAAGAGCTTCGGTACGGCCGGGGAAGGCGGCGCCGTCGTGACGGACAACCTGGATCTGGCTCGCGACATCCGCATGCTGCGCAATCACGGCCAGGACGGCCGACGCCGCTTCCTGCACCACGTGATCGGCTACAACAGCCGGTTCGACGAGATCCAGGCGCGGTTCCTGCTCCACCGGCTGCCAGGCTTCCCCGAACGGCTGGAACGCCGTGCACGGATCGCCGACTACTACACCAGGCGGTTCTCCGCCCTGGCCGCGCACGGGGTGATCGCCCCGCCACCCGGCCGCAACGGCAGGTGCTACTACGTCTACACACTGCTGACCGACCGGCGGGACGCGCTGCGCGACCACCTGGCGCGCCACGACGTCGCCAGCCACGTCTACTATCCGCTGCCGCTGCCCGCCCAGGCGGCCTTCGCTGCCTGGGCACCACCCGGCCGTCGGTGGCCGGGCGCCGAGCGGGCGAGCCGGTGCACCCTCTCGATTCCCGTGCACCCGCTGCTCACCGACGCGCAGGCCGAGCACATCGCCGACACGGTCTGCGCGTTCGCGGTCGGCACCCACGACCGCCGCTGACGACGCCGCTGACGGTGACTCAGAGCCGGACCACGCGCTCCCCACCGGCCCGGCCCGTGGTGTCGAACAGCAGCCTGGCGGCACGGGGCAGCGGCACGGTACGGCTCCGCCGCGCGTGGAAGAGCCGTCCCGTCCACGGGGAAGCATTCGACATGCGGGTTGTGGAAGCGGACCGTCGCGCCGAGCCCGGTCAGGCACCGCCACCGCGGTCGCGAGTGATTCGCCCGACCCGGCGCCCCGCGTCGCCGTCGATCCCGAGCCTGTGGCAGTACACGGCGAACTCGTTGACCAGGGCGATGTTGACGTTCCGGTACGTGTTCTCCAGCTTGTCCGCCGACCACCTCGGGGGTGTCGGAGATCCCGAACTCGTGGTTGCCGGGATCGATCCGTTCCGGCGAGTACGCCAGGTACACCTCGCTCGTCGTGCCCGGGTACGAGGTCGACTCGACCACGACGACGACGGCGGGCGGCCAACATCCCCTGCACCTCGAGGTCGGTGATGTCCTGCACGTGCGAGCGCCCGGCGCGCAGACCCGCGACGACGCGGTCCGACACGTCGAATCCGGTGACCGTCTCCTCCCGCCGGGCTCCGGTGACCAGGCGCGACGGCGACTCGCCGACGGCTGTCACCACCGTGTATCGCGCCCTGGGACCCCGTCGGCGCCGACGCCCGAAAGGCTGCACGCCGCCGACCAGACGATCATGGTCACTCCCCGCAGTGAAACCGGGGCGCCTCCCGCGCGTGTCATGCAGCGGGAAACCGGGGGCGACGGGGCGGCATCGAGGCAGCAGTGGCCGCGATCACGCGGGCTCGCGGAGAGTGATCAGGCAGCTTCACTGTGTGATCGACTGTGCATGGTCTTCGGGCAACAGGCCCGAGATGTACAAGGAGATTTCATGCGTGGACCTGCTGTGAAAAGGCGGATCGCCGCCACCCTCGCCACCGCGTCCCTGGCGGGTGCCATCGGCCTGGCCGGTGCGGCACCGGCCCTGGCGGCGCCCGACCCGCTGAGCTTCACCGTCGACTTCACCAAGAACACCTCCATCCCGCAGGTTCCGAACCTGGGCGGAGGCTTCGCCGGCAACGGCCCGGTGTTTGACGACTCCGGCCAGCGGATCGGCACCGTCTACGACACGTGCGGCATCGACGCCGTCAAGAACTTCACGAGCTTCGAGGCCCTCTGCCAGGCGTACGTCGTCTTCAACGACGGCGACCGGCTCGACCTGAGCACCCAGGCCAACATCGAACTCAACCCGCTCAACTACCCGTACACGATCAAGGGCGTGGTACGGGGCGGCACCGGGTGGTACGCCGGCGCCCAGGGAGAAGCGACGATCACGGCCCAGAAGCCCGGCGTCTACGACGTCGACGTCAAGTTCAAGTGACGGCCTGAGCAGAACGTGGGGAGCCGCCGGTGTGGTCCGGCGGCTCCCTCCTCCCGAAAGGTGCATCCCATGCGTCGTGGCGCACTCACCGCCGCGTTGACCGCCGGCCTCGTCCTCGGTGCCGTAGGCCCGGCACTGGCCCAGAACGCCCCGGACGCCAACCGGGACGTCCCCAACACCAACCAAGTCGTCGTGTTCAGCAGCGAACTGCTCCCGCTGCAGGCCTACCCCGACCCACGCGGCTGTCAGCAGCTCCCTACGATCTCGCACGTGCTGTACAACGAGACCTCGCGGGTCGTCCTCCTGCACGCGGACCCGTACTGCCTGACCCCCGGAATCGCGGTCCAGCCCGGATACGGGGCGCACACCTCCCAGGCCTCCGGCAGTTTCTCCATCACCTGAATCCACAGAAGAACAGAAGGCGGGTGAGACCGGGTACCTGCCCGGCCTCACCGTCGGCCGGTCACATACGTTCCAGCACGCACAGGAGCCTCGGTGAAACCCTCTCTCCACGCGCCCGCCGTCGCGGTCGCGGATCCCGGCGAGGGATATGTCTTCGACAACGACAACGCTCACGCGACCGAGCAGCACCGCTGCCTCGCCGCGTCACTCGACGCGATCACCACCGCTCGGCTGGCCGACACCGGCGTCACCGACGGCTGGCGGTGTCTCGAAGTCGGCGCCGGCGGCGGCAGCATCGCCACCTGGCTCGCCGAACGTGTGGCGCCCACCGGTGAGGTGGTGGCGACGGACGTCAACCCGGTTCACATCCCCCAGCGCCCCGGCCTTCGGGTACTGCGTCACGACGTGGTGCGCGACCCCCTGCCCGAGGAGACCTTCGACCTCGTCCTCTCCCGTCTGGTGCTGCTTCATCTGCCCGAACGGCACGCGGCGCTAGCGGCGATGGTGCGGGCGCTGCGCCCGGGTGGCCGGATGCAACTGGACGAGTTCGACATCGACTACGGTCCGGTGCTGCTCGCGCCGACCCGCGCAGCCGGCGAGCTGTACGAGCGGTTCCTGGCGGCCAAGGCGCGCATGTTCGCGGACGCGGGGGCGGACGGCGGCTGGGGGCGGCGCGCGGCGGCGGCCATGCGGGAAGCCGGCCTGGTCGACATCGACCCGGTGCCCTACCTGATGCCCTGGCACGCCGACTCGCCCGGCGTCCAGCTCCTGATCCACCACACCCACCACCTACGTGACCGGCTCATCGCCGCCGGGATGACCGACGCGGAGCTCGCCGAGGTGCGCCAGGTCATGCGGCACCCGGAGTTCCGGGCCAGCTCGTGCGTCATCTACTCCGTCCAGGGACGACGCCCTCGATGACCCTGACAGAGCGCGTACGCGCCGAAGCCCGGCAGGCGCCGGAGCACAACCGGCCCCTTGCCGGGGTCTCGGCGACGGCCGTCGGCAGTTCGACCGCGCTCACCATCGCCGCCGACCATCTGATGCGCCTCGGCTGCGAGGTGTCCGACTCCGCCCCGGGCCCCGCTGCCGAGGGGGCGGGCGCGCTGGTCACCGCAAGCGGCACCGGCGCCGGGTCCCACCCGCTCACCTGCGCGATCGACTGGGCGGGGCCGGTGGCGCTGCCGCTGGCCGGCGAGGCCGACGTACAAGCCGCCTGCGGCATCGCCCACGTGCACGGGCGCAGATACGGCGAACCAACGCCGCTCCGCCTCGACTACGCGGGGACAGTGACCGGTGTACTCGCCGCTACCGGGGTGCTGGCCGCCCTCCATGCCGCCGCGCGTGGCGTGCGCATCAGCCGGGTTCGCACGTCCGTCGCGCAGGGCGCGCTCCTCGCCGTCGGCCAGTACCTGGCGGCGGCGACCACGGCCGACGACGGGCACCCCCCGGGCGCACCGGCGCCGGGTGCCGCCCCTCCGCCGTTCACCAGCGCCGATGGCGTCAGGTTCGAGCTCGAAACGCTCGACGCCGAGGTGTGGTGCCAGTTCTGGGCCGCGCTCGGTGCCGACCGGTCCGCGATCGGTCGGGGCTGGCCGCCGTTCCAGCACCGGTACGCCACCGCGGTCTGCCCGCTCCCCGCCGAACTGCACCGCGCCGCCGCGGGGACCCCTTACCCCGCGATCCGCGCGGCGGCCGACCGGGCCGGTGCCGACGTGCTGCGCGTCTGCGGCCCCGGCCAGACGGAGATCCTCGCTGAGCCCTCCGCTCCCTGGGCCGTCACGGAACTGCCCACGGACCGGTACGCCACACCGGGGACGGCACGCGCCGTGCCCGCCGCCGCCGTGACCCGGCCGCTCGCCGGCCTGGTCGTCGTCGAGTCCACGACGCGCGTGCAGGGCCCGCTCGCCGGCCACCTGCTCGCCATGCTCGGGGCCGGAGTGATCCGCGTCGAACCACCGGGCGGTGACCCGATGCGCGGCACTCCGCCGACGGCCGGTGACTGCTCGGCCCGCTTCCTCGCGCTCAACCGCGGCAAGGAGGTCGTCGAGGCGAACCTGCGCACTCCCGGCGGCCGCGGCGTGCTGCGCGAGCTCGTCCGCGATGCCGATGTGTTCCTGCACAACTGGGCTCCCGGCAAGGCATCCGCCTGGGAACTCGATGCCGCCGATCTGGCCGGTGTCCGGCCCGGCCTCGTCCACGCCTGGGCGTCCGGCTGGGGCGACGCCCTCGGCCCCACCCCGCCCATCGGCACCGACTACCTGGTGCAGGCAGGCGGCGGCCTGGCCGGGCTCACCGCACGGCCCGACGAGCCGCCGACCCCCTCGCTGATGACGTTGCTCGACGTGCTCGGCGGCCTGGTCTGCGCCGAGGGAGTGCTCGCCGCGCTGCTGGCGCGCGACGCCACCGGGCACGGTCGACGCGTGGACACCTCACTGCTCTCCGCCTCGACGGTGCTGACCAGGCACGGCCGCGGCGCCCCGGCCGACCCGCGCAGGTCCCCGCACCCGATCCCCCTGTGCACCGATCTGGCCGGGCTCGCCGCCGACCCGCGGTTCCGTACGGCACTGACCCGGTGCGACTGCGTACTGCCCGCCAAGCCATGGGAGTTCACCGCATGACGGCGACATGGACCTCGGCCCGGGGCATCCCCGTGCCCGACCGCGTACCGGCGCCACTGCGCCGCGCCTACGTGGAGCAGGGGCTCGTGCCCGGCCGCGATCTGTACACACTCTTCCGCGCCCAGGTGGCGGAGCACCCCGAGCGGCCGGCGATCATCGACGGCGAGGGAACCCTCGACTACGCGACGCTCGACCAGCGCGCCCGGCGCATCGCCGCGGCGCTCGTGGCGGCCGGGGCCGGCGCGGGCGACGTCGTCGGCGTGCACCTGCCGGGCGGCCGGCGGGCGCTCGCAGCCGACCTCGCCGTAGCCGCGATCGGTGCCGTGGCGCTGCCCTACCCGGTCGGGCGCGGCCGCCAGGATTCCCTTGCCCTGCTCGGCAGGGCGCGGGCCCGCGCGGTGATCACCACAGCCGAGTGGAACGGCGTCCCGCTGGCACGGACCCTGGCCGACCTGCGGGCCGATCTGCCGCACCTGCGAACCGTCGCCGTCTTCGGCGCCGCGCCCGACGGCTGCGTCCCGCTCGATCCATGGCTCGTGGGCCGACCGGACGGAGAGTTCCGGGAAACGGTCGCCGTCGACGCCGAGGCACCGGCCCGGATCCTGGTCACCTCCGGTTCCGAGGACCGGCCGAAGATGGTCGCCTACTCGCACAACGCCATGGCCGGCGGCCGCGGCAACTACGTCCGCGCCCTGCGACGCGGTGCGGATCCCATGCGGTGCCTGGTCCTCATGCCGCTCGCGTCCTCGTACGGCTCCCTCGGCCTGCTCGTGCTGGTCCGGCTCGGGGGAACGCTCGTACTGCTGGACGGCTTCGACCCGGCCGCGGCGCTGAGGGCCGTGACCGAGCACCGCCCGAGCCACCTCTTCGCGGTGCCCACGATGTTGCGCCGCATCGCGGAGGCGCCACGGGAACCCGGCGAGGACCTCTCGTCGCTGCGGGCCGTCGTCTCCAGCGCCGCGCCCCTGCCGCCGCAGACGCTGCGCGTCACCCTCGCCCGGTTCGGCTGCCCGGTCGTGAACATCTACGGATCGACCGACGGCGTCAACTGCCATACGACATGGACCCGTCCGGCCACCGACACGCGCCGCGCGGGGCGACCCGATCCCGCCGTGGCCGAGATCCGGGTCGTCGGGCCGGACGGCCGGACCCTGCCTTCCGGAGAGGCCGGCGAGATCCAGGCCCGTGGCCCCATGACACCCCTGTGCTACCCGGACGCGCCCGAACTCGACGCCGCCTATCGCACCCCGGACGGCTGGGTGCGGACGGGAGATCGCGGACTCGTCGACGGCGAAGGGGAGTTGTGGGTGCTCGACCGGCTCCGGCACACCGTCATCCGAGGCGGCTACACGATCAGCCCGGCCGAGGTCGAGCGCCACATCGGCGCGCACCCGGCGATCGCGGACGTGGCGTGCGTCCCGGTGCCCGATCCCGATCTGAACGAGCGGCTGTGCGCCTGCGTGGCGCGGCGCCGCGGCACCGAACCTCCCACTCTCTCCGAACTCCAGACGTTCCTGGAACGCGAGCGGGGGCTGGAGCGCCGCAAGCTGCCCGAGCATCTGCTGGCCCTGGACCGGCTCCCGCTCGGCCCCACCGGCAAGGTCTGCCGGAGCACCCTGGCCCGGCTCGCCGTCACCCAGGCCGCCGGCTCCGCGCGCACCCCCTCGACCGCGCAGGGAGCCTCCCGATGAGCGGGCGCGGACGCTCCCGTGCCGTGGTGATCGGCGCGGGCGTGGCCGGACTGCTGGCCGCCTTCGCACTGGCCGACACCTTCGACCAGGTCACCGTGGTCGAGCGGGACCGCCTGCCGGACGGGCCGGACCCCAGAGCCGGTGCGCCCCAGGGCCATCATGCGCATGTCCTGCTGCCCCCCGGCGTCGCCGCGATCGAGGAGCTGGCCCCCGGAGCACTGGCGGCCCTGGACGGTGCGGGCGCCCCCCGGGTCGGGCTTCCGCGGGACATCGTGGTCCGCAGCCCGTTCGGGTGGCTGACCCGGCACGGTCCCTGGGAGACGCTCCTCACCTGCACCCGGGGCCTGATCGAAGGGACGCTGCGCAGGCGCCTCCTCGCGGACGCCCGCGCGACCCTGCTGACGGGTACCGAGGCGCTCGGCCTGCTGGGCGACGCCGGCTCGGTCACCGGCGTTCTGGCCCGGCCCCGCGGTGGCGGCGAGACCCGGCGCATCGAGGCGGGCCTCGTCGTCGACGCCTCCGGACACGGCTCGGCCGCGCCGCGCTGGCTCGCCGGGTTCGGTGCCGTCGTACCGGAGACGGTCGTCGACAGCGGCGTCGCCTATGCGACCCGCCCCTATCACCTGCCCGAGGCGCTCGCCGAGGGGTTCCCCGCCGTGTACATGCGGCTCGACATGCGCAGTGTGAGCCGGGGCGGACTTCTGGTTCCGGTGGAGGGCGGCCGCTGGCTCGCCACGCTGTTCGGTACGCGGGGCGCGACTCCGCCCCCCGCTGCCGACGGCCACCGTGCGTTCGCCCGGGACCTGCCCGACGGGCTCATCGCGGACGTGCTGGCCCTCGCCGAACCCGCCGGCCCGGTCCGCGCCTTCCGGCGGACCGTCAGCCACCGTCGGCACTACGACAGGCTGCGCGCCTGGCCGGAGGGTTTCGTCGTGCTCGGAGACGCGGCCTGCACCTTCAACCCGGTCTACGGGCAGGGCGTGTCGGTCGCCGCGCTGGGCGCGCTGGCACTGCGCGACGCATACCGGACCGGCGTGGGCCGCGGTACCGCACGGCGCGCACAGCGTGCGGTGGCCCGCGCCGCGGACGTCGCCTGGGCCATCGCGGCCGGTGTGGATCAGCGGCACCCGCTGACGCGGGGCCCGCGCCCGGGGCCGTCGAGCCGGTTCGTCAACCGCTGCCTGGACCGGCTCGACGCGATCTCGGCTCACGACCCGTTCGTGCAGCGGTCGATGGTCGGCGTCTACGCCCTGACGGTACCGCCGACACGACTGCTCGGCCCGGCGATGCTGTACGCCGCCGCACGCGGACCCCGCGTACCGCCCCTCGGCCGACCACCGCTGACCCCCCACGAACTCGGACTCCTCGCGAGAGCGGGCGGCACCGGGCGGCGCCACGCCGCCGACAGCTTCGACGGCACGACAGCAGGGAGCACCCATGACCGGTGAGCTGAATCCGGGCACCGTCACGGCGACCCCGGACCGTGCCACCGCCGCCCGGCCGGCCCGCGGTACGCGGCCGCGGCGCCTGCCCGCCTACGCCCGGCTGGCCAAGCTCGGCATGGTGGACTACTACCTCAGCCTGATCGTCGTCTGGTCGCTTCTCCCCGCCGCCGGGGTCGGAATCGACGGCTCGTCATGGGCCACGATGATCGCGTTCCTGCTCGGCGCGGTGGGTCTGGTGGGCGCGGCGGTCGCGTTCGACGACGTCGCCGGCTACCGGGACGGAAGCGATGCCGCCAACTACGGCGCCGATGCGCCGGTGCGCAGACTCGCCCGCAAGCCCCTGCTGGCCGGCACCCTGACCGAAGGGGCCGCGGTGCGCTTCGCCCGGGGAGCGCTCGTCGTCGGCGGCCTGTTCTGGACGACGGCTCTGGTCCTGGCGCCCCACCGACCGTTGTGGGCGGTGCTCGGCCTGGTGGCCGCCGGATGTGTCATCCCTCAGTACTCGTGGGGCCTGCGGCTGGGTTACCACGGGTTTCAGGAGGTGTTCCTCGCCGCCGTCGGCTGGGCCTTCGTCCTGCCGCTGTACGGCCTGCTCACCGGAGAGGTCACGAGTCTGGCCGTCCTGGAAGCGTTCCTGTTCGGCCTGGGCCCGCTCCTCTTCGGCGTGTACTCGAACACGAACGACATCGCCGGTGACCGCGCCGTGGGCCGGCCCACGGCCGCGTGTGTGCTGTCCCGTCGCGGCAACGCCGTGTTCATCGGGGCCCTCTCCGCGCTCGAGACCGTGGTGATCGTCGCCGCGACGCTCCTGGGGATCGCGCCGTGGTGGTACACCGTGTTCCTCTTCCCGGTGATGATCGCCCGCACCGCGCAGTTCATGAACGGCATCGTGCGGGGCGACATCCTTCGCGGCCGGCTGATCGGTATTCGGGCACACCGGATCCTGGTCGCCGCTCTCGTGACGGCCAACCTGGTGAGCAGTGGCACGGCCTGATCCAGAAAGACCAGAGAGACAGACAGAAAGACACAAAGACAGAGAGACGAGATGAAACCCCTCGACCCCGGGCCGTTCTTCGACGTCCTGGCCGACCGCGGCACCGGGACCCTGGTCCACCTGAGCCGACCACTGGACATCGCCACCGACGCCACCGATGCCGCCGACGCCCGGACGACCTACGACATCGAGGTCCTCGCCGGTCTCGTGGCGGAAGCCGCGGGGTGGCTTGCCGGGCTGGGCGTCGGGCCGGGCGACCGGGTCGCCGTGATCAAACCCAACCACTGGGACTACGTCCTGCTCGCCTGTGCCGCCGCCCGCCTCGGCGCGGTGCCCGCGCTGATCTCCGGCCGCCTCCCGGCCGAGACACAACAAGTGCTGCTGAAGCGTCTCGAGGCAACAGTCCTGGTCACCACCTCGGACACACTGGCGGCCGCCCGCGAGGCGGAGACCGACCTGACGGCCTTCGTCCGCCGCACCCTGGTGCTCGACGGCCCGGCACCCGGTGCCGTCGACCTGGCGGACGTGCGCGGTCACCGGCCGCCACCGCCGGTGCGGCGCCCCGACGGCGTGCCGCTGGCCATCATGCACACATCGGGCACCACCGGGGTTCCCAAGCTGGTCAGCCACACCGCCACGACCCTGATCCGCCGGATCGCCGCGGCCGAGGCACGGCGGTGGCCGGTGGTGTCCAGCCGGCGCGACGACACCGTCGCCCAGGCGACGTCGTACGCCCACGGGCGGGGTCTCGCCTGGACGCTCAGCGTGTTCTGGCTGGCCCCGCGCGAGGTGGTGATCCTGGACCGCTTCGAGCCGCAACACGTCGAACCCGTCCTGCGCGCCCATCCGCCGACCGCACTGGAAGCGACTCCATCGGCCTTCGTGCGCTGGCAGTCACTCGCGGCGGCACCGGACAACCCGTTCCGCGACGTGCGGCTGTTCATCAACACCTTCGACGCGATCCATCCGCCCACGGTCCGCACGTTCCTCGCCGCCACACGACGCCGCCTGCCGCTGTGGGTGCAGGTCTGGGGGCAGTCCGAGACCGGGCCGCTCACCTTCCGGTGCCTCACCCGAAGGTCGGTGCGCGCGTCCGGGCAGCGCCACCCCACCACCCGCGACCTGGGCCGGCCGGTACCCGGCAAGGCGAGGCTGCGGGTGGTGGATCCGGAGACCCTCCAGCCGGTCCGGCGTGGCCGTCCCGGTCTGGTGCTGGCCCGAACCCGGGCACTGTGCGCCGGGTACGTCGGTGAACCGGAGCGGCTGCGGGCCAAGTCGGCCGACGGCTGGTTCGCCACCGGGGACCTGGGCGTCATGACCCCTTCCGGTCGGCTGCTCCTGCTCGACCGCGAGGTGGACACGGTCCCCGGCGGCAGCTGCGTGGAGCTCGAGGACGTGATCCACGACAGGCTCCCGGACGTCGTCGAAGCGGTGGTGCTCGGCCGTGCGAGCGGGCTGCCGCTGCCGGTGCTGGTGACCCGGGACGGCACGGTCGACCGCGCCGCGTGGCGTCGGGCCGTGGCCGACCTGCCGCCGCTCGGCGAGCCGGCGCTCCTGCCCGCGGATCAGCTCCCGCTCACCGCGACGGGCAAGGTCCGCCGACAGGAGCTGCGGGACCGGTTCCTCGACGGCGCGCCGCCCCACGGGACCGGCCGCTGGACCTGAGGGTCTGCGTCTGAGCCCGAGGGGAGCCCGAACCACTCGGGGCTCCGCACATCCGTATCGAGGCCCAACGGAGGGACGAGTCACCGATGGCCGAGACAGATGTCGACATCGCCGTGGTGGGGGCCGGGATCTCCGGCCTTGCCACCGCCTACCAGCTGGCCGCGACCGGCAGGTCGGTGCGGGTGTTCGAAGCGCGCAGCCGGGTGGGCGGACGGATGGTCAGCCGGCGCCACAGCGGCTACGTCCTGGACGAGGGCGCGGAACACATCGCGACCCGTGGCTACGACAGCAGCTGGCAGCTGGTCCGGGCGGTCGGCCTCGCCGAGGACGCCGTCGTCCCCGTCGGCGGCCGGATCGCCGTCTGGCGCGACGGCCGTGCCCACACCAACCTCGGCCACCCGGCGGGGCTGTTGACCGGAGCCGGGATGTCGTGGCCCGGCCGGCTGGCGTGGCTGCGGTTCACCGCGACGCTCGTTCGGCACAGGAACGGCTTCGATCAGGACCGCCCGGAGGCGACGCCGCTGGGGAGCGTGACCATCGAGGAACACGCCCGCCGGTATCACCGCGACCTGTACGACTGCCTGTTGCAGCCGATGGCCTCCGGTTTCTTCGGCTGGCGGCCCGAGCGCTCGGCGATCGGGCCGATGGCCTCGCTCCTGCTCGCCGTCGGTGGCGCCGGGGCGCGCTGGGTGGCGTACCGCAACGGCATGGACACGCTGGCCAGGGCGCTGGCCGACCGGTTGGACGTCGTCACCGGCAACGGCGTCGTCGCCGTCAAGCCAGGACCGCGTGCGGTACGCATCGGCCTGGCCGACGGCGAGACGGTGACCGCCAGGTACGCCGTGCTGGCCGTGCCGGCGCCGGTGGCGCTCACGCTCCATGCCGACCTGCCGGACGACGAGCGTCCCTACCTGGCGGCGAGCACCTACAGCCCGATGCTCAAGGTGCTGTGCCTGCTGGACCGCCCGCTGCCCAGCCCGACCCGTCGGCCGTCCTACGCCCTGGAGGTCCCGGCCGCGGACGACGGGGTGTTCGCGGGGGCCATCCTCGATCACATCAAGGCACCTGACCGGGTGCCGCCGGGGCGTGGCCTGATCAGCCTGTTCGCTTCGCCGTACGCGTCCCCGGACCTGCTTGAGCGGTCCGACGACGAGGTCGTGTCCGCGGTCAGCGCGCACGCCGAGCGGTATCTGCCGGGCCTGACCGAGGCGACGCACACAGCGTTCGTGGTGCGCTGGCCGATGGGCCTGCCGGAGGCGACACCGGCCGCGCTGCGCCTGCGACGGGCGTTTCTGGCGCGCCCCGTGCGCCGTGTCGACTACGCCGGTGACTGGGTGATGCTCCGGCCCAACAGCGAGGCCGCCGTCCGCTCGGCGGGGATCGCCGCGCGCCGCGTCCTCATGGCCGATGCGGGATGACCGGGATGACCGGGACACGGCGAGCAAGGCGGTCGGGCCAGGGAGGTCGACGCACGGCAGGGCTGGGAGGCCGAGGAGCGGGCGTTTAGATATCTCCGTCTTCTCCTGCTCCGAGCCGCCGCACTACGTCTCCTTCGAACCTGCCGGGTAGGGTCTCGCGAGCGTGATCGTATGTCTGAGCGAGTGGAGGGGTGGGGGAGTCGTGAGCGAATCCGTGTCAGTCGGAGGCGACTTCAAGGAGCTGGGGCCCGAACGTGGTGGCGAGCTGGCCGCCCGCTGGTGGCAGTGGGCGCTGTCCGCGCCCGACGACCGTAGCCCTGTCCGGGATCAGACGGGGGAGTTCGCGGGCTGGCGCCAGCCGGACGATGTCTGGTTCCTGGCCGGTACCTACGGCGGTCGCGTGGTGCGACGCTGTTCGATGCCTTCGGGACGGCCGGTCTTCTTCCCGGTGTTCAACACGCAGCGGCCACTGACGCTGACATCTCGCGAGCCGATGGTGATGGAGGTAGCCGAGGCCGAGGCGTGCCTGAACGGAGCTCCTCTGCCGATGCAGGAGTTCACGTCGAAGCCCTTCCGCGCGGCGCTGCGGCGGCGCATCGCCTGGGGGCTTTGGTGTGCGTTCGATCCATTGCCCGCCGGCCACTACGTGGTCGAGATCAAGGCGCGTACCACCGGGGGTTTCTGGGTGGACACGACGTACCACCTCGATGTCGTCGACAGCTGAGTGGGGACACCGCGACTGATGGGGGTCAGGGACATGGCGCCTTGAGCCCGCTCTGTTGCTGTCGGTCTGCAGGCCTGACATCGCCGGCGCCGGCACGGCCAGGGCTGACCGCGTGATGAGTGCCACACGCTCGCCCCGGAACCCAGCCCGCTGCCGCCCCGACTTCTGAACCGACCCGCGGCGTACAGCGCGAATCAGGAGACCGGTGATGGGTGATGGGTGAGGGAAGAGGCCCGACTGGCATCCTCCTCCGGCGGTCCAGTCGGCGTCGGCTCACCGACGCCCTGTTCGCCGCGCTCGCGCCCGTCGCAGCTTGCGGCGTCGTCCTCGGGGGGCTGGCCGTCTGGGTCGGGTCCGGGAACGCGGGCAGGCCGGCGCGGGTGGAGGTGGCTGGTGCCGGGCGGGTGTTGTTGCCGTACGGGGATACGCGGGACACCGCCGCGTTCTTCCGGATCTCCAACCCCGGAGACGTGGACGACCGGTTGGTCGGTGTCACCTCGGCGTCCGGTGCGGGCGGTGACGTCGAGCTCTCGCGGCACCGCAGCGCGGGCGGGTCGGCGGCGTACCGGGAGGCCGTGGGGTCGGCCGTGGTGCCGGCCCGCGAGACCCTCACCATGTCCCCGCACGGTCTGGCCGTGACGCTGCGCGCCGGAGAGGGCTGGCGCGCGGGCGATCGTGTGCCGTTCACTCTGGACTTCCGGCGCAGTGGGCGGATCGAGGTCGTGGCGGTCGTGGTCCGGCCGGGAGAGGGCTCGCTGTGAGCGATGTCCGTACTCCACCGTGACACCAGGGCCCGGATGCGACGATGACGCCGGCATGACCGTCGGCTGGTGTTCTCGCATGCTGCGGGCCGCGGTGTTCGCGGCCGTCTGCGTGCTGCTCGCCGCCCTGGGGCACGTGCTGATGTCCGGCAGCCGGGTGACCTGGTGGGTCCTGACCGCCGGTGCCGCCGCGACCGGCGCCGTGGGCTGGTGCCTGGCCGGCCGGGAACGCGGACTCCCGCTGATCGTGCCGTTCGTGGTCCTGGACGGTCCGGGGACGGCGGAGGAGGTCCGTAGGTCCATCCAGGTCCATCCAGTACGACGACCGGGCGGCCGTCAGCTGACCGCCTTCTCCGGCAGCAGGTCCAGGGCGAGCGGCTTGGCACCGTAGGTGATGCGTACCACGCCGTCGGGGTGGCGGCCCGCCGTGGCGGTCACCCCGAAGACGTCGCGCAGGAGGTCGGGAGTCAGGACGTCCAGAACGGGCCCCGCCGCGACCACCTCTCCGCGGTGCAGGGCGACGAGGTGGTCGCACAGTCGGGCCGCCAGGTCGAGGTCGTGCAGGACGGCGAGGGTGGTGATGCCCGTGGAGCGGATGAGGTCGAGGAGTTCGAAGCGGGCGCGGATGTCGAGGTGGTTGGTGAGCTCGTCGAGGACGAGGAGCCGGGGGCGCTGGGCGAGCGCGCGGGCCAGCAGTACGCGCTGACGTTCGCCGCCGGACAGGGACGTGAAGTCCCGGTCGGCCAGCGGGCGGGCGCCGCACTGGTCCAGGGCCTCCTCGACGGCCTCGTGGTCGTCGGCCCCGTCGCGGCCGAGGAGGCCGTGATGCGGCGTACGGCCGAGGGCGACGATCTCGGTGACGCACAGCCCGGTCGGACTGCCGCCCGAGTCCTGGAGGACCGCGGCGGTACGCCGGGCGGCGTCGCGCGCGGACAGGGCCCATACGTCGTCGCCGTCGACGCGCACCACGCCCTGCTGCGGGCGGAGTGAGCGGTAGACGGTGCGCAGCAGCGTGGACTTGCCGCTGCCGTTGGGGCCGACCAGGCCGACGATGTCGCCCGGCCGGGCCTCCAGAGTCACGTCGCGCAGGATCGGGTTGCGGTCGAGGGTGATGTGGAGCTGTTCCACGGTGAGTTTCATAAGGAGTCCAGGCTCTTGTTGCGGCGGAGCAGCCACAGGAAGAAGGGCGCGCCGAACAGGGCGGTGAGGATGCCGAGGGGCAGCTCGTTGGGGCGGTTGACGGTACGGGAGAGCAGGTCGACGACGACCAGGTAGATGGCGCCGACCAGGGCGGCCTGGGGGAGCAGACGGCGGTGGTCGGCGCCGGTCGCGAGGCGCACCAGGTGGGGGATCATCAGGCCGACGAAGCCGATCCCGCCGGCCACGGCGATGACCGTGCCGGTGAGCAGCGAGGCCAGGACCAGCAGCAGGGCGCGCAGCCGGTGCACGTCGACGCCGAGGGCGGTGGCGGACTCGTCGCCGGCGAGCAGGGCGTTGAGGCGCCGGCCGAACAGCGCCAGGGCGACGGTGGCGGTGAGGACGACGACGCTGACCAGCGGGAGCTGTCCCCACTGGGCTCCGGCGACGCTGCCCAGCATCCAGAACATCACGGTGCGCAGCTCGGTCGGGGTGGCCCTCAGCTGTAGATAGCTGGTCGCCGCCAGGAAGAGGTAGCCCACGGCGACGCCGGAGAGGACCAGTCGGGTGGGGGCCAGCCGTCCGCCCCGCCGGCCGAGGAGGAAGACCAGGACCACCGCGACGACCGCGCCGGCGAACGCCGCCGAGGACACCCCGAGTCCGCCGAGGGCGCCGCTGGTGAGGGTGATGACGAGCACGGCGCCGAGGGAGGCGCCGGAGGAGACGCCCAGGACGTACGGGTCGGCCAGCGGATTGGCCACGACCGCCTGCAGGACCACCCCGGAGACCGCCAGGCCCGCGCCGACCAGCGCGGCCAGGACGACGCGCGGGGTGCGGAAGTTCCAGACGATCTGGTCCAGGGCCGGGTCGGCGGTCGCGCCGCCGCCCCCTAGATGGTGGAGGACGATCCCCCAGACGTCGCCCAGGGGGATGGTGACCGCACCGATGCTGACCGCCACCATCATGACGGCGACGAGCACGACCGTGAGCGCCACCAGGACGACGAGCGCGGGGTTCAGCCGCCTGTTGCGTTGCGGGCGGCTCAGAACGCGTCGGGGTGCAGCATCCTCGCGATCCGGTCCACCGCCAGGTCGTTGCTGGGGCCGAGGTAGATCGAGTCGGACAGCACGGTGTAACGGTTGGTCTTCGCGGCCGGCCACTGGGGGAACTCCTTGAGCAGTTTGCGGGCGTACGCCGCGGGGTTGGGGTCGTTGTAGCTGATGACCACGAGGGCGTCGACCGGCTCGGCGGCGACCGTCTCCTTGCTGAGGTCGGCGAAGGAGGTCTTCGAGGCCGAGGCGAAGGCGTTGCGGCCGCCGGCCCGCTCCAGGACGTCGTTCCAGATGCCGTGGGCCGCGACGGAGCTGAAGTCGTTGCCGCCCATCGACATGTTGGAGAAGACCACCATCACGTTGGGCGTCTTCTCGCCCTCGACCTTGGCGGACACCTCGCTGATCTTCCTCTTCGACTCCGCGACGATCCGCTCGGCGCGGTCGCTGACGTGGAAGATCTTCCCCAGGTCGCGCAGCAGGGAGTAGCTGTCCTCGACGGTCATGCGGGAGGTGTCCTGGTCGCAGCCCTGCGGGGAGACGTAGCTGTTGGCGTTGACCGATTCGAGTTCGTCGCGGGTGGCGAAGCCGTTCTTCGAGTCGAAGCCGTACGAGGTGGTGGACAGGACGAGGTCGGGGCTCAGGCCCAGCATCGCCTCGCGGGGGATGTCGTAGGCGTCGTTGAGTTGGATGTTCCCGTCGGGCAGTGCCTTGATGGCCTTGGCGCGGCCGTCGACCTCGGACATCCCGTACGACTGAACGTTGGCGACGATGCGGTCCTCGAGGCCGAGGGCCAGCAGCGCGGAGACCTCGGCGACGGAGGCGCCGTTCATGACGACGACCCGGCTGGGCGCCCTGGTGTACGTGGTGGTCTGCCCGCAGTTCTCGATGGTCACCGGGTAACCGGGCGCGGTCCCCTCCGCCGCGGTCTGTGCCGTCGGGGAGGACGAGGCTCCGCAGGCCGCGGTGGCCAGACAGAGCGCTCCGGCCAGGGCGACGGCGGCGGGCCGTTTCGTCAGCATGCGGACTCCTCCGGGATTGGGGGGGGGTGGGCGGACTCCGCATCAGTAGTCGTGGCGAAGTCCGCCCGGGTTCCCGGGGGTTCACGCACCTCGCGTGGCCGGCGCCGGCAGGGTCCCGGTCTTGACGCAGTGGTCGAGGTAGCGGAACACCAGGGCGCGGTCGGCGAGGGGGCAGGAGATGCCGGTGCCTTCGAGGCCGCGCAGGACGTTGTCGGCCCGCACCCGGCCCAGTCCGAGGTCGGTGTCGCCGCCCTCGGCGCTGTCGGTCCAGGAGTCGAAGAACGCGCCGGTCGTCGCGGCCACGTCGGCGGAGCGGGGCAGTTCCGCCCGCCACCGGGACAGCGGAAGCCGCTTCACCCCGTAGCCGTACTCCTGGACCCAGTCATAGAGGTCGGCCAGCCGGACGGGCGGTACCGGGGCGTGGTTGAAGACCGTGCCCGGTGCCGGAGCGGTCAGGGAGAGGCGGACGACGGCTCGGGCGACGTAGTCCACCGGTGTCCAGACCTCCGCGTCGAACAGGTCGGGCAGGATGCCGGCGGGGATGCCCGACTGGAGCACGCTCCACAGGAAGTCTTTCTCGTTGACGTAGCCGGTGTCCGGCGCGCCGACGACCCGGCCCAGCCGGTGCAGTGTGACCGGCAGCCCGCGCTCGGCGGCCTGCTCCAGCAGCCGTTCGGAGGCCCACTTGGACTGCTGGTAGCCGTAGACCAGCCCGGGGTGCGGCGGCAGGAACGCCTCCGGTACTTCGGGGGCCCGGCCGCGGGGCGGGGCGGTGGACAGGGTGGAGACCAGGTGGACCGGGACCGAGCGGGGCACCGCCATGCGCAGCAGCTCGCGGGTGGACTCGGTGTTGGCGCCGCGCAGGCTGGCGTAGTCGCGCATGATGCTGACCGTCGCGGCGTTGTGGAGGATCGCGTCACAGGTCTCGGCCAGTTCCGTGAACCGGGCCTCCCCGAGCCCGAGTCGGGGCTTGGCGAGGTCGGCGGGGAGGGCGGTGACGCGCCGCTGGTCGGCGGGGAGCGCGAGCTGCTGGTCGGTCAGGGCCCGGTGGACGCGCTCGGCGGCCTCGGCCGGGCTCGCCGCGCGGACCGGGCAGACGATCTCGGCGTCGGTGGTGGCCAGGAGTTCGGCCAGCAGGTGGGAGCCGACGAACCCGGTGGCGCCGGTGAGCAGGACCCGGCGCGGTGCGTTGCGGGTGCCGGCGACCGGGGCGGCGGGCGCGATGTCCTTGTCCAGTACGGCGTCGGCGAGGACCGCCTCCGGCAAACCGGGCGGCGTGGTCGTCGGCGCCTTCTCGCGGGCCTCCAGGTGGCGCGCGAGTCCGGCCGCCGTCGGATGCTGGAAGAGCCAGGCCACGCGTACCTCCCGGGCCAGCTCCACGCCGAGCCGGTTGGCGACCTGGATGGCCTGCAGCGACTGGGCTCCCAGGTCGAACACGTCGTCGTGGGGCGCGATGTGCTCGGCGCCCAGGATCTGCTCCCAGATGGCCGTGATGGCCCGCTCCAGCGAACTGCCGGTCTCCGGGGCCGAGCTGGACACGCTGTCCCCGGCGCTCTCCCCGGCGGCCTCCCCGACCGTGCCGAGCGCGTTCCGGTCGATCTTCCCGGAGCCGGTGCGGGGCAGCCGCTCCAGGAACTCCACGGCGGACGGCACGATCGCCGCCGGCAGCATCGCCCGCAGATGCTCCCGGACCTGCGCCGCCGTCGGCGCCGGGTCGGCGGGGACGACGTACGCCGCCAGCCTCCGCGTCCCGTCGGGCAGCACCTGACCGACCGCGGCGGCCTCGCGGACCCGCGGATGGGTGAGGAGTACGGTCTCGACCTCGGCCGGCTGCACCCGATGCCCGCTGATCTTGAACTCGTCGTCGGCCCGTCCCACGAACCGCAGCTGCCCGTCGTCGCCGAGCCGCACGAGGTCGCCCGTGCGATAGCCGCGGGGACTGCCGGGCAGCTGCCCGAGCGGGGCGAACCGCGCCTCGTCCTGCGGCCGTTCGCCCCGGTAGCCGAGGGCCAGCGCGTCGCCGACGAGGTACAGCTCACCGCCGAGGACGGCGGCCCGCATGCCGGGCAGCGGCACCCCGATCGGTACGTCGCCGGGGGCGAGCCCGGGGTCGTGGAGGTCGGCGACGGTGGCGACGACGGTGGCCTCGGTCGGGCCGTAGGTGTTGAACAGCCGCACCGAGGAGCCGACCGACTCCCGCCAGCGGCCGACGCGTTCGGGCAGTGCGGCCTCGCCCCCGATGATGACGGTGCGCACCCCGGCGGGCAGGGCGGCGGCGCCGGTCGAGACGGCGAAGGCGAGTTCGTGCCAGTAGGCGGTGGGCAGGTCCAGCACGCTGATCCGCAGCCGGTCGCACGCGGCCAGGAGCCCGGGCACCGACTCGGTCATGTCGTCGGTGCGCACGACGAGCGTCGCGCCGGTGCAGAGGGTCAGGAAGATCTCCTCGACACTGGCGTCGAAGTGCAGCGGCGCGAACTGCAGGACCCGGTCCTCGCGGTCCAGCCCGTAGCGGTACGCCGCGCCCGCGACGAAGGTGGCGAGCGCGCCGTGGCTGATCCGGACGCCCTTGGGCCGGCCGGTGGAGCCGGAGGTGTAGATGACGTACGCCGGATCGTCCGGACCTGTGGTGGCCGGAGCCGCCGCCCGGTCACCGGCGTCCGGGGCGGCGTCGAGCAGCAGGACGGCACGGTCCTGGAAGCGGGCGGCGTGGGCGCCGTGGGTGAGGACGAGGGCCGGGTCCGCGTCCGTCAGGAGCGCCGCCGTACGGGACTCGGGCGCGCCCGGGTCGAGCGGGCAGTACGCGGCGCCGGAGAGCAGGACGCCGAGGATCGCGGTGATGGCGTCGATGCCGCGCGGCAGGGCGACGGCGACGAGGGTGCCCGGGCCGGCGCCACGGGCCGCGAGCCGGCGCGCGAGGTGGCGTGCGGCGCCGAACAGCTCGGCGTAGGTGATGCTCCGGCCGTCGTGTTCGACGGCGGTGGCGCCGCCGCGCCGGGCGGCGTGGTCGGCGATCAGGCTCAGCACCGGCCGGGCCGGACCGGGCAGCGGCCCGCCGTCGAGCACGGTGCCGGACCGCTGACCGCCGAGCACCCGGGCCGGGTCGGCGACCGCCTCGCGCAGCAGGTCCAGCAGGCCCCGCTGGTGTGCGGCCAGGTCGCTCTCGGCGTAGAGCTGCGGGTTGGCGTCGACGGCGATGCGCAGGCCCGCGCCCTCGGCACGGTCGTACACGTTGACCGCCAGGTCGTCGACGGGCCCCGCGGACACGTTGTGGACGGTGCTGCGGTGTCCGGCGAAGCGCAGGTCGTACTCGAACGGCATGATGTTGACGCCGGGCCCGGACAGTCTGCGCCGGCCGCCGACCAGCTTCAGATCGCGCCGCAACCGCTCGTAGCGGTACCGCTGGTGCGGCAGCCCCGCCCGCAGCTCGCCGGCCACCCGCGCCGCCAGGTCCCGCAGGCTGTCCTGCTCGTCGACGGCGACGCGCAGCGGCAGGATGTTCCGCACCATGCTCGGCACTCGCAGCGACACCGAGCCGAGGCGGCCCATCGCGGGCAGGCTGAGGACGATCTCCGGCGCCCCGGTCGAGCGGTGCAGATACGCCGCCGTGACGGCCAGCACCACATCGGACCAGGACACCGAGAGCTCGCGCGCGACGGATCGCAGCGCCTCCGTGTCGGCCGCGTCGAGGTCCGTGACGTGGCGCAGGAAGTCCCGCGCCGGGAGTGCCTGGCCCTCGGCGAGGGCGGCCACCGCCGGGCGGTCCGCGAACCGCCGGGTCCAGTACGCGCGGTCCTTGGCGAACCGGTCCGACTCCCGGTACGCGTGCTCCTCCCGCCGTACCGACTCCAGGGTGCCGAATCCGCTCTCGCCGGGCGGCACGCCCTCCACCAGGGCCGTGTAGACCTGCGCCACGCGCTGGGCGACCAGGGAGAGGCCGAAGCCGTCGAGGGCGATGTGGTGGACGCGGTGGTACCAGAGGTACTCCGCGGGGGCCGTGCGCAGCAGGGCGTGGCCGAAGACCGGGCCGCGTTCGAGGTCGACCGGGCGGGCCAGGTCGCGGGCCATCCAGTCGAGGGCGGCCTGCCGTGGGTCCGGGGCGGTGGTGAGGTCGGCGAGGTGCGGCTGCCAGTCGAGGCCGGGGGCGGACAGCTGCCAGGGCTGTCCGCGCTCGTCGGTGGTGAAGCGGACGTTCAGGGCCTCGACCTCGGCCACCGTGTGGCGCAGGGCCCGCTCGAAGGCGGCCTCGTCGACCGGGCCGTGGATGAGCACGTACTCGGCGGTGTTGTAGGCGGGGCTGTCCAGGTCGAGCTGCTGGCCGGTCCAGATGCCCTCCTGGGCGGCCAGCAGCGGGTGCCGCTCGCCGTGCGGGTCAGGCGTCGGCATGGGTGGCTCCCGACTGGCGTTCGGACAGCAGCTCCCACCACTGGGCGAACGAGGTGCGCTCGGCGAGCTCCAGGAAGCTCACCTCCGCGCCGGCTTCCCGCCACCGCGCGGCCAGGGTGGTGATGCGCAGCGAGTCCAGGCCCGCGTACAGGGGGTTCTCCTCGAGGTCGACCTCGTCGGGTTGCTGGTGCAGGAACTCCGCCAGGTCCGCACGGAAGCGTGCCGGCGTCAGGGGCTCGGGCATGTCGTCTCTCTCGGTAGCCGGGGTGATGGCCGCGTGCCGGTCAGTTGACCTTGCGTTCGGAGCCGTTCCAGAAGCGGTCGCGCAGTTCGCGGCGGAGGATCTTCCCGCTCGGGTTGCGCGGTACGTGGTCGATGAACTCGTAGCGGGCCGGCAGCTTGAAGGCGGCGAGCCGGTCGACGAGGAAGCGGTGCAGGTCCCGCGGCTTCGGCTGCTCCCCGGGGGCCGCTACGACGAAGGCGTGGACCAACTCCCCCCACTGCTCGTCGGGGGCGCCCACGATCACCGCCTCGGCCACACCGGGATGGCCCTCCAGCGCGTTCTCGATCTCGGCCGGGTACACGTTCTCGCCGGCGACGAGGATCGCGTCCTTGATGCGGTCGCGGATGAAGACGTAGCCGTCCTCGTCGACGTATCCGGCGTCCCCGGTGTGGATCCACCCGTCGACCAGGGTCTCGGCGGTCTTGTCGGGCAGGCCCCAGTACTCGACCATGTGCGCCGGGGTAGCCAGACAGACCTCGCCGACCGCGCCCGGCGGCAGCTCGCGGCCGTCGTCGTCGATCACCTTGCTGCGGACGCCGGGGTACGGGTGGCCCGCGGCCTGCATCCGGGGGTGGCCCGGAACGTGGTCGGCCGGGGGCAGGCAGACGGCGGTGTTGCCGGTCTCGGTGAGGCCGTAGATCTGCGCGAACTCGGCCCCGAACATGGCCAGGCTCTCCTCCAGCAGCGCCTCGGAGATGGGAGACCCGCCGTACACGATCTTGCGGAGGGTCGCGAAGTCGCTCGGCGTCGCGCCGGGTTCGCTGAGCATCATGCGCAGCATCGCGGGGACCACACAGGCGGTGGTGATGCCCAGGTCCCGGATGAGGCCGATCGCGTCGCGGGCCGCGAAGGCGCGCATCGCCACCACGGTCACACCGGCGTTGAAGTTCTGGGTGGCCCACCACAGACCGCCGACATGGAAGCCGGGGATGCCGACCAGGGCCGTGTCGCCGGTCCGCCAGTCGATCCAGTCGAGGCCTTCGCCGGCGAGGGCGTCACGGATGGCGAAGAAGCTGCGGTGGGCCAGGACGACGCCCTTGGGCAGACCGGTGGTGCCGCTGGTGTAGAGCTGGGCGACCGGGGTGCCGGGGTCGGCGGACAGCGCGGGGTCGGTGGCGGGCTGGGCCGCCTTCCAGGCCGGGTAGCCGTCGGCGGTGCCGAGCCGGACCACCGTCTTCGGGGGCGCGGTCGGCAGCCGGTCCAGGACCGGCGCGAAGTCCTCCTCCAGGAAGAGCAGTTCACTGCCGGAGTCCTGGAGGATGTGGCTGACCTCGGGCGCGGTCAGCCGCCAGTTGATGGGCACCAGAACGGTCCCGCTCTTGGCGCACCCGAAGAGGATCTCGTAGTAGTGCTCGGACTCCTTGCCCAGGTAGGCGACCCGGGCGCCGGGAGCCAGGCCGGCGGCGCGGATCGCGTGGGCGACGCGGTTGCTCTCCTGGTGCAGCTCCGCGTAGGTGAGGCCGCGTCCCTCGCAGAGAACGGCGGTGGCCTGCGGCCGGTGCTCGGCGTGGAAGCGTGCCGTGTCGAGAAGGGTCTTCAGTTCCGGGTGGTGCAGTCGGCTGCCGGGTTTCCGCGGGGCTGACAGTTCGGCCATGTTCGGGCCCTCCGTTCTCGGTGGTCCGACGGCGCGCCGCCGAAGGGGGCGGCGGCGCGCCGGGGGATCGGTTCTGCCTACGGGGCGTTGACGATGGCGAGCTTGACCTCGCCGTCGCAGCGGCCACCCGCGCTGTCCCAGTACCGGTAGGAGGTGTCGGCGACGATCAGCGGGCTTCCGCCGCCGGGGGAGCGCCGTTCCACCGACTGGAACTCGATCTCGCCCGAGAAGGAACGGGCGTTGATGGGCCGCCGGAAGCTGCCGGCGAACCGGGCGATGAGGATGTCCGGGAGCTGGTGCCGCCAGTAGTCGTCCAGCGTCCAGGACCTGAAGTCCTCGAGCAGGCCCTCCTTCACCGCCTTGGCGACGGTGTAATACATCATCTGGTTGTAGCTGATGTTGACTTCGACCGCGTTGAGATGCCCGGTGTCGTCGATGTAGCAGGACTCCGGGATGGCGAACTCGCAGCGTGCCGTCACCCGGTCGGACCGGGCGCTGACCGACGCGGACTTCAGGTACTTGCAGTTCGCCTTGTACGGCCTGAGCACCTGCGCCAGGAGTTCGTCGTCCGAGTCGAAGTGCAGGGCGGGCGCGTCGAGTTGGGCGGCCCGCGCGCTCATGCCGCGACCTCGTCGGAGAGCTTGCGCTCGTCGTGCACGGTCACCCGGAAGGAGACGGTGGGCTCGGGCGTGGTGGTGTGCCGGGCCCGGTGGATGAGGCTGCGGTTGTCCCAGACCAGCAGGTCGCCCTTCTCGAACTCCTGCAGGTGGATGCCCTCGTGCGCGAAGGTGTCGTCCAGCTGGCCGGTGGCCTCGAAGAGCTGGTGCAGCAGGTCCGTCTCCAGCGGCTTGCCGTCCTCGTCCTCGATGCCGACGGTGAAGCCCTCACTGATGTAGAGGATCGTTTCGCCGGTCATGGGGTGGGTGAAGGTGGTCGGCTTCACGACGGGCGGGGTCTTCGTCTCGACCTCCTCGATGATCTCGGAGATAGGCCGGTAGACGTCGTGCGGGCGGATCTTGAAGTACTTGCGCACCGAGTGCCGGCAGTACGTCCCCGCGGCCTCCTTCTTGAGCTCCTCGGGGAGCGCCTCGTAGGCCTTGCCCATGTCGATGAAGTAGGTGCCGCGGTTCTTCTCGGGGATGACCTGCGGGTGGATCAGGGTGAGGCCGAAGGGGTCGGGCATGAACTGGTAGTCGGCGTGCCAGAACTTGCCGGTCTTCGGCACGCCTATCTGCTTGCCGTCCTTCGGCACGTTCGAGGACACGAATATCTCCTCGACCTCCGGGTGCTTGTACATCGGCTCGTAGTAGGTCTCCGGGCGGCCCAGCAGCCTGCCGAGTTCCAGGAACTGCTGCGGCGTCAGGTCCTGGTGCTTCAGGACCGCGATCTTCTGCGTGTAGACCGTCTGCTTGAGCGTCTCGATGTCCGCCGGGGAGGCGCTGGCGTGGTCGAACCCCTCGACGGTGGCGCCGAGTGACTTGCCGGTCTGGGCCTTGATCTCCATGGTTCTCCGCTTTCTGTGGTTGCTGCGGTTTCCGTGGTGTCCGGGTGGGACGGCTACTGGGCGAGCTTCGAGTCGATCAGGCGGGCGGTCGCGTCCAGGGTCAGGTCCTCCTGGAGCTCGTTGTCGCCGACCGGGACGCCGAGGTCGCGTTCGATACGCATGCTGATCTCGACCATGGTCAGCGAGTCGACGTCCAGCCCGGCGAAGGTCGCCTCCGGGCTGATCCGGTCGGTCGGCGCGTCGTGCAGTTTGGTGAGGATCGCGACCAGTTGGTCATAGGTGGTGCTCATGATGCGGGTGCTCCTCCTTGGTCGTACGGGTGGTTGACGTGCGGGAGAGCGGGCCAGCTCAGCAGGCAGGAGCCCCAGGTGAGGCCGCCGCCGAACGCGGTGAGCAGGACGCGCTCCCCCGGCCGGACGGTGTGCTGGGAGGCCGCGTCGGCCAGGGCCAGCGGGATGGACGCGGCACCGGTGTTGCCCACCGACTCGACGTTGGACACACAGCGCTCCGGGGGCAGCCCGAGGTCCTCCGCGACCGAGCGCAGGATGCGCAGGTTCGCCTGGTGGGGGACGAAGTGGTCGACGTCCTCGGCCTTGCGGTCGGCCCGGGTGAGGGTGGCGCGCGCCGAGGCCGCCATGCGAGTGACCGCGTGCCGGTAGACCTCTTTGCCGCGCATCGAGAAGTGGTGGTCCCGCGGGGCCGGTTCGCCCGGTGCCGAGCGCTGCCGGGAGCCGCCGGCGGCCACCATGATCAGCTCTTCGCCGGCGCCGTCGCTGCCGAGGTCGAAGTGGCCGACGGCGCCGGGCTCTTCGGGGTGCCCGGCCCGCAGGACGACCGCGCCGGCGCCGTCCCCGAAGATGATCGCGTTGGCACGGTCCTCAGGGTCGACGATCGACGAGTAGGTGTCCGCGCCGATGAGCAGGACGCGTTCGGCCACCCCGGCCGCGATCAGACCGGCGGCCGAGGCCAGCCCGTACACGAACCCGGTGCAGACCGCGCTGACGTCGAACGCCGCGGCGCCCGTCAGACCCAGCCGGCTCGCGACCAGCGGAGCGGTGGCCGGGCAGGAGCGGTCCGGGGTCGTGGTGGCGACGATCACCGCGTCCACGGTGTCGGCGTCCCCCCCGTGGCCGGACTCCAGCGCGCGCCGGCCCGCCTCCACCGCGAGGTCGGAGGTGGCCTGACCGGGCGCGGCGAAGTGCCGACGGCCGATCCCGGTGCGGGTCCGGATCCACTCGTCGCTGGTGTCGAGCCGCCGGGACAGCTCCGCGTTGGTCACCACGCGCGGCGGCACCCAACCGGCCAGACCGCACAGGACGGCTGACCGTTCCCGCCCCGCGGGGGACGGTGGGACATGGGGGCCGAGGGGGTGTGGGGGCGTGCTGGACACGGCTCTTGTCTCCTCGTTGTCGTACGCCGGATGGGGACGCGGGGTGCTCAGAGGGAGGGGGAGGGGAGGGGTGTGTCGGCAGAGCGGAACCGGGCCGGCCGGATAGGCGCGGTGGCGCCTAAGGCCGGGCGGTCCGGCGCCCGAGAGCCAGGACGGCCACCGCACCGACACAGATGCCGGCCGCGATGACGTACACGGCGTCGCGGACCCCGCCGAGCAGGGCGGCGCCGGTCAGGCCGTGGCCCCCGGTGCCGGCGACGGCCACCAGGACCGCCAGGCCCACGGCGCCGCCCACCTGCAGCGTGGTCGACGCCATGCCGGAGGCGATGCCCTGGTCGTCGGGGGCGACACCGGCCGCCGCCGCTATCCACATGGCGGTCCAGGTGGCGCCCTGGCCGAGGCTCAGCAGCACGATGCCGGGCAGCAGACGCGTGTACGAACCGTCGTCGGTGAGGGCGACGGCCAGCAGCAGTCCGCCGAGGGCGCCCACGGCCATGCCGGCCAGCATCGTGCCGCGCACCCCGAGGGCGGCCACGGCCTTCTCGCCGGTCTGGGTTCCGGCGGCGACCACAAGGGCGGGCACCAGGAAGGCGAGTCCGGTGCCCAGCGCGCTGTAGCCGCGCACCGTCTGGAAGTACAGGGTCAGGAAGTAGGGGACGGAACTGAACGTGGCACTGAACAGCGCGGTCAGCGCCATGGCACCGAGCAGGCCGCGGTGGGCGAACATCCGTGCCGGGGTGAGGGGATCGCGGGTGCGCGCCTCGGTGACCGCGAAGAGCGCCAGCAGTACGGCGGACAGCGCCGCGCAGACCAGCACACCACGGCTGCCCCAGCCCGCCTCGGGGGCGTGCACGAGGACGAACACCAGCAGCGTGATGCCCGCGGTGGCGGTCAGGGCGCCCAGGAGGTCGAAGTCCCCACGCCGGGACAGCGGCCCGTCGGCGGGGAAGAGCAGCGCACCGGCCAGCGCGATCCCGCCGGCCACGGGGACGTTGACGAGGAACACCGACGGCCAGCCGAAGGCGTCCACCAGCACCCCGCCCAGCAGCGAGCCGAAGCACAGTCCGCCCGCGCCGGCGGCTCCCCACGCGGCCAGGGCCCGGTTACGGCTCGGACCCTCCTCGTAGAGGGTGTTGATCAGGGAGAGGGTGGCCGGGAACAGCAGGGCCCCGCCGACACCCTGCACGGCGCGCACCGCGACGAGGACGCCCGCGGACCCGGACAGCCCGCCCACCAGCGACGACACCGCGTACAGCAGGGCGGCGACCACGAAGATCCGGCGCCTGCCGAGCAGGTCGGTCGCCCGTCCGCCGAGCAGCAGGAACCCTCCGGTGGCCACGACGTAGGCGCTGACCACCCACTGGAGGTCCTGGCCGGAAAAGCCCAGCCCGCCGCCGATGCTCGGCAGGGCGACATAGACGATGTTGAAGTCGAGCGAGATGACCAGCTGCGCGGTGGCCAGGACGAGCAGGGGCAGTCCAAGACGTGGACGGGATGGAGCGGATGGCGACTTCAGCACGGACATGTCTGGACGATCCCCCTTGACGGGCGTGGCTCGTCCTGGATCGTGGCTCACTCCGTACGCAGCGACAAGCCATCTCCCTCCGTTTTCGGACTGGCTAGGATTCCGGTTGCTGGACTCGCTCGCGCACATATTCCAACGGCAAGTCGCACAGAAAATCCCTTACGTCTCACATAGGCCTGCGCTTTTCAGCCAAGTGCAGGGCGGCCGGATGTTGAATAGATGGCCAGTTCGATTGCTGATTCAGTTGAATTGACGCCGTGTCATAAAGCATTCCGGGGGGTGTGGAACTAGTCGTTCCGGCACGAATGGAAAATGGGTATTAACCAGTAGTCGGACGGTGGGTCGCTCTGGTTCCCGGTGGTGCCGACTTTTTTCATCACATCGCCCGGGGGCTGATTTTACCGAATGCCCCCGTACGGTATGCGCATGAGGAGTTTCGCCGTACCCCCCGCTTTGGTGGGGTTCATCTTTCTCCTGCTCTCGCTGACGGCTCTCTCGTACGCCGCCGGGCGTATGGCGGGCCCCGTGGCCCCGGGCATGCACAGCACCGTGGAGAAACCGGGAGGCGCCGAGGACCCGGGGATGTCGGACATGCATGGCATGGGCGCCGTGGACCGCGCCGGGCAGGGGGGCCGATGAGCTCCGCCGACGACCGTCCGGTGCCGGACGGAGACCTGCTGACCACCGATCTGCTCGTCGGCGGGATGACCTGTGCCGCCTGTGTGGGCCGGGTGGAGAAGAAGCTGAGCCGCGTCGAGGGCGTGACCGCGACGGTCAACCTGGCCACCGGGCGTGCCCGGGTCTCCCACCCCGAGTCGGTGACCTCGCAGGAGCTCATCTCCACCGTCGAGAAGGCGGGCTACACCGCCGAACTGCCGCCCGCGCCCACGGACCAGGACGACCAGGACGGCGAGCAGCAGGAGCCCGCCGGCGGCCTGCACGAGCGGACCCGGCTGTGGATCACGACGCTGCTGGCCCTGCCCGTGCTGGTGCTGTCCATGGTCCCGGTCCTGCAGTTCGACTACTGGCAGTGGCTGTGCTTCGACCTCACCACGGTGGTCGTGGTGTGGAGCGCGTGGCCGTTCCACCAACGGGCGCTGAAGGGACTGCGCCACGCCACGGCGACCATGGACACCCTGGTCTCCCTCGGCGTGATCGCGTCTTTCCTGTGGTCGGCGTACGCGATCTACTTCGGCGGCGCGGGCCAGGTCGGCATGCGGATGCCGTTCAGCCTGCTGCCCGGCGCCGAGGCCGGTACCGCGCACCTGTACCTGGAAGCCGCGGTGAGCGTGCCGCTGTTCGTGCTCGCCGGCCGGTATCTGGAGGCGCGGGCCAAGCACGGCACGGGGTCGGCGCTGCGGGCACTCGCCGAACTCGGCGCGAAGGACGTCGAGCTGAGGGAGGACGGCGGCAACCGCCGGGTGCCGGTCGCCGAACTCCGGGTGGGCCAGGAGTTCGTGGTGCGCCCGGGGGAGAAGGTCGCCACGGACGGCGTCGTCACCGAGGGCAGCTCGGCCCTGGACCTGTCCCTGGTCACCGGCGAGAGCGCCCCTGTGGAGGTGAGCCCGGGATCCGCCGTGGTGGGCGCCGCCGTCAACGCCGGCGGGCTGCTCCTGGTCCGGGCCACCGCGGTCGGCGCGGACACCCAGCTCGCCCGGATCACCCGGCTGGTGACCGACGCACAGGCCGGCAAGGCCCGTATCCAGCGGCTCGCCGACTCCGTCGCGGGCGTCTTCGTACCCGCCATCGTCTCCGTGGCGTGCACGGTCCTCGGCTTCTGGCTCGGGGCCGGTGCGGACGGCGAGGCGGCCGTCACGGCGGCGGTCGCGGTCCTCGTCGTCGCCTGCCCCTGTGCCCTGGGTCTGGCCACGCCGACCGCCTTCCTGGCGGCCACCGGCCGGGGCGCCCAGCTCGGTGTGCTGATCCGGGGGCCCGAGGCGCTGGAGCGGCTGCGCCGGGTGGACACCGTGATCTTCGACAAGACCGGCACTCTGACCACCGGCCATATGACGCTCGTAGCAACGACCGTCGCCGACGGCGAGGACGCGACGCGGGTGCTGCGGCTGGCGGGAGCGGTCGAGTACGGCTCCGAACATCCCATCGGCCGCGCCGTCCTCGCCGCGGGCCGGGCCGCGGACCCCGCGCCGCTGCCCCCGGTGACCGGGTTCCGGGCGGTCGCCGGATCCGGTGTACGCGGGACGGCCGACGGCCGTGAGGTCTTCGTCGGCCGCCCGCGACCCGACACCGAACTGCCGGACGTACTGCGGCAGGCTCTGCGGGAAGCCGAGGCCGCCGCGCACACCGCCGTCCTCGTCGAGGCGGACGGCCGCCCCGTCGCCGTCCTCGCCGTCGGCGACAGCCTGCGCCCCTCCAGCGAGGACGCCGTCTGCCGGCTCCAGGCGCTCGGCATCGAACCGATCCTGGTGACCGGCGACGGCCCCGCCGCCGCCCACGCCGTGGCCGCACAGGTGGGCATCGACGAGGTGCACGCCGGCATCACCCCGGAGGGCAAGGCCGACATCGTCGCGGCGCTGCGGGCCGAGGGCCGGCACGTGGCGGTCATCGGCGACGGCGTCAACGACGCCGCCGCCCTCGCCTCGGCCGACCTGGGTATCGCCATGGGCAGCGGCACCGACGCGGCGATCGGTGCGGCCGACATCACCCTCGTACGCGAGGACATGCAGGCCGTAGTGGCAGCGGTACGCCTCACCCGCCGAACCCTGACCACCATCCGCGCCAACCTCGTCTGGGCCTTCGGCTACAACGCGGTCACCGTTCCCCTGGCCGCGACCGGCTGGCTCAACCCGATGTTCGCGGCCGTGGCGATGTCCGCCAGCTCGGTCCTGGTGGTCGCCAACAGCCTGCGGCTGCGCGCGTATCAGGCGGCCCCGCTGACGTCGGGCCTCGCGTCCGGCACCGCCGCGGAGGGCGCCGATGACACCTCGTTCCGGAAGGAGTCCGGTGACCTCGGCGTCCCCAGCGTCCGCTGACCGGCCGTTCCTGTCGTGGCGCCGGCTGGCCGGGGCCGGCACGGCGCACTCGGCCCCGGGGCCGGCGGGCACGTGCGCGGCGGTTCTCCGGCGAGCGGTGGCGATGTCCGCCAGTTCCCCCCGGGACCGCGGAGAGCGCCGACGACACCCCGTCCCGGAAGGAGCCCGATGACCTCGGCGTCCCCAGCGTCCGCTGACCCGCCGCGCCCGCTGTGGCGCCGGCTCGCCGAGTCCGGTGCCGTGCGTTCCGCCCTGGTGCCGGCCGGCACCTGCGTGGCCGTTCTGTTGCTGCTCTCCGCCTATACGGCCGTAGGGGCGGCCGGTGAGCCGCCGGGGGCCATCGAGGTCAATGGCGCCCGGGTCTTCCAGCCGGACGGGTCCGCCAACACCATGGCCTTCTTCTCCCTGACCAACACCGGCGGTGCCGAGGACGTCCTGGAGTCCGTCTCGTCCCCCGACCTCGGTGTCACGGTGCTCGCCCGTACGGCCTGGGAGAACGGCAAGAGCCGGATGGAACTCGTCGGCCCCGTCACCCTCCCCGCCGGCGGCAGCCTCCGTATGGACGCGTCGACCGTCAAGGTGGCGGTGCTGGATCCGCCGGACCTGGAACTGGGCGAGGAGATCCGCTTCGACCTGTGGTTCCGGAACTCCGGCCGTACGGAGGCCACCGCGGTGACGGTGAACCCGGGGCCCTTGTGGTGAGGGATCAGGCCTCGCCCATCAGTTTGCGGATCTCCGTGATCAGGGCGACCAGCGCCGCCCGCTCCGGGACGGTGGTGTCCGGGTGCCAGAGGTCGACGAGCAGACAGGTGCGCGGGCGGGTACCCCGGTTCCAGGCCTCGTGCTCGAAGGAGTAGTCGAAGAGCAGGCACTTGCCCTCGTCCCAGGTGCGGGTCTCGCCCGCGACCGTGATGCCGCAGCCCTCCGGGATGTCGACGGCGAGATGCAGGTTGATGCTGAAGTTCCACAGGTCGCAGTGCGGGGCGATCGCCGCACCGGGCAGCAGCGTGGAGAAGTGGCACTCCAGGAGCGGGCAGAGCTTCTCCGTGTCCACGGCGTGTTCCCGCAGCACCTTGAACGCCGTGGGCGCGGTGTCCGTCGACTCCTCGACCAGCGCACCCTTGCGGAACAGGTACAGGGCCTGCCAGTCCTCCTGGCGGGTGAGGTAGTGCTCGTAGTCCGAGAACGCCGCCCGGCGGGCCGACCAGGCGGTCTCCAGCTCGGCCTTGATCGAGGCGTGGCTCGCTTCGAACGCGTCCACCACGGGCCGCAGCTCCGGATGCCCGTACGGATCGTGCCAGGGCTGCTGGGAAATACCCGGCATGATCCACTTGGCTCCCTTCTGGAGGGGATGCCGTGCCTGCTTCTTCGATTCCAGCATCTCCTCGACCCGCACGATCGATTCCGAGCCGTACTTCTCCCGGATCGCGGCGAAGGCGTTCTCTATCTCCGGTGTCATGGGTGTCTCCAGGGTGATGAGAGGGCGATGAGGGGTAGGGCCGGCGCATTCTGTCCGGACAGCAGGGGCCGTACCCCTGCCGCCCGAACGGAAAGCGCCCGGCGGCGTGGCGACGGGGGCGCGGAGGGAGTGAAAAATGCCCCCGCTCACTCCCCGTGCTTCGAATGCCTCCGATTCTCGGAAGAACCCGGGAACCAGACGCGACCGCGCCCCGACTACTAGTAGGGACCGTCGGATCTCGGATACGGCCCAACAATTCGGACGGCTGACAATTCGGACGGCTGACAATTCGCGCGGCTATCGCTTTCCTTCTCCGCACGCCTCCGCCGCCCTCAGCAGCGTGCATAAGTCCTCGCGCGCCCGCGCCACCCGGGAGCGGACGGTGCCGATCGGGCAGCCCACGGCCGCGGCGGCATCGGCGTAGGGCAGCCCGAGCAGCTGCGTGAGCACGAACGCCTCGCGGCGCGGGGCGTCCAGGCCGTCCAGCAGGTCGAGCAGGGCCACGCCCTCCTCGAAGCCCGGCAGCCCGGACGGCTGCGCGTTCTCGGCCGCGGTCCGCCAGTCGGCGGTCTCGGCGAGCTGCGGGCGGGCGGAGGCGTACCGGTAGCGGTCGATGACCGACCGGCGGGCGATGGCCATCAGCCAGGTGCGGACACCCGAACGCCCGGCGAACTGCGGCAGGTTGTTCAGCGCGCGCAGGAACGCGTCCTGGGTCAGGTCGTCGGCGCCACGGGTGTCGCCGCTGAGATGGGCCACGAACCGCCAGACGTCGCCGTAGGTCGCCCGGACGAAACGGTCGACGGCCGTCGGGTCGCCGCTCCGGGCGGCCAGCGCCCAGTCGGTCACTTCTTCGTCGTTCCCCGGGCCGGACGGCCCCGGGGCATGGCAGGCAAGGGCAGGGATCATCGCAAAGGGTCCTTCGGGATGCCGCCGGCGCGTCCCGGGGTTCCCAGGGCGGAGCAGGGCGTGTCAGGGCGCGGCCCGGCAGTCGGGCGCACTCGGACGCGGCCCCGTCCACGGTGGGCGGGCACGCCGGAGTGTCATGGGCGTATGGCCGGTGTGCGGCGCCCCGTCACCTCACGGGCACGGCCGGGCACACCGGTACTCCGTCTGTCGGGGACAGACGGTCAGCCGAGGGCCACGTACCCCGGAGGGCCTCTGCGCGAGACGACATGCTGCAGCAGTGCCGCCCGCAGGACGCGCGCGGGACCCGCGGGCACCGGACGCGAGGGCGGCGGCGGCCCGGCCGGCGCGCCCGTGATCCGCAGGGCCCGCCACAGTGGCACGAACAGCACGGCGGCGAGCGACCGGGCGAGCCGGAACGCCGCGGCCTCACCGCGCCACAGCCACAGCCCGCACACCAGGGCGGCGAGCGAGTGCGCGGCGAACATGAGGGCGGAGCTGTGACCGCCGGGCAGCATCATGCCCACGGCGCTCATGTCCATGGAGCCCATGCCCGTGGAGCCCATGCCCGTGGAGCCCATGCCCGTGGAGCCCATGCCCGTGGAGCCCATGCCCGTGGAGCCCATGCCCGTGGAGCCCGACTCCATGCCGGCCATGTGCTCCGCGAGTTGCTCATGACTCATGTGCCGCATGAGCTCGGCGTGTTCCGCACCCGTAAGGGCCGGCGCCGGCGCCGGAGCCGGCCGCAGCAGACCGAACAGCGAGTGCAGGCCGAGCTGGGTCACCACCGCGGAGCCGGTCACGACCACCGCCCCGCGCTCCCGCCCGGCGATCCACCACGCGACGGACGCCGTGCCGGCGAAGGCACTCCCGAGGGATAACCAGGGGAGCGGGGCGCCGGACGCCAGGGCATGGCCGAGAGCCGCGGTCAGCACGCAGACGGCCGCGAAGATCGCGGCTCGTGCGGCGCGGGACACCGGCTCACTGGTCATGTCGACATGGTGTCATCAGACAGCTGTACGAGGAGGGCCATCCGCCAACCATGTCGCAACCGCTTGCCTTCCGCCCCTCAATTACCGTACACACAACGGTCGTTGACCTGCCCCACCGGTACCAGCAGAATGAGCGCGCAGCTGTGAGAGCGCTCTCAGACCCGAGGGAGACCCATGACCGGCAGACAGCGGGCGGCGCTCAGCCGTCGTACGTTCATCGGGGCCGGAGTGGGTGCCGCGGCGCTCGCCTCGGTCGGCTCCGGCGTCGCCCGCGCGGAAGCCGGGGCACCGTCGTCCGCCGAGGAGCGGGGGCACGGATTCCTCGCCGCCGCCATGGACGGCTACCCGGACCACGGCGGCATCCGCCTGGCCCAGAGCTACACCGACCAGGCCGGCCTGTTCAGTACCGCCTTCACCTACGACAACGCCCTCACGGTCCTCGCCCACCTCGCCGGACGCACCCGGGACGGACGGGCCCGCGCCGTCGTCCTCGGCGACGCGCTGCTCTACGCCCAGGAGCACGACCCGGTCCATGACGACGGCCGGCTGCGGCAGGCGTACAACGTGGGGCCGTACGTCTTCTACGACGGCTCGCGCCAGCCGGACGGCTTCGTGCGGGCGGACGGAACCGCCAACGTCGGCACGCAGTTCGGGTTCACGGGGACGGCCGTCGGCGACATGGCCTGGGCCGGGATCGCGCTGAGCGCGCTGGCGCGGCGGACCGGAGAACCCCGTTTCCTCGCCGGTGCCGTGCGGATCGCCGAGTGGATCGAGCGGACCGGGCGGACCGAAGAACCCCTGGGCGGCTACAAGTTCGGCGTCAACGGGGCCGACGAGAAGCTGCCGTTCACCTCGACCGAGCACAACACCGACCTGGTCTGCCTCTTCGGCCGGCTCGCCCGGCTCACCGGGGACCGGGTGTGGCTGGAACGGCGGGCCCGGGCCCGGGACTTCGTACTGCGGATGTGGGAGCCGGACGGCGGGTTCTTCTACACCGGTACGAACGACGGCGTGACCGTCAACACCTCACCCGTCCCCGAGGACACCCAGACCTGGACCCGGCTCGCCCTCGACTCCCGCACCCACGCCCGGTCACTGGACTGGGCCGCGGCCGAACTGGCCGTCCTCGACCACGCCGGCCGGCCCAACAGCACCGTGCCGGAGGGCCAGTCGTACGAGGGCGTCACCTTCAGCTCCGCGAGCCTCCTCGCGAACGAGGACGCGCCCATCGCCGACTCCCAGCCCAAACCCGACCGCAACGGCGTCTGGTTCGAGGGCACCGCCCACCTCGCCCTCGCCCTGCGGAACCGGCACGCCCGCGGCGACGAGGCGCGGGCCCGGCGGCTCATCGCGTCCATCGAGCGCGCCCAGGATCTGCTGGGCGCCGGCCAGACCGTCGGCGGCACGACGCTTCCCGAGCGCTCCGGGGTCGTGTCGGCGAGCAGCCCGCTCGACACCGGTTTCGGGTTCGGCTACTACCCGTACCGGCACACGGGCGCGACCGCCTGGTACCTGCTGGCGGCGACCCGGACCAACCCGCTGAAGGCATAGCGGACACGTCACCAGTCCGCGCCGGGTACGGCGATGCCCGGCCGGGGGCCGGGGTGTTCATGGCGACGTTGTCGACGATGGCGATGTCCGGTAGATCCCCGGAGATCGCGCCCAGCGTGATCTGCCGGTCGAGCTCCGCGAACGGGGAGGTCCGCCGCTCGATCCGTACGTCCGGGACGCCGGCCTCGATGTCCTTGATCAGGCGGTTCATTCCCGGCTGAAAGTTGTCCAGCGTGAAGTAGTCCCACCAGGTGAGCGTGACGGCACCCGACTTCTCGGAGCCGCCGCCGCAGGAGACCAGGGCACCGCCGAGTCCGAGAGCAGCCGCTCCCGCGCCCGCGGTACGCAGGAAGTGGCGGCGGTCGACCGGGTAGGACATGGTCCCCTCCAAGGGTCGGTGAACTGGGGGCTCGAGCCTCAGAAACGGACGTATCAGAAATCCAGGTCAAAATCCGGGAAATCGGGCTCCGGCTCCGAGCCGGGTACCGGACGGCAGCGGTCGGTGCTGGCACGCAGGGTGATCAGGGGTTTCAGCAGGACGTGCCGGGGAGGTGAGCCGGGTGCGCGCAGTCGCTCCACCATCAGGTCTACGGCGACTTGGCTCATCTCCTTGGCCGGAATCTCGGCGGCGCTGAGCGGCGGGTTCACCTGCTCGGCCCAGGGACTGGCCGCCACGCCGACGACGGAGAAGTCCCGCGGGACGCTGCGGCCGTGCCGGGTCAGCGCGCGGTAGACGCCCTCCAGGGCCGCCTCGTTCATGGTGGCCAGGGAGGTGATCGCCGGATCCTCGAACAGCATCCGCTCCACGACCTGCTCACCCGAGGTGAGGTCGTCGCCGCAGAGGTAGGCGTGCGGTTCGAAGCCGAGTTCCGTCATCGCGGAGGTGTAGCCCTCGTGCCCGAGCCGGGCGAACCCGTACCCGCTGTTGAACAAGTGCTCCGACCTATTGACGAAGGCGATCCTGCGATGCCCCAGATCGGCGAGATGCCGGACGCAGCCGCTCGCCAGCCCGGCGAAGTCCAGATCGACCCAGCCGGCCACGTCGGCACGGTGGTTCCGGCCGATGGCGACGAAGGGGAAGGCCGAGTCGGAGAGATGCTCGATCCGGTCGTCCTCCCGCCGGATCTCCATGACGATCACCCCGTCCACCCGCCGCTCCTCGACCATCCGCAGAAAGGAGGGGGCATCGTCCGAACCGCCGGGGCCGAGCAGCAGGTCGTAGCCGTGCGCGGCAGCGGCCTCGGCGACACCACCGACGAAGGCGAGCTGCATGGTGGTGTAGTCACGGTTCCGGCCGGCGGGCGGGTAGAGGAGCCCGAGGATGTGGGTTTGGTTGGGGGAGGTGGGGGTTGTGGGGGCGGCGGCTGTGGGGGTGGTGGTGTCGGCGCGGCCCTCGCCGGCGGCTGTCGTGCCGCTGTCGCGGGTCGCGGCGTTCTCGTCGGCTGGGGCGACGGCCTCGCTGTCGCTCCCGATGTTCCGGCCCTCGGCCCCGAGTTTCCCGGCGTCGGCCGCACTCCACCGGCCGTCGTCCTTGGCGTTTCCCTCGCCGGCCGCGAGGTTCCCGTGGCCCCCGGCGCACTCCTCGTCGGCCGCGAGGCCCTCGTTGGCCTCGGTGTTCCCCTCGTCGCCTGCGAGGCCCCCGTCGCCCCCGGCGTTCCCCTCTCCGGCCGCCATGCCCCCGTCACCTCCGTCGACCACATGCCCCCCGCCCCCCACAGCCGCACCGCACCCGGCACCACCCCCAAAGCCCCCGAACTCCTCCTCCACCACCGCACCCCCCTCCCCGTACGCGGCCTCCGAGTGCCCTGTCATGGTCAGTTGGCCGGGAGGGACTGTTCGGCCCAGATCGTCTTGCCGGTGGGGGTCTGGCGGGTGCCCCAGCCCTGGGTGAACTGGGCGACCATGTGCAGGCCCCGCCCGCCCTCGTCGTAGGTGCGGGCACGCCGCAGGTGCGGAGCGGTGTTGCTGGCGTCGGACACCTCGCAGATCAGGGTCCGGTCCCGGATCAGCCGCAGTCCGATGGGCACGGCGCCGTACCGGATCGCGTTGGTGACCAGCTCGCTCACCACCAGCTCCGTGATGAAGGTGGCCTCCTCGAGGCCCCATTGCGTGAGCTGGCGGGACGCCTGCGCCCGGGCGTCGGCCACGATCGCGGGGTCGGACGGCAGTGCCCACGCGGCGACCTGGTCGGCGTGCAGCGCACGGGTGCGGGCGAGGAGCAGGGCCACGTCGTCGGCGGGGGTGTCGGGGAGCATCGCCTTGAGGATGGCGTCGCAGGTGACCTCCAGCGAGGGAACGGGCGATGCCAGTGCCTCGCACAGCCGCTCCAGCCCCAGGCTGACGTCCCGGTCGCGGGCCTCGATCAGACCGTCGGTGTAGAAGGCCAGCAGCGAGCCCTCCGGCAGCTCCAGCTCCGTGGACTCGAAGGGCAGACCGCCGACCCCCAGCAGCGGCCCGGGGGTGAGCCGGACCACGCTCACCGAGCCGTCGGGCAGCAGTACGGCCGGCGGGACATGTCCCGCGCTGGCGAGGGTGCAGATACGGGAGACCGGGTCGTACACGGCGTACAGACACGTCGCCCCGATCTCACCGGTGTCGTCCCGGATCCGGCTGTCGACGGTGTCGTCGTCCGAGGTGAGGTGGATGACCAGGTCGTCGAGGTGGGTGAGCAGTTCGTCCGGCGGCAGGTCCACGTCGGCGAGGGTCCGCACCGCGGTCCGCAGCCGCCCCATGGTCGCCGAGGCATGGATCCCGTGCCCGACCACGTCACCCACCACCAGCGCCACCCGGGTGCCCGACAGCGGAACGACGTCGAACCAGTCACCGCCCACCCCGGCGCCGGAGCCGGCCGGCAGATAGCGCTGCGCCACCTCGACGGCCGCCTGCCGGGGCAGATCGCGGGGCAGCAGGCTGCGCTGGAGGGTGAGCGCGTTGGTGCGCTCACGGGTGTAGCGGCGGGCGTTGTCCACACCGACGGCCGCCCGGCCCGCGAGTTCCTCGGCGAGGACCAGATCGTCCTGCTCGAAGGGCGCGGAGCCCTCCGCGCGGGCGAAGACCGCCACCCCGAGGGTGATGCCCCGGGCCCGCAGCGGCGCGGCCATGACCGAGTGGAATCCGTACTCCTGGACGCTGGCCCTCCGCCTCTCGTGCTCGGCGACCCACTGCGCGAAGTCGGGATCGTCCGCGCTGCTCAGCACCGGCCGTCCGCTGGTCAGCGACCGCGCGGGCGGCGAGAACGGCGGATAGGTGTCGATCCCGCCGAGATCCACGGCGGCCTCGGGCACGCCCTCGGCGACGGACTGGTGCGCGACCCGGCGCAGCACCACCGCGGCGTCGACCGGCCCCGGCACCGGCTCCTCGCCGCGCATCACGGAGTCGATCAGGTCGACGCTGGCGAAGTCGGCGAGCCGCGGTACGGCCAGATCGGCGAGTTCCTGGGCGGTGCGCGTCACGTTCAGCGTGGTGCCGATCCGGGAGCCCGCCTCGTTCAGCAGGGCCAGCCGCTGCCGGGCCACATGCTCGTCGGTGCTGTCGAACGTCGCGGTGCCGACCTCGATCACCTCGCCGCCGGCCGGCTCCCGGACCGGCCACAGCTCGATGATCCAGGCGCGCTGACGCGTGGGGGCTGCGGGCGGAGCGGGGGCGACGTGCTCGTACCGCATCGGCCTGCCCTCGTCGGCGACCTGGCGGACGCACCGCAGGAACTCCTCGTCGGCGCGGAGCTCGCCCAGGGGCTCCGGGGGCGACGCGGGCTGCCAGGAGCCCGACGCGACGCTGTACGTGGACAGCGCGATCGAGGACTGGGCGAAGGCCCACTCCACCACCTGACCGTTGCGCTGATCAGAAGTGGTCATTCTTTCTCAATTCGCACTGGGGTGTTACTCACAGTCCAGCGTGCGCGCCGCGCAGGAATCGGACAAGTCGGATTCGTGTGCATAGATGTGAGGGATGGAACAGGGCAAAGGCTGCGCAAAGCGGGAAGAGGTCCGAGGAGCCCGCCCGACGAGGTCGACGCCCTGCTGAGCTCCGTGGCCAGGCAGGACCCAGGGCCTGCCCCCGACCCGCATCGTGATCGTCGGCAACGGCGGCCGGACCTGATGAGGGGCGGCTACGCTCGGCCGCCGGTGGTATGAGCGACTCCGGCGTCTCAACGGCTGTTGAGTACTTGACGACTTGATCACTTCGCGTCGGCATAGCACTCCACGACCGCCGTGGTGAACGGAAACCGCACCGGCGTCCGGCCGAACGTCAGCCGCCCCGCCAGCTCGGCCGCCTCCCGGATCGCCGCCACGACCGTCTCGGCCTCCTCCTCGGGACAGTGCACGATCACCTCGTCGTGCTGGAAGAAGACCAGCTCGGCCGCCATCCCGGCGCACGCCTGCCGCAGCGCGGCGAGCAGCAGCAGGGCCCAGTCGGCGGCACTGCCCTGGACGACGAAGTTACGGGCGAAGCGGCCACGGGCCCGGGCGTCGGTGGAGGCGTAGCCCGGCGCCCACTCCCCTCCGGCGGGGGAGTCGGCCGGCTCGTCCTGCGGGATCCCGGCCTCCTCGGCGGCGTCGTCGCCCACCCCGGCCGCCGGCGGACAGGTCCGGCCGAGCCACGTCCGCACGAGCCGCCCCTCCTCGCCCGCGCGGGCGGCGTCGTCGACGTACGCCACCGCCTTGGGGAACCGCCGTCTGAGCGCGGCGAGGTTCTTGAGCCCGTCCCCGGAGGTCTGGCCGTACACCGCGCCGAGCACGGCGATCTTGGCCTGGTCGCGGTCGCCGGAGAAGGCCCGGTCGGACACCGACTGGTAGAGGTCGGTCTCCCGGCCCGCCACCTCCATCAGCCCGGGATCACGGGAGATGGCCGCCAGTACCCGCAGCTCCATCTGGTCGGCGTCGGCGACGACGAGCCGCCAGCCGGGATCGGCGACCACCGCCCGCCGGATGACCTTGGGGATCTGCAGCCCGCCCCCGCCGTTGGTCACCCAGCGCCCGGTGACGGTGCCGCCCGCGACGAACTCGGGCCGGAACCGCCCGTCCCGCACCCAGTCCTGCAACCAGGACCAGCCGTGCGCGACCCAGATGCGGTACAGCTTCTTGTACTCGACCAGCGGCTTCACGGCCGCATGGTCGAGGGACTCGATCTCCCAGCGGCGCGTCGACCTGACCTTGATGCCGGCCTGCGCGAACGCCTTGATCACATCGGCGGGCAGATCGGGCCGCACCCGGCGCCCGAAGGCGGCGGACACCTCGTCCGCGAGCTCGGCGAGCCGCCGGGGCTCGCCGCCGCCCGCGTACCGCTCCCCGAGCAGGTCGTGCAGCACCTGCCGGTGCACCTCGGCGCTCCACGGCAGCCCGGACCGGTTCATCTCGGCCGCCACCAGCATCCCCGCCGACTCGGCCGCCGTCAGCAGCCGCATCCGCTCCGGGTGCGCGGTGGCGTCGTGCCGGCGCTGCTGGTCGGCGTACACCTCGACGAGGTCGGCCAGCGGGAGAGGGACCGACTGCGGCTCGAACAGCGAGGACTGCGCGCCCGGTTCGGCGGACCGCTGGGGCGGATCCGGCGGCACGGGGCCGCCGCGCAGCCTGGCCAGGGCGGCGGCCGCCGAGCGGGGCTCGCCGTGCCGCCCCTCGTGCCCGAGCAGGAGCGTCTCGGCGTCCTCGATGTCGTAGCACCGCTCCACTCGCACCCCCGTGGCGAGCAGCCGCGGATAGACCTCGGCGGTGGACCGCCACACCCACCGCGCCACCTCCGGCCGCCCCCGCACGGCCCCGGCGAGATCCGCCTCCCGGTACACCGGCCCGGCGGGCAGCCCGTCCCGACCGAGGGGGGCGATCTCCACGCCACCGTCCTCGGCCGGAGCGAGGGCCCACCGGTCGGTCATCTCTGCGAGTGTGACAGCCGGGTCTGACAATGGCGCTGACGTGCGGTTTCGCTCCGGAGGGGCCTCAGTGCTGCTGCTCCTCTCCCTGCTCTCCTCCCTGCTCCTCCTCCGTGAACTTCACCGCGATCCTGGAGAGCACCGCGACGATGTTCTCCTCCACCGCCGGCTTGGTGATGCCGAGGCCCGACAGGACGCCCTCGCCGTTCTCGAACTCCAGCAGGGCCAGCAGGATGTGCTCGGTCCCGATGTAGTTGTGGCCGAGGCGCAGGGCCTCGCGGAAGGTGAGCTTCAGGACCTTCGTGGCGTCGGAGCCGTAGGGGATCAGTTCCGGGACCTCGTCGGCGGCGGGCGGCAGCGCCGCGGCGGCGGCCTGGCGTACGGCGTCGAGGAGGACGCCCTGCGTGGTGATCGCCTTGGCGGCGAGTCCCTCCGGCTCGGCGAGCAGGCCGAGGACCAGGTGTTCGGGGCGGCCCTCGGGGGTGCCGGCGGCGATGGCCTCGTTGTGGGCGGCCGTCACCACGTTGCGGGCACGGGGGGTGAAGCGGCTGAAGCCCTGGCTCGGATCCAGGTCCGCCGACTCCTTCGGCACGAACCGCTTCTGCGCGGCCTGCCGGGTGACCCCCATGCTCCTGCCGATGTCGGTCCAGGAAGCCCCCGAACGCCGGGCCTGGTCCACGAAGTGGCCGATCAGATGGTCGGCCACCTCACCGAGGTGCTCACCGGCCAGCACCGCGTCCTGGAGCTGTTCGAGGGGCTCGCCGTGGACCTGCTTGATGGCTGCGATGAGGTCGTCGAGACGTACGGAAGACGTGATGGTCGAGTTCGTCGTCATGTGTCAACCTTAGGTTGACGCTTCTCGGGTCGTCAACCCTTGGTTGACGGTGGGCGGGGGAGTGAGACGATCCCCGCGTGAGCACGAACAGCACCGTCGACCGCGCCTTCGGGACCGCCCTCTACGCCGACTCCGGCACCGCCCTCGACACCGGCGCCTCCCTCCTCGCGGCCGACCCCGCGGCGGACGCCGAACTCGCCCGGCGCGGCGAGGAGTTCGTGGCGGCGGCATGGAGCCGTGGCTGGCAGCCCGCCGACGTCGTACGCGTCGTCCGGCGCGAGCTGGACGACGGCCACGCGCGCGTGCTGACGGCGCTGATCCGTTCCCAGGCGTCGTACGACCGCCCGCGCGGCCCCCGCTGGACCGCACAGCTCGACGAGCTGACCGCCGCTGATACCGCCCCCCGCCCCGACCGTTTCACGCACGCCACCACGGTCCTGGAGCTCTACCGCCTCCTCCTGCGCCTGCCCTCGATCGAGCCCCTGGAGGATCCCGCGCCCGCCGCCCGGCACCACACCAAGTCCGACTCCCGCATGCTCACCCGGATCCGCGCGCTGCTCGCCAAGGCGGAGGCGACCGGGTTCCCGGAGGAGGCGGAGGCGCTCAGCGCCAAGGCGCAGGAGCTGATGGCCCGGCACAGCGTCGACGAGGCGCTGCTCGCGGCCGGGGCCCCCGCGCCCGACGCCCCCGGGGCCTGCCGCATCGGCGTCGAGGCGCCGTACGAGCAGGCCAAGGCGGTGCTGCTGGACGCGGTCGCCACCGCGAACCACTGCAAGGCCGTGTGGAACGAACCCTTCGGCTTCTCCACCGTCGTCGGCTTCGCACCCGACCTGGAGGCGGTAGAACTCCTCTACACCTCGCTCCTCGTCCAGGCGCAGTCCGCGATGACGAAGGCGGAGGCGGCCCAGCGGGCCGGCGGGCGCAGGCGGACCAAGACCTTCCGGCAGTCCTTCCTCGCGGCCTACGCCCACCGCGTCGGCACCCGCCTGGCCGCCGCGGCGGACACGCAGGTGACCGACGACCTGCTCCCGGTCCTCGCCACCCGCGAGGTCGCCGTCACCGACCGTCTCGACCGCATGTTCCCGGAAACGACCACGACCCGCCTGCGTGGCGTGAGCGACGAGGCGGGCTGGACGGAGGGTTCCGAGGCGGCCGACCGGGCGCAGGTCACAGGGCGCCGGCCGCTGCCGTGAGTCAGTCGCCGACCTGTGTGAACCCGCTCGTGGTGGCGTCGGCCTCGGGCCCGGCGCCCTTGATCGCGACATCGCCGTACGACCACGGGAAGCTGTGGGTCGCCGTCGACCCGGGCAGCATGAACTTCCCCTTCTTCACGGCCAGACTCTTCGCGGGGTCCGCCTCACCCCGGACGTAGGTGATCGTGAAGGACACGGCCTGGTCCTTGGCGAGGGTCAGCTTCTGCGGCTCGGCGGCCGGGTCGGGGACGGCGTTCGTCACGATGTCGCCGGCGTCGAACTCGACGGCGGGGAGGCCGTCGAGGGTGCACTCCTCGGCGCGGTTGGTGATCGTGATCGGGACGTTGCCGGTGTCCCCGACGGCGGGGGCGGCGTTGGCGGGGCCGACCTCGACGGCGACCTCGTCGATCTTGCAGGCGGTGCTGTCCTGGCTGGTGTCCGTGCCCTTGTCACCCTCGTCACTGCAGGCGGTGAGGAGGAGGGCGGCGGCGAGGACGGCGAGGGGGAGGGGGGTGGCGCGCATGGGGTTCCTCGGGGGAGTGGAGCGGGCGTGATGTGCATGGATCATCACGCATGAGGCTGCGGCGCGGTTGCCCGCCCCACCCGAAGTCGGGAGTCAGGGGCCCGAGTTCGGGTCCGGCAGCCCCGTGGGCAGCTTGCCGCCCTCCGCCTTGGTGTACGTCTCCGCGCCGAGACCGCCCTCCCACGTCACCTTGAGCGTGCTGTCGCCGACGGAGTCGACCGTCCCGGCGGCCCGGTCCTTGCTGCCGTCCGAGCACTTGAGGCGGATCCGCTCCGTCCCCGACTCCTCCCCGGCGGTCCCGCTGCACACCGTCCCGCCGGTCGCGAAGAGCCCGGCCTCGGTGCCGGTGACCACCAGGGCGACGGCCTTGCCGCCGGTCGTGGCCAGCCAGCTGCCCTCCAGCGCACCGGAGGCGGACGCGGAGCCCGAGCCTCCGGTGCCGCCGCCGGTGTCCGCGGACGCGGAGGCGCTGGGGGAGGAGGTGCCCCCGGAGTCGTCGGAGTCGCCGTCGGAGCCGCCGCTGCACGCGCTCAGCGCGAGCGCGCCCGCCAGACACGCGGCCGCGATCCGCATCCGCCGGCCCGACATCGTGCGCGAGCAACGCGAGAAAGTCGCCGAGGTCACTGGAAGCTCCCAAGCTGTAGCGGTCGGCCGAAACGACCGCAGCAAGCTATCAGCCCCCTCCGCGGCTGCCCCTGGCCCTACCAGGACGACTTGCGCACTCCCGGCAGATACCCGGCGTGCGCCTGCTCCCGCAGTGACACCCGGGACAGCCCGAACGCCCGGAAGTACCCGCGCGGCCGCCCGTCCACCTGGTCCCGGTTGCGCACGCGCGTGGCGCTCGCGTCCCGCGGCTGCCTGCGCAACTCCTCCTGCGCGGTCAGCCGTTCGGCATCCGTCGACGACGGCCGCCGGATGATCTCCTTCAGCTCGGCCCGCCGCTCGGCGTACCGGGCGACGACTTCCTGGCGCTTCTCGTTCTTCGCGATCTTGCTCTTCTTGGCCATCAGACCTTCACCCCCCGGGCGCGGATCCGTGCCACAGCCGCTTCCACGCCGATCACGTCGACGGTCTTGATCCCCTTGGTGCTCAGCCGCAGCCGCACATGCCGGCCCTCGCTGGGCAGCCAGTAGCGCTTGGTCTGGATGTTGGGGTCGAAGCGGCGCGAAGTGCGCCGGTGGGAGTGGGAGATGCGGTTGCCGAAGCCGGGCTGGGCGCCGGTCAACATGCAGTGCGCGGACACGGGTGATGCACCTCTCTCGAAGCGGATGTGTAAATGGAATTCATTTTCAGTAAGATACCAGCATGGCTCGCAACGAACTCCGCCCGGTCATCAAACTCCGGTCCACGGCAGGGACCGGCTTCACCTACGTGACGCGCAAGAACCGCCGCAACGACCCGGACCGCATGACGCTGCGCAAGTACGACCCGGTCGTCCGCCGCCACGTCGACTTCCGAGAGGAGCGCTGAACCACCGCCATGCGCAAGGGAATCCACCCGGACTACGGTCCCGTCGTCTTCCGCGACCGGGCCGCGAACTACACCTTCCTCACCCGCTCGACGATGACGAGCGAGAAGACGATCGAGTGGGAGGACGGCAACACCTACCCGGTCGTCGACGTCGAGATCTCGAACGTCAGCCACCCCTTCTACACCGGCACCGCCCGCGTCCTGGACACCGCGGGCCGCGTCGAGCGCTTCGAGCGCCGGTACGGGAAGCAGGGCTGACCCGGTGGCTGTGCCTTCTGCGCTCCCCGTCGTGATCGTCGGCGGCCTGCACGCCGACGCCCGCAAGGCGGCCGTCGCCCAGCTCCTCGCCGATGTGCCCGGCAGCGTCGTACTCCACCACGACCTGGCTACGGCCACCGCCGGCACGGTCGTACGGACCATCCGGGACGCCACCGGCATCGTCGACGCCGGCGAGGCGCCCCTGGTCAACGACTGCGCGTGCTGTGCGCTCCGCGAGGACCTCGTCCCCGAGCTGCGCCGGCTCGCGGACGCCGGCGGCACCCGCCTCGCGGTCGTCGAACTGTGGGACTCCGTCGAGCCCAAGGCCATGGCCGAGGTGGTCACGGCCGGCGGGCTCACGGTCACCGGCGTCATCACCGCCGTGGACCCGGCCCTGATCCTCCCCTACCTCGGCAACGGCGACGACCTCGCCGAACGCGGCCTGGCCGCCGCGACAACCGACCAACGCACGGTCGCGGACACCTTCGCCCGCCAACTGGAATACGCCCCCGTCCTGGCGGTGGCCCCGTCCCCGGAGGCCGACGAAGAGGACCGCGAACTACTGGCCCAACTCCACCCGACGGCCCGCCAGGTCCCGATCGGCCAGGGTGAGGTAGGGGGCCCGAACGCCCTGGGCGAGGGTTGGCCGGGCATGGCGGACTGGCTGGATTCGCTGGGCGACTTGGGCATGCCTGGCACACCGGGTGCGCTGCGTGTGCCGGATTCGCTGGGTGAGCCGGGTGTGCCGACCTTGCCGGGTGGGTCGGACTCGCCGAACACGCCGAACACGCCGAACACGCTGGGCTTCGCCGGAGGCGGCCCCGTCGGCTCCGGTCGGGACCCGCGTCCGCACTCAAACCAGCAACCACACTCCCACCCCCACCGCCTCTCCCCCCTCGCCCAAGCCGCCCTCGTCGGCTTCGACGTGGAGGCGGCGGACGCCGCTCAGCATCCCGCCTGCGCCCTGCTGCCCGCCGAGGCCGACGCGCACGGGGTGTCCACGCTCGTCTGGCATCGCCGGCGCCCCTTCCATCCGGAGCGGCTGTACGAGGCGTTGGAGGACATCACCTGCGCCGCCGCCCGCAGCCGGGGACGGTTCTGGCTGGCCGACCATCCGGACACGCTGCTGCACTGGGACGCGGCCGGCGGAGCGCTGTGCGTGGAGAGCGCGGGCCCCTGGCTCGCCTCCCTGCCGGACGCCGCCTGGGACATGGTCCCGCCGGTGCGCCGTGCCGCCGCCGCCATGGACTGGCACCCGGAACACGGCGACTGCTGCCAGCACCTCGTCTTCACCTCGCCCGGCCTCGACCGCGACGGACTCGAACGGCTCCTGGAGTCCTGCCTGCTGACCGACGCCGAGTACGCCGCCGGGCGCGCCGCCTGGAAGCGGCTCCCGCCCGCCTTCGACACCCTCCTGGAGGTCTGACCCCCCCATGGCCCGCAAGCCCGAACGCAAGCCCGCCAAGAACCGGCCCAACCCGCTGGACCAGGCCAAGATCACGTACATCGACTACAAGGACACCGACCTGCTCCGGAGGTTCATCTCCGACCGCGGAAAGATCCGCAGCCGCCGTGTCACCCGCGTGTCCGCCCAGCAGCAGCGCCGGCTGGCCAGGGCGATCAAGAACGCGAGGGAGATGGCCCTGCTGCCGTACTCCTCCCGCTGACCGGTCCTGACCCCTGACGGCGAGACGCCGATCGCGCCCCTCCGCCCCGCTCCCCGAAGCAACTCCCGGGCCGATGGAACATGTTGAACGCCGCATGCGTCTGTTCCAGTGCACGAGGGGCGCGATCCGGAACCCGGACGCATGTGATGCGATCACTGGGGCATGCGCTGGAACGCAATAAGGGCCACGTACGTCACACCTGTAACCGCAGGAACACCCCGCGTGCACGTGCATCTGCTCATGCAGTTGCACGTGAACAGAGCTATGATCCGGAGTAGTTGACCACTGCATCACCGCAGCATCAGCTCTGCATCAATGGCCCCAAGCCACCGCATCACCGGGGAGCGACCTGTGGACCACGACGTGTACAACGGCATGGCGGCCACGGCCCTGAGCGAGGTGGCCTGGCAGAAGAGCCGGCACAGCAACTCGCAGGGCTCCTGCGTGGAGTTCGCCAGGCTGCCCGGCGGAGACGTGGCCGTCCGCAACTCCCGCTTCCCCGACGGCCCGGCGCTCGTCTACACGCGCGCCGAGATCGAGGCGATGCTCCTGGGCGTCAAGGACGGCGAGTTCGACCACCTCGTCGCGGGCTGACGGAACCTCAACCCAGCGACAACTCAGGATAATTGGCGCTTAACGCACTGTAACGCGCGTAGAACCGCGGCGCCGATGAGCGCCGCGGTCCGTCATTCCGAGGCCGTCGCCGCGGCCTCCAGCCGGAACAGCGCCCAGACGACCTTGCCGTTGAGCGTCCCGGCCAGCGGGTGCCAGCCCCAGCTGTCGCTGAAGGAGTCGACGAGGAACAGCCCACGGCCCGACTCCGCCGAGAAGTCGTCGGAGTCGCGCGCGACCGGGCTGTCGTGGCTGGGATCACGCACCGCGCACACCAGCCGCTCGGTCCACCGCATCAGATGCAGCCGCACCGGCGGCGCCTGGTCGGGTACCCGGGAAGCGCTCGCCGGCAGTGCGTGCCGCAGGGCGTTGGTGACGAGCTCGGACACCACCAGGCACACGTCGTCGAAGCGGTCGCCCAGCTCCCACTGGTCCAGCGTCCTGCGTGTGAACTGCCGTGCCTCGCGCACCGCTTCGTAGCGGGCGGGCAGAGCACAGGAAGCGGCGCTGGACACGGCCGCGGGATCCAGCGGCGGAAGGCCCTGCCGTAACGGCTCGAGCATGGTCGATCCATTCGTCCCCATGCGAGGCACTCCCGTGAATTCGCGGTCAGCGATGCGGCGGTGGCGCGGGACCATGGTTTCGGATGCGTACAGCAGATGCAAGGGCAGATGCACGTGCACGTGACCGAATTGGATGCTCCCGTACCGCTTGTTGGCCATTTTTTCCGCCAACTTCACTCCCTCTTCTTGCCTTCTCACCCCTCCTTCCCGTGTGGAATCCTTGGCTTCTTTCCATCTCTGTAATCGGACGAGTACTGCTCGGAGTGATTTAGTGGCAGACTGCGGCCCTTGGAGACGGTTGGGGAGGCTGGCGAACGTGAGCGCGGGAGAGCCCGGATCGGTGGTGCGGCGCATGCTGCTCGGCTCGCAACTGAGGCGACTGCGGGAAGCGCGCGGGATCACGCGTGAGGCGGCGGGGTACTCGATCCGTGCCTCCGAGTCGAAGATCAGCCGGATGGAGCTGGGCCGGGTGAGCTTCAAGACGCGAGACGTGGAAGACCTGTTGACTCTGTACGGCATCACGGACGAGGCCGAGCGCACCTCGCTCCTCTCCCTCGCCCGCGAGGCCAACGTCGCGGGCTGGTGGCACAGTTACTCGGACGTCCTGCCGAGCTGGTTCCCCACCTATGTCGGCCTGGAGGGCGCGGCCTCCCTCATCCGCGCGTACGAAGTCCAGTTCGTGCACGGCCTGTTGCAGACCGAGGCCTACGCCCGCGCGGTCGTCCGGCGCGGCATGAAGGGCGCGAGCCCGGCCGACATCGAGAAGCGGGTCGCCCTGCGCCTGGAGCGGCAGAAGTACCTCGTCTCCGAGAGTGCCCCCGAGTTCCACATCGTCCTGGACGAGGCCGCCCTGCGCCGCCCGTACGGCGACCGCGAGGTGATGCGCGGCCAGCTCCAGCACCTGATAGAGGTCTCCGAACGCCCCAACGTCCGGCTGCAGATCATGCCGTTCAGCTTCGGCGGCCACTCCGGCGAGAGCGGTGCGTTCACCATCCTCAGCTTCCCGGAGTCCGACCTCTCGGACGTCGTCTACCTGGAGCAGCTGACCAGCGCGCTGTACCTGGACAAGGCCGAGGACGTCGCCCAGTACGAGAAGGCGCTGAAGGAGCTCCAGCAGGACAGTCCGGGGCCCGACGAGAGCCGCGATCTTCTCCGGGGTCTCCTCCAACTCTCTTGAAACACAAGTACGATGACATGTGATCAGACCGTGAAGGCGCTCACCTTTGACCGGGTGTCTGCTAGGGATTGAGGGATCGCATGTCGTCGTACTTCACCGACCTGGCTCAGCAGTACATCGACGGTGAGTGGCGCCCGGGCACCGGCTCCTGGGACATCATCGACTTCAACCCGTACGACGGCGAGAAGCTGGCGTCGATCACCATAGCCACGGTCGACGAGGTGGATCAGGCATACCAGGCGGCCGCCGCCGCCCAGAAGCAGTGGGCCGCGACCAACCCGTACGCCCGCCGTGCCGTGTTCGAGAAGGCGCTGCGGCTGATCGAGGAGCGCGAGCAGGAGATCGCCGAGGTGATCATCGCCGAGCTCGGCGGCACCCGGCTGAAGGCCGCCTTCGAACTCCACCTCGCCAAGGAGTTCCTGCGCGAGGCGGTCCACCTGGCGCTGCGCCCCGAGGGCAGGATCATCCCGTCGCCGGTGGACGGCAAGGAGAACCGCGTCTACAGCGTCCCGGTCGGCGTCGTGGGCGTCATCAGCCCCTTCAACTTCCCCTTCCTCCTCTCGATCAAGTCGGTCGCCCCGGCCCTCGCGCTCGGCAACGGCGTGGTGCTCAAGCCGCACCAGAACACCCCGATCACCGGCGGCTCCCTGGTCGCGAAGATCTTCGAGGACGCGGGCCTGCCCGCCGGTCTCCTCAACGTCGTCATCACCGACATCGCGGAGATAGGCGACGCCTTCATCGAACACCCCATCCCGAAGGTCATCTCCTTCACCGGCTCCGACAAGGTCGGCCGCCATGTCGCGACCGTCTGCGCGTCGCAGTTCAAGCGCGCGGTCCTCGAACTCGGCGGCAACAGCGCGCTGGTGGTCCTCGACGACGCCGACATCGACTACGCCGTCGACGCCGCGGTCTTCAGCCGCTACGTCCACCAGGGCCAGGTCTGCATGGCCGCGAACCGGGTCCTGGTCGACCGTACGGTCGCGGACGAGTTCACCGAGAAATTCGTAGCCAAGGTCAAGACCCTCAAGGCCGGCGACCCGCGCGACCCCGAGACCGTCATCGGCCCGGTCATCAACTCCTCGCAGGCGGACGCCCTCTCGGCCGTCGTCACGCAGGCGATCGCCGACGGCGCCACCGCCCTGGTGCACGGCACGACCACGGACAACCTCGTCGAGCCGTCGGTCCTCACGGACCTCCCCGCCGACTCCGCCCTCCTCCGGCAGGAGGTCTTCGGCCCGGTCGCCTTCCTCATCCCCTTCGACGGCGAGGAGGAGGCCGTGCGCCTCGTCAACGACACCCCGTACGGCCTGAGCGGCGCCGTCCACACCGGAAACATCGAGCGCGGCGTGAACTTCGCCAAGCAGATCGACACCGGCATGTTCCACGTGAACGACGGCACGGTCCACGACGAGCCGATCGTCCCGTTCGGCGGCGAGAAGCACTCCGGCCTCGGCCGCCTCAACGGCGACACGATGCTGGACGCCTTCACGACGACGAAGTGGATCTCGGTGCAGCACGGCCGGAGCGGCTTCCCGTTCTAGGGCGTTTCGAGGCTTCGTCTCCTCGCCGGGTCCTTGCGGACAGAACCTGACCGCAAGGGCCCGTAGCTTCGTCGGCGTCAGCAGGCCTCCCCAGGCCCTCACCCCGACGAAAGGCGGCCGGCCATGGTCACCCACGTACCCTCCGAGGCACATGGCGACGAGCGCGGAGTGCTGCTCTCCTATCTGGCCGCGGAGCGCGGCGCCATCCGGCGGACGCTGCTCGGGCTGACGGAGGAGCAGGCGGCGAGCAGGCCCAGTACCAGTGAACTGTCCCTGTCGGGCCTGCTCAAGCACGTCGCCGAGGCCGAGCAGAGCTGGGTCGCGCGGGCGAAGGGCGAGGCCCCGGCCGTCAAGCGGGACGAGTCGAACTGGCACGAGTGCTTCGCCCTCGTAGACGGCGAGACCATCGAGTCCCAGTTGGCCTACTGGGAGAAGGTCGCCGCCGACACGGCGGCGTTCGTCCGCGCGGTGCCCAGCCTCGACGACACCTTCCCGCTCCCGGACGAGCCCTGGTTCCCCGAGGAGCGCGTCTCCATGCGCTGGATGGTCCTCCAGCTGATCCGCGAGGTCGCCCGGCATGCCGGCCACGCCGACATCATCCGCGAGTCACTGGACGGCAGGACCGCCTTCGAGCTGGTGGACCTCGCCCAAGGCTGAGGCCATAACCTGGACGGCATGTCAGCGATCCGTCTCCTCGTGCTCGGCGCGGTCCGCCAGCACGGGCGGGCCCACGGCTACCAGGTGCGCAACGACCTGGAGTACTGGGGCGCCCACGAGTGGTCCAACGCCAAGCCCGGCTCGATCTACCACGCCCTGAAGCAGATGGCCAAGCAAGGCCTGCTGCTCGCGCACGAGGTCGCACCCTCCACGGCCGGCGGCCCGCCGCGCACGGAGTACGAGATCACGGAGCAGGGCACCGAGGAGTACTTCACGCTGCTGCGTGAGGCGCTGACCTCCTACGACCAGAAGATGGACGTCAAGTCGGCGGCCATCGGCTTCCTCGTCGACCTGCCGCGCGCCGAGGCGGTGACCCTCCTCAAGGAGCGGACTCGGGGAATCGAGGAGTGGCGCGCCGCCGTCACCGAGCACTACGTCCCCGAGGGCGGCCCCGAACAGCTCGGCCACATCGGCGAGATCATGAACCTCTGGATCCACACGGCCGACGCCGAGGCCGAGTGGACCCAGGGGCTCATCGAGCGGATCGAGGGCGGGGCGTACACGTTCACGGGGGAGGGCGAGCCGTTCGTAGGCGTCCTCGCCGAGGACCAGGAGAACCCGTACGCCACGGGTGAGCGTCACCCCGGGGATGCCGGCTAATCAAGTTTGATGAGTGGGGTCGGCGGTGTTATCTTGGCGATGTAGTCAAGTTTGATTAGTGCGCATCGCGAGGGAGTGGCCAGTGGCCGACACGGCGATCACCGTCGAAGGCGTGGAGAAGAGTTACGGCGACAAGAAGGCACTTGCCGGGCTCGACCTGCGGGTCGCGCGCGGCACGGTGCATGCGGTGCTCGGCCCCAACGGCGCGGGCAAGTCGACCCTGGTCCGGATCTTGTCCACCCTGCTGCGCCCCGACGCCGGACGCGTCGAGGTGGCCGGGCACGACGTGGTGCGCCAGGCATACGAGGTACGCCTCCGCATCGGCCTGCTCGGCCAGCACGCGGCCCTGGACGAGGAACTCGGCGGTCACCAGAACCTGGAGATGTTCGGCCGCCTCCACCACCTCGGCGCCCGCCACGCGCGCGTGCGTGCCGACGAGCTCCTGGAGCGCTTCGGCCTCGTGGACACCGGCCGCAAGGCGGTCAAGCAGTACAGCGGAGGCATGCGGCGCCGCCTCGACCTCGCGGCCTCCCTCATCACCGACCCGGAGGTGCTCTTCCTGGACGAACCCACGACCGGCCTCGACCCGCGCGGCCGCGCGGAGGTGTGGGCCGCGATCCGCTCCCTGGTCGGCGGCGGTACGACGGTCCTGCTCACCACCCAGTACCTGGAGGAGGCCGACCAGCTCGCCGACTGCATCTCGGTCGTCGACGCCGGCCGGGTCGTCGCGGACGGCACGGCGGACGAGCTGAAGGCGCTGACCGGCGGCGACCGCATCGACGTCGTCCTGCGCGACGCCGGCCAACTGGGCGCGGCCGTGGCCCTGTTGCCGGTTGGGGCATCGGGCGTCTCGGTCGACACGGACCGCCGCCTGCTCAGCGCTCCGGTCACCGACCGGATGGCGGCGCTCTCCGGCGTCGTACGAGCCCTCGAGGAGGCCGGAATCGAGGCCGAGGACGTCGCCCTGCGCCGCCCGACGCTGGACGAGGTGTTCCTGCACCTCACCGGAGACGACCGCCGAGTGAAGGAGCCCGCATGAGCACCAGCACCCACGCACTGACCGACTCCTGGACCATGACCCGCCGCGAACTCGCCCACTGGGCGCGGCAACCGGTGCGGGTCGTGGTCAGCCTGGTCTTTCCCGTGATGCTGCTGCTGATGTTCGGCTATCTCATCGGCGGTGGCCGGGGCGTCCAGGGCTCATACATCGACTACCTGGTCCCCGGCCTGCTCGCGCTCACCATGGCCTTCGGCCTGGAGGGCACGATGATCGCGGTCACCCAGGACCTCAACAAGGGCGTGATCGACCGCTTCCGTTCCATGCCGATGGCCAACGGTGCGGTGCTGGTGGGCCGTTCGGCCGCCGACATGCTCCAGTCGGCGCTCGCCCTGTTCGCTCTCATGGGGGTCGGGTACGCACTCGGGTGGCGCGCGGACGGCGGCCTCGGGGCCTTCCTGGGCGCCGTAGGACTGCTCCTGCTCTTCCGTTTCGCGATGCTGTGGATCGGCATCCATCTGGCCTTGGTGGCCGGCAAGCCGGAGCTGGTGCAGGCCGTGCAGATCCTGGTCTGGCCGATCGGCTTCCTGTCCAACGCCCTCGCCACACCGGACTCCATGCCCGACTGGCTGGGCACAGTCGTCGAGTGGAACCCGATGTCCCGGACCGCGATGGCCGTACGCGACCTGTTCGGCGGCCTCGGCGCGGATCCCGGGCACGTGTGGCCGGCGGTCGTGTGGCCGCTGGTGCTGCTCGCGGTGTTCTTCCCGCTGGCGGTGCGGAAGTTCGGGACCTTGAGCAAGTAGACGGGGCCGGAAAATCGTCGCGGGGGAGGGGGAACCCGAGCGCGCCGAGCGGTGTACCAGAAATGACATCGCATCGCGGGCCGGGCATGCCGGTCGGATCGGGGGCTTCCCATGAGGTGGCGCGAGGGCAGGGGCAGGGGTAGTAGAGGCATTGCGGTCGCCGCCGTGCCGGCAGTGCTGGCCCTGGTGTCGGCATGCGTCGCGGTGGACACGGACAGGGACAGGGGCAGGGACAGGGGCAGGGACAGGGGCGCGCATTCGGCTGAGCGCGCCCCGTCCCCGGAGGCGGCGGCATCCCCCTGGGTCCCGTCGGGGACGGACCTGCCCGGCAGCCCGATGGCCGTCGACTTCGCGAGGGACGGCAGTGGGTTCGCGCTACTTGCGGAGTGCGGGAAGACACGCTGCCGACAGCGAGTCGCCGTGCTCGACAGGGGCGCCGACGCCTGGCGGCTCGGGCGTTCCCCGCTGGCGGACGTGACGGTGGAGCACGGCATCACGGCGACGCTCCGGACGCTGGGGCCCGGCCGCGCGCTGATCACGGAGGGCGTGTGGCCACCGCCGGACCGGACCTGGTTCACGAGTGACGGGGGACGCCACTGGCGGCAGGGCTCCGCCAAGCCCTCGGGCACGACCCCGGTGGTGCCCGAGGGTGCCCCTCTGGTCGAGGACTGCACACGGATGGACCAGGAGGGCAACAGCTGCGAGCACTTCCGCGTTCTCACGGTCCTGCCCACCACGGGAGAGTTCCGGACCCTGACCACTCAGCCTCCGCTCAGGGCCCCGGTGATCCCGGCCGGGCAGACCGAGGACCTGGTCTTCGCCTCCGGCCGTGACCCCCGCTCCGGTCGCGTCGTCCTCGCCGTCAGCGAGGACAGGGGACGCAGCTGGCGGTTGTCCCGGCCGACGGGAACCGGAGAGTCGGTCTGGGCCCTGCATGTGACCGGCACCGGAAAGGTGCTCTACGCGGCAGAGCCGGGCGAGCTGCCCGACGAGGAGAACGTGAAGAACGGCCTGCTCGCCCTCCACCGCAGCACGGACGGCGGCCGCACCTGGACGCGGGTCTGGGAGCACCGCAAGGGCGTGGATCCGCGCTCCCTGCTCGGCACCCCGATCGCCGCCGCCGACGACAGCCTGACGATCCACAGTGAGGACGGCGTCTGGCGCAGTACGGACGGCGGCCGTTCCTTCGCACGCCACGAAGGCTCCGGAGGAATGTCGGGCTGGGTGACCAAGACCGCGCTCGGCTATCTGTGGAGCGACAGTTTCGGCGCCGGAAGCCGGCGCATATCCACCGACGGTGTCCGGTGGACCAGGTTCGAACTGGGCGACGGGAACTGACCGTTCAGTGGTGGAAGCTGGTGGCCGCCGTCTTGTCCCGCGTCAGCGGCCCCGACTGCCGCCGCAGTTCCGGCAGCAGCCGCCCCAGGTCCTCCATGAACAGCTCGGCGAGATCGGCGGAGAAGCCGTTGCGGCATACGACCCTGAGCACCGACAGGTCCTCACGGTTCGGCGGGAAGGTGTACGCCGGCACCAGCCAGCCGCTCTCCCGCAGCCGCCGGGAGACGTCGAACACGTCGTACGCCGTCACCTCCGGCGCCGTCGTGAAGGTGAACACGGGCAGCTGGTCGCCCCGGGTCAGCAGCCGGAAGTCGCCGAGCGCCTCGACGCGTTCGGCGAGCCTGCGGGCCACGTCCCGCGTGGACTGCTGCACGGTCCGGTAGCCCTCACGGCCCAGCCGCAGGAACGAGTAGTACTGCGCGACCACCTGGGCGCCCGGCCGGGAGAAGTTGAGCGCGAAGGTCGGCATGTCGCCGCCCAGGTAGTTGACCCGGAACACGAGCTCCTCGGGCAGCGCCTCCCGGTCCCGCCACAGCGCCCAGCCGACACCGGGGTAGACGAGCCCGTACTTGTGCCCCGAGGTGTTGATGGAGGCGACCCTGGGCAGCCGGAAGTCCCACACCAGGTACTCGTCCAGGAAGGGCGCCACCATGGCCCCGGACGCCCCGTCCACATGCACGGGGACGTCCAGCCCCGTCCGCTCCTGCAGGGCGTCCAGAGCGGCGCACAGCTCGGCGATCGGCTCGTAGGACCCGTCGAAGGTCGAGCCGAGGATACCGACGACCCCGATGGTGTTCTCGTCGCACAGCTCGGCGGCGGCCTGCGGATCGAGATGGAACCGGTTCCCCTCCATGGGCACCTGCCGGGCCTCCACCTCCCAGAAGGTGCAGAACTTCTCCCAGCAGACCTGGACGTTGACGCCCATGACGAGATTCGGGCGGGCGTCCTTCGACGGATACCGGCCGGCGTTGCGCCGCACCCACCGCCGCTTCAGCGCCATCCCGGCGAGCATGCACGCCTCGCTCGACCCAGTCGTCGAACACCCCACGACGGCGGCCGGATCCGGCGCGTGCCACAGATCGGCGAGCATCGCCACACAGCGCCGCTCCAGCTCGGCGGTGCGCGGATACTCGTCCTTGTCGATCATGTTCTTGTCCCGGCACTCACCCATCAGGACCCCGGCCTGCGGTTCCATCCAGGTGGTGACGAAGGTGGCGAGATTCAGCCGTGAGTTGCCGTCCAGCATCAGCTCGTCATGCACCAGCTGATACGCCGTCGAGGGCGCCAGCGGGCCGTCCGGGAGCCGGTGCCTGGGCGGGGCCTCGGTCATGCCGGCGACGGGGTTGGCCTCGGAGTAGAAGGGGTTCACGGCGAGCCTGCGCTCGTCGGGCTCTGCGGGACCTCTGTGGAGCGGCATGGATACGACGGTAGGTCCGGACCGCCGGGCTTGCACCTCACGCCACGTGAGGACTCATCGTGGAGCGCGTACCGAGAAGGGAGCGGAAGTGAGCTACTCCGTAGGACAGGTCGCCGGATTCGCCGGGGTCACGGTGCGCACCCTGCACCACTACGACGACATCGGCCTGCTCGTCCCGAGCGGGCGCAGCCACGCGGGCCACCGGCGTTACAGCGACGCCGACCTCGACCGGCTGCAGCAGATCCTGTTCTACCGCGAGCTCGGCTTCCCCCTCGACGAGGTCGCCACCCTGCTCGACGACCCGGCCACGGACCCGCGCGCACACCTGCGCCGCCAGCACGAACTGCTGACCGCCCGGATCGAGAAGCTGCAGAAGATGGCGGCGGCCGTGGAGCACGCCATGGAGGCACGCAAGATGGGAGTCAACCTCACTCCGGAGGAGAGGTTCGAGGTGTTCGGGGACAAGGACCCCGAGCAGTACGCGGAGGAGGCGGAGCAGCGCTGGGGCGGCACGGAGGCGTACGCCGAGTCCCAGCGCCGCGCCGCCCGGTACGACAAGGAGGACTGGCTGCGTATCCAGGCGGAGGCCGCCGACTGGTCCGAGCGCTACACCGCCCTGATGGCCGCCGGCGAGCTGCCGACCGGCGAGGCGGCCATGGACCTGGCCGAGGAACACCGGCAGCACATCGGCACGTGGTACTACGAATGCCCGTACGAAATGCACCGCTGCCTGGGCGAGATGTACGTCTCGGACGAGCGCTTCAAGGCGTTCTACGACTCCATGGGCGCCGGCCTGGCCGAGCACCTGAGGGACGCGATCCTCGCCAACGCCGCCCGCCACACCGCGTAACCCCCGGCCCGGGAGCCCCGTTCCCGGGCTCACAGCTTTGTCCCAGCGGGACCACGGTGCATCCTGGGAATACTCATGGAACCTGGGCGCCCAGCGCTGCGTTGATACCTTGAGGCAACCAGCCCAGCCGCCCCCACCACCCCGCAGGAGCCACGAACCCGTGACCGTGACCACGCTTGCGCTCGGCCCCGAGTGGCTCAGCCCGGACTATCTGATCGAGACCTTCAGCCTGCCCGGCATCCTGCTGATCGTCTTCGCCGAGTCCGGCCTCTTCGCGTTCCTGCCCGGTGATTCGCTCCTGTTCACGGCGGGCCTCTTCGTTGCCGAGGGGAACTACATCACCCAGCCCCTGTGGCTGGTGTGCACCCTGATCGTGCTGGCCGCCGTCATCGGCGACCAGGTCGGCTACACGATCGGCAAGTTCTTCGGCCCGAAGCTCTTCAGCCGGCCCGACTCCAGGCTCTTCAAACAGGAGAACCTGGAGAAGGCCCACGAGTTCATGGAGAAGTACGGCCCCAAGGCGATCGTCCTGGCCCGCTTCGTCCCGATCGTGCGCACCTTCGCCCCCATCGTGGCGGGCGCCGGCCGCATGAAGTACCGCACGTTCCTCACGTACAACGTCATCGGCGGCATCGCCTGGGGCTCCGGCGTGACCCTCGCGGGTTACTGGCTCGGCCAGATCGACTTCATCAAGACGAACGTCGAGGCGATCCTCGTCCTGATCGTCATCGTCTCGGTCGTCCCGATCCTCATCGAGTACCTGCGCGAGCGCTCCAAGAAGAAGCGCGCGGCCGCCGAGGCCCCCGCGGTCACCCGGCAGCAGCCCCCCATGATGGACGACGCGACGACCCAGCTCCGCCGCATCCCGTCGGAGGATCAGCCCCAGCATCCCCAGCCGTACGGCAACCAGGGCTACCAGGCCAACCAGCAGTACGGCTACGACCAGTACTACGACCAGACCCCCCAGCAACAGCCCTACGCCCAGCAGTACCCCCAGCAGCAGGGCGACGGCCACCCCTACAACCAGGGTTACTGAATCGCCCCGTCAGGGGCGCGGGGCTGTGTCGATTTCGGCTACCGCCGTGGGTGCGCTCAGAACCCGCGGGTGCGCTTCGCAGCCTTGCGCCCCCCGCCGGCCCCCACGGGAATCCGCAGGAACAACCGCGAGATCTCCGACCCCAGATTCACCCCAATGGCGATGGCCATGGCCAGAGACGCGGCCGTGGCCAACGACACCAGCCCGTTGTCGACCTCGTTCTGCGCGATGTTCAGCAGCCCGAAATACGTGGCGGAACCCGGCAACAGTGGCCCGATGGCGGCGGTCGTGTACGGCAGCGCGGAAGCGAACCGATACCGCGACAGCAACTGCCCGAACAACCCCACCAGCCCCGCCGCAACAGCCGTAGAAGCAACCGGCGAGATCTCGCCCACGTAGTGCATCGCCCCGTACACCGACCACGCGACACCGCCATTGAGCGTCACCCACAGCACGGTGGACCGTTCCTGCTGCAGCAGCACCGCGAACGTCAGCGACAACAGCATCGACGCCCCGATCTGCAACAGCGGCCGCGGCTCGATGCTCAGCGCCGCGTCCGGGTTCAGCTCGGCCCCCAGCTTCACACCGAAGTACAGGACCAGCAGCACCCCGACGACGATGCCCACGAAGAAGTACATGACCTCCAGCAGCCGCGCTGACGCGGTGATGTAGAAGCCGGTCAGCCCGTCCTGCACGCCCGCCACCAGCGCCCGCCCGGGCAGCAGCGCGAACAGCCCACCGGTGATGACAGCGGACGCCTTGACGTCGACGTGGGCGACGGTCAGCGCGACCCCTATGGCCGCCGGAGGCATCGCCGCGGCCGTGAACTGGTAGAACTCCGGCAGCCCCCGCCCCGCGCACAGCCACGCCAGCCGGTCGCCGAGCATCGCGCCCAGCGCGGCCGCGAAGAACACGAGCACGCCACCGCCGACCAGCACGGAGGCCGCCCCCGCGAGCAGCCCGCTCGCCGAGGTGAGCACCCAGCCGGAGTACGGGTGCCGGTTGCGGCGGATCTCCGCGAGGCGCCTGTAGGCCTCCTCCAGCGAGATCTGGCTCTCCGGGTCGCTGAGGTCGTCCACCAGCCGGAAAACGGCTGCCAGGCGCGTGTAGTCCGTTCCCCGGCGGCGTACGGTCCGTGACGCGGTCACCGGATCGTCGACGAGCGACGGCTGGTACGAGATCGACAGCAGTGTGAAGGTGACGTTCGGCTCGCAGCGGTCCAGCCCGTAGGACCGGCAGACCGCGAACATCGCCGCCTCCACGTCCTCCGCGCCCTCACCGCCGGCCAGCAGCAGTTCCCCGATCCGCAGCGTCAGGTCGAGCACGCGCGGGACGGCAGGACCCTCTTCCTCCTCCGTCTTCGGCGCCCGCTCCGGCGCCGGCCGATCGGCCACCGGCATCCGCAGCATCGTGCGCATCCGGTCCTGCCACGGCACGTCCTTGGGCAGACTGACCACGGGGATGCCGGTCGGCGGTGTGAACGCGGCCGGGGCCTGCCGGGCGCTGTAGGCGGTCGGCGGCGTGAACGCCGACCCTTCGCTGTCGGCGGGCGGCCCGTGCGGGGCGTCCAGGCCCTGCGGGAGGGCGAACTCCGACGTGGTCTCCGACTCGCCGTCCCCCACCTCGACCCCGGCCGGAGGCATGAACGCCATCCGTGCCTCGTCCGACTGCGGCTTGCGGTCTTCCGCGTCCGTCACTGAAGTAGCGCTCCCTGTACGACACCTCCTGCCGCCCTCAGTATGCGCACAGACACACGAACGGGCCGCACGCGTAGGCGTGCGGCCCGTTCGTCGGCAGGGTGCTCAGTGGCCGCCCTGGTCCTTGAAGCGCTTGTAGGAACGCTCGATCTCGGCCTCGGCCTCCGTGCGGCCCACCCAGTCGGCGCCCTCGACGGACTTGCCGGGCTCCAGGTCCTTGTAGACCTCGAAGAAGTGCTGGATCTCCAGCCGGTCGAACTCCGACACGTGGTGGATGTCACGCAGGTGCTCCACACGCGGGTCGTGCGCGGGCACGCACAGCAGCTTGTCGTCGCCGCCGGCCTCGTCCGTCATCCGGAACATGCCGATCGCGCGGCACTGGATGAGGCAGCCGGGGAAGGTCGGCTCGTCCAGGATGACCAGGGCGTCCAGCGGGTCGCCGTCCTCGCCGAGGGTGTTCTCGACGAAGCCGTAGTCGGCCGGGTAGCTGGTCGACGTGAAGAGGCGACGGTCCAGGCGGATCCGACCGGTCTCGTGGTCCACCTCGTACTTGTTCCGCGAACCCTTCGGAATCTCGATCGTGACGTCGAACTCCACCGGTGGCTCCTCCATGATCAGCACATAGTTCTGGTGGTTAAGTGTCCCTCACGCAGGTGTGTGATCGCGAAAGGGGCTGGTGGTCGTGCCAGAGCTGAGGCCTTGGCGGGCCGCGAGACCGCATGTGACGCGGGTCGCGGGCGCCGTACGACCGCGTCTGACACGGGCCGCGAACGCCGTACGGCCGCGTCTCTCACGCGTCGCCACGGCCACGAAACCGCAGGTCACGCGGCTCGCGCGAGCCGTGTCACCGCAGCTTGCGCGGATCACGAGGCCGAAGACCTGGCAGTACACCGCGGGCGCTGCCACCGCCGGACTGGCGCTGGCCGCCGGAGTGGTGGCCTTCGCCGGTCCCTGGGACTCCTCGGGTCAGCGTACGGCCGAGCGGGACTGGGCAGCCGCCCAGGAGGGCACGGGTGGCGCAGATCACGGTCGCAATTCCGCTACGTCACCCAGGGCGCCGCGGCCGGCTCCCAGCGCCGCCTCCGTGCTGACCGGCCTGGGCGGCGCCACCAGCACCGTCAAGTCGGCACCGACCGGCAAGGCCCTCGCCGAGCTCCTGGACCCGCTCCTGCGGGACACGGCGCTCGGCACCCGCCGTACGGCCGCGATCGTCGACGTGGCCACCGGCAAGCGCCTCTACGGCGAAGGCGCGTCCGAAGCCCTCGTCCCCGCCTCGACGACGAAGATCGCCACCGCCGTGGCCGCCCTCGCCGCGCTGGGCCCCGACCACCGCCTCACCACCCGCGCCGCCCTGGAACCCGACACCCGGGAGCTGGTCCTGGTCGGCGGCGGCGACCCCACCCTGACCGCCCGTAAGGACGCCGAGGGCTGGGCGAGCCTGCGCGACCTGGCCGGCGAGACGGCCGCGGCCCTCGAGCGGAACGACGTGCGCGAGGTGACCCTCTCGTACGACACGACCCTCTACGCGGGCCCCGAGACGCACCCGATCGGGGTGAACGACAACCTCGCCCCGGTCAGCGCCCTGATGGCCGACGAGGCCCGCAAGGACGACTCCACCAGCGGCCCGGCACTCCGCGCGGTGAACCCGGCCGAGGACGCGGCCCGCGCGTTCGCAGCCTTCCTCGAAGAGGAAGGCATCAAGACGACCTCCCCGGGCCCCTCCAAGGCGACGGCCCGCGCCGAAACCATGGCCACGGTCTCCTCACCCCCGCTCGCCACCCTGGTCGAGCGCATGCTGACCAACAGCGACAACGACATCGCCGAACACCTGGCCCGCCAGACGGCCGTGGCGAGCGGCGAACGCGCCGACTTCGACGGCGCCGGCGAAGCCATCGAGGCCCAGCTGAAGAAGCTGCAACTTCCCCTGTCGGGCGCCGACTTCAAGGACGGCAGCGGTCTGGACCGTGACGACAGACTCACCACCGACCTGCTGACCGCCCTCCTGGTGAAGGCGGCCGACCCGTCCCACCCCGAACTCCGCCCCACCCTCACCGGCCTCCCCGTAGCGGGCTTCACCGGCACCCTGACCGGCCGCTACACCGACGGCGCGGCAGGCGTCGTACGCGCCAAGACGGGCACCCTGACCGGCGTGAACGCCCTGGCCGGAACGGTGGTCGACCAGGACGGCCGTCTCCTGGCCTTCGCCTTCCTGACGTCCGACACGACGAACCCGGCGGCAGCGCAGTCGGCCCTGGACCGGACGGCGACGGCGCTGGCGGCCTGCGGCTGCGGGTGACCGCGCCGACCCCGACGGCCTGCCCCCGACGGCAGTGCTCACGTACGGTTGACGCATGACGAGCATCGGTGGTGCGGAGATGGTCGACTGGAATCTCGCGGTGGCGACCGCGACCCGGCTCGTACGGCCGGGCCCCGAGGTGAGCCGCGACGAGGCCAGGGCCGTCGTCGCGGAGCTGCGCCGGCACGCCAAGTCCTCGGAGGAACACGTCCGGGGCTTCACCCGTATGGGCACGGAGGAGACCCACAACACCCCGGTCCTCGTCGTCGACCGCCCGGGATGGATCCGGGCGAACGTCGCCGGGTTCCGGGAGATCCTCAAGCCGCTGCTCGACAAGATGCAGGAGCGGCGCGGCAGCACCCCCGGCGGAGCGGTCCTCGGCGCCGTCGGCGGCAAGGTCACCGGCGTGGAACTCGGCATGCTGCTGTCGTTCCTGGCCTCCCGGGTCCTCGGCCAGTACGAGACGTTCGCCCCGGCCACCCGCGAACTCCCGGCCGGCGCGAACGGCGGCGGCCGCCTCCTCCTCGTCGCCCCGAACATCGTGCACGTGGAGCGCGAACTCGACGTACAGCCCCACGACTTCCGCCTGTGGGTGACCCTGCACGAGGAGACGCACCGTACGCAGTTCACGGCCGTGCCCTGGCTGCGGGACCACCTGGAGGGTGAAATCCAGTCGTTCTTGGGGGAGACCGACGTCGACCCCATGACCGTCCTGGAACGCATCCGGGAGGCCGCGCAGTCGCTGGCCGGAGGCCGCCCCGAGGCCGAGGAGGACGACGGCGGACGGTCCTTCGTCGAGATCGTGCAGACCCCCGCCCAGCGCGAGATCCTCGGCCGCCTCACCGCCGTGATGTCGCTCCTGGAAGGCCACGCCGACTTCGTGATGGACGGAGTCGGTCCGGACGTCGTACCGACCGTCGCGGAGATCCGCGAGAAGTTCCAGCAGCGACGCGCGAGGGGCGCCTCCCGGCTGGACATGGCCCTGCGCAAGCTGCTGGGTCTGGATGCCAAACTGAGGCAGTACCGCGACGGCGAACGCTTCGTGCGGGCCGTCGTGGACCAGGTCGGCATAGACGGCTTCAACCGCGTGTGGACCTCCCCGAACACCCTCCCCACCAAGACGGAGATCGCCAAACCGGCGGACTGGATCGCGCGGGTGCACCGCAAGCCCGAGGCGTGAACCGCGCGGGACAGTCGTGAAACGAATTCGGCCGACGGCAGGCGAACGCCCCTTCAATCACCCGTCCGAGGGACCGTGAGCCCTGGGTAGGCGTGCAATGCTCGGGGAACGGCCCGGTTCTGTCACCATCTACACACTCTGAGTGACCGAGCTCGGGCTCACCCCCGAAAAACTTCATGAAGGGAACCGGACATGGGTCCCCATCCTGCGGTCGCGGCGATACGCCTGGCGGTCCGCCGCGTCCTCCACGACATCCTCACCGAACACAGCCGCACGACCTCCGACACCCCCGACACCTCGCACGAGCGTCCGCCCTCGCCGCTCGTGCTCGTGGCGTGCTCCGGCGGCGCCGACTCCATGGCCCTCGCCTCCGCCCTCGCCTTCGAAGCGCCCAAACTCGGCATCCGCGCCGGCGGCGTCACCGTCGACCACGGCCTGCAGCCCGGCTCCGACCTGCGCGCCGACGAAGTCGTCCTGCGCCTGCGCGAACTCGGCCTGGACCCCGTCGAGTCCGCCACCGTCACCGTCGGCCGCGAAGGCGGCCCGGAAGCAGCCGCGCGCGACGCCCGCTACGCCGCCCTCGACGCCGCGGCCGAACGCCACGGCGCCACCGCCGTTCTGCTCGGCCACACCCGCGACGACCAGGCCGAAACCGTCCTGCTCGGCCTCGCCCGCGGCTCCGGCATCCGCTCCCTGTCCGGAATGGCAGCTGTTTCCGGGGGGCCGGGGGCGGCCCGCCGTTACCGGCGCCCCTTCCTCCAGCTCGACCGGCAGACGGCCCGCAAGGCCTGCATGGCCCAGTCCCTGCCCGTCTGGGACGACCCCCACAACGCCGACCCGGCGTACACCCGGTCCCGGCTGCGCCACGAAGGCCTGCCCGCCCTGGAGAAGGCCCTCGGCAAGGGCGTCGTCGAAGCCCTCGCCCGGACGGCCCGGCTCTCCCGCGACGACGCCGACGCCCTCGACGCCTGGGCCGGCCAGGCCGAGGCCTCCGTACGCGACGCGGCCGGCCTCCTGGAGTGCGCCAAGCTCTACGCCCTGCCGCCCGCCGTACGCCGCCGCATCCTGCGCCGCGCGGCCATCGAGGCCGGCGCCCCGGCCGGTTCGCTGTTCGCCCGCCACATCGAGGAAGTCGACCGGCTGATCACCGGCTGGCGCGGCCAGGGGGCCATCAATCTCCCGGGCAAAGTCCTCGCCCAGCGGCAGGGTGGCAGACTGGTGATTCGGCAAGGCTGAAAACGGGCCCCCGGGGAGACACCGGACCTCCTCCCGGGAGCCGCCGGGTCTCCCCTCCGGGGAGACCGGACGGGCCGACGGCCGTAAGTGCGGGACGACCGAAAGTGATGCGGGTGGACGCGAAAGACATGGGTGCCGACCTCAAGCAGGTACTCATCACCAAGGAAGAGATCGACGCGAAGCTGGCCGAGCTGGCCGCGAAGATCGACGCGGAGTACGCGGGCAAGGACCTGCTCATCGTCGGCGTCCTCAAGGGCGCGGTGATGGTCATGGCCGACCTCGCCCGGGCGCTGTCCACCCCCGTCACCATGGACTGGATGGCGGTGTCCTCGTACGGCGCGGGCACCCAGTCCTCCGGTGTCGTGCGGATCCTCAAGGACCTCGACACCGACATCAAGGGCAAGCACGTCTTGATCGTCGAGGACATCATCGACTCCGGCCTGACCCTGTCCTGGCTGCTGTCCAACCTCGGCTCGCGCGAGCCGGAGTCGCTCAAGGTGTGCACCCTGCTGCGCAAGCCCGACGCCGCCAAGGTCGCCATCGACGTGGAGTGGGTCGGCTTCGACATCCCCAACGAGTTCGTCGTCGGCTACGGCCTCGACTACGCCGAGAAGTACCGCAACCTCCCGTTCGTCGGTACGCTCGCGCCCCACGTCTACGGCGGCTGACCCGAAGGGCCCGGTGCCCATGGGACGCTCGTAGGACGATCGGGAACCCTGGCGGGCCTCGCGCCGTTGGAGCATGCAGACGGGTTTGCCAGCCCGCCCGTGCGGCTCCGCGCGACAAAGCTGGGGTACCGTCAGAAGAACTGTCTTATCAAACTCACTATGGCAGGAGGGACGGGGCGGCACCGCTCCGTATGGATGGACGTGAAGCGATACTTCCGTGGGCCGGTCATGTGGATCGTGCTGGCCGTCCTTGCCGTGGTCGTGTTGATGCAGGTCGTCGGCTCGTCCGGCGGCTACAAGACGGTGGACACCGGCCAGGTCGTCCAGGCGATCAATGACAACAAGGTCGAATCAGCCAAGCTGACCACCGGCGACGAGTCGACCATCAAGGTCCAGCTCAAGGACGGCGAAAAGGTCGACGGCAGCTCGAAGATCCAGGCGAGCTACATCGGCGACCAGGGCGTGACCATCGCCGGCACGCTGCAGAACAAGTTCCAGGACAAGCAGATCCCCGACGGGTACACCGTCTCGCCGACGAAGCAGAACGCCTTCGTCAGCATCCTGCTGTCCCTGCTCCCCTTCGTCCTCATCGTGGTCGTCTTCCTGTTTCTGATGAATCAGATGCAGGGCGGCGGCGGCCGAGTCATGCAATTCGGCAAGTCCAAGGCGAAACTCATCACCAAGGACACCCCGAAGACGACGTTCTCCGACGTCGCCGGCTCGGACGAGGCGGTCGAGGAGCTCCACGAGATCAAGGAGTTCCTCCAGGAGCCGGCCAAGTTCCAGGCCGTCGGGGCGAAGATCCCCAAGGGCGTACTGCTGTACGGCCCGCCCGGCACCGGCAAGACCCTGCTCGCGCGCGCCGTCGCGGGCGAGGCCGGCGTCCCCTTCTACTCGATCTCCGGTTCCGACTTCGTCGAGATGTTCGTCGGTGTCGGTGCCTCCCGAGTCCGTGACCTGTTCGAGCAGGCCAAGGCGAACGCGCCGGCGATCGTCTTCGTCGACGAGATCGACGCGGTCGGCCGCCATCGCGGCGCCGGCCTCGGCGGTGGTCACGACGAGCGCGAGCAGACCCTGAACCAGCTGCTCGTCGAGATGGACGGCTTCGACGTCAAGGGCGGCGTGATCCTCATCGCCGCGACGAACCGGCCCGACATCCTCGACCCGGCCCTCCTGCGCCCCGGCCGCTTCGACCGCCAGATCGCGGTCGACCGCCCGGACATGCAGGGCCGTCTGGAGATCCTCAAGGTCCACCAGAAGGGCAAGCCGGTCGCTCCGGACGTCGACCTGTCGGCGGTCGCCCGCCGCACCCCGGGCTTCACCGGCGCGGACCTGAGCAACGTCCTCAACGAGGCCGCACTGCTCACCGCCCGCTCGGACAAGAAGCTGATCGACAACCACATGCTGGACGAGGCCATCGACCGCGTCGTGGCGGGCCCGCAGAAGCGGACCCGGATCATGTCGGACAAGGAAAAGAAGATCACCGCGTACCACGAGGGCGGCCACGCCCTGGTCGCGGCGGCCTCCCCGAACTCCGACCCGGTCCACAAGATCACGATCCTGTCGAGAGGCCGTGCCCTCGGCTACACGATGGTCCTGCCGGACGAGGACAAGTACTCGACCACGCGCAACGAAATGCTCGACCAGCTGGCCTACATGCTGGGCGGCCGCGCGGCCGAGGAGCTCGTCTTCCACGACCCGACCACGGGCGCTGCGAACGACATCGAGAAGGCCACGGCCACGGCCCGCTCGATGGTCACGCAGTACGGCATGACCGAGCGCCTGGGTGCGATCAAGTTCGGCGGCGACAACACCGAGCCCTTCCTCGGACGTGAGATGGCTCACCAGCGTGACTACTCCGAAGAGGTCGCCGCGCTGGTGGACGAGGAAGTCAAGAAGCTCATCGAGAACGCGCACAACGAGGCCTGGGAGATCCTGGTCGAGAACCGCGACGTCCTCGACAACCTGGTGCTCCAGCTGCTGGAGAAGGAGACGCTGGGCAAGGAGCAGATCGCCGAGATCTTCGCCCCCATCGTCAGGCGCCCGCCCAGGCCCGCCTGGACCGGCTCCTCCCGCCGTACGCCGTCCACCCGCCCGCCGGTGCTCTCCCCCAAGGAGCTCGCACTGACGAACGGTGCCAACGGCGCGACCCCGGCGATCACCACCGCCAAGTCGACGGCGACGGAGACCGCCCCGGTGGCCGAGCCGGCCCCCGAGGACCGCACCGACAGCTGACGCCGTCGGCCCCGGTGGCCCCACCAGGCCCGGAATGGATGCCGTGCCCCCCCAGGTTTTAGCCTGGGGGGCACGGCATTTTCAGGCCGTGTGACCCGCACAGGAACGAGGCACCACATGACCGACCCCGTGATGCTGGACGGCGAGGGCTCCATCGGCGAGTTCGACGAGAAGCGCGCCGAGAACGCCGTACGCGAACTGCTGATCGCGGTCGGCGAGGACCCGGACCGTGAGGGACTCAGGGAGACGCCGGCGCGGGTGGCGCGGGCGTACCGGGAGATCTTCGCGGGGTTGTGGCAGCAGCCCGAGGACGTGCTGACGACCACGTTCGACCTGGGGCACGACGAGATGGTGCTCGTGAAGGACATCGAGGTGTACAGCACTTGTGAGCATCATCTGGTGCCGTTCCGGGGCGTCGCCCATGTGGGATACATCCCGTCCACCACCGGCAAGATCACCGGCCTGTCCAAGCTGGCCCGTCTCGTGGACGTGTACGCCCGCCGTCCGCAGGTGCAGGAACGACTCACCACGCAGATCGCGGACTCCCTGATGGAGATCCTGGAGCCGCGCGGTGTGATCGTCGTCGTGGAGTGCGAGCACATGTGCATGTCGATGCGCGGCATCCGCAAGCCGGGCGCGAAGACCATAACGTCGGCGGTGCGGGGGCAGCTGCGGGACGCGGCGACGCGCAACGAGGCGATGAGCCTCATCATGGCCCGCTGAGGCCGCCGCTGCGGGCCGCCGCCTGGGCGACTCAGGCCGCCGGCGCGGCCCCCGCGCCGTTGTGTTCGTCGTCCTCCGGGAGCCGGCACACCCGCTCCAGGAAGATGGCCGCCACTATGACACCGATGCCGGCCAGGACCGAGAAGCCGGCGTAGATGGCCTGGTCGCGGCGGGCGGGGATGTCGAGGGACTCCAGCAGGAAGACGCCGGTGCCGCCGTACATACCGGAGACCAGGGCGGCCACCAGGGCGCTGGCCTGGCCGAAGACCACCGCGCGGGCGGCCATCAGGGGGTCGACGCCCTTGGCGCCGGGGCGGCGCTCGCGCTGGGCCCTGAGGCGGGCGCGGATCGAGAGCGCCGTGGCCAGAAGGACCACGGCGATCAGGGCCAGGACGACGGGGGCGGCCAGGGGGACGCTGGGGAGGGTTCCGACGGAGTTCCAGAGGCGGGCGCCCGCCCAGGACAGGATGCCGGCGACGGCGAAGACGCCGGCCAGCACCCTGATGTGCAGCTCTCTCACGGTGTCCCTTCAGCTCCCTGGACGGCTTCTGCTCCGTGCGGTCATCCACGTGGTGGTCGTCCGGCCCGGCCGTCCCTGCGGTCGTCTTGACCTTAACGACTATTCGGGCAGCTGGAGTTCCAGGTCCTTGCGCGGCGTGACGCCCTCGCGGGTGACGGCGTCCAGGAGGCCGGCGACGGTGCCGCGGCCGGGCAACTGGGCCTCGGGTTCCACGTCGTACCAGGGGGCGAGGACGAAGGCGCGTTCGTGGGCGCGCGGGTGGGGGAGGGTGAGCTGCGGGTCGTCCGAGATGACGTCGGCGTACGCGACGATGTCGACGTCGAGGGTGCGCGCGCCCCAGCGCTCGTCCCGTACCCGGTGGAATGCCTCCTCGACGGCATGTGCCCGCTCCAGGAGGGAGGTCGGGGGGAGCGTCGTCTTGAGGACGACGACCGCGTTGAAGTACGAGGGCTGGCTGCCGGGCTCGACGCCCCACGGCTCCGTCTCGTAGACAGGGGACACGGCCTTGACGCGGACGCCCGGGGTGTCCTCCAAGGCGTCGATGGCGCCCTGCAAGGTCTCCAGGCGGTTGCCGAGGTTGGCGCCGAGGGAGAGCACGGCCCGTTTCGGGTTGTGGAGGGTGGTGTCGGCGGCGTCGACCTTCTCGACGACGGAGGCGGGTACCGGCTGTACGGTCGGGTCGCTGTGACCCTCGGTGAAGGACGCGGTCATGCTCGGCTCCGGGTGATGGTGACGGTCACGTCGTCGAAGGGGACCGTGATCGGCGCGTCGGGCTTGTGGACGCAGACCTCGACCTCCTGGACCCCCTCGTGCTTCAGACAGGCCTGGGCGATGCGCTCGGCGAGCGTCTCGATGAGGTCGACGGGCTCACCCTCGACGACGGCCACGACCTCCTCCGCCACGATGCCGTAGTGCACGGTCTTCGCCAGGTCGTCGTCGGCGGCGGCCGGCCGGGTGTCCAGGCCCAGGACGAGGTCCACGACGAAGGTCTGGCCCTCCTCGCGCTCCTTGGGGAACACACCGTGGTGCCCGCGGGCCTTCAGGCCGCGCAGCGCGACACGATCCACGCGAATCACTCCTGCAATCGTCGGTGACGGCCGGTTCGTGCCGCGTGTGGGCGGCACACCGGCCTCGAACGAATCTACCTGCGGGCACTGACAGGACCGGGCCACGGGGGCGTGGGCCCGTGCCGGGACCAGGAGGATTCATCGCGTGTTTCCCCTGGGGAACCCGGCGGCTCACGGGTTGGTAGCCGCCCCTACCCAGGGGTGCGTGATTCCAACCACTCTTGGTTCCGGCGGGCGGTCCTCCGAGTGGTCCCGGTGGGGCGCCTACCCACTCACGAGGGTGTGTCGTCGCTCTCGGCCTCGTCGTTTTCGGCCAGAACGGGGGAGGCGTGATGGGACCACATCTTCCAGCCCTCGGGCGTGCGGCGGAACACGTTGGTGGCGACCACCAGCTGGCCGACGAGCGGGCCGAGTTCCTCGCCGCCCTCGGGTGCGGGGCCGCCGCTGAGGATGTTCTCGGTGCAGGTCACCAGGGCGGTGTCGCCGGTGACCGAGACATGTACGTCGGTGAGGAAGAACTGGATGTAGTCGGTGTTCGCCATGATCAGCGCATACGACCTGAGGACCTCGCCGCGGCCGGTGAGCACGGGCCAGCCGGGGTGCACGCAGGAGACCACGCCGGTGTCCGCCGGGTCGTGGTACGTCTCGTCGACGCCCAGGTCGGACGGGGTGAGCCAGAGCGAGGACAGCGCCTCGAAGTCGCCGCGCTCCATGGCCTCGTAGAAGGCGGTGTTGGCGGCTTCCACCTGCTCGACGTCGGTGTGGGGGGCGCTCACCGGGCTCCTTCTGCGCCGGGGGCGGGTGGCGCGTCTTCGGGGGAGGGGGCGCTTTCGGGGGACGAGTGGGCGCTCTCGTGGGTGTGTGCGCTGGGCTTGGGCTCTGGTGATTGCGCCGGGCGCGGGGTGTCCGTGCAGGGCGTGCGCTGTGTTGTCTGCGCCTGCTGCGGAGTGTCTGCGCTGGGGGCGTGGTCGCTCGTCTGCGCCATGGGCGAGTTGTCTCCGCCTGGCGTGTGGGTTGTGGGCTGCGCCCTGCGCGGGTTGTCCCCGCCTGGCGTGTGTGTCGTGGGCTGCGTCCTGCGCGGGTTGTCTCCGCCTGGCGTGTGGGTTGTGGGCTGCGCTCCGCGCGGGTTGTCCCCGCCTGGCGTGTGTGTCGTGGGCTGCGTCCTGCGCGGGTTGTCCCCGCCTGGCGTGTGTGTCGTGGCCGGCGCCCCCCGTGTGGCTTCCGCACCCGGCGTGTGTGTCGTGGGATGCGCCCCGCGCGAGTTGCCCGCGCCCGGCGCGACCGTTGTGGCCGGCGCTCCGTGTGTGGCTTCCGTACCCGGCGTGATCGTTATGGCCTGCACCCCGCGTGCGGCTTTCGCGCTCGGCGCCTGTTCTGACCTGCGCGCCATGCCTGCGATGTCCGAGCCTGGCGCGTTCTCCGCCGTACGCGCTCCCTCGATCGCGTGCGCCACCCGCACCGCGTCCGCCGTGGCGCGCACCTCGTGCACGCGCACCGCCCATGCGCCGGCGTGCGCCGCGAGCGCGGAGACGGCGGCCGTGGCCGCGTCGCGCTCGCGGGCGGGCGGTGGGGCGGACTCCGGTCCGGCGAGGACGCGGCCGAGGAAGCGCTTTCGGGAGGCGGCGACGAGCAGCGGGTGTCCGAGGCCGAGGAGGCGGTCGAGGTGGGCGATGAGGGTGAGGTCGTGCTCGGCGTCCTTGGAGAAGCCGAGGCCGGGGTCGACGACGACGCGCTCGGGTGCGATACCGCCCTCCAGGACGGCCTCCACGCGTGCGTGGAGCTCGTCGGCGACTTCGGCGACGACGTCGGCGTAGACGCCCCGGATGTTGCCGCCCTCCAGGAAGCCGCGCCAGTGCATGACGATGAAGGGGGCACCGGCGTCGGCGACGACCGGGACCATCGCGGGGTCGGCGAGGCCGCCGCTGACGTCGTTGACGAGGGCGGCGCCGGCGGCGAGGGCCTGTTCGGCGACGGAGGCGCGCATGGTGTCGACGGAGACGACGACGCCCTCGGAGGCGAGGCCGCGGACGACGGGGATGACGCGCTTGAGTTCCTCGGCCCCGTCGACGCGGGTGGCGCCGGGACGGGTGGACTCGCCGCCGACATCGACCAGGTCGGCGCCCTCGGTGACCAGCTCGAGGCCGTGCTTCACGGCGGCCGTCGTGTCGAACCAGCGGCCGCCGTCGGAGAAGGAGTCGGGGGTCACGTTGACGACTCCCATGACCGCGCAGCGGTCCCATTCCGGAAGGCCGGCGACGCGTCCGCGTCCGCTCTGCTTGCTCATACGTTCAGCGTAGGCCCAGGGCGGTACCGCGAGGTCGTGCGGCCCGGGCGGAAGCCCCCGGGCCGGAGGGGGCGGGGCTTCCGCCCGGGCCTGTCCGTGGCCGTCCCGGGCCGGTCTCGCGGGCGTACATGTCCCGCGGGGTCGTTACGCCGCGCGGACGTCCCGCTGTTCCGCGACCGCGTGGGCGCAGGGGCGCGGGACCGCCGGGCGGCGGCGCAGGAGGCGGGGCATGGCCAGGCTGACGAAGCCCTCCGCCTGCATGGCGGCGAAGCCGATGCGGGGCAGGTCGGCGGAGGCGCGGTAGACGACGAAACGCGGCTCCCAGCGGGGCCGGAACTTCGCGTTGAACTTGTACAGCGACTCGATCTGGAACCACCGGGACAGGAACACCAGCAGTTCGCGCCAGGCGCGCAGCACCGGGCCCGCGCCGATCTTCTCGCCGCGAGCAAGCGCCGAGCGGAACATGGCGAAGTTGAGCGACACGCGCGCGATACCGAGCCTCGGCGCCGCCTGCAGTGCCGCGACGATGAGCAGATCGTTCATGCCGGGGCCGGCCGAGCGGTCGCGGCGCATCAGGTCCAGGGAGACGCCGTCGGTGCCCCACGGCACGAAGTGGAGGATGGCCTTCAAGTCGCCGTACGGACCCGGCTGGTCGTCTGCCTTGTGGGCGGTGGCGATGAGGCAGTTGCCGTCGGAGGGGTCTCCGATGCGACCCAGGGCCATGGAGAAGCCGCGTTCGGTGTCGGTGCCGCGCCAGTCGTCGGCGGCGCGGCGGATGCGGTCCAGCTCGGCGTCGCCGAGGTCACGGACACGTCGTACCCGGGTCTCGTAACCGGCGCGCTCGATGCGCTTGACCATCTGGCGCACATTGCGCATCGCGCGGCCGGCGAGCGAGAAATCCGGGACCTCCACCACCGCCTCGTCGCCCAGTTCGAGGGCGTCGAGGCCGGTCTCACGGGCCCAGACCTCGCCGCCGGTCTCGGAGCAGCCCATGACGGCGGGGGTCCAGGAGTGGGCGCGGGCCTCGTCCATGAACCGCTCGATGGCGCCGGGCCAGGCCTCGACGTCGCCGATCGGGTCGCCGCTGGCGAGCATCACGCCGGAGACGACGCGGTACGTCACGGCGGCCTTGCCGCTGGGGGAGAAGACGACGGCCTTGTCGCGGCGCAGGGCGAAGTGGCCGAGGGAGTCACGGCCGCCGTGCTTCTCCAGCAGGGCGCGCAGCCGGACCTCGTCGTCCTCGGTGAGGCGTGCGGCCGGGTGTTCGGGGCGGAAGGCCAGGTAGATGGTGGTGACGGCGGTGAGCAGGCCGAGGGCGCCAAGGGAGAAGGCGACCGTCCACGAAGTGGCGCCCTGGTAGTCGACCGGACCCTCGAAGCCGAACAGGCCGTAGATGACGTGCGTAATGCGATCGGCCAGGCTCGGGTCGCCCAACAGGGTCTTCGGGTGGACGCTGACGATGATCAGCCCGAGAGCGAGGGAACCGGCGCCCATGAGGACGAAGTTGGCCAGCGCACGCCACCGGCTGCGCGGGTCGGGCAGGGCCGCGAACTGGTCGCGATGGCGCAGCAGCGGCGCGAGCAGCGCGAGCGAGATGAGCACGCCCACCAGTGAGTGGCGGTACGTGAACTGCGCCACCGCGCCGGCCGGCAGCAGGACGACGGCGGCCCGCCAGGCACGGCGCTTGCCGCGCCGGAGGCCGTGGGCGAGCAGCAGCAACAGCACTCCGGCGCTGAGCGAGAGCGCGGCCGCGAACGGACCCATCGCGCCCGGCAGCACCTCGGCGACGGCATGCATACGGCTGTGCCGGAAGCGCGGGAAGACGCCCGCGGCGATGTCCAGCAGGCCCACGAGGGCGCACGCCTTGCCGACGAGAACGGGAACCGCCTCCGGGCGCGGGCCGCGGAGCAGGTGCCGTACCCGGCTCGATCGTTTCGGAATCCCGCCCGACATTTCCTCATCTGTCCTGACAGACATCGCATCCCATAGTTCTGCGAGAGACCTTGGATCCGGTGCCGATTGGGGCATCCGGCGACATTGCGCCCTCTAGGACGGTGTCTCGGGGGGAGAGGTTCACTCGCTTCCCCAAAGCCGTTTCAAAGGCCAGGGAAAGTCCGTGCCGGCGTTGGCGGTCCTGTCCGCCGTCCCGCTGTTCGTCGGCACTTTGTGGCTGTGGCCACGGCTGGCGCGCAACCAGGCCTTCGGGTTCCACGCGAGCTGGGCCGACCTGTTCGGGCAGGAGAACGGCCAGGGCGTCATCGGCGACTCCACGGGCGGCTACTGCGTGCTGAAGCTCGGCATGCACCACCCCGAGGTGTACGCCGCCGGCCGGTCAAGCACATGCCCGCGCCGGACACTTCACTGCTCGTCAGCAGCAGCAAAGTTGGAGAATCCAACTACGAGGACACGCTGAAGTTCATAGAGCGCGTGAAGGCCACGAAGCTGACCCGGATCTCGTCGATCATCCTCGAAAGCGGCGGGCACAACTTCAACACCTGGCGGCGCGAGATTCCGGGGACGCTGCAGTGGATGAGCGGGCGGTTGAGCGACCGGTGAGGGCGGTCCAGTGGTGGTTCTCGCCGAATTCGGTGGCCGGTCCGATTCCTGATGCCGTGTGAACGCAGTGGGATGGCTGTGTTTTTACGGGGCGGGGCACCACGATTCGCCTACGCGCGGTAAGTTTCTGGCCATGCCACGTGGACGCCACCGCCATTCCCCGCCCTTGCACAGGCTGCTGCCCCCGTCGGCGATCGCAGGCGTCTCCGCCGTCTGCGCGCTCGCCCCCTGGGTGTTCTCGGAGCCGACGGTGCTCCGCGGTCTGGCCGCCGTCGCCGCGGTCACGGCGGTCGGCGGTGCGGTCGTCATGCGCCGGTGGGACACCCAGGCGGGCAAACAGGTCGCCGATCTCACGCGCGCGCGTGCGAGCGACGAGTGGCGGCACGAGGAGCGGGTCGCCGAACTGGAGACCGACCTCGAGGAGTCGCGCGAGCTGCGCGGCAAGCTGGAGCAGCGGCTGCGGGCCAAGCGCGCGGAGCTGGCGGGGCTGCGCAACGAGCACGCCGCGCTGCTGCGCCGGTACGCCACGGCGGAGACCGAGCGCGCGAGTGTCCTGGAGAGCCGCCGCGTGCTCGAGATAGAGGCGGCGACCCCCACGCGCGCGTTGCCGCCGGTTCCGGTCGCGGCGGACGTTTCCGAGGCGGAGGCGGGGGCTGTGGCTGCCCCGGCCAGGACGGAGACGGCGGACACCGAGGCCGCCGAGGAGACGGCGGAGGCTCCCGTGATCTTCTCGCCGGAGGGTTCCCAGCTGTTCCTGCGGGCGAAGGCGGCGCTGGCACGTTTCGACGAGAACGGCGCCCCGGAGGGGGGCGACTTCCCGAACGGTGACGACTTCCCCAACGGCGACGGCTCCCCGAAGAGGGACGACTCCCCGAAGGGCGACGACTCCCCGAAGGGGGACGGCCCGGCGAAGAACAACGAGCCCGCGAAGAACAACGAGCCCGCGAAGAACAACGAGCCCGCGAAGAGCGACAGCCCGTCCAACGACGAGCCGGTGAAGGTCGCTTCGGCCGCCGTCGAGGCGGGTGCTCCCGGAGGCTCCGGAACGGAGCCCGCGCAGGAGGACGAGGCGCAGGGGAAGCCCGAGGCGGCCGACGGGCACGAGCGCGCGGCCGCCGCAACCACCACGACGGCCCAGCCGGCCGCCCAGCAGCCCTCGGGTCACTTCATAGCGCCGACCGCGGTGGCCGTCGTACCGGCGACTCCCGTACGGCGTCCCGCGGTCGAGGGCGACTTCGACTTCTTCGGCACGAAGCAGGGGGCGGCCCCGGCCGCCCTGGAGGCCGTCCAGAACGAGGACCTCGCGGACGTCGTCGGCCAGGAGGCCCTCGCCCTCCACAAGGCGGAGGCCGAGGCGGAGTTCAAGCCGGCCGACGAGGAGTCCCGCGGCATCGGCCAGGTCATCGACCTGACGGCACACGACGAGACGGAACAGATCGACCTACAGGGGCTGCGGAGCGCGGTTTCCTGACAGACCCTGCGGGCGACGCCGGGCAGCCCCCGAACGGACGTCAGGCCATCCAGCGATCCGGCCGCGCGTCCCGCCGCCCCGTCCGTGACCTCTCCGCCTGCTCCCGCAGCAGCTCCGCCGCCTCCTCCGCGTCCCGCAGACGCGCTGTCACGGTCTTGTCGGCCCCCGTGTCCACATGCACCTCGGCAAGCCGCCACACGCGCTCCCAGGGCCCCTGGACCAGTCGTACGCTCTGCACCTTCGCGTGCGGCACGAGCGCCACGCTCCGGCGCAGCAGCCCCTGCCGCGCGGCGAACACCGCGTCGGTGGCGACGAATCCGTACCCCCGCCACCACACCGGCACGCACCACTTCGCCCGCCGCGGCACACCCGACAGCGACGCGCGCGGCGGGACGGTCACGCCGGGCAGCACGCGCGCGACGACCGATTCGGCGACCTCGCGCGGGGCGACCGGTATGAGCACCGAGTTGGACGACCCGGCGACGTCCAGCTCGACCCGCACCCATCCGCGCCGCCGCCACAGCAGCGGCTCCACGATCCGTACGGTCTGCACGCGCCCCGGCGGCACCGTCTCGTGCGTACGGTCCAGCAGCCCGTGGTCGATGCGCAGCCCGTCCGGCGACTCGCCGACCGTCCAGTCGTACTCGCCGACGAACCGCCCCACACTGCTCGCGCCCGCCGCGCCGAGCAGCGGGACGGCGGTGGCGAGGACCGTCCACGCGCTCTCGGTGGCCAGCCACAGCACCGGCGGTACGACGAGCGCGGCGGCCAGCGTGCCCCAGGTCGCGCCGGTCAGCACGAGCGAGACGGCGAGCACGCCGGCCGGCACGCGCAGCAGCTCGCGGGAGGGCGCCTCACCGACCTCGTGCGCCGTCTCGGGGGCGAATCCGGCGGCGCGCGCGAGGAGTTCCGCGCGCAGCGCTCGCGCCTCGTCCGCCCCCAGGAAGGAGAGTTCGTCCTTCTTGTCGGTGCCGACGACGTCGAGTTTCAGCTTCGCGACGCCCGCCACGCGCGCGAGGAGCGGCTGGGTGACGTCGATGGCCTGGATCCGTTCGAGCCGGATGTGCGCGCTGCGCCGGAACACCAGGCCGGTACGGATGCGCAGTTCGGTGTCGGTCACCGCGAAGTGTGTGAACCACCAGGTCAGAAAGCCGTAGAGGGCGGCGGCCGGGACGACGACGGCGAGCGTGATCAGCAGTGTCGTGGTCGTCAGCCGGGTCAGCTGGCGCTGTGCCTGGTCGGGGTCGTGCACGGCCCACCCGATGACCACGGCGACCGGCGCCCACGCCCGCCTCAGCGGTGTCACGGGGTGCAGCCGTCGCTCGGTGACGGGCCGCTGCTCCCGTATGGCGTCGCCGACGCCCGGTGTGGTCACAGTCCCGCCGATCGTGCCTCGCCCAGCTCGGTGAGCCGGTCGCGCAGCCGTTCCGCCTCGGCCGGGTGCAGGCCTGGAATGGTCGCGTCGGTCGCCGCGGCGGCGGTGTGGAGCTGCACGCTGGCCAGGCCGAAGCGCCGCTCGACGGGCCCGGAGGTGACCTCGACGAGCTGCATCCGCCCGTACGGCACGACGGTCTCCTCGCGCCACAGCACGCCTCGGCTGATCAGTAGGTCGTCGGCGCGCTCGGCGTACCGCCAGGAGCGCCAGTTGCGCCCGATCATCACCCAGCCCCATGCCATCAGCGCCAGCGGCAGCAGTGCGAAGGCGGCCCAGCCGGGCCCGGCGAGCATGCCGAGCAGCAGCCCGAGTCCCACGGCCAGCAGCCCCAGCCACACCACCAGCAACAGCCGTCGCATCCGCAGCAGTCCCGGCGGCAGCCCGATCCAGACCGGTTCGGCCCGCATTGTCCCTACGTTTTCCGGACTCCCCGTCTCCATGGGCCCAGCGTACGTAGGAGAGACTGTGTCCATGACTCCTACGACGGAGACCATGGTCGGTATCGGCGGCGCCGCGGAGAGCACCGACATGGTGCTCAACATCGGGCCCCAGCACCCGTCCACGCACGGTGTGCTGCGCCTCAGGCTCGTCCTGGACGGCGAGCGCATCACGCACGCGGAGCCGGTGATCGGCTACATGCACCGGGGCGCCGAGAAGCTCTTCGAGGCGCGCGACTACCGCCAGATCATCATGCTCGCCAACCGCCACGACTGGCTGTCGGCGTTCTCCAACGAGCTGGGCGTGGTCCTCGCCGTGGAGCGCATGCTCGGCATGGAGGTCCCCCCGCGCGCGGTGTGGACGCGCACGCTCCTCGCGGAGCTCAACCGGGTGCTCAACCACCTGATGTTCCTGGGGTCGTACCCGCTGGAGCTGGGCGGGATCACCCCGATCTTCTACGCCTTCACGGAGCGCGAGGAACTCCAGCACGTCATGGAGGAGGTCTCCGGCGGGCGCATGCACTACATGTTCAACCGCGTCGGCGGCCTCAAGGAGGACCTGCCCGCCGGCTGGACCGCACGCGCGCGTGCCTCCGTCGCCGCCCTGCGCTCCCGTATGGACCGGTTCGACGGCCTGGTGCTCGGCAACGAGATCTTCCGGGGGCGCACCCGGGACGTGGGCGTCCTCGCGCCGGAGACCGTGCACGCGTACGGCGTGAGCGGGCCGATCGCGCGCGCCTCCGGCGTGGACTTCGACCTGCGCCGCGACGAGCCCTACCTGGCGTACGGCGAGCTCCAGGACACGCTCAAGGTCGTCACCCGGCGGGAGGGCGACTGTCTCGCCCGCTTCGAGTGCCTCCTGGAGCAGACCCACAACTCCCTCGACCTCGCCGACGCCTGCCTCGACCGCCTCGCCGACCTGCCGCCCGGCCCGATCAACCAGCGGCTCCCCAAGGTCCTCAAGGCGCCCGAGGGCCACACGTACGCGTGGACCGAGAATCCGCTCGGCATCAACGGCTACTACCTCGTCAGCAAGGGCGAGAAGACCCCGTACCGTCTGAAGCTGCGCTCGGCCTCGTACAACAACATCCAGGCGCTCACGGAACTGCTGCCGGGGACGCTGGTCGCGGACATGGTGGCGATTCTGGGGTCGCTGTTCTTCGTGGTCGGGGACATCGACAAGTAAGCCGTCGGGCCGACAGAGCCGTCAGGCCGAACGGTCGTCGAGTGGGTCCGGAATTCCAACCGGCTGAAGCAGCCAGCCGAAGTCCCCGAGCCCGCCCGCCGCGGTGAGCTCGGCGGCCTCGCCGGCGCTCGCGAGGGCGCGTACGTACTCCGCGGGGCGCGTGGATGCCAGCGCGAGCGGGGGGCGTGCGCCTGTGAGGCCCAGGGCGCGCAGGGCGTCGCGTTGTGGCAGCAGGCGTGCGCCGGGGAGCATGCGCGGCGCGTACTCCGCGTGCGCGGCGCATGCGTCCAGGGCGACGTGCGCCGTCAGGTCGCACGACCCGTCCGGCACGGGCGTCGTCTCGCGCCCCTCCCGGAAGCCGGTGAGCGTCCCGAAGGGCGGCCGCGCGTGCGCCGTGTGCGCGTAGTCCACGGCGACCGCGAGCCCCCGGTCGACCGTCGCGACCGCGGACGCCCAGGCCTCGTCCCTCGGCAGCCCGATCTCCGCGCGCAGCCCCTCCTCGGTCGGCAGCGGCCACCACCGCGCGAGCCACTGGGCCTGCGCGCCGCCGACCGGCGCCCCGAGCCGCTCGGTGCCGTCCTCCCGTACGAGAACGAGGCGCGGTACGCCCGCCGTGTCCACCTCGGCGACGTCCACGGGCACGTTGTCCAGCCACTCGTTGGCGAACAGCAGCCCGGTGAGCCCCTGTGGCGGCTCGGCCCGCCACTCGATCCGGCGATCGAGGCCGGCGGGGCGGTCGGCGATCTCGACGGCGTACCCGCGCGCGCGGGCGGCCACGTCGGCGGGCAGCGCGGCGAGGACCCCGGTGACCAGTTCGCCCCGTCCCGCCGCCATGTCGACGAAGCCGAGCGAGGCGGGCCGGCCCAGGGCCTCGTCGACCCGGCACAGCAGCCGGGCCACGGCCGCGGCGAAGAGCGGCGACGCGTGGACGGACGTACGGAAGTGCCCGGCCGGTCCCTCGGGCCGGCGATAGAAGCCGTCCGGACCGTAGAGGGCGGATTCCGCCGCCGCCCGCCAACCGCGCCACTCGCCCGCCGTCCCCGCTGTCACCGGCCCAGGCTATGCGCACAGGGGAAGGCAGCCTCCACCTTGGGGAGTACGTGCGCCTCCTGCGGATCGGCCCTCCGGTTGACCCCCGCACGCATCAGGCTTCCCTACGCTGGGTTACGTGCAGCGCCTCTATGACTTCCTCCGCAGGCACCCGACCGGGGTCGACACCTTCTGGGCCGTCTTCCTCCTCGGGATCTCGCTGGTTGGCATCACGGTGCCCGACGAGGGGCGGGGCACCGGGTCCGAGGCCGTCATCGTCCCCGTCGTGCTCCTGCTGTGCCTGGTCGTCGCGCTGCGGCGGCGCATGCCGGAGAAGATGCTGCTGCTGGCCGGCGCGCTGGGCGTCGCGCAGCTGGTGCTGGACGTCGCGCCCACGCCCGCCAACTTCGCCATGCTGGTGATCACCTACACCGTGGCCGCGACCGGGGCCCGCTGGGCCTCCCGGCTGGCGCTGGCCGTCGGCCTGTGTGCGGCGCCCCTGGCGCAGCTGCGCTGGCCGGAGAACGAGTCGAGCGTCCTCGGCACCATCGCACTCATGATCTTCACTACGGTGCCGTTCGCCCTGGCCTGGGTGCTCGGCGACTCGATCCGCACCCGCCGCGCCTACTTCGCACAGCTGGAGGAGCGCGCGACCCGGCTCGAGAAGGAGCGCGAGGCGCAGGCGAAGGTCGCGGTCGCCGCCGAGCGTGCCCGGATCGCCCGCGAGTTGCATGACGTCGTGGCGCACAACGTCTCGGTGATGGTGGTGCAGGCCGACGGTGCCGCCTACGTCCTGGACTCCGCGCCCGACCAGGCGAAGAAGGCCCTGGAGACCATCTCCTCCACGGGCCGCCAGGCCCTCGCCGAGATGCGCCGCCTGCTCGGCGTACTGCGCACCGGCGAGCACCAGGAGGGCGGCGAGTACGTTCCGCAGCCCGACGTCGAGCAGATCGACGACCTCGTCCAGCAGTGCCGCAGCTCCGGCCTGCCGGTCGATTTCAAGGTCGAGGGCACCCCGCGTCCGCTGCCCAGCGGCGTCGAGCTCACGGCGTACCGCATCGTGCAGGAGGCGCTCACCAACACCCGCAAGCACGGCGGGCCGAACGCGGGCGCGAGTGTCCGCCTGGTCTACTTCGACGACGGCCTCGGCCTGCTGGTGGAGGACGACGGCAAGGGCGCCCCGCACGAGCTGTACGAGGAGGGCGGTGCCGACGGCCGGGGCCACGGACTGATCGGGATGCGCGAGCGGGTCGGTATGGTCGGCGGCACCCTGGACGCGGGACCGCGGCCCGGCGGAGGATTCCGCATCAGTGCCCTGCTGCCGCTCAAACCAGCGCACTGACGCCGACGCACGCCCCCTGTTGACACCTGTAACGCCCCCCTGAGACGGACACGAAAGAGGACCCGATGACGATCCGCGTGATGCTCGTCGACGACCAGGTGCTGCTGCGCACCGGGTTCCGGATGGTGCTCGCCGCCCAGCCGGACATGGAGGTCGTCGCGGAGGCGGGCGACGGCGTCGAGGCCCTTCAGGTGCTGCGCGAGACCCCTGTCGACGTGGTGCTGATGGACGTCCGTATGCCGAAGCTCGACGGTGTGGAGACCACCCGGCGCATCTGCTCGGAGCCCGACCCGCCGAAGGTGCTGATCCTGACCACCTTCGACCTCGACGAGTACGCCTTCTCCGGGCTGAAGGCGGGCGCCTCCGGCTTCATGCTCAAGGACGTGCCGCCCGGCGAACTCCTCGCCGCCATTCGCGCCGTGCACAGCGGTGACGCGGTGGTGGCGCCCTCGACCACGCGCCGGCTGCTCGACCGGTTCGCGCCGATGCTGCCGTCCGCCGGCAAGGAGCCCCAGCACAAGGAGCTGGAGCGGCTCACCGACCGCGAGCGCGAGGTCATGGTGCTGGTCGCCCAGGGGCTGTCCAACGGCGAGATCGCGGCCCGGCTGGTGCTGTCCGAGGCGACGGTGAAGACCCATGTGGGCCGCATCCTGACCAAGGTGGGGCTCAGGGACCGGGTGCAGGTGGTCGTCCTGGCGTACGAGACGGGGCTGGTGCGGGCGGGCGGGCACGGCTGACGGGCCGTCACCGGGCTGTCCCTCGCGGGGCTACCGCAATATCCCTCCAGGGAGTCGCTGCCCAGCCGGGCCACCACCGTCACGTCCAGCTGGTGCAGGACGTACCGACCGGCGGCGGCGCGTGGTGAGCAGGCCCGCCTTCTTCAGCACGCCCAGATGCCGGGATATCTCCGGAGCCGTCATGCCGTGCACCTGGGCGAGCTCGCTGGTGGTGTACGCGCTGCGGGCCAGATGGCGGCACATGCGCATACGGACGGGGTGGGAGAGCGCGGTCATGCGCAGGGCGAGCTGCTCGACGGAGGGCGGGGCCGCGAGCTCGGGCGAACCGACCGGGAAGTGCAGCGCCGGCTGCCAGCCGTACCGGTGCAGGACGCTCAGATGCGGCCGGCCCGGCTGGTCGGGATGAGCAGCAGGCCGCCGTCCTCCGTGGCCGAACGGCCGCTGCCCAGCTTGTCGACCGTGATCCGCGCGGCACCCTCGTCGAGCGTCACCGCCGGGGACACCGCGGCCAGCGCCTCGGCCAGGCCCTTGCGGCGCAGGAGATCGGACTTGTGACGGGCGTCCGCCGCGAGCTGGTGGCGCAGCCGGGACCAGGTCTCCGCGAAGAACGCCTCGTCGCAGTCCTGAAGGAACTGCCGCAGCCAGGCCCGGATCCGGGGCGGGTCGGACAGCAGCCGCTCACTGAACCGCACCTGCCGCGGCCCGCGCGAGGCGGCCAGCTCCAGCGCGCGCCGGCGCACCTCGGCGTCGGAGAGCGCGTTGGGGACGTGCGAGCAGTAGGGCAGCGCGCACGTGAACTCCAGGGCCGCGTCCACGAACTGCTCGTCCGTCAGCTTGTCCAGCAGATCCAGGTCCTCGGCGAGCGTGGCGCCCGGCAGGGTGGTCCGGCCCGCGATGCCGGCGAACCGCATGAACAGGTCCGAGAACGTCGTCCGCCACAGGAAGTCGGCCTCGCACATCCGGTCGGCCAGGTGCGAGTCCAGCCGGGCGGTCACGCCTGTCACCCAGCCCTGCAGGCCCGGATGGTGCCCCGGTTCGGACAGTGCGTGCAGCGCCATGCCGAGCTCGGCCAGGGGCGAGGGCACGACGGCGACCCGCCACCGTCGCAGCCCCGCGATGTCGATGCTCACGCTCATGGGGCCGGTCCGGCGGACGGGCGCGCCTGGCCCCGCGTCTGCGACCTGATGGACAGGCCTAGGACCTGTCTCGGAAGTGGCGCCTGCCGGACGCCGTGGGTGCTGTGCGGGACTTTCGAAACACCCCCTAGTTCACGCTGTCGAGCTTGGCGCGCTGCTCCGAGGTCAGGTCGAGGTCGACGGCGGCCAGGCTGTCGTCGAGCTGTTCGACCGAGGACGCGCCGACCAGGGGCAGGATCGGGATGTCGCCGCCGATCAGCCAGGACAGGACGACTTGGTTGACGCTCGTGCCGGTCTCCTCGGCCACCTCGCGCACCGCCTGGAGGCGGGTGGGTGTGCCCGCGTGCTCGAAGCCCGGGCCCAGCGGCTTGTCGTCGCGCACGTACGCCCCGCTCAGCAGCGGAGAGTAGGCGACCTGGGCGAGGGACGGGTTGGCCCGTACGTAGCTGAGCAGGTCCGCGCTGACCAGGCCCTGGTTGCCGTCGGGCGAGCGCAGGCTGGGGATGTCGGTGCGCTGGCGCAGGTAGCTGTGGTGGTGCTGGAGGACCTCGTAGCCGGGCAGTCCGGCGGCCTTGGCGAGGTTGCGGGCGGCCTCCACCCGCCAGGCCCAGTGGTTGCTCGCGCCGAGCAGGCCGGCGACGCCGTCGGCCACGACCTCGGCGAAGCCGGTGACGGTCTCCTCCAGGGGGGTCTTCTCGTCCTGGATGTGCGCGTACAGGAGATGGATGCGCTCGATGCCGAGCCGTTCTCTGCTGCGTTCGGCGGATTCCCGGATCGTTTTGGCCGAAAGTCCCTCGACGTCGCGGCTGAAACCGGTCGCCGGGGCGTTCGGGCGGGCGCCGAGTTTTGTGGCGATGGTGATCTCGTCGCCGATGCCCCGGCTGCGGATCCAGCGGCCGAGCAGTTCCTCGCTTTCCCCGCCCTGCGTTCCGTTGACCCAGAACGCGTAGTTGTTGGACGTGTCGATGAAGGTGCCGCCCGCCTCGACGAAACGGTCGAGAATGGCGAAGGACGTCGCTTCGTCGGTCACCGTCCCGAAGAGCATGGAACCGAGGCTCAGAACACTCACCTCGCGGCGGGTGGCCGGGTTGCTGCCGATGACGCGGTATTTCATGCGGGGTCCTCTTCAGGGCTTCGGGACTTCATGAGACGGAGGCCGGAATCGTTAATTCCGGGTGAACAGTTCATGCTCGCCTGTTGTGTCGAGAGCCGTGGCGATGGTCTCCACAATGGCATCGATATGCGGTACGAGAAAGAAGTGGCCTCCGTCGAGTACATGGAGACGGAACCCCTCCGTCGTGTGGTCGGCCCAGGCCTGTGCCATGGGGGCGTCGACGCGCGGGTCGACGTCCCCGATGAACGCGGTGACGGGACAGTCGAGCGGGGGCACACCCCGGTAGCGGTAGGTCTCCGTGGCGACGTAGTCGCTGCGCACCGCGGGCAGGATCGCCGCGAGCAGCTCGGGGTTGTCCAGCATCCGGGGGTCGGTGCCGCCCAGGAGCTTCATGTCGGCGATCAGCTTCTCGTCGCTCGCCAGGTGCACCGAGCCGGGCGCGGGCACCGAGGGGGCACGCCGGCCGGACACGAACAGGGCGCTCGGGCGAGCCCCGGCGGCGTGCAGCCGGCTGCCCACCTCGAAGGCGAGGGTGGCCCCCATGCTGTGCCCGAACAGGGCGAACGGCTCCTCGGCCCACTCGGTGAGTTCGGCGGCGACGGTGTCGGCCAGCTCGTGCAGGTCCTCGACGCAGGGCTCGTGGAACCGCTCCTGGCGCCCCGGGTACTGCACGACCAGCACCTCGGCCCGCGGCGCGAGCCGGGCCGAGAACGGGTGGAAGAACGAGGCGTTGCCGCCGGCGTGCGGGAAGACGAACAGCCGTACCGCACCGGGTTCGGCGGTGTGGAAGCGGCGCAGCCACCGGCTGGACGGGGCGCTGCCGGCCCTTGCCCCGGTCACCCGGCCTGGCCCGCGCCGCTGCGCGGCCGGGCGGTGATGGGCACGTGCTTCCAGCCGGAGACGAAGTTCGAGGCGAGGCGTTCCGGCTTGCCGGCCGGCTGGAAGTCCTCGAAACGGGTGAGGAGTTCCTCGAACAGGATGCGCAGGGTGACCCGGGCCACGCTGTGCCCGACGCAGTAGTGCGGGCCGATGCCGAAGGCCACGTGCTTGTTGGGCCTGCGGCGGATGTCGAAGGTCCGTGCGTCGGGGAAGACGGCCTCGTCGCGGTTGGCCGATCCGAGCCAGACGACCACCGCGTCACCCGCGCTGACCTTGGTGTTCCTGACCTCCACGTCCCTGGTCGCGTAGCGCAGGAAGTGGTTGACGGGCGAGGCCCAGCGCAGTGCCTCCTCGGTGGCCGAGGTGGTGAGTTCCGGGTGCGCGGCCCAGTCCTCGAGGATGCCCTTGCCGATGAACTCCGCCATCACGTAGTTGGGGGAGTGCGGGGTGGTGACGTTGGCGCCGAGCAGCAGGCTGTAGCAGTTCGCCACGATCTCGCCGGGGTCCATGCGGCGGCCCTCGAACTCGGTGGAGATCAGCACGCTGAGCAGGTCGTCGCCGAGGTTGGCGCGGCGGAAGCGCATCAGGTCCTGGAAGTACGCGAAGAGGTCGCGGTGGGCCCGCGCCAGGGTGGCCGCCTTGCCGCCCGGGTCCTGGTATTCGGGGTCGTCCGCGGCGATGCAGATGGTCGTCAGCCGGCTGAGCCAGGGCCAGTCCGTCTCGGGCAGACCCATCATCGTGCCGGTCACGGACATCGGCATCGCCAGCATCGCCTCGGCGAAGTCGAACACACCGCCGTCGCCCAGCGGGGCGATCAGGTCGACGACCAGCGCTCTGATCATGTCCTTCTGCCGCTCCACGGCCTTCACCGCGAGGGCCTTTTTCAGGCGTGTCTGCATTTCGGTGTGGCGCGGCGGGTCGGTGACGGCGATCTGCTTGCCGCCGGCCGGGTCGTCGGTGCCGAGGAGGTCGAGCATGGTGCCGCGCTCCGAGGTGAAGGTCCCGGTGTCGCGTAGGACGCGCTCGGCGTCGTCGAATCCGACGATGTTCCAGAAGCCGCGTCTTTCGTCGACTTCCTGGCGTGTCAGGGTCTCCTGGGCCCGCATCCACCGCCATACGGCGTGTGCGTCGCCGCCGCTGTACAGCCAGGGGTCGACCAGATCGGTTGCCGCCCCCTGGTGCACGGGACATCCGGAAGTCGCTGCGTCGGGTGTGGCGGCGTCATGGACTTTCAAGGCGGTTGTCCTTTCGTCCGGGAGGATGCCGCGAGACAACGTACACGAGCATGCAAGGAAATCGGACATGTTCCGGGAGATAAACGGTTTTACGTCATGTGGCCAAAAAGCGCCGCCTGAGTGTTGATTGGCAGGTCCGCGGGGTGGGGCGCGCCCGGAAAAGAAAACCCTTGACATGCACACCGGCGACTGCCTACCGTAATTCAGCCATCGGCCGTGGCGGCTGTCCCGCCTTGATTGGCTTTCTGTCTCGTCACCTGAACTCGTGATTCCGGTTGGCGATTTCTTTGTTCGCATGAGTTTCGGGGGGATCTCTCGCGTTGTCCGATTCATTATTGGAAGAGCCGGAAGAACCTCTTTGGTACCCGGCCACCCGGATGCAGCAGGGCCTGTGGGTCCTCGATCGTGACGAACTGCAGAGGCCGACCCAACTCGTCCCGTCCGTTGTCGAGTTCACCGGCGACGTGGACCACGGACAGCTGGTCGAGGCCGCCCGGGTGACCATCGCCCGGCACCCTTCGCTGCGGGCCCGCTTCCGTTTCAACCCCAAGCGCCGACGGGTCGAGTACGCCACCCACCAGGAACCCGGCAGAGCCGTACTCCGTGACGCCGAGGCCGAAGGGCTCCGCGAGGCCGAGGTCGACGCGCTCGTGCGGAAGCTCTGCAGCACCCCGTTCGACCTGGCCGTCGACGCGCCCGCCCGGGCCGTCGTGTTCCGGCTCGATGCCCGGCGCACCCTGCTGGTGCTGGTCTCGCACCACATCGTGGTCGACGGCCTGTCGCGCACGATGCTCCTGGAGGAGATCTTCGCCGTCTACCGGGCCGGGCTCGCCGGCACCCGGCCCGAGCTGAGCGATCCGCCGCATCCCGCCTCGGTCGTCGCCGACCGCTCGCCCGAGGAGGTGGCCGCCCAGGTCGCCGAGGTCGTCGAGCGGCTGCGCGGCGCCCCTCTCGACGTGGCCCTGCCCTTCGAGCGCGGTGCCGGTGACGACCTGGAGGCCGCCCGGCTCGGCGCCACCGTCACCACCCGGCTCGACGCGGAGCGCACCGCGAAGGCCCTGTCGGTCGCCTCCGAGGAGGGCTGTACGACGTTCATGCTCGGCGTCGCCCTGCTCGCCGGCACGCTGTCCCGCGGCAGCGGACAGCGGGACTTCCTCATCGCCTTCGCCTGGCCGGGCCGCGACCATCCGGACGCCGGCGACGTCATCGGCATGTTCATCACCACCGTGGTGCTGCGTGTCTCCCTGGAGCCGGACACCAGCTGGCGGGAACTTCTGCGCAACGCCCGGATCGCGAGCATGGAGGCGTTCATGGACGCCGACGTGCCGCTGGACGCGCTCGCCGCCGAGCTCAACCCCGACCGGACCAGGCTCTGGCCGCCCCTCACCCCGGTCCTGCTCAACCTCGACGACGCACCGCACACCCCGGCCCTCGCCCCGGGCGTCACCGGCCGGCTGCGCCCGCTCGACCCCCTCTACGTCAAGTACGACCTCGCGGCGTTCGTCAGAGTCGCCGACGCCGCGGAGGGCCGGCAACTGGAGCTGTCCCTGGACTATCCGACGGACGCCACCGACCACTCCGCCGTGTCCGCCTTCCTGACGGATCTGCGGCACAGCGCCGCGGACCTTGCCACTTCACCGGAGGAACCCGTGCTGGAACAGCCCGTCGAGACGATCAACCTGGACGACCCCGAGGAGCGGCTCTCCCTCGTGCGGTCCATCTGGTGCGAGGTCCTCGGCATCGACGCCGGCGATGCCGCCGATGCCATCGACGACGACGTCAGCTTCTTCGAGGCCGGCGGCGACTCGCTGCTCCTCGTGGTCCTGGTGGAGCGCCTCAGCCAGGCCTCTGGGCGGACCCTGCGCACCATGGACCTGTTCCGCTCCGCCACCGTCAGCGGCCAGGCCGATCTCCTCGCGAAGCCCGCCGAGGCGGTCTGATGGCGCCGACTCGCGAAGCGCTGGCCGTCTCCGTCCTCGGCGACGGGGTGGACCCGGTGAGCTTCGCCACGGAGACGTTCCTCTCCCTCGGCGGTGACTCGCTGCGGGCCATGCGCCTGGCCGCCCAGGCCCAGGAGCAGCTCGGCCTGCGCATCCCCGTGAGCGAGCTGCTCGGCGGCCGGCCGCTCGCCGAGGTGCTCGCCGGGGCGTGGGCCGAACGGACCGTCGAGGCGACCGTGGGGGCCGGCTCCCGCGACGACATCGCCCTGACGCCCGTCCAGCGCGGCATGTGGCTCATCGAGCGGGTCGTCGGCGGATCGCCGTACAACCTCGTCTTCACCTGTCACGCCGAGGACGGCGGCCGGATCGACCGCGGCGCCCTCGCCAAGGCGCTCGCCGAGACCGCGGCCCGCCACGAAGGGCTGCGCACCGTCTTCCGGGAGAGCTCGCGCGAGGGCGAGGACGATGTCGTACCGGACGTACTGGCGGCCCACACACCGCAGTTGACGGAGATCGTGCACGAGGGGCCCGTCGAGGACTTCACGGCGTTCGTGCGCCGCGAGGGCGCCGAGCAGGGCCGCCGCCCCTTCGACCTGTCGGCCGCGCCCGCCTGGCGCCTGCTGCACTTCTCGCACCCGCAGGGCCGCGACGCCGTCGTCCTGGCCGCGCACCACATGGTGCTCGACGGCTGGGCGGTCGGGCTGCTGCTGCGCGAGCTGTTCGCCCGGTACGCCGCGCTCACCGGTACCGGCCCCGAACCGCTCACCGAACCCCCGGTCCCGCTACGTGCCCTGAGCGACCGTCAGGAAGCACAGCACGCAGGAGGCGTGTGGGATACCCAGGCCGAGTTCTGGAAGAGCCACCTCGCCGGTGCGTCCACGACCCTGGAACTCCCCGCCGACCGGCAGCGCCCCGCCCTGCAGGACGCCTCGGGCGAGCGCACCGGCCTCGACCTCGGGCCCGCCGTGTCCGCCGCCGTCACCGAGCGGGCCCGCACGCTCGGCGTCACGCCGTACGCCTTTCTGCTCGGCGCGTTCGGTCTGGCCCTCGGCCGCCGTACCGGGGCCCGCAGCCTGCTCGTCGGTGTGCCGCTGCTCGGGCGGCAGAGCAGCGACCTGGAGCGGCTGATCGCCGTCGCCGGCAACCTCGTACCGGTCCGCGTCGACCTCGACGACGAGGCGAGCCCCGCCGACTACCTGCGCTCCGTGCACGCCTCGCTCGCGCACAGCATCGACGCGGGCGACCTGCCCTTCGAGGAACTGGTCTCCCGGCTCGGCGCCGAACGCAGCCTCGGCTGTCACCCGCTGGTCCAGGTCTGCTTCGGCATGCACGACCAGCTGGTGCCGCAGCACATCGACGCGGGCACCGCACGGCTGCGGGTCGAGGAAGGGCACGGCGGCGGCTCGCAGTTCGACCTGACCATGCTCATCGGGCACTCCGACCCGGCCTACGCGGGCCACGTCGAGTACGCCACCGCCGTGTGGACCGAGACCGAGGCCCGCTCCTTCGTCGCCGACTTCCTGGCCGGCGTCGCAGAACTGGCCACCGGTGCGGCGGAGCGCCTGGCGGACGTGCGCTGCATATCCGCCGACGGCCACGCCCGGCTCGCCGAACTCAACGACACCCGCCGGGAGTTCCCCGACACCTCCCTCGACGCGCTGTTCCGCGCGGCCTCCGCCCGCACCCCGGACGCCATCGCCGTACGCGACGAGTCCGCGCAGCTGACGTACGCCCAACTGGCCGACGCCGCCCGTGAACAGGCGCGGCTGTTGCGCGCGGCCGGGGTCCGCCCCGGGGACCGGGTGCTGGTCGGTGTCGAACGCTCGGTCGCCGAGGCCGTCGCCGTTCTGGGCGTGCTGGAGGCGGGCGCCGCGTACGTCGGCGTCGAGCAGAGCGCCACGGACGCCCAGCTGGCGAGGATCGTGGCCCGCGCCGAGCCGTCGGCCGCGCTCGTCGGACCGGCCGACGGCGAGGCCGCCGTCCGCTTCCGCGCCCTCGGCGCCGCACCGGTCGCGGTGTGGGAGCCCACCTGGCAGCCCGCCCCGGCCGCCGACGGCCACGACCTCGCACCTGAGGACCCCGCCCGGCTCGCCTACGTCGCCTTCACCTCCGGCTCCACCGGCGAGCCCAAGGGCGTAGCCGTACCGCACCGCGCCGTGATCCGGCTCGTCCACGAGGCGGGGTTCGTACGCCTCGGACCGGGCGAGCGGATGCTGCGCCTGTCCCCGCTGGCGTTCGACGCCTCGACCCTTGAGGTGTGGGGCGCCCTGCTCACCGGGACGACCCTGGAGGTGCACCCGGCGGGCCTCGCCTCGCCCACCGAACTCGGCGCGTTCCTGCGCGAGCGCGAGATCACCGTGGCGTGGCTCACCGCGGGCCTGTTCCGGCTCGTGGAGGAGTTCGCGCCCGACTCCCTCGGTGGCCTGAAACAGCTGCTGACCGGCGGCGACGTGGTGCCGCACGAGCACACCGCCCGCGTGCTGGCCCGCCATCCCGGCCTCGTCGTCACCAACGGCTACGGCCCCACCGAGAACACCACCTTCACCACCACCCACTCGGTCTCCTCGCCCGACGAGGCCGACGGCCCGTTGCCCATCGGCCGGCCCGTGCCCGGCACCCGGGTGTACGTCCTCGACACGCACCGCAGACTGCTGCCGCCCGGCGCGGTCGGCGAGCTGTACGCGGCCGGAGCAGGCCTCGCCGACGGGTACCTCGGGGACCCGGACGAGACGGCACGCTCCTTCGGGGAGTTCTCGCCCGACGTGCCCGAGCGGCTCTACCGCACCGGCGACGTCGTGCGCATCGACTCCCGTGGCCGGCTGACCTTCCTCGGCCGCGCCGACGACCAGGTCAAACTCCGCGGCTACCGGGTCGAACTCAGCGCCATCGGCGACGTACTGACCGGCCACCCCGCCGTCCAGGACGCCGTCGTCCAGGTCACCGAGGGGGACAGCGCCGACAAGCGGCTGGTCGCCGCGGTGGTGCCGGCGCCGGGCGCCGCCCTCGCCGCCACCGAACTGCGCGCCCTGCTCCAGCAGAAGCTGCCCGCCTACATGGTCCCCACCCTGTGGACGATCGTCGACCGCATCCCCGTCACCGCCAACGGCAAGGTCGACCGCCGCGCCATCGCGGCCGGCGCCGTCCCCGCCGGGCAGGCCGAGCGGGCCGCGGCCGACCGCGGCGCGACCGCCACCGCGTACATCGTCGAGCTGTTCGCCGAGCTCACCGAGGCAGCCGAGACGGGGACGATCGACACAGACACCGACTTCTTCATGGTGGGCGGCAACTCCCTCGGGGCGGTGCGCCTCGTCCGCAAGGTGAAGGAGAAGCTCGGCGTGACCGTGCGGCTGCGCGACTTCCTGCTCTCCCCGACCCCGGCGGGCCTCAGGGCACTCGTCGAGAAGGAGGCCGGCGGCGCGTGAACGGTACGCCCCCGCTCGCGTGGGACGAGGGCCTCGAATGCTGGGTGGTCGCCGATCCGCGACTTGCCCGGCAGGTCCTCAACCACCCCGGCTTCACATCCGGGACGTTCGAGCGCTCCTTCCAGCTGTACATGACCGACGCCGCCCGCGAGGAGTACCGCGAGCTCACCGAGTTCCTGCGGCTGTGGTTCGTCCAGACCGACTCTCCCGAGCACACCGCGCTGCGCCGCCCGGTGCAGCGGGTGATGTCTGCGTCGTACGTACGTTCCCTCACGCCGCACGTCGAGGAGATCACCGACGCGTGCCTCGACGCGCTGGCCGCGGCCGTGCCGCACGACGTCGTGCCGGCCGTCGCCGACGGCATCTCCGGCACGGTGATGGCGCACGTCGTCGGCGTCGCCGAACCGCCCGAGGTACTGCACCGCTGGGCACGCACCCTGTCGCTGTTCATCGGTGCGATGTACCGCCGGGACTACGCCCGCGAGGCCCATCACACGATGGTGGAGATGACCGAGGCCCTGTCTCGGGCCACCGCCCCGAAGGCCTTTCCGCAGGAGACCCCCGAGGACCGGGCGCGCACCACGGCGACCTGGGCGATGAACCTCTTCGGTGGCCTGGAGACCACGTCGTCGCTGCTCGCCTCGACCGTCCTGGACGTCCTGGGCGAGCCGACGGTGTGGGACGCCGTGCGCGAGCAGCGCCCCGGCGCCGCGGAGGCGTTCGTGGAGCGGGTGCTGCAACGCCGCCCGCCCCTGCGGCACCTGGGCCGCGTCGTCGCCCACGACCAGGAACTCGCCGGGAAGCGCATGAAGCGGGGCGACCTCGTCCTTGTCAGCCTCACGGGCGAAGGCCTGCTTGCCGACGATGGCACACCGGCTGGGGGCTCCCCCGTCACCGACGGCACCACACCGGCCGCGGGCTGCCCCGTCACCGGCGCGGGGGTGGGGGCGGGCGCGGCCGGGGGCGGCTCGGGCGAGCAGCATCTGGTCTTCGGGTTCGGGCCGCACTACTGCGTCGGCGCGCCGCTCGCCCGGCTGGAGGCGGCAGTGCTGCTGCGCCGGTTCGCCGCGCGCTTCCCGGACGCCCGGCTCGCGGGCGAGGCCGCGGTGTGGGGTCCCAACCTCTCGTACGTGGGCCTCGATCATCTCTACGTCGATCTGGGGGTGTGACCGTGCCGAGCGCGGCAGAGCGCGGGGACGGCGCGGTGGCCGTCGTGGGCATGGCCTGCCGGCTGCCCGGAGCCGACGACGTGGACCAGTACTGGGCGACGTTGACCGCCGGTGCCGACGGCATCAGCCGTTTCGACCCCGAACAGCTGATCGCCCGGGGCGTCGACCCCTCGTACGTCCGCCGGGAGAACTTCGTCCCCGCCATGGGCGTCATCGCCGGATCCCGCCGGTTCGACCACGCGTACTTCTCCTACAGCCGGGCCGAGGCCGCGGCGACGGACCCGCAGCAGCGGGTGTTCCTGGAGTGCGCGGTCACCGCGTTCGACGACGCGGGGCTCGACCCGACCCGCTTCCGGGGCCCGATCGGGGTGTACGCGGGTGCCGACCGGGTGGGCGAACACACCGACCCCGACCTGGGTGAACTCGCCCGCTACATCGGGCGGGAGAAGGACTTCCTCGCCACCCGCGCTGCCTACAAGCTGGGGCTGCGCGGCCCCGCGATCACCGTCCAGACCGCCTGCTCCACCTCGCTGACCGCGACCCATCTCGCCGTACGCGCCCTCGTGGGCGGCGAGTGCGACGCGGCGCTCGCCGGGGGCGTCACCGTGATGCCCGACGGGGAATGGGGCTATCTGTACGAGCCGGGCGGCATCCTCTCGCCCGACGGCCGCTGCCGGCCCTTCGACGAGGACGCGGCGGGCACCGTGCCCAGCGAGGGCGTCGCCGTGGTGGTGCTCAAGCGGCTCGCGGACGCGCTGCGCGACGGCGACCGGATCGCCGCCGTGATCACCGGCACCGCCGTCAACAACGATGGCTCGGACAAGATGGCGTACACCGCGCCTTCCCCGACCGGGCAGAGCGCGGTGATCCGCGCCGCGCAGACGGTCGCGGGCGTGGACCCGGCGGACGTCGGCTACGTCGAGGCGCACGGCACCGCGACCCGGCTGGGCGACCCGGTGGAGGTGCAGGCCCTCGCCGACGTCTTCGGCAGCACCGCGGCGGGTCGCGAGCGGTGCGCGCTCGGCGCCGTGAAGGGGAACATCGGGCACACCGGGGTCGCCTCCGGAGTCGCCGGGCTGATCAAGACCGCGCTGATGCTGGAACACGGCCGGCTCGTGCCCACCGCGCACTACACCAGGCCCAACCCCCTTCTGGAGCTGGACGGTTCGCCGTTCCGGATCGTCGAGCGGTGCGAGCCGTGGGAGCCCCGCCGGGGCGACGGAGCCCGGATCGCCGCCGTCAGTTCCTTCGGTGTGGGCGGCACCAACGCCCACGTGGTCCTCGCATCCGCGCCCCGCCGCGCCTGGCTCCCGGACCGTGCCGGACCCCGGCCCCTGCTGGTGTCCGCGGCCGCGCCGCACGCTCTCGGCCGGATGGCGAAGGCACTCGCCGACCGGCTCGGCCCGGCGGACCGGGAGGGGGCCACGCCGTCCGTCGCCGAGGTCTCCCGCACCCTCGCCGCGCGGCGCGCGTACAAACACCGGGCGGTCGTCGTGGCGAGGGACGCGGAACAGGCGGCCCGGCTGCTGCGCGGGGTCGCCGAGCGGGAGGGCGCCAGGGACTCCGCCGCCAGGCCGCGCAGGCTCGGCAAGGTCGCGTTCGTCTTCCCCGGCCAGGGCACCCTGCGGCACGCGGCGGGTGCCGCGGCCCATCGCGCGCTCCCCGGATTCCGGACGGCGTTCGACGCGATACGCAAGCATGTGCACGACGGTCACGGCATCGACCTGACGCCCGTCGTCGCGGAGGGATCCGCCGGGCGGGACGGCACGCCGGAGGACTGGTTCGCCGACACCGTGCACCAGCAGCTCGCCCTGTTCGCCCTCGGACAGGCCTTCGGCAGCCAGCTCCGGGAGTGGGGCGTACGGCCCGCCGCACTGCTCGGCAACAGCGTCGGCGAGTACGCGGCCGCCGCCCTCGCCGGGGTCTGGTCGCCCCAGGACGCCGCCGACCTGGTGTATCGCCGGGCCCGCGCCATGTGGGACACCGAACCCGGCCGCATGGTGAGCGTCATCGCCGACGTCCGCGAGGTCGCCGCCCGGCTCCCCGCAGACGGCGAGGTCACCGTCGCCGTCGAGGGTGCGGGCTCCGTCGTCCTGTCCGGCCCCGAGCATGCCGTCGCGGACCTGCTGGCGGGGGACGCACTCGCGGACCTTTCGATCACGCCGGTGCACACCCGGCGGGCCTTCCACTCGAAGGCCATGGAACCGGCAGCCGAGGCGGTGCGGGCGTCCCTGTCGTCGGTGCCCGCCCGCCCGCCCCGGCTGCCGCTGGTCTCCAACGCCACCGGCGACTGGGCCGACCCGGCCCAGGTGGCCCGACCCGGCTACTGGGCCACCCAGGTGCGCAGCCCCGTGCTCCTCGCCCACGCCATGGAAACCCTGCTCGCCTCGGGCTGCACGACGTACGTCGAACTGGGCCCGGGCAGCTCGATGCTCGGCGGACTGCGCCGCAGCTCCGGCTGGGACGCCGCCGCCTTCACGGCCGTACGACTGACCGGCCGGCCCGGGGAAGACGCCGACGCCGCACTGCTGTCGGCGCTCGGCACGCTGTGGGAACTGGGCGCCGACCGCGCGATCGACGACGTACGGGAGTCCGCCGGCCCCGGGGCGGTGCGCTGCTCGCTGCCCGGCTACCGGTTCCAGGGCGAGAACCCACGCGACGACCGCCGACGCTCGCGTGCTCCCGCGCCCGAGTCGGCGGCCGCATCCGGGTCGGTGGCCGCGCCCAGGCCGGCGGGGGCACCGAGGCTGGCGGGGGCACCCAGGCCGGCTGCCGCATCCGAGCCGGCGGCCGCGCCCGAGCCGGCGGGGGCACCGAAGCCGGCGGGAGCACCCAGTCCAGTTGCCGTACCAGGGCCGGCGGCCGCGCCCAGACCGGCGACCGCACTCAAGCCCGCAGCCGCACCCCGGGCCGTGCTCGAAGAGCTGTGGTGCCGCAGCCTCGGTGTCACCGTCGCGCGCGACGACGACGACTTCTTCGCCCTGGGCGGCGAGTCCCTCATGGCCGTCACCCTGATGTCCGCGATCAGGGAACGCACCGGGTGCGCGCTGTCCGTCACCGACTTCTCCCGGCACCCCGCCTTCGGCGACCTGGTGGCGGCCGTCACGAGCCGGCTGCCGGCCTCCGCACCGGCCGGTAGTGCTCCGGCGCCGGTGCCCGGCGTGGCCACCCTCGCCGAGGGACGGCCCGGCCGGCGGCCGCTGTTCCTCGTCAGCGACGCGGTCGGCAACGCGCTGCCCTACCGGGAACTCGCCGACGCACTCGGCGCAGCCGGCGGCAGACCGGTGCTCGCGCTGGAGGACACCGACGACCCCCGGGGCACACCGCGCACGGTCGGTGCCGTCGCCGCGGCCCACCTCGCCGCTCTGCTGCGGGCGCAGCCCGAGGGCCCGTACACGATCGGCGGCTGGTCCTACGGTGCCGTGGTCGCCCATGAACTGGCCCGACTGCTGATCCGGCGCCACGAGCGCGTCGATCTGCTCGTGTGCCTGGACGGATTCGTGCCCGACACCGCCGGTCTGCCCGTCGGCCTCGCCCCGGAGTTCCTCCGCGCGGGCCTGCGCGCCCAGGCCGAGGCGGCACTCGGCGTCGGCCCGCTCGCCCGGCGGCTGCGCGGGAATCCGGCACTGCGGCGGCGGTTCGCGACCCGTCAGGCGGGGCTGTTGCGCTACCGGCCGCGGCCGCTGCCCTGCCCCGCGGTGCTGTTCAAGGCGTCGGACGGACTGGCGCCGAACGGCGCGGACCTGCTGCGCGCCCGCCTGGCCGGCCTGTACGGCGGCGGGCTGCGGGTGGAGCCGGTCCCCGGCGACCACTGGTCGATGCTCGCCGCCCCCCACGCGGGGCCGCTGGCGCACAGGCTCCTGGGCGTGCTCGATGCAGGCGACGCGCCGTTCGGTAAGAAACGGAGTGACCATGGCTGACGCCGTCACACAGGAACCGGCACGGCAGCAGGAGCCCAAACCCCTCCTGCGCAACGCCGACTTCCAGGCGCTGTGGACCAGTGAGGCGTTCGCCGCGCTGGCCAAGGAGACCGCCGAGGTCGCGTACCCGCTGCTGATCCTCGCCACGGGCGGCTCCGCGTTCTACGCCGGTGCCGTCGGCTCCGCGCAGCTGATCACGGCCAGCCTGATGTCGATAGCCGGCGGCACCCTCGCCGACCGGGTCGACCGGCGGCTGCTGCTCATCGCCTGCAACATGGTGCGTGTCGTCCTGCTCGGGCTGCTGGCGCTGCTCGTCTCCACCGGGCACACCCACCCGGCCGTCATCTTCGCCGTCGCCGTCGGCTCGGCCGCCTGTCTCGGCATCTCCAACCCGACCGGCCTCGCCGTCATCAAGCAGCTGGTGCCGCCCTCGCAGCTGACACAGGCCACCGCGCAGAACCAGGTGCGCTACTTCGCGGCCACGATGGGCGGGCCGCCCGCGGGCGGTGCGCTGTTCGCCGTCGGGCGCGCCTTCCCGTTCCTGACCGCGGCCCTCGCCTTCCTGGTCTCGTCCGTGCTGATGCTGTTCATCCGCAAGCCCCTGAAGGTGGAGAACGCGGCGCCCGGCGAGAAGCGCAACGCCGCCGAGGGCTTCCGTTTCCTGGCCCGGCAGCCCGTCCTGCGGCTGCTGATCATCTGGATCATGGGTTCGAACATGGCGTTCACCCACACCGGTGTCTTCCTGGCGCTGATCGCCACCGCCGAGAGCCGGGGCGCCTCGTCCACCTTCACCGGCCTGCTCCTGTCGATCGCCGGCATCGGCGGCGTGGTCGGCTCGCTCCTCGCGAGTCCGATCATCAAGCGGGTGCCGCCGCCGGTGCTGTTCCTCACCGCCGCCTGGATCGGGCCGGTCGCCGCCGTGCTGCTCGCCACTGTCTCCGGCCTCGTCCCGCTCGGCATCATCGTCGCCTGCGTCTTCCTGCGCGGGCCGATCACCAGCGCCCTGTTCCTCGCCTACCTGGCGGCGATGGCGCCGGACAAGACGCAGGGCCGGGTGCTCGGTGCCGTGATGTTCATGTCGATGGTGGCCGCCCCGCTCGGGGTGTTCGGCATCGGCACCCTCTTCGATCTGGCCGGACCCACCTGGGTGTTCACCGCCATGGGCATCGTCTCGGCCCTGGCCGCGCTGCCCACGCTCAGCTCCCGCATCCGCAATCTCGCCCCGCCGGAGGAGTACGCCGTCACCACGGTGGACCCGGCCGCGGACCAGACCTCCCCGACCTCCAAGGAGACGTGATGCCCGCCGACACCACCCGGCCGACCTCTGCCCCCGCGACCGACCAGGCCGAGGCGACGGCCGGTGCCGGTCCGGCGTACGACGCCGGCCCCGCCGCGGCGAAGCCGGCCGCCGCGACGGGAAGCGCCGACCGGCTGCCGCCCGAGTTCTTCACTGATCCCGACCCGGCGCCCGGCGCCACCCACGCCGCCAACGCCCGCCTGCGCGAGACCGGTTGCCCCGTCCACCCCATCAACTACCCGCCCGGCGGCGATGCCTACGTGGTCTCCGAGTACGAGACCGCGCTCAGCGCGTTCGGCGACCCGCGGCTGTCCAAGTCCGTGGACAACGCGCCCGCCTGGTTCCGCGACCTCCTCAAGGACAGCAGCCCGGTCCTCATCCGCAACATGATCACCGCGGACGCGCCCGAGCACACCCGGCTGCGCCGCCTGGTCAGCCGCGCCTTCGTGCCGCGCCGGATGGCCCTGCTGCGGCCCCGCATCCAGGAGATCACCGACGAACTCATCGACGCGCTGCCCGAGTCGGGCGAGGTCGACCTGATGGAGTTCGCCTTCACCCTGCCGATGCGGGTCATCTGCGAGTTCCTCGGCGTCCCCATCGAGGACCGCCCCGACCTGCACGCCTGGGGCCACTGGCTGAGCGGTGCCCCCTTCGCGGACGAGGAGTCCAACCGCCGGCTGAAGGAGGCCAGCGACAGCATCGAGCAGTACCTCGTCGGGCTGCTCGACCGGCGTCGCGCCGAAGGGCTCGGCGACGACCTGGTCTCCATCCTGCTGCGGGCCGCCGACGAGGAGGGCGTCTTCACGAACGACGAGCTCGTCTCGACCCTCGTCCTGCTGATCATCGCCGGCCACAAGACCACCGCGAACCTCATCGGCAACGGCATGCAGGCCCTGTTCAGCCACCCGGACCAGCTGGAACTCCTGTGCTCCAAACCGGAGTTGGTGGAGTCGGCGGTCGAGGAGTTCCTGCGCTTCGAGCCGCCGGTCTACCGCGGCACCCTGCGCGTGGCCACCGAGGAGATGGAACTGGGCGGCTGCCCCATACCCCGCGAGGGCTTCGTCCACATCCTCATGGACTCGGCCAATCGCGACCCCGAGATCTTCGAGAACCCCGACCGCCTCGACATCACCCGCGCCAACAACCGCCACTTCGCCTTCGGCCACGGCGCGCACTTCTGCGTCGGCGCCCCGCTGTCCCGCGTCGAGGGGGCGGTCGCCTTCCCGGCGCTGCTGCGCCGCCTGCGCGGCCTCGAACGAGCCGTTCCCCACGAGGAGTTGGAGTGGGTCTTCGACAACTCCACCAGCCGGGGCCTGAAGAAGCTGCCGGTGCGGTACACGGCCCGGCTCGCCGCCGACCCCGAAGGGGCCAACTGAGATGACGACCACCACACTGGTCTGCCTGCCCTTCGCGGGTGCGGGCGCCTCCTTCTTCCGCCCCTGGCAGCGGGTCGCGGGCGAGCGTCTGACGATCCTGCCGCTCCAACTCCCCGGCCGTGAGCGCCGTATCGACGAGGACCCGTACACCGACGCCCGTACGGCGACCGACGGTCTGCTCGACGACCTGCGCGGCGCGCTCGCCGCCGACCCCGCCCTGCCGCGCGGGATCGCCCTCTTCGGCCACAGTCTGGGTGCCGTCCTCGCCTACGAGCTGGCGCACCGCCTCGCCGCGGAGCCGGGCGACACAGAACTCGTACGTCTCTTCGTCAGCGGCTCCCCGCACCCCGCCGAACAGCGGACCCGCCGCGCCACGGGCCTGCCCGACGACGCGTTCCTCGCTCAGGTCAACGAGTTCGCCGGGTACACACACGAGGCGCTCGACGACCCCGAGATGCGCGAGCTGATCCTGCCGACGCTCCGCGCCGACGTGGAGATGCACGAGAGCTACGAGCCCTCCACCGGCCTGGCGCTGCCCGCGCCGCTCACCGTGCTGCGCGGCGACCACGACGCACTCGTGTCCCGCGACGAGGCGGCGGCCTGGGCGAAGGTCGCGGGCGCCGGCTTCCGGTCCGTCGAACTGCCCGGCGGCCACATGTATCTGACCGAGTCCGCGGCGGAGCTGCTCGACGTCGTCGCCGCCGACGTCAGGTGACGGACACACCGAGCCGCAGGGGGAGCGAGTCATGCGCTTGACGGGGAAGACCGTCGTCGTCACCGGGGCGTCCCGGGGCCTCGGCCGTGCCACGGCGGTGGCGTGCGCGGCCGAGGGCGCCGACCTGGCGCTGCTCGACCTCTGCGCCGACCTGCCCGGGGTGCCGTATCCGCTGGGCACCGCCGGCCAGCTGGAGCACACCGCGGCGCTGTGTCGCAAGGCCGGTTCCGCGGTGCTCACGGTCCGCTGCGACGTACGCGACCTGCGCTCCGTGGAGGAGGCCGTGGCCCTGGCGGAGGACCGCTTCGGCCCGCTCGACGGTGTGGTCAACAACGCGGGGATCGCGGCACCCTCGGGCCGGCCCGCGCACGAGATCGGCGAGGAGGAGTGGGCGCTGATGATCGACGTCGACCTCTCCGGGGCGTGGCGGATGATCCGTACCGTCGGCAAGGCGATGAGCGCCCGCCGCTCGGGCAGCATCGTCAACATCGCCTCCACCGCGGGCCTGGTCGGCTACCGGCACTTCGCCGGGTACGTCGCCGCCAAGCACGGCCTGATCGGGCTCACCAAGGCGGCGGCGCTCGACTACGCGCCCAGGAAGGTGCGGGTCAACGCCGTGTGCCCCGGCTCGGTCCGCGACGCCCCGGCCGCCGAGGGCCGGATGCTCGCCGAGATCGCGCGGGCCCTGGACGTGCCGGTGAGCGAGCACGAGGAGACGTTCGTCACGGCGCAACCGATGAACGCGCTGATCGAGCCGGAGGACGTGGCGGCGGCCGTGGTCTACCTGCTGTCGGACGACGCCCGGCAGGTGACGGGGACGACCCTGACGGTGGACGGCGGCTTCACGGCCCGCTGAGCGGCGTAGTGGAAACAGGACGTAACAGATCAGGGGGATATTCGTGCCGGGTGCACAGTGCCATGCGGTCCGCGTCTCGGCGACCGGGGTCGGCGTACGACGATTGGAGAACCGGCTGGCCGTCGCGGGCCCGTGGCGGCTGTGGCCGGACGACGTCCCGGCCACACCGGCCGAGCCGCTCGCCGTACGCCGCCGCGAGGCCGAACTGCGCCGCCCGGTGACCCGGGACGTACGGTGCGTCCTGCTGCGTTACGCCGACGGCACGGCGGACCTGGTCGTCGTGGCCCACCGGGACCGTCTGGACGGCCCCGGCCTGCGCCACCTGACGGAGGTCCTGACGGGGGAGCGCCCGCCGTCCCCCTGCCCGCCCCCCGACGTACCCCGCGCCGAGACGCCGCCCATGGCCCCCGCCCCGGACTGGGGCCACGGCGAACCGACCGCCACGACCCACGGCTCGCACCACCTCGACCTGCCCGTCCCCTACGTCACCACCCCCGCGTCCCTCCGCCTCCCCGCCCTGGCCCTCACCCTCACCCGCTACGACGGCCACGGCTCGACGGGCACGGCCACGGTCGGAACCGACCGGACGGGGGCACTGGAGTACGCGGTACCCGCGTCGATCACCCTGCGCGATCTGGCCACGGCGGAGCCGACGCGGGTGACACGGGGCGTGGTGGCGGGCATCCTCGACGAGCCGGAGGCCACGCCGCCGCTGCCGGTCGGCACCGGTGCCGGACCGTGTGAACGGCTCCCGTGCCTCGCCCCGCCCTTCCCTCTCACCTTCGTCTTCTCGCCGCTCCCCGACGGCGGCACCCGCCTCTCCTGCTTCTTCCGGGCCGGCCACGTCTCGGCGGCGGTCGCCGAGGGGTTCACCCGGCATCTCGGCGCGGTGTACCGGCAGTCGGCGCTCGCGGCGGGGACAGCCGTCGCGGACGTGGAGCTGCTCGACTCCGACGAGCAGGACCGCGTGGCCCGGCTCGGGCGGCCCGGCGCGGCCCTCGCGTCCGAACCGGACACCCTGCCGCGGGCGTTCGCGCGGGTGGCGGCGGCCACGCCCGACGCGGTGGCCGTCCGCGACGGCGAGGAAGAGCTCACCTACCGGGAGCTGGACGAGCGATCCGCCCGTGTCGCCGCCGGGCTGCGGGCCCGCGGAGTGCGCCGCGGCGATCGCGTGGGCGTCTGTCTGGAGCGGACCGCGGAACTCGTCGTCACCCTGCTCGGCGTGGTCAGAGCGGGAGCCGCGTACGTCCCGACCGATCCCGCCTACCCCGTCGACCGCCTGGCCCACACCGTGTCGGACGCCGGGCTGAACGTCGTCGTGACCCGCCTCGCCGAGTTCCCGCGCGACGGCGGGGTCACGCTGCTGCGCCCGGACGAACTCGCCGACGCGGACGGGCTTTGGGACGTGCCCGGCGCGGCTCCCGACGACCCGGCGTACCTCATCTACACCTCCGGTTCCACGGGCCGCCCCAAAGGCGTGATCGTGCCGCACCGCAACGTCGTCGCCCTGATCGACGCCACCCGGGACGAGTACCGGCTCGGCCCCGACGACACCTGGACGCTCTTCCACTCGGCCGCCTTCGACTTCTCGGTGTGGGAGATCTGGGGCTGCCTGCTGACCGGCGGACGGCTCGTCGTCGTGCCGTACTTCGTCACCCGCGACCCGGAGGACTTCCGCGACCTGCTCCTCGCCCGGCAGGTCACCGTGCTCAGCCAGACCCCGTCCGCGTTCTCCCAGCTCCTCCAGGTCGACCACGCACGGCTGCCGGTCCGGCTCGTGGTGTTCGGCGGCGAACCGCTGGACAGCCGCATGCTGCTGCCCTGGTTCGACCGGCACCCCGAGCACACCTGCCGCATGGTCAACATGTTCGGCATCACCGAGACGACCGTGCATGTCACCGCCCAGACCGTGACGCGCGAACTCGCCCTCGCCGGCTCCCGTTCCGTGGGCCCCGCCCTGCCGGGCTGGCACCTGTACGTCACCGACGAGCGCGGCCGTCTCGTGCCCCCGGGCGTCACCGGCGAGATCCGCGTCGGCGGCGCGGGCGTCGCCGCCGGGTACCTCGACCGGCCCGACCTGACGGCGCAGCGCTTCGTGCCCGACCCGTACGCCCAGGATCCCTCGGCCCGGGTGTACCGCAGCGGCGATCTGGGCCGACTGCGCCCCGACGGGCGGCTGGAGCACCTCGGCCGGATCGACAGCCAGGTCAAGATCCGCGGCTTCCGCATCGAACTCGACGAGATCCGCGCCGTACTCCTGGAGGACCCGGCCGTCGCCGCGGCGGCCGTAGTGGTGCGCCGCGACGACCCGGCCGACCCGGCCACGGCCCGGCTCGACGCCTATGTCGTACCGGCCGACGGCACCGCCGCCGACCCGCAGGGCATTCGCAAGCGCGCCGCCGGCATCCTGCCCGAGCACATGGTCCCGGCCACGGTCACGCCCCTCGACGTCCTCCCGCTGACGACCAACGGCAAGCTCGACCCGGCCCGGCTGCCCGTCCCGGTCCGCTCGACGGCGTCCGCACGGCCCGCACCAGGACCCGGCGGCGAGGGTGACATCGGTCTCGCCGAAGCCCTCCGGGAGATCTGGGAAGCCGTCCTCGGCACCCCCGTCGGTCTCGACGACGACTTCTTTGAACTCGGCGGAAACTCCCTGTTCGCCGTCCGTGTCAGTGCCGCCCTGCGCGCCCGCGGCCTGCCGTCCCTGCCACTGCGCGACCTCTACCGGACCCCGACGATCCGGGCCCTCACCACATAGCGCGGAACGACGGTCCAGCCGCCCCAAACCGCCCCGCACTCCAATCGCGTTAACATGACGAGAAATCGTCCGGTACCCCGCGCGGACTGGAACGGGAAGGCCGCCGTCGAGTGAGTGCATTTCAACAGCCAGACCCCAGGGACCGCCCCGCGCGGCTCACCGTCGGCGTCGTCGGCGCCGGCCGCGTGGGCCCCGCGCTCGCCGCGTCCCTCCAGCTCGCCGGACACCGCCCGGTGGCCGTCTCCGGAGTCTCCGACGCCTCCAGACGGCGCGCCGCGCAGCTGCTCCCCGACGTACCGCTCGTGCCGCCCGCCGAGGTCCTCCGGCGCGCCGAGCTGGTGCTGCTCACCGTCCCGGACGACAGCCTGCCCGGCCTTGTCACCGGGCTCGCCGAGACCGGGGCCGTACGGCCGGGGCAGCTGCTGGTGCACACCTCCGGACGGTACGGCGCGAAGGTGCTGGACCCGGCCCTGCGCGCGGGCGGGCTGCCGCTGGCCCTGCACCCGGCGATGACCTTCACCGGCACCGCCGTGGACGTCCAGCGGCTGGCCGGCTGCCCGTTCGGCGTCACCGCGCCCGACGAGCTGAGGCTGGCCGCGGAAGCCCTCGTCATCGAGATGGGCGGCGAACCCGAGTGGATCGCCGAGGACATGCGGCCGCTGTACCACGCGGCGCTCGCGCTCGGCGCCAACCACCTGGTCACGCTGGTCGCCCAGTCCATGGAGCTGCTCCGCGAGGCAGGCGTCGCGGCCCCCGACCGGATGCTCGGCCCGCTGCTGGGCGCCGCCCTCGACAATGCCCTGCGCTCCGGCGACGCGGCCCTCACCGGCCCTGTCGCGCGAGGGGACGCCGGCACGGTCGCCGCGCACGTCACGGAGCTGCGCAAGCACGCCCCGCAGGCCGTCTCCGGCTATCTGGCGATGGCCCGCGCGACCGCCGACCGGGCGCTCGCCCACGGGCTGCTGAAACCGGAGCTCGCCGAGGACCTCCTCGGGGTACTCGCCAACGGGACCGACGGCGCCGAGGGAGAGGCCCGATGACCACCACCCTGCTGCGCACCGCCGCCGAGCTGCACGCGCGGGAGCGCACCGGCCGCCGTGCCGTCGTGATGACCATGGGCGCCCTGCACGAGGGCCACGCCACGCTCGTCCGCACCGCGCGCGAGATCGCCGGAACGGACGGCGAGGTCGTCGTCACCGTCTTCGTGAACCCGCTGCAGTTCGGCGCGGGCGAGGACCTCGACCGCTACCCGCGCACCTTGGACGCCGACCTCAAGATCGCCGAACAGTCGGGCGCGGACGTCGTGTTCGCGCCCTCGGCCGACGAGGTCTACCCGGGCGGCGAGCCCCAGGTGCGCATCAGCGCGGGCCCCATGGGCGAGCGCCTGGAGGGCGCCTCGCGCCCCGGCCACTTCGACGGCATGCTCACCGTCGTCGCCAAGCTGCTGCACCTCACCCGCCCCGACGTGGCCCTGTACGGCCAGAAGGACGCCCAGCAGCTCGCCCTGATCCGCCGCATGGTGCAGGACCTGAACTTCGGCGTCGAGATCGTCGGCGTACCGACCGTCCGCGAGGACGACGGCCTGGCCCTGTCCAGCCGCAACCGCTACCTCTCGCCCCAGGAGCGGCGCACGGCGCTCGCGCTGTCCCGCGCGCTGTTCGCGGGCCGCGACCGGCACGCCGCGCAGGAGGCGCTGCGCGCGCGGGCGCGCGAAGTGCCCGCCACGCGGGCGCGTGCCGAGGCGCTCAGCGCCATAGGGGAGTCCCGCGCGGCGGCCGACGCGCACGCCGTCTCCAAGGCCGCGCCGGGCTCCGCGACAGCCGTCCGCGCGGCCGCCCGCCTGGTCCTCGACGAGGCCGCCCGCCTCGACCCGCCGCTCGCCCTGGACTACCTCGCCCTCGTCGACCCGGCGGACTTCACGGAGATCACCGATCTCAAGGACGACTTCACCGGCGAGGCCGTCCTCGCCGTCGCCGCCCGGGTCGGGACGACCCGGCTGATCGACAACATTCCCCTCACCTTCGGAGCCGCCTCGTGACCAGCACAGGCATACGACTGCACGCGCCCGCGCCAGGGTGGTCCATCACCGCGGACGTGGTGGTCGTCGGCTCCGGCGTCGCCGGCCTGACCGCGGCCCTGCGCTGCGAGGCCGCCGGCCTGAAGACCGTCGTCGTCACCAAGGCCCGCCTCGACGACGGCTCCACCCGCTGGGCGCAGGGCGGCATCGCCGCGGCTCTGGGCGAGGGCGACACGCCCGAACAGCACCTGGACGACACGCTGGTGGCGGGCGCGGGCCTGTGCGACGAGACGGCCGTACGGATCCTTGTGACCGAGGGACCCGACGCCGTACGCCGGCTCATCGAGACGGGCGCCCACTTCGACGAGTCCGAGGAAGGCGGCCTGGAACTCACCCGCGAGGGCGGCCACCACCGCCGCCGCATCGCGCACGCCGGCGGCGACGCGACCGGCGCGGAGATCTCCCGCGCGCTCGTCGAGGCGGTACGCGCGCGTGGCCTGCGCACGATCGAGAACGCGCTGGTGCTGGACCTGCTGACGGACGCCGACGGCCGTACGGCGGGCGTGACCCTGCACGTCATGGGCGAGGGCCAGCACGACGGCGTGGGCGCTGTGCACGCCCCCGCCGTGGTCCTCGCGACCGGCGGCATGGGCCAGGTCTTCTCGGCGACCACCAACCCGTCGGTGTCGACGGGCGACGGCGTGGCGCTCGCCCTGCGCGCGGGCGCGGAGGTCAGCGACCTCGAGTTCGTCCAGTTCCACCCGACCGTGCTGTTCCTCGGGCCGGACGCCGAGGGCCAGCAGCCGCTCGTCTCCGAGGCGGTACGCGGTGAGGGCGCCCACCTGGTCGACGCCGCCGGCGTGCGTTTCATGGTCGGCCGGCACGAACTGGCCGAACTGGCGCCCCGGGACATCGTCGCCAAGGGCATCATGCGCCGCATGCAGGAGCAGGACGCCGAGCACATGTTCCTCGACGCCCGGCACTTCGGCGCCGACATGTGGGAGCACCGCTTCCCGACCATCCTCGCCGCCTGCCGCGCCCACGGCATCGATCCGGTCCACGAGCCCATCCCGATCGCCCCGGCCGCCCACTACGCCTCCGGCGGCGTCCGCACCGACTCCCACGGCCGGACGACCGTCCCCGGCCTGTACGCGTGCGGCGAGGTCGCCTGCACCGGCGTGCATGGCGCCAACCGGCTCGCCTCGAACTCCCTCCTGGAGGGCCTGGTCTACGCCGAGCGCATCGTGACGGACATCGTGGCGGCCGGGCCGGCGAGCGCCCCCCACGCGCGCGTGCCCGAGCCGGTCCCGTACCCCGAGACGCCCGCGCACCCCCTCCTCGAACCCGAGGCCCGCTTCGCGATCCAGCGGATCATGACGCTGGGCGCGGGCGTGCTGCGCTCGGCACGGTCCCTGGCCACCGCCGCCGACGGCCTCCAGAAGCTGCACGCCGACGCCCGCGACGCCCTCGACGAGAACGGCAAGACCGCCGAGCCCGGCGTCGACACCTGGGAGGCCACCAACCTCCTGTGCGTGGCCCGCGTCCTGGTCGCCGCGGCACAGCTGCGCGACGAGACCCGCGGCTGCCACTGGCGCGAGGACCGCGCCGACCGCGCCGACACGACATGGCGCCGGCACATCGTCGTACGGCTGAATCCGGACCGCACGCTGGCCGTACACACCACGGACACCGCAGACTTCCCCCCGACCCGGCAGCCCCGCCCCCAGGAGCAGTGACAGCAGTGAGTACCCCCGACCTTCCCCTCGCCCCGACCGGCGGCTGCGGCGACGACTGCGCCTGCGGTGCCGGTGACGGCTACGAAGAGTACGCAGAGTGCGGTCTCGACCCCGCGCTCGCCCAGCTCCTGGCCGACGCGGGCCTCGACCCCGTGGAGGTCGAGGACATCGCCAACGTCGCCATCCAGGAGGACCTCGACCACGGCGTGGACGTGACGACGGTCGCGACCATCCCCGAGGACGCCGTCGCCACCGCCGACTTCGTCGCGCGCGAGGCGGGCGTCGTGGCGGGCCTCAGGGTCGCCGAAGCGGTGATGTCGGTGGTCTGCGAGGACGAGTTCGAGGTCGAGCGGCACGCGGAGGACGGCGACCTCGTGGAGGCCGGCCAGAAGCTCCTGTCGGTCACCACGCGCACGCGTGACCTGCTCACCGCGGAGCGCAGCGCGCTGAACATCCTGTGCCGGCTGTCGGGCATCGCGACGGCCACGCGCGCGTGGGCGGACGCGCTGGAGGGCACGAAGGCGAAGGTCCGGGACACGCGGAAGACGACACCGGGGCTGAGGTCGCTGGAGAAGTACGCGGTGCGCTGCGGGGGCGGCGTGAACCACCGCATGTCGCTCTCGGACGCAGCCCTGGTCAAGGACAACCACGTGGTCGCCGCGGGCGGTGTCGCCCAGGCCTTCAAGGCCGTACGGGAGGCCTTCCCGGACGTGCCGATCGAGGTCGAGGTCGACACCCTGCACCAGCTGCGCGAGGTCGTGGACGTGGGCGCCGACCTGATCCTGCTGGACAACTTCACGCCGGGCGAGTGCGAGGAGGCGGTGGCCCTGGTGCACGGCCGGGCGGCGCTGGAGGCGTCGGGCCGCCTGACGCTGGAGAACGCCAAGGCGTACGCGGACACCGGCGTCGACTACCTGGCCGTAGGTGCCCTCACCCACTCCTCGCCGATCCTGGACGTCGGCCTGGACCTGCGCGGGGCGGAGTAAGAGCGATGCTCCTCACGATCGACGTAGGCAACACGCACACCGTCCTGGGCCTGTTCGACGGCGAGGACATCGTCGAGCACTGGCGCATCTCCACGGACGCGCGCCGCACGGCCGACGAACTGGCGGTGCTCCTGCAGGGCCTGATGGGCATGCACCCGCTCCTCGGGGACGAGCTGGGCGACGGCATCGACGGCATCGCGATCTGCGCGACGGTCCCCTCGGTGCTGCACGAACTCCGTGAGGTGACCCGGCGCTACTACGGCGACGTGCCGGCCGTCCTCGTCGAACCGGGCGTGAAGACGGGCGTGCCGATCCTGACGGACAACCCGAAGGAGGTCGGCGCGGACCGCATCATCAACGCGGTCGCCGCGGTCGAGCTCTACGGCGGTCCCGCGATCGTCGTCGACTTCGGTACGGCGACGACGTTCGACGCGGTCTCCGCGCGCGGGGAGTACGTCGGCGGGGTCATCGCGCCCGGCATCGAGATCTCGGTCGAGGCGCTGGGCGTCAAGGGCGCGCAGCTCCGCAAGATCGAGGTGGCGCGGCCGCGGAGCGTGATCGGCAAGAACACGGTCGAGGCGATGCAGGCGGGCATCATCTACGGGTTCGCGGGGCAGGTTGACGGCGTCGTCGGCCGGATGGCCCGCGAACTGGCGGAGGACCCGGACGACGTGACGGTGATCGCGACGGGTGGGCTGGCGCCGATGGTTCTGGGCGAGTCCTCGGTGATCGACGAGCACGAGCCGTGGCTGACGCTGATCGGGCTGCGACTGGTGTACGAGCGGAACGTGTCACGCATGTGACGGCCCGCCCCGGAGCGGCCGCACCTCGGTCGATCCGGACCCGGGTCACCCCCAGCCGAGTGGCTCCCGCGCCACACCCGTTGTCCTGTGCCTCGTTTGTCTGATTAGCGCGTATCGTCGCCGCATGCCCACGCCATACGGATCCCGCGGCGGCATGGCGTTCGGCGCGGAGGAGCTGCGCGTGCTCCGCCGTGCTCTCGCCCTTGCCCTCAACCCGACCCCTGCCTCGGCCGAGGACGTCCAGGACTGCCTTCGCCTCGCCGAGTCCCTCGACGAGGCGATGCGCGAGGGCGCCCGGCTGCGTGCCTTCCTGGTGGCCGACCTCGCCCGGTACCGCGCCGCCCTTCCCGGCACCGCCGCCGGTTATCTGGCCCTCCTGGAGGAGGCGCTGGGCGCGGGGTACCGCCCGAACCCGGACGACCTCGCCGCACTCCAGGCGCTGCGCGGCAACCCCGTCGCGGCCGCCCTGCTGAACCGCTGCCAGATGCTCGCCGAACAGGGCGTCTGTGCCCGTCTCGCGCGCGGTACGGCCCGCCAGGTCACCCCGGCCACCGCGACCGTCCCCGCATCCCGTACACGCCTCCTGGCCCTTCCTGGAGGCATTTCCGGCGCCTCGTCCCGGGACCAGGACCCCGCCAAGCGGCCGGAGAAGAAACCCGCGGAGAAGCCGGCCGCCCCCAAGCCCGCCCCCGCCGAGCCCAAGCCGTCCCGCCCCATCCCCACCCCCGGCGAGGTCTTCCCGCGCCGCAGACCGGCGACCCCGCCACCCGCGGCCCCACCCCAGCAACTCGCCGCAGGCTGAGCCCCCACCCCTGACCGCCGACCACCCTCTGGCTACCCTGGACGCATGGACTACGTCTCCGCGCTCCTGCCCCCGGTCGTCATGGCCGCGCTCTTCATCGGTGTGATCAGGGTGATCGTGAAGACCCAGGGCGGGGCCAACAAGGCCAAGGAGGACGCGGCCGTCGACGCCGCTCTCGCGCGCGCGGAGGGGGCCCGTCAGGCCTCCGCCGCGCCGGACGCCTGACACCGGCGGCCGCCCGCAGCACCGGCGTAGGACTCCCGCGCCCACCGCGCTTTCGGGTCGTACGCCCTTTTTGTTGCCGTTTGTCGGTGAAGTGCACGTTCGGCACGCCAATACCGAGATCTCCCACTATTGTGTCGAGTTGTGCCTCGCCCATTGGGAGAACTCGAAGACGCGGTCATGACGCGGGTGTGGAAGTGGAACCGCCCGGTGACCGTTCGAGAAGTCCTGGAAGATCTCCAGCAGGAACGGTCCATCGCGTACACCACGGTGATGACCGTTTTGGACAATCTTCATCAGAAGGGCTGGGTACGCCGCGAAGCGGAAGGCCGGGCCTATCGATATGAGGCGGTCTCCACCCGCGCCGCCTACGCCGCCGCCCTGATGAACGACGCCTGGTCCCAGAGCGACAACCCCGCCGCCGCTCTCGTCGCCTTCTTCGGGATGATGAGCGACGAACAGCGCCACGCCTTGCGGGACGCCGTACGCATCGTCCAGGGACCGGATACGCCGGATACGGCCGGTACGGAGAACCCTGACTCGGCGGCGGAGGGCGGCGGGCGATAGCGTCCGCTCATGTCAGCAGAGAGCCACTCCGCCGAGAGCTCCTCGGCGGAGAGCCCAGAAGTCACCGCAAAAGCCCTCACCGTCCGCCGCGCCCGCACCAGCGATGTCCCGGCCGTGCGCCGTCTCCTTGACGAGTACGTCCGCGCTCGCATCCTGCTCGACAAAGCCACGGTGACGCTTTACGAGGACATCCAGGAGTTCTGGGTCGCGGAACGGGACGACAACGGCGAGGTGGTCGGCTGCGGCGCCCTGCACGTGATGTGGGAAGACCTCGCGGAAGTGCGCACTCTCGCCGTGAAGCCCGGCCTCAAGGGTGCCGGTGTCGGGCATCGCGTTCTGGAGAAGTTGCTGCAGACCGCGCGCTGGCTCGGCGTTCGTCGCGTTTTCTGTCTCACCTTCGAAGTGGACTTCTTCGGCAAGCACGGCTTCGTCGAGATCGGCGAGACGCCCGTTGACACCGATGTCTACGCGGAGCTGCTGCGTTCCTATGACGAGGGCGTGGCGGAGTTCCTCGGTCTCGAACGAGTGAAACCGAACACCTTGGGCAACAGCCGCATGCTTCTGCACCTGTGATCGCCAAGGCATATTCCGCCGAGCACCCCTGCCCGGGTTCCCTATGTCCGAAACGCGCATGTTTCCGGGCCGGGGCCGGGGAGCAGGTCTCTCCCAGGGGTTTGTGTTTTTCAAGCAAAAGCGGTTTGCTTTCCGACGTACTGCAGTACTGCATATAACAGGGGACGGCGAAACGGCGGACGCCGCAGACCCCGGCCCTGAAGTTATCGATGAAAGGAAATCCGGTGGCACAGAAGGTTCAGGTCCTTCTTGTCGACGACCTCGACGGCGGCGAGGCGGACGAGACGGTGACGTTCGCGCTGGACGGCAAGACGTACGAGATCGATCTCACGACTGCCAATGCGGACAAGCTCCGTGGTCTTCTCGAGGCTTACGTGAAGGGCGGTCGTCGTACCGGAGGCCGTGCTTCGGGTGGGCGCGGAAAGGCGCGCGTCACGTCCGGCGGCAGCCAGGACACCGCGCAGATCCGCGCGTGGGCCAAGGAGAACGGCTACGAGGTCAACGACCGCGGCCGTGTCCCGGCGTCCATTCGCGAGGCCTACGAGAAGGCCAACGCCTGATCGCGAGGCCTGAAGGCCTTGACGGTTCGAGCGGTTCTACGGCCGGGCGCACGCGCGCCGCAGCCGGAGGCGGTGGCAGTGCGTGGCCACCGTGTGCAGAACCCGTACGAGATCGGGGGCGCCCCCAACGCCTCCCATGGCCGACAGCGTCGGCAGCGAGGCCTCGACCTCGCACCCCGGCTCGGGGGGCCGCAGCCACACGGCGGCCCCCTGCAAGGCACCGGAGCGGCCCAGGGGAAGCGGCCGCCCTCCGGTCTGCCCCGCCGCACAGGAATACCGCGCGACCGCGGCCTGCCCCACGGCCGTCAGCCCGTCCGGATGCGGCGCCGCGGGACGCCGTACGACCGCGCCCGGCCCCGGCTCCGGAGGCAGTGGCGCGTCCATGGTCCCGCCCTCGCCGATCGCCGTCAGGTCGACGGCCAGCTTGCCCCACTCCAGCCAGTCCAGCACCGTCGGCAGGTCGTCCGCGCTGCCCGCGGCCATCAGGATCCGCAACCGGCCGGCCTGGACGGCCACCGGGGAACCCGGCAGCAGATGGCGCAGGGCGGCGTGGCCCGCCTCGGCGGGGACGTCCAGGACGTCGTAGTGCACGCCCACGGAAAGTCGTACCGGAGTGTCCGGCCTCCCGGGCACCGTCGGCCAGCCCAGTTCGTTCTCGTACCAGCGGCGGATCCCGTCGCTGGGATGGTCGGGATCGACAGGGCGGCGGGGAAGGGGGACCGTGGTGACCGTGGGAAGGGTGCCAACCATGCCAAGTGCAACCGTCGGAAAGGCGTGCGAGTTACGCTGAGTGCTCTCGCGGATGCGCAGAGTGCCGGAAAAGGGTGCGTGCGGGGGCGCGGCGGGACGCAAGGATGTTCGCCCGTAGCGGAGGGAACCGGTGCGCGCGGCATGGAGTGTCAGTCCCAGCGGGTAAGACATCCCTAGTGGGAGGGGTCGACACGCAGATCAGGCCGTCTCACGTTCGCCATCGGCGTACTGATGACGGGGATAACTGCCTGGCCTGCGGGAACATCGTCTCGCACCATCGGGTTGGAGCAGATGTCGGCGTTCGGGGTCAGGAGGCCATCGACGGTGTCGGCAGTTGGAATGAGCGGTCCCCGCTTGCGGGACTAAGCTGCGGAAGGACAGGGAGGGGAAGTTCCCCCCACTGCCTGACCGCTCTGAGGAGCGATTAACGATGTTCGAGAGGTTCACCGACCGCGCGCGGCGGGTTGTCGTCCTGGCTCAGGAAGAAGCCCGGATGCTCAACCACAACTACATCGGCACCGAGCACATCCTCCTGGGCCTGATCCACGAGGGTGAGGGTGTCGCCGCCAAGGCCCTTGAGAGCCTCGGGATTTCGCTCGAGGCGGTCCGCCAGCAGGTGGAGGAGATCATCGGGCAGGGGCAGCAGGCCCCGTCCGGGCACATCCCCTTCACCCCCCGTGCCAAGAAGGTCCTGGAGCTGTCGCTCCGCGAGGCCCTTCAGCTGGGCCACAACTACATCGGCACGGAGCACATCCTGCTCGGCCTGATCCGCGAGGGCGAGGGCGTCGCCGCCCAGGTCCTGGTCAAGCTGGGCGCAGATCTCAACCGGGTGCGGCAGCAGGTCATCCAGCTGCTCTCCGGTTACCAGGGCAAGGAGACCGCCACCGCCGGCGGGCCTGCCGAGGGCACCCCCTCGACGTCCCTGGTCCTCGACCAGTTCGGCCGGAACCTCACCCAGGCCGCTCGTGAGTCCAAGCTCGACCCGGTCATCGGGCGCGAGAAGGAGATCGAGCGGGTCATGCAGGTGCTGTCCCGCCGTACGAAGAACAACCCGGTCCTGATCGGTGAGCCCGGCGTCGGCAAGACCGCCGTCGTCGAGGGCCTGGCCCAGGCCATCGTCAAGGGCGAGGTGCCCGAGACCCTCAAGGACAAGCACCTCTACACCCTGGACCTCGGCGCCCTGGTCGCCGGCTCCCGCTACCGCGGTGACTTCGAGGAGCGCCTGAAGAAGGTCCTCAAGGAGATCCGCACCCGCGGCGACATCATCCTGTTCATCGACGAGCTGCACACGCTGGTCGGTGCGGGTGCCGCCGAGGGCGCCATCGACGCCGCTTCGATCCTGAAGCCGATGCTGGCCCGCGGTGAGCTCCAGACCATCGGTGCCACCACCCTGGACGAGTACCGCAAGCACCTGGAGAAGGACGCGGCCCTCGAGCGCCGCTTCCAGCCCATCCAGGTCGCCGAGCCGTCCCTGCCGCACACGATCGAGATCCTCAAGGGACTCCGTGACCGGTACGAGGCCCACCACCGCGTCTCCATCACGGACGAGGCGCTGGTCCAGGCCGCCACCCTGGCCGACCGGTACATCTCGGACCGCTTCCTGCCGGACAAGGCGATCGACCTGATCGACGAGGCCGGTTCCCGGATGCGCATCCGCCGGATGACCGCGCCGCCGGACCTGCGCGAGTTCGACGAGAAGATCGCCGGCGTCCGCCGCGACAAGGAGTCCGCGATCGACTCGCAGGACTTCGAGAAGGCCGCCTCTCTCCGCGACAAGGAGAAGCAGCTCCTGGCCGCCAAGGCCAAGCGGGAGAAGGAGTGGAAGGCCGGCGACATGGACGTCGTCGCCGAGGTCGACGGCGAGCTGATCGCCGAGGTCCTCGCGACCGCCACCGGCATCCCGGTCTTCAAGCTGACCGAGGAGGAGTCCTCGCGCCTGCTGCGCATGGAGGACGAGCTCCACAAGCGGGTCATCGGCCAGGTCGACGCCGTCAAGGCGCTGTCGAAGGCGATCCGTCGTACGCGTGCGGGCCTCAAGGACCCGAAGCGTCCCGGTGGTTCGTTCATCTTCGCCGGTCCGTCCGGTGTCGGTAAGACCGAGCTGTCCAAGGCGCTCGCCGAGTTCCTCTTCGGTGACGAGGACGCGCTGATCTCCCTCGACATGTCGGAGTTCAGCGAGAAGCACACGGTGTCGCGTCTCTTCGGTTCGCCCCCCGGCTACGTGGGCTACGAAGAGGGCGGCCAGCTGACCGAGAAGGTCCGCCGCAAGCCGTTCTCCGTCGTCCTCTTCGACGAGGTCGAGAAGGCCCACCCGGACATCTTCAACTCGCTGCTGCAGATCCTGGAGGACGGTCGCCTGACCGACTCCCAGGGCCGGGTCGTGGACTTCAAGAACACGGTCATCATCATGACGACCAACCTCGGCACCCGGGACATCTCCAAGGGCTTCAACCTGGGCTTCGCGGCCTCGGGTGACAAGAAGACCAACTACGAGCGCATGAAGAACAAGGTCTCGGACGAGCTCAAGCAGCACTTCCGGCCCGAGTTCCTCAACCGCGTCGACGACGTGGTCGTCTTCCCGCAGCTGACCCAGGACGACATCCTCGCGATCGTCGACCTGATGATCGGCAAGGTGGACGAGCGCCTGAAGGACCGGGACATGGGCATCGAGCTCTCCCAGTCCGCCAAGGAACTGCTGTCCAGGAAGGGTTACGACCCGGTGCTGGGTGCGCGTCCGCTGCGTCGCACCATCCAGCGCGAGATCGAGGACTCGCTGTCGGAGAAGATCCTGTTCGGCGAGCTGCGCCCCGGTCACATCGTGGTCGTGGACACCGAGGGCGAGGGCGAGACCCAGACCTTCACCTTCCGCGGTGAGGAGAAGTCGGCGCTGCCCGACGTCCCGCCGATCGAGCAGGCGGCCGGCGGTGCCGGGCCGAACCTGAGCAAGGAGGCCTGACCCTCAGCGGGTTGAGCCGAAGAAAGGGGCCGGTGCTTTCCAGCACCGGCCCCTTTCGCATGCCTGAGAGCGCGGCTTACGACAGCTGGCCGTCGTAGTCCGGCAGCTTGTACGTCTTCTCGGCGTGGCCGCCCGACAGGTCGGTGGCGCTGTTGCCGATGTTCGCGATGATCGTGTAGCCCTTCGACTCGATGGCGACGCGCTGGGCGGTCTTGTACTCGGCGACGTCCTTGAAGAGGTCGATGAAGCTGCGGACGTGGAGGCCGGAGACCCGGTAGCCGACGTTCTTGAGGTTGTAGTCGGTCACCGAGTAGATGATGCCGGGGCGGGCGGTCACGAAGAACAGGGCGACGCCGTGCTCCTGGGCGTACTTGGCGACGTTCAGCACCGGCTTGTTGGCGGGCTGCGGGTAGCTGAAGCCGAAGTCGGTCTCCAGGGTGGTGTTGTCGATGTCGAACACGATCGCCTGCTTCTCGCCCGGCCCGGTGTTCGCGATGCGCTGCTTGAGGTAGGGCAGCGCCTGGTCCATCACGGCCTGGCAGTCCACCTGCCAGGTGGCGTAGTCGACGTCCTCGGCTGCGGCTGCGGCTGCGGCCGTGGCGGTGGCGATGGTGGAGGTGGTGGCCGTCGCGGCCTGGGCGTCGGCGGGCACGGCCATCGCCGTGACGGCGATCGTCGCGACGGCGGTCGTGCCTATGCGGCGCGTCCAGGTGCCTCTGGTCATGTGGGGTCCTCTCGCATCCGAGCGCTGCCTGTGTCGTGGGCATGCTCGTGGGTGGGGATGGCTTGCGGGGAACCAGCGGGTTACCGGACGGTAGTTCACGTTGAGATGTGGCTCATACCACTCGGCGTGTCGTTGTGGCGAGAGTCACACGGAAGTCAGTGGTCCGGTGCCCGCTCGCCGATGTGGTCGATGGCCGCTTGGACGATGCGGGACAAGTCCTCTTCCGTGGGGACGAGTTCGCGGTCAGCGGGCGAGAGCGTCGAGTAGTTGGTCACGGCCAGCGGGTTGGCGCTGGCGTCCAGGGCGAGCTGAACAGCGGCCTTGTTGTGGCGGGTTCCGATGAGGAAGCCGATCGTGCTGTCGTCGCGCTGTGAGTCGCGCACCATCTGGTCGACCACGCTCACGTAGAAGTTGAGCTTGCCGACGTGTTCGGTACTGGCGGCCGACGAAGGCGAAGCCCACGCCCAGTTCGGTGAGGAAGCGGACCATGTTGGCGACGATCGCCTCTTCGAGTTCGTGCTCGGCATGGTGCTCGTCGAGGCCGAGGAAGTCGAGGCGGTACGGATCCCGGGCAAGCTCCTTGAGGCCCGCGGAGTCATCGGGGACAGTCACTTCGAAGTTGGTGGCGGCGGAGCCCTGGGCGAGGTGCAGGCTCTGGTGGATGAAGCGGTCCAGCAGGGCGTGGGACCAGCCGTTGCGAACGGCTTCGGCGGTGTAGAAGTCCAGCTCGGAGCGGGTTTCGAGTTTGTCCATGAGGACGGTGATGTGGCCCCAGGGCAGTTGTCCAACAGGCTGTTGGACAATTGGGTCCGGCCAGGTGCGAGCCATCTTCTGCATGTACATCAGGTTGCTGCGGGAGAAGCCGCGCAGGTTCGGGAAGGCCGCTTTCAGGTCCGCCGCCAGCCTTCCTACGACCTTGGTGCCCCAGCCCTCGTCCTCTTGGCGGGCGAGGATCAGCTTGCCGATCTGCCAGTACATCCGGACGAGTTCGGTGTTCACGGCCCGCTGTGCGCGCAGGCGTGAGCCGGCGACCGTCTCTCTGACCTCGCCGAGGAGATCGCCGTACCAGGACGGCAGGGAACCCAGTTGGGCGGGGACGGCCGCCTCGGACTCCTTGGTGTTCTTGTGCATGGGGTGAGGCTTGCGCAGAAGTGCACGATGTGCAGGCAGGAGCTTGTCAGCAGCTGGGAGTAGAGGGATACGGAGTCCTCGCTGAAGAACCGTACGAGCTCGCGACCGCCTGCCTGCACGTAGAGCATGTTGGCCAGCGTTTCGTGGCCCAGCCGAACGGCCTGTATGTCGTCGAGTTCCAGATTGCCCAGAGCGTAGAGCGTCAGCTCCAAGGCGTCTGTGACGGCCTCCAGCTCGGCCTCGTCCAGCGGCGCCTCGCGTGTCTCGCGCGCCGCACGCTCCACGAGCTGTCGGGCGAGCTTGCGTAACTCCTTCTGGCCGAGCGTGCGCTTCTCGCCCCGGAAGGACACCGGGGCGGACAGCCGTACGGGCTTGTCCACGAGCCCCGCACCCGGACCGCCCTGGGACACGAACAGCTTCTTGATCAACGGCCCGATGGCGCTCGACGCCAGCTTGCCCCCGATGACCGCAGGATCCACTTGGCCTCCCCCTGAGCCCGCTTCTGTGCAGGGCAGCAGAGTAGTCCCCGTCACATCCCGGGGTCCCCCGATCTCGGCGGCCGGTGACATGCCGCACAGGCGATTTGTCCGTTACTAGGGCGGATAGTGGAGAGGGTGGTTCAGGCAAAAGAACTTTTACCCCGGAACTCCGAGACGGTTTTCTGCGTCCTGGGCGGATTCATCCCGGATGGGCTTGATGAGCCTTCTGTGAAGGATAGGTGATTTTTGGGATGAAGTACTAGGTTCCGTCGTAGATCGCGGCTTTTGTGGTTCGTGGGGGTCGGGGTTACCAAGGAATGGCCCACCCGGCGGCCGCTCGCGTCCCGGGTGGTCTTTCTGCCCCCGTCCCCATGAGGTTCCTATGTCTTCGCGCGTCTCGTCCCGCTTCTCCCGTACGTCCATGCTCCGCACCCGCGTGGCTGTCGTGGCCACCGCTGTGGGCGCGTCAGTCGTGTTGGGGGCCGGTGTCGCGTCCGCCGCGGGGAAGACCGCTTCCTGGGTCGACCCGGTGAAGAAGTACAAGCTGTCCGCCGGCTACGCCCAGTCCGGCAGCATGTGGAAGTCCACCCACTCCGGGCAGGACTTCGCCGTGCCGAGCGGTACCGCGGTCGTGGCCACGCATGGCGGCACCGTCGCCAAGGCCGGCGGCAACGGCGCCGGCGACGGGCCGGCGTACGGCAACGCCGTCGTCATCAAGCACGGCAACGGGACCTACTCCCAGTACGCGCACCTCTCGCGCGTCGAGGTGAAGGTCGGCCAGGTCGTCAAGACCGGTCAGCGCGTCGGCCTGTCCGGCAGCACCGGCAACTCCAGTGGCCCGCACCTGCACTTCGAGATCCGTACGACCGCGGACTACGGGTCCTCGATCGACCCCGTCGCCTTCCTGCGCTCCAAGGGCGTGACCCTCTAAGGAGTTCGGCGGCTGCCCATGTGGGCCTGGGTGACCAGGTCCGTCGCGACCTCGAGGATCGCCCTGCGCTTCTCCTCGGGGTCGGCCTCGATGTCCTGCATGACGAACATGCCGGCGTGCATCGTGAACAGGGCGCTGATACAGCGGACCTGGTCGGTCAGGTCCGCGTCCGGGTCGATGATGATGTCCCGCATGCCGAGCATGCGGCTCTTGAACATCTCGCCGATGCTCAACTCCCGTACCGTCGCCTGGTTCTCCTGCATGAAGCGGAACAGCGGGGCCGCGTCGGACAGGGCCTGGCTGTAGCGGCGTACGATCTCCTGCTTGGTCTCCAGGGTGTGGGGCTGCTGTCTGCCCCACTCGATCAGGTCCTCGATCGGTTTCGTCAGGTCCTCGAAGAGGCCGACGAGGATCTCTTCCTTCGTCTTGAAGTGGTAGTACAGGGCCGCTTTCGTGACGTCCAGGCGCTCGGCGATCTCGCGCAGGGAGGTCTTCTCGTAACCCTGCTCGGCGAAGAGCTCGAGCGCTACGTCCTGGATGCGCTGGCGGGTGTTCCCGCGGCGCCGCTGCTTGGTGCCGTCCATGGTGCCACCCATCGTCGTACTCCTCGCGCTTTCCTAAAAACTTACTTGACGCCCGGCTAGTTACGCCTCTACGTTCCCAGTGTAGACAACTAGCCGGGCGGCAAGTAAGTAGCTGGGGGAGTGGGAGTCATGGCGGACACACAGGCGGTCGACACAGGCGCGGAGAAACAGCCGAGGAGCGTACGGGTCGTACTGCTCGCGCTGATGATCACGATGATGCTGGCGATGCTCGACAACATGATCGTGGGTACGGCGATGCCGACGATCGTGGGCGAGCTGGGCGGCCTCGAACACCTGTCGTGGGTCGTGACCGCCTACACGCTCGCCACGGCGGCCTCCACTCCGCTCTGGGGCAAGCTCGGCGACATGCACGGGCGCAAGGGCGTCTTCATGAGCTCGATCGTGCTCTTCCTGATCGGCTCCGTGCTGAGCGGCATGGCCCAGGACATGGGACAGCTCATCGGCTTCCGGGCCGTCCAGGGGCTCGGCGCCGGCGGTCTGATGGTCGGCGTCATGGCGATCATCGGCGATCTGATTCCGCCGCGGGAGCGGGGCAAGTACCAGGGCATGATGGCCGCCGTCATGGCGCTCGCGATGATCGGCGGGCCGCTGGTCGGTGGGACCATCACCGACAACTGGGGCTGGCGCTGGGCCTTCTACATCAACCTGCCGCTCGGTGTGGTGGCGCTCGCCGCGATCAGTGTCGTCCTGCACCTGCCGAAGAAGCGGGCCCAGGCGCGGATCGACTACCTCGGGGCGGCGCTGCTGACGGTCGGCATCACCGCGATCGTGCTCGTCACCACGTGGGGTGGCACGGAGTACGCGTGGACGTCCGCGCGGATCATGGAGCTGACCGGGATCGGGGTCGCCTCGCTGATCGGGTTCGTGTTCTGGCAGACCAAGGCGGCGGAGCCGGTGGTGCCGCTGCACATCTTCCGCAGCCGGAACTTCACGCTGATGTCCGTCATCGGGTTCATCACCGGGTTCGTGATGTTCGGGGCGACGCTGTTCCTGCCGCTGTACCAGCAGTCGGTGCAGGGCGCCTCCGCGACCAACTCCGGGCTACTGCTCCTGCCGATGCTCGGCGCGATGCTGGTCATCTCGATGGTGGCGGGCCGGGTGACCACCAACACCGGGAAGTACAAGGTGTTCCCGGTCGTCGGCAGCGTGGCGATGGTCGCCGGGCTGTACCTGCTGTCGACGATGGACACGGACACCTCGCGGCTCACCTCCGGTGTGTACATGGCCGTCGTCGGTCTCGGCATGGGCTGTCTGATGCAGATCACCATGCTGGTCGCGCAGAACAGCGTCGAGATGAAGGACATGGGCGTCGCGTCCTCGTCGGCGACTCTCTTCCGTACGCTCGGATCGTCGTTCGGCGTCGCGATCATGGGCGCGCTGTTCAACCACCGGGTCCAGGACGTCATGGCCGAGCGGGCCGGGGCGCTGGGCTCCAAGGTGACCGAGACGTCCGCGCAGCTGGACGCGGCGAGCCTGGCGAAGCTGCCGACGGTGGCGCGGGAGGCGTATCAGCACGCGGTGACCGCGGGGACGCACTCGGCGTTTCTGCTGGGTGCTGTCGTGGCGGTGGTCTCGCTGGCGGCGGCGGTGTTCGTGAAGGAGGTGCCGCTCAAGGGGGCGGGACCGAAGGAGGAGGAGGAGCGGGTTCAGATGCCGGTGAGCGAGCCGGTCTGAGACACCTCGTCCAGGGCGGTCACGGCAGCATCGGGTAGCTCCCCGTGTTCGTCGGCGCGTGTTCCGGCAGCCACAGGACGGCCACGGCGCCCTCCGCGGGCACGTGCTCCGGCGCGCCGGCCGGGCGTACGTTGCGGAAGGTCAGCCGGGCGCCCAGGACCCGCGCCTGGCCGGCCGCGATGGTCAGGCCGAGGCCGTGGCCGTGGCCGGCCCGGTCGCTGCTGCCGGTGCGGAAGCGGCTCGGGCCCTCGGCGAGGAGGTTCTCGGGAAAGCCGGGGCCATGGTCGCGGACCCGGATGACACGGCCCTCGACGGTGACCTGGATGGGCGGCCTGCCGTGCCGGGCGGCGTTGGCCAGCAGGTTGAACAGGACGCGTTCCAGGCGGCGCGGGTCGGTCGTGACCTCCGACTCGTGCACCACCCGCACCTCGACGGCCGGGTCCTTCGCCGCCACCCGCCGGGCGACGAACTCGCCCAGCATGATGCCCTGCAGCTCGGCCCGCTCGGACGCCCCGTCCAGCCGGGCCACCTCCAGGACGTCCTCGACGAGCGTGCGCATCGCCTTCGCCCGGTCCAGGACCAGCTCGGTCGGGCGGCCGGGCGGCAGCAGCTCCGCCGCGGTCAGCAGCCCCGTCACCGGTGTGCGCAGCTCGTGCGCGATGTCCGCGGTGACCCGGCGCTCCGCCTCGATGCGCTGCACCAGCGCGTCCGCCATCGAGTCCACCGCGCTCGCCAGGTCGTCGGTCTCGTCCCGCACGACCCCGCCGATGGCGTCCCGCACCCGTACGTCCGTCTCGCCCCTGGCCAGCTGGTGCGCCGCCGCCGCCGCCTTGCGCAGCCGCCGGGACAGCTGCCCGCCGATGAGCACACCGAGCGCGCTGCCGCCCAGCACGACCGCGATGGAGCCGATCACCAGCGCCTGGTCGAGGTCCCGCATCACATCGTCGCCGCGCTCGGTGAACCCGGTGTGCAGGGACAGCACATGCCCGTTCTTGACCGGCACCGCCGCCCAGATGTCCGGCTCGCCGTCCGCGCCGTCGGTCACATAGGTCGCCCGGCGGCCCTCCTCGACCTTGGCCCGCAGTGCCGCCGGCAGATCCGGGTCGTCGATGCCGACGTTCGGGAAGTTCGGCCGGTCGGACTGGTCGAAGTTGAGCTGGGCCAGCTGGATCCGCTCGTCCGCGAGGTCGCGCGCGTTGTCCAGCATCGAGACCCGGGCGGCGTTGTGCACCACCAGGCTCAGCGCGACCGCCACCAGCGCGCCGACCAGCGCGATCGCCGCGCTCAGCTTCCACTTCAGTCCCGTGCGCATGCCGTCGTGGTCCACGCCGGACGGGACGAGACGCCGGAAGATCCCCCGCATACCCCTGCTCAGGCCTTCAACTTGTAGCCGAAGCCGCGGACCGTCTCGATGCGGTCCTGGCCGATCTTCGTACGCAGCCGCTGCACATGGACGTCGACGACGCGGGTGTCCCCGCCCCAGCCGTAGTCCCAGACGCGCTCCAGCAGCTTGTCCCGCGACAGCACCGTGCCGGGCGCCGACGAGAACTCCAGCAGCAGCCGCATCTCGGTCGGGGTGAGCGCCACCGGCTGCCCGGCCCGGCGCACCTCCATGCCCTCGGTGTCGACCTCCAGGTCGCCGAAGGTCAGCATGCCGCCGGCCGCCGCGGCCCCGGCGTCGTCCGCCCGGTCGCCGCCGTTCGCGTGCCCGAACCGGCGCAGTACCGCCCGGATCCGCGCGACCAGCACGGCACCGTCGAACGGCTTGGTGACGTAGTCGTCCGCGCCCGCCTCCAGGCCGAGCACGACGTCGATGGAGTCGGCCCGCGCCGACAGCATGATCACCGGCACGGTCGACTCGTCCCGGATGCGCCGGCACAGGCTCACCCCGTCGAGCCCCGGAACCATGACGTCCAGCAGCGCGATGTCGGGCCGGTCCGCCCGGAACGCCTCCAGCCCCGACAGCCCGTCGGGCATCGCGGTGACCGCGAAACCGTCCCGCTCCAGGGCGAGCTGGGTGGCCTCGCGGATGACGTCGTCGTCCTCGACGAACAGGACGTGGGTCTGGTCTGCCATCCCGCCGCTCTCAGTCCTCGTGTGTCTCACGTATGTCCCAGGTGCTCAGTTACCGGGCTCCGGCGTCGCCTCGTCCGGGACGACAGTGCCGTACTCGCTGTGCGAGAAGTGTGTCTGGACGAAGCGGCCCGCGGTCCAGCGGTAGGTGATCACGTCCTCACCGGACGGGTTCGACACCGGGTCGCCATCCTCGTACAGCTGTTTGGTGACCACCAGGTCGCCGCGGTCGATCTCCGCGTAGACCGGCGGCTGCTCGGCCGTGAACACGTTCACGTACGCGCCGTCCTGCTCGCGATACACATACGAGCCAACACCGACCACGTCCCCGCAGGTCAGCACGTTGACGACGACGTCGTCCGCCGAGCCTCCGGTCATGTTGCCGTAGTACACGTCGACGGGGTACTTGTCGGCGGCGCACGGCTTCAGACCGCGCTTCACCTCCGCCGAGACCCGCGGGTCCCGCTTGACCAGTTCGACCGCGTCGACGCGCTTCGCCGGGGACGCGGAGAGGGAGGCCGACGGTGCCACTACGCCGCCCGCCACGGGATCGGTACGGGCCGGGCCCTCGTCGCGGGCGCCGGTGCCGCCGGTGGCGCACGCCGAGACGAAAAGGGCGAGGGCGGCGAACACGGCCATCGCCGTGAACACCGCCTGATGACTCCCTGGGGCCGGTGCGGTCCCGGGCCGGACGGATCCGCTGCGGTCGGGATCCCCCTCCCCGTGCCCGGTGCCGGTGGCCCTCGTGCCTAGGCCGCGCAACGCTCCCGCTCCTCACGCTCCAGCGCGCGTGCGCCGAGCTCGTCGTCATCCCTGCTCTCCAGCTCCTCGCGGAGCCGGGCGAGCGCCCGGTGCAGCGTGCTCTTGACCGTTCCGGCCGACATGCCGAGGGCGGCGGCCGTCTCCTCCGTGGACATCTGCTCCCAGTGTCGCAGCACCACGACACTGCGCTGCTTGGGAGCCAGCACCTTCATGATGTCCATCAGCAGGGCACGGTCGGCGTGCTGCTCGGTGGCGTCGTCGACCGAGGCGTCCGGGAGCTGCTCGGTCGGCACCTCCTCCAGCTTCCGGGCCCGCCACCACTCGGTCCGGGTGTTGATCATGACCCGGCGCAGATAGGCGTCCGCGAGCCGCTTGTCCGCGATGCCGTCCCAGCGGTGGTACGTCCGCACCAGCGCCGTCTGGAGCAGGTCCTGGGCGTCGACCGGGTCCGGGACCAGCCGGCGGGCGCTGCGCAGCAGCGCGTCCTGCCGGGTGCGGACGTACTCCTCGAACTCGAGCACCTCTCCCTGCGCCATGCTGACCGCCTCCGATTCCCCGTACCCGGAACGGCTGTTCGCCGCCCGTGTGATCCGTGCTCATCCGTGCCTGTCGGGCACGGAGATGAAGCTACGGAGGCGTTGTCACGGGCCTGTCCGAAGCAGCCTGCGGCCAGCGCTCGGCTGTCCGTCGGTTGTGTAACGGAAGCAGGAAAGGGGTAAATGGGAGCGCCGAGTTGGGGTGGTATCGGGTGACCTGGTCGTTGAGGGTGTGGCGGAAGCTGTCACGGGCCTGTCGACCCTGTGATGTGTCTGTGCGTCGGTCCGGCCCGGTACGTCAGCTCTGCGGCAGCCGGTACAGCCCGCCCGCCAGCGGCTCCACCAGACCGTCCGCGACGAGGCCGTCGAGCGCCCGGGCCCGCTGCACCGGCTCGTGCCACACCCGGTCCAGGACCGCCTGCGGCACGGGCGCGTGCGCCTCCCGCAGTACGGCGAGCAGCTTGCCGCGCACCTGGCGGTCGGTCCCCGCGTACGTCTGACCTCGCCGCGGCGGACCGTCGTGCTCCGGCTTGCCCGCGAGGCGCCAGGCACACTGGGCGGCGATGGGACAGCGGTGACAGGACTCGCTCTTGGCGGTGCACACCAGCGCGCCGAGCTCCATCGAGGCGGCGGCCCAGCGCGCGGCGGTCTGCTCGTCGGCGGGCAGCAGCGCGCGGGCGAGCTTGCGCTCGGCGGCGGTGGTGGCGTTCGGCGGGTACTGCACACCGGTGACGGCCCGCGCGAAGACACGGCGGACGTTGGTGTCGAGCACGGCATGCCGCTGCCCGTACGCGAACGACGCCACCGCCGCGGCCGTGTACTCACCGATGCCGGGCAGCGCGAGCAACTGGGCGTGGTCGGTCGGTACGTCGCCGCCGTGCCGTTCCGTTATGGCGACGGCGGCACCGTGCAGCCGCAGCGCGCGGCGTGGGTAGCCGAGCCGGCCCCAGGCGCGCACGGCCTCGCCGGGCGCCTCCTCGGCCAGGTCGGCGGGGCGCGGCCAACGGGCCAGCCACTGCTCGTAGACGGGCAGGACGCGGTTCACCGGCGTCTGCTGCAACATGAACTCACTGACCATCACCCCCCACGGCCCGGCCTCCGGGCGCCGCCACGGCAGATCCCGGGCGTGCTCCTCGAACCAGTCGATGACGGGGGCGTGCAGGCCCTCTCCGAGGGGGAGGGCGTCGCCGGTGCTGCTGTGCGGGGGCTTCGTGGGCGCAGTCATGACGTTCCGATCCTCCCACGCGGGGAGGCCGACCCGGGCGTACCGCCACCCGCCGGGAGGACGACGGCGCCTGACGATCGACAACAGTGCCGACCCGCCGGTCGCTTGTAGCGTCGGGCGGATGGAACGTCCTCGGATCCTGCGGGGCTGTCTGCTCTGGGCGGGGCCGGCACTGCCGGCGCTCACGGCGGACGGGCTCGGCCTGAACGAGCCGCACGGCCTCTGGCCGCAACTGGCAGTACTCGCCGTGCTCGCGGCGGCGGTCACCGTGGCGCGACGGCAGCCGGTGGCGGCCTTCGGCGCGGTTGCCGTCCTTGGCCTGGCCGCCGGCCCCGCCCTGTTCACCGTCTCCTACGGCCCCGCCCTCGCCGTCCGGTCGTCGTGGCGGCGAGCGGGACCGCCGTCACTGTGTGCGGTGTCGGTGATGTCGCGGTAGAGCCCGGCGTCGTCGAAGTCCATGGTCACGGACGGTAGGTGGCGGGCCGATACGGTCACATCCTGCGATCGTCAGGTGCTCCACCTGACGAAAGACAGGGGGTGGGACGGCGTTTCCGGGATGATGATCCGGAAAAGTTGTGGCTGTTGGCGGCGGGTGGGACGGGCGAACCGGCCGATCTCTCGTACAGTTTGCGCCGTGGGATCTCTGCGCAATCCGGTCGGGCCGCTTCCCTCCTCCATCTACTGGCGACGGAGGGCCGTCATGCTGTCCGTGGTCGCCCTGATGGCACTGCTGATCACCTGGGTGCTCACCTCGGGCGGCGGGGGCGGCAAGAACGGCGCCAACGGGTCCGACGACAAGAATCCCTCGCCCTCGACCATCACACCGGGGCCGACCGGTTCCGGGCCGGCGATCAGTCAAGCCCCGGGCGGGCGCGAGGAGTCGACCGGGGGCGGGGATTCCAGCGGGTCGGGGGACGGGGCCGGCGACGGCTCCGGCACAGGCTCTGGCTCCGGTTCCGGGGGCTCCAGCGGGTCGGACGGCTCGGGTGGCGGCACGGCCGGCGGTGGCTCGGGCAGCGGTGTCGGCAGGGACGACACGATTCCGGCGAGCTCTCCGCTGCCCAACTGCACCGTGAGCGCCGTGAAGTTGAGCGTGCGCAGCCTCCACAACGCGTACGAGCCCGGTGAGACGCCCGCGGTGCTGCTGACCGCGACGAACTCCTCCGGCAGCGACTGCAAGGTCGATCTCGGGCCGAAGCACGCGGTGTTGACGATCACTCAGGCGGACAGCGACGACGACTACTGGTCCTCCGCCGACTGCCCCAAGGTCTCCGGCAGCCTGCTGTACCGGGTGCCCGCCGGGAGCAGCATCACGTACACCGTGCAGTGGGACCGCAAGCCGAGCGCTCCCGAGTGCGCGACGCCTCCGGCGGGGGCGGCAGGGGCGGGGACGTATCTGGTGGAGGCACAGGCTCCGGGGTTTGCGAAGGCGCAGACGTCGTTCGTGCTGGAGAACGACTAGTAACCGCTGGGGCAGACGCCTGCGTGCCCTAGACGTACCGCTCCAGGATCGACGACTCCGCCAGCCGGGACAGCCCCTCCCGCACACTCCGCGCCCGGGCCTCCCCGACCCCGTCCACGGTCTGCAGGTCATCGACGCTCGCGGCGAGCAGCTTCTGCAGCCCCCCGAAGTGCTCCACCAGCCGGTCGATGATCGCCCCCGGCAGCCGCGGCACCTTGGCCAGCAGCCGGAAGCCCCGCGGGGACACCGCGGAGTCCAGCGCCTCCGGCGAGCCCGTGTAGCCCAGCGCCCGAGCCACCGTCGGGAGTTCGAGGAGCTCCGCGTGGGTGAGGGCGTCCAGTTCGTACAGCGCCTCGTCGACCGTGCGGGAACGCTTCGCCGTCGGCTCGGGGACGTAGTCCCGCACGACCAGCTCACGCTCGGGCTCCACGCCCGCGATCAGCTCGTCGAGCTGGAGGGCCAGCAGCCGCCCGTCGGTGCCCAGCTCCACCACGTACTCGGCGATCTCGGTGGCGATACGCCGCACCATCTCCAGGCGCTGCGCCACCGCGGAGACGTCCCGGACCGTGACGAGGTCCTCGATCTCCAGCGCTGACAACGTTCCCGCGACCTCGTCGAGGCGGAGTTTGTAGCGCTCCAGGGTCGCCAGGGCCTGGTTGGCACGGGACAGGATCGCGGCCGAGTCCTCCAGGACGCGGCGCTGGCCGTCGACGTAGAGGGCGACGAGCCGCATCGACTGTGAGACGGACACCACGGGGAAGCCGACCTGCCTGCTCACCCGGTCCGCCGTGCGGTGCCGCGTGCCCGTCTCCTCCGTGGGGATCGTCGGGTCCGGCACCAGCTGGACGCCGGCGCGCAGGATCTTCGAGAGGTCGGACGAGAGCACGATGCCGCCGTCGAGCTTGCACAGCTCGCGCAGCCGGGTCGACGTGAACTCGACGTCCAGGATGAATCCACCCGTGCACATCGCTTCGACGGTCTTGTCGGAGCCGAGCACGATGAGCCCGCCCGTGTTGCCGCGAAGAATCCGTTCGAGGCCGTCGCGCAGGGCCGTGCCGGGTGCCACGGCGCTCAGTGAGGCGCGCATCAGGCCATCGGCACCGGAGCTCCCACCGGACTTTCCGGGAGCTGCTGCCCGGTCGTTGGCTGCCACTGCACTCCTCCGGTCGCAGGTTCTGGGGTGCTCCCGTTTCGCACAATCGGTCGTACGGACGGGCGAGACCTGGGCAAAGTCTACCGGCGGTCCTCCTCGTCCCGTGGGGCCTCTCGGCGACGCGAGCGCGGAAGGACCCGGAGAGCGTCCCCTATGTCGGCCACTTCCAGGACCTTCATGCCGGACGGGATCTTGCCCGGGTCGCCCGGCACGAGGGCGTGCGTGAAGCCGAGGCGGTGTGCCTCCGCGAGTCTGCGCTGGACGCCCGTGACCCGTCTGACCTCGCCCGCGAGGCCCACTTCGCCGATCGCGACGAGGTTCTTGGGCAGGGGAGTGTCGCTGGCCGCGGAGGCCAGGGCGAGAGCGATGGCGAGGTCGGCGGCGGGCTCGGAGAGCTTCACCCCGCCGACCGTCGCGGAGTAGATGTCCCGCTTGCCGAGGGCGCTGATCCGGCCGCGCTGCTCCAGCACCGCCAGCATCATCGAGACGCGGGAGGTCTCCAGACCGGACGTCGTACGGCGTGGGGAGGGGATCTGGGAGTCGACGGTGAGCGCCTGGACCTCGGCGACCAGGGGGCGGCGGCCCTCCAGGGTGACCGTGAGACAGGTGCCCGGGACCGGCTCCGCACGTCGGGTCAGGAACAGGCCGCTCGGGTCGGTCAGGCCCGTGATGCCCTCGTCGTGCAGCTCGAAGCAGCCGACCTCGTCGGTCGCGCCGTAGCGGTTCTTGATGCCCCGCACGAGACGCAGGCGCGCGTGCCGGTCGCCCTCGAAGCTGAGCACCACGTCCACGAGGTGTTCCAGGAGACGCGGACCCGCGATGGCGCCGTCCTTGGTGACATGGCCCACAAGGAGGGTGGACATGCCCCGCTCCTTGGACGCCCGGATCAGCGCGCCCGCCACCTCGCGCACCTGGGCCATGCCGCCGGGGGCGCCGTCGATCTCCGGGGAGGCCACCGTCTGCACGGAGTCCAGGATCAGCAGGGACGGCTTCACCGCGTCCAAGTGGCCGAGTACGGCGGCCAGGTCGGTCTCGGCGGCGAGATACAGGTGGTCGTCGATGGCCTTGATGCGGTCGGCGCGCATCCGGACCTGGCTCGCCGACTCCTCGCCGGTGACGTAGAGGGTGCGATGCTCGTCGCTCGCCGCCTTGGCCGCCACGTCGAGCAGCAGCGTGGACTTGCCGACGCCGGGCTCGCCGGCCAGCAGGACCACCGCGCCGGGGACCAGGCCGCCGCCGAGCACACGGTCCAGTTCGGGCACGCCGGTGGAGCGGGCGGTGGCCTGGCGGCCGTCGACCTGGCCGATGGGCAGGGCGGAGGTGGTGACGCGCCCCGGCGTCGTCGTGCGGACCGCGGGCGCACCGTACTCCTCGACCGTCCCCCAGGCCTGGCACTCCGGGCAGCGGCCGAGCCACTTGGCCGTCTGCCAGCCGCACTCCGTGCAGCGGTAGGACGGTCGGTCCTTGGTGGTCTTGGTACGGGCAGCCATGCGGAGAACCGTAGCCCCCGGCGCTGACAACGCGTGCCCGGTACGGCGCACTACCTCCCAACCCGGCACAAACCATCCAGCCTCACATCGAAACAGCCGCGGAACCGGAGGTTCCTGTCCCCTTATGAGGGATCGTTTCACCCGTATGGATTAAATGTGCTCAAGGGGGGAGAAGCCGCCTCCGCACGCCCCCTACGGTCCACGGATTATGAGCAGCAGTCCGGAGACCTCGACCCGCACCACCGGCACACACCGGGCGCAGCGTGAGGCGCGTGACCGTGCGGCGGCGCGCGCGTTGGCGCACCGGTCGCCCGCGCGCTACGAGTCGTATCTGGACGGCATGTTCACCTACTGCCTGTCCGTGCTGTGCGACCACGAAGCGGCGACCGCCGCCCTCGGTGACGTCCTCGCGCTCGCCGAGCGGCGCGGCCAGCGGGTCCCGGAGGCGGCCGCGGAGCGCAGGGCGTGGCTGTACGCGCTGGCCCGCTGGGCGTGCCTGCGCAAGCTGGCCGAGGCCAAGCAGAAACGTCAGGGCACCCATGCGGCGGGTCGGCCCGCCCCCCATCGGCAGCGGCCCGCCGGACCGTCCGTCCCCGAGGAGGTCCAGGAACAGCGCCGGCGAGAACTCGCCCTGCTCGCCTGGCCGGAGGCCGCCGGCACCACCCCGGAGCAGCGCGAGGCACTGGAACTCGCCGTACGCCACCATCTCGCCGCCCACGAGGTCGCCGCCGTCCTCGGCATGCACCCGGCCGCCGCCCGCGAACTGCTCGCCTCCGCCGCCTGCGAGGTCGAGCGCACGCGCGCGGCCCTGGCCGTCGTCGAGACCGGCGCCTGCCCGGGCGTCGCCCGCCTCGCCGGCGACCACCAGCTGGTGCTCAGCACCGCCCTGCGCCGCGAGCTGGTCCGGCACGTCGACGACTGCCCGCGCTGCCGCCGCACCGCTGAGCGCGCCGTCCCCGGCCGCTGGCCCGGCGTCACCCTCGCCCCCGCCGAGCTGCACGTCCTGGAGGCGCCCCGCGCGGCCCTGCACGTCGCCCTGGCGCACCACCCGCGCGCGCGGGGTGCCGCCGTGCCCCGCTTCGACCGGCGCGGTTTCCCGATGGACCCCAAGGACCGCGCCGCCCGCAGGGACCGCCTACGCGCGCGTGCCGTCACCACGACCGTCGTCGCCACCGTCGTCGCGGCCCCGGTGCTCGCCCTGTGGGCCGCCTACCGGGGCACCCCGACCGGCGAGGGCGTGGACGGCCACTCGGCCAGCGCCGGCGGGGCACACGGCCCCAGCAGTCTCGACGGCGAGTTGGCGAGCCCCGGCTACGAGAACGCCGGCAACGCCAGTACCGGGCCCGACCGGCGCCTTCGTGAAGGCGGCTCAGCCGACGTGTCCGTGGAGGTCATCAGCGTCACCGGCGTCGGCCGGAAAGGTGTCGGCCGCCTGGAGGTCGCGGTCGGCAACAGCGGCGACACCACGCTGATCACCCTCACCGCGACCGGCGACGCCCCGGTCCGCTGGTCCGCGACCACCGGCGCCTCCTGGCTCTACCTGAGCAGGTCGTCGGGAACCCTCGCACCCGGTGCGACGTTGACGATCAAGGCGTACGTCGACCATCTGCGCGAGCCGTCCGGCTACTGGAGCGCGCACGTGGCGATCTCACCGGCCGGAGCCATCGTCTCCATCGAGGGCTACGGCACGGCCCCGAGCCCCGCCCCGTCGTATCCCACGGACCCCGGCACCCCCAGCGACCCGCCCCAGTCCTCGTCTGCCCCCGACCCGACGCCCACGACCCCGGCCCCCACGCCCAGCGACCCGCCGCCCTCGCCGTCCGACCCGGACCCGACCCCCAGCGACCCGCCGCCCTCGTCCTCCGCCCCGGAGAGCCCGTCGCCACCGCCCAGCTACAGCGGCGACTCGAGCCCCGCTGTGTCGTAGCGGAGCAGCGGAGCAGCGGAGCAGCGGATCAGTCGACCGGATCCGCCGGATGCGGTGCCAGCAACGGCAGCTGCGAGGCCAGCCGCTCCTCGCACAGCTCGACCAGCCGGTCGTAGCCCGCCTTGCCCATCAGCTCGATCAGCTCCGGCCGGTAGGACACGTACACCGGGTCGCCCGCGCCGTGCGCCGAGGTCGCCGACGTGCACCACCAGTGCAGGTCGTGGCCGCCCGGACCCCAGCCCCGCCGGTCGTACTCACCGATCGACACCTGCAGCACACGCGTGTCGTCGGGCCGGTCGATCCACTCGTACGTCCGCCGCACCGGCAGCTGCCAGCAGACGTCCGGCTTGGTCTCCAGCGGCTCGCGGCCCTCCTTGAGGGCCAGGATGTGCAGCGAGCAGCCCGCGCCGCCCGCGAAGCCGGGACGGTTCTGGAAGATGCACGAGCCCTGGTAGGGGCGGGTCTGCCGGTCGCCGTCCTCGTCCTCCGAGATCCAGCCGTGCTCCACGCCCTCGTCGTGGTACTGCCAGACCTCCGGCGTGAGCCGTGCCACGTGCTCCGCGACCCGCTTCTCGTCGTCCTCGTCGGAGAAGTGCGCGCCCAGCGTGCAGCACCCGTCGTCCGCGCGGCCCGCCTGGATGCCCTGGCAGCCACTGCCGAAGATGCAGTTCCAACGAGAGGTCAGCCATGTCAGATCGCACCGGAAGACCTGCTCGTCGTCTGCCGGATCAGGGAACTCCACCCACGCGCGCGCGAAGTCGAGGCCCTTCTCGTCGGCTTCCAGGGCCTTCCTCGACTTCTTCGGTGGCTTCGCCTGCGAAGAACCCTTGGTGGATTTGGCCGTCTTGTCAGCCTTCTCGTCCTTCGCCTTTTTCGTCTTTGGCACGAGACCAGAGTAAAGCGCCCGGAACGACTCCGAGGACGGAGGACGGCCCGGCTGGCAGTAGCGTTCCGTACATGAGACTCGGTGTCCTCGACGTGGGATCGAACACAGTGCATCTGCTGGTGGTGGATGCGCACCCGGGCGCGCGCCCGCTGCCCGCGCACTCGCACAAGGTGGAGCTGCGCCTTGCCCAACTTCTCGACGAGGGCGGGGCCATCGGCCCCGAAGGGGTCGACAAACTGATCGGCGTCGTCCATGAGGCGCTTCAGGCCGCCGAGGACAAGGGCGTCGAGGACCTGCTGCCGTTCGCGACCTCCGCCGTGCGCGAGGCCAGCAACGCCGACGACGTCCTCGCGCGCGTGAAGGAGGAGACCGGCGTCGAGCTCCAGGTCCTGACCGGCGCGGAGGAGGCCCGACTGACCTTCCTCGCCGTCCGCCGCTGGTTCGGCTGGTCGGCAGGGAAGCTGCTCGTCCTGGACATCGGCGGCGGCTCCCTGGAGATCGCCTACGGCATCGACGAGGAGCCCGACACGGCCGTCTCCCTCCCGCTCGGCGCGGGCCGCCTCACCGCGGGCTGGCTGCCGGGCGACCCGCCCGACCCGGACGACATCCGGGCGCTACGACGCCATGTCCGCGCGCAGATCGCCCGTACCGTCGGCGAGTTCAGCCGCTTCGGCGCCCCCGACCACGTGGTCGCCACGTCCAAGACCTTCAAACAGCTGGCCCGCCTCGCCGGCGCCGCCCGCTCCGCCGAGGGCCTCTACGTCCAGCGCGACCTGAAGCGGGAGTCCCTGGAGGCCTGGGTGCCGCAACTGGCCGGCATGACCACCGCCGAACGTGCCGAACTCCCCGGCGTCTCCGAGGGCCGCGCCAACCAGCTCCTCGCGGGCGCGCTGGTCGCCGAGGGCGCGATGGATCTGTTCGGCGTCGAGACGCTGGAGATCTGCCCCTGGGCACTGCGCGAGGGCGTGATCCTGCGCCGCCTGGACCACATGCCGACGGCGTGAAGTACGCCACGCGCGCGGGGCGGGTTCCCGGTGCGCGTACGTGAGGTGTGCCACGCGCGCGCGTGCCGAGAGACACGGCGTCTGCACGGCCGCACACCTGCCCGCGCGTGTGCCCACGGACCGCACCCGCGCGTGGCCGGTTGCCGTGCCCCCGCGCCGTCGGCAGGGGGCATCGGCTCCCCGGTGTCGAGCGTGGCCCTTTAGTCTGTCCCTCGTGGCAGAACCATTGGTGCGCGTCCCGGATGCGAAGGTCGCCCTGTCGACGGCCTCCGTCTATCCGGAGTCGACGGCGACGGCCTTCGAGATCGCCGCGCGCCTCGGGTACGACGGCGTCGAGGTCATGGTGTGGACCGACCCGGTCAGCCAGGACATCGAGGCGCTGCGCAGACTCAGCGACTACCACCGGATCCCGGTTCTGGCCGTGCACGCGCCCTGTCTGCTGATCACGCAGCGCGTGTGGTCCACGGACCCCTGGACCAAACTCCAGCGCGCCCGGGCGGCCGCCGAGAGGCTCGGCGCGAGCACGGTCGTCGTGCACCCGCCGTTCCGCTGGCAGCGCCAGTACGCACGGGACTTCGTCGCCGGGATCTGGCGCATGGCGAATGAGACAGATGTGCGGTTCGCCGTCGAGAACATGTACCCCTGGCGCTACCGCGACCGCGAGATGCTCGCGTACGCCCCCGACTGGGACGTCACGAAGGACGACTACCGCCACTTCACGATCGACCTCAGCCACACCTCGACCGCCCGCACCGACGCGATCCACATGATCGACCGCATGGGCGACCGCCTCGGCCACGTCCACCTCGCCGACGGCAGGGGATCGGCGAAGGACGAGCACCTCGTCCCCGGCCGCGGCACCCAGCCCTGCGCCCAGCTGCTGGAACGCCTCGCGCTGAGCGGTTTCGACGGCCATGTCGTCATCGAGGTGAACACCCGCCGCGCGATGTCCGGCGCCGAACGCGAGGCCGACCTCGCCGAGGCCCTCGCCTTCACCCGGCTGCATCTGGCCTCGGCGCTGAAGGTCCCCCGGCCATGACCGGCGTGACCTCACCCCAAGGCCCGGCCTCTCCCAAGGACCCGGCCTCCCGCAAACGCGGCCGCCCCCCGCGTACGGAATCGGCCGACACCCGCGACCGCATCCTGACCGCGGCCCGCGAGGAGTTCTCCGAGCGCGGCTACGACAAGACGTCCGTACGCGGCATCGCCAAGGCGGCCGGCGTCGACGCCGCTCTGGTCCACCACTACTTCGGCACCAAGGAGCAGGTCTTCGAGGCGGCCGTGGAAGTCGCCTTCGCACCCGCGCTGAAGGTGCGCGACGCGGTGGTCGAAGGCCCGCTCGACGGCGTGGGCGAGCGCATGACCCGCGTCATCTTCGGCCTCTGGGAGAACCCGGCCACCCGGACCCCGCTGCTCGCCATCGTCCGCTCGGCCGTGAACAACGAGGCCGCGGCCGCCGTCTTCCGCCGTCTGATCTCCGCCCAGCTGATGCGCCGCATCGCCGGACAGCTCGGCGCCCCGGACGCGGAACTGCGCGCCGAACTCGCGGCCGCGCAGCTCGTCGGCATCGCGATGATGCGGTACGTGATCAGGATCGAGCCGATCGCGTCGGCGGACGTCGAGGAGATCATCGCCCGGGTGGCGCCGGTGGTGCAGGGGCATCTGACGGGGCCGTAACCCCCGGTGGGGTGGCCGCCGACCGGGACGTACATCCCGTATTCCGGACAACGTGTCCGCCCCTTGGAGCACCGGCGTACGCTCGACTACGTCATCACTCTGTCGGCACAGTCCGGCGGAACTCTCCGAAGGAGCGAGCGACGATGCCCGAGCTGAGGTCCCGCACAGTTACCCACGGCCGCAACATGGCGGGCGCCCGCGCCCTTATGCGCGCCTCCGGTGTACCCGGTGCGGACATCGGCCGGAAGCCGATCATCGCGGTGGCGAACAGCTTCACCGAGTTCGTGCCGGGCCACACCCATCTGCAGCCCGTCGGCCGGATCGTCAGCGAGGCGATCGTCGAGGCCGGCGGCATCCCACGCGAGTTCAACACGATCGCCGTCGACGACGGCATCGCGATGGGGCACGGCGGAATGCTGTACTCCCTCCCGTCCCGCGACCTCATCGCGGACTCGGTCGAGTACATGGTCGAGGCCCACTGCGCCGACGCCCTGATCTGCATCTCCAACTGCGACAAGATCACCCCGGGCATGCTGATGGCCGCCCTGCGCCTCAACATCCCGACGGTTTTCGTCTCCGGCGGGCCGATGGAGTCCGGCCGCGCCACGCTGGTCGACGGCACGGTCCGCACTCTCGACCTGGTCGACGCGATCTCCGACGCCGTGAACGACAAGATCTCGGACGAGGACATCCTCCGTATCGAGGAGAACGCCTGTCCGACCTGCGGCTCCTGCTCCGGCATGTTCACGGCCAACTCGATGAACTGCCTGACCGAGGCGATCGGTCTCTCCCTCCCCGGCAACGGCTCGGTCCTGGCCACGCACACGGCCCGTAAACAGCTGTACGTCGATGCGGCCCGCACGGTCATGGACATCACCCGCCGCTACTACGAGCAGGACGACGACACGGTCCTGCCCCTCAACATCGCCACCATCGCGGCCTTCGAGAACGCCATGGCCCTCGACATCGCGATGGGCGGCTCGACCAACACGATCCTGCACCTGCTGGCGGCGGCCCAGGAGGCGGGCGTCCCCTTCGGCCTGGAGCAGATCGACGCGGTCTCGCGCCGCGTGCCCTGCCTGGCGAAGGTCGCCCCGAACGTCGCGAAGAACCGCACGTACTACATGGAGGACGTGCACCGCGCGGGCGGCATCCCGGCCCTGCTCGGCGAACTGCACCGCGCGGGACTCCTCAACGAGGACGTGCACGCGGTCCACAGCCCGTACCTGTCCGACTGGATGAAGACCTGGGACGTGCGGGGCGGCTCGCCCTCCCCGGAGGCCCTGGAACTGTGGCACGCGGCCCCGGGCTGCGTCCGCTCCGCCGAGGCCTTCTCCCAGTCGGAGCGCTGGGCGGCCCTGGACGAGGACGCCGAGGGCGGCTGCATCCGCTCGGCCGAACACGCGTACTCCAAGGACGGCGGCCTGGCGGTCCTCAAGGGCAACCTCGCGGTCGACGGCTGCGTGGTGAAGACGGCCGGCGTCGACGAGTCGATCTGGACCTTCGAGGGCCCGGCGGTCGTCTGCGAGTCCCAGGAAGAGGCGGTCGAGAAGATCCTCAACAAGCAGGTGACGGACGGCGACGTCGTGGTCATCCGCTACGAGGGTCCCAAGGGCGGCCCCGGCATGCAGGAGATGCTCTACCCGACGTCGTTCCTCAAGGGCCGCGGCCTCGGCAAGACCTGCGCCCTGATCACCGACGGCCGCTTCTCCGGCGGCACCTCGGGCCTGTCCATCGGCCACGCGTCCCCCGAGGCGGCCTCCGGCGGCACGATCGCCCTGGTCGAGGACGGCGACCGCATCCGCATCGACATCCCGAACCGCACGATCGAGCTCCTGGTCGACGACGCCGAACTGGCGCGCCGCGAGCAGACGCTGAACGGGGCGTACGCCCCCCGGAACCGGGACCGGAAGGTGTCGGCGGCCCTGAAGGCGTACGCCGCGATGGCGACCAGCGCGGACAAGGGCGCCGTGCGCGATGTGAGCCTGCTGGGCTGAGCCGAGGGCGGCTTGGCCGAGGCCGAGGCCGAGCCGAGGGCTGAGTGGGCCGCCTCCGACTGTGACGGGTCGGGGGCGGCCCTTTTACGTCGGCCTCTTCTGCCGGTCTTCTTGTGTCGGTTCCTCTGCGCCGGTCCTTCTGTCTCGCTCCTCTTGTGTCACCAGGCGGACGGGTTCCCGGCGCTCACGGCGAAGACGGTGCCGTCGGGGGCGGTGGCGTAGACGCGGGTACCGGCGATGACGGGGGTCGGTACCGCGGCCACCACCTGGTCCGAGTTCGTGCCGAGGCGCGGCGGTGTCTGCCCCAGGAGTTTCCCTTCCCGGGCGTCGACGGCCAGCAGTCGGCCGTCAGCGGCCGTGACGTACACGTGGTCGCCGTCGGCGACCGGGGCCGAACTGCGGCTCACCGACGTCTCGAGGCTCCACAGGTGCTTCCCCGCCCCCAGGTCGACGGCATCCAGCGTGCCGCTGGCGGCCAGGACGTAGACGATGTTCCCCCGCACGCCGGCGTGCGCGTCCAGCCGGGCGACGGGGAGCTCCACCCGGCTCGACGCCCCGGATTCCGGCGTATAGCGGACCACGGCGTCCGTGTCCCCGTTGCCCGCGTCGGCGGCGAGGAAGAAGACGGAGCCGTCCTGGGCGCCGACGGGCTTCAGCGACCCGCTCAGCCGGGCTTCCCACCGCACGTCGCCGGTCCCCGGATCCACCGCCGTGACCAGCGTGCTCGCCCCGTCGTCGGCCGTCCGCGTCCGGTACGCCAGCGGGTCCCCGGCGAACGAGGTGAAGGGCGCCCCACCCCGGCCCGGCATCTGCCGGCTCCATTTCGTGTCGCCGGAGGCGCTGTCCACACCGGTGACCGTTCCGTCCGCACCGGTGATCAGGAGCATGCCGCCGACGTACCGCGTCATGCTCTGCCCGGGCACCTCCCGCTGCCAGACCTCCGCGCCCGATGCGGGATCGAGCGCCGCGAGCTGCCGGCCGCCGTCCGTATAGGGCTGTACGAGGCCGCCCGACACGACCGGCGGGCCGCTGGGCAGCGTCGTGGCAACGGAGTGCCGCCACAGCAGGGTGCCGTCGGACGGCTCGAGGGCGAAGACCACGCCGGGCAGCGCGCAGAGCAGCCTGTCCGCGCCGTAGGAGCACTGCGGCATGCCCTCCTTGCCTGACAACGGCTTCGCCTGCCACGCACGGAACGCGGCCTGCGTGGTCCGGACATCCGTGGCCTTCCTTCCGTCGCCCGCGTCCTTCCCCGCGCCCTCCTCGCCGAGGAGGGGAAGAGAGGCGAGAGCTCCGCCGGCCACGAGGACGACGGCCCCTGCCGCGAGGACCACGCGCCTGCGCAGCCGCCCCTTGAGCCGCTTCTCGGGCCGCTCTTCGGGCCGCTCTTCGGGCTGCCGCTCGGGCTCCGCGGCAGGCGGCTTCGGCACCGGCGTCGGCGTGTCACCGCTCCGCTGCTCCGGTATGAACGCCTGGGTGTCGTACGACGCCGCCACCGACCGCAGCTCCCGCATCAACTCGTCGGGAGTGGGCCGGTCCTCGGGCTCCTTGGCGAGGCAGCGCCTCACGAGCGGCGCGAGATTCTCCGGTACGCCGGCCAGGTCCGGCTCGTCGTGCACGACCTGGTAGGCCACGACGTACGGACTGTCGGAGTCGAACGGCCCGCGCCCCGTCGCCGCATGCACCAACACCGACCCCAGCGCGAAGATGTCCGCGGCCGGTCCGACCTCCCGCGGCCGCCGGAACTGCTCGGGCGCCATGAACGGCGGCGTCCCGATCAACTTCCCGGTCTCGGTCCGCAGTTCACTGTCCTTTGGCCGAGAAATGCCGAAGTCGATGACCTTCGGCCCGTCCTCCGCGAGCAGCACATTGCTCGGCTTCAGATCCCGGTGGACGACCCCGACCCGATGGATGTCACGCAGCGCCTCGGCCAGCCCGGCCATCAACTGCCGCAACTGCGCAGGAGCCATCGGCCCATTCCGCTTCACATGATCGGAAAGGGTCGGCCCGGGAATGAACAGCGTGGCCATCCAGGGCCGTTCGGCCTCGGGATCGGCGTCGACGACCGACGCGGTGAAGGCGCCGCTCACCCGCCGGGCGGCCGCCACCTCCTGCCGGAACCGGCCCCTGAACTCGGGATCCCTGGCGAACTCGGCATGGACGACCTTCACCGCGAGCTTCATCCCCGAGGTGCTCCGGGCCAGATGCACGACCCCCATGCCGCCCGACCCGAGACATGACTCCAGCCGGTAGTGACCGGCGTACTCGGGAAGTTCCGCTTCCGCGCCCGCTCCGGTGCTGTGCTGTGGCGCCATGGGACCACCCCCGTGCTGTTCGTCCGCGCGCGCGACGCACGGAGCCTAGTCGATGACTCGTGCGAGACGGAGGCGGCTTGCTAGTGCCCCAACAGGCAACGTTCGCCCCGTCGCGACGCCCGGCACACTCCCCCACTGCCTCAAGGGCGTGGGAGGTGCCCCCACTCGCCGCACCGGCCGAAAGCCCAAGTACATCCAGTACGAGGACTTCCGGCCGGCACGCCGAGAGCACGCACCGGACGCCGCTCCTTGACGGGCGAACGCTGCCTGCCGGGGCACTAGCCTCCGCGTGCGAGTTGCGCACATGTGTTTTATGGCGCGTTTCAGGGGGAATCAACGGGATCCCATGGCAGTCATGGGATCAGCGGGGGAGGTTTTTCATGTCTGTCGACGATGTCGAAGAGAGAGAAGGCGGCGCGGAAGAGGCCGTCACGACGATGGCGGCGGCGACCGCGACGGTCCGCTACTACCCGATCGCGCCGGGCGTCCGCCTCAACGTCCGCAGTGGTCCCGGCACGAGCTACAACATCGTGCGCGTCCTGCCCGAAGGCTCCCGCGTCCCGATCTACTGCCAGACCCTCGGGACGGCCGTGACGGGCCCGTACGGCACATCCAGGATCTGGGACAACATCAGCAACGGCGAGTACGTCTCGGACGCGTATGTGCTTACCGGCAGCGACGGCTACGTCGCCCCGCGCTGCACCTGACCGTACCGACTACGGAGCCCGCGGCCCACCGGAGCCATAATCGACGCGTGAGCGACGAGAACGGCACCCCGGCCACCCCCGCGGGCTCCACACCCCCCGCCGGGCCCCGCCCCGAACCCCTGCGCTTCTTCGGCACGACCTGGGTGCACCACGACAACGGCTACACCGCCCGCCGCATCGCGGTCGCCGTCGGCTCCCTCGTGGCCGCCGCCGTCTCCTGCCTGGTCCTCCGCTTCGCCTACCAGGGCCTCCAGATCGCCGCCATCGGCAGCTTCGTCACGCTCCTCATGGTCGTGATGTTCGCGGTCTGCAGCGCCCTCGCCTTCCGCCACACCTGGGACGGCTTCGGTAAACGCCCCGACCCCGACCGCCAGGCATCCCTCCGCGGCCTCCTGGCCATCGGCTTCGTCGGCTCCCTCCTCGCCTACTTCTTCCGCTCCCTCACCGAGGCCCCCGGCGAGAAACTCCACCGCGAGGAATACGAGACGGCCCGCAAGCGGCACGAGCAGCGCGCCACCCGCCGCACAGGCAACCCGTCGAAGAAGCGCCGCCGGTCCTGAGCCCCCGGACGGAACGACTTCCTTGACCCCCTTGACCCCCTGGATTCCTTGATCTCCTGGTCAAGGAATCCAGGTCCCCATCTCCCGGTCAAACCCGGTGCACCCCGCACCCACCCCGGCCACCATGGCCGTATGACCGCCCCTTCCCACACCGACCGGGCCCGCTCCTTCGACGTCGCGGCGGCCCAGTACGCCGCCAACCGCCCCTCCTACCCGCCCGCCCTCTTCGACACCATCGAGGAACTCACCGCCCGCCCCCTCACCGGCACCCGAGTCGTCGACGTGGGCGCCGGCACCGGGATCGCCACCGCCCTCCTCCAGCAGCGGGGCGCCGACGTACTGGCCGTGGAACCCGGCGCCGGCATGGCCGCCCAGTTCCGCCGCACCCACCCCCACATCCCGATCGTCCGCGGCAACGGCAACGCCCTGCCCCTCCCCGACTCCTCCGCCGACCTCCTCACCTACGCCCAGGCCTGGCACTGGACCGACCCCGCGCGCTCGGTCCCGGAGGCCCTCCGCGTCCTGCGCCCGGGCGGTGCGCTCGCCCTGTGGTGGAACACGACCCCTCTCGAGATCCCGTGGATCGCGGACCAGGCACACCGCATCGGCCGCCGCTTCGGCGCCAACCCCGCCATCGAGAAGAACGGCAGCGGCGCCCAAGCCGCCCTCGCCGACCCCACCGGCCGCCTCGACTTCACCCGCCGCAAGATCCGCTGGACCCGCCGCGTCCCCGTCGACATCCACCTGGCCAACATCGGCAGCCACTCGATCTTCCTGATCCACGGCAAGGAGGCAAGCACCGCCTTCCTCACCGAGGAGCGACAGCACCTCCTGCAGACCTTCCCCGACGGAACGGTGGAGGAGACCTACGACGTGGACCTCCTCGTCGCCGTCCCGTCCTGACCGCTGGAACCCGACCGGCCCCGGGGCCGCCGAGCCGCGCGACCGCTGATGGCCGAGGAGACAGCAGAGCGAACCGCCTCCCCACCAGCCCCGACGGCTGCCGCCCCCCAGCGTGCGAACGTCTGCTAACGGCCCCGACCGCTGCCGACGCCGGCCCGCGAACGCCGGCTAACGGCCCCCGCATGTCGATACGCCCCGCCCGCCTCTACGCCGACCCGCCGCTCCCGCCATCCCTTCGGGACAGCCGACTCCCGTCCCCACCTCACACCCGCCGCCTGCCCATCAACCACCCCCTGCCGGTCACTCGCCTCCCGGCAGTCACCGCACCCAGCCCCGGCAGCGACACCAGCCCGGCGAGCTTCCAGCCCGGCCCCGAGCACCAGCACCCCGAGAACCTCGATCCCCTACCTGCACGTCCTCGTACACCAGCACCGTCAGCCCCGCCGCCGGCCCGCTCACCTGCAGGCTGCTGCCTGGCAGTGCCCCGGCGACCAGCCCGCCAACGATGCCGGTGACCAGCCCCCGGCGGGCACGCCGGAGGCTATGGCGACGCCCACACATAGGGGCATTGCTACGAGGAACACGACGAGGGAAGCGAACAGATCGGCCTTGCCTGCATCACTGCGCATGCGGACAGCACCTCCAGAGACCAGCGGGAGATGCGTGGGCCGCCGAGCCGGGGGAGGGCGCGGCGTGCGTGCATGCGTGGCATATGACCGCGCACTGAAATCCATTGTCGGGAAAGGAAGTTGATCGCGCAGCGCCTTCCGGCCGCCATTCACGCCATCCCGGGGTGCGTGAACCTGACCACGCGCCTCCGATCACGCCGCTACGCGCCTGCCCTCCGGTGCGACAGGCCCCCGCCACACCCCACTCGGCCCTTGACGAGACCACCCCTCGAGAGCATTATTCACCACATGATGAATTACTCTTCCGTCCGATCGGATCCCCCAGACGAACCCGCCGTCCGAGCCCAGAACCTGACCGTCGTACGCGGCGCCCGCCAAGTCCTCCGCGACCTCGACTTCACCGTCCCGCGCGGCCAGATCACCGGCCTCCTCGGCCCCTCCGGCTGCGGCAAGACAACCCTCATGCGCGCCATCGTCGGCACCCAGGCCAAGGTTACCGGCACCCTCGACGTCCTCGGCCACCCCGCCGGCCACCCCACCCTCCGCACCCGCATCGGCTACGTCACCCAAGACCCCTCCGTCTACGACGACCTGACCATCCGCCAGAACCTCGCCTACTTCGCCGCGATCCTCGACCCCGGCCACGCGGCAGCCCACCGCCGCCACGAGAACGTCACCCGAGCCATCTCCGACGTCGACCTCACCGACCACGCCGACGCCCTGGCCGGCAATCTCTCCGGCGGCCAGCGCAGCCGGGTCTCCCTGGCCGTCGCCCTCCTCGGCACCCCTGAACTCCTCGTCCTCGACGAACCCACCGTCGGCCTCGACCCGGTCCTCCGCCGCGACCTCTGGAACCTCTTCCACGACATCGCCGCCTCCCGCGGCGCCACCCTCCTCATCTCCTCCCACGTCATGGACGAGGCCGAGCGCTGCCACCGCCTCCTCCTCATGCGCGAGGGCCAGATCCTCGCCGACGACACCCCGGACGCCCTGCGCACCCGCACGCGCACCGAAACAGTCGAGGAGGCCTTCCTGCACCTGGTGGACGAGGCGACCGCGGCCGCCCGCTCGAACGCGAAGGAGACCACGCGATGAGCAGCACGACGACCACACCCACGACGGCGACGCCCTCCGCCCTCACCGGCGCCCTGAACCTCTCCCGCACCGCCGCCACCGCCGCCCGGGTCCTGCGCCAGCTCCGCCACGACCCGCGCACCATCGCGCTGATGCTCCTCGTCCCCTGTGTGATGCTGTTCCTGCTGCGCTACGTCTTCGACGGCAGCCCACGCACCTTCGACAACATCGGCGCCTCCCTCCTCGGGATCTTCCCGCTGATCACGATGTTCCTGGTCACCTCCATCGCCACCCTGCGCGAACGCACCTCGGGCACCCTCGAACGCCTCCTCGCCATGCCCCTCGGCAAAGGCGACCTGATCGCGGGCTACGCCCTCGCCTTCGGCACCCTCGCGATCATCCAGTCGGCCCTGGCCACAGCTCTGGCCCTCTGGTTCCTCGGCCTGGACGTCACCGGCAGCCCCTGGCTGCTCCTCCTCGTCGCCCTGCTCGACGCGCTGCTCGGCACCGCCCTCGGCCTCTTCGTCTCGGCCTTCGCGGCCTCCGAATTCCAGGCCGTCCAGTTCATGCCGGCCGTGATCTTCCCCCAGCTCCTCCTCTGCGGCCTCTTCACCCCCCGCGACAACATGCACCCCGCCCTCGAAGCCATCTCCAACGTCCTCCCCATGTCCTACGCCGTCGACGGCATGAACGAGGTCCTCAGGCACACGGACATGACCGCAGCCTTCGTCCGCGACGTCCTGATCGTGGCCGGCTGCGCCCTGCTGGTCCTGGGCCTGGGAGCGGCAACCCTGAGGCGCAGGACGGCATAGCCGCCCGTGCGAGGATGAACCCCGGACGACGCACCCCCGGAGGGCACCTCAGCCATGACCCAGAAAGTCGCAGTCCTCGGCACCGGCAAGATCGGTGAAGCCCTGCTCAGCGGAATGATCCGAGCGGGCTGGACCCCGGCCGACCTCCTGGTCACCGCCCGCCGCCAGGAACGAGCCGACGAACTCCGCACCCGCTACGGCGTCACCCCCGTCACCAACGCCGAAGCCGCCAAGACCGCCGACACCCTGATCCTCACGGTCAAGCCGCAGGACATGGGCACCCTCCTCGACGAACTCGCCCCGCACGTCCCCGCCGGCCGCCTGATCATCAGCGGCGCCGCAGGCATCCCCACCTCCTACTTCGAACAGCGCCTGGCCGAGGGCACACCCGTCGTCCGCGTCATGACGAACACTCCCGCCCTCGTCGACGAGGCCATGTCCGTCATCTCCGCCGGCAGCCACGCCACCGCCGAACACCTCGCACACGCCGAGGAGATCTTCGGCGCCGTCGGCAAGACGCTCCGCGTCCCCGAGTCCCAGCAGGACGCCTGCACCGCGCTCTCCGGCTCCGGCCCGGCGTACTTCTTCTACCTGGTCGAAGCCATGACGGACGCCGGCATCCTCCTCGGCCTGCCCCGCGACAAGGCCCACGACCTGATCGTCCAGTCCGCGATCGGCGCCGCGACGATGCTCCGCGACAGTGGCGAACACCCCGTCAAGCTCCGCGAGAACGTCACGTCCCCCGCCGGCACCACCATCAGCGCCATCCGCGAACTCGAGAACCACGGCGTACGAGCCGCCCTCATCGCCGCCCTCGAAGCCGCCCGCGACCGCAGCCGCGAACTGGCCTCCGGCAACAACAGCTGACCCCCTGCCGCCCCCTGCCCAGGGGCGGCACCCACGGGAACGCTCGCCTACCCCGCCGCACTCACCGCCATATCAGCACCGGCCGGCAGCAACCCGATCGCCCGATAAGCGGCATCCACGGTCGGCCGCGCCATCGCCCGAGCCCTCTCCGCACCATCCCCCAGCACCCCTTCCACAAAGCCAGGATCCGCGCACAGCTCCCTGTGCCTCTCCTGCACGGGCCGCAGAACCTCGACCACCGCCTCCGCGGTGTCCGACTTCAAAGCGCCGTACGACTCATATACACCGCTCAGGTCCGATGGGTTCCCACCCGTGCACGCGGCCAGAATCTCCAGGAGATTGCCGAGCCCCGGCCGCTCCGTACGGTCGTAGACGACGTCCCGCCCGCTGTCGGTCACGGCCCGCATGACCTTCTTCCGCACCACGTCCGGCTCGTCGAGCAGACAGACGATTCCCGGCCCGGCGTCGTCGCTCTTCCCCATCTTCGACGTCGGCTCCTGCAGATTCATGACCCGGGCAGCCACCGCCGGATGCGTCGCCTGAGGCACCACGAAGGTGTGCCCGTAGCGCTGGTTGAACCGCACCGCCAGATCCCGGGTCAGCTCCACATGCTGAGCCTGGTCGTCCCCCACCGGCACCTCATCGGTCCCGTACACCAGGATGTCCGCCGCCATCAGCACGGGATACGTCAGCAGGGACAGCCGCACACTCCCACCCCGCTCCCGCTCACGCGCGGCCTTCTCCTTGTACTGGATCATCCGCCGCATCTCACCGTCCGTGGCCACGCACTCCAGCACATACGACAGCCGCGCGTGCTCATCCACATGACTCTGTACGAACACGGTGCACAGCTCCGGATCCAGCCCCGCCGCCAGCAGCAACGTCGCCGCCTGCCGACTCAGCCGACGCACCCGCGCCGGATCGTGATCGACGGTCAGCGCATGCAGATCGACGATGCAGAACAGCGCGTCGGCCTGGTGCTGATCGACGGCAGCCCACTGCCGCATGGCTCCGAGGTAGTTCCCCAGCGTCAGATGCCCGGTCGGCTTGATCCCACTGAAGACCCGCGTCATCTCTCCACCTCCTGGTCGAGACCGCCGCACTCGCCGGCCGGCCCTCAGGAGGGAGAACGAGAACGGCCGCCGAAGCGGCGGCCGTTGGTTGCATACGTATGTACGGCCGCCGTCAGGCGGCCCACCACAGCTGGGTGTACGTACGCGTCGTCATGGACCCCAGAGTACGCCCGGAGGGTGCCCTCCTGACCGAAGTTGACACACACAGCCCCGATCCGTACTGTTCTCCGAGTTGTCCGACGTGAGCGCCGACTCCGGTCGGTCCCCGGACAGCCATTCCGCAAGTACCAACCACCACTCGACGACAGTCGGTCTGTCTGCCGTCGCGTCATTGGCATGCGTATTCGCGAAATGAGGAATCCGTGTTCGAAAGGACGCAGCCCCCGATTAGCTCGGAGGCCGGGAATCCGCTAAAGTCTCACTCG
>NZ_KQ949099.1:0-2944 GCF_001514305.1 Streptomyces dysideae
GAGGAGAACCTCAAGCCGCATCGGTCGGGCACCTTCAAACTCTCGAAGGACCCGGCCTTCGCGGAAAAGGTCGCCGACATCGTCGGGCTGTACCTGGACCCGCCCGGGGGCGCTGTCGTGCTGTCGGTGGATGAGAAGACGCAGGTACAGGCGCTCGACCGCACTCAGCCAGTACTGCCGGTGACCTTCGCCGCAACCGAGAAACGCACCCACGACTACGTGCGGCACGGCACCACGAACCTGTTCGCCGCCTTGAATATCGCCACCGGCGAGGTGTTCGGCGAGTGCAAGCCGAACCGGAACGGCGCGACCTTCCTGGCCTTCTTGAAGAAGGCGGTGAAGCCGCATGCCGGCAACGAAATCCATATCGTGCTGGACAATCTCTCCACGCACACCACCCCGGACGTCAAGGCGTGGCTGGCGAAGAACCCTCACGTGCACTTCCACTTCACCCCCGTCGGCTCCTCCTGGTTGAACCAGATCGTGCGACACGAAGTCGCTTGAGAAGAGTGGGAATCACCAAGGAGGTTCGACGATGTCGAAGGTGTAGACCCGAGCCAGTGCGCAGGGCTCGTTCCCGCCTCAGCGTGCGTCGCGAGTAATCGCGGGGTGCGAAGCCTGAGGAAAGGCCCAAGGATTCCCGTTCCATCCGGGGATTACAGGCCGGGAAATGCCGGACGGGTGAATGCGAATGAACCCTTGATGATGCCTCGTCATGAGCACTCTCGCCGATGGGTTGTTCCAGCGGGAGATAGGGACTGGCCTTTGAAAAGCGGCAGGCGCCGACCGGAGATATCTGACCAGTCGGGAGTGCACCGCCGTCCCCGGGGTGCAGAGGGCACCCTCCCCGGCAGCATCTCTCTCATGCGGAACGTGACAACCCCGATGGAGTCCAGGCAATACAGTTTCTGGCCTGGTAAGCCAACCGCAAGGAAGGCCCAAATCTCCAGCGGACGCAGGAAGACCCAGCAAGCGAATGCCGGTGGCCGAAAGGCAGCAGGAAACCGGGAACCACATGCCGACACCTCCGTCGGCGGTTCCCGCATAACTGGCCGGATAGGGGCCGATACCCCGACCTGAAAGGGTGCTGACGTGGGTCTGGTGAGCTTGTGAAGGCACGATGACCGAAGACACCGGAACCGAAGGACAAGTTGGACGTCATGACGACACACGCGGCCGGGACGGCGCAAGCCGCAGCGACCGCCGCCGGCATGGCGAACGGACCGGAGGACGAGATCACCGACTGGCCGTCGATCGACTGGCGGAGGGTCGAGGACGACGTACGGCGTCTGCGGCAGCGCATCTTCACGGCATCGCAGGCAGGAGACCTGGCCAAGGTCAGGAATCTACAGAAGCTGATGCTCCGCTCCCGCGCCAACACACTCGCGAGTGTGCGGCGGGTCACGGAGGTCAACGCTGGCCGCAAGACGGCGGGTGTTGACGGGAAAGTCGTCCTGCTGCCCCAGGAAAAGGCCGAGCTGGCCGACTGGGTCCAGCATGGCGCGGCCCCGTGGAAACCCAAGCCCGTCAAGCGGGTGTATATCGCCAAGGCGAATGGAAAACAGCGCCCGCTCGGAATTCCCGTGATCGCTGACAGATGCCTCCAAGCTCTGGCACTGAATGCACTGGAGCCCGAGTGGGAGGCACGGCTGGAACCGAAGGTCTACGGCTTCCGGCCCGGCCGTGGCTGTCATGACGCGATTGTGGCCATCCACACGACGGCGTGCGGCAGGACCGCCAAGCGCCTGTGGGTGCTCGACGCCGACTTGAAAGCGGCATTCGACCGAATCGACCACGATAATCTGCTCACGTCGCTGGGTTCGTTTCCCGGAAGGGGAATGATCGCCGGATGGATGAAGGCGGGTGTGGTCGAAAAAGGTTGGTTCGCCCCCACGCTGGAGGGAACTCCCCAGGGCGGGGTGATCAGTCCCGCGTTGTTGAACATCACCTTGCACGGAATGGGAAAGGCCGCTGGAGTCCGCTACCAGACTCTCGGCAGCGATGCCGCGATTTTGGCGCGTGACTCACCGGTTCTGGTCGTCTACGCCGATGACCTCCTCGCCCTGTGCCACTCACAGGAACAGGCCGAGCAGGTCAAGGCACGGCTCGCCGCATGGCTCGCGCCCCGGGGGCTGGCTCTCAACGAGGACAAGACGCGCGTTGTCCACCTCGATGAGGGCTGCGACTTCCTGGGGTTCAACATCCGACGCTATCGCGGCAAGCTGCTGACCAAGCCGAGCAACGCGGCCCTGCGGCGGATCCGGGAACGGCTCGCCGCCGAGATGCTGGCCCTGCGAGGGGCCAACGCCGACGCAGTGATCGCCAAGCTCAACCCGATCATCAAGGGCTGGGCCGCCTACTACCGGATCGGGGTGTCCAAGCGGGCGTTCAACTCGCTGGACGCCTACGTGTGGAGGCTGGTCTACAAGTGGGCCAAGTTCTCCCACGCGAACAAGTCGAAGCGCTGGGTGACCGACCGGTACTTCGGCATGTTCAACCCGTTCAGGCATGACAGGTGGGTGTTCGGGGACCGCACCAGCGGTTTCTACCTCTACAAGTTCGCCTGGACGCCGATCGTCCGGCACCGGATGGTGCCAGGAACGGCGTCGACCGACGATCCCACCCTGGTCGACTTCTGGGCCAAGCGGCGTCGCCGCGGCAAACTCCCGCTGGGCAAAGGCACCCTGCATCTGTTGCAGAAGCAGGACGGCCGATGTCCAGTCTGCGGAGGGCTGTTGCTGCACGCCGACCACGAGCCGCAAACTCCCGACCAGTGGGAACAGTGGCTCAAGGTCATCCGCACGGCGATCCGTAAACACGCGATCATCGCCGATGCGGGCAACGGCAAGCCGGATAAATCCACCGCCCCACGTCTGATCCACACCCACTGCCACCGTCGGCTGACCACCGGCATCGGCAAGCCGCCAGCACTTCTGACCAGCCC
>NZ_KQ949099.1:3476-24772 GCF_001514305.1 Streptomyces dysideae
GCGAGCCATAGAGCTTGCTTGAGCCGGTTGCCTGGAAATCGGGCACGGCCGGTTCTGAGGGGGGACCGCTGCAGCAATGCAGCGGTCCTACCCGACGAGACCTGGTTCGGGATCATCACCCGACAGTCGATCCGTCGCGGCACCTTTTCCAGCGTCCACGTCCTGGTCAAGCAGATCCGTGACTACATCAACTCCTGGAACGGGAGCGCGAAACCCTTCGCCTGGACCGCAACCGCCGGGGAGATCCTCGCCAAGGTCCGGCTCGTCCAGACCGCCGTGAAGAAACTCGTCAACAACAACTCGAACTGACACAAACCGGATCACGAGACACTAGTGGGGCGTATCCCGCCTCCCCGGTGGGAGATGAGTGGGAGACAAGTGGGAGATGATCATGGCGTGGTGCTGCAATCAGGCGCTAGGAAATGCTAGATAGCGCTACCTGCGCGGCCCTGGTTCAGCCGCCGGATTCGCCCGCGTGCGGGCTCAGCACACCCATGCTGACCAGCACAATCACCACCACACCGAGGACAATGCGGTACCAGACGAACGGCATGAAGCTCCTGGTCGAGATGAACTTCATGAACCAGGCGATGACCGCGTAGCCGGACGCGAACGCGATCACCGTCGCGAAGATCGTCGGGCCCCAGGAGACGTGGTCGTTCTCCATCGCGTCCTTGAGTTCGAAGAGGCCGGACGCGAGTACCGCGGGGATGGCGAGGAGGAAGGAGTAGCGGGCCGCGGACTCGCGCTGGTAGCCCATGAAGAGGCCGCCGCTGATGGTGGCGCCGGAGCGGGAGACGCCGGGGATGAGGGCCGCGGACTGGCAGAGGCCGAAGATCAGGCCGTCCCTCACGCCCAGGTCCTTGAGCTCCTTGCGCTGCTTGGCCACACGGTGCCGGCCGCCGCTCTCGTCGCGTGCCGCCAGCCGGTCGGCGACGCCGATGACGATGCCCACGACGATCAGCATCGTCGCCGTGATGCGGAGATCGCGGAACGGGCCCTCGATCTGGTCCTTCAGCGTCAGGCCGAGCACGCCGATCGGGATCGAGCCCACGATGACCAGCCAGCCCATCTGCGCGTCGTGGTCCTGGCGCATCTCCTTGTTGAAAAGGGAGCGCGACCACGCCGCGATGATCCGGCCGATGTCCTTGCGGAAGTAGATCAGCACGGCGGCTTCCGTACCGATCTGGGTGATCGCTGTGAAGGCCGCGCCCGGATCCTCCCAGCCCGAGAACGCCGCGGTCAGCCGCAGGTGCGCGCTGGAGGACACGGGGAGGAACTCGGTCAGCCCCTGGACGAGTCCGAGGATGAGGGATTCAAACCAAGACATGAAGTTACGGAGTCCAAGTGCTGATGGCTGGAGCGACGGGGGCACCGCGCCGTGCGGCACGGTGATCGCGAGGGTCGAGGGGCAGCGTAGCGCCCCGCGGTGACAGGCCCGGCACAGGGGTTTGGCAGGGGTCTGGCGGACGGTCGGTGACCTCGGGATTCGGGTGTTGACCTGCCGTGGCGCGGCCGCTTACGTTGCAGCGGGGGGAAAGCGCTTGCTGTGCCGACCCTCGCCCGTTTTTCGTTTCGTTCCCGATCCGGACGTCGTCCCGGAGGAGTGCTGACCCGCCCATGACCACGTCCGAGACCGAACCGGGGACGCACCCGCCTCGCCCCGCGCCCCTCGCCGGCCGCCGTATCCGGGCCGCCGTCATCGGCACCGGCGCCATCGCGCGCGACTCCCACCTGCCCGCGTTCGCGAGGCTCGCCGAGGAGGGGGAGACCGAGGTCGTCGCCGCGGTCGACATCGACGCGGCGTCGGTCGAGTCGTTCTGCGCCGAGGGCGGCGTACCGCACGCGTACACCGACCTGGACCGGATGCTGCGGGAACAGCGGCCCGACCTCGTCACCATCTGCACACCGCCGACCCTGCACCGCGACCAGACCGTCGCCGCACTGCGCGCCGGTGCCTGGGTGTGGTGCGAGAAGCCGCCGGTGCCGACCCTCGCCGACTTCGACGCCGTGGAGGCGGAGGAGGGCAGGGAGAGCGGGCCGTACGCCTCGATCGTCTTCCAGCACCGTTTCGGCTCGGGCACCCGGCACGTCCGCCGCCTGCTCGCCGAGGAGGCCATGGGCCGGCCGCTCGTCGCGCACTGCCAGACCACCTGGTACCGCGACACCGCCTACTACGCCGTGCCCTGGCGCGGCCGCTGGCAGTCCGAGGGCGGCGGGCCCGCCATGGGACACGGCATCCACCAGATGGACCTGCTGCTCGACCTGCTCGGCCCGTGGAGCGAGGTACGTGCCATGGCCGGGCGCCTGGTGCACGACGTGGAGACCGAGGACGTCTCGACCGCCCTCGTCCGGTTCGAGAACGGTGCGATGGCGACGGTCGTGAACAGCGTCCTGAGCCCCGACGAGGTCAGCCGCATCCGCATCGACTGCGCTCGCGCCACCGTCGAACTCACCCACCTCTACGGCCACCGCAACGCCGACTGGCGCATCACCCCGGCCCGGGACGTGCCCGCCGAGGAGGCCGCGGCGTGGCAGGACTTCGGTACGGACGTACCCAGTTCGCATCTGGAGCAGCTGCGTGAACTGGTCGCGAGCATGCGCGCCGGTCAGCGGCCGCGCAGCAGCGGAGCGGACGGGCGGACGAGCCTGGAGCTGATCGCCGCGCTGTACAAGTCGGCCTTCACGGACGCGACCGTGAAGGCGGGCGAGATCGGTCTCGGCGACCCGTTCTACACGGCGATGCACGGCGAAGCGCCTGGCTGGGCCCCGGCCCAGGGGGTGTCCGCGTGACCGGCCTGCGCATCGTCCACGCGCACGGCGACCGCGTCACGGTGACCGAGCAGGGCACCGGCGTCGAACTGCTCGCCTACGTCTACCGGGCGGAGGCCGCCTGGGAGGCGCCGAAGCCGTACGTCCACCCGCTCAGGACCCTCGCGGGGGACGTCGTCACCGACTACCGGCCCAACGACCACCGCTGGCACAAGGGCCTGTCCCTGACGGCCTCGCATCTGTCGGGCGCCAACCTGTGGGGCGGCAACTCGTACGTCCACGGCGAGGGATACCTCGCGCTCCCCGAGCGTGTCGGCTCGATGGCGCACGTCGCCTTCGGCGCGGTCGCCTCGGCCGGGGACCGGGTCGTCATCGCCGAGCGGCTGACCTGGCATCCGTATGGCGGTGAGCTGTGGGCCGACGAGGAGCGCCGGATCGAGGTGCACGACGTCGAGGCGGGGTCGGGCTCGTGGGCGCTGACCTGGACCAGTGCCGTGACCAACCGGCGTGACGAGCCGCTGCGGTTCGGCAGTCCCACCACCGCCGGACGTGCGGGGTCGGCGCGTGCTCCTCCGGAGGGGTGCCCCAGCCGCGTCGTCGTCGTTCGCCGACGCCCTCCCCGGCTTGCGGCTGCACCCGCCAGGCCGCGCTGACCTGCGGTGATGAGGCGCTGCTGCTTTCCTCCGGCCTGATCGCCGGACTGGCCCCAGCCTGGCGTCATGCCGATGGTGCAGGTCAACGGCGTCGAGGTCGCCTACGCGCGCGTGGGTGACGGGCCGCCCCTGGTGCTGGTGCACGGAGCGGGGCTGGACGGTCGTATGTGGCAGCCCCAAGTCGCCGGTCTGGCGGATGAGTTCACGGTGGTGGCCTGGGACGAGCCCGGCGCGGGCCGTTCCTCGGACCTGCCGCCCGGCTATGGGCTCGCGGAACTCGCGCACGCCCTCGCCGCGGTGATCGAGGCGCTGCGGCTCGGCCCCGCCCATGCCGCCGGGCTCTCCTGGGGCGGGACGGTCGTGCTGGAGCTGTACCGCCACCATCCGGAACTGGTCAGGACACTGATCCTGGTCGACACCTACGCCGGCTGGAAGGGCTCGCTGCCGCCGGAGGAGGTGGCCGCCCGGGTGGCAGGGGCGCGGCAACGCCAGCCCCGTCAACGACGGCGCCTCGGCCGTGCTGATCACGTCCAGCGAGACCGCGGCCCGCCTGGGCCTGCGCCCCCTCGCCCGGCTGCACAGCTTCGCCGTCACCGGCTCGGATCCGCTGCTGATGCTCACCGGCGTCGTCCCGGCCACCGAGAAGGTGCTCCGCAGGGCCTCCCTCACTCTCGACGACATCGACCTCTTCGAGGTCAACGAGGCCTTCTCCGGCGTCGTCCTGGTCTGGCAGCAGGAGACCGGCGCCGATCTCGCCAAGGTCAACGTCCACGGCGGCGCGATCTCCCTCGGCCACCCGCTCGGCGCGAGCGGCACCCGTCTGACGACCACGCTGGTCCACGCGATGCGGGAGCGCGGCGCCCGCTACGCCCTGCAGACGATGTGCGAGGCGGGCGGGCTCGCCAACGCGATGGTCCTGGAAGCGGTGTGACGGTTCAGCGGCCCCGCAGGTGGTGGCGCTTGCGCCAGGCCACCACCACGCCCGCCAGCGCGGGCAGGGCGATGCAGGCCAGCGCGATCAGGAAGGCCGGCGACGTCGGTGTGGAGGCGCGGGCGCCGGCGACGGCGTAGGCGGCGGTGTTCGGGATCGAGCCGAGGGCCGTCGCGAGCAGGAACGGGACGTAGCCCATGCGGGAGACGGCGGCGCAGTAGTTCGCCGCCCAGAACGGCACCCCGGGAAACAGCCTGGCCGCCAGCATCGAGCGGAACCCGTGCCGGCTCAGCTGCCCGTCCGCGGCCTGCAGCCAACGGCCCCTCAGCAGCGGACGCAGGGCGTCCTGGCCCAGCACCCGGCCGAGGGTGAAGGCGATCCCGGCCCCGAGCACCGTGCCCGCGAGCGCCGAGCCGAGGCCCAGCTGGGAGCCGAACAGCGCGCCCCCCGCCAGGTTCAACAGCGGCCGCGGCACGAACGCCACCGTGCACAGCCCGTACGCCACCGCGAACACCACCGCGGCCGTGGCTCCGCCGATCTGTGGTGGCCAGCCGTCCGCCAGCAGCTTCTGCGGCTCGAAGAGCAGCACGGCCGACGCGCCGGCCGCGAGCAGGACGACCAGCAGCGACAGCCGCGACCACGGCGAGAGCAGCGCTCTCGTGCAGCGCGCGGCGAAGCCCCGGGGCACGGGGACGGGCACGGGCATGGCGAGCTCGGTGGTGGCGGCCCGGGGAGTGGCCGTGGCGGTGCCCCCAGAGCGGGTGGTGGCATCGAGCATCCGGTGACAGTAACCGACGAGTATGTGTGATCGCCGTATGGTTCGTCTCATGAGCGTCACAGGCGCGGGCACCCTGGGCGTGCCGCGCAGCACACTCGCCGACACCGTGCTGGAGCGGCTCACGCGTGCGTACGGCGCCGCGGCCGACCCCGGGCGTGCCGTGTCCATGCGGGCGTACATGAAGGACGTCGCCCCCTTCCTCGGCCTCACCACCCCGGTCCGCCGTGCCCTGTCCCGCACCGCGCTGGACGGCACCCCTCGCCCCGACGAGGCCGACTGCACCGCGATCGCCCTGCGCTGCTGGCGGCTCCCGGAGCGCGAGTACCACTATTTCGCCGTCGACTACCTGCGCCGGCACGTGGGGCGTTGCTCCTCCGCCCTCCTCCCGGTGGCCCGTCACCTCGTCACCACGGTCCCCTGGTGGGACACGGTCGACGCGCTCGCCGCGCACGTCGTCGGCGGGCTCGTCGCGGCCGATCCGAAGCTCACCGCGGACATGGACGCGTGGATCGTCGACGACGACCTGTGGGTGGCCCGCACGGCCCTGCTCCACCAACTGCGCTACAAGGAACGCACCGACGCCGACCGCCTCTTCGCCTACTGCCTGCGCCAGTCCGGGCACAGCGACTTCTTCATCCGCAAGGCGATCGGCTGGTGCCTGCGCGAGTACGCCAAGACCGACCCCGAGGCCGTACGGGCCTTCCTCGCACGGGAACGGGGGAGGTTCGCGCCGCTCTCGGTGCGGGAGGCGCTGAAGAACGTCGGTGCGTAGAGCGTCGACTCCGGTGCCGTGAAAACCATTCGACGTGGGACGAAGCGTCGGCAATGATCGGCGTCATGTTCCGGTACGCCTTCGTCCTCGCAGCATCCGCAGTCGTGGATGCTCCGAAGGCTGCCGTTCCCGTCTTCCTGGCCGCCGCCGACGGCGCCCGAAGCTGACCCTCTCCGGATCGTTCCGGCGGACCCCGCAGGGGGAGGGTCGGCGAGTCCCTGGGGTCCCCCTCTCCTGAGCAGAGCTCTCTCCTGAGCAGAGACTTCGAGGTACAGCCATGCCCAAGACGGCATATGTGCGCACCAAGCCGCATCTGAACATCGGCACCATGGGCCACGTCGACCACGGCAAGACCACCCTGACCGCCGCCATCACGAAGGTGCTGGCCGAGCGCGGCGCCGGCACGTTCGTGCCCTTCGACCGCATCGACCGTGCCCCGGAGGAGGCGGCCCGCGGCATCACCATCAACATCGCGCACGTCGAGTACGAGACCGACACCCGCCACTACGCGCACGTTGACATGCCGGGCCACGCCGACTACGTCAAGAACATGGTCACCGGCGCCGCGCAGCTCGACGGGGCGATCCTCGTCGTCTCCGCGCTCGACGGGATCATGCCGCAGACCGCCGAACACGTCCTGCTCGCCCGGCAGGTGGGTGTCAGCCACGTCGTCGTCGCGATCAACAAGGCCGACGCGGCCGACGACGAGCTCACCGACCTCGTCGAACTTGAGGTCCGCGACCTGCTCACCCAGCACGGCTACGGCGGCGACGCCGCGCCCGTCGTACGGGTCTCGGGGCTCAAGGCCCTGGAGGGTGACCCGCGGTGGACGGCGTCCGTCGAGGCGCTGCTCGACGCGGTGGACACGTATGTGCCGATGCCGGAGCGGTATGTGGACGCGCCGTTCCTGCTGTCCGTGGAGAACGTGCTGACCATCACCGGCCGGGGGACCGTGGTGACCGGCGCTGTCGAGCGGGGCACGGTGCGGGTGGGTGACCGGGTCGAAGTGCTCGGGGCGGACCTGGAGACCGTCGTCACCGGCCTGGAGACCTTCGGAAAGCCCATGGACGAGGCGCAGGCCGGGGACAACGTGGCGTTGCTGTTGCGTGGGGTTCCGCGGGACGCGGTCCGGCGCGGGCATGTGGTGGCCGCGCCGGGGAGTGTGGTGCCGAGCCGTCGGTTCACGTCGCGGGTGTATGTCCTGCCGACGCGGGAGGGCGGTCGTTCGACGCCGGTTTCCACCGGATACCGGCCGCAGTTCTACATCCGTACCGCGGATGTGGTCGGGGACGTCGACCTCGGCGAGGTGGCCGTCGCCCGGCCGGGTGACACCGTCACGATGACGGTCGAACTGGGGCGTGCGGTGCCGCTGGAGCCCGGGCTCGGGTTCGCCATCCGTGAGGGTGGGCGGACCGTCGGGGCGGGGACCGTGACTGCCGTCGTGTGAGAGGGTTCCGTGCGTGGGCGCGAGTAGTCGTGGCTGGTCGCGCCCACGCGGCGGAGCCGCAGATCGACACAGCCCCGCGCCCCCTGAGGGCCGCGTCCCACGGGGCGTGGAACAAACCTCTCACCGGCACAATGGGAAGGTGAACGATCCCATACCCGTCATCCGGACCGTCGACCACGGCACCGCCAAGCTCATGCCCGACGTCGACCGGCAGCGGGCCTGGCTGCTCACCGTCGACGGGGCGCCGCAGTCGTACGTCGATCTGGACGAGCCGACGTATCTGGAGTTCGAGTACGCGCGGCGGCTCGGACATGTGCTGGACATCGCCGCCGAGGCGGGTCGGCCCCTGGACGTGTTGCATCTCGGCGGGGGCGCGCTGACGTTGCCCCGGTATCTGGCCGCCACCCGGCCCGGCTCCCGGCAGGACGTCGTCGAGGCCGACCGCGGCCTGCTGGAGCTGGTCGTCGAGCAGCTGCCGGTGCCGGCGGGGGCCGGGATCGCGCTGCATACGGCGGACGCGCGGGCCTGGCTGGAAGCCGCGCCGGCGGACTCCGCCGATGTGATCGTCGCTGATGTCTTCGGCGGCTCGCGGGTTCCGGCGCATCTGACGTCCGTCGCCTACGCCCGTGAGGCGGGGCGCGTGCTGCGGGACGGGGGCGTCTACCTCGCCAACCTCGCCGACGCCGCGCCGTTCGCCTTCCTGCGTTGCCAACTCGCCAACTTCGCCGAGGTGTTCGAGGAACTGGTGCTGATTGCCGAGCCGGGTGTGCTGAGGGGGCGGCGGTTCGGGAACGCGGTGCTCGTCGCCGGGCGGCACCCTGTCGACCTCGCCGCGCTGACCCGGCTCGCCGCCTCCGACGCCTTTCCGGCCAGGGTCGAACACGGGCTCGCCCTGCGGGAGTTCATCGGCGGGGCGCGGCCCGTGACGGACGACGACGCCGTGCCGTCACCCGAACCCCCCGACGGGGCGTTCAGCATCGGCTGAGTCGCGCTGGCCGCCCTTGGTCACCTGCTTCGTACGCCGCCCGGCCTGATCGCGGCGACCATCGCACCGCCGAGGGCGGCACCGCCCACGACCGCGCCCCGCATCGCCATCCGGAATACTGCGAACGCGCGGCTCGCCTGCGCGCCCCGGACCGATGACATCAGCATGCCCTCGGCGGCCGGGCTGAAGAACGCCTGGCCGGTGCCGCCGAGCGCGGTCAGCAGCATCATCTGCCACAGCCGCGGCTCCCCGGCGAGGACGAGCACGGCCAAGGCGGGTGTGGCAGTGTGCGGGCGGCGGCCACCAGACCCACGTCACCGCCGTCTCCGCCCGCCTCCAGTACGGCGAACGCGGCGGCGATCAGCGCACCGCGGCTGCCGAGGCTCGTGACGGACGCCGCGCCGGTCAGCAGGCCGTAGTTGCGGCTCGCCCAGGCAGGTCTGCGGACACGGCGGCGGGATTCGGCGGCAGAGGTCACCGGCCGACTGTTGCCGCCCGGTCCTGCCTTGCCAAACGAATTGCAGGTCACGGGCCCGGTGGCGGCGGTCCGGCTGATCCGTCGGTCAGCCGCGGGGAGTGTCCGTCACCTCCGTCTGGTCAGTTCTTCCTACTCGTGGGTAACATGTCGCCATGAGCGCAGATCAGATGTCGATCGGCGAGATGCTCGCCGCCACGGTGCCGATGGTTCGGACGCTGAACCTGGAGTACCTGGAGACCACCCCGGAGAAGGCCGTGTTGGCCCTCCCGGACCAGAGCGAGTACCGCAACCACGTCGGCGGACCGCACGCCGGGGCCATGTTCACGCTGGGGGAGTCGGCCAGCGGGGCGATCGTCCTGGCCGCCTTCGGGGACCAGCTGTCGCGGGCCGTGCCGCTGCCGGTCAACGCCGAGATCGCGTTCAGGAAGATCGCCCTGGGGCCGGTGAAGGCCACCGCGACGCTCGGGCGCCCGATCGCCGAGGTCGTCGCCGAACTCGACGAGGGCAAGCGGCCGGAGTTCCCGGTGAGCGTCGCCATCCAGCGCGAGGACGGCGCCGTGACCACGGAGATGACCGTCATCTGGACGCTGCGTCCCAACAACTGAGCGTGTGTCGAAGTGAGGGCCCTGCTCGGGGCCCTCACGTCGTTTCGCGGTCAGGCCGCCAGCCGTCGGCGGCCGGTCCGGCCCCAGGTCCGGGCGGTCGCAGGCCAGCCGGACCACCGTGCGCAGGTAGTCCGCCTTGGCACCGGGCCGGGGCGGCGAGATCCAGCTGACCGACGCCCTTCAGGAGCTGGCCACCGGCGGCACGGTGCACGGGGTCGTCTTCGACGGGCTGCGCTACGACACCGGCGACCGCTCCAGGGTGTCGAAGACCTCGGGGTCGAGGGCGTAGCGGCCGATCACCGCGTAGGCGCTGGGCGCCGTCCTGTCGTGACGGCTTCTCGATCAGGCCGGTGACCCGGACGACGCCGTCCTCCCCGGTCGGCTCGACGGCGGCGCAGCCGTACAGGTGGATCTGCTCCGGCGGCATCTCCATCAGCGCGATCACGCTGCCCGCATGTCGGTCGCGGACGTCCAGCATGCGGCTGGGCAGATCCTCGCGCGCGTCGATCAGGTCGTCGCCGAGGAGTACGGCGAAGGGCTGGTCGCCGACGTGGCGGCGGGCGCACAGCACGGCGTGCCCGAGGCCGAGGGGCTCGCCCTGCCGAATGTGGTGGATGTCCGCCAGGCGTGCCGGGTCGCGCACCGCGTCCAGCCGTACCGTGTCGCCCTTGGCGGCGAGTGCCTGCTCCAGTTCGGCCGCGTCGTCGAAGTGGTCCTCGATGGCCCGCTTGTGCCGGCCGGTGACCATCAGGACGTCGTCGAGACCGGCCGCGGCGGCTTCCTCGACGACGTACTGGATGGCGGGCTTGTCGACGACCGGGAGCATCTCCTTGGGCGTGGCCTTCGTCGCGGGCAGGAAGCGCGTGCCGAGGCCCGCGGCCGGGACGACCGCCTTGCGGACGGTGCGGACGGTGCGGGCGGTGCGGACGGTGTGGACGGGGGCGGGGGTCGGTGTCGTGTGGGGGGCGATCATGCGGTTCATGCCGGCGCAGCGGGATGAGAGAGCGCCGAGAGGAAGCTGGGGGAGCGCTGTGGGCCGCCGAAGTTGAAGATTTGGTGTGCCAACCACCCTGTGATGCACACAACTTGGCGGTCATGGCGGCATCTGTTTCGAATGTGGGTGCGGATACCGCCGGTAACTTTTCCCAATTGCTTTCATTTTGAACATCGGTCACTCGAACCTGTTGTTTCTGGTGAGTCGCTTGTGCGAATGTAAGTGCCCCATAAGAGGGCCGCACCTGGCGCGGCATAGGTACGCACCAATCAAGCACCTGCTTTTCCGACGGACGCGCATTCCGCTCGGCGTCCTGCGGCTTGGAAGGAAATGGTTCCGTGCAATCCCCGTACCCCCCACGTCCGCCGTACCCGCCACGGCCCGGATCGCGTCCCGCGGAGTCGGACCGCAATCTCGTCGCGCAACTGGGCACGGGCGGACACGCCCTCCCGCTGCTGATGGCACGGCACTGGCGGGCCACGTACGACTACGCCGCCATCTGCCTCGTCTCCACGGAGAGTTCGGCGTCCATGGTGGCCTCCGCCGCGTTCCACCAGGTACTCGGCCGGCCGGCCGGCGGTGCGCTGCGTCCCCAACTCCTCGCCGCCGTACGCGACATGATCAAGGAGTGGGCGGCGGAGGACCGAATTTCCGCCCTGCTGCCGGAACTCCGCAAACCGACCGGAGGCCGCGGACTGCGCGCGGCGCGGTCTGCGACGCCCGAAAGACGGAAACTCGCCGAACGCGCATTCCGGGCCCTTCCGGGCGCCTCGCAATGTCTACTCTGGCACATCGAGGTCGAGGCGGAACCCATAACCGTACCGGCCGGTCTGCTCGGTGTGGATACGGCCACCGCGACGGCCGCACTTGACCAGGTGCGCGAGCAATTCCGGCAGGGTTGTGTCCGCGCCCATCGTGAACTCGCGCCCACCCGGGAATGCCGCTACTACAACCGCCTCCTCGACGTCCCCATTCGCCGGGGCGGGACCCTGCTGCCCGACGTCCAGGAACATCTGACGGACTGCCGTTACTGCCGGCACGCCGCCGAGCAGCTCAGTCATTTCGAGGGCGGTCTCGAGGTGCTCCTCGCCGAGACCGTGCTCGGCTGGGGCGCCCGGCGCTATCTCGACTCCCGTCCCGGCCGGGGCGGGTCCCGGCCCGGCGCCGCGGTGGCCGGACCACGCGGCGGCGGACGTCACCGCCCGGGGCACGTCACCGTGCCGCGCAGACGCGCCAGGGCCGTCGCCTTAGGCATCGGCCTGACCTCCCTCGCCCTGCTCGCGACCGTACTCACCGCCAAGGGCTGGTCCGAGGAGACCGGTGTCGCCGACCCGCAGGCCACCTGGGGCGCACCCAGCGGCGCCACCCCCCGGCCGGACGGAACCCCCGGGTCCTCGGATGCCGACTCCCCGTCGGCCGCTTCTGCCACCCACCCCGCCGAGATCGGCCACGGCAGGCTCCGCAACGCCGGCAACGGCCTCTGCCTCAACGCCGACGGCAGGGTGCGTGCCGGCGCGGCGGCCATGCTGGCGGCGTGCTCGCCGGTCGCCTCCCAGCAGTGGTCGTACCGGGGCGACGGACTGCTGCGCAGTGTCGCCGACCCCACTCTGTGCCTCGACTCCGACGCCGACGAGGGCACGGTCGTCGTGGCCGACTGTCTGGTGCATGACGGTGAGGTGCGCTATGACCTCACCGTCCACGGTGAGCTGCTGCTGCGCCGGTCCGACGGACTGGTGGTCGCGCCCGGGGAGGGGGCGGGCGTGGTCGTGACCGAGCGCGACGGATCGGCGCAGCAGCGTTGGGTACTCGACGCGGGGGCGATCGAGGAGGGGGCCCCGCTGGAGGAGGGCGGCGCGCCGAAGGGCGACGCCCCCGAGGCGCCGGACGCGGGCCCGCCGTCGCCCGGCGCCGAGCCGACGGAGGCGACGCCGGATCCAGCGCCCGAGGAACGGCCGGAAGGGGACGCGGAGGACGGCGAAGCCGAAGACGCAGAGGAGTACGACAGTCCGTTCGCCCAGGTCGACGCCGAGCCCGCGGAGCCGCAGCCGCCCGTCCCCCCTGCCGTCACGGATGCGGTCCCGCTGCCGGCCGAGGTACTCGACACGGTCTCCTCGGTCGAGACTACGCCGGAGTCCGTCGTCCGCTAGCACGGTCCGAGGCCGCTCCGCCGGGGTGGTGCGGCCTGCGGGACTGCGGGCTCAGCCCGGGGTGACACGGCCGCGCCACGAGCCGGACTCGTCGCCGCGCTCCTCGATGAACTCCTTGAAGCGCCGCATGTCTCCCTTGACCCGGCGGCCGATGACGCCGAGCGCGTCTGCGGTCTTCTCCGCCGGCCCGCTCGGTTCGACGTCCAGGACGAGTTCCACCCGGGTGTGGGTGTTGTCCAGGCTCTGGAAGCGGACCATCCCCCGCTGCTGGGTGTCGCCGCTGATCGTGCGCCAGGCGATCCGCTCGTCCGGGAGCTGGTCCACGATCTCGGTGTCGAACTCCCGCCGCACACCGCCGATCTTGGTGGTCCAGTGGTTGTGGATCTCGTCGAGCTGTGTCACGTTCTCGACGCCTTCCATGAAGTTCGGGAACTCGGCGAACTGCGTCCACTGGTTGTACGCGGTGTGGACGGGAACGCCGACCTCGACCGATTCCTTCACTGTGCTCATGACTTGCCTCCCTTGCGTGTCGGGCACGGCGAGCCGAGTACCCAGTATCGGCACGGTGTCCCCGGCATCTCAGATCTCCCGCTGTTGGAGCGGCCGGGTGGCGGGGCCCTGGACGACGTGCCCGTCGGGGGCGAAGCGGGAGCCGTGGCAGGGGCACTCCCAGGTGCGTTCTGCTGGGTTGAAGGCGACCAGGCAGCCCAGGTGCGTACAGCGCGCGGAGACGGCGTGGAGCCGGCCGTTCTCGTCGCGGTGGACCGCGCAGTGGTGTGCGCCGACCCGGACGACGGCGCCGTCCCCCGGGGCGATGTCCGGCACGGAACCGCCCGACGCCGTGGCCAGCCGGTCCCCGACGAAGTGCCGGGCGACCTGGGCCTGGTGCCTGAGGAACGCCGGCGCCTCACCCACGACGGTGCGTATCCGCCGGGGGTCGTACAGGTCGCTCCAGGGTGCCTTCCCACCGGTGATCAGCTCTGTGAGGAGCCGGCCCGCCATGATGCCGCCGCTCAGCCCCCAGCCGCCGAAGCCGGTCGCCACGTACGCGTGACGGCTTCCCGCGTGCAGCGGGCCGACCAGCGGCACGGAGTCGGTGGAGTCGTTGTCCTGGGTGGCCCAGCGGTGGGTGAAGGTGAGCGGGCCGAAGTGTTCCTCGGCCCAGTCGGCCAGTCGCCCGAACCGCGCGCTCACATCGCCGGCGCCCGGTGTGAAGTGCTCCCCGGTGATCACCAGGAGCCGTTGTCCGTCCCGGTACGGCGCGGTGCGCAGCGAGCGGGTGCCCTGCTCGGGCGTGATGTACATGCCGTGCGGGTCGAGGCCGGACGGGATGGGCGCGGCCAGGACGAGCTCACGGCGGGGGGAGAGACGGGTGAAGAGCAGCGCCCGGTCGAAGACCGGGTAGTGAGTGGCGACCACGACGTCCGCGGCCGTCACCGTCGCTCCCCCTTCGGTCGTCAGACGGCAGGGCTCGCCCTCCTTGAGGTCGACGACCCGCGTCCGCTCGTAGATCCGCGCGCCCTGCCGCAGCAGGTCGTCGGCGAGTGCCAGAAGGTACTTGCGCGGGTGGAACTGGGCCTGCTCGGTCACGCGGACCGCGCCCGCGACGGGAAACGGCAGGCCGGTCTCGGTCACGTACCGGGCCGGAAGACCGGATTGGCGCGCGGCGTCCGCCTCGGCCCTCAACTCGTCGGCATGTGCCGGGTCCTGGGCGTAGGTGAAGGCGACCGACTCCTCCCAGTCGCAGTCGATGCCCAGCTCGTCCGCGATCCCCACGGCGCGTCGGATGGCTTCCGTCTGGGACCGCGCGTACAGCGACGCGGCGTCCGGACCGCGGGTTCGGCGCAGCCGTGCGTAGACGAGGGTGTGCAGAGCACTCAGTTTGGCGGTGGTGTGGCCGGTGACACCGGCGGCGATCCGGTCGGCCTCCAGCACCGCCACCCGGCGACCGCTCCGGGCCAGCTCCCAGGCGGTGCTCAGCCCCGCGATGCCCCCACCGGCGACGGCCACATCGACGGTGACGTCGGCGTCCAGGGGCGGTTGGAGGCGCCCCGGAGGTGCCGTCTCGATCCAGTACGAATGCGGTTCGCCTGCGTGAGCGCTCATGGGGGCCGGGTTCCCCGCACCTCCGTCACGAAGCGCCGCGGCGCTCCGGAGCGGGCTGGTGCGGTCGCGCTTCGTGGTGTGCGTGCCGCCGTCACGGCAGGGGCGTGCCGCCGGTGGCGTTGAGGATCTCCGCGGTGATGAAGCTCGCCCGCGGTGAGGCGAGGAAGACATAGGCGGGTGCCATCTCGGCGGGCTGCGCGGGCCGGCCCAGCGGTGCCTGCTTGCCGAACTCGACGGTGTCCGGCATGGTCGCCGGAATCAGCGGTGTCCACACCGGCCCCGGAGCGACGGCGTTGACGCGGATGCCGTCGGCGGCCAGCATCTGCGCGAGGCCCTGGGTGAAGGTCACGATCGCGCCCTTGGTCGTCGCGTAGTCGAGCAGATGCGGACTCGGTTTGTACGCCTGCACCGACGTCGAGTTGATGATGGAGCCGCCCGCGGGAATGTGCGGCAGGGCCAGCTTGCACAGCCAGAACATGCCGTACAGGTTCGTGCGCACGACCCGGTCGAACTGCTCGGTCGAGATCGCCTGGATCCCGTCCGGCTGCGACATCTGGTACGCGGCGTTGTTGACCAGGATGTCGATCCGCCCGAACTCGGCGACGGCACGCTCCACCAGGCGGCGGCACTGCTCCTCCTCGCGGATGTCGCAGGGGACGGCGACGGCCTTGCGGCCCGCGTCCTCGACCAGCCGGCTGGTTCCGGCGGCCTCGCCCTCCTCCTCCCGCAGGTGGGTGAACAGGACGTCGGCCCCTTCACGGGCGTAGGCGAGGGCGACGGCCCGGCCGATGCCGGAGTCGCCGCCGGTCACCACGGCCTTGCGGTCGTGGAGGAGCCCGCTGCCCTCGTACGAGTCCTCGCCGTGGTCGGGCGGCGGGTCCATGGGGCCGGTCCAGCCCGGGTGCTCCTGGTCCTGCCGGGGAAAGTCGGGGCGGGGGTGCTTGCGGGTGGGGTCCTCGGTCATGAGGTCCTCCTTCCTTCGCCGTCGGGGAGTGGCACACGCAGGGCGCTCCGCCGGCGCCGCCAGGTCCTCAGGAGACGGTCGCCGAGGCGGTCCTCGAGGAAGCCGGTGGCGTGCACGCCGAACGCGACGTCGGCCTCCAGGTGCGGCTCGCTCGCCAGGAGGCCGCCGACCACATCACGGCGTACGACCTGTTCGTGAACGGCGTCCGCCGCCACGTGCTCGTCGTAGAACCGCTGCGCGGCAGCTCCGGCACCGGTGCGGCGCAGCGCCGCGGCCAGCCGCCGGGAGTCCGGCGGCGAGGTCACCTCGACGGTCGCGAAGTGGCCGACCAGCGCGCCGCGCAGGGCACGGTGCAGACCGAACAGGGACATGAGGTTCACGGTGGCCAGGGCCTCGGCCGGAGCCTGCTCGAGGTAGTGGCCGTAGGCCGGTTCCAGGTCCAGGTCGCCCATCAGGTCGGCGAACATCCGGGCGTGGATCTCGTCCGCGCGACCGGCGCCGAACTCGTCGAACTCGACGGCCACCATGGCCGCCTTGGCCCGGCCACGCAGCCGGGGGATGACCCAGGCGTGCGGGTCGGCCTCCTTGAGGTGGTAGAGGGATCTCAGGACGGCGTACTCCCTGAGCTGCCAGAGTTCGCCCTCGCGACGCAGATAGTGGCTGACGCTGGTGTCGTCCGGTCCGACGGGCTCCACCAGCAGGGCGGCCAGTGCCTGTCCGGCATCGGCGTGCGGCGGTACGTCGGCACGCAGGGCCGCGAGGAAACGCCGCTCCAGAGTGCGCCGGAGAGCCAGCAGGCCAGGGTCCCACTCGAGGTCCTCGGCCACGCCCTCGAAGCCCTGGTAGTGGAGTTCGTAGAGGAGGTAGAGGGCGAGCTGGAGGTCGTCCCCGTAGGGATCGAGGGCGCCCGGTGGCGGGCGGCGGAGCTCGCCGTCACGGAGCGCGGACAGGAGGCCGGCGGACACCTCGCCCCGTGCGGTGGGGAGTCGGGGGCCGGTCATGTCGCCCCCTGGTCGCGGTCCGTCCGGCGGCGGTGGCTGGTGTCGCACCAGGGGTAGATGCGGCTGCGGCGGCACGTGCAGATCGCGGCGGTGAAGCGTCGCGAGGTGGCGACGGTGCCGTCGGCGCAGACGACCTCGACCGGGCCCTCCACGAGCATGGGTCCGTCGGGGTCGATCGTGACGCGGCGCGGACGTTCAGGGCTGTTCGCCACGGATGACCACCAGTTCCTCTTGGCTCTCGTCCTCGCGCACCAGGCCTTGCCGGGCGAGCCACGGCCGCCGGGAGCGCAGTACGGGGCCGTACGGCACTACGGCACGGTCGGCGACATCGGCACGCAGGCCGAGCTCCGCGAGGCGCCGCAGTGTGGCGCCGGTGCCGCACAGGGCGGAGTGCACGATCAGCAGAACTCCATGGGGGCGCAGGACCGTGGGGGCTGCCGCACAGATACGGTCCACGAACACCCGGCCGTCCCGGCCCGCCTCCCACGCCCGGGCCCGGCCACGGCGCGGCAGCCGGGCGGCGGGCGAGGGCACGTAGGGCGGATTGCTGACCACCAGGTCGTACGAGTGGCCCGCGACGGCGGATGTGAGGTCCCCGTGCCGGACGCGGATCCGCTGCCCGGCGAGCAGCGCGTTGATCCGGGTGGTCAGCACCGCGGGCCACGAGATGTCGACGGCCGTCACCCGGGCGCCCAGACGCGCGGCCTGCACCGCCACCTCACCGCTGCCGGTCCCGAGATCCAGTACCTCGGTGGCACGGCCGACGTACTCCCGACGCAGGGCTCGCGTCAGCAACCCCGTGTCCCACTGGGGTGCGTACACGCCCGGCGGGGTCAGCAGGAGTGCCGGCGGGGCCGGCATCAGCGTTTCCGCCGTCATCGGGTGCTCCGTTCGGGCACGGCCCCGGAAGGCCTGTCATGAGCGGCGCGGGCTGCGCGCCTGCCTCTGTCGTCACACTGAGTGCCCAGAAGCAGCTGATCCACGCGTGGCCCCGTCGCGGACGGGTACTCCCACGCCATGACGATGAGCGTGGTGGACGTGGGATCGAACACGGTGCGACTGGTGATCGCGGACGCGGAGGGCGGTGTGCCGCTGCCGGTGCACACCGCCAAGTGGAAGATCCGCCTGTCCGGACAAGTCGAGCCGGACGGCCGCATCACCGATGCGTCGCTGCGACAGCTCGTGCACGCGGTGTCGGCGGCCGGCAAGACCGCACAGCGGTGGGGTGCCGCGGGTCCGCTGGCCTTCGCGACGGCGGTGGTACGGCACGCGCCCAACCGATCCGAGGTGCTCCGCACCATCCGGTCCGGGACCGGCGTACGGATCTGCACCCTGCCCGGCGAGGTGGAGGCCGAGCTGACCTTCCTCGGCGCACGGCGCTGGATGGGCTGGCAGGCCGGACCGCTCGCCCTGCTCGACATCGGCGGCGGTTCGCTGGAGGTGGCCTTCGGGCGCGGCAGGCTGCCGGACTTCGTGGCCTCGCTGCCGCTCGGCGCCAACCGGCTCACCCGGGAGTTCTTCGACGGCCAGGACCCGCCGACCGAGCGGAGCACGCGGGCGCTGCGCCGCCGGGTCCGCCACCAGTTACGGGATGTCGCCACCCGGATCCGCTGGGAGGGACCGCGCACGACCGTCGCCACGTCACGGACCTTCCAGCAGCTGGCGCGGCTGTGCGGAGCGGTGCCCGGCCGGCAGGGACCGTTCGCGCCCCGGCAACTGGCGCGCTCCGACCTGCGCCGCTGCATCGACACGCTCGCGGCTCTCCCTGCCGCAGAGCGAGCGGAGTTGCCGGGTATCTCAACGCCCCGGGCAGCCCAGAGCCTGGCCGGCGCGGTCGTGGGCCACACGGTCATGAAGCTGGCGGGAGTGAAGACGGTCACGGTCTGCCCCTGGGCCATCCGCGAAGGGGTCCTCCTGCGGTACGTCGAAGACGGGCCCGCCTGGTGGACCGAGATCACGGAGCGCGGCGACGACGCCGGCCCGGCCGCCGGGGTGCCCTTGCGGATCGCGACCCCGACGGCCTGAACGGCCGGGGGCCGCTCAGCACTCGTCGCCGGGCACGCTGCTCTGCAGCCGACCTGTCCTGCCCCAGATCGGAGGTGATCTTCTGGACGGCGCGCTCCGTGAGCCTGCGGCGTGCGGCGATGTCACGGATGCCCACGTTCTGGTTGTCGGCGACAGCGGCCAGGACGTGCGCGGGGACCGCGATGGAGACCCGGCCCGCCATCGACCTGGCCCGGGGCATCCCGATGGCCGCCTTCGGCCTCAGCCCCGAGGACGCCTGGACCGACCTCGTCGCGGCCTCCCTGGTGAACGCCGTCGGGGGCGCGCCCGTGCCGGAGGCGGTGCAGGGGGAGCTGTCCGCCGCGGTCGCCGGGGCCGGGAGTGGCGCCGGAGTGACCGGCGGCCGCAGTGGTGTCCCCGTGACCCGGTACCCTTCCCGGCGTGCGCCTGTTTCTCGGCGCGCTCCGGGAATGCAGGGACGCGAATCTGGAGGAACCGGCGTTGCACGTCCAGGAATGGCTCGAAACAGTGCCCGCGGTGGCCGTCTACGTCTTGGTCGGCCTGGTCATCGGCCTGGAGAGCCTGGGCATTCCGCTGCCGGGCGAGATCATCCTGGTCTCCTCCGCGCTGCTCGCCTCCCAGCACGGCGACATCGACCCGGTGATCCTCGGCGCCAGCGCCATCGCCGGCGCGATCATCGGCGACTCCATCGGCTATGCCATCGGCCGCAAGGGCGGGCGGCCACTGCTCGCCTGGCTCGGCAAGAAGTTCCCCAAGCACTTCAGCGAGGGCCATATCGCCACGGCCGAGCGGTCCTTCGAGAAGTGGGGCATGTGGGCCGTCTTCTTCGGTCGCTTCGTCGCCCTGCTGCGGATCTTCGCCGGGCCGCTCGCGGGTGTGCTGCGGATGCCGTACTGGAAGTTCCTGATCGCCAACGTCTTCGGCGGGATCCTGTGGGCGGGCGGTACGACCGCGGTCATCTACTACGTCGGGATCGTCGCCGAGTCGTGGCTGAAGCGGTTCTCGTGGCTGGGGCTGGTGGCGGCGGTGCTGGTCGGGCTGACGTCGATGCTGGTGCTGAAGCGCAAGGCGAAGAAGGCGCAGGTTGCTCCGCGGGAGGCCGAGAGGGAGACGGTGCCGGCGGCTGAGTGATGTCGGGTGTGGGCCGTCTGGGGCTGGTCGCCCCCACGTGGCGGAGCCGCACATCGATACAGGCCCGCGCCCCTCGGGACATGACCGCGCCGCTCCTCAAGAAGTGCTGTGCGCTTCCTGGTGGGCCTTCGCCAGCTCCGCGTACATCGTGCCGTTGAGGGTGACCCCCTGCCGTTCCTCCTCCGTCAGCTCCCGCCTGACCTTCGCCGGCACCCCCGCCACCAACGACCCCGGCGGCACCACCATCCCCTGCGGCACCAACGCCTGCGCGGCAACCAGCGATCCGGCCCCGATCACCGCACCGTTGAGCACCGTCGCCCCCATCCCGATCAGACAGTCGTCCTCGAGGGTCGCCCCATGAACCACCGCGTTGTGCCCGACGGAAACACGCTCGCCGACGGTGACGGGAAAGCCGGGGTCGGCATGCAGCGTGCAGTTGTCCTGGATGTTGCTCTGAGCCCCGACGAAGATCCGCTCGACGTCACCGCGCACCACCGCGCCGTACCAGACACTGGCACCCGCCTCCAGGGTGACGTCCCCGATCACCGACGACGTCGGCGCCACGAACGCCGCCTCGTCGATCTTCGGTTCCCTGCTGCCGATACCCATGACCAAGGCTCGGTCCGTCATCGCCTGCTCCTCCCTGCCGACGTCGTAGCGGCACCGTACGCCACCCGGTGGGGCGAAGATCACAGGCCCTCCGTCCCATAGGGGCGCCGTACGCTCAGTACGGTGAGCGCGTGCCGAAGCGCAAGAACACGTTCTCATCCTGGCGACGCCGGGCGGTACAGCGTGCCGTCCACGCGGGCTGGGCCTGGGTGCAGCGCACGGGTTCGGTGACGGCCCGGAACCCCGGCCGCTTCCGCTTCGGCTCGATCGGCGAAGCCACCCGGCTCGCCTTCCCGCTCGGCACGGTCTTCGGCGACCCCTGGATCCATCTCGGCTCCCACTGCATCGTGGGCGAGCAGGTGACGCTGACCGCCGGTCTGATGCCCGACCTCGACCTCGGCCCGGACCCGATCCTGCGCATCGGCGACGGTGTCGTACTGGGCCGCGGCAGCCATGTCATCGCCGACACGACGGTCACCATCGGCAGCGACTGCTACTTCGGGCCGTACGTCTACGTCACGTCCACGAACCATTCCTACGACGATCCGCACGAGCCCATCGGCAAGCAGTGGCCGCGGATGGAGCCGGTCGAGATCGGGCCGGGGTGCTGGATCGGCACCGGTGCCGTGATCCTGCCGGGCGCGCGGATCGGACGGAACGTCGTCGTCGCGGCCGGTGCGGTGGTCCGGGGCGCGGTGCCCGACCACGCCGTGGTGGCGGGGGCACCCGCCCGGGTCGTACGCCGCTGGACCCCCGACACCGGCTGGCAGCCACCACTCAGGACACCGACACCGGTGCCGATCCCTGACGGGGTCACCCCCGAACAGCTGGCCGCGCTGGCCGAGCTGGACGAGGAGGCGGCGGCACGGCCGGCGGAGCTGGACGACGCCGAGGCCTG
>NZ_KQ949099.1:25609-158391 GCF_001514305.1 Streptomyces dysideae
CGCCGGTCAGCCAGGCTCACCCCGTCGCCAACAGCAGCGTGCCCATCAGTGCCAAGCCCGCGCCCGCCGCCTGCACGGCCCGTAGCCGTTCGCTGAGGAAGCCGCGGGCGGCCAGGGCCGTTACCACCGGGTAGAGCGAGGCGAGTACGGCCGCCACCGTGACCGGGCCGTGCTGGGCGGCGACCACGTATGTGCCGTTCGCCGCGACGTCGGCCAGGCCGACGAAGGCCAGTGCCGGAAGCGAGTGCCATGGGAAGCCGGCGACCGGGAGGGCGGTGCCGCCTCGTCGTACGGAGGCGTACAGGGCGAGGCCGCCGGCCGCGACGTTGACCACGCGCTGGACGAAGAGGGCGAGGAACAGGCCGGTGACGGTCGTCGACGCCTCCGCGATCAGCGCGAACACCGTGCCGAAGCCGAAGGCGGCGATGAGTGTGAGCAGGATGGCCTGCCGTTGCACGGGTGCGCCCCGTAGTTGCGGTCCGCCCGCGAGCGCGACGCCAAGCACGGCGACCGCGATCCCCGCGAACTGCATCAGGCCCGGACGCTCGCCCAGGAGGAGCCCCACACCCACCGGGACAGCCACCCCTACCGTGCCGAGTGGGGAGACCACGCCCATCGGGCCCAGTGCGAGTGCCTTGTAGAAGCAGAGCAGGGCGACGGGGCCGACCAGGCCGGCCGCGACCGCGAACCACAGTCGTGGGCCCGCCTCGCTCCAGCCGCCGGTGGCCACAACCACCGCACCCAGGACGACCGCGGCGATCAGCTGCGACACGACCACCACCGTGAGTGCCGGGGTGCGCCGGGTCAGCAGTCCGCCGCCGAAGTCGGCCAGCCCCCACAACAGGCTCGTGGCCAGGGCGAAGAGTGCTGTCACGGGTCGCCTCGCAGTACAGTTCGGTGCACGATCAGGTGCACCACACCGTAGTGCAGTGAACTGAACCCTGTCATCCAGAATATTGGCCTCACCTTATGGATGGAATGTGTCGGACCTCGAACTGCTGACCCAGTCCCTGGCGCGCAACGTCAAGCGCTGGCGCACCGAGCGCGGCTTCACCCTGGACGCACTCGCCGCCCGCGCCGGAGTCAGCCGCGGCATGCTCATCCAGATCGAGCAGGCCCGCACCAACCCGAGCCTCGGCACGGTGGTCAAGATCGGCGACGCGCTCGGCGTCAGCATCACGACCCTCCTCGACTACGAACAGGGGCCGAAGGTACGCGTCGTCCCGGCCGAGCAGGTGGTACGGCTGTGGCACACCGACGCCGGCAGCTACAGCCGGCTCCTCGCGGGCACGGAGGCGCCCGGCCCGCTGGAGATGTGGGACTGGAAGCTGATGCCGGGCGAGGGCAGCGGATCCGACCCGCACCCCGTCGGCACGGTCGAGATCGCCCATGTCACGGCGGGTGAACTGACCCTGACCGTCGAGGGCGTGGAGTACCGCGTCCCGGCCGGCTCCAGCGTCACTTTCGAGGCGAACGCCCCGCATGCGTACGCCAATCAGGGCGACGTTCCGATGGAGATGATGCTGACGGTCTCGGTCCCGTTCGTGCACTGAGACGCCGGTCCCACGGAGCCCGGCGGTGCTGTTAGCGTGCGGCCATGGACGCACCCATCGGACACTTCGACACCGCCCTCGCCGCCCCCGACTGCCTCGACGAGCTGATCGGCCCGGTCGCCGACGCCGTACGCCACTGGAGCGGCAGCGTCCCCGCCGACCAGATCGTCTACGTCGAGACCGATCCCCAGTGGGCCGACACCGCCGTCTTCGTGGAGCACTACGGCCGGGAACTGCTCGAGCAGTCCGCGAACTGCGTGGTCGTGGCGGGCAGGCGCGGCGGCGAGACCACGCTCGCCGCGTGCGTCGTCCTCTCCACCACCCGCGTCGACGTCAACGGCGCCGTACGCCGCCAACTCGGCGCCCGCAAGGCCTCGTTCGCCCCGATGGACACAGCGACGGGGGAGACCGGCATGGAGTACGGCGGCATCACCCCGATCGGACTGCCCGACGGCTGGCCGGTGCTGGTGGACTCGGCCGTCGTCGACCTGCCGTACGTCCTGGTGGGCAGCGGGCGCCGACGCGGCAAGCTGCTGGTGCCGGGGAAGGCGTTCGCCGAGCTGCCCGGGGCCGTCGTACTGGAGGGGCTGGGGGTCGCGTAGGTCAGGCCGTCGTGTGGTGGGCCAGCACCAGATGCGGGTCCGCCTCGCCCGGCACCGGCGCCGGGTCCGCGTGGACGAGGGCCGCGGTGAGCCGCGGAACGGCATGCAGCAGGGCGTGTTCGGCGTCCACGGCGATCGCATGAGCCTGACGTACCGTCACCTCGCCGTCCACGACGACCGCCACCTCGGCGCGCAGTCGGTGCCCGATCCAGCGCAGCCGCAACTCGCCCACCCCGCGCACCCCGTCGACCTCCCGGAGCGCGTGCTCGGCCCGGTCCACCAGGGCCGGGTCGACGGCGTCCAGCACCCGCCTGAACACCTCCCGCGCCGCGTCCCGCAGTACCAGCGTGATCGCGGCCGTGATCGCCAACCCCACGATCGGGTCGGCGAGTTGCCACCCCAGCGCCGCACCGCCCGCGCTCAACAGCACGGCCAGCGAGGTGAATCCGTCCGTACGGGCGTGCAGCCCGTCCGCGACCAGCGCGGCCGAGCCGATGGACCGGCCGACCCGGATCCGGTACCGGGCCACCCACTCGTTCCCCGCGAACCCGACGAGCGCGGCCACGGCGACGGCCGGAAGATGCTCCACCGGCCGCGGATCGAGGAGCCGCTCGACCGCCGTCCAGCCGGCGAACGCGGCCGACGCCGCGATCGTCAGCACGATCACGATCCCGGCCAGATCCTCCGCGCGCCCGTAGCCGTACGTGAACCGCCGGGTCGCCGCGCGCCGGCCCAGCACGAAGGCGATCCCGAGCGGTACGGCCGTCAGCGCGTCCGCGGTGTTGTGCACCGTGTCGCCGAGCAGCGCCACCGACCCCGACACGGCCACCACGACCGCCTGCGCCAGGGCCGTCACGCCGAGCACGGCCAGCGAGACCCAGAGGGCGCGCATCCCGCGGGCCGAGGACTCCAGGGCGGAGTCCAGCTTGTCGGCGGTCTCATGGGAGTGCGGGGTGAGCAGATGGGCGAGGCGATGACGCCAGGGTGCCGGGGAGTGGTCGTGGTGATGGTTGTGGTGCTCGTGCTCGTGCTCGTGCCGGTCGCTCACGGCGGGCCCCTTCCGGTGCGCGGGAGTGGACGCGGGACGCCCACGACGCCATTATGTGCGTATGAGCGCACGCATGCACCTGTCACCTGCACACGATGCGCACCCGCGCACCCCGGGCGAGGAACAGTTCGTGCTCGCCGCCGAACTCCTCGCCCTGCTCGGCGACCGCACCCGCCTCGCGCTGCTGCACGCCCTGGCCGCGGGCGAGGCCGACGTCACGACGCTCACGGAGGCGTGCGGCGCGGCGCGGCCCGCCGTCAGCCAGCACCTGGCCCGGCTGCGCCTCGCGGGCCTGGTGAACACCCGCAAGGAGGGCCGCCGGGTGATCTACGCGCTCCGCGACGGCCATCTGCGCAGACTGGTCGACGAGGCCCTGAACGTCGCGGACCACCGGCTCAGCGACCGGCCCCCGCACGACTGAGATGTCTCAGTAGTCGGCGTTCTTGCCCAGGTACTGCTCCGCGAACGCCATGCCCGCCGCGGGGGAGCCGAACAGGCGGCGGAGCCGGGCGAGGGTGGTGCCCGCGCGGTACGGATCGCCCGAGGACGTGCCGTGGTACACCTCGGACAGCCACATGGAGAACTCCTGGTAGTCCCAGACCCGGCCCAGACAGGCCGCCGAGTAGCCGTCCAGGCCGGTCCCGTCGCCCTTGGTGAGATACGCGACGAGCGCGTCGCCGAGCAGGAAAGCGTCGTTCAGGGCGAGGTTCATGCCCTTGGCGGCGATGGGCGCGGTGAGATGTGCGGCGTCGCCGGCCAGGAAGAGACGGCCGAACACCATCGGTTCGATGACGTAGTTGTGCATGTCGAGGACGCGCTTCTCGATCAGCCGTCCCTGCGTCAGGGGCGGCCGGTCCTCGACTCCGAGCCGTGCCTGCAGTTCGGTCCAGACGCGGTCGTCCGGCCAGTTCTCCGGGGCGTCGCCGGGCGGGCACTCCAGGTAGTAGCGGGTCACCTCGGGGCTGCGGGGCATGTGCCCGGCGAACCCGCGCGGATGCATACCGAACAGGACGCAGTCCGAGGACGGCGGCGCCTCGGCGAGCAGGGCCAGCCAGCCGATGCCGTAGTCCTGCCGTGAGATGTGGGCCCGCTCCGGCGGCAGCGCGGTGCGTGTCACCCCGCGCCCGCCGTCGCAGCCCGCGACGAAGTCGCAGCGGACCACCTGCTGTTGACCGGTCTCGGGGTCGGTGTACGTGACCGAGGGGTGGTCGGTGTCCAGGTCGTGCAGCGCGACGTCGCGCACCTCGAACCGGACGGCCCCGCCGCGCACGTCCGCGTACTCCCGTACCAGGTCGGTCACCAGCAACGGCTGTGGATAGACCCAGTGGTGAGTGCCCGTCAGCTGGGCGTACCCGAACCGGTACCGCCGCCCGCCGAACCGGAACTCGCACTCGGTGTGCCGTTCCGCCCGCGCCAGCAGGTTCGTCGCCAGTCCGCGCTGTTCGAGCCCGCGTACGGCCCACTCCTCGATGACCCCGGCCCGCGGGCGCCGCTCGATGAACTCGCGGGTCTCCATCTCCAGGACCAGGCAGTCGACGGACGCCGCCCGCAGGATGTTGCCGATGGTCAGCCCGGCGGGCCCGGCACCCACGATGACGACCGGAAAGTGTTGCGGGGCACCGGAGTCGGGGTGGAGGGTGGGGGAAGTCACCCGAGCATTATGGAGGCCGTCCAGGCGCTGGGGGGGAGGACCGGGTCCGGGATCGCGGACGCAGCGGAAGCCCGTGTGAGCGGTACGCGCCGCCGGGATCGAACTCGTCGCCCCAGGGGTGGCGCTTCTGCTCCAGGTCGCCGCGCGCCGCGTACTCCCACTCGGCCTCGGTGGGCAGCCGCTTGCCCGCCCTGGCCGCGTACGCCGCGGCATCGTGCAAGGACACGTGCACCGCCGGATGGCCGCCCCGGCCGGCGAGCGTGCTGCCGGGACCCTCCGGCCGGTTCCAGACCGCCCCCGCGACCGCGCACCACCAGGGCGTCTCCTCGGGCCGCGGAGCGTCGCGCCGCGGCGCGCCGGGCAGGAAGCCGGCGAAGACATACGGCCACCCGAGGCGCTCGGCGTCGGTGACGTACCCGGTGCCGGCGACGAAGGCCGCGAACCCGTCGTTCGTCACCGCGCATACCTCGATACGGAACGGGTCGGGTCCAGCCGCACCGCCCGCACCGCCCCCTCACCGTCGCCCGGAAACCCCCTCCGGGTCCTCGGCACCCATCAGAAACTCACCGCCGGACAGCAGCACCATGCCCGCCACCGAACCGCCGTCGGCCGCGGGCGGCGGCGCGATCAGCCGCGCCCCGCCCGGACCGCCGCCCGACGAGGGCATGCAGCAGCGGGCGGCCGACGGGGACTCGGACATCGGGCTTCCTCGGGGGCGCGTGGACGGGGCGGGACACATGTCTACGCGACGTTCTTGCGAGCCGAGCCGAGCCGAGCCGAGCCGACTCTCTCGTGGTGCGTGCGGCTAACCCAGGCGCGGGATCTCTATCGCCGGGCAGCGGTCCATGACCATGTGGAGGCCGGCGGCGCGGGTGCGGTCGTACGCGGCTTCGTCGATGACCCCGAGCTGGAACCACACCGCCTTGGCGCCCTTCGCCACCGCCTCGTCGGCGACCGGACCGGCGAGGTCGCTGTTCACGAACACGTCGACGACGTCCACCTCGAAGGGGATGTCCGCGAGGGAGGCATACCCCGGCTCGCCGTGCACCGTCTCCGCCTTGGGGTGGACCGGCACGACGCGCTTGCCGTAGCGCTGCAGCACCTCGGCGACGCCGTACGCCGCGCGCCGCTGGTTCGACGACAGGCCCACCACCGCCCAGGTGTCGCCGAGCCCGGTGAGGATCTCGCGGACCGTTGCCTCGTCGCCGTACACGCCGGCCTCCCTGCGCCTCGTAAAAGTGCTGTCGTGTGCGACAACGGCTGACGGTCCGCGGGGATTCCCCGACCGGCGCCGTGATAGCTTGCCGAAGCCAGTCGAACCCATGTACGTGGGTCAGGGAATCCGGTGCGAATCCGGAGCTGACGCGCAGCGGTGAGGGTGACGGGCGGGGCCTCGGCCACTGGATGTCGTACGACGTCTGGGAAGGCGCCCCGACCGGAGGAACCCGAGTCCGAAGACCTGCTGGCGGCCTCCGCGGTCGGCGTACGGCGGGGGAGCACCGTACGACCGGGCTCCGCGTTCGAGCCCTCGACGACTGAGGACCAACTCCCCGTGTCCATCACACGTTTCGTCCGTCCCGCCGCCCTGCTCGCGGCCGGGTCCCTCCTTCTGACCGGCTGCGGCGGCGACTCCGGCACGGCCGACGCCAAGCCCGCCGCCGTCACCCTGAAGAACTGCGGTCACACCGTGCGCGTCGACGCGCCCCCGAAGCGTGCCGTCTCCCTCAACCAGGGCACCACCGAGATCATGCTCTCCCTCGGGCTCGCCGACCGCATGGCAGGGACGGCGACCTGGACCGACCCCGTGATGAAGGGGCTGGCGAAGGCGAACGCCGAGGTCCCGCGGATCTCCGACAACAACCCGTCCTTCGAGCGGGTGCTGGAGGACGAACCCGACTTCGCCGCCGCCTCGTTCGTCTCCACGCTGGGCAAGGGCGGCGTCGCCACCCGCGAGCAGTTCGAGAAGCTGGGCGTCCCGACGTACGTCTCCCCGTCCGACTGTGTCGGCAAGGACAACTCCGGCGACGGGGACGGCGTCCGCGACACTCCCCTGGCCATCGACGACGTCTACGGCGAAGTCCGCGATCTCGCCAAGGTGTTCGGCGTGGCGGAGCGGGGCGAGCGGCTCGTCGCCTCCTTGGAGAAGCGGGTGGCCACGGCCACCCAGGGCGTCCACGCCTCCGACGTCACCCTCCTGTACTGGTTCGCCAACTCCGAGTCCCCCTACATGGCGGGCTGCTGCGGCGCGCCCGGCGTCATCACCCGCTCCCTCGGCGCGAAGAACGTCTTCGACGACACACACGACGAGTGGCCGCAGATCAACTGGGAGACGGTCGCCGACCGCAACCCCGACGTGCTCGTCATCGGCGATCTCACACGCAGGCTGAAGACCGCCGAGACGGCCGAGAAGAAGATCGAGTTCCTGGAGTCCAACCCGGCCACCAGGAACATGGATGCCGTCAAGCACAAGCGGTACGTGATCCTCAGCGGGCAGGCCATGAATCCGACCATCCGTACCGTCGAGGGCGTGGAGCAGGTCGCGGCGGGGCTGCGTGAGTTCGGGCTGGTGAGGTGACCGCCCGACGCGCGGTCGCCTTCGGCGCGGTCGGCGTGCTGCTGCTGTGCTGCTCCCTCGCCGTCGCGATCACCATCGGCCCGGCCGACATCCGGGTCGGTGACGTGTGGGCGGCCGTCGGCTCTCATCTCGGCTTCGGGACCTCGGAGTTGACGCCGATCCGGGACGGCATCGTCTGGCAGCTCCGGCTGCCCCGCACCCTGCTCGCCGCCGTGTGCGGGGCCGGGCTCGCGGTGTGCGGCGCGGTGATGCAGTCGCTGCTGCGCAACCCGCTCGCCGATCCGTTCGTGCTCGGGGTGTCCTCAGGGGCGTCGACTGGGGCCGTGATCGTGGTGGTGCTGGGCGTCGGCGGCGGCCTGGTGTCCGTGTCCGCGGGCGCGTTCGCCGGCGCGCTGGTCTCCTTCGCGTTGGTGCTGCTGCTCAGCCACACCTTCGGCGGCACCACCGACCGGGTCGTCCTCGCGGGCGTCGCCGCCATGCAGCTGTTCTCCGCGCTCACCTCCTTCATCGTGCTGACCGCGGCCGACGCCGAGACCACCCGGGGCGTGCTGTTCTGGCTCCTCGGCTCGCTCGGCGGCGTGGGCTGGACCGACGTATGGGTGTGTACGGCCGTGCTCGCCGTGGCGCTGGTGGTGTTCCTGTCGTACGGCCGGACCCTCGACGCCTTCGCCTTCGGCCAGGACGCGGCGGCCACCCTCGGCGTCTCCGTCGCCCGCACCCGGCTGGTGCTGCTGTGCGCCACGGCCCTGCTCACGGCCGCGCTGGTCAGCTCGGCCGGGGCCATCGGCTTCGTCGGCCTGGTCCTGCCGCACGCCGCCCGCGCCCTGGTCGGCCCGGGCCACACCCGGCTGCTGCCGCTCACCGCGCTGGCCGGTGCGGTGTTCCTGGTGTGGGTCGACACCCTCGCCCGTACCGTCCTCGACCCGCAGGAGGTGCCCGTGGGCGTCGTGACCTCGCTGATCGGGGTGCCGGCCTTCGTGGTCGTGCTGTACCGGACCCGGGGGGTGCGGTGACGAACCCCGGCCTCCCTGTCGACCCCGGCCTCCCTGTCGACCCCGGCCTCCCTGTCGACTCCGGCCTCCCTGTCGACTCCGGCCTCCCTGTCGACTCCGGCCTCCCTGTCGACTCCGGCCTCCCTGTCGACTCCGGCCTCCATGCCGACCGCGTCTCCCGCCGCACCGACGGCCGCCTCATCCTCGACGGCGCCTCCCTCGCCCCCGAACCGGGCTCCACCGTCGGCCTCCTCGGTCCCAACGGCTCCGGCAAGTCCACCCTCCTGCGGCTGCTGGCGGGGCTCCTCGCGCCGACGGCCGGAGTCGTCACCCTCGACGGCACTCCCGTGGCCGACCTGCCCCGCCGCGACATCGCCCGCCGCCTCGCCGTGGTGGAGCAACAGGCGGACACCCAGATCGAGTTGACGGCCCTCGACGTGGTACGCCTGGGCCGCGTCCCGCACCGCCGCGCCTGGACCCCCGCCTCCGCCCACGACGACGAGGCCGTGCACGCCGCCCTGGACCGCACCGGGCTCACCGACCGCGCCGGCCAGCCCTGGCAGACCCTCTCCGGCGGCGAACGCCAGCGCGTCCAGATCGCCCGCGCGCTCGCCCAGGAACCCCGCGAGCTCCTCCTCGACGAGCCCACCAACCACCTCGACATCCACCACCAGCTCGACCTGCTCGCCCTCGTCACCGCCCTCCCGGTCACCACCGTCGTCGCCCTGCACGACCTCAACCTCGCCGCGATGTACTGCGACCAGGTCGTCGTCCTGCACACGGGCCGCGTCGTGGCCTGCGGCGCTCCCGGCGACGTCCTCACCGAGCAGCTCATCGCCGACGTGTACGGAGTGCGGGCCGCCGTCAGCAAGGACGGCCCCGACGGGCGGCCCCACGTGCGGTTCCTCGGAACCCTGGCCTGAAGTCCTGTCCGGCCGGGCACCGGCGCAGTGGGCGCGGGCAGTCCGCACGGCAGGGGTGGCCCATGCCCGGCTACGACACACGCGCCGCACGCCTCACCGTCCATCTCGACGCCTCCGTGCTCTGGCACCATCGGCGCCTACGCCGAACTCGTCCACCGCGCCCGCCACCCGGGCCTCATCGGCGCGAGCGTCTTCCGCGGCCTCACCGGCTTCGGCGTCGGCGACCCCAGGTCGTCACCCTGGGGGACGAAGGGCCCGTGCGCGGTCGTCATCGTCGACGAGGAGCCGCGGCTGTGCTCCTTCCTGCCGCAGGTGGCGGACGTCCTGGGCGAGACCGCGGCGGTCGCGGTGCTGGACCGGGTGCGGATCCACACGCCCCACGCCCATGAGTGGCCGACGGGCTCCGCGCGGGCTCGACGCGCGCCACGGTGACCGGAATCCGCACAGCCTGCCTGCGTCCGACCGCCCGTACGCCTACGCTCAGCCCGTGCTCCGCATCACCGACGCCCGAACCGGCGAGACCGTCGACGCCGCTCCCGCCCGCCGGGGCCTGACCCGCGTCGAGGCGCACGCCCCGGCCTTCGACCCCACAGCCCTACGGGTGCTGCTGGTCGCCGACCTGCTCGTCCGCGCCCTGGAACTCGGCGGCACACCCGTCTGGGCCCTGCTGATCGGCGAGCGCGACCAGGCGGAACTCCGCGCCGGCGCCGCCGCCCTCGGCATCCGGCCCTTCGAGGACAGCCGGGACGCCGCCTCCGGACTGGGGGAGGCCCAGGTCATCCATGTGGTGGCCGAGGGCGGCCCGGAACCCGACGGCGTCCGCATCACCGTCGCCCCCGTCCACACGGCACCACCACCCGAGGGCGCCGACCCCGCCGCCCTGCGCCTCGCGCTGCTCGCCCGGCGCCGCGGCGAACCCGCCCAGCTCGACACGGCCTCCCTCGCCGACGCCCACGACACCCTCGTACGCTGGCGCCGCGCCGTGTCCCGCTGGGCGCACCAGCCGTCCCGGCCCGTCCCCGACGAGGTGCGCGGCGAACTCCGTACCGCCTGGGAGGACGACCTGGACATCCCCGCGGTCCTCCGCGTCCTGACCAAGGTGGAGACCGAGCCCGACCTTCCGGACGGCGCCCGCTTCGAGACGTACGCCTACGCCGACCGGCTCCTCGGCCTCGAACTCACCCGCGACCTCGGAGCCCCCGCGTGATCGCCCGCGCGGGAGCGGGCCCGCTGCGCCGCCTGGTCGTCCTCCGGCACGCCAAGTCCGCCTGGCCGGACGGCGTCGCCGACCACGAACGTCCCCTCGCACCGCGCGGCCGCCGGGACGCCCCCGCCGCCGGCCGCGCGCTCGCCGACTCCGACTGCCTGCCCGACCTCGCCCTGTGCTCCACCGCCGTACGCGCCCGCCAGACCTGGGAACTCGCCTCCGCGCAGTGGGGCACCCCGCCGCCGGTCCGGCACGATCGACGGCTGTACGCGGCCGACGTCGCCGACCTGCTGGAGATCGTGCACGAGGTGTCCACCGAGGTCGACACCCTGCTGCTGGTCGGCCACAACCCGGGCCTGGAGGAGCTCGTCCTGGAACTCGCCGGGGACAGCCTCGACGACGCGCTGGACGAGGTCCGCGTGAAGTTCCCCACCTCGGCGATCGCCGTCCTGGCCTGGCGCGGCACCGGCTGGGACGCGCTGACACCGGGCACGGCACTGCTGACGAGCCTGACGGTGCCGCGCGGGAAGAAGAAGGGCAAGTGAGGCGGCCGGGACACTGCGCATAGGCTGGCCCGATGCAGGACGAGTACCGCACAGTCGCCCGCGCCGGTGAGCACGAGACCGAGGTCAACCGCTCCCGGTTCATCTGCGCGCTGGCGCCCGCCGCCACCGAGCGGGAGGCACAGGACTTCGTCGCGGCCATCCGCAAGGAGAACGCGGACGCCACCCACAACTGCTGGGCCTACGTCATCGGCGCCGACGCCGCGGTCCAGAAGGCGAGCGACGACGGCGAACCCGGCGGCACCGCCGGCGTCCCCATGCTCCAGATGCTGCTGCGCCGCGACATGCGGTACGTCGTCGCCGTCGTCACCCGCTACTTCGGCGGGGTCAAACTGGGCGCGGGCGGACTCATCCGGGCCTACGGCGGTGCGGTGGGTGAGGCGCTGGACGAGCTCGGCACGATCACCCGGCGCCGCTTCCGGCTGGCCACGGTCACCGTCGACCACCAGCGCGCGGGCAAGGTGCAGAACGACCTCAGGTCGACCGGCCGCGTGGTGCGGGACGTGCGGTACGGGGAGGCGGTGACGATCGAGATCGGACTGCCGGCCGCGGACGTCGAGTCGTTCCGGGCGTGGCTCGCGGACGCGACCGCGGGGACGGCCGGGTTCGAACTCGGCGGAGAGGCGTACGGGGACGCGTGACGTATCGGGTGTTCTGCGCATAACGGACTTGCGTGGGTGCGTTCATGACGGACGGCACGACCGGGCAAGAGCGGCTGATACGGGAGTAACCGCCCGTGATGTCAGACCCGGCCGTTAGTCTCGGGGATCATGAGACTGCTGCACACTTCCGACTGGCATCTCGGCCGGGCGTTCCACCGGGTCAACATGCTCGGCGCGCAGGCCGAGTTCATCGGCCACCTCGTCACGACCGTGCGGGAGCGCGGCGTGGACGCGGTGGTCGTGTCGGGAGACGTGTACGACCGGGCGGTGCCGCCGCTCGCCGCGGTGGAGCTGTTCGACGACGCGCTGCACCGGCTGGCCGACCTCGGTGTGCCGACGGTGATGATCTCCGGCAACCACGATTCGGCGCGCCGACTCGGGGTGGGCGCCGGGCTGATCGGACGGGCGGGCGTCCATCTGCGGACCGAGCCGTCGGCGTGCGGGACGCCGGTGGTGCTCGCCGACGCACACGGTGACGTCGCCTTCTACGGACTGCCGTATCTCGAACCCGCCCTGGTGAAGGACGAGTTCGGGGTGCAGAAGCCGGGCCACGAGGCCGTGCTGGCCGCTGCCATGGACCGGGTCCGCGCCGACCTCGCCGCACGCGCGCGTGGCACCCGATCCGTCGTCCTCGCGCACGCCTTCGTCACCGGCGGCGAGGCCAGCGACAGCGAGCGCGACATCACCGTCGGCGGAGTCGCCGCCGTGCCCGCCGGGGTCTTCGACGGCGTCGACTACACCGCGCTCGGGCATCTGCACGGCTGCCAGACCATCACCGACCGCGTCCGCTACTCTGGCTCCCCGCTGCCGTACTCCTTCTCCGAGGCCGAGCACCGCAAAAGCATGTGGCTCGTCGACCTGGACGCCGACGGCGCGGTCACCGCCGAGCGCGTCGACTGCCCGGTGCCGCGGGCGCTGGCCCGGATCCGCGGGAGACTGGAGGAACTGCTCGCCGACCCCGGGCTCGTACGGCACGAGGAGGCGTGGGTCGAGGCGACGCTCACCGACCCGGTCCGCCCGGCCGATCCCATGGCTCGCCTCACCGAGCGGTTCCCGCACACGCTCAGTCTCGCCTTCGACCCCGAGCGGGAGCCGGACGACCTCGACGTGTCGTACGCCAGGCGGCTCGCGGGGCGGAGCGACCAGGAGATCGCCGAGGACTTCGTGGCGCATGTGCGGGGCGCCGGGCCCGACGCGCACGAGCGGGGTGTGCTGCGGGACGCGTTCGACACGGTGCGCGCGGACGAGGCCGTGCGGGAGGTGGCGCGGTGAGGCTGCACCAACTGGACATCACCGCCTTCGGGCCGTTCGGCGGCTTCCAGACCGTCGACTTCGACGACCTGTCGGCGGCCGGACTGTTCCTGCTGCACGGACCGACCGGCGCGGGCAAGACCTCCGTGCTGGACGCCGTGTGCTACGCGCTCTACGGCGCGGTCCCCGGCGCCCGGCAGAGCGGCCAGGGCATGACCCTGCGCAGCGACCATGCCCCCGTCGGCGCGCGCACCGAGGTCCGCCTCGAACTGACCGTCGCCGGACGCCGGCTGGAGATCACCCGGCAGCCGCCCTGGGAGCGCCCCAAGAAGAAGGGGCGTCCCGGAACCACCGTCGACAAGGCCCAAAGTTGGCTGCGCGAGTACGACGCGCAGGACGCGTCCTGGAAGGGCCTCAGCCGCTCCCACCAGGAGATCGGCGAGGAGATCACCCAGCTGCTCGGTATGAGCCGCGAGCAGTTCTGCCAGGTCGTGCTGCTGCCCCAGGGCGACTTCGCACGCTTCCTGCGCGCCGACGCCGAGGCCCGCGGCAAGCTCCTGGGCCGCCTCTTCGACACCCAGCGTTTCGCGGAGGTCGAGAAGCGCCTCGCTGAGCGGCGTCGCGCCGCCGAGGCCCGGGTGCGGGACGGCGACGCCGCGCTGCTCGCCGACGCGCACCGCATGCAGCAGGCGGCGGGCGGGGCCATGGAGCTGCCCGAGCTGGCGCCGGGCGAGCCGGGCCTGGCCGAGGCGATCCTCGGCGCGGCCGCCGTCGCCCGCAGCACCGCCCGGGAACAGCTGACCGTCGCCCACTGCCGCCTCACGGCCGCCGAGTCCGCCCAGGCCGACGCCGACCGCGCGCTGGCCGACGTACGCGAACTGGCCCGGCTGCAAAGGCGGTTCGAGGAGACCCGGGAGCGAGCCGCGCGGCTGGAAGAACATGCCGACGGCCACCGGGAGGCGCAGGCGCGGATGGAGCGGGCCCGCAAGGCCGAGGCGGTGGCGCCCGCCCTGGAGCTGCGGGACGCCGCCGACGCCGAGCACCGGCGGGCGGCCTCGGCACAGGCACACGCGCGTGCCCCACTGCCGGAGACCTTCGCCGACGCCGGTGCCGCCGGGCTCGCGGCCGCCGCCCGCCGGGCCGCCGAGGAGCTGGGCGGGCTGGAGTCGGCCCGGCGCGCCGAGCAGCGGCTGGCCGCACTCGTCGACGAGCGCGCCGACCTGGACCGCCAGGAGCGCGCCGACGAGGACATCCTCCAGGAGGCGGAATCCTGGCTCGCCGGGTGGGAGACGACCCGCTCCGCGCTGCACGCCCGAATCGAGTCCGCGCAGGAGGCCGCCGGACGGGCCGAACAACTCGCCGTACAGCGTGACCCCGCGCAGCGGCGGCTCCAGGCAGCCCGGCAGCGGGACGAGTTCGCCGGTGACACCGACGCCGCGCAGCAGCGGGCCCTGAAGTCGGCCGAACGCGCCGTGCAGGCCCGCGCCCACTGGCTCGACCTCAAGGAACAGCGCCTGAACGGCATCGCCGCCGAACTCGCCGCGAACCTCACCGACGGCGAACCCTGCGCCGTCTGCGGAGCCACCGAACATCCCGCGCCCGCCCGCAAGGTCGCCGGACACGTGGACCGCGAGGCCGAGGAGCGCGCCCTCGCCGCCTACCAGCAGGCCGACGAACGACGCGCCGAGGACGAGCGCCGGCTGGGCCTCGTACGGGAGGCACTGGCCGCGGCCTCGGCGGAGGCGGGCGACACGCCCACCGACCAACTCGCCCGGGAGGTCGAGGAGTTGGAGCAGGCGTACGCGCAGGCGCGCGGTGCCGCCTCCGAGCTGCACGCCGCGAACGAGGAGCTGCGCCGGGCCGAGCAGGAGCACGAGCGGCGGACCGCGGCCCGGCAGCAGACCGCCGTACGGGCCGCCTCCCGAGTGGGGCATCGCGAGCGACTCGACCGTGAAAAAGCCTCCCTTCAGGAGGAGTTGACGCAGGCGCGGGGTACGGCGGTCAGCGTGGCCGTGCGGGCGACCCAGCTGGAGCGTCAGGTCGCGCTGCTCACCGACGCAGCCGACACCTCGCGCGTCGCCGAGGAGAGCGCGGAGCGGCTCAAGAGCGCCGACGCCCGGCTCGCCGACGCCGCCTTCCGGGCCGGCTTCGACACCCCGCGGGCCGCGGCCGACGCGCTCCTCGACGACGCTGCCCACCGTGAGCTCCAACGGCGGCTGGACGCCTGGCAGTCCGAGGAGGCCGCCGTACGCGCCGTCCTCGCCGAAGCCGACACCGCGGCCGCCGCCCAGCAGCCGCCCGCCGACCTCACCGCGGCGGAGCGCTCCGCCGCCGCGGCGGCACAGCGGCTGCGCGCCGCCGCCTCCGCACGCGACGCGGCCGCCCGGCGCTGCACCGAACTCGACCGGCTGTCCGCCCGAGTGGCCGCAGGGGTACGCGAGTTGGCGCCGCGGCGGGCGGAACACGACCGCGTGGCCCGCCTCGCCGGCCTCGCCGCGGGCACCTCGGCGGACAACGAACGCAAGATGCGCCTGGAGTCCTACGTCCTCGCCGCCCGCCTGGAACAGGTCGCCGCCGCCGCGACCGTACGGCTGCAGCGCATGTCGTCCGGCCGCTACACCCTCGTCCACTCCGACGACCGCACCGGCCGTGGCCGCAGCGGGCTCGGGCTGCATGTCGTCGACGCCTGGACCGGGCGCGAGCGGGACACCGCGACCCTGTCGGGCGGCGAGACCTTCTTCGCCTCCCTCGCGCTCGCCCTCGGGCTCGCGGACGTCGTGACGGACGAGGCCGGCGGGATTCGCCTGGACACCCTTTTCATCGACGAGGGCTTCGGCAGCCTCGACGACCAGACCCTCGACGAGGTCCTCGACGTCCTCGACTCACTGCGGGAGCGGGACCGCAGCGTCGGGATCGTCAGCCATGTCGCCGATCTGCGCCGGCGTATCCACGCGCAGCTGGAGGTCGTGAAGGGGAGATCGGGGTCGGTGCTGCGGCAGCGGGGTCACTGACCGAGGGGGCGCCGGGGGAGCGGCGAGGAGTAGACGACGCTGGTCGTGACCGAGCCCAGCGCGCCGATCTTTCCCGACACCTCCTCCAGGTGCCGCATGGAGCGGACCGCGACCTTGATGACGAAGCAGTCGTCGCCCGTGACGTGGTGCGCCTCCAGGATCTCGGGCGTCACGGCCACCAGGTCGTGGAACGGCTTGTAGTTGCCGTTCGGATAGCGCAACCGGACGAACGCGAGGATCGGCAGGCCGAGACGCTCGGGGTCGACGACCGCCGCGTAGCCCTGGATGACCCCCGCCTCCTCCAGCCGCCGCACCCGCTCGGTGACGGCACTCGCGGACATGGAGACGGCCCGGGCGAGCTCGGCGAAACTGGCCCGGCCCTCCCGCTGGAGGACATCGAGGATGCGCCAGTCGGTGGCGTCCGGGGAATACGCGGTCATGAGTGAGGAATAGCAGGGGAATCCCCGGCGGATCAAGAGGAGTCCCGGGGATCTCCCCTTCAGGGAGGAGGTTGACCAGCCATAGATTTCTGGCCATGACGACCACTGCCGCCACGGCCGCCAACCCTGTCCTGCGTGTCGCACCCGCCGCCCCGGCCCAAGCCGCCGCCCACTTCCGTGCGAGCCTCGCCTTCCACGCCGACGTGTCCGACGTCGCCGCCGCCCTCGCCGCCGGCGGTGACCCCGGGTTCGTCGTCCTTGACTCCCGCTCCACCGAGTCCTGGGACCAGGGCCACATCCCCGGCGCGATACACCTCCCGACCGCACTGATCCCCGAACAGGCCGAGCAGCTCCTCGACAGGTCCGTGCCGGTCGTGACGTACTGCTGGGGCCCCGGCTGCAACGGCGCGACCCGTGCCGCCCTCGCCCTCGCCGAACTCGGCTACCAGGTCAAGGAGATGCTCGGCGGCTTCGAGTACTGGGTGCGCGAGGGCTTCGCGTACGAGACCTGGCAGGGCAGCGAGCGCCGCGACGCCGACCCGCTGACGGCGCCGGTGGATGCGGCGGACTGCGGCTGCTGACGTCGACTCAGTCGTGTACGACCTCGGGCAGCGGGCGCAGGAACCGGCGGTCCGCCGACGCGACCTCGGCCTCGGGGAGGGCCGCGTGCAGCACCACGTCCAGGGCTGCGTCCGCGTCGCAGGCGTAATGCCCGCTGGCCCAGGCGGCGTTGGCCTCGACGACCGCCCACCCGGAGTCGGTCAGCCCGATGTCCACGACGACGGCGCTCGGCAGTCCGGTCGAGGCCAGGTGCTCGGCGAAGGCCAGCACCTCGCCGCGGTGCGGGTCCGCCGCCAGCGGGGCCACGTCGAGGTCGCCGCGGGTCGCGTACCGGCTGCCCGTGCGGACCTCGCCGTCGCGGAGGAACAGGCGGTACTCCACGGTGAACGACACGATGTCGCTCACCAGCACCTGCACATCGTCGTCGACCGCGTCGGGACCCGGCAGTCGGCTCCCGTCGACGTACACGCGCGCGGGGAAGCTCTTGTCGTTGGGCGGCTTCACGAAAGCGGGCCGTCGCAGCCGCCGCGCCTCGGCGAGCGTAGTGAACTCGACGTCCCTGAGGGTGAGTTCGTACGGCAGACGCGCGAGCCAGTCCGGCGGTGCCTCCAGCAGCCCGAGACCCAGTTCCCCGGCCACGGCGTCAGCGAACAGCGGCCCGGCGTACAGCGAGGCTCCGGCGGACTCGCGCGCGTGCTCCGGCACCCGCCAGTCGCGCAGCGTCTCGACGCGCATCGCGCGCCGCCGCGCCGCGTCCGTCAGCGCGTGTCCGGTCGCGGTGACGCGAGGGGAGAGGAAAAGGATCCGCGTACTCATGGGAGACGAGAGTGGCGTACGAGGAGGAGTTGGGCAGAGTGATTTTGTGAGGTGCCTGTGCGTGTAGGTTCTGCGCCATGGTGCGATACGTGGATCCGGGCACGGTGGAGTGGGTGGAGTCGGGCGGCGGCCCCCTCATAGCGGTACCGGAGACGGTCCTGCCGTTCTGGGCGGGGGCCGACGGCGACGAGACGGCCTCCGACTACGACCGGGCCTGCGAGATCGAGGGCTACGTCGGTCTTCTCCCGGTCGGCGACTCCGCGGCCCTGGTCCTCGGCGACGAGCCCGCCTCCACCGCGTATCTGCCCGAGCACGGCACCTTCGTACGGTGGTGTGCCGCCGACTCCGAGGCCGAACTGCTGGCCGGCGTACCGGACGCCCTCGCCACAGCGGTCTGGGACGACGAGGTCCGCTGGAACGTGCCCGGCACCGTGGTGCTGTTCGACCCGGCCTGGCCCGGCAGCGAGACGGAGCGGACCGAGCATGTGCGGGTGGTCCTGAAGCCGGGCGCCTACGCGGTGCGCGCCGCCCAGGTGCAGCCCGGGCCCGAGACCTGGCTGGGGCTCGTCCAGCTGAGACGGCTGCCGACCGGATAATCACGTGCGTCGCGGCCGGACGATCCCCATCATGGTCGTCCATGCCCCGACTCCCGCACCCCGCACCCGAAGACCTGCGCGGTGACCCCCTGCCGCTGCGCGGCCGGACCGCTCTGGTCACCGGGGCCAGCAGACGCGGCGGCATCGGTCACGCCGTGGCCCGGCGGCTCGCCGCGTACGGCGCGAGCGTGTACCTCCACCATCATGTGCCGCACGACGTCGCCATGCCCTGGGGCGCCGACCGGCCCGAGGAGGTCCTCGCCTCCGTACGCGCCGCGCTCGGCGACCCGGACGCCCGGGTCGTCGCCGGCCCCGGCGACCTCACCGATCCGGCCGCGCCCGCCGAGTTGATCGCCACCGCCGCCTCGGCGGTGGGCGGACGGCTCGACATCCTGGTCGCCAACCACGCGTTGAGCGGCTCCGACGGCACCCTCGACACCATCGACGCCGCGATGCTCGACGCGCACTGGGCGGTCGACGCCCGCTCGGTGCTGCTCCTCGTCCAGGCCCACGTCCGGCTCCGGCCGCCCGCTCCCGGTGGCCGCGTCGTGATGATGACCTCCGGCCAGGACATCGCGGGCGGCATGCCCGGCGAGATCGCCTACGCCCTCCAGAAGGGCGCCCTCGCCTCGATCACCCGCTCCCTGTCGACCGCGCTCGCCGAGCAGGGGATCACGGTGAACACCGTCAACCCCGGCCCCGTCGACGCGGACTACCTGACCGGAGCGGACTACGAGGCCGTGGCGGCCGGCTTCCCCGCCGGCCGGTGGGGCATGCCCGACGACCCCGCCCGCCTCATCGCCTGGCTGGCGACGGACGAGGCGGGCTGGATCACCGGTGAGGTCATCAACTCCGAGGGCGGTTTCCGGCGTTGACCCTTCCGACTCCTCGTCAGAGCTGGGACAGCTCGTCCACCAGGTCGTCCAGGCCCAGCGAGCCCTGCGACAGGGCCGCCATGTGCCAGGCCTTGAGGTCGAAGGCGTCGCCGTGCCGCTCGCGCGCCTTCTCGCGGCCCAGCAGCCAGGCCCGCTCGCCGAGCTTGTAGCCGATCGCCTGGCCCGGGATCGTGAGGTAGCGGGTCAGCTCGCTCTCCACGAAGTCCGCCGGACGGCTGCTGTGCGCGCCGAAGAACTCCTGCGCCAGCTCCGGAGTCCAGCGCTCGCCCGGGTGGAAGGGGGAGTCCGCCGGGATCTCCAGCTCCAGGTGCATGCCGACGTCGACGATGACCCGGGCCGCCCGCATCATCTGGGCGTCGAGATAGCCGAGCCGTTGCTCCGGGTCCGTCAGGAAGCCCAGCTCGTCCATCAGCCGCTCCGCGTACAGCGCCCAGCCCTCGGCGTTGGCGCTGACCCCGCCGATGCTGGCCTGGTAGCGGGAGAGGCTCCCGGCGACGTACGTCCACTGCGCGAGCTGGAGGTGATGGCCCGGGACGCCCTCGTGGTACCAGGTCGAGACGAGGTCGTAGACGGGGAAGCGGGTCTGCCCCATCGTCGGCAGCCAGGTGCGGCCGGGGCGCGAGAAGTCCTCCGACGGGGGCGTGTAGTAGGGGGCCGCCGCGCCGCCGGGCGGGGCGATGCACGACTCCACCTTCCGGACCGGCTCGGCGAGTTCGAAGTGCGTGCCGTCCAGCTTCTCGATCGCCTCGTCCATCAGGCCCTGGAGCCACTCGCGGACCTCGTCGACGCCCTCGATGTGCCGGCCGTGCTCGTCGAGGTGCGCCAGCGCCACCCACGGCGTCGCGGCGCCGGGCAGGATCTTCTCGGCCTCCCGCTTCATCTCGGCGAGCAGCCGGTGGTACTCGGACCAGCCGTACGCGTACGCCTCGTCCAGGTCGAGGTCCGTGCCGTTGAAGTAGCGGGACCAGCGGGCGTACCGCTCCCGCCCCACCGTGTTCGGCGCGCCCTCGATCGCCGGCGCGTACACGTCGCGCATCCAGTCCCGCAGCTCGGCGACGGCCGCGGTGGCCGCGCGGGCGGCCTCGTCGAGCTCCGCGCGCAGCGCCTCGGGGCCCGCCGACGCGAAGTCCTCGAACCAGCCGCGGCCGTCGCCGGTGTCCGCCCACTCGGTGAGCTGCTCGACGAAGGTGGCGGTCGGGCGCGGGCTCGCGTACAGCTTGCGCTCCAGGCCCAGTGCGAGGGACTCGCGGTAGCCCGCCAGCGCGGCTGGCACCGCGCGCAGCCGCTCGGCGATCGCGGCCCAGTCCTCGTCGGTCTGGCTCGGCGTGACGGTGAAGACCTCGCGCACCGAATGCGCGGGCATGCCCAGGTTGCCGACGGCACGCAGGCCCTCGTCGGCCCCGTGCACGGCGAGCTCCGCGGTCAGCCGCTCGCGCAGCAGGCGCGCGCACCGGCGCTCGATGTCACTGTCCGCGCCGGGCTGCCGCTCGGCCTCGTCGAGTCGCGCGAGCGTGGCCCGCTGGAGTGCCGCGAGCGCCTCCTGGCCCGCAGGTGAGAGGTCCGGGAGCCGGCTCGAACTCTCCTTCACGCCGAGATACGTACCGGTGACCGGGTCGAGGGCGATGAGATCGTCGACATAGGCGTCGGCGACCTGGCGGGGCAGCGGGCTCTTGGTCTCAGACATGCGGACCATCCTGATAGGGAGGCCGCCGCACGTCACCCGGATTGCGCCGAGGGCGTATCCGGCGGCAGCAGGGGTCCGCAGTCCCACTGCTGGAAGATCAACCGGGTCTCCACGCGGGCCACTTCACGCCGGGACGTGAACCCGTCGAGGACCAGCCGTTGCAGATCGGCCATGTCCGCGACCGCCACATGGACGAGGTAGTCGTCCGGCCCGGTCAGATGGAAGACGGTCCGCGACTCCGGCAGTGCCCGGATCCGGTCCACGAACGGCCCCACCAACTCCCGCCGGTGTGGCCTGACCTGCACGGACAGCAGCGCTTCCAGGCCCCGGCCCAGCTTGGCCGGGTCGATCCGGAGCTGGTGGCCGAGGATCACGCCCGCGCGGCGCAGCCGGGTCACCCGGTCCAGACAGGTCGACGGGGCGACGCCGACCTGGGCGGCGAGGTCGCGATAGGTGGTCCGGGCGTCGTTCTGCAAGAGCCGCAGCAGGTGCAGGTCGACCGGATCCAGTACGACGGTTTCGGCCATTGCCCGAACGTAACACGGAGCGGAGAGGTCCAGCCCCGGCCGATGTTCACCATTCCCGTCATGGACTCAGCGAGAGCACTGGCCACCGAGGCCGTCCACGCCGGCCGCGACGACCTCGCCCGGCAGGGACTGCACGCCCCTCCGATCGACCTGTCGACCACGTACCCCTCGTACGACAGCCGCGGCGAGGCCGCCCGCATCGACGCCTTCGCCACCACGGGCGCCGAACCGGAGGGCCCGCCCGTCTACGGCCGCCTCGGCAACCCGACCGTCGCCCGCTTCGAGACCGCCCTGGCCCGGCTGGAGGACACCGAGGCGGCGGTCGCGTTCGCGAGCGGGATGGCGGCGCTGAGCGCGGTGCTCCTCGCACGCTCGGCGATGGGTCTGCGCCACGTCGTCGCCGTACGCCCCCTGTACGGCTGCAGCGACCACCTGCTGACCGCCGGGCTGCTCGGCTCGGAGGTGACGTGGACCGATCCGGCCGGCATCGCGGAGGCGCTGCGTCCGGACACCGGGCTGGTGATGGTCGAGTCCCCGGCGAATCCCACGCTCGCCGAGGTGGATCTGCGGGCCGTCGCCCACGCCTGCGGGTCCGTCCCGCTGCTCGCCGACAACACCTTCGCCACGCCGGTTCTGCAGCGTCCCGCCGAACAGGGTGCGCGGCTCGTCCTGCACAGCGCCACCAAGTACCTCGGTGGCCACGGGGACGTGATGGCGGGCGTCGTGGCCTGCGACGAGGAGTTCGCCGGGCGGCTGCGGCAGGTGCGGTTCGCCACGGGCGGCGTCCTGCATCCGCTGGCCGGCTATCTCCTCCTGCGGGGCCTCTCCACCCTGCCGGTGCGGGTCCGGGCCGCGTCCGCCAACGCCGCCGAACTCGCCCGCCGCCTCGCCGCCGACCCGCGTGTCAGCGGCGTCCACTATCCGCGCATCGGCGGCGCGATGATCGCGTTCGAGGTCGAGGGCGACCCGCACGAGGTGATCGCGGGCGTCCGCCTGATCACCCCGGCCGTCAGCCTCGGCAGCGTCGACACCCTCATCCAGCACCCCGCGTCCATCAGCCACCGCATCGTGGACGCGGACGACCGGCGTGGCGCCGGCGTGAGCGACCGGCTGCTGCGGCTGTCGGTCGGGCTGGAGGACGTCGAGGACCTGTGGGCGGACCTGGACGGGGCGCTGGGGGAGCGGACGGGGGCGCGCTTGAGGGAGCGTGCGGTGACGGGCGTCTGAGTGTTCGCCGGCGGGGGCTGTTGGGCGCGGCGGGAGCGGTGTCGGTCGGCGGGTGATACGGGACGAAGGCGGTGCTGGAGGGGGGCGGTGCTGTGCTGGGGGCGGGGGCTGGGCTGGGCGGCGGGTGATGGCGGTCGCGGGTCGGTTGCCGGTGGGGAGTGGCGTCGATCAGGGCTGTGCTGGGCGGGGGTGGCGCTGGTCGGCGGGTGGTGCCGGTCAGGGGTGGTGCCGGTCAGGGGTGGTGCCGGTCAGGGGTGGTGCCGGCGCGGAGCGGTGCCGGCCTGCCCGGCACGCGCACCAGTCGCCCGCGCGGATCCGGGACGGCGTACGGCTGATGGCCGGGGACTCGACCATCATCAGCCCGGTGTCCGGACGCAGCGCCTCCGAGATGCCGTCGAGGGGGGTGTTGAGGGAGGGCTGTGCCGAACGGGGTGCGGCGCCGGACAAAGGGCCGTGCCCGGCGGGCGATGCCCGTCGGGAGTGGTGCCGGGCAGGGCGCCATGCCGGGCCCAGGGACGGCAACGGCCCGGCGGATCCCGCCGGGCCGGTCGCCGTGTACGGACCGGATCCGCTACTCCCGGCCGATCCGCTCGCCGTCGAACTCCTCCCGTGCCTGTCGCGAGCCCACCGGCGTCGCGTCCAGGCGGGCCGTGATGACCAGGGTGCCCTCCTCGATCTGGTAGTCGAGGGGGAGGCCGAGGCCGCGCATCGCGGCGACCATGCCGGTGTTGGACGACTGCGTCACGGCGTACACGCTCGCGCAGCCCGTCTCGACCGCCATCGCCACCAGCCGGCCCAGCAGTTCGCTGCCGATGCCGCGCCGCTGCCAGGCGTCCTCGACGAGCAGTGCGACCTCCGTCTCGTCGCCGTCCCACAGCAGATGGCCGAGCCCGACGATGCGTCCCGACGCCGTCTGCACGGCGAGCGTCCGCCCGAAGCGCGGGCTGAGCAGGTGGTTGAGGTAACGGTCCGCGTCACCGACGGGCCCGTGGTACCGCATCCTCAGCGTCCGCGCAGAGCACCGCTCGTGCATCTCCTTCGCGGCCTCCAGATCGCCCGGGGCGGCCCGCCGTACGGTGATGTCGCTGCCCTCGGACAGCGTCAGCACGTCCTGGCTGCGCGGCACCCGCGGACCCAGCCGGGCGTCCAGTTCCACCAGCGCCCGCGCCCGCGCGAACTCGGTCGGCGTGAACGGCAGATACGGCCGCTCCACGGTGATCACTCCACCTTCCGGCGCCCGCAGCCGCATCACGGTGTCCTCCAGAGCGCCCTCCACCGGCACCGCGTCCGGCCCCAGGCCCCCGCCGACCGGCGTGGCGGGCAGCGACCGGATGGTGCACCGGCCCAGCAACTGCCGCAGTGCCAGCGGCAGTTCCGCCGCGTCCAGCGCGGTACGGGTGGCCAGGCCCAGTACCCGGGTCGGCGCGTCCACCAGGTCGTGGGCGTCGGCCCGTTCGATCCAGGTGCCGCTGCCGCCGGCCACCGCCACCGCGCGGGTGATCTCGGCCGCCGCGAGCGCACCGGGTGCCCGCAGCAGGAACTCGTCCACCGTGCCCTCGGCCAGCGGATGCGTCTGCAGGCTCAGGATGTCGACCCGGTGCTCGGCGAGCGCCGTGCACAGCGCGGCCAGCGACCCCGGCTCGTCCTTCACCGTCGTCCGCATCCGCCACAGCGCACTCTCGGCCGGGTGTTCGGACGGCCCGGCCTGCTGTCCCGTGGACGGCGGCCGGGCACCGGTATCGTCCGTCGGCGGTGCGTGACCGTGGCGCCGTGCCCACCATGTGTGGAACCCCGCCGTCCCGACCAGCACACCCGCCGACACCAGCAGCAGCGCCGGTCCGTCGGGCCCGTGCCCGATCAGGTTGGCCACGGCGTCGGCCACCGCCACCGCCGTGAAGAGGGCGGCGAGTTCGACGATGTCCCGCCGCCAGTGGTGCACGGGACGACCGCGTTTCGCACGCGTCACATCAGACATGTCTCGACTCATGCAGCCACTGTGAAGGAAGGGTGTTGCGTGATCACGAACGCTTTGTGACCGGGCGGTAAAGAACCGATCTGCACCTTTTGCTGACTTTTTGCAGTTGTGTTGCGCGGGCCGCCATGAGTGACCGAAGACCCCAGCCGTCCGGGTCCACGTCAGGCGGCCAGCTCCTCCGCCGCCAGTGCGCCGCGCAACCGCCGGGCCTGCGCCACCAGCCGGGACGAGCCGCGCCGGGCCGCGGTCTGCGCCAGGTGCGGCAGTTCACCCCGTGCCCCGACCGCTCGGTGCGCTCCGCGGCAACGCCCAGCAGATCCGCGAGCCCACGCGCCGGCGCGGCCGCGCCACCGGCCGCGAGGTCGGCGAGCAGGACGGGCAGGGTGTGGCGGAGCATTCCCCAGACGGTGGCGTAGGCGCCGGTGGCCGCCGCCGTCCGCGCCGACTCGGCCAGCCGCGACGGCTTCACGGCACCCCGCCGCACCAACTGCCCGAGATCCGCGCCCAGCCGGTCCGCGTCGAGCTGCCGTGCGCCGCCAGCACCAGCAGGGCGTCCACGGCGGCGAGCCGGTCCTCCTCATGCCGGGCGCCGAGCCCGTACGCCACGCACAGGTGCACGGCATCGCCCGCCTCGCCGCCCGACTCGGCGAGGAGGGGCAGTACGGCGGCGGCGCCCCGGGTTTCGTGCGTGCGAGGCCACCACCGAGACGGGGTCCGAGGCCAGCGCCACGAAAATCGGCTCCGACCTGCGGAAACGCCCTGCGGGAGCGGGAGTTCGCACGGCCGCGCACCGGAGGATGACGCCGGTGCGCGGCACGTGTCCCACGTTACGGGAGTTACTGCCCGACCAGCCCCGGCCGCAGCACCTGCGTGAACAGCACGGTGCCGTCCTGCTCGCGCAGCCGCACCGTCAGCTCGCCGCTGCCGCCGTCGATGTCGACCTCGCCGAAGAACTGGTAGCCGCCGGCCGGGGAGACGTTCGCGGTGGCCGGCGCCTTCACGAACACCCGCTCCGGGCCGAAGGTGTTGTCGAGCGTGTTCGCCGGGAACGCGCCCGCGTTCAGCGGTCCGGACACGAACTCCCAGAACGGCTCGAAGTCGGTGAAGGCGGCCCGCGACGGCTGGTAGTGCTGGGCCGAGGTGTAGTGCACGTCGGCCGTCAGCCACACGGTGCCGGTGATCCGCCGGTGCTTGATGTACCGCAGCAGCTCGGCGATCTGCAGCTCCCGGCCCAGCGGCGCGCCCGGATCGCCCTGCGCGACGGCCTCGATGTTGGGCTTCCCGTCCGTGCCGTCCGGCACCACCAGACCGAGCGGCATGTCCGAGGCGATCACCTTCCACACCGCCCTGGAACGGGCCAGCTCCCGCTTGAGCCAGGCCAGCTGCTCGGCGCCCAGGATGCCCTGCGGGTCGGTGGTCTGGTCGTCCGGCGAGTTGGCGTTGCGGTAGGTCCGCATGTCCAGCACGAACACGTCCAGCAGCGGACCGTGGTGGACCACCCGGTGCACCCGGCCGTCGGGGCGGCGCAGGGTCGAGATCGGGAAGTACTCCGAGAACGCCTGCCGGGCGCGCGCCGCGAGGACGTCGATGTTCTTCTCGGTGTAGCGGGAGTCGGCGAGGATCTCGCCGGGGAACCAGTTGTTGGTCACCTCGTGGTCGTCCCACTGGATGATGGCGGGGACCTGGGCGTTGAACCGCTTGAGGTTCTCGTCGAGCAGGTTGTAGCGGAAGTTGCCGCGGAACTCGGCCAGGGTCTCGGCGACCTTGGACTTCTCCTCGGTGGTGACGTTCCGCCAGGTGCTGCCGTCGGGCAGGGTGACGGACGCCGAGAGGGGGCCGTCGGCGTAGATGTTGTCGCCGCTGCAGAGGAAGAAGTCGGGGTCCAGCGCGCCCATCGCGTCGTAGATCCGGTAGCCGCCGCGGTCCGGGTTGATGCCCCAGCCCTGCCCGGCCAGGTCGCCCGACCACAGGAAACGCACCCCGTCGCGCCGGCGGACCGAGGCGGTGCGGAACGTGCCGGTGACCGGCTCGCCGGTGCGGCGCGGGTCGTCGGGGTCGGCGAGCAGCACCCGGTAGTGGATCTGCTCTCCGGGCGGCAGGCCGCGCAGCCGGGTCGTGCCGGTGAAGTCGGTGTCCGCGCCGAGCAGCGGGCCGTGCGATCTGCGCGGGTTGCGGAACGACTCGGTCGCCGACGTCTCCACGATCATCCGGGCCGGGCGGTCGGACCGTATCCACACCAGACCGGAGTCGGAGGTCACGTCTCCCGTCTGTACGCCCCAGCTCGCCTTCGGCCGTCCGGACAGGGCGAAGGCGGGCGCCGAGCCGAGGGCGGTGGGCAGGGTCAGGGCCGCCGAAGCGGCCAGCGAGCCGCGCAGGACGCTGCGGCGACCGGGGAGCGGACGGTGGGACATGGATGCGCCTCCAGGGACGGGATCCGGCCAGTGTGCAGTGCCACACCTACTGGGGCGGCGCAGCGCACACGGAAACCACAAGTGAACAACTGACCGCGGGCACAAGGGAACCGGTGAGCCGGAGGCGCCTGGTCTCGGTCACGCCTCCGTCGCCTCGGCCATCAGCCGTACGCCGTCCCGGATCCGCGCGGGTGACTGGTGCGCGTACCCCACGACCAGCCGTACGGCGCCGTCCTGCCCGGCACGCGCGTGCGTGTACGCCGTCAGGGGGCGCACCGCCACCCCGGCCTCCGCCACGCGCGCCAGGAACCGCTCGAGCGGCCCGTACCGCTCCGGCAGCGCGACGATGACGTGCAGGCCCGCGGCGATCCCGGTCACCTCCGCGCCCGGGAAGTGCTCCGCCAGCGCGGCGACGAGGGCGTCACGGCGCTCGCGGTAGGCGCGCTGGCAGCGGCGCAGCTGACGGTCGTAGTCGCCGCGTTCCACGAACCGGGCGAACAGCGCCTGGTCGAGCGTGGGATGGCCGAGATCCATGGTCCGCTTCCGCTCGACGACCTCGTCGGCCAGCGCCTCCGGTACGAGCAGCCAGCCGAGCCGCAGCCCCGGTGCCAGGGACTTGCTGACCGACCCGGCATAGGCCACATGGTCCGGGTCGAGGCCCTGGAGCGCGCCCACGGGGGCACGGTCGTAGCGGAAGTCGCCGTCGTAGTCGTCCTCCAGGACGAAACCGTCCACGGATCGCGCCCAGTCGAGCAGTGCGGTGCGGCGCCGCGCGGAGTACGCGATCCCGGTGGGGAACTGGTGGGCCGGAGTCACCACCACGGTCCGTACGCCCGACGCCCGCAGCGGCCCCAGGGCGAGCCCCTCGTCGTCCAGGGGCACCGGAATCGTCGTGACGCCGGCCGCGGCGTAAAGGGCGTTGTGCTGGGGGCTGCCGGGGTCCTCGACGCCGACGGTGCGCATCCCGCGCGCGTGCAGCGCGAAACCGAGCAGTGTCGTCGCCTGCGCCACGCCGGAGACGACGACGATCCGCTCCGGGTCCGCGACCACGCCCCGGCGACGCGCGAGGAGCTCGGCCAGCGCCGTACGCAGCCGGGGCAGCCCGCGCGGGTCCGGATAGCCGAGGTCGTGGTGCGGCAGCTCGGCCAGCACTCCGCGCTGTGCCGCGGCCCAGGCGGTGCGCGGGAACAGCGACAGGTCCGGGGTCCCGGCCACGAAGTCGGCCCGCGAGCCCGGAGCGCGCGGCGCGAGGTCACGCGCGCGTGGGCGCGCCTCCCGCACGGCGCCGCCCACCCACGTCCCGGCACCGCGCCCACTGCGCAGATACCCCTCGGCCGTCAGCTGCTCGTACGCCTCCGTGACCAGCCCGCGCGACACACCGAGATCGGCGGCCAGCTCACGGCTGGACGGCAGCCGCGTCCCCGGCGCGAGCCGTCCCGACCGCACCGCCTCGCGCAGTGCCGCCTGCAACGAACGTCCACGCGTGCGTGCCGGTGCGGACGCGGCGGGCAGCAGCAGCTCCCAGGCGGGAGAGGCCGCGTGCCGATCCGGATTGGTCCCCGAAGCCGTCATGAAAGTGGACCTTAATGCGGACCGCCCCGCTTCCTAACGTCGCTGCCATGAACGCCACCACCACGCGCGGCTCCCTCCTCGCCGCGCTCGCCTGTGTCCTCGTCGGAGGGTCCTTCACCGCCAACAGCCTGCTCGGCGACTACCCGTACGCGGGCGGCCAGTTCCTCCGCTACGGCCTGGCCTGTCTGCTGCTCCTTCCCCTGGCCGGACGTGGCGCCACGGCCCGGCTGCGGGCGCTCACACCCTGCCAGTGGGCCCGCCTCGGACTGCTCGCGGCCGTCGGCATGGTCGGCTTCAACCTGGCCGTCATCGCCGCCGAACGCACCGCCGAGCCCGCCGTCCCCGGCGTCTTCGTGGGCTGCGCGCCCGTGGTCGTGGCCGTCGTCGTACCCGCCCTGGAGGGGCGTCGGCCCCAACGGATGGTCCTCTACGGGGCGTTGCTCGTCGCCGTCGGCGCGTTCACCGTCCAGGGGTGGGGGCGTACGGACGGCGCGGGCATCGCCTTCTCGGTGTGCGCGCTGGCCGGCGAGGTCGGCTTCGCCGTCCTGGCCGTGCCCGTACTGCGGCCCCTTGGACCGCGGCTGCTGTCCGCCACGGTGTGCGGCATCGCCGCGGCCGAGTCCGCGGCGGCCGGACTGCTCGTCGACGGCGCCGGGTGGCTGCGCCGGCCCGACGGCACCGAGGCGACCGCGCTGCTGTGGCAGGCGGCCGTCGTCACCGTCGTCGGGTTCGTGTGCTGGTACATGGGCATGCAGCGGATCGGCGCGGAGCGCGCCACGCTGTTCTCCGGCCTCATCCCCGTCGCGGCCGCCTGCACCGCCCCGCTCGTCGGCACCGGCTCCTACGGCGCCGCCCAGGCCGTCGGCAGCGCCCTCGTTGGCGCCGGAGTCGCGCTGGGATCCGGGGCGTTGACACCGGCCCGCAAGCAATTGCCCCCGCAGTACGAGGGGTTGCACCCGCTGGCGCGTAAAGAGCAGTGTGGACGCTAAGAACGGCGGCTGCCGTCGAGCAGGACGCGCGCGACCAGCGCCGGGTCGTCGTTCATCGGGACGTGACCGCAGCCGGGCAGCCGGACCAGCCGAGCCCGGGGAATGATCCGCTTGGCCCGGACGCCCTGCCGGGGCACGAGCAGCCGGTCCCTGCTGCCCCACGCCACGGTGACCGGCAGGCCCGGTATGTCGTCGGTGAACCGGACCTCTCTGCCCGACCGCAGCGTCTCGGAGAATCCGGCGGCGCGGGCCAGGCCGAGCGTCTCGGCGACCACCGCCTCGGGCGAACGGCGGCCCGGGCGGGCGTAGATGGTGCTCGTCAGGACCGCACGCCCGGCCGCCGACCGGGACAGCGTCTCGACCAGGGGGAGCGGCATGCGCTGCGCGGTCTGCCGCATCCCCGCCAGCACGGTGAAGGCGTAACGGCGTTCGAGCTGTGTCCAGAAGCCGGCCGGGGACAGGGCCGTGACGGACCGTACGAGCTGCGCGCGGGCGAGGTCCAGAGCCAGCAGGCCGCCCAGCGAATTGCCCGCGACATGCGGCCGGTCGAGCTCCATGGCCGTCAGGAAGGCGCCGAGCACGGTGTTCATCGTCGCCAGGTCGTGTGCCAGCCCCTCCGGGAGGGACGGAGACTCCCCGCAGCCGGGCAGATCCACGGCGATCACATCGCGCTCGGCCGCGAGTACGGGTATCACCGGGTCCCACACCTGCCGGTGGTGACCTATGCCGTGCAGCAGGACCAGCGGCTCACCGGCGCCCACGCGCGCGTAGGAGACGCTCATGCTCTGCGGGCCGTACGGGGTGGGGACTTTGAAGGAGACGGTGGCGGACATGCTGCTCCTCATGGGGGACTTGCCGGGACGTCGGGTAGACACCTTGTCAGCAATTGCTACCGACGGGTAGCCCCTGGTGCCTGGACATGGCCCCGGGCCTGGGCTGGGATGGACCCGTGACCATCGACACCGTGACCGACGTCTTCCTAGAGCACCGTCCCGTCCTGCTGGGAGTCGCCTACCGCATGCTCGGCCGGGTCGCGGACGCGGAGGACGTGGTGCAGGAGGCCTGGCTGCGCTGGTCCGGCGCCGACCGCTCCGACGTGCGCGAGCCGCGCGCCTATCTGGTGCGCATCACCACCCGCCTCGCCATCGACCGGCTGCGCCAGGTCAAGGCGCGCGGCGAGACCTACGTCGGCCCGTGGCTGCCGGAGCCGTACGTCACCGACTTCGGGGACACCGTCGACGACACCGCCGAGCGGGCCGTGCTCGCCGACTCCGTCTCCCTCGCAGTCCTCGTCGTCCTGGAGTCGCTGTCGCCGCTGGAGCGCGCGGTGTTCGTGCTCCGGGAGGCCTTCGGCTACCCGCACGGCGAGATCGCCGTGATGCTCGACCGCGGTGAGGCGGCGGTCCGTCAGCTGGCCGGCCGGGCCCGCAGGCACGTCGACGAACGGCGGCCCCGCTACGAGGTCGACCCCGCCCAGCGCCGCGACCTCACCGAACGGTTCCTCGCCGCCGCGGCGGAGGGCGACCTGGAGGGCCTCATGTCCCTGCTCGCCCCCGACGTCCGGCTGGTCGGCGACAGCGGCGGCAAGTCCAAGGCGCCGCGGCGGGTCCTGGAGTCCGCGGACAAGGTGGGCCGCTTCCTCATCGGCGTCGCCGAGAAGGGCGGCATCCAGGACATGTCCCTCCACTTCCTGGAACTCAACGGCGGCCCCGCAATCTTGATCCTCTCCGGCGACAAGCCCGACTCCGTCTTCCAACTGGACGTCCATGACGGTCGCATCCAGTCGGTGTACGTCATGCGCAACCCTGACAAGCTGCGGCACCTGGAGGCTGACGACTGGGGGTGAGCGTGCAGTGTGCGCGCGGGTGGCCGGCGACCGGTGCACTGCGCGGTGGAGCCGACTCCCGGCCGGCTCGTGGCGTTGACGTCCACGAGCGACGCGGTCGACCGAGAGGCAAACCGACCGGGCCCTCTGACACCGCGCCGAGCGGAGCCACGGGTTCCGCATCACTGCACGACGCGGCAGGCGTTATCCCCCGGTGCCCGGTGCCCGGTGCCCGGTGCCCGGTGCCCGGTGCCCGGTGCCCGGTGCCCGGTGCCCGGTGCCCGGTGCCCGGTGCCCGGTGCCCGGTGCCCGGTGCCCGGTGCCCGGTGCCCGGTGCCCGGTGCCCGGTGCCCGGCGGTGCCGTGGCGGGCGGCCGGTGCGGCGGGGCGCACACCGAGCTGGGCGACACGGACCGGGCCGGCCCCCAGCCCCCGGCGGCTGCCCTCACCACCGGGCAGCCCTCACCGCCTAGTTCGTTCCGACCGCCGGGATCGTCCCGGCCCGCCGGTCGCTTGGACTGCCCGCATCGCCTGGCAGGCCCTGCACCCGGACTGCCCAGGCAGCCGGCCCCCGCCGCCGAGATTGCCCCCGCAGCCCCCTCAGCCCCAGCGCCCCAGCCGCCCTACCTGCCCCAGCCGCCCTACCTGCCCCAGCCCCCAGCGTCTCCACCTGCTCCAGCCGTCCGCACCGCCTGCCCGCGTGAACTCCCCGGGCGGCTTGGCTTGCCACGATCTTGCCGCCCCGGTCGCGGACCGCGTCTTCCCCCAGCGCCGGATCCTCCTGCCGTGCCTCGGTGCCGGTGAGCAGGTCGTAGGCGACGTCCTGGCCCGCCGCGCGCACCGCCTCCAACTCCGCCACGAACGGCTTCCGATCGGCCGGCCCGCCGAAGGCGGTCAGCACGTCGGGCCGGTCCGCGTCGGCTCGGGGATCCCGCCCCGGGCGAGCTCGTCGTACGCCGCGAGCGCGTTCCGGTTCAGCGCGGCGAAGGCGCTCATGGCCACCCCACCGCCGGGTCGTGCAGTTGCGGGTGAAGGACGTCAGGAACCGGGCGAGCCGCAGGTCGGCGCGGGGCGGGACGTACAGCGGTGACGTGGGGGAGAACAGCGTGCGTACGCCAGGCGCAGGGCGCTCGGTTCGGGCAGCGGCACCTGCAGGGCGGGGGACAGCCAGCCCGCGTTGCCCAGGACGCGCCCGCCGCGACGCCCGTGCGGTCCACGACGGTGACCTCCACCCCGGCCTCCCGAAGGAACCAGGCGGTGGCCGGCCCGGCCATCCCCGCGCCGACCACGACGGCACTGCGCGGGCTCATGACCGGACCCCGTCCGGCACGGCGACCGCGGGCCTGCTTTCCCCCACCCTCGTCGCCCGCTCGAACGCGTACCCGGCCTCCAGCACGGCCCAGTCCTGCCGGTGCGGGCCCACGATCTGCAGCCCCACCGGCAGCCCACCCGGTGTGAAACCGGCCGGAACGGACAGCGCGGGACAGCCGGTGACGGAGACCAGATAGGCCGAGCGCATCCAGTCCGGGTAGGTCTCCATGGCCACGCCCTCCACCGACGACGGACAAGGCAGCCGTACGTCGAACGGCGCGACCTGACTGACGGGCAGCAGAAGCAGGTCGTACGTCTCGAAGAACGTGCGCACCCGCTGGAACAGCGCCGCGTGCCGCAGCTCCGCCGCCCCGAGCGCGGGCCCGGAGAGCTTGCGGCCCTCCTCGATGGTCCACACCACGTCCGGCGCCAGCGACTCCCGGTGCCGGTCCAGCAGTTCGCCGTAAGCCAGCTCCATCTGCCAGGCCCGCAGCGTGAGGAAGACCTCGTCGGCGCCGGACACGTCCGGGCATGCCTCCTTCACCTCGCAGCCCAGCCCCGCGAACACCTCGACGGCCGGACGCAGCGCCTCACGCACCTCCGCGTCCACGGGCACGGCCCCGCCCAGATCCGGCGACCAGGCGACCCGCAGTCCGCGTACGTCCCCCCGCAAGGGCCAGCCGAACACGGAGCCCGGCGTGTCCAGGGCGAGTGGACTGCGTGGATCGGGACCGGCCAGCACGGACAGCATCAGGGCGGCGTCCGGCACGGTCCTGGCCATCGGGCCCTTGACCGACAGCTGCCCCCAAGGCGCCTTGTCGGGCCAGGACGGGACGCGGCCGGGCGACGGGCGCAGCCCCACCACGTTGTTGAAGGACGCCGGGTTGCGCAGTGAGCCGCCGGTGTCGCTGCCGTCGGCGACCGGCACCATCCCGCAGACCAGGGCCGCCCCGGCGCCGCCGCTGCTGCCGCCGGCGCTGCGCGAGAGGTCGTACGGGTTGAAGGTCGCCCCGAACACCGGGTTCACGGTGTGCGAACCCATGCCGAGCTCGGGCACGTTGGTCTTGCCGACGCTGATCGCCCCGGCCCGCTTCAGCCGCTCCACGACCAGGTGGTCGGCGTCGGGCACCCGGTCCGCGAAGACCGGTGAGCCGTACGTCGTACGGATGCCGGCGGTGTCGTGCAGGTCCTTGTGCGCGATCGACGCGCTGGCCCCCGCGTCACCACAAGGGAACGTCACGGAGCCCGGCGACGCGGCCTGGGAACCCTCCCGCGAGGACCGGCTGATCCTGCACGCCCTCGCCGAGGACGGACGGTGCACCTACGACGAACTCGCCCGGGTGGCGGGCGTGTCGGAGGCCACGGCCCGCAGGCGGCTCGGCGCGCTGCGGCGCGAGGGCCGGGTGCGGGTCCGGGCCGTGATCGAGCCGGCACTGCTGGGGCTGCCGGTGGAGGCGGTGCTGCGGATCCGCGCCGTACCGTCCCGGGCCGAGGCGGTGGCGGCCGCGCTGGTCGAGTCCGCCCACGTCCGGTACGTCAGCTTCGTGACCGGCGAGCACCAGCTGCTGGTGCTGGCGGCGTTCCCCGACGAGCCGACGCTCCACGACGTCGTCACCCGGTCCGCCTGGCTGCGGGACGCGGTCTCCGTGGATGTCGCCCTCGTCCTCGCCACCCTGAAACGCGGCGGCATGCTAGCCCCCTGGCTGCGCGACTGACGAACGCCTGGATTGGTCTTGACCAAGGGTGAGGGCCGCCTTATGGTCGCAGAGAAGTGCAACAACCTTTAATAAACAAGGGCGCTAAAACGCCGATGGGCCACGGCGATTGCGGAGGACAGGGTGGGGACCACGCAGCTGGAATCGGTGCCGGAACCGAAGTACTGGCATCTCAGGACCGTGCTCAGTGAGGCACTGGACTCCGAGTTCTCCGTGGGCGAGATCCTGCCCAACGAGCGCGACCTGGCAGCGCGCTTCGGCGTCGCCCGCGCGACGCTCCGCCAGGCCCTGGAACAGCTCGAACTGGAAGGCCGGCTGCAGCGCCGCCGCGGTGTCGGTACGACCGTCGCCCCGCCGCGCGTGGGCGTGTCCGTCGGCACCGAGCAGCACGCCTGGCCGGGCACGGTCGGCGACGACTGGCAGCCCGCCGACTGCAGGCTGGAGGCCGCGTCCGCGTCCGTCGCCGACGCCCTGGAGATCAGGCACGACGAACTCGTGCACACCGTGCGCCGCTCCCGTGTGACGCACGGCCAGCCGGTCGCCGCCGAGCTGCTCTACGTCCCGCAGTCCTCGGTGCCCGCTCTCCCCGCCATCGACGCCCCGTCGGGGGCGGCACGCGCGCGTGCGGTACTGCGCGAGCTGCAGCGGCTGGAGCTGGAGGGCCAGGACAACGCCGTCGAGCTGGGCTCGGCCCGCGCGGACGACGCCAAGCAGCTGGACCGGCTCCCCGGGGCCCCTGTCCTCGTCGTCACGACCCGCTTCCTCACCGCAGGCCGCACCGCCGCGCTCTCCGTCGCGACATACCGGGCCGACACCTGCCGCCTGACCTTCGGCGACTCCGGCGGAGTGGAAATCCACCAGGCCCCGGAACGCCGCGCGTCCTGACCGCACCGCAGCACGACTCCACCTGCCGCGCTTCCGGAACTCGTCCGGGGCGCGGCACGTTTGTGTTTCGTGCCGCGCGAAGGCGGCGCGCTGGTGTGAGCCGTGTACTGCGGTAGTCGGGCGCGGCTGGTAGGTCGTGCCGGGCGCAGGGGGGCGGTCCCCTCCCGCGGGGTGGGCCTATGGACCGCGCGGCACCGCCGGGCGCCGGGCCGGAGAAGCCGGTCGGTTCGCGTCTCGGCCGGCCGCGTTGTTCGCGGGCCTCAGTGCCGCGACCCGGAGGAAGCCGGCTGGCCCCGCCTCGATGACCTGCGGAGCCACGAACTCCGCACCGCTGCACCACCTCGCCCACCCGGAGGCCACGCGCAGGTGGTGTGCCGGGCCGGGCGGAGGCCGGTGTTGTTGACGTGCCGCGCCGCACGGGAGCCGGGTGTCGCCGATATGCCGTGGCGGGCGGCCACCGTGCTGCCTCGGTCTTCGCCCACGCACCCGCGTACTCCGCCTCGGCCACGTCGCGTCTCACCCACCCGCGTTGAGCCCCTCGCCGGAGCCACGCACGGCTCGCGGATCGCCCGCCGGCGCGGAAGCGGTCGACGTATCCCCGTGGGGAGTGGCCGTCAGCGCGGCAGCCGTCGCAGTGCCCGCTGTGGAGTCGTACGGGTCGCTGTGTCCCTCGGGGACCGGTCGCGAGAGCCGAAGCCTGCGCCGCACCCCTCGGGGATCGAGCCGTGAATTCGAACCCTGCGCCATGCCCCGCAGGGACCGCTCGCCGGAGCCGCAGCAGTCACCCGGCCCCCCGCGGAGCGCCCGTCACCGACGCCCCGTAACCGTGCCCTCCACCGCGAACAACTGCTCCTCCACATGGTCGAGAGCGAGCCGTAGCGCCCCCGTCGCCACCGCTGCCTCGCCGAGGAGGGACAGGGCGACCTTCGGCGGGCGCAGGCAGTAGCGGGCCAACTCGCGACGCAGCGGCTCCAGCACGCCGTCCAGGCCCGCCGCCCAGCCGCCCACGACGACCAGCTCGGGGTCGAGGGCCAGGACCAGGGCGGTCACGTCGTGGACCAGCCGTTGGATGAAGCGGTCGACGGCCGCGCGGGCCCCCTGGTCGCCCTCGCGGGCCCGCGCGAACACCTCGGCGACCGCGTGCTCGTCGAGCGGACGCAGGGGCTCGTCCGTGGTGGACAGCAGGGTCTCGGGGGTCACCTCGCGGCCCAGCAGATGCAGCGCGCCGATCTCGCCGGCCGCCCCGCCGTACCCGCGGTGCAGCTTCCCGCCGATCAGCGAACCGGCCCCGGGACTCAGCCCTGCCAGCACGAACACCACGTCGTCGGACTCGGTGGCGGACCCCTTCCAGTGCTCGGCGACGGCCGCGGCGTTGGCGTCGTTCTCCACCAGGACCGGACACTTGAAGGAACGGCTCAGCCGCTCGCCCAGCCGCAGCCCCGTCCACTCGGGCAGCGCGGCGCCCAGCCGTACCGTGCCGTCCGCCTCGACGATCCCCGGCGTGGCCACCCCCACGGCCCGCAGCGAGCCGCGCGCGACGCCGGCCCGGCGCAGCAACTCGGCCACCGCGGTGCGCAGCCGTTCCAGCCGCTCGTCGGCAGAAGCCGTCTCGTCGACGTCCTTGGCGATGGCCCCGAACACCCGCCCGTCCAGGTCGGCGAGGAGCGCGGCGACCCGGTGCGACCCGATCTCCAGGCCCAGCAGATGCCCGGCCTCGGCCCGGAACCGGTACCGTCGCGCGGGCCGCCCCTGCCGCCGTACGACACTCTCGTCCGCCGCCTTCTCGACGACGTACCCCGCCTCGATGAGCCCCTCGACGACGCCCTCGACGGTCGGCCGGGACAGCCCGGTCACCCGGGTGATCTCGGTCAGTGTCGCGGCATCCGTGGCACGCAGCGCGTGCAGCACCACCGCGGAGTTGATCCTTCGCAGCAGCGACGGATCCCCGCCGGTCAGCCGAGCCACCGTCCGTCCTCCCAGCTCATGCGGATGTTGGCCGGATCGTACTCGTCGCGGCAGGCCCCGGCGAGTGCTGGGCGCACTCCGCCCCACGGCCCGGCCCGGCCGGGCCCGGCTCAGCCCGGCGCCACGAACCCCGACTCGTACGCAGCGATCACCGCCTGCGTGCGGTCCCGTGCCCCCAACTTCGCCAGTACGGAGCTGACATGGGACTTCACGGTCTCGGTCCCGACGACCAGCCGGGCCGCGATCTCCGCGTTCGACAGCCCGCGCGCCATCAGCCGCAGCACCTCCGCCTCCCGCTCGGTCAGCCGGGCCCGCTCCATCACGGCCCGAGCCGCCCGGTTCCCGCCCTCGTCGCCGTACTGCGCGGCGAGCTGCCGCACCGAGGCCGGAAACAGCAGCGACTCGCCCTCGGCGACCAGCCGCACGGCGTGCACGATCTCCGCCGGCCTGGCCCGCTTCAGCAGAAACCCGTCGGCACCGGCCCGCAGCGCCTCGTACACGTACTCGTCGTTCTCGAACGTCGTGATGACGAGGATCTTCGGCGGCGCGTCGACCGTCCGCAGCACCGCGCGCGTGGCCTCGATCCCGTCCAGCAGCGGCATCCGTACGTCCATGGCGACCACGTCCGGCCGCAGCTGCCGCACCAGCGGGATCACCCCCGCCCCGTCGGCCGCCTCCCCGACGACCTCGATGTCGGGCTGCGCCTCCAACACGGCCCGCAGACCGGCGCGTACGAGGGGTTCGTCGTCGACGAGGAGAACGGTGACCGGCATCCGGCCAGCGTAGATCAGCGCAACGGCAGCTCGACCTGTACCTGCCAGTCGCCGTCCGCCGGGCCGGTCCGCGCACAGCCGCCGAGCAGGGCCGCGCGCTCACGTATCCCGCGCAGGCCACTGCCCCGGCCAGGGCCGGGTATCCCGGCCGTCAGCGGATTGCGGACCTCCAGACCGAGCGCACCGTCCGCGACGTCGATGCGGACCCGGACGGGAACGGCGCCCGCGTGCCGCAGCACGTTGGTCAGTGACTCCTGGAGGATGCGGTAGCCCTCGCGGGAGACCGGTCCCGGCACGGTGTCCAGCGGCCCGGTCAGCTCGGCGTCGACCTTCGCCCCGGAGGCGCGGGCGGAGTCCAGCAGCCCGTCGGCGTCCGCCAGCGTCGGCCTGCTGCTGACCGGCCGCTCCGACTCCCGCAGGACGCCGAGTACGCGCTCCAGATCGTCCAGTGCGGCCCGCCCGGTCTCCTCGATGGCCTCCAGGGCCCGATCGGTGAACGCGGGATCCCCGGCCGCCCGCGCGGCGCCCGCCTGCACCACGGCGACGGTCAGCGCGTGCCCGATCGAGTCGTGCAGCTCACGGGCGATGCGGTTGCGCTCCAACAACTGCTCGGTGCGCTCCTCGAGAGCGGCGAGGCGCTCGGCGGCGGACGGGCCGAGAAGCCGGCGGGCCACCGCTGTGACCAGTTCGCCGAGGCCGACCACCAGCGCACCGAACGCGATGAGGGGGAGCAGGGCCAGGACGGCGTAGGACCAGTGCGGGTCCGCGTCGCGCAGCACGGGCATGTCCTGTGGCACCTGGCCGAACGCCGTCGCGACCAGCTCGTAGGCGATGCCGGGCAGCCAGACGGTGCTGAACACCGCCCCCGCCCCCAGCAGCATGCGCACCTCCAGCCACAGAACGGTGCGCAGCCGGTCCCGCCAACTCGCCGACGGCGCCAGCGAGATCCCCGAGCCCTCCTCCTCGCCCGGCGTCAGCAACAGCCGCGCCTGCACGCCCTCGCCCATCCGCACGGCAGGGATCAGTCCGACCGGGATCAGCACGGCCGCGGGCACCCACGGCGTCGACGGGTCGATGAACATCCACACGCTGACCATGAGCATCGGCACCCAAAGGTGCAGAAAGCGCGTGTAGGTCGTCCCCCGAATCAACGGGCGCAGAATGCGGGCCATTTGGACATCGTGCCACCCGCCACTGACAACCGGCCTCCCCCGGGCGGGGGAGACGATCTCCACCGGCGGGGGAGGACCCGACCCCGCCCGGACCGTCACGCTGCTGCCATGACCAGCATCGACGTCCAGGACCTCACCAAGGAGTACGGCACCCGGCGCGCCGTGGACGCCCTCACCTTCAGCGTCCGCCCCGGCCGCGTCACCGGCTTCCTCGGCCCCAACGGCGCCGGAAAGTCCACCACCATGCGGCTCGTCCTCGGCCTCGACCGGCCGACCTCCGGGACCGCCACCCTCGCCGGCCGCCCCTACGCCACACTCACCGAACCCCTGCGCCATGTGGGCGCCCTGCTCGACGCCCAGGCCGCCCATGGTTCCCGCACCGCCCGCGACCATCTGCGCGCCCTGGCGGCGAGCAACCGTATCCCGCGGGGCCGGGTCGACGAGGTACTGGAGGAGACCGGCCTGGCGTCGGTCGCACGGCGCCGGGTGAAGACGTACTCCCTGGGCATGCGCCAGCGACTGGGCATCGCCGCCGCCCTGCTGGGCGACCCCGAGATCGTTCTGCTCGACGAGCCCTCCAACGGCCTGGACCCCGAAGGCATCATCTGGATCCGGCAGTTGCTGCGCCGACTCGCGGCGGAGGGCCGCACCGTCCTGGTCTCCAGCCATCTCATGAACGAGACCGCGTCCTTCGCCGACCACCTCGTGGTCCTCGGCCGGGGACGCCTGCTGGCCGACACCCCGATGCGGGAGTTCATCCACGCGCGCGTACAGCCACGCGTCCGCGTCCGCACGTCGGACCCCACCGCCCTCAAGCACATCCTCGCCCAGCACGGTCACGACGCCGCGGAGCACGAGGACGGGCACTGGACCGTGCGCCACGCACGCGTGGACGACATCGGCCTCCTGGCCTCCGCCTCGGGCGTCCCGCTCCTCGAACTGGCCGCGGAAGAGGGCACGTTGGAGCAGGCCTACCTCGACCTGACGGCAACCGAAACCGAGTTCACCGCACCGTCCCAGGAGGCCTGACCATGGCATTCACGCCCGTGCTCCACTCGGAGTGGATCAAGATCCGTACCCTGCGCTCGCTGGTCGGCGGCCTGTGCGCGGTCCTGCTCGTCACCGCCGCCATCTCCGCGCTCGCCGGAGTGGACAGCGACGGCGCCGACTTCGACGCGCTGTCCTCGGTCTTCTTCGGTGTCAGCTTCGGACAGATCGCGGCGATCGCGTTCGGTTCGACGGCCGTCTCGTCCGAGTTCCAGGGCGGCGCCCTGCGCGTCAGCCTCGCCGCGGTGCCGCATCGCGGACGCTGGTTCGCGGCCAAGGCGGTGGCTGTCGCCGCACCCGTTCTCGCCGTCGGCCTCGTGACCGGGGGCGTGTGTCTGGCCGTGGGTCGGGCCGTCCTCGGGGCCAAGGCCGACGGGCTCACCTGGAGCGAGGGGCTGCGCGGAGTCGTGGGCTGCGGTGTCTACCTCACGCTGATGGCGTTGCTCGCGGCCGGACTCACCGCCCTGCTGCGCAGCGGCGTCGCCACGCTCAGCATCCTGATCCCGTTCCTGCTCATCGTCTCCTTCGTGATCGGCGACCTGTCGGGCACGGTCGCCGACGTCCTGCCCGACAGGGCCGGCCAAGTGGTGTTCGACGAGACGTGGGACGGCCCCCTCGGCCCCTGGGCCGGCCTGGGGGTGACCGCGCTCTGGTCGGCGGCCGCGCTGCTCGCGGGCGCGTGGAGCGTGCGGCGCCGGGACGCCTGACCCCGAGGTGCCTGACGCCACGCCAATTGTCAGTGCCGGCCGCTTTACTGGATCACATGGACATCGCGAACGACCTCGCCCTGATCGACCTGCTGTGCACCCGGGACTTCCCGGCGGCGCGCACCGGGCCGGACGAGGACACGGGCGGACCCGGCTACCACATGGCCGGGTTAGGGCAGCGAGACTGGCCGGACGCGGACGACTGCTACGCCTACGAGGCGGCGGTCACCGAGCGGTTGACCACGCGGTGGGGAGAGCCGTCGCGTTGGGGGACCGTGACCCTCGCCGAGCGCATCGCTCGTGGTGAACACATACCCGAACCCTGGTCGAGGCTCAGCGCCCTGGCGGTCGAACTGCGTACCTGGGAAGCGAGCGACACCGGCCGCTGGGTCACCGTGGCGGTCGCCGACCATGACGCCGAGGAACAGCCCCACGTGTTCGTCGTCGTCACGAACACCGCCCCGGCATGACCCACTAGCCCTCCGCGGCCACCCGCAGCCGCGCGAACTCCTCCGCCATGGTCGCTGCCGTCCAATGCGCGTTCAGCCCGCTGGGGTTGGGCAGCACCCACACCCGCGTGTCCCCGATCATCCGCTCCTGCGGCCCCACCTGGGCCTTCCGGTCGTCAAAGGCCGCCCGGTACGCGGTGACCCCCACCACGGCCAGCCACCCCGGCCGCGACCGCGCGACCTTCGACGCCAGCAGCCGCCCGCCCTCGCGGTACTCCTCCGCGCTCAGCTCGTCGGCCCGGGCGGTCGCCCGCGCCACGACGTTCGTGATGCCGAGGCCGTACGACAGCAACTCGCCCTGCTCCGATGGCTTCATGAGCCGCGGCGTGAAGCCGGACAGCTGCAGCACCGGCCAGAACCGGTTGCCGGGGCGGGCGAAGTGATGGCCCGTCGCCGCCGTCATCAGGCCGGGATTGATCCCGCAGAACAGCACGCGGAGGCCGTCCGCGATCACGTCCGGTACCAGACGGTCGCGGGCGGCCTCCAGCTGCGCCGGGGTGAAGCGGGTCAGAGGATTGCTCCGGGGGTGTAGCCGGCGGCCTCCGGGTGCTGCTTGACGAGTTCCTCGATGCGGCCGACGACGATGCCGACCTGGTCGGCCGCGGCGCCCGTGAAGGACAGCTTGTCGGCCATCAGGGCGTCCAGCTGGTCCCGGTGGAGCGGGATGCGCTCGTCGGCGGCCAGCTTGTCGAGGAGTTCGTTGCGCTCGGCGCCCTGCTCGCGCATCGCCAGCGCGGACGCGACGGCGTTCTCCTTGATCGCCTCGTGCGCGACCTCACGGCCGACGCCCGCGCGCACCGCGCCCATCAGCACCTTGGTGGTGGCGAGGAACGGCAGGTAACGGTCCAGCTCACGGGCCACGACCGCCGGGAACGCCCCGAACTCGTCGAGCACCGTCAGGAACGTCTCCAGCAGACCGTCGAGCGCGAAGAACGCGTCCGGCAGCGCGACCCGGCGCACCACCGAGCAGGACACATCGCCCTCGTTCCACTGGTCGCCCGCCAGCTCGCCGGTCATCGAGGCATAGCCGCGCAGGATGACCATCAGGCCGTTGACGCGCTCGCAGGACCGCGTGTTCATCTTGTGCGGCATCGCGGAGGAGCCGACCTGGCCGGGCTTGAAGCCCTCGGTCACCAGCTCGTGCCCGGCCATCAGCCGGATCGTCTTCGCCAGCGACGACGGCGCCGCCGCGAGCTGCACCAGCGAGGTCACGACCTCGTAGTCCAGCGACCGCGGGTACACCTGACCGACCGAGGTGAACGCCTCGGAGAAGCCCAGGTGCCGGGCGATCCGCCCCTCCAGGTCCGCCAGCTTGGCGGCGTCCCCGCCGAGCAGGTCGAGCATGTCCTGAGCCGTGCCGACCGGGCCCTTGATGCCGCGCAGCGGGTAGCGGCCGAGCAGTTCCTCGACCCGGCCGTACGCGACGAGCAGCTCGTCGGCGGCGGTCGCGAAACGCTTGCCGAGGGTGGTGGCCTGCGCGGCGACGTTGTGGGAGCGGCCGGCCATGACCAGCTCGGCGTACTCGCCGGCCAGCTTGCCGAGGCGGGCCAGCACGGCCACCGTACGGTCGCGCACCAGCTCCAGCGAGAGCCGGATCTGGAGCTGCTCGACGTTCTCCGTGAGGTCGCGGGACGTCATGCCCTTGTGTACGTGCTCGTGCCCGGCGAGGTCGTTGAACTCCTCGATCCGCGCCTTCACATCGTGCCGGGTGACCTTCTCGCGCTCGGCGATGGAGGCCAGGTCGACGGTGTCGAGGACACGCTCGTAGTCGGCGATCGCCGCGTCCGGCACCTCGATCCCGAGGTCCTTCTGGGCCCGCAGCACGGCGAGCCAGAGCTGACGCTCCAGTTTCACCTTCTGCTCGGGCGACCAGAGCGTGGCGAGCTCGGCGGAGGCGTAGCGTCCGGCGAGGACGTTCGGGATGCGGGGCTTGGCGGGCGCAGAAGTCACGTGTACGGATTCTACTGGCGATTCGTGCAGGCCAGCGCCACGGTTGCCTTCGGCGGAACCTACGAGACCTGCGTCACGCCCCCGAGGTGTCTTGCGACACGGCCGGAAGGTCCTCGCCCCCGCCGCCCCTACTCGTCCCATCCTCCAGGGGCTCCGCCCCTGGAGGATGGGCTGGGGCAGCCGGGTCGGCTGGAAGGCGGGGTGGGGTGCGCGAGGGCACTGGGGCTCCGCCCCGTACCCAGGCGGGGACTGCGTCCCCTGCACCCCTCGCTGGGCTCCGCCCTCGTATCCCGCGCGACGCTTCGGCCCGGCGCCCCTCGCTGGGCTGCCTCCCGTACTCCGGCGGGGACTGCGCACCCCTGTCCCCCTCGCTGGGCTCCGGCCCTCCGTATCCTCGTATCCTCGCGCGGAGCTTCGCCCCTGCATTGCGCTGAGCGCTCTGCCTCTGCACGTCATGCTGAGGGCTCCGCCTCTGCACGCCCTGGGGGATTCACCCCCAAGCCCCCCGCTTCGACCCGCATCGCCTCGTGGGCCTACGCCGCCGGACCCTCGTACGGCAGCAGTTCGGGCCGCTTCGGTGGCAGACCGTCGCCTGACGAGCGGCCCGTCAGGCGCCGCCCTATCCAGGGCAGCAGGTGCTGCCTGGCGAACCGCGCGTCCGCGACCCGGCGCGCGGCCCACCCCGGTGGCAGTGTGGCCGGCATCGGTGTGCGCCACTCGGTGTCCTCGGGGTCGTAGCCGAGCGTCTGCCACACCGCCTCCGCGACCCGGCGGTGGCCCTCGGCCGTCAGATGCAGCCGGTCCACGTCCCACATCCGCGGGTCGCCGAGCGACGGCGCCCCGTACAGGTCGACGACGACCGCGCCGTGCCGCTCCGCCAGGTCGTCGACGCAGGCGAACAGCTCCTCCATGCGCGGCCGGAACCGCTCCAGGACCGGACCCTGGCGCCCCGGGCTGCGCATCAGCACCAGCTGCTTGCACGCCGGGGCCAGCCGCTCCACGGCCTGCTCCAGGAGCCCGCGCACACGGTCCATGTCGCACTGCGGCCGCAGTGTGTCATTGAGCCCGCCCACCAGGGTGATCACGTCGGGCTCCATGGCCGCCGCCACGTCGACCTGCTCGTCGACGATCTGTCCGATCAGCTTCCCGCGCACCGCGAGGTTGGCGTACCGGAAGCCGGGTGTGCGGGCGGCAATCCGTCCGGCGAGGAGGTCGGCCCAGCCCCGGTAGGAGCCGTTCGGGAGCAGGTCCGACATGCCCTCGGTGAAGGAGTCGCCGACGGCGACCAGGCTGGTGTGAGTGGGGTTCGTCTGCATGGCGACAGAGATGGTATCCCGTGCACATACCCGTCGGTCGGTCGGCCTGGTCGCCCGTGCTTCACGCCTGCTGCCCGAACAGCTCCTGCAGCACGTCCTCCATCGTCACCAGCCCCGACAGCAGCCCGTCGTCACCGAGCACGGCCGCCACATGCGTACGGCTGCCCCGCATCGCGGTGAGGACGTCGTCCAGCGGTGTGCTCTCCCGCACGCGCGCGATGGGCCGCATCTCCCGGACCCGGAACGGCACGTCCCGCGGGGAGGCGTCCAGCGCGTCCTTGACGTGCAGATAGCCGACGATCCGGCGGGTCTGGTCGACCACCGGGAAGCGGGAGAACCCGGACTCGGCCGACAGCCGTTCCAGTTCCTCCGGCGTGACGCCCACGCGCGCGTAGACGACGTGTTCCAGCGGGAGTACGACATCCCGCACCGGCCGGCGGCCCAGCTCCAGGGCGTCGTGCAGCCGCTCCCGCGCCCGGTCGTCGATGAGGCCTGCCTCGCCTGCGTCCTTGACGATCTGGGCCAGTTCCACGCCGGAGAAGGTCGCGGTGACCTCGTTTCTGGTCTCGACCCGCATCAGCTTCAGCAGGGTGTTCGCGAAGGCGTTGATCGTGAAGATCACCGGACGCAGGGCCCGGGCCAGGGCGACCAGCGGCGGGCCGAGCAGCAGCGCGCTGCGCACCGGTTCCGCGAGCGCGATGTTCTTCGGCACCATCTCGCCGAGCAGCATGTGCAGATACGTCGCCAGGGCCAGCGCGATCACGAAGGACACGGCGTGCCCGGCCCCGGCCGGGATGCCGACCGCGTGGAACACCGGCTCCAGCAGATGCTCGATCGCCGGTTCCGCGACGATACCCAGGACCAGCGTGCACAGCGTGATGCCGAGCTGCGCGGCCGCCATCAGCGCGGACACGTGCTCCAGGCCCCACAGCACCGCCTTGGCCCGCCGGTCGCCCTCCGCCCCCTTTTCGACGTATGGCTCGATCTGCGAGCGCCGCACGGAGATCAGTGCGAACTCGGCGCCCACGAAGAAGGCGTTGGCGACCAGCGTCGCCAGACCGACCAGCAACTGGACGGCGGTCATCGGGCCTCCTCCTCGGTCGCGTTGTAGAACGGCGCGTGCAGCAGTACGCGTGCGGCCCTGCGGCCGACGGCGTCGACCACGTCGAGGCGCCAGCCGACGACCTCCACCGAGTCGCCGACCTCCGGGATTCGGCCGAGCTTCGTCGCGACGAGCCCGGCGAGCGTCTCGTACGGGCCCTCGGGCGCCTTCAGGCCGACGCGCGCGAGCTGGTCCACTCGGGCCGAACCGTCGGCCGAGAACAGCGCGCGGCCCTCGTCGTCGCTGCCCGCCGGGGCCAGGTCGGGCGTCTCGTGCGGGTCGTGCTCGTCCCGTACCTCGCCGACGACCTCCTCGACGATGTCCTCCAGCGTGGCCACCCCCGCCGTACCGCCGTACTCGTCGATGACCACGGCCATGGTGCGCTTGCCGGACAGCCGGTCCAGCAGCCGGTCGACGGTGAGCGACTCCGGGACGAGCAGCGGCTCACGCATCAGCTCGGAGACCCGGACGCGGAGCCGGCGCTCGGCGGGCACCGCCAGGACGTCCTTGATGTGCGCGGTGCCGACGACCGAGTCGAGGCTGCCGCGGTAGACCGGGAACCGGGACAGGCCCGTCGCCCGCGTCGCGTTCGCCACGTCCTCGCAGGTCGCCTGCGCCTCCAGGGCGATCACCTGGACGCGCGGCGTCATCACGTTCTCCGCGGTCAGGTCGGCCAGGTTCAGGGTTCGTACGAACAGCTCCGCGGTGTCCGCCTCCAGGGCGCCCTGCTTCGCGGAGTGCCGGGCGAGCGCCGCGAGCTCCTGCGGTTCGCGCGCGGCGGCCAGTTCCTCGGTCGGCTCGACGCCGAAGAGGCGCACCACACGGTTCGCGGTGTCGTTGAGGTGGGTGATGAAGGGGCGGAAGGCGGCGCTGAACCAGCGCTGCGCGTTGCCGACCGTCTTGGCCACGGCCAGCGGCGACGAGATCGCCCAGTTCTTCGGCACCAGCTCGCCGACGACCATCAGGAACACGGTCGACAACGCCGTACCCAGCACCAGCGCGATCGACGACGACGCCGAGCGCGAGATACCGGCCGACTCCAGCGGGTCCGCGATCAGCGCGGCGATGGACGGCTCGGCGAGCATGCCGACGACCAGGTTGGTGACGGTGATGCCGAGCTGGGCACCAGAGAGCTGGAACGTCAGGTTCCGTACGGCCTTCAGGGCGCCGGCCGCGCCCCGCTCGCCGCGCTCCACGGCGCGTTCCAGCTCGCTGCGCTCGACCGTGGTCAGCGAGAACTCGGCCGCGACGAAGGCACCGCAGGCGAGCGACAACAGGATCGCCACCAGCAGGAGGAGCACTTCGGTCATCGGGTCACCTCCGTCCCATGGTCGGACAGGGTGAGGAGGATCGCGCGATGTCGCGTACTGGGAGGCTCGCCCATGGGCGGACGCTCACACCTTTCACTTGGAGGACCGAAGTGGTCCCTCAATAGTAAAGGACGGGTAAAGTTGTTTGGTCGGCAGAGCTGATCAGTCGGCGAGGGGCTTCACCCAGCGCCGCCACTTCTCCTCGGGCGTGTACCCCGCCGCACGCCAGGCGTGCTGCGCGGTCTCGTTGCGCTGCAGCACCATCGCGTCACCACGGCGTCCGCCCAGCCGTACGAACCGCTCCTCGGCGGCGGTGAGCAGCGCCGAGCCGATGCCCCGGCGACGGCGCTCCGGGTACACCGCGAGCCGGTACAGGTGGCAGCGCCAGCCGTCGAATCCTGGCAGCTCACAAACGCCCCTGCCCGCATCTATAGGGGCTTGACCCAGCGTCGCCAGTGGTCCTCGCGATGGTAGCCAGAGGCGGCCCACGCGTGGTGGGCCCGTTCGTTGGCCTCCAGGACCATGGCGTCGGCGCGTCGTCCGCCCAGGGTGGCGAAGCGTTGTTCGGCGGCTTCCAGCAGGGCGGTGGCGATGCCTTGCCGTCGGTGGTCGGGGTGTACGGCGAGTCGGTAGGCGGAGCACCGCCATCCGTCGAAGCCGGCTATGACGGTTCCGGTGAGGAGGCCGTCGCGCTCTGCGATGAGTAGGGCTTCGGGGTCTCGTGTGATGAGTCGCGCCATTCCGTCGTGGTCGTCGCTGATGCTGGTTCCTTCCGCGGCGTCTTGCCAGAACTGCAGCACGGTGTCGATGTCCGAGAGGGTGGCGCAGCGGATGTGAAGATCACTCATGGGGTGAGCCAAGCAGAGCACCAGCCTGTCTGGCGAGCGGTTTCCCTGGCGGGGAACCGAGGGAGGGGTGGGCTTGGTCGCGGTTTCCCGCAAGCCGCAAGCCGCAAGCCGCAAGCCGCAAGCCGCAAGCCGCAAGCCGCAAGCCGCAAGCCGCAAGCTGCGGGTGGGCGTCCACCACGGCGCCTACTGCGTTGGATGCTGCGCCGGGCTGATGGTCGTCCTGATCCCGCTCGGCGTGATGAACGTGGCGGCGATGGCCGGACTGGCCCATACTCTGCGCCCGCTCTGCGGGCGAATGGCGCAGGCGGATGTGACTGGTGATGCTGGTGAGACGGACACTGGTCGTGGAAGCCCTCACGCCAAGGCGTTCTCTGTCAGAGCTTCCGTGCCGAGGAATCGAGAGAGGAGCGGGCCTGGTCCCGGGGCCGTGCAGGCCACGCGCCCGCCGGCCGATTCCTCGTGGCTCACGGGTTCACGTGGTGAATGACCAAGCCATCCAGGACGGCGCCCCGGCGAGTCGGACTGCGTCCTGCCCAGGCGCGCGGCGCGGTGATGGCGGCGTCGTCGAGGCCGTGGGCGGCGGGACGGTTCGAGGCCGGGGGCCGTCGCATCTGACGGCCCCCGTTCCGGGAGAACAGCAGTGGGTAGCGGTCCCGTCGTCGATGCCGGGTGCGTTGCTGCTGCCCGGTGGGTCCGGGGTATGCCGGACCTGGGCGGACAGCGGGACCGTGCTGCTACCCGGCGTAGGTCTCGTACTCAGCGACCTGCGGCGTGCCGGTCGAGCTGGTGATCTCGAAGGTGATCTTGTGCAGCAAGGTCCGGGAGAAGGTGATGACGCCCGCCCCGCTGCCGGAGGCCAGGACGGCGCCGGTGTCCTGGTTGATGACCCTCCAGGACCCGATGCTGCCTGCGGAGCCTGACGCCTCCCGGATGTTGATCACGGACACTGTGGTGGCGGAGCCCCACTTGATCGAGATGGAACCGGTCGAGCCGGTCGGCGACCAGTAGGTGCTCATGTCGCCGTCCCGCACGTTGCCGTAGCTCGTCCCGCTGGCCTTGCTGGAGCCGTCGGAGTCGGCCCCGATGCTGAGGTTGGTCCCGCTGGGCTGGGTCGGTCCCGGCGCGGGGTCGGTGGGTGTCGGCGTGGGGCTGGTCGGTGTCGTTGTCGGCGTCGGTGTCTGCGGCGAGCAAGTGCCGTTCGACACCTGCAGACCCTTGTTGGCGCCTGCCGTCTGGCTCACGACGGTCGGCACACAACTGGCCTCATCGAGACTGTAGGGGTAAGGGATGCTGACGGTGGTGTTGGACTGCGGGTCGGGGCCGGCCGGGTTGTTCTCGCTACCGGGGCTGGACCAGGTCACGTTGTCGAAGATGTTGCCGCTGACCTGCCAGTAACCGGCCGCGTCGGTGTAGAAGGTGCCCAGGACGTCCTTGGAGTCCTTGAAGTAGTTGTTGTCCACCTTGGCGCGAGCTCCGGCTCGGGAGTTGATGCCGGACTCGTTGAGGCTCACGTAGTGGTTGTTGTACATGTGGGCCGTGCCGCCACGCAGCAGGGGCGCGCGGGAGTCGATGTTCTCGTACAGGTTGTGGTCGTACGTGATGAAGCCGTTCGAGAGGTCGGTCTCGCTGGACCCGACGAGGCCACCGCGGCCGGAGTTGCGCAGGATGCTGTAGGACAGGGTGACGTACTGGGTGTTGTTCTTCAGGTCGAAGAGGCCGTCGAACCCCTCCGACTCCCCACCCGACGCCTCCAGGGTGACGTGATCGACCCAGACGTTGCGGACGTTGCTCTCCATGCCGATGGCGTCACCACCGTTGGACGTGGGGGAGCCCGACTTCTTGACGTTCCGGACGGTCACGTTCTGGATGATGATGTTGCTGGCGTCGCGAACGTGGATGCCCAACTGGTCGAAGACGGCTCCGCTGCCGACTCCGATGATCGTGACGTTGCTGATCTGCTTGAGCTCGATCACGCCAGCGGCGGTGTTGCAGCTGTCGCCCGACACCTGGCTGGTGTTGCCGTGGTTGATGGTCCCCTCGACCTCGATGGTGATCGGGGTGCTGCTACTGGCCCGGCCGCACAGGGCCGCATGGATCGCGGTTCCCGTGGTGGCCCGCACCGTCTGCCCGCCCGCACCGCCGGTGGTCCCGCCGTTCTGGGTCGCGTAGCCGGTGGCGCTACCGGTCGCTGCCGATGCCTCGGGTATGGACAGAACCGCACCGGTCGCGGCCGCAAGGGCCATCGTGGCCAGCGCCGCAAAGAGTCGCAGTGCGACTGGTCGTCTCATCCTCGTCTCCCCATTCGCCTTCGAATGCTGGGTGTTGCTGCTCCATGCCGTGGTCGTTTCGGCAGGCCGTTGAGGCTGCCGACCTGTCGCTGGGCCGGTCGCTGGTCGGCCCGGATGTGAGTGCTCTTCTCGATGTGGATCGGGTCGGTGGCTCCGCTGTGGCCTGGGCCTTCGAGGTCGTCAGTGCCGGCCGCGAGGTCATCGTGATCGTGTGGTCCGGCGCGTTCTTCCCAGCGGTGAGAACGCTGGGGTGACCAGGCCCGGCGCCAGGAGGGCAGATGCATGTGGCTGACCCCTTCCATGTCGGTTCCTGCGACGATGCGGTTGGTTCGAGAACATGAATGGCCCGGATGGCCGAATACCGCATCGCGGCTGGGGAAAGCGCTTTCCCTGGAACGTAAGTGCTTGCTGCGAACGCGTCAATAGACCTGTACTTGATCATTATTCACAAGTATGAACAGTCGACGTCACGAATCCACTGGGCGAACCCGACCTGGGTGACCAGCTTCGGGTGGCCCTGGCGGGTCCCGTCGGGGAAGGTGAGGCGTCGTGCGTGGCGGGGCCAGTCCGGAGCTGTCGAGGTCCGCCTCGTACCGGTCGGCGTCGTGGCGGCTATCGTGCCGAAGAACTTCCCGCGGGCACTTGCCACACTCCCGCGATGGCGGCCGGATGCGCCCTGGAGGCCAAGCCGTCGGAGACGGTGCTCGACGCTTAGGGCCCTTCTGATGGATCTCCGCGGCGTCGCGGCGTCGCGGCGTTCGGCACGCACGCTCGCCGCACCGGAGCACGTACCGAACGCCGCTCGTTCTCCCACGGAGATCCATCAGAAGGGCCCTACCTGCCGGCCGAGGCTGTCGAGGGCGCAGGTAGGGCGGTGGCGATGCCTTGGCGACGGTGGTCGGGGTGCACGGCCAGTCGGTAGGCGGAGCATCGCCATCCGACGAAGTCATGCCGTCGTGGCGTTGGCCGGGAGCGAGGTGCGTTCGTCGAGTTCCCCGGCCGTGATCGGCTCCAGCTGTCCTGTCGTACTGCCCGGCACCGAGCGGCCGCCGGTGAAGGCCGCGATGTCCGCGTGCTCGGCGGTCGGGCGCAGCATCCGGTCACCGTCGGCGCCGACGAGCAGAGGCACCCGCGTCGGCGGCTCCGTGGGCGTCGAGCAGCCGGCCCAACTCCTCGACCGTGCACCGGAGACGGTCCACGCGCTCGCCCGGCGAACCCCCGGGCAGACCCGCAGCGTCGTGCTCGGCCTGGACGTAGCCGGTGCCGAGCCCGAGTTCGAGGCGCCCGCCCGTCAGCGCGTCGGTCGTGGCGACCTCACGGGCGAGCAGAGCCGGGTTCCGGAAGCCGGCGTTGAGCACGAACGTGCCCAGGCGCGGCGGTTCGGTCGACCCGGCCCCGCTACCAGGGCCGGGAACGGCGCCGGCATGCCCAGATGGTCCGGGACGAGGATGACGTCGTAGCCGAGTTCCTCGGCCCGGCGGCACTTGGCCCGCCACTCGTCGGCGGGGGACGGGTTGACCAGACTGACTCCGAAGCGGAACGGACGCGGCATGAACTCTCCTCATCTGTACGGGACTTGAGCGCCTGCCGCGATTCCATCACTCGTGCGCGATCGCCGCCAGGACGTTCATACGGGACGCCCGCAGCGCGGGCAGCAGTGCCGCCACGATGCCCACCACCGCCGAGCCGATCACCACCGCGACGATCGTGCCCCACGGGATCGCGAGCGCCGTCATGCCCTGCAACGCCAGTACCTGCTGCGTGCACACGCCCCACACCAGGCCCAGCGCGAGGCCGAGCACCGCGCCGAACACCGCGATCACCACCGACTCCAGCCGGATCATCCGGCGCAGCTGACGGCGGGCGAGGCCGATGGCCCGGAGCAGGCCGATCTCCCGGGTGCGTTCGACGACGGACAGGGCGAGGGTGTTGACCACGCCGAGCACCGCGATGACGATCGCGAGGCCGAGCAGGGCGTAGACGAGGTAGAGCAGTACGGCGATCTGGTCGTGGATCAGTTCCTTGTAGTCGGCCAGGTCCCGCACGTCGACCTGCGGATACGGGTCGAGCGACCGCTCCAGGTTCGCGCGCAGCTCGTCCGCGCCCGTGCCGGAGGCGGCGTTCACGTACAGCACGGAGTCCTGGCCGCCCGGCGCGAACTTCTCCAGCGTGGCCAGAGCGAAGTACAGGCCGCCCGTCGTGCCGAACCCCTCCGCGGACTCCTGGTCGGTGAGGGCGCCGACCTTCAGCTCGGTCGAGCGGCCGCCCTGGAACTCGACGGGGATCGTGCTGCCCAGCCGTACGCCGTGGTCCCGGGCGAAGTCCAGGTCCATGGCCATGCTGCCGTCCGCGAGCGCGGCCGCCGAGTCGCCTTGCGCGTACGTGATGTTGGCGACCTCGTCGAGCTGCGGGTCGTAGCCCGCCGCCGTCGACTGGACGCGGTCGCCGTCGGGGAGCCGTACCGCGACCGGCGTGAACCGCGACCGGACGACGAGCCCTGCGCCCTCCGTGTCGCGCACCTTGTCCGTGACCTCCCGCGGGAACGGCACGAAGTTGCTGTTCTGCACCACGAAGTCGGCGCCCAGCGTGTCGTCGATCTGCTGGTCGAAGGACTCGGTCATGGACGCGCTGGCCACCGACATCCCGCCGACCAGGGCGAGCCCGACCATCAGCGCGGCGGCCGTGGCCCCGGTACGGCGGGGATTGCGCAGGGCGTTGCGCTGGCTCATCCGCCCGATCGAGCCGAACAGGGCGGGGAAGGCCCCGCCCAGGACGCGGATCACGGGGCGGACCAGGAGCGGGCCCGCGATCACGGTGGCGATGAGCGTCAGGACCACACCCAGGCCCAGCAGGGACGAAGCGGTCGCGGTCTTCGACGAGAGCACGCATCCCACGAGCGCGGCCACGCCCGCCGCCCCGACCACGCCGCCCACCAGCGCACGCACCCTCAGTGGCCGCCCGGTGCCCGCGATCTCCGCGTCCGCGAGCGCCGCCATCGGCGAGACGCCCGCAGCGCGCCGGGCCGGGAGGTACGCCGCGACGAAGGTCACCCCGAGGCCGACGCCGTACGCCGCGACGGGCGTCGCCCAGCCGACGACCATCTCGGAGGCCTTGATGTTCATGCCGAGCGCGTTCATCAGTTCGATGAGCCCGGCGGCCAGCCCGATGCCGACGGCGAGGCCCAGCGTGGAGCCGACGAGGCCGAGCAGCACCGCCTCGGTGAGGACCGAGCGGCGGACCTGGCGCCGGTCGGCGCCCAGCGCGCGCAGCAGGCCCAGCTCGCGGGTGCGCTGGGCGATCAGCATCGAGAAGGTGTTGACGATGAGGAACACGCCCACCAGGACGGCGATACCGGCGAAGCCGAGCATGACGTACTTGATGACGTCGAGGAATCCGCCGAGCTGCTCGACGTCCGACTCGGCCTGCTCGTCGGCGGTCCGGATGTCGTGGTCCGTGCCGATCGCGGCTGCCACGCGCTCCTTCAGTTGCGCGTCGCTCACGCCCTCCTCGGCGTCGACGGAGATACTGCTGGCCGCCCGCGCGTCGCCCAGCAGCCTGCTCTGCGCGGCCGGGGGGTCGAGGAAGAGCAGGGCGGCGCCCGGGTTGGTGGTGGTGAACGTGACGATGCCGACGACCTCGACCTCGAACGAGCCGGGCGGCGCGATGACCGTGAGGGTGTCCCCGACGCGTACGTCCTTGTTGTCGGCGGTCTCCGAGTCGAGCAGCGCCTCGCCGGGGCCGCGCGGGGCGTGGCCGGAGGTGAGCTCTACGGGGCTGCGCTCGGTCGGGTTCCAGGCGGTGCCGATCGTGGGGGCGCCGGTGGTCGGGCCCACGGACTCGTTCTCGTCGTCGGCGACCGTGATGTTGGCGACCTCGGCGTCCACGCGCGCGGCGGCCACCCCGTCGATCCGGGCCACCCGGTCGGCGAGCGAGGCCGGCAGGGTGGGCGTCATGCCGGAGGGCACCGCCTCGTCGAGGTTCTCCCGCGGGCTGACGGTGACGTCGGGCGCGGTCGAGGCGAACAGCCGGTCGAACGTGCGGCTGAGCGTGTCCGAGAAGATCAGACTGCCCGCGACGAACGCCACGGACAGGACGACGGCCAGCGCGGACAGCAGCAGCCGCCCCTTGTGCGCGAGGAAGCTGCGGAGGGTCGCCTTCAGCACGGCCTCAGTCCTTGTCGCGAGTGACGTCGGCCGTCGGAATCGCCCCGGGTGCGGGGCCGTCGCCTTCGAACTGGCTGCGGATCACGTCGAAGCCGGGGGTCTGGGGGTTTCCCCCGGTAAAAAGACGCATGCGCTCCAGCACCGCCTCCGCCGTCGGCCGCTCCATCTCGTCGACGATCCGCCCGTCCCCGAGGAAGAGCACCAGGTCGGAGTGGGCGGCGGCGCCCGGGTCGTGGGTGACCATGACGACGGTCTGCCCGAGGTCGTCGACGGCGTTCCGCAGGAAGCTCAGGACCTCCAGACCGGCCCGCGAGTCGAGGTTGCCGGTCGGCTCGTCCGCGAAGATCAGCTCGGGCCGGGATGCCAGCGCCCGCGCGCAGGCGACGCGCTGCTGCTGGCCGCCGGAGAGCTGCGCGGGCCGGTGCTTCAGGCGGTCCCGCAGCCCGAGCGTGTCGATGACCTGGTCCAGCCACTTCTCGTCGGGCTTCTTGCCCGCGATGTCCATGGGCAGGGTGATGTTCTCGGCCGCGTTCAGGGTCGGGATCAGGTTGAACGACTGGAACATGAACCCGATCCGGTCCCGCCGCAGCCGGGTCAGCTCGCGCTCCTTCAGCCCCGTGATCTCGGTGTCGCCGAGCCAGACCTGCCCGGCGGACACGTTGTCCAGGCCGGCCAGACAGTGCATCAGCGTGGACTTCCCGGAGCCTGATGGCCCCATGACCGCGGTGAAACGGCCGCGCGTGATGTCCACGTCCACCGAGTCGAGGGCCAGCACGGTCGTCTCGCCCGAGCCGTACGCCTTGGTCAGACCGCGGGCGCGAGCCGCGATCCCGTCGGCCGACGCATGGCCGGGTGCGTGCTCCGCAGCAGGTGTGGACAAGGCCGCCTCCTCCTGGACAATCGCGACTCCCTCGTCTCGCCGAGGGTAGTGTGATCCGTCCCATATCTGGTATCCGCCATTGGTCCCGGTCCCTCTCCGTCCCAGGTAGGGCCCCTGGTATCGATGTAAGGGGCACATTCCACCCGAGGGGTGGCCCCCTTGCCGGTGCTAGCATCACGGCGCTAGCTTCTAGGTATGGCGAAGACCCAGCTGAACGTGAGAGTGGACGAGGGAACGGCCCGAGCGGCCCGCGAACGCGCCCTGGCCCGTGGCATGAGCGTCAACCGCTACATCGAGGAGCTGGTCAGACAGGACACCGGGGAGGTCGGCCACACCTTCGTGGAGGCTGCCTCCGACTTCATGAAGCAGTACGAGTCAGTCTTCGTCGACGAGTTCGATGGGGGTCCCCCCGCTCGAGCGAAGTCGAGAGTGGGGGAGGATCGTGAAGGCACCCGCGAAGGTCGCCGCTAGCCCTTGAGCAACCTCACGATCGACCTCGCCTGGCTGCTGATGCTCGCCGAACAGAAGACCCCGGGAGACCCCCGGGTCACCGACTGGGGAGCCCTGGTCGCCGCGGTCGCACGGCACGAGGCCGAGATATTCGACGTCCCCGTCTACGACAACCCGCACGCCCGCGCGGCAGCACTCCTCCAACTCCTCATCCACGTCCCCGCGCTGGAGCGCTCCAACGCCCTGTTCGCCTCCGCCGTCGCGTACGCCTACCTCGTCGCCAGCGGCATGAAGGTCGTCACCTCACCGGAGCAGGTCCGCGACCTGGCCCGCCTGGTGAAGAACGGAGACGCCTCGGTCGACGACATCGCGCGCGAACTGCGCCAGTGGAGCCTGTGATTCAGCCGGTCCGCTCCGCCGGCCGCCATGCCGTGCCCAGTACGCAGTACGAGGTGGGCAGGACCGGCCCCTTCTCCGGCATCATCACCCGCCGGTGGGGGCCGAGTTCGAACCCGGCGTCCCGCAGCGCGGCGACCGCGTCCCGGGAGACATGACAGCCGCCGTTCAGCGGCGGCCACACCGTCCGGTCGAGGGCCCGCTGGGTGAAGGTCATCGCGCGCCCGCCGCCCCGGCCGTGCTCGAAGAACCGCACCACACCACCCGGCCGCAGTACCCGGCGTACCTCACCGAGCGCGCGCGGCACGTCCCGCACGCTGCACAGCACCAGCGACAGCACCACCGCGTCGAAGGCCTCGCTCTTGACCGGCAGCGCCTCCGCGGCGCCCGGCACCACGTCCACCGGCACCTCGGAGCGCAGAGCGGCCTCCACCGCCAACTGCCGCAGCAGACGCTCCGGTTCGATGGCGACGACCTCCGAGACCGTGCCCGGATAGTGGGCGAAGTTCAGGCCGTTTCCCGCGCCGATCTCCAGCACCCGCCCGGACAGCCCGGCGAGCAGCCGGTCGCGCACCCCGGCCATACCCAGCCGGGCCTCGGCGTTCACACTGATACGGGCGTAGAACCGGGCGAACAGCGGATGGTGCACGGGATCCCGCGACACCTTGCCGGAGCGGGCGGACCGTAGCGGCATGGGGACCTCCTGGGCAGGGCGGGTCTACCCCGATTGTCCCCCGTACGGGCCGCGCGCACCCCCGCTGTAACCCGGGCGATGTCAGGCGATGAAGTCGCGCACCTGTTCGTACACGCCGTGGTCGTTGTTCATCTCGGTGTGCGAGATACAGCCGACCCCGACGTTCGTCGCGCCGCTGAGGATCGCGGTGGTGTCCGGGGTGAGCGAGTCGTCGCAGTTCGACCAGTAGCTGGCGTACGACACGCTGCCCGGGGTCTCGTCGCCCGAATTGAGGGACGTGAGGAAGGAGCTGCCGGTGTACATCTCCGCGCACGAGGTGTACAGCCACGAGCACCACGACGCGGTGGTCGTGCCGTGGTTCACGCCGGCGGTCGAGACGAAGTCGTCCACGTACGCCGTCCCGCCGAGGTTCTTCAGGTAGTAGCGGGAGTTGAGCGCGCCCATGGAGTGGACGACCAGGTCGACCTTCGAGGCGCCGGTCTGCGCCAGCACGTTCTTGATCTGGGTGGACAGCTGCTGGGCGGTGGTGACGTTCGACTTGGACCAGTCGTACGACCAGGCGTACAACTGCGCGGACGTGTAGCCGTCGGCCTTGAAGTCCGCGATCCAGTCGTTCCAACTGCTGGCCGAGCTGCTCAGACCGTGCACGAAGACGACGGGGTTGCGGTCCGCGGCCTGGGCGGAGGTGGGGGAGAGGGAGAGAGACAGAAGGAGCGATGCGCCCACGGCCGAGACGGCCGTGGCGATACGACGCTTGTGGCGCTGCATGGTGCCTCCTGAAACGTGTGGGGTCGCCAGGAGTGTCAGCCGGGGTCTACGCGCGCCGCATCGGCGAAATCGCCGGTCTTTACGGTTCAATTAACTCGCCAGTAACGTCAAGGGCGTGGTGACTCCGGTGAACCCCCCGCCCCTCGACCTCACTTCGCCACCACGGCACACGGCGGACGTGTGGCGGCGACTGGCTCCCGCACTCCCCGAAGGCGTCCGCGTACGGGTGCTGCGTGCCGTGTACGGCGATCCGCGCGCAGCCGCCGAACTCGTACCGCGCCTGACCGACCGCCAGGCGGCGGGCCTCGACCCGCTCCCGACGGAACCGGCGGAGCTGGCGCCGACGCTGCTGCGCGCGCACCGGGCGGAGATCCGCGCACTCCCGGACGACACCCGCCTGTTGCTCCTTCTCGCCGCGGCCGACCAGTACCCCGTCGCCACCCACGCCTTCCATCGCGCCGTCACCGCCGCCCGCCTCGACACCCGGCCCCTGGAGGCGGCGGAGACGGCCGGCATCGCGCACGCGGGGGCGGGCGGGGTCGTCTACCGCGACGCGTGGACGAGGATCGCCGCGTACGAGACGGGGTCACCGACGGACCGGCGCGACGTCCACCGGCTGCTGGCCCGGGTCCTGCGCACGGAGGGCGAGACGCCGCACCGCTCCTGGCACCGGGGCGCCGGGGCACTCGGCCCCAGCGGGCGCCTCGCGGCGGAACTCGGCGCCGCCGCGGGCAGAGCGGGCGAGGCGGGCCGGCTCACCCTGGCCCGGGCCCTCACCGAACGCGGCGCCGAACTCTGCCCCGACCCGCGGGAACAGACCCGTCTGCTGGCCCGGGCCGCCGTCTATGCCTGGCAGTCCGGCGACGGGGACCGCGCGCGCCGGCTGGCGGCGACGACGGATGACGACGCGCTGACCGGGGTGCTGGCGCTGCGGGCGGGGAACGCGTCGGAGGCGTTCGACGCGTTGGTGACGGCTGTGGTGCGGGTGGGGGAGGGAGAGGCGGGGCGTACAGGAGCGGAGGTTCGAGGAGGAGCGCGGGGAGTTCGAGGAACGGCGTCGCCGGTGTCGCCTCCGGCTTCCACGGCCGCCGCTCGAACGGGCGTCGCCCCTGGAGCGCCCGACGCCGTCGCCAGATCGGCCGCCGAGCCTTGTGCCGACGTGGCTGAAGCCGCGGCCGAACCACGGGTCGGTGCCGCCCAGGCCGACGCCCCCATCGACCCCGCCGTCCGCCTCCTCGCCCGCGCCACCGAAGCCGCCATCTACACAGGTGACCTGCGCCGGTTCAAGGAGGCCGATCGGCTGGCCCAGCGGATGGGGATCGTGCCGCCCGGGACCCTCGGCGGGCTCGCGGCCGCCTTCGACGGGCGGTACGAGGACGCGCGCGACCTGCTGAAGGCGGCCGCCGGCCGGTGCGGGCCGGGTGGCGATCCCACCCTGCTCGTCCACGCCGGGATCGCCGCCCTGCTGCTCGGCGACCACACCCGCGCCACCACCGCCACCGTGCGCGCCGCCGCCTCGGCCCGGGCGCGGGGCGCGACGGTCACCGTGGCGCAGGCGATGGAGTTCCGGGCGTACGCGGACTTCTGGACGGGACGCCCGAGGGCCGGTGAGGCCGCCGCCGTGGACGCGCTCCGGCAGGCGTACGCCACCGGCCAGGACAACGGCGCCTGTCATCTGCAGGCCGCCCTCGCCATGTTCGCGGCGCTCACCGGAGACGCCGACGTCTGCCGGGAACGCGCCGCCGCCGCGCGGTCGTACGCCCTCGCCCGCGGCCTCGGCCTGCCCGCCGCGCTCGCCCAGTGGGCGCTCGCCTACCTCGATCTCAGCACCGGCCGTTTCGCCGCCGCGGCGGCCAGGCTGCGCGCCCTCGCCGGATTCGGGCCGGGCCACGGCCACCGGGCGATCCGCCACCTGGCCACCCCGCACTACGTCGAGGCCGCCGTCCGCACCGGCGACACCCGGGTGGCCCGGGCCGCCCACGCCGACTACCACCACTGGGCCAGCACGGTACGCAGCCCCGACGACCTGGCCCTCAGCGCCCGCTGCCGCGCGCTGCTCGCGCCCGGCGAGGAAGCCGTGGACCACTACCGCACGGCGCTCGACCTGCACGCCCACGGCACCCGGGACTTCGAACGCGCCCGTACCGAGCTGCTGTTCGGCAGTGCGCTACGCCGACTGCGCCGCCGTACGGAGGCACGCGACCGTCTGCACAGCGCCCTGGAGGCGTTCGACTCGTTCGGCGCCCCGCACTGCGCGACCCAGGCCCGCACCGAACTCCGCGCCCTGGGCACCCCCGCCGCACCCCCGCCCGAGGCGACGGAAGCCCTCACCACCCGCCTCACCGCGCAGCAACTCCTGGTCGCCCGCATGGCGGCCGAAGGCGCCACCAACCGCGAGATCGCAGCCCGCCTGGCCCTGAGCCCCCGCACGATCGACCACCATCTGCGGGGTGTCTTCGCCCGGTTGGGCATACGGTCCCGGATCGAACTGGTGCGGCTGCTCGGGGAGGGGGACCGTGGGTAGGCAACGCCGGGGGTGGGCGTTCACGTGCCGATGGTCAGCAGGTCGCTCTGTTCCTCGGGGAGTTCGACCCTGTCCTCGAAGATGAGCGCCTCGGCGGGCTCGAAGACGAGCATCACTTCGCCGGCCAGTCCGCCGCGGCCGCTGAGGACCTGGACGACCTGGTTGCCCAGGCGGACGTCGTACTCGTAGCGGGAGCCGACATAGGAGCCGGTGATGACCTGGGTCTTCAGCCGGTTGACGCCGGACGCCGCCGCCGTCGCCGGGACGACCTCGAGCCGCTCGGGCCGGATCGCCACGGTGACGGAGTCGCTGGCCGGGATGTGCTGGTCGCTCTCGACCTCCACCACGTCGGCGCTGCAATCCAGGAGGATCCGGTACCGGTTGCCGTCCTGTCCGATCACCCGGCCGGTGAAGAAGTTGCAGCGGCCCACGAAGGCGGCCACCGCGGGGGCGGCGGGGCGCTCGTAGATCTCGTGCGGGGTGCCGATCTGGATCATGTTGCCGCCCTCCATCACGGCGATGCGGTCGCTGAGGGCGAGGGCCTCCTCCTGGTCGTGGGTGACGTAGACGGTGGTGATGCCCAGCTCCTCCTGGAGGCGCTTGAGCCAGGCGCGGGCCTGCTCGCGGAGCTTGGCGTCAAGGTTCGACAGCGGCTCGTCCAGCAGGAGCACGGTCGGCGAGTAGACCAGGGCGCGGGCGAGCGCGACGCGCTGCTGCTGGCCGCCGGAGAGCTGGTGCGGGTAACGGCCGCTCAGATCGGCGAGGCCGACCTTGTCGAGGGCGTCGTGGATCAGGGTCTTCTGCTTGTCCTTGGAGACCTTGCGGATGTTGAGGGGCAGTGCGAGGTTCTTCGCGATGGTCATGTGCGGCCACAGGGCGTACGACTGGAAGACCATGCCGAGGTTGCGTTCTTCGGGCGGGAGGAAGACCCCCGCCCCGGCATCCACGAAGGGCTTGCCGCCGACCGAGATCGAGCCCTCCGTGGGCTGCTCAAGACCCGCTATGCAGTTGAGCGTGGTCGACTTGCCGCAGCCGCTGGCGCCCAGCAGGGTGAAGAACTCGCCGTCCTGGATGGTGAAGGTGACGTCGCGCAGGACGGAGTTGTCGCCGAACGTCTTGGCCAGGTTCTTGACGGTCACCTCAGGCATGGTGCTTTCCCTTCATGAGCAGTCCTGCGAGTGCGACGAAGACCGCGGTGATGCCGATCTGGAGGGTTGCCAGTGCGGCGACGGATCCGGCCCTGCCCTGCGTCCAGAGACTGAGCATGGTGGTGCCGAGGATGTTGTTGTCGGCCGAGCTGAGGAACACGGCCGGGGAGTACTCCTTGAGCATGATCACGAAGGTGAGCACCAGGGCTCCGGCGAACGCCGGTGTGATCAGGGCCCGCAGGACGCGGAAGAACGTCATCAGCCAGTCGGCGCCGGACACCCGGGCCGCGTTGTCCAGTTCGCCGCCGATCTGCATGATCGCCGGGGCGACCGAGCCGAACGCGCTGGGCAGGGCGCGCATACCGAAGGCGATGATGACGGCGTAGATCGTGCCCTGGAGGACCGAGCCCATTCCGAACGGGGCGAGCGCGAAGGCCCAGAAGAAGCCGATACCGATGATGATGCCGGGGAGGGACTGGGGGATCAGGGCGAGGTACTCGACCGCCCGGCCCCACCGGAAGGTGGAGCGGCGCGCCACCATTACCGCGAACACCGCGAGGGCGCTGACCACCACCGAGCCGACACCGGCCACGATGAGGCTGTTCCACAGCGACTGCACGTAGTTGTCGGAGTCGAAGACGATCTCGTAGTTCTTCGTGGTGACCGTCTTGAACGGTGACTGGAGCGGGGTGAACACCAGCGTGAAGGAGCGCATCACCAGGCCCGCGATCGGGACGAGGGCGCCGACGATCACGTAGAACCAGATGAACACGATGCTCACCCACTTCAGCCAGCCCAGGTCGAGCCTGCGCGGCCGGGTCACCTTGCCGCGCACGGAGACGAAGCGGGCGGCGTCCTTGAGCAGCTTGGCCTGCACGGCCACCAGGCTCAGCGTGACCACCAGGATGACGGTGGAGGCGGCGCCCAGCATCGTGTAGTCGGGGTCCACCGACTGAAGTCCCTTGTGGTAAAGGAAGGTTGAGAAGACGTCGATGTTCACCGGCTGGCCGTACAGCAGCGGCACGCTGAGGGTCTCGATGGACACCGAGAAGACCAGGATGGCGCTGTAGACGATGGGCGGCCGCAGCAGCGGGACGACCACCTGGCCGAGGATCCTGAGCGGTCCGGCGCCGCAGACCTGCGCCGCCGACTCCAGCGACGCGTCCGACTGCCGGAGGGCGTTGGCGCAGAAGACGTACGCGATCGGGGCGAGCGCCACGGCCTCCGTGAGCGCCATCCCGGGGATCGAGTACAGGTTCCACGGCACCCCGCCGAAGACCTGCTGGACCTTGACGCTGACGAAGCCGGCCGGGCCGTACATGATGATCCAGCCGAAGCCCAGGATCAGCGAGGAGATGAAGAACGGCCACTGCATCGCCAGCGCGACCAGTCGGCCGCCCGGCAGCTTCGTACGCACCACCACGATCGCCATGGGGATGGCGATGGCCAGGCTCAGCAGCGTGGTCAGCGAGGCGAACAGCAGGGTGTTGAGGGCGACTTCACCGAAGCCGGCCTCGGTGAAGAGGTCGGTGTAGCCGCTGAGGGTGAAGGCCCCGCCCGCTTCGTAGAGCGGGCGGTTGCGGATGCTCTGGTAGAGGGTCGGGACGATCGGGGCCAGCACCAGGACGGCGAGGAACGCCAGTACCCCGTACTGGACGACCGTGTCCCGTCCGATGCCGAGGGGACGGCGGTAGCGCGGTGGCTTGAACTCCTGTACACGCTCGTCCGCCGGTGTGCGGGGTGGTTCGGTCATGGTTGACATCTGCTCTGGCTCCGATCGTCCCGAAATGCCTGCCCGCTACTTACGGAGTCCGTCGAACCGCTTGAGCCAGGCGTCGGCGTCGTTCTTCGTGACGGCCTTGTAGTCGACGTGGATGATGTTCTCCTCGCCGACCGCGTCGACGACCTCCTGGTAGGTGTGCAGGCCCTCGCCCTCGACACCCTCCCGGTACGACGCCAGGCCACCCTCCGCGACCGCGCGCTGGCCCTCCTCCGACAGGGCGAAGTCCAGGAAGAGCTTCGAGGTCGCGGGATGCGGCGCCTCGGCGGCGATGCCGATGCCGCGGGGCAGGACCACGGTGCCGTCCTTCGGGAAGACGATCTTCACGAGACCGGCGCTGTCCTCGACGACCGGGTAGGCGGGCGAGGCGCTGATCAGGAAGCCGGCCGTGTACTCACCGGCGACGATCTTCTCCAGCTGCGTCCCGGAGGAGGTCTCCGGACGGGCCAGCGGCAGGATCGTCTCCAGCGCGTCCCACGCGCCGGGGTTGCCCTCGGTGAGGGCGCGGGTGACGGTGAAGCCGAACGAGCCCTCCGGGTCACGGACCGTCACCTTGTTCTTGAACTTGCCCTCGTCCGCGCTCACGATCTTCGCCAGGTCCGCGATGCCGGTCGGCGGCTTCTCCATCAGCGTGGTGTTGTACGCGATCGTCATCGGGTCCTGCGACATCGAGTAGACGCTGGGCAGGAGTTCCGCGCTGTCACCGAGTTCGGAGAGCTCCGGAGACTTGTACTCCAGCACCGTGTCCTTGCGCCCGGAGAAGTTCGCCCACGCGCTCGCCGCGCTGGAGATCATCACGTCCGCGGGCGACTTGCCGGCCGCGTTCTCCGAGAGGACCTTCTGGAACAGCTCGTCGCTGTCGAGTTCGCTGATCGAGACGGTGTCGATGAAGTCGTACTTCTTCTTGAAGTCCCGGACGACGGGGGCCATGTTCTCGTCGCCGAGGTTGGAGTAGACGGTCAGCTTGCCGCCCTCCTTCTTGGCCGCCTCGATCAGGGCGTCGTAGTCCCCGGGGTAGTAGTCCGGCACCGCGCCGGCGGCGATCTTGTTCTCCGCCACCGCGGGAGCGTCGTCACCGCCCCCGCAGGCGGTCAGCGTCCCGACCGCGAGGGCCAGGACGAGCGCGGTCGCGGAGCGGCGGAGGGCGGGCCGCGGAAACGCGGACGCCGTACCCGTGACGGCCACGCTTCGCGCGCCGGGCTGGCTGGATCTGAACATGGTTCTCCTCCTCGAGCGTGCCCGCTGGCACCTGTTGCCGGGAGGTTAGAGACCCAGGTCAGCTAGGTAAATCCATCAGCCACATCAGGTCGCAGTGGTCCTTTTGGTCCTTTAGGTCGTGACGCCCGTCACTCCTCTGCCTGGCCGGAAGGGCCCGGCAGTTCCGCCTGGTGGTCTGTGGCTACCGAAGTGCGGGTGTGTTCCCGCGCCCGCAGCAGCAGCGGCTTGTTGGCCGGTGCGGCGAAGGTGGTTCTTCCGGCCGAGCGGAACGCGGCGGGCTCGCGGCCCACGAGTTCCGGGCAGCAGGGGACCGGACCGGGTGGCCCGTGCTCACGCCAGCCCGAGCTCTCCCAGCACCGACTCGACCTGGGCGGTCTGCCGCCGAATGAAGGCACCGAAGTCGTCGCCGGTCAGGAATGCGTCGTGCCAGCCGTTGCGTTCCAGTGCGGCTCTCCACTGCCGGGCGCCACGCATCTCGGCGTAGGCGTCGACGAGTGCCTGCCGGTCGGCGTCGGTGATCCCCGGCGGCGCCACCACACCACGCCAGTTGGTGACCTCGACGTCGACGCCCGCTTCCCGCAGGGTCGGAGCGTCCACACCGTCGATCCGCTCCGGGCCGGTCACGGCCAGCACCCGCAGTCTGCCTGCCTCGACCTGGTCGATGTGCTCGCCGATGCCGGACACACCGAAGGCGACCTTGTCGCCGAGTACCGACGCGAGCAGCTCGCCGCCGCCGTCGAACGGCACGTAGTCGACCTTCTTGGGGTCCAGGCCGACGGCCCTGGCCATGAGCATCGGCACGAGGTGGTCCGGGCCGCCGGGGTGGGAACCGCCGCCGACCGCGATCCCGTCCGGGTCGGCCTTCCAGTCGTCGATCAGCTGCCCGATGTCGGTGTACTCGGAGTTGCTGGAGACCACGATGATGTCGGGTTCCTCCAGCAGCAGGGCGATCGGCGTCGTGTCGGCCAGCGTGATGCGCGAGGAGTTGGCGTAGACGCTGCCGACCACACCCAGGCCCATCTGCATGGCGAGCCTGCCGTTGCCCTCCTCGGCGGCCAGTCGGCCGAGGCCCACCGTGCCGCCGGCGCCGGGGATGTTGAACACCTCGACCGTGCGCGCCGCACCCGCTTCCTCCATGGCGTTCACCGACGTACGCGCCGTGATGTCGTACCCGCCGCCGGGATTGTTCGGCACCATGATCCGCAGCCCGGTCAGCGTGCTGTCCGAGCCGCCCACGCCCACGGCGTTCCATGTGCCCAGCCCCACGGCCGCGGCCAGTGCGACCACCGTGGCGAGCAGCTTCGGCCGGAGCGCGAAGCTTCGGCGCGCCATTCCTGAAGTCGTCACTGTGACCCCTGTCTCACAACGTTGAACCGCCTGGAATCTTGCGGCATCGCACCTCGTCCTGTCTCTATTGCGTCAGCAGGATTGTGCAGGGACGGTGCGGGCCGGGAGGTGAGTGGGACTTGGGTGGGAAGGGCTCTCTGGCGCGTCGGCTCCTGGTGCTTCAGCTGCTGATCGTGCTCGTCCTGCTGGTCGCCGTCGCCGCGGTCGGCCTGGCCCAGGCCGACCGGACGATCCGCGCCACGGAGTCCCGCCAGATGCTGGGCATCGCGGAGGACGTGGCGGCCGACCCGAGCCTGCGCGAGCTGCTCACCGACCCGGAGCAGCGGCTGAACCTGGCCCCGTTCGCCACCAGGGCGCAGGTGCTGTCCGGAGCGAGCGTCGTGGCCATCGCCGGGCGCGACGGGACGGTGCTCACCTCACAGCACCCGGACCAGATCGGCAGGCCGATGCGGCTCGGCGGGTCCACGGTGACCGAGGGCCGCGCCTGGGTCGGGGCCGTCGACGGCTCGATCGTCGCCCACGTCCCGGTGATCTCGGCGCAGACCCAGCGCATCAGTGGGTACGTCGCCGCGGAGCAGGTTCCGCCCAGCGTCCGGGAGATCCTCACCAGCGCGTTCCCCGAGCTGCTGGTCCTGCTCGGCATCGCCAGCGCGCTCGGCGTCGCGGGCTCGCTGTCGCTGGCGTGGTGGGTGAAGCGGCAGACCCTGGGGCTGGAGCCCGCCGAGATCACCGGACTCGTCGAGCACCGGGAAGCCATGCTGCACGGCATCCGTGAGGGCGTCATCGGCCTCGACCAGCAGCTCCGGATCACCCTGGTCAACGACTCGGCCAGGACACTGCTGACGTTGCCCCAGGACCCCGAGGACATCGTCGGCCGCTCGGTGCACGACCTCGGCCTCAACGAGCGTCTGGTCGACGTGCTCACCGGTACGGCGGCCGGAAGCGACCAGGTCGGCCTGCGCCGCGGCAAGGTGCTGGTCCTGAACCGGATGCCGATCACCCGCGGTGACCGGAAGCTGGGCGCCGTCGTCACCCTGCGCGACCGCACCGAGCTGGTGCGGCTGCAGGATCAGCTCGACGCCCACCGGAACACCACCGACACGCTGCGCGCGCAGGCACACGAGTTCAGCAACCGGCTGCACACCATCGCCGGGCTGATCGAGCTCGGCGAGTACGACGAAGTCCGCCGCTACGTCAGCAGCGTGTCCGCCGGCCGCGACCAGTGGCAGGCCGACGTGACCGCGAGGATCTCCGACGCCACGGTGTCCGCGCTGCTCATCGCCAAGGGCAGCCTCGCGGCGGAGCAGGGGGTCGGTCTGCGGCTGTCCGAGTCGTGCGGCCTCGGTCCCGTCGGCGACGCGCTGGCCACCGACCTGGTGACGGTGCTCGGCAACCTGGTGGACAACGCCCTGGACGCGCTGCGCGGGCACGCCACGGGCCGCGCGGACTGGATCGAGGTCGAGCTGAGCCAGGAGGACGGGACGGTGCGTGTCGTGGTGTGTCACCCGGGCCCCGGGATCGCACCCGAGATCGCCGAGGAGGTGTTCCGGCACGGCTTCACCACCAAGGCCGCGGAACAGGGTGGGCCGCGCGGCCTGGGCCTTGCCATCACCCGGCAGATCTGTGTGCGCCGTGGCGGTACGGTCGAGGTGCACAACACCGACGGCGCCGTGTTCACCGCGACGCTGCCGATCACGCCGGAGGTGCGGGTGTGATCAGGGTGCTCGTCGTCGACGACGACTTCATGGTGGCCAAGGTGCACAGTGGGTTCGTGGCGAAGACTCCGGGGTTCGAGGTGGCCGGGGTGGCGCACACCGGGGCCGACGCGCTGCGCATGGTCACCGAGCTGCGGCCCGACCTGGTCCTGCTGGACATCTATCTGCCCGACATCGACGGGCTGACCGTGCTCCGGCGCATCCGGACCGCCGGAGCAGTACAGACCGATGTGATCGTGATCAGTGCCGCCAATGACGTGGACACCATCCGCGGCGCCATGCACGGCGGCGTCCTGCACTATCTGATCAAGCCGTTCACCTACGGCGCGCTGTACGACCAGTTGCAGCATCTCGCCGCGCTGCACGCCAAGCTCGGCGGCCTCAGCCAGGCCGCACAAGCGGATGTCGACCAGGTCTTCGGCAACCGCCCCCGGGGAGAGGCCCAGCTGCCCAAGGGCCTGACCGCTCAGACCGCCGACCTCGTGGCCCGTGTGCTGCGGTCGGCGGACACCGACATGTCGGCGACCGACTGCGCGACGGCCGCCAGTCTGTCCCGGGTCAGCACACGCAGGTACCTGGAACATTTCGCCGAGACCGGCCGGGCCGAGGTGCGGCTGCGCTACGGCGGAACCGGACGACCCGAACACCGGTACCGCTGGATCGAGGGTCACAGCGACGGCTCGTCAACCGGACAGGCCTAGGCCGCCTGCCGCCCCCGAAACCCCTCCGCGTCCCACGTTCCGTCCAGTCGCGGCGCCAGCCAACCCGGCGCCCCGGCACGGAAGTCGGCCGGTGCGAGCGTGCCGGCTCCCGCGGGAAGCGCACCGAGCAGCGGCGCCCCCGTCACCTCCGGCAGGTCGGCGAGATTGCAACGTGCGGCCAAATCGGGCGCGTCGGGCCAGCTGCCGATCACGACACCCAGCAAGTCGAGCTTCCGAGCGCGGAGTTCACGTGCCGTCAGTTCCGAGGCGTTGAGGGTCCCGAGCCCCGCCGGCGCCACCACCAGTACCGGCGCTTTCAGCAGCTCGGCCGCGTCCGCCAGAGTGCCGCCAGTGCCGTCGAAGCGGACCAGGAGGCCGCCCGCGCCCTCCACCAGCACCAGGTCGTGCTCGGTGGCCAGCTTGGCGGCGGTCTCGGCGATCTCGTGCGGATGGACCGGGGGACGCCCCGCCCGCCGCGCGGCTGTCGCCGGGGCCAACGGCTCGGGATACCGGGCGAGTTCGGCCGTCGTCACAGGGCCCGCGAGCCGCGCGACCTCCTCGGCGTCCCCGGCCTCGTCCGGCCGTACTCCCGTCTGCGCGGCCTTGAGCACGGCCACCGAGCGGCCGGCCGCGAGCGACGCGGCGGCCAGCGCCGCCGTCGCCATGGTCTTGCCGACCTCCGTGCCCGTGCCCGTGATCATCAGGACCGGCATGCTCATCCCTCCCGCACCGCCGCGCACACCGCGCGCGCGATCCGGGCCACGTCCGCGTCGCCCGTGACATACGGCGGCATCGTGTAGACCAGGTCGCGGAACGGCCGCAGCCACACGCCCTCGCGCACGGCGGCCGCCGTGGCCGCCTTCATGTCGACGGGCCGGTCGAGCTGGACCACACCGATGGCGCCGAGGACCCGCACGTCCCGCACGCCCGGCATCTCCAGGGCGGGAGCCAGCCCCTCCCGCAGCCCCGACTCGATCCGCTTGACCTCCGTGAGCCAGTCCTGGCCGAGCAGCAGCTCGATCGACGCGCAGGCGACGGCCGCCGCCAGCGGATTGCCCATGAACGTCGGCCCGTGGGCCAGCACCGGCACCTCGCCCCGCGAGATCCCGTCGGCCACCCCCGACGTGCACAGCGTCGCCGCCATCGTCATATAGCCGCCGGTCAGCGCCTTGCCCACGCACATCACGTCTGGCGTCACCGCCGCGTGTTCCGCCGCGAACAGCGCGCCCGTGCGCCCGAAGCCGGTCGCGATCTCGTCGAACACCAGCAGCACGCCGTGCGCGTCGCACGCCTCCCGCAGCACCCGCAGATACGCGGGGGAGTGGAACCGCATCCCGCCCGCGCCCTGCACCACCGGCTCCACGATCACCGCGGCCAGCTCGCCGGCGTGCCGCTCGATCGTCGCGCGCAGCTGATCGGTGTAGGACTCCTCGTACCCGGCCGGCGGGGCGTCCACGAACACCTGGCGCGGCAGCACGCCGGTCCACAGCTCGTGCATCCCGCCCTCGGGGTCGCACACCGACATCGGCTGCCAGGTGTCGCCGTGGTAGCCGCCGCGCCAGGTGAGCAGACGCTGCTTCGAAGGACGGCCGAGCGAGCGCCAGTACTGCAGGCACATCTTGACCGCGACCTCGACCGACACCGACCCGGAGTCGGCGAGGAAGACATGCTCCAGGCCGTCGGGCGACATGTCGACAAGGAGCTTCGCCAGGCGTACGGCGGGCTCGTGTGTGAGCCCGCCGAACATCACGTGGCTCATCCGGCCCAGCTGCTCGCGCGCGGCCTCGTTCAGCACCGGGTGGTTGTAGCCGTGGATGGCCGACCACCAGGACGACATGCCGTCGACCAGCTCGCCCGAGCCGTCCGCCATCCGGAGCCGCACCCCGCTCGCCGACTCCACGACGAGCGGTTCGACGCGGCCCGGCATCGGACCGTACGGATGCCACACATGCCGCCGGTCCAGGTCCAGCAGCTCGGGGACGGTCAGGTCAGGCATTGGGCGCGAGGTCCGTTCCGGCGCCCCGGCGGCGGACGGCGACCAGGTCGGTACGGGGCTCGCCGGCCGGCGCGGCGGCAGCGGACGTACCGCACACGCCGCCCCCCTCGTGCGACCCGCAGCCACCCTCGGCCATCGCCCGGTGCTCCGGCAGCGTGACCTGGTCCGCGCTCTCCACCTCGAAGCCGGCGTCCGCGATCATCTCCAGGTCGGCTTTGCCCGCCTGGCCCTCGCTGGTGAGGTAGTCGCCGAGGAAGATCGAGTTGGCCAGGTGCAGCGCGAGGGGCTGCATCGTGCGCAGATGGACCTCGCGGCCGCCCGCGATGCGCACCTCGACGTCCGGGCAGACGAACCGCACCATCGCCAGGATCCGCAGGCAGCGCTGCGGGGTGAGGTTCCACTCCTTGGCCAGCGGCGTGCCCTCGAACGGGATCAGGAAGTTGACCGGCACCGAGTCCGGGTCCAGCTCACGGAGCGAGAAGACGACGTCGACCAGGTCCTTGTCGCTCTCACCCATGCCCGCGATCAGGCCCGAGCAGGCGGACAGACCCGCCGCGTGCGCCTTGTGCACGGTGTCCACGCGGTCGGCGTACGTGTGCGTGGTCGTGATCTCCGCGTAGGTGCCCTCGGAGGTGTTGAGGTTGTGGTTGTACGCGTCCGCGCCCGCCGCGCGCAGCCGCTCCGCCTGGCCGTCGGAGAGCAGTCCGAGACAGGCGCACACCTCGACGCCCTCGTTCTGCTCCTTGATCGTCTTGATGGTGTCGGAGACCCGGTCCACGTCCCGGTCGGTCGGACCGCGCCCGGAGGCCACCAGACAGACCCGCTTGGCGCCGCCCGCCAAACCGGCCGCCGCGGCCTGGGATGCCTGGTCCGGCTTGAGCCAGGTGTACTTCAGGATCCCCGCGGTGGAGCCGAGCCGCTGGGAACAGTACGAGCAGTCCTCCGGACACAAGCCGGACTTGAGGTTGACCAGGTAGTTGAGTTTCACCCGGCGGCCGAACCACTGTCGGCGCACCTTGCCGGCCGCGGCCACCACATCGAGGAGGTCGTCATCGGACGTCGCGAGGACGGCCAGTGCTTCGTCGCGGGTCGGCAGCTCGCGCCGAAGCCCCTTGTCCACCAGCGTGTTCAGCAGGTCCATGAGAGCTGATCCTGTCCTACGGAGCGGTCCGGGGCCAAGGAGAGTTCGCACAACACAGGCGCTTCGAGGTGTGGGTATTGCCACACACTGGGTGCCTGGGCGTCCCGCTAGTGTCTGTCCACTGCCTACAAATTCCCCGGAGGACCCATGGCGTTCGGCTGGATCGACGAGCAGGCGGCACAGCGCCGCCGCGCCGGACTCGTACGGACGCTGCGCCCCCGTCCGGCCGACTCGCCGCTCCTGGACCTCGCGAGCAACGACTACCTGGGCCTGGCCCGGCACCCGGAGGTCGTCGAGGGCGCCGCCCGGGCGGCCAGGACCTGGGGCGGCGGCGCGACCGGCTCCCGGCTCGTCACCGGTACGACGGAACTCCACGCCGAACTGGAACGGGAGCTGGCCGGCTTCTGCGGCTTCGAGGCGGCACTGGTCTTCTCCTCCGGCTACGCGGCCAACCTCGCCGCGGTCACCGCGCTGGCCCCGCACGGCTCGCTGATCGTCTCCGACGCAGGCAACCACGCCTCGCTGATCGACGGCTGCCGGCTGGCCCGCGGCAGCACGCAGGTCGTCGCGCACGCCGAACCGGACGCCGTGCGCAAGGCCCTCCAGACGCATGAGGGGCCGGCCGTCGCCGTCTCCGACACGGTCTTCTCGGTCGACGGCGACGCCGCCCCGCTGGCCGCGCTCGCCGAGGCCTGCCGGGAGCACGGGGCGGGACTGGTCGTCGACGACGCCCACGGCCTCGGCGTCCTCGGCGCCGGCGGCCGCGGCGCCCCGCACGCGGCGGGACTCGCGGGCGCCGACGACGTCGTCGTCACGGTCACGCTGTCCAAGTCGCTCGGCAGCCAGGGCGGAGCCGTCCTCGGCCCCGCCCGGGTCATCGACCATCTGGTCAACGCGGCCCGGACCTTCATCTTCGACACCGGCCTCGCCCCTGCCGCCGCGGGCGCGGCTCTGGGTGCGCTGCGGCTGCTGCGGCGGGAGCCGGAACGGGCGGCGCGGGCGCGTGCGGTGGCGGCCGAGTTGCATGCCCGGCTGACGGCCGCGGGTCTGGAAGCGGTACGTCCGGACGCCGCGGTCGTCTCCGTGCGCGCGCCGTCCCCGGAGGGGGCCGTGACCTGGGCGGCCGACTGCCGTGCGGCCGGGCTGGCCGTGGGCTGCTTCCGTCCTCCTTCCGTGCCCGACGGCATCTCACGGCTGCGGCTGACCGCCCGCGCGGACCTCTCCGAGGGGCAGATCGAACGCGCTGTACAGGTGATCGGTGAGACACGACCATGAGTCGGCGTGACACGGCCGTGCATCGCGCGATGCGAAAACCGATCAGAAGTGATCGGGACTGATCAGATGCAGTGGGCCATGGCCGTGAATCCCGCCCAGCTCTCGGGGGAGAAGAGCAGCGCGGGGCCGGCCGGGTCCTTGGAGTCGCGCACGGCGAGCAGTCCGGCCCGGGAGCCGGAGCGTGGCCGGGCCGTCTCGACGCAGTTGTTCGCTCCCGTGCTGTAGCTGCTGCGCAGCCATCGCACGTCGTGCAGATCGGTACTGGTAGGAACGTTCCGAGGCGGTGCGGACATGGTGCCTCCTTACGCGCCGTCACCTATCCCGGCGATGTAGTCCAACGAATCCTCGGGCGAAAGGGCGTGGAACTGAAGGGCGTTGAAGGCCTCGGTGTAGGCCTGGAGGTCTTCTTTCCGCTCGAGGTAGAGGCTACTCGTCAAGTGGTCGAGAACAACCACATCCAGATCAGAAGTGCTCGAAAATGAGAAGATAACGAAAGGCCCGGTGATGCCGATATGCTCACCGGCCGCGAACGGCAGGACCTGCAGCCGGACTTGCGGCAGCAGTGCTGACTCCCTCAGCCGCCTCCGCTGTCGCGCCATGACCTCGGGCCCGCCTATCTCCCGGTGCAGCACCGCCTCGTCCAGCACCGCGCTCAGCTTCAGCGGCGGATCCGCCCGCAGCACGTCCTGCCTGGCCAGACGCACCGCGACCAGCGCGTCGAGGCGCTCGTCCGCCTCCTCGTCGAGTCCGCCCACCGCGGCCCGGGTCACGGCCCGCGCGTACTCGGGCGTCTGCAGCAGTCCCGGCACCACGGAGGTCTCCAGGGTGCGCATCGCGCTCGCCTGCGACTCCAGGCTGATGAAGTCCCGGTACGTCGGGGGCAGCACGCCACGGTACGCGTGCCACCAGTGATGCCGGCCGTCACCGTCCTCGGACCCCGCCAACACCAGGAGCAGCTCCCGGAGTTGGGCATCGTGCACATCGTAGGTGTCGAGGAGTAACCGCACATCGGCCGGTTTCACCCCGCTGGCGCCGGTCTCGATCCGGCTCACCTTGGACTGGTGCCAGCCCACCAGCCGGGCCGCCTCACCGCTGGTGAGCCCCGCCCCGGTGCGTAACGCACGCAGTTCCGCGCCCAGTTTCCGGCGGCGCACTGCGGGACCATGCTGCATGGGCAACTCCTTACTCCAAACGAGTCGCCCAAATATGCTCCGCCGTCGCAGAGTTCACCGCTTCGAGCGACAGATATATGCATATCTTGGTGGATCGCCACCTGTGACGGACCCGGTGATGGCAGTCTGGCGACGAAGCACCAGTCCGGGACCGTACTCGAACCTTCCGCTCCGTGTCGGACTGCGGTCCCGTGGGAAAGGGACGACGTCGCCATGGCAGACCATCTGGAAGCATCCGTCACTCTGCCGAGCGATCCCGCCTCGGTGTCCGCGGCCCGGGCCTATGTGGTCACCACCCTGGCGGAGTGGGGTCTGCCACCCGACACCGAGGTCGCCGACACCATCCGGCTGATCATCTCCGAACTGACCACCAACGCCGTACAGCACACCTTCGGGCAGTCACCCACGTTCACGGTGGACATCGAGCTCGCCCGTGACGAACACCTGCGCATCGGGGTCACCGACAGCCACCCGAGATTCCCGAAACGGCTGCCCGCCGCCGTCCAGCAGGACAACGGCCGCGGCATGGTCATCATCCGCTGGCTGACCGCCGAGTGCGGCGGCAAGCTGAGAGTCCGGCCCACCCGCGAGGGCGGCAAGACGATCTCCATCGAACTGCCGTGGACGGTCCCGGCGGCGCCGGTGCCGACGGCGGGACAGCAGGAGTCCTAGGAGCTCCGCTGGGAGGGCCGCGAAGGGGTCGGCTGTCGTCTGCGGGTCCGTTGTGGCTGGTCGCTCCCCCAAATTCTCGGCTTCGCTCGAACCCGGGGGGACCCCCATCGCGGCGGAGCCGCATCCTGATACAGCCTCGCGCCCCTTCAGGTCAGGAATGCTGGGCTCGGCTGAAAGTGCCGCGCAGCAACGCCCGGAAGGCGTCCGCGGCCGGTGCCGCCTCGTCGGTGCGGTGGGCGACCGAGATCGTACGGCGCAGCCGGCCCCCTTCCAGTGCGCGTACCCCGACCGGGGTGGCCGACGTCCGCGCCACCATCTCCGGGACCACCCCGACCCCCAGCCCCGCACTGGCCAGCGCGCACACCAGGATGTAGCCCGGCGTCGTGACCAGCACAGACGGCGTGGCCCCCGCCTCGGTCAGTACCGCCTCCACCTCCCGCCGCCCCGGATGGTCGACCGCCATGCTGATCAGCGGCTGCCCCGCGAGCTCGGCCAGTGGGAGCCGGGAGCCACCGCTGGTGAGGGCGTGCCCCGGAGCCGACACCAGGACGAGCTCCTCGACGAGGATCGGCTCGGCACTGACGGAGGCCGGCAGGGGGACTGGACCGCCCGGCTCGTAGGTGTGCGTCATCGCCAGGTCGATCTCGCCGGCGGCCACGGCGGCGACCCCGGCCGCCGGCTCGAGGTCGGCAATGGTCAACCCCACGTCCGGATACGCCCGGCGGAACGCGCTGAGCGCCGACGGCAGCAGATGGACGCCCGCGGTCTGGAAGGTGCCGAGCCGCAGCGTGCCGCCGGACAGGCCGGCCAGCCCGGCCAGTTCGTGCCGCGCCCGCTCCAGTTCGTCGAGCACCCGGCGGGCCCGTGCCACCAGCAGCTCGCCCGCGCCCGTCAGCCGTGCCCCGCGGTGATGCCGGACAAGCAGCGCGGTGCCGGCCTCCCGCTCCAGCTTGGCCAGCTGCTGGGAGAGCGCGGGCGGCGTGTAGCCGAGCCGCTCGGCCGCCCGGGTGATCGACCCCGCCTCCGCGACCGCCACCAGGGCGGCGAGCCGGGTCGGGTCGTACATGGCACTCTCCGTCTGCCTAAACGAATGCTTAAGGGAAACCCAGAATATTCTACATACCTGCTGAAGGCTCCCGCGCGGCACGCTGGACGCCATGGACGCTCAGCTCATCGCCTTCACCGGGGTCGCCGCCGGCATGGTCGCCATGCCCGGGGCCGACTTCACCGTCGTCGTACGCAACGCGCTCGTCTCCCGAAGGGCCGGCATCGCGTGCGCGCTCGGCATCACGGGCGGACTGCTGGTGCACACCGCGCTGGCGGTGGCGGGTGTCGCCGCGGTCCTGGCCGCCGTACCGGCGCTGTTCCGCGCGCTCCAACTGGCGGGCGGTGCCTACGTCCTGTACCTGGGGATACGCACCCTGCGGCCCTCGCGGCCCTCGCGGCCCCCGGCGGCCGCCGAAGAGCCGTCCGCCGGACGCCCGTTGCGGCAGGGCTTCGTCACCAACGCCCTCAATCCGAAGGCGTCCGTCACTTTCCTGAGCCTGTTGCCGCAGTTCGTGCCCGCGGGCGCCCCCGCGCTGCCCCGGACGCTGGTGCTCGCGCTGATCGTGGTCGCCCTCGCGCTGGTGTGGTTCCCGGCGGTGGCACTGCTGGTGGACCGGCTCGGACGGTGGCTGCGCACCCCGCGTGCCGCCCGGCTCATCACGACGGGCACGGGCGCGGCACTGACGGTCCTCGGCGGCGCACTGCTCGCCGAGGCGCTCCTGACGGTGGTGTAGGGCGCGAGGGGTGGCGGCGTGTCAGGTCGCCGCCACCCGTTCGGGCGGGGCTACTTGACCCGGCCGTACCAGACGCTCTTCGTCCAGATCTTCTGCAGCTTTACGACGTCCCCCGTCTTCGGGGAGTGCCAGATCTTTCCCTTCCCGGCGTAGATACCGACGTGGTAGACGTAGGAGCCCGAGTGGAAGAACACCAGGTCTCCGGCCTTGCGGCTCTTCGCGGAGATGTGGCGGGTCTTGTTGTACTGCTGGGCCGCCGTACGGGGCAGCTTCTTGCCCGCCTTCTTGAACGAGTACAGCGTGAGCCCGGAGCAGTCGAACCTGCTCGGACCCACGGCGCCGTACTTGTACGGGGAGCCTTTTTTGGCGGCCGCCACCTGGAGTGCCTTCGTCGCCGATGTGGCCGCCTCCGCCTCGGAGGCGAGGCCGGGCGCCACGATCGAGCCGCTCACGGCGGCGAGGGTGAAGGCCGAGGCCGTACCGGCCCGGACCATGAGCGACGGGACACGATTGAGCGCAGTCATGCGCAACCCTTCGTCAGCCGCCTGTGAAGGATGACCTGTCGGATTCGGGCTGGCGAAGTTGCCCGGCCGCGTTGTCACGGCTTCACCCCAAGGGCTGCTCGGTCCGGTCGTGGTGCGGCCGTTCCGGCGACCCGTCGTGCTTGGGTCCTCCACTCCTGCCGATCCACTCCTGTCGACCGGTCATCCGGGCGGCGGCAGGACTCGGCGTCCGCCCGGATCGCCCCGCCGCTGCGGCGGGGTCTTGTCGTCAGACAGGGATCTTGGCTCACGGATGTACGAAAAACCCAATGGAACCGGGGATTTGTGGCGTTACTCACCACTCACCCGTTCGGGTGGACACTCGGCCGTTCGAGCGACTGTCCAGAGGGCCGAGGATGCTCGGACCAGCGGAGAAACGTCTAATTCCGCCTCAGGGGTGCGCGTGCTGCGCAAGTTTGACGGGTGCGCGAAGGGTGCGGTGACTACACCGAACGGGGGTACGCCGTTTGGTCCGTTTCAACTCCGGTCCGGACGCTTCCGTTCGCCGCGGCGGGCGTCCGGACCGGCTGTGGGTGCGTCAACTGTCGGAGCGCGGCGGCACTGTGACGCGGGCCGTGCGGCGCTCCCCGTCCAGCACGCGCAGCGCACGCGCCAGCGTGGGGGCGTGCAGCTCGGTCTCGCCCCGCTGGTGCATCAGCGCCAGCGCGTCGCGCAGCTCGGCCGCCCTGGTCACCAGCGCCTGGGCGGCGCGCAGTCCGCGGTACGTGTCGCCGTGCTGGGCCGGGTTGATCCGGCCGAGCAGGTCGACCACGTCGAGATAACGGTCGATCAACTCGCCCTCGGCACGGGTCAGTGCGGGCAGCGGCGGCAGTTCGGGTGGGAGCACTGGCGGATCACCGCCCCGTGGGCGGGGCGAGGGTGGCCTTGCGGCTGGGGATGATCTGGTCCACCAGCCCGTACTCCAGGGCGCCTTGCGCGTCCAGGATCCTGTCCCGCTCGATGTCCGCGGTCACCTGCTCCGGGCTGCGCCCGGTGTGCCGTACGAGCATCTCCTCCATGCGGGACCGCACCCGCGTCAACTCGTCGGCCTGGATGGCCAGATCGCTCGCCTGCCCCTCGACCGGCTCGGACAGCAGCGGCTGGTGGATCACCATGCGGGCGCCCGGCAGCGCGGACCGTTTGCCCGGCGCGCCGGCGGCCAGCAGCACCGCGGCGGACGCGCCGGCCTGGCCCAGGCAGATCGTCTCGATGTCGCAGGTCACGTACCGCATGGTGTCGTAGACCGCCGTCATGGCGCTGAACGAGCCGCCCGGCGAATTGATGTACAGCGAGATGTCCCGGTCGGGGTCCTTGTGCTCCAGGTACATGAACTGCGCCATCACGTCGTTCGCCGAGGTGTCGTCGATCTGCGTCCCCAGGAAGACGATCCGCTCCTCCAGCAGCTTCGAGTACGGGTCCTGGGTCTTGCTTCCGTAGCTCGTGCGCTCCGTGAACTGGGGCAGGACATAGCGGGCGGCTGGTCGGATCATGGCACGCCTCCTCTAGGAGTGTCGTCGCTGTAAAAAATGTACAGGACGTACATGACGTAATGTGGGGAGCATGGCCTACGAGATTCCGGTGACGCAAGCCAGGGCTGAGCTCGCCGATCTGATCAACCGGGTGGTCTACGGCAGCGAGCGTGTCGTCGTGACACGGCACGGGAAGCCCCTCGTCGCCCTCGTCTCCGCCGCCGACCTGCGACGACTCGATGAGCTCGACCGGCTCGCGGAGGAGCAGGTGATCAGCTCGGTCTCCAACGTCCGCGATGTCTCGTCCGCTCCCCGTGAACGCCAGCGCTTCGGTATCGCGGCAGAGCACCGCGGGCCCAACGTCTCGTAGCGGCAGGCCTGCCGGACACGAAGAGCCGGACGCGCAAAGCCGGACACGAAGAGACCGTGCACCCCCGTCCGCTACAGCGGGGGTGCACGGTCGCTTCCGTGTGGCCGGTCAGCCGACGGCGGCGAGTTCCCGCTCGGTCACCGGCTCACCGCTCTTCGTACGGGACTTGAGCGCACCCCCGAGCAGTACGGCACCCAGGCCCAGTGCGGCCCACCAGGTCAGCGTGAGGACGGGGCCGGCCGCCGCCGCGCCGTCGAAGTACGACACCGAGCGCAGCAGGGTCGCGCCCGCACCCGGCGGCAGCCACTGACCGATCGTGCCGACCGGCTCGGGCAGCATCTGCGGTGCCGCGGACGCCCCGGAGAACGGGTTGCCGAACAGCATCACCACACCCGCGGTGATCCCGATACCAGCGGGGCCGAGGAGCGCGGCCAGTCCCGCGACGGCACCGCTGACGGCCAGCGTCGCCAGGCCGAGCGTCCCGGCCTCCGCCCACCAGTCGCCGGTGAGCACCCCGAGCCAGCTGTGCGCGATCGCGGCCCCGACGATGCCGACCAGCGCGGCGGAACCGATCAGAGCGGTCACCGCGTGCGGGCCGCGCAGCCGGAGCAGGGTCACCACCGAGCCCGCCGCGATGCCGGCCAGGGCGAGCGGCAGCACACTCGCGCCCAGCGCCGCGCCGCGCGGGTCCTGCTTGGGAGTGGGGACGACGTCGACCGTCCTGACCTGGGTGCCGTCGGCCGCCGCCTGCTGTGTCATCGCCTGCTGCAGCGTCTGGGCGACCACCGGGCCCGCCGCCGACGCGGTCAGCAGTTCGGGACCCTGGGCGGTGACCACGATCGCGCCGTATACGGTCCGGTCCTCGATCGCGTCCCGGGCGGCGGCCTCGTCGGCGTAGCGGTGGATCTCGAACGCGCCCTCGCGCTGGGCCAGTTGCTGCTCCAGCTGGGCCGTCGCGGTGGCCGGCCCGGCCACGCCGAGCGGCAGGTCGTGGGGTGCGGTGCGGGCGGCGGGCCAGGCGAAGGCCCACAGGGCCAGGGCCGCGAGGACGGGGACGAGGACGACCGCTGCGATCAGGCGGCGGGCGGGTGGCCGGGTCGGTGTAGCGGACGGTGTGGGCATGGGGGCCTCCTGGAGGAGAGTTCCGAGTGGTCGGCGCAAAAAAGAAGGATCGTTCGTTTTACTTGGTCCCACCGTGCTCCTCGCCTCTTCTCCTTGTCAAGAAGGAATGTTCGTTTTACGTTTGCGGTCATGGCCCGCGTATCCCAGGAACACCTCGACGCCCGCCGCCGGCAGATCCTCGACGGCGCCGCGCTCTGCTTCGCCCGTAACGGGTTCCATGCCACGTCCATGCAGGACGTACTCAAGGAGGTCGACCTCTCGGCCGGGGCGGTCTACCGCTACTTCAGCGGCAAGGACGAACTGATCACCGCGATCGTCCGGGAGGTGCTCGAAGAGGTCCGCAACGCCTTCGAGGACGCCACCCGGCAGGGCGCGCCCTCGGGCCCGCCCCCGCCGCCGGACGTGGTGGCCGGGAAGGTCCTGGGACGCATGCTCCGCATCTGGTCGCGCCTGACCGTCGACGGGGAACCGGCCTTCCCGCGGCTGATCCTGCAGATCTGGTCGGAGACCCTGCGCAACGCGCAACTCGCCGCCGTCCTGACCGACGTCTTCGTGGCCCTGCGCGAGCGCTGGGTGTGGGCCGTGGAGGCGTACCAGGAGGCCGGAATGATGCCGCCGGACATCCCCGCGGAGCACGTCGCGCGCACCATGATCGCCACCGTGCAGGGCTTCGTCGCGCAACAGGCCCTCTTCGGGCCGGCACCGGTCGAGGTCCTGCAGGATGGTCTACGGGCGTTGACCGGGATGCGGGAGCCCGACGCGACACGCTCAGCGGATCACAGCTCGGTTAACTTGAATGAAACTCGGTCCAACTAGCCTGCCCATCCACGCCACCAGGGACTTTGCCCCGTGGCTGCGGCAACCGGACCCCGCACGGTCCGGAGCGAGGACTGTGAGGTGGGACGTGCAACTGACCCCGCACGAGCAAGAGAGGCTGCTCATCCACGTGGCGGCCGACGTGGCCGAGAAGCGCCGGGCCCGTGGGCTCAAGCTCAACCACCCGGAGGCGGTCGCCCTCATCACGTCGCACATCCTCGAGGGCGCACGTGACGGCCGTACGGTCGCCGAGCTCATGGCCTCCGGCCGCAAGTTGCTGACCCGCGACGACGTCATGGAGGGCATCCCCGAGATGATCCACGACGTCCAGGTGGAGGCGACCTTCCCGGACGGCACCAAGCTCGTCACCGTCCACGACCCGATCGTCTGAGGGGGCTCCATGATTCCCGGAGAGATCCTGTTCGCCGACGGTCCGATTGCCTACAACGAGGGCCGTGAGGTCACCCGGCTGACCGTCCTCAACGCCGCCGACCGGCCCGTCCAGGTCGGCTCCCACTACCACTTCGCCGAGGCCAACCCCGGTCTGGACTTCGACCGCGCCGCGGCGCGCGGCAAGCGGCTCAACATCGCCGCCGGCACCGCCGTGCGCTTCGAGCCCGGGATCCCCGTCGACGTCGAACTCGTACCGCTCGCCGGCGCCCGTGTCGTGCCCGGACTGCGCGGGGAGACCGGAGGTGCCCTCGATGCCTGAGATCTCGCGTGCCGCGTACGCCGATCTGTTCGGCCCGACCGCAGGTGACCGCATCCGGCTCGCCGACACCGATCTGATCGTCGAGATCGAGGAGGACCGTTCCGGCGGTCCCGGACTCGCCGGTGACGAGGCCGTGTTCGGCGGCGGCAAGGTCATCCGTGAGTCCATGGGCCAGTCGCGTGCTACGCGCGCAGACGGCACGCCGGACACGGTCATCACGGGTGCGGTCATCGTCGACCACTGGGGCGTGGTGAAGGCCGACGTCGGCATCCGCGACGGCCGGATCACCGGCATCGGCAAGGCGGGCAACCCCGACACGATGGACGGGGTGCATCCGGACCTTGTCATCGGCCCCGAGACCGAGATCATCGCGGGCAACGGCCGGCTCCTCACCGCCGGCGCCATCGACGCCCACGTCCACTTCATCTGCCCGCAGATCGCCGACGAGGCGCTCTCCGCCGGCATCACCACGCTGATCGGCGGCGGCACCGGTCCCGCCGAGGGCTCGAAGGCGACCACCGTGACGCCCGGCCCCTGGCACCTGGCCCGGATGCTGGAGGCGATGGAGGAGTACCCCGTCAACCTCGGCCTGCTCGGCAAGGGCAACACCGTCTCCCACGAGGCGATGCTGTCCCAGATCCGCGGCGGTGCGCTCGGCCTGAAGCTGCACGAGGACTGGGGTTCCACCCCCGCAGTCATCGACGCCTCGCTGACCGTCGCCGACCGGACCGGCATCCAGGTCGCCATCCACACGGACACGTTGAACGAGGCCGGGTTCGTCGGCGACACGCTGGCCGCGATCGCGGGGCGGGGCATTCACGCCTACCACACCGAGGGTGCGGGCGGCGGGCACGCGCCGGACATCATGACCGTGGTCTCCGCGCCGCACGTGCTGCCGAGCTCGACCAACCCGACGCGGCCGTACACCGTCAACACCGCCGAGGAACACCTCGACATGCTGATGGTGTGCCACCACCTGAACCCGGCGGTGCCGGAGGACCTCGCCTTCGCCGAGTCACGGATCCGGCCGTCGACGATCGGCGCGGAGGACCTCCTCCACGACCTGGGCGCGATCTCGATCATCTCGTCCGACGCCCAGGCCATGGGCCGGGTGGGCGAGGTCATCATGCGGACCTGGCAGACCGCCCATGTGATGAAGCGGCGACGGGGTGCGCTGCCCGGGGACGGGCGCGCGGACAACCACCGGGTACGGCGGTACGTGGCCAAGTACACGATCAACCCGGCGCTCGCCCAGGGCCTCGCGCACGAGGTCGGCTCCGTGGAGACCGGCAAGCTCGCCGACCTCGTGCTGTGGGAGCCCGCGTTCTTCGGGGTCAAGCCGCATCTCGTCGTGAAGGGCGGGCAGATCGCGTACGCGCAGATGGGCGACGCGAACGCGTCCATCCCGACGCCGCAGCCGATCCTGCCGCGGCCGATGTTCGGGGCGATCGGGCGGGCGCCCGCGTCGAACTCCATCAACTTCGTGGCGGGGCCGGCTCTCGAGGACGGGCTGCCGGAGCGGCTCCAGCTCGGGAAGAGGTTCGTGGCCATCGAGTCGACGCGCGGGGTCACCAAGGCCGACATGCGGGAGAACGACGCGCGGCCCGAGGTGCGGGTCGATCCCGACAGCTTCGCCGTGCACATCGACGGGGAACTCGTCGAGGCGACTCCGGCCGCCGAACTGCCCATGGCCCAGCGGTACTTCCTCTTCTGACGGCAGGGTTCCGATGTCACGGGCAGCACTTCTCGTCCTGGCCGACGGCCGGTTTCCCGCCGGGGGGCACGCGCACTCCGGCGGGGCCGAGGCGGCCGTCAGGGCCGGGCGGATCACCGGGGCCGCGAGCCTGGAGGACTTCTGCCGGGGGCGGTTGCACACGGCGGGGCTCGTCGCGGCGTCGCTGGCCGCGGCGGCCGCGGCCGGGGTCGATGCCCTGTCGCTGGACGCCGCCGCGGATGCGCGGACGCCGTCGCCCGCGTTGCGGGTTGCCGCGCGGAAGCTGGGGCGGCAGTTGATGCGGGCCGCTCGGGCGACCTGGCCGTCGGAGGAGCTCGACGCGCTGGCGCGGGCGTTTCCCAAGGGGGCCCATCAGCCGGTGGTGCTGGGGGTCGTGGCTCGGGCCGCGGGGTTGGGGGCGTCGGATGCGGCGTACTGCGCGGTGTACGAGAGTGTGAGCGGGGCGGCGTCCGCGACGGTGCGGTTGCTGAGTCTTGATCCGTTCGACGCCACGGGGGTGTTGGCGCGGTTGGCGCCGGAGCTTGATCGTGTCGCGGATCGGGCGGTGGAGTCGGCTCGGAGGGTGGCCGGCGAGGGAGTCGACGCCCTGCCCGCGGCCTCTGCTCCGCTGCTGGAGATCGGGGCGGAGGTGCATGCTGGTTGGCCTGTACGTCTGTTTGCCTCTTAGGGGCGTCACGCGCCACGGGGCTCCGCCCCCTGGACCCCCGGCCTATGCCCATCCACCACCCGTTTACGGTCGGGAGAGAAGCTGGACTCGCCTCTCGACCGAGTCGGACAAGCAGTGACCCACGTGCCATCGGAGCCGCCATATGCACCTCGACCACTCCCACGACGGCCCCGCCGCCGTCAGTGCCGACGCCCACCGGCCCAACGGCTCGCGGCGTGCCCTGCGGATCGGGCTCGGTGGGCCCGTCGGGTCCGGGAAGACCGCCACCGTCGCCGCACTGTGCCAGGCCCTGCGGGACGAGCTGTCCCTTGCCGTGGTCACCAATGACATCTACACGCGCGAGGACGCCGAGTTCCTGCTGCGGGAGGCTGTACTGCCGCCCGAGCGGATCACCGCCGTGGCGACGGGGGCCTGTCCGCACACCGCGATCCGGGACGACATATCCGCCAACCTCGAGGCCGTCGAGGACCTGGAGGACGAGGTCGGGCCGCTGGATCTCATCCTCGTGGAGTCCGGCGGGGACAACCTCACCGCCACCTTCTCCAAGGGGCTCGTCGACGCGCAGATCTTCGTGATCGACGTGGCCGGCGGCGACGACATTCCGCGCAAGGGCGGGCCGGGCGTGACCACGGCCGACCTGCTCGTCGTCAACAAGACCGACCTCGCACCGTACGTCGGCTCCGACCTCGGACGGATGGCCGCCGACGCCAAGGCCCAGCGCGCCGAACTGCCGGTCGTCTTCCAGTCGTTGAGGAGCAAGGGCGGGGTCCGGGACGTCGCCGGCTGGGTGCGGGCGCAGCTCGCCGCGTGGACGGCGTGACCGTGGGCGGGGTGCGGGCCGCGGCGCGGATCGTCGCCCGGGACGACGGCAGGGGCGGCACGTCCCTGCCCGTCCTGGCGGGCGACGGCCCCCTGGCGCTGCGCCGCACCCGGGGGAGCGGAGCCGAGGCGCGGGTCATGCTCGTCGGGGCGATGAGCGGACCCCTCGGCGGTGACCACTTCAGCGTCGCGGCCGATGTGGAGAGCGGCGCCCGGCTGCTCGTCGGGTCGGCGGCCGCCACCATCGCCCTGCCGGGGCAGGACAAGGGCGGGGCCCGTTACGACGTACGACTGTCCGTCGCCGACGGGGGTGAACTGCGCTGGCTGCCCGAGCAGTTGATCTCCGCGAAGGGGAGCGACCTGTGCGTCACGACCCAGGTCGAGGTCGGGGCCACGGGGCGGCTCGTGCTGCGTGAGGAGCAGGTGCTCGGGCGGGTGGGAGAGGAACCCGGGCGGCTCGCCGGCAGGCTCTCCGTGCGGGTCGGGGGGCGGCTCGTGCTCGACCAGGAGCTGGTGTGCGGGGCCGGGGCGCCGGGCGGCTGGGACGGGGCCGCCGGGCTCGCCGGGCACCGGGCCGTCGGGCAACTGCTCGTCGTACGGCCGGAGTTCGCGGAGCAGCCGATGACGGCCCGGGTGCTCGGGGAGAGCGCCGCGCTCATGCCGCTCGCCGGACCCGCTGCGCTCGTCACCGCCGTGGCGACCGACGCGCTGCGGCTGCGGCGGGTGCTGGACGCGGCGCTCGCGACGTTCGACTAGACCGACCTCAAGGGCTCCCGCCTTCTCACCGAGAAGGACGCGGCCGGTTTCTCGGCCGCCCCCTGTCTCATACGCCCAGTCAGGCTGCGACAGCAGCGGCGACATCTCCCGCCAGTCCTGCTCACGCGACCGTCTCCGGGAGACTCTCGGCGTACGTCACCACCGGGCGGTAGCCCAACTCCCGTTCGGCGGCCGCCATACCGCACACCACGGGAGCTCGGCCGACCAGGGTGCACGGCCCACGGCGGGGCTCGGAGCCGGACCGTCCACGAGCACCCGCTCCGTCTCGGCGCCCATCACGGCGTCGACGGCCGCCCCGATCTCCGCCACCGTTCGGAGCCTGGGGATCAACGGCGTTGAGCACCCGGGACCCGGGCCGCGCCGCCGCCAGCCGCATCAACTCCGCGAGGGTGCGGGCACTCGAGGTGTGCAGCCGACTCTCGCCGCCGAACGCGAGCACCCTCCCCCCACTCTCGGCTTCGCTCGAGCGGGGGGACCCCCATCGCCGGCCGTCGAGGTTGCGTTTCACGAAGTACAGCTCGCGGGGGAGCGGACTGTACGGCCCGTGGATCGCGCCGGGCCGCAGGATCGTCGTCGGCAACTCGTCCTTCGCTGCGAGGAGTTCGAGCTCCAGGGTCGCCTTGCGGTCCGGTACGTGTCCTCGCCCGGCGCCACCGTGGGCTGGTCCTCGGGGATCGGCACCAGGTACTGGGGGAGTCCCTCCGTCCGGCCGCCCCGTCAACTGCCGTGCGTACCCGGCGTCGTAGCCGACGATGTCGACCACCGCGTCGCAGCCGTCCCCGATCACCGCGGCCGGCGCCGCGTCGTCGCCCCGGTCGAGCCGCACCGCCCGTACCCCGTCGTGCCGCCCCGCGTCCCGGCCGCCGCCCCGGGAGACGGCCGTCACCTCCCAGCCGTCCCGGGCCGGCACGTCCACCGCCGGTCGCACGGTCTGTCCCGTCGCCCCGATGACCACCGCACGTCTCATGCCGGACGCGGCAGGGCGGTGCGGATTCGCCGGTCATGATGTTCTGCCGATGACAGAAGGCCTCAACTGATCGGCATCCGCGGGAACTTGCGTTCCTTCTCCGCCTTCGCCGCGGCCTCCTCCGCCTTGACGACGGCCGCGTACTGGTCGACGTACTCCTGCTCGGACAGCGACAGGATCGCGTACATGATCTCGTCGGTGATCGCGCGCAGGATCGCCTTCTCGTTCTCCATACCGGCGTAGCGGGAGAAGTCCAGGGGCTTGCCGAAGCGGATGACGACGGGGTGGACGTTCGGGATGACCTTGCCGGGCGGCTGCGCCTCGAACGTGCCGATCATCGCGCACGGGATGACGGGAACCTGGGCCCTGAGCGCCATCACCGCGACACCGACCTTGCCCTTGTAGAGGCGGCCGTCGTGGGAGCGCGTGCCCTCCGGATAGATGCCGAGCAGCTCGTCCTTGCGCAGGACACCGAGGCCCTCGCGGATCGCGGCCTGGCCGGCCTCCTTGCCGGAGCGGTCGACCGGGATCTGCCCGGCGCTGCGGAAGAAGGTCGCCGTCAGTCGGCCCCTGATGCCCGGCCCGGTGAAGTACTCGGCCTTGGCCAGGAAGGTGATGCGGCGTTTGAGGACCGCGGGCATCAGGAAGTGGTCGGAGAACGACAGATGGTTGCCCGCGACGATGGCCGCGCCGGTCTCCGGCACGTGCTCGAGGCCTTCTATCCGAGGCCGGAAGACCAGTCTCAGCAGGGGGCCCAGCAACACGTATTTGAGCAAGTAGTAGAACAAGGGGTCGCTCCTCACCCGGCGGATCGGTCAAACCGCCGTGTTCTGGCTGGTCAACCGGCGTGTCGTGGGGGTGTCAGTGTAGGGGCAGGCGGGAGACGGGGGAACCGGGCCGGATCGGCCACCCGGCCCCCGACAAGGGCTTGTTGGGGGCTTCCGCTGACACCCCTGCGGGAGCTTGCCCTCACAGCCGCACGATGATGAGCGCCGTGTCGTCGGTGGCACCTCCCGGAGGCAGCAGTTCCAGCAGGACGGTGTCCGCGAGGTTCTCGGGATCCGCCTCGCGGTGCCGGCCGAGGGTGTCGGCGAGCCGGGACAGACCCGTGTCGATGTCCTCGTGGCGCCGCTCGATCAGACCGTCGGTGTACAGCACGAGCGTGGCGCCCTCGGTGAACGTGATGGTGGCCTGCGGCCGGGGGGCCGGGTCGGGACGGGCGTCCAGGGGCGGGTCGGTGGCCTTGTCGAGGAACTCCACCCGCCCGTCTGGGTGGACCAGCGCGGGCGGGGGATGGCCGGCGCTGCTGTAGGTGATGGTGCGGCGGTCGAAGTCGACGAACGTCGTGACGGCGGTCGCCGACTCGGCGCCGTCGACCACATGCGCGTACCGCCCCAGCACGTCCAGCGCCTGGGCCGGGCCCTCTGCGACCCGGGAGGTGGCGGTGAGCGCGCTGCGCAGCTGGCCCATCACCCCGGCCGCCGCCAGGCCGTGACCGACCACGTCGCCCACGGACACGCCGAGGCGGTGGCCGCCCACCAGGTCGACCACGTCGTACCAGTCGCCGCACACGTTCAGCGCGCCGACCGCGGGGCGGTAGCGTACGGCGGCCCGGTGGTCGCCCACCTGCCGGTGTGCGGGCAGCATCGCCTCCTGCAGGGCGAGGGCGACCTCGCGTTCCCGGGCGTGCGCCTGCCGCAGCCTCTCGTTGAGTTCCTGCAGTTCGCGGGCGCGCGTGTACAGCTCGGCCTCGAGGATCCGGGCTCGGCTGTTCTGGGGACCGCCGCGGGCCCGGATCAGCTCGGTGACCTCCTCGACCCGGTGCATCACCAGCACCACCTTGCCGTCCGGGCCGAGCACCGGCGCGTTCACCGGGCTCCAGTAACGCTCCTCCCACTGCCCGGGGCGGTCGGGGTACTCGACGTCGTACCGCTGCAGGGCCATGGTGTCGCGCTCGCCGGTGGCCACCACCCGGAGCATCGACGACTCCACGTTGCGCATGCCCTGCGACGCCGGGTTGTCGGGGTTCTCCGGGAAGACGTCGAAGATGTGGCGGCCGACGACCTGTTCGCGCCTGCGGCCGGTCGCGCGCAGGAAGTCCTCGTTGACGTCGGCGTACACCAGCTCGGGCGTCAGCAGGGCCACCATTCCGGGCAAGCCCCGGAACACCGCCGTGTAGTCGATCGCCATGTCGTTCATGGTTCCCGCTCTCGCCACCGGGATCACCCCAGTTTCGCATGATATAGGTGGTCCGAAGTCATATCGGCGGATCCGTCAGGGACTGCTCCGCCCAGATGATTTTCCCCTCGGAGGTGAACCGTGTCCCCCAGCGCTGGGTGAACTGGGAGACCAGCAGCAGCCCGCGGCCGCCCTCGTCCGTGGTGCGCGGATGGCGCAGGTGCGGCGCGGTGGCGCCGCCGTCGAACACCTCGCAGATCAGCGCCCGCTCCTTGAGCAGCCGCAGCCGGATGGGGCCGGAGGCGTGCCGGATCGCGTTGGTGACCAGCTCGCTCACGACCAGTTCCGTGGTGAAGGCCAGCTTCTCCAGGCCCCACTCGGTCAGCTGCCGGGCTGCCGCCTTGCGGGCCTCGGCGACCACGGCCGGGTCGCCGGGCAGGTCCCAGTCCGCAACCTGGTCGGCGCCGAGCAGCCGGGTGCGGGCCATCAGCAGGGCCACGTCGTCGTGCGGACGGTCCGGGACCAGCGCGTCGACCACGGTCCGGCAGCGCAGGTCGAGCGTGACCGCCTGCCGCTCCAGGGCCCGGCGCAGCCGGTCCCGGTCCGCGTCCACGGCCCACTCCGGACCGCGCGCCAGCAGCCCGTCGGTGTGCAGGGCCAGCGTGCTGCCCTCCGGGAGGTCCAGCTCCAGCGACTCGAAGGGCAGTCCGCCCGCGCCGAGCGGCGGCCCCTGCGGGAGGTCTACGAAGGTCACCCTTCCGTCGGGCAGTACGACGGCGGGCGCGGGGTGGCCGGCGGCGGCCATCGTGCACTGTCCGTCGACGGGGTCGTAGACGACGTACACGCACCCGGAGCCCACGGCTGGGGCGCTGTCGCCGCCGGCCGCGTCCGGGTCGACGCCCTCCTCGTGGGCGGTCCGCGCGACCAGGTCGTCGAGGTGGGCGAGCACCTCCTCGGGCGGCAGGTCCAGCGCCGCGAGGGTGCGTACGGCGGTCCGCAGCCGGCCCATCGCGGCGGCGGCGCCGATGCCGTGGCCCGGGACCTCGCCCACCACGAGGGCGACGCGCGCGCCGGACAGCGGGATCAGGTCGTACCAGTCGCCGCCGAGGCCGGTCAGCTCGTCGGCCGGGCGGTAGCAGGCGGCCACCTCCACGGCGGTCTGCTCGGGCAGCCGGTGCGGGAGGAGGCTGCGCTGCAGGACCAGCGCGGCGTCGCGTTCGCGGGTGTAGCGACGGGCGTTGTCGACGCAGACGGCCGCCCGGGACACCAGGTCCTCCGCCAGGCTCAGGTCGTCGGCGTCGAACGGCTCCTGGCGGTGCCGCCGGAAGAACGTCGTCACGCCCAGGGTGACGCCCCGCGCGAGGATCGGCACGATCATCACGCTGTGCGGGCCCAGCTCCAGGAGGGTGACCGCCCGGCCGTCGGGGAGGTCCGTGCCCCACTCCTCGGCCAGCGGGTCGAGCCGCTCCTCGCGCCATGACCGGCCCGTGGTCAGACACCGGATCGGGGGCGAACCGGCCAGATAGGCGGCCACGTCCCCGATGCCGACGACGGCCTCGGGAACGTTCTCGTGCACGGACTGGTGCCCGGCCCGGCGCAGCGGCACCAGCTCCGTGTCGCCGAGCGGCCCGGACAGCAGCTCGGCACCCCGTAGCACCGGCTCCAGCAGGTCCACGCAGACGAAGTCGGCGAACCCCGGCACGGCCACGTCGGCCAGCTCCTGCGCGGTCCGCATGATGTCCAGGGTGCGGCCGATCTGCTCGCCGGCCCGGTCCAGCAGGGCCAGCCGCTGGCGGGCGCGGTGCCGCTCGGTGATGTCGACGACCGTGTAGTACACGCCCATCGGGTGGCCGTGGTCGTCGTCGAGCCGGGTGAACGACATCATGTGCGCGGTCTCCCGGTGCGGCGCGGACCGCAGGCGCCCCAGATGCTCGTACCCCACGATCGGCTCGCCGGTCGCCAGCACGCGCCGCATCTGCGCCTCGATCGCCTCGGCGTCCAGGCCCGGCTGGATGTCCGCGAGCCGCCGTCCCAGCCGGCGCGGCGCGGGTCCGCCGCCGAACTGTTCCAGGGCGGCGTTGGACCACACGAACCTCAGGTTCACGTCCACGACGGCTATACCGACCGGCGACCGGGCGAGCATCTGCTCCAGCACCGGCCGGCTCATGTCCCAACCCGGCGCCTCGTCCATCTCCGACACCAGTACGAGCCACTGCGACGCCCCCACGGTTTCCTGTGCGGAGGTGACCCGCACCATGACCCGCACCGGCCGCCCGTCCTTGTGCCGGGCGGTCAGCAACCCCGCCCACCCTCCATCCTCCCGGCACCGCTCGGCCACCTCCGGCACCCGTGCGGCGTCCTCCGGCGTGAGCAGGCCGCGCACCCCACTGCCCACCACCTCGTCGGCGGTATACGCCAGCAACCGCTGCGCGTCCCGCGTCCAGCTCGTCACCACACCCCGCGCATCGAGCAGCAAGGGCGCGGCATCCGCCACGTCGAACGGCTGCCGCGCAACGCCCTGCTCCTCATGTGTGCCCACGGCCGACCTCTCTGTCGCTGAGAGCGGTCTACCACCTCCTGTCTCAATCTTCACCCTTCCGGTCGGCGATGCCTCCTGGCCGGGGCCGGGCGGGGGCGCCGTGAGTGGTGGGGCTCGTCGGACGGTGGTCGGGAGTGCGGGGCGGCAGGACACGTGGGACGGGTGACACCCAGGCGGCCCGGCTCCCGACAGAGTCCGGGAGCCGGGCCGCCCTGTGGGGGCCGCCCTGTGGGGGCCGCCCTGTGGGGGCCGCCCTGTGGGGGCCGCCCTGTGGGGGCCGCCCTGTGGGGGCCGCCCTGTGGGGGCCGAGGATCAGAGCAGCACCCTCCCCAGCGCCCCGAGCGCCCCCGTCAGTTCCTCCTCCGTGATCGTCAGTGGCGGGGCCAGGCGGATGGTGGAGCCGTGGGTGTCCTTGACCAGGACGCCCTCCCGGAGGAGCCGTTCGCTGATGTCGCGGCCGGTGCCGATCGTCGGGTCGATGTCGACGCCTGCCCAGAGGCCGCGGGCGCGGAAGCCGACGACGCCGCTGCCGACCAGGTTGGACAGGCCGGCCCGCAGGACCTCGCCGAGCTGTGCCGCACGGCGCTGGAAATCGCCCGTCTCCAGCAGTTCGACCACCGCCGTGCCGACCGCGGCGGCGAGCGGGTTGCCGCCGAACGTCGAGCCGTGTTCGCCGGGGCGGAGAACCCCGAGCACGTCCCGCCGGGCCACCACCGCGGACACCGGCACGATGCCGCCGCCCAGCGCCTTGCCCAGCAGCAGCACGTCCGGCACGACCGACTCGTGTTCGACGGCGAGGGTGCGGCCCGTACGGCCGAGGCCGGACTGGATCTCATCCGCGATGAAGAGGCAGTTCGTGCGGCGGGTCAGTTCCCGGACACCGGTCAGATAGCCCTCGTCGGGGATGACGACCCCCGCCTCGCCCTGGATCGGCTCCAGCAGCACCGCCGCCGTCGTCTCGTCGACCGCCGCCTCCAGCGCCGCCAGGTCGTTGTACGGCACGATCCGGAAGCCCGGCGTGAAGGGGCCGAAGCCCTGCCGCGCCGTCTCGTCCGTCGAGAAGCTGACGATCGTCGTCGTACGGCCGTGGAAGTTCTCCGCCGCGACCACGATCGTCGCCTGATCGGCAGGGACGCCCTTCACCTCGTACGCCCACTTGCGGGCCACCTTGATGCCGCTCTCCACCGCCTCGGCACCCGTGTTCATCGGCAGCACCATGTCCAGACCCGTCAACTCCGCGAGCCGCTCCGCGAATTCGGCGAGCCGGTCGTTGTGGAAGGCACGGGAGGTGAGCGTCAGGCGGTCCAGCTGGCTGTGTGCCGCCTCGATCAGTGCCGGGTGGCGGTGGCCGAAGTTGAGGGCCGAGTAGCCCGCCAGCATGTCGAGGTAGCGGCGGCCCTCCACGTCCTCGACCCACGTCCCCTCGGCACGGGCGACGACCACGGGCAGCGGGTGGTAGTTGTGCGCCAGGACCGGCTCCTCGGCGCGGATGAGATCGGCGGACGTACGCGTACGGACGGGTACTCGGATGGGCGCGGTCATGAGCGGATCTCCTGGGTGCAGCACTTGATGCCACCGCCGGCCTTGCGGAACTCCGACAGGTCGACGGGGACGGGAACATAGCCACGGCGCGCGAGCTCGGACACGAGAGCCGTCGCCTCCGGCGAGATGAAGACATGGTGGCCGTCGCAGACCGAGTTCAGGCCGAAGGCCAGCGCGTCCTCGCGGGTCGCGAGCACCGCGTCCGGATAGAGCCGCGCCAGCACCTCACGGCTGCCGGGCGAGAACGCCTCCGGGTAGTACGCGATGTTCGCCTCGGGCCCCTCGTCCAGGACGAACAGCGCGGTGTCCAGGTGGTAGAAGCGCGGGTCCACCAGCGTCAGGCTGATCACCGGCAGGCCGAAGAACTCCTGCACCTCGCGATGCGCCTCGCGGGTCGTACGGAAACCGGTGCCGGCCAGCACGTACCGGCCCGCCGGGACCAGATCGCCCTCGCCCTCGCACACCGATTCGGGGCGGTACACGTCGTAGCCCGCGGCCTTGAACCACGTGTCGTAGTGCGTGGACTCGGGGCGCCGCTCGGGCGCGTGGAAGAGGGAGCCGAAGACGCGGCCGTCGACGACGACCGCCGAGTTGGCGGCGAAGACCATGTCGGGGAGCCCGGGAACCGGCTCCACGGTGTCGACCGCGTGGCCGTGGGAGCGGTAGGCGCCGATCAGCGACTGCCACTGCTCCTGGGCCAGATCGACGTCGACCCTGGTGTCGGGATTCATCCAGGGGTTGATCGCGTACTGCACGGCGAAGTGTCTGGGTTCGCAGACGAGATAGCGCCGCCGGCGCGGCACACGGCGTTCGGGCACAGAGGGGTTCCTCCGCTTCCTGCGGTGTCGACTGGGGTTGACACCAAGGTAGGAAGTGACCCAGACAACAGACAAGGAACAAATCTTGCGTGTTCGCGCAGGATCGCTGCGTCTTCGAGCCTGTCAGCGCAGGCCTGCTGCGCCGTCTGTAGCTTCCTCCGGGGCCGGCTGACTGGCGCCCGCCTCGGGGCTTTCCGGGATCAGATGCGACAGCACCATCACACTGATCGTCTTGCGGATGAACGGCTCGATCCGGATCCGCTCCAGCACCTCCTCGAAGTGCTGGACATCCCGCGCCCGCACATGCAGCAGCGCGTCCGCGCCGCCCGTCACGGTCATCGCCGCGGTGATCTCTGGATGGTTGCGGACCACCTCCGCGAGCCGCCGCGGCGGGGCCGCGCCCTCGCAGTACACCTCCACGTACGCCTCCGTACGCCAGCCCAGCGCCGACGGCTTCACCGTGGCCGTGAACCCGGTGATCACCCCCGTGTCACGCAGCCGGTCCACGCGCCGCTTCACCGCCGTCGACGACAGCCCGACGGCCGCGCCGATCTCGGCGAAGCTCGTCCTCGCGTTCGCCATCAGCGCGGTGATGATCTTCCGGTCCAGCTCGTCGAACGGCGTCGGCCTGCTGTTCATGGCGGCACTGTATCCAGCGGGAACGTCTCACCTCGGTCCATGTCCAGACGTACGAATTACTCCTACACTCCGGATTCATGCTGCGCGCCCTGGCTGTCGACGACGAACGCCCCTCGCTGGAGGAACTGCTCTACCTCCTGCACGCCGATCCCCGCATCGGCAGTGCCGAGGGCGCCGGCGACGCGACCGAGGCGCTGCGCCGCATCAACCGCGCCCTGGAGTCGGGGCCGGCCGGGCCGGAGGCGATCGACGTCGTCTTCCTCGACATCAACATGCCCGGCCTCGACGGCCTCGACCTGGCCCGGCTGCTCACCGGCTTCGCCAAGCCGCCGCTGGTGGTGTTCGTCACAGCCCACGAGGACTTCGCCGTCCAGGCCTTCGACCTCAAGGCCGTCGACTACCTCCTCAAACCCGTCCGCAAGGAACGCCTCGCCGAGGCGATACGCCGGGCCGCCGAGCTCAGCGACAGCGGCCCGCGGATACCCGTGCACGAACCCGACCCCGACCAGATCCCCGTCGAGCTCGGCGGCGTGACCCGCTTCGTCACCGTCGAGGACATCACCCACGTCGAGGCCCAGGGCGACTACGCCCGGCTGCACACCGAGCGCGGCAGCCACCTCGTCCGCATCCCGCTGTCCACCCTGGAGGAGCGCTGGCGCTCCCGCGGCTTCGTCCGCATCCACCGGCGCCATCTGGTCGCCCTGCGCCACATCGGCGAGCTCCGCCTGGACGCGGGCACCGTCAGCGTCATGGTCGGCACCGAGGAACTCCAGGTCAGCCGCCGCCACGCGCGCGAACTGCGGGACCTGCTGATGAGGAGGCCGTGACCGTGCCCCAGAACCCGACCGAACGCCGCGTCGCCGTCACCGGCCCGCCCCGGCGCGTCCGCCGCGTCTCCGGCTACTACCGCCCGCGCACCGAGATCGACGAACAGACGACCCTCGGCCACACCTACGTCCGCTCCCTGATGCGCACCCAGCTGCGCGCCGCCCTCACCGTGTTCGCCGTCCTCGGCCTGCTCGTCGGCCCGTTGCCCCTGCTGTTCGCGGCGATGCCCGACGCCCGCCACCTGGCGTGGCTGGTCCTGGGCTTCGGCCTCTACGCCCCCCTGGTCCTGCTCGCCCTCTGGTACGTGCGCCGCGCCGAACGCAACGAGCGCGACTTCGTACGCCTCGTCGAAGACCGATGACCCGACGGCACACGAGCACAGACCGATGAACTCCAGCTACGCCGTCCCGGCCGTCGCCCTCGTCGTCCTCGCGACGGTCTTCGTCGGCGCCTTCGGCCTGCGCATCTCCCGCACCACCTCCGACTTCTACGTCGCCTCCCGCACCGTCGGCCCCCGCCTCAACGCGGCCGCGATCAGCGGCGAGTACCTCTCCGCCGCCTCCTTCCTGGGCATCGCCGGCCTGGTCCTCGTCCAGGGCCCGGACATGCTCTGGTACCCGGTCGGCTACACCGCCGGCTATCTGGTCCTCCTGCTCTTCGTCGCCGCCCCGCTGCGCCGCTCCGGCGCCTACACACTGCCCGACTTCGCCGAGGCCCGCCTCGCCTCCCAGGCGGTGCGGCGGCTCGCGGGCGCCTTCGTCGTCGGCGTCGGCTGGCTGTACCTGCTGCCCCAGCTCCAGGGCGCCGGGCTGACGCTGACGGTCCTGACGGGGGCGCCCGCATGGCTCGGCGGAGTGATCGTCGCGGTCGTCGTGGTCGCCATCGTGGCCGCGGGCGGAATGCGCAGCATCACCTTCGTGCAGGCCTTCCAGTACTGGCTCAAGCTCACCGCCCTGCTCGTCCCCGCCCTCTTCCTGGCCCTCGCCTGGCAGGGCGACGGCGCCCCCCGGCACGCCTTCGACGAACCGGCGACCTTCCGCGAACAGCGCGTCGTCCGCGTCGACACCACCCTCGACCTGAACCTGGACCGGCCGCTGACCGTCACCGTGAGCGGCACCGTCGACGGCCGCACGCACGACGACCAGCAGCTCCGGCTCCCGGCCGGCACCCATCACATCAAGGGCGGCACCCGGCTGACCTTCGCCGCGGGCTCCCCCGTCCCCGAGCCCGACCGTGGCGCCAGCGGCGGCCTGTCGCCCTCGCAGGCCGAGACCCGCGGCGAACGCCCGCTGTACGCCACGTACGGACTGATCCTCGCCACCTTCCTCGGCACCATGGGCCTGCCGCACGTCGTCGTCCGCTTCTACACCAGCCCGCACGGCGTCGCCGCCCGCCGCACCACCGTCGCCGTGCTCGGCCTGATCGGCGCCTTCTACCTCCTGCCCCCGGTCTACGGCGCCCTCGGCCGCCTGTACGCCCCCGAGCTCACCCTCACCTCGGACGCGGACGCCGCCGTCCTGCTGCTGCCCGAGCGTGTGATCGGCGGCCTCGGCGGCGACCTGCTCGGCGCGCTGGTCGCCGGGGGCGCCTTCGCCGCGTTCCTGTCGACCGCCTCCGGCCTGACCATGGCCGTTGCGGGCGTGCTCACCCAGGACGTCCTCCCGGCCCGCGGCGTACGGCACTTCAGGCTCGGCACGGTCCTCGCGATGGCCGTACCGCTGGTGGCGAGTGTGCTGGTCGGCGGGCTGCCGGTCGCCGACGCCGTGGGGCTCGCTTTCGCCGTGTCGGCGTCGTCCTTCTGCCCGCTGCTGGTCCTCGGCATCTGGTGGCGGCGGCTGACCCCGCCGGGCGCGGCCGCCGGCATGCTGGTCGGCGGCGGTTCCGCGCTGCTCGCCGTCGCCGCGACGATGGCGGGCTTCCCGGGCACCGGCGCACTGCACGCCCTGCTGGCCTGGCCGGCGCTCTGGTCGGTGCCGCTGGGCTTCCTCACGATGATTCTGGTGTCCCTGGCGACCCCGGGCCGGGTGCCGACCGGGACGGCGGCGATCCTGGCGCGGTTCCATCTGCCGGAGGAGCTGCGGGCGGAGGTGAAGGCATGAGCGGATTCATCGCGGGCCTGTGTGTGGCGATCCTGCCGCTGCTGGCCGCCGGTTTCTGGCTCGGCCGTCGCACCGCACGCCCCCAGAACCTCGGCGGCCTCGGCACCCCCGTCGAACACGCCACCTTCCAGACCCTGCACACCGCCTCCCTCGCCGCACCCCCGCTGCGGGCGGGCCTGACCGAGGAGACCGCCCGCAGGTCGGCCCGCCGCCTGCGCACGCTGCTCGGCACGGACGCGCTCTGTCTGACGGACCAGAAGGAGGTCCTGGCCTGGGACGGGGTGGGCGGCCACCACCGTACGGAGATCATGGAACGCCTCGCCGGGCCGCTGGAGTCGGGCCGCGGCGAGGCGTTCCCGCTCACCTGCGAAACCCCCGACTGCCCGGTCCGCTGGGCCGTCGTCGCCCCGCTCACCGTCGACGACCGTGTCCACGGCGCCCTCGTCGCCTGCGCGCCCCGCGAGTCGGCGGTGCTCGTCCGGGCGGCCGGCGAGGTGGCCCGCTGGGTCTCCGTCCAGCTGGAGCTCGCGGACCTCGACCAGTCCCGCACCCGCCTCATAGAGGCCGAGATCAAGGCCCTGCGCGCCCAGATATCCCCGCACTTCATCTTCAACTCGCTCGCGGTGATCGCGTCATTCGTCCGCACCGACCCCGAGCGCGCCCGCGAACTGCTCCTGGAGTTCGCCGACTTCACCCGCTACTCGTTCCGCAGGCACGGCGACTTCACCACCCTGGCCGACGAACTCCACGCCATCGACCACTACTTGGCCCTCGTCCGGGCACGCTTCGGTGACCGCCTCTCCGTCACCCTCCAGATCGCCCCGGAAGTCCTGCCGGTCGCCCTGCCCTTCCTCTGCCTCCAGCCGCTCGTCGAGAACGCCGTCAAACACGGTCTGGAGGGCAAGGCTGTGACTGCCGCAGGCAAGAGCCACATCAGCATCACCGCACAGGACGCCGGTGCCGAGGCCCTGGTCGTCATCGAGGACGACGGCGCCGGCATGGACCCCGTCCTGCTGCGCCGCATCCTCGCGGGCGAGGTCAGTCCGTCGGGCGGCATCGGGCTGTCCAACGTGGACGACCGGCTCCGCCAGGTCTACGGCGACGACTACGGACTCGTCATCGAGACCGCCCTGGGAGCGGGCATGAAGATCACCGCCCGGCTGCCGAAGTACCAGCCGGGGGTGCACTCCGCAGGGCGGCTCACCGGCGAATGAGGCTCAGGTACTACGGGTGGCGATCATCCCGAGAGTGATCAAGCCCAGCACCACCCACCCGAACCACAGCCAGCCGTTGCTCCCGAGCGCCACCGTGTAGGCCGTCACCGCGACGAGTCCGCCGATGGTGAGACCTCCCATCGTCTTCGTAGAACTGTCCGTAGAACCGGGCATCGCAACACCCTCCTCATGGTTCGTTCCCCTCCATGGTGCCCCCGTTCTGCCTGCGGACGGTGCACACGACGAAATGCGTACCGGACTTCCAGGCACTTCCGCTCGTCCAGGAGCCCGCCGTGTAGACGGACGGGTCGAAGCCGTACTCGCGCGGCGGTATGTCACGGGCGCACGCCGTGTCCGATTCGGTGCGCGCCTCGGGAAGCGTCACGTCTTCGCCCAGCCGGGTGAACCCGAGCACCTGCTCGTCGTGCGGGCCGTCGCAGGACACCAGCCGGGCGTTCCGGTTGGACGGCACCTTCAGGCAGTCCCGCCGCTGCATGGTCGCCGTGTCGGCGAAGGCCGAACCCAGCTCGCGATGACCGCCGAGCGGCCCGTGCACCGGCCCGTGCGCCCCCAGCACCAGACAGGCGGTACGCCGTTCCGCGGCCTCGAACCCCGCCTCGCTCGGCACGACGGCGAAGCCGCGCACGTCCGCGAGCCGTCCGCGCAGCTCCCGCGTGAGCTCCTCGCACGCCGCCGGGCTCTCCTGCCGCGCCTCGGCGGCGTTCGCGGCCTCGGCGAACGCCATCACCTGCCCGTCCGGCGCCTGCTCCCGGCAGGTCGGATCGAGCTGCAGCCGGGGCGTGCCCCGGAACGGCTGCGCGCCGGGCCAGTCGGCGAGCACACAGTCGCCGTCCTTCAGCGGCCGGTCCAGCCCCACGGCGTCGCCGTACGGCTTCGCCTCACCGCCGGGGGGCTGCTGGGCCATGGCGTACCAGACCCCGCCCCCGGCGAGCGCCAGCCCGAGGAGACCCGCGATGACGGACTGCAGCACCCGCGGACGGGTACGGCGCCGCCTGCCGGGCCCTCTCGGTACCGGCTCGACGAGGGGCCCGAAGCCGGCCGGAGCGGCTGTGGCCGCGACACCGAAGCCCCCGCCACCGGGCGGCGGCGGGGGCGGAGGAGGGGAGACCCCGGCCCAGTGCGGCTGCGACCCGAGGTCGGTCTGTGTCCGGGCGAACGGGTCGGCCTGCGGAGTGACGATCCGCGACAGCGCCGCCTCCGCCTCGACCGAGGTCAGCCGCCGCGCGGGATCCTTCTCCAGCAGCGCCTGGAGCACGGGACCCAGCGCACCGGCGCGCGAGACCGGGCGCGGTTCCTCCACGACCACCGCGGTCATCTCCGCGAGATGCGACTCCCGCTCGAAGGGACCGCGGCCCTCGACGCCCTGGTAGAGCGTGCAGCCCAGCGAGAACAGGTCGGCGGCCGGGGTCGGCGGCCCGCCCGTGACCCGCTCCGGCGCCAGATAGCCCGCCGTGCCCACGAGCGCCGACGCCAGCGTGTACCGCGTCTCCCCGGCGTCCGGCTGCACGGAGATGCCGTAGTCGGTGAGCAGGACACGGCCGTACGGCGACCCGGTGCGGTCCGGTGCGAGCAGGATGTTCGCCGGTTTCACGTCCCGGTGCATGACCCCCCGCTCATGCCCCGCGGTCAGCGCGTCGAGCACGGCCAGCCCGATCCGGGCACACTCCGCGGGCGCCAGCGGGCCGCGCTGCTCCACCAGGTTGCGCAGGTCCACCGCGCCCGCCACGTACTCCATGACGATCCACGGCAGCCCCTCGTGCTCCAGCACGTCGTGCACGGTCACCACATGCGGATGTCCGCGCAGCCCCGCCGCGTGCCGCGCCTCGGCCCGGGCCCGGGCCACCCTGGCCTCCCGTTCGTGACCGGCCTCGGCCGGGTCCCGGAACACGATCTCCTTGAGTGCGACCTCGCAGGCGAGTCTCTGGTCGTGGGCGAGCCAGACATGGCCCATACCGCCGCTGCCGAGCTGGTTCAGCAGCAGATAACGGCCGGCGATGACCCGGCCCACTCCCGACGTCGGTGATCCTGAAGGCATCCGGTGACTCCCGGGCTCTGCGGGTGCTACGTGGTCGCGCTTGCGGTGGGGCCGTCGGGCGACGCCGGCTCGCTCGTCGCCGGCGCGGAGGTGGCCGGGGCGCTGGTCTCGGGAGGGGGTGGGGGCGGCGCGCTGCTGGTCTCAGGCGGCGATGGAGGTGGCGGTGGTGGCGCACTGCTGGTGAGCGGGGCGCTGGTCGGGGGCGCGCTGGTCTCGGGCGGCGGTGCGGTGGTCGTGGGCTCCTCGCTCGGCGGAGCCGAGGAGGACGGCGGCCGGGAGGACGGGGCCTCGCTCGGGGGAGCGGAGCTGGGTGGCCCGGAGCTCGAGGTCCCGGAGGACGAGGACGGCTGGGCGGACGTCGACGGGCCGACCGGCGGCGACGATGCCGAACCCGGGGGAGCGGACGTACCACTTGACCCGCTACCGGACTCGCCGCCGGACCCCCCACCCGGCGACCCGCCGGACGCTCCTCCGGCCACGCTCAGCATCACGTACTCCCCGAACCGCAGCTCGGTCCCGGCCGGCGGATCCGACGCCGTGACCCGGGCGTTGTCCGGCGGCAGCCCCTTGCCGTCGAACCCGGCCGCCAGCCCCCTGTCGGCCAGCCGCCGGCTCGCCTGCCCGAACGTCGTCCCGGCGAGGCTGGGCACCGCGCGCCGCTCCCGGGTGTCGAACGCGGCGTCGTCCTCGCCCGTGCTGCCGACCGGCCGGTTGATGCCCCGGTCGGGCTCCTGGACGTCCACGAGGGCGATCCGCTCCAGTTTCCGGGCGGCGGGCCGCACGGCCAGCACGGAGGTCCGCTCGTACCCCTTCCACTTCTCGTTGCCGTCCTCGAAATCGACCTTTATCCGGCTGGTGTCACCCTCGAAGGGACGCAGCGGATTTCCGCACGAACACTTCACGGCGGGAAGTCCCTGCTCGTCGACGAGAATCGTGATTCCCGCCTGGAGCAGTGAGTTGTAGGGAACGGCCTTTCCCTTTTTGTAGTCGTGGTTCTGCACGAGAGTGTCGTGACGCAGGAGAACCGGTGTGAGCCGGTCCAGATAATCCGGAATCCCGGCGGTGGTGATGTCCAGGGCGGCCGCCCAGGCCCGCGCCTTCGCATCGTTCGCGGGATCGGTGAGGAACGCCTCGAGCTTCTCGACGTCACAGAGCGCGGGCTGCTTCGACCCGCCGTACAGCCCAGGCGTGTCCCCCTGCTGGAGACCGCCCCGCGCCGTCTGCGACCGGACCTGGGCGTCCCGGCCCAGCCCCTGGTCCTCGTCGAAGAACGGCGCGAGCGACGGCACCCCCGCCGCGACGGCCTTCACCAGGAGCAGGGGCGCGTCCCGGTCGCACCCGCTGAGCGCGAGAACGAGGACCAACAGCACAAACACGCGAAATGCCATCACCGCTCCCCCCGGCGGTTCCCCCGACGCGTTTCATGCTACTGAATGGAAAAGCAATTCAGGAGGCTTGAGGGAAATGAGGATTCAGCGCCCGCGTGCGCTGAGTGAGGCCAAATAGGCGTTGTACGCCTCGAGTTCCTTGTCGCCGTCCCGGTCGGCGGCCCGGTCCTGGCGCTTGGCCTGCCGCTGCTCCGAGCCGTACCACTGGAACAGCAGCGCGATCAGCACCAGTACGGACGGGATCTCACTGAACGCCCAGGCGATACCGCCGGCGGCGTTCTGGTCGGACAGCGCGTCGATGCCGAGCGAGGCGGGCGGGTTCTTGAACGTCTCGACCATCGGAGTCGACGCCATCATCAGCGCGATCCCGAAGAACGCGTGGAACGGCATGCCCGCGAAAAGTTCCAGCATCCGCATCAGATAGCCCGGCCGGTGCGGACCGGGATCGACGCCGATGATCGGCCAGAAGAAGACCACGCCGACGGCGAGGAAGTGCAGCATCATCGCGATGTGCCCCGTGCTCGAGCCCATCAGGAAGTCGAAGATCGGCGTGAAGTACACCGCGTACAGGCTCGCGATGAACATCGGGATGGTGAACGCGGGGTGCGTGATGATCCGCATGTACCGGCTGTGCAGCAGCATCAGCAGCAGCTCACGCGGTCCCTTGCGGCCCCGGCCCGCCGTCGGCAGCGCGCGCAGCGCCAGCGTGACCGGGGCGCCGAGCAGGATCAGGATCGGCGACAGCATGCTGATCACCATGTGCTGCACCATGTGCACGCTGAACATGACCATGCCGTAGTCATTGAGCTTGGTGCACATCATCAGCGCGATGGTCAGCACACCCACGACGTACGACACGGTCCGCCCGACCGGCCACTTGTCCCCACGCCGCGTCAGCCGGACGACCCCCCACGCGTACAGCCCGAGCCCCACCAGACAGGCGACGAGGAAGAACGGGTCCGCGGACCATCCCAGCCCTCGCCCCAGCGTGAACGGCGGCAGATCCATGGTCATGCCGTGCCCGCTGTGATCCATTCCGCCGGCTCCTGATTCGTGGGGGTTGCGCGCTGTCTGTCCGCACACAGACTAGAACCGCCCCCGGCAACGAATGTCACCGGGGGCGGTGCAGCGCCCCTTCAGAGGCGCGGGGCTGTATCAATATGCGGCTCCGCCGCGTGGGCGCGATCAACCACTGATCACGTCACAACACGCACTCGGCCTCTTCATACCGCTCAGCCGGAACCGTCTTGAGTTGCTCCACCGCCTCGGCCAGAGACACCATCACGATGTCGGTCCCCCGAAGCGCCGTCATCTTCCCGAACTCCCCCCGGTGCACAGCCTCCACCGCATGCCACCCGAACCGAGTCGCCAGCACCCGGTCGTACGCGGTAGGCGTACCACCCCGCTGCACATGCCCCAGAATCACCGGCCGAGCCTCCTTGCCCAGCCGATGCTCCAGCTCGATCGACAGCTGACGGGCGATCCCGGCGAACCGCTCATGCCCGTAGACGTCCTTGCCGCCCTCGTCGAACTCCATCGTCCCGGCGGCCGGCTTCGCCCCCTCCGCCGCGACGACGATCGCGAACCGCTTGCCCGCCTCGAACCGCTCGCCGACCCGCGCGGCCAACTCCTCGATGTCGAAGGGCCGTTCCGGTACGACGATGGCGTGCGCGCCGGCGGCCATGCCGGAGTGCAGTGCGATCCAGCCGGTGTGGCGCCCCATGACCTCGACGACCAGGACGCGCTGGTGGGACTCGGCGGTGGTCTTCAGCCGGTCCAACGCCTCCGTCGCGACGCCGACGGCCGTGTCGAAGCCGAAGGTGACGTCGGTGACGGCGATGTCGTTGTCGATGGTCTTCGGCACGCCCACGACGGGCAGACCGCTGTCCGACATCAGCCGGGCGGCCTTGAGCGTGCCCTCACCCCCGATCGGGATGATCGCGTCCAGACCGAGCTCCTCGAGGTGCCCCTTCGCCCGCTCCACGCCGTCGCGCAGATGCGAGGGCTGGACCCGGGAGGAACCGAGGATCGTGCCGCCGCGAGCCAGGATGCCGCTCACCGCGTCGAGGTCGAGCTTGAGGTAGTCGCACTCCAGGAGACCCTTCCAGCCGTCCCGGAAGCCGATGACCTCGTCGCCGTGGTCGACGACGGCGCGGTGCACGACGGACCGGATGACGGCGTTCAGGCCGGGGCAGTCGCCGCCGGACGTGAGGACACCAATGCGCATAGCCCGAAATACCTTCTCAACGTGGGCCGGATCCGGACCACGTTGTCCGGCTCGATCCCCGCCACCCTAGCGGCAGGAGGGGGCGGGGCCGAACCATGCGTCCGCCTGCTGGACGACCCCGCTCACCTGTGCGGACACAGCGTCAGACGGGCTGGTAAAGCCTGGCTTGAGAACAGGTGTACGCGCCGGTCAGGCGGGCTGCTGAGCGGACGCGATGCGCTCGTTGCGCAGAGCCTCGTACCAGCGGTCGTCGGTCGGCGGCAGCGCGTTCACGTCGAGCGCCAGCTTCAGCAGCAGGTCGGCGATCAGTGGGTTCCGCGCGAGCACGGGACCGTGCATGTACGTACCGAAGACCGTGTCGTTGTACGCGCCCTCCGTGCCGTCCCCGGTGCCGTTGCCGTTGCCGAGGCGGACCTGGGCGAGCGGGCGGGCGGTGGGGCCGAGGTGGGTGACGCCCTGGTGGTTCTCGAAGCCGGTCAGCGGAGGCAGGCCGAGCCGCGGATCGATGTCGCCGAGCACGTCACCGACGCACCGCTCGCCCTCGCCGCGCACGGACACCACGTCCAGCAGACCGAGGCCGGGCTCGCGCTGGCCGAGGTCGTTGATGAACTCGTGGCCGAGGATCTGGTAGCCGGCGCACACCGAGAAGACGATCGCGCCGTTCTCGACGGCCCGGTGCAGACCGCCGTCCCGGCGCAGCCGCTCGGCCGCGAGCCGCTGCGGCCGGTCCTCGCCGCCGCCGATCAGATAGATGTCGCCGGAGGTCGGGATCGGCTGGTCGCTGCGGACGTCGAGCCGGGCAACGTCGAGGCCGCGCTGCCGGGCCCGGCGCTCCACGACCAGGACGTTGCCCTGGTCGCCGTAGGTGCTGAGCAGGTCGGGGTAGATCCAGACGACCCGCAGACTGTTGTCGCTCACAAAAGTCCCCTGAGTGTGTTAGTTGCCGACGCGGCGGCGCAGGTCCTGGAAGGCGGTGTAGTTGGCGATGACCTCGATACGGCCCGGCGGGCACAGCTGCACGGCCTGGTCGAGGTTCTCGCAGACCTGGAACTGCTGGTTCGCCACCTCGAGGCGCACCGCGAGGTCCAGCTTCCGGTCGCCGACGACGCAGATCGGGTGGCCGGTCAGCCGCGTGTAGTCGACGTCCCACAGCCAGGAGGTGTCGGTGCCGTCGGCGCCGCGCGCGTTCACGGAGAGGATCACCGGGGTGGGCGGCGGGTCGATCAGGCTGAACGTTTCGAGCCAGCCTGCCGGGTTCTTGGCGAGCAGTAGCCGCAGGTCGCGCTGCATGAACTGCACGACGTCGTACCGCCCGGCCACGGCCTGCACCTGGTACATGCGTTCCAGAGCGACCTGCGGCGGTACACCGAAGACGGCGGCGACGGCGGCGGAGGAGGCGGCGTTGGCCTTGTTGGCGCGACCGGGCAGCTGGAGATGAATGGGCCACGCGGATCCGTGCGGATCGAGGACATGATCCCCGGACAGTGCCCAGCTCGGCGTGGGCCGGCGGAACCCGCACTCACCGCAGAACCAGTCGTCGCCCGGCCGCTGCATCACGCCACCGCACGACGGGCAGGACCATGCGTCGTCCTTCCACATCTGCCCGGCGGCGACCCAGATCACGTTGGGGGAGGAGGACGCGGCCCACACCACCAGCGGGTCGTCGGCGTTGGCGACGATGACGGCCTTGGAGCCCGCGAGCCCCTCACGCCAGTTCTCGGCGAGCATGCGGGTCTCGGCGGCGCGGTCGAGCTGGTCGCGGGAGAGGTTCAGCAGGGCGATGCACTTCGGGTCGGTGTCCCGGGCGACGCCGGCGAGGTACTTCTCGTCGACCTCGATGACGCCGTACCGCGCGTCCGAGCTGCCCGCGAGCGCCGAGGTGATGCCGGCGGGCATGTTGGCGCCGAGCGCGTTGGAGACGACGGGCCCGGCGGCCCGCAGGGCCTCCGCGATCAGCCGGGTGGTCGTGGTCTTGCCGTTGGTCGCCGACACCAGCACGACGTCCAGGTTCTGGGCGAGCGCGGCGAGGAGGTCGGGGTCGAGTTTGAGGGCCACCCGGCCGCCGATCACCGAACCGCTCCCGCGCCCCGCGGCACGCGATGCCGCCGCGACCGCCTTGCCCGCGGTCACGGCGATCTTGGCCCGCGGCGAAAGCGGGTCCGAGTTGCCTGCCATCAGTTCTCGATCCTCCTTGCGTACGCGCCGCGCCTCTGCCTGACGGCAACGTGGTAGGTGGTCAGCCTATCGAGATCCATTCGCACTCCCGAATCGCGCCTGCGCCTACGCGACGGGCGTGGGCCGAGATGACCGTACTCTTCTGTCCATGCGACATGGCACGATCCCGGGCGCCCACGGCCGCGTCCGGCCCCTCACGCTGCTCGGCGACCCGGTACTGCACGCCCCCTGCGAGGAGGTAACCGGCTTCGGTCCCGAACTGGCGGGTCTCGTGGAGGACTTGTTCGCAACGATGTACGCGGCGCAGGGAGTGGGCCTGGCGGCCAACCAGATCGGCGAGCCGCTGCGCGTGTTCGTATACGACTGCCCCGACGACGAGGACGTACGACACCTGGGCCACGTGGTGAACCCGAAGCTGGTGGAGGCGGACGGCTTGGTGCTGCGAGGCCCGGAGGGCTGCCTGTCGCTACCGGGTCTGGAGGCCGGGACGGAACGATACGACCACGCGGTGGTAGAGGGTTTCACGGCAACGGGCGAGCCGCTGACGATACACGGCACGGGCTTCTTCGCCCGCTGCCTCCAACACGAGTGCGACCACCTGGAAGGCAGGGTCTACGCGGACCACCTGAAGGGCTGGCGCCACCGCCGCCTGATGCGGCAAGCGACGCGAGCTTCTTGGCACCGGTGAGTGGACGTACCTGTTTTTGGGCCCCACAGACCCGCAGCCGAAACACAACCGTCAGAACCCCGGACCACCGATCTTGTCCCCAGCCGCAGCCAACCGCCCCCACAACAGATCGGCCAGACTCCCCACCAGCTCAGCCCGAGAACAAGGCCGTTCCCCCAGCCACCAGTCCCCGGCCGCATGCATCATCCCGACGATCCCATGCCCCCACACCCGAGCCAGCTGCTGACTCCCGGGCCCGAGATCCAACCGCTCCTCGATGACCTGGGCCAACTCCTCGCCCATTCTGCGAAGCAGCGGCGCCGAATGCTTGCCGACATCGAATCCAGGGTCCCCCGGCTGCCCGCCCTCCGACGGATGCATCAGAAACCGGTACACCTGAGGCCGCGCCTCGATCGCCGCGAGATACGTGTCCAATGTGGCCTCAACGCGCTCCCGCCGCTCCGCGGGAGCGTCCAGCGCCGCCCGCAGTGAATCCAGCAGCGCATCCGTATGCCGCTTCGCCAACGCGGCGTAGAGTCCCCCCTTGTCACCGAAGTGGCGGTAGAGGATCGGCTTCGTGATCCCCGCCTCCGCGGCGATGGCGTTCATGGAGGCCTGTGGGCCGTCGCGCAGGACCACCCGGTCGGCGGCCTCCAGCAGCTCGCGCCGACGGCGGTCGGCGGACCGTTGCTGTTCGGTCCGCTGCGTGGTGTCCATGAGCTCTCCCCACCCGTGCTGAATCGGTGACGCCTGCGCAAACTAACACCTGACCACCACCTGTCATCGAACGGGCTGCCGAGGGGGCGTCGGGAGTTGACTTTTCCTACCCGCCGGTAACAGACTCGAGTTACCGCAAGTAACATGCTAATGCGTCGCCGCTGGAGGGGACATGGCCGAGTTCACCATGGAGCTCAACGACGAACAGAAGGAGGTCCGGGACTGGCTGCACGGATTCGCCGCCGATGTGATCCGCCCCGCGGCCGCCGAATGGGACGAGCGTGAGGAGACTCCCTGGCCAGTCATCCAGGAGGCCGCGAAGGTGGGCATCTATTCCCTGGACTTCTACGCCCAGCAGTACTTCGACCCCACCGGCCTCGGCATACCCATGGCCATGGAGGAGCTGTTCTGGGGCGACGCGGGCATCGCCCTGTCCATCGTCGGCACCGGCCTCGCCGCCGTCGGCGTCCTCGCCAACGGCACCGAGGAGCAGATCGGCACCTGGATCCCCCAGATGTACGGCGACGCCAACGATGTCAAGGTCGCCGCGTTCTGCTCCTCCGAGCCCGACGCCGGCTCCGACGTCGCCTCGATGCGGACGCGTGCCGTGTACGACGAGGCCAAGGACGAGTGGGTCCTCAACGGCACGAAGACCTGGGCGACCAACGGCGGCATCGCCAACGTCCATGTGGTCGTCGCGGTCGTCGACGCGGAGCTCGGCTCCAAGGGCCACGCCTCCTTCATCGTCCCGCCGGGCATGCCGGGCCTGTCCCAGGGCCAGAAGTTCAAGAAGCACGGCATCCGCGCCTCGCACACCGCCGAGGTAGTCCTGGAGAACGTCCGGGTGCCCGGCTCCTGCCTACTCGGCGGCAAGGAGAAGCTGGACGAGCGGCTGGCCCGGGCCCGGGAGCGGGCGAAGGCGGGCGGCATGGGGGTCCCCCCGCTCGAGCGAAGCCGAGAGTGGGGGAGGGTGAAGAACGCGGCGATGGCGACGTTCGAGGCCTCGCGGCCTGCCGTCGGTGCCATGGCCGTCGGTACCGCCCGTGCCGCCTACGAGGTCGCCCTCGACTACGCCATGACGCGTGAACAGTTCGGGCGGCCGATCATCGACAACCAGGGTGTGGCGTTCCAGCTCGCGGACATGCGCACGTCCATCGACGCCGCCCGCCTGCTGGTCTGGCGCGCCTCCTGGATGGCGGTCAACGGGAGGCCGTTCACCGCCGCCGAGGGCTCGATGTCCAAGCTGTTCGCCAGCGAGACGGCGAAGAAGGTGACCGCCCAGGCGATCCAGATCCTCGGCGGCAACGGCTACACCAGGGAGTACCCGGTGGAGCGTATGCACAGGGACGCCGCGATCTACACGATCTTCGAGGGCACGAGCGAGATCCAGCGGCTCGTGATCGCGCGGACGCTGTCGGGGATGCCGATCCGCTAGGGCCTGTCCGGCGGATCATGCCGCAGACGCGGGGTCTGGCACGCCCTCCCCACTCTCGGCTTCGCTCGAGCGGGAGGTGCCCCCACCGGCGTTTTCGTCGGTCGCCGACTCCCCCACTCTCGACTTCGCTCGAGCGGGGGGACCCCCATCGCGTCGACTCCCTCCTCCGCCTTGCAGCCGCACGCACCAGACCCCGCTCACCGGCGCTGATGAGGCACCGCCGATTCCCTGCGGCCTGATCCGCCGGACAGGCCCTAGTGCCCCGGCAGGCAACGTTCGCCCGTTAAGGAGCGGCGTCCGGTGCGTGCTCTCGGCGTGCCGGGTACAAGCCCTCGTACTGGACGTACTCGGGTTTGTGCCTGGTGCGGCGAGTGGGGGCACCTCCCACGCCCTTGAGGCAGTGGGGGAGCGTACCGGGCGTCGCGACGGGGCGAATGTCGCCTGTTGGGGCACTAGCTACGCGGCGCCGACCCGATCTCCACCACCCGTGCCCAGTCGGGCGGTGTGTCCGGCACGTAGTCGGGGTCGTCCTCGTCCCATGACCCTCCTGCGTGCTGCCGGGGGAACAGGCCCACCACCGTCCGGCACGACGGGCGGGTGGCCGGCCAGGGTGTCTGACCGTCGGTCAGGACCACGATGACATCGGGCTTGTGCTGGGCCCGGAGCGCCTTGGTGAAGCCCGAGCGCAGATCCGTGCCCCCGCCGCCCAGCAGTGGGATGCCCTCGCCGCGGCACAGCGGGTGCACGATCCGGGCCGCTGCGTCGCACGGCACCACGTTGACCAGGTCACGGCGGCCGCCCACGGCCCGGGAGATGGCGGCGACCTCGAGGAGCGCGCTGCCCAGTTCGGCGTCGCTCACCGACCCGGACGTGTCGATGACCACGGAGACCCGGGGCGGTCGACGGCGCAGGCTCGGCAGCACGGCGCCGGGCACCCCGGCCGAGCGCCGCGCGGGCCGGCCGTAGGTGTAGTCCTCGCCCGCGCCGGAGCCGGAGGCCGCCGAGCGGACCGCCGCTCCCAGCAACTCCCGCCAGGGCTGCGGCGGATGGAACGCCTCGTCCGCCCAGCGCCGCCACCCCCGCGAGGCGCTCCCGGGGCGGCCGGTGATGCCCTGCGCCACCCGGAACCGGACCGCGTCCTGCTCCTGCGCACTGAGGCCGTGCGCGCCGTCCGGGCCCAGATCCCACTCCCGTTCCAGCCCGTCGGCGCCACTGCCGCAGTCCAGCCAGGAGAGGCTCTGGGTGAGCGGCCCCAGCCGGAACTGGCGCAGGTAGTCCTCCATGAGTTCCCCGTCGGGCAGTTGCAGGGACTGCGGCCGGACAGCGCCTTCGGGCCGGACCAGTCCGTCACCGAACACGTCGTCGTTGATCTCGCAGTCCGCGGCGATGTTCATCCGCAGCCGCTCCGCGGGGCCGGTCAGCCCCTGCTGCCGCGCGAACCGGTCGCTGCGCGCGTGATGGTCGCGCAGCAGGTGGGACACCTCGTGCACCCACACCCCGGCCAGCTCCTCCACCGGCGTCCGGTCCACGAACCCCGGCGAGACGTAGCACCGCCAGTACTGGTCGACGGCCATCGTCGGCACCCGCCGTGACTCGACGGTGTGCAGGGCGAACAGGGCCGTCGCCAGGTAGGGCCGGACCCGGGCGGCGTGCAGCCGGGCGGCGAAAAGCTTGTCGAGGTCGAGCGCCCCCGGCGCGTGAGAGGTCATCGGCCCGCATTCGCGGCGACCGCGGACCGGGCCGCCGCGCGGTCCGCCCGCCGGGACAGGGTGACCACCCCGGCGAGCCGCTCGATCGACGCCGGCACGTCCCAGTCCTCCCGGCGCAGCGTGGCGAGTGTGGTCGCGGGGACGACCACCAGGTCCGGCGCCCCGGTCTCCACCGCCCGGACGAGGAGTGCCCAGGCCGCGTCCCAGCGGGACTTGTCCGGGTGTTGACGGACCGCGGCCACCACTCCGTCGAGCGCGGCCTGGCGCAGATCGCCCCGCTCGGGCAGGACGGCCCCGGCCGGGTCGGCGAGCAGCACCTCGGGGTCCGGGAGGTCCATCCGGTCCAGGCTCGCCAGCAGCTCCAGCCCCGGACCGTCCCCGACCGTGCCCCTGACCAGCAGGGACAGTACGTCCCGGGAGGCGCCGGCCGCAGTCGCGAAGGCGATCAGGGACAGGGACATGTCCCAGCTGCGGGGCGACGGCCAGGCGCCGCCCCGGCGGGCTTCGCTCCTGGGCAGCTGGTGGACGAGTTTGGGGCGGCCGGTGAGGAGCCCGCACACCGCGCGGCGGGCGAAGTCCACGGCTTCCGGCAGCTTCTCCGGGTCGAGCCGGGGCAGGGTGGCCCGGGGCCAGGTCCCTCCGAGGCCGCGTACGACGACCTCGTGGTCGTGGGTCCACTGCAGGTGGACGAAGCGGTTGGCCAGCGGTGGGCTCAGCTCCCAGCCGTCGGCCGCCGAGGACCGAGGGTTGGCGGCGGCCACGATACGGACGCCGGGCGGCAGCCGGAGGGCGCCGATCCGCCGCTCGAGGACAAGACGGAGCAGGGCGGCCTGAACAGCCGGCGGCGCGGTGGACAGCTCGTCCAGGAACAGCAGCCCGCGACCGGCCCGTACCAGCCGGACCGCCCAGTCCGGCGGGGCCATCGGGACACCCTGCTCCGCGGGATCGTCGCCGATGACGGGCAGCCCCGAGAAGTCGGACGGCTCGTGGACGCTGGCGATCACCGTGGTCAGCGGGAGGTCCAGGGCCGCGGCGAGATGGGTCAGTGCCGCGGTCTTGCCGATCCCCGGTTCACCCCACAGGAGCACCGGCAGGTCGGCGGCGACGGCCAGCGTGAGGGCCTCCAGCTGGGTGTCGGGGCGCGGTTCGGTGGTGGTGTCGCGCAGCAGGGTCAACAGATCGCCTGCGACGTCGAGTTGCGAGGCGGAGGCGGGGGCAGAGGCGGTGTCGGTGGCAGTGAACGGGGTGCAGATGGGCATATGTGATCACCTTTGGGTTCGTGGTACGGGGAAAGGACGCGGGGAGCAAAGACCCCCGGATCAGCGGTGGGTCGCCAGGCGCGGGTGTGAGCGGCCGGCACGGGGACGGTCGTCGCGGTCCTGGTGGAAGCGGACCCGGCCGGGACCGGGACCGGCCATTCCCGCCCTGAACAGCCCGTAGGTGATCCGCCGCCGCGCGGCCGCCTCCAGTTCGTCCCGCAGCGCCCCGCCGCGCAGTACCGCGTCGGGGCCCAGCAGGCCCTCGACGACGGCCAGCGCACCGGCGATGTCGCCGTGGTTGAGGCGTTCGCGGACGTCGGAGAGGCACTCCGGATGCCGGTGCGCTTCGTCGATGACCCGCAGACAGGGCAGTGGAGTACCGGTCAGCGCGGCCAGGAGCTCCTCGCGGCGGATCTCGGACGGGTCGTGGTCCAGCGCGGACAGCACACCGTCGACCAGGCCGATCCGGTGCTGGGCTCCCCGGCACTCCACGAGGCGCGGCTGTCCTGCCGGGTCCGGAATCCGGTCGCGCCCGGTCGGCGGATGATCCGGCACCAGGGCCGAGGCGACCAGTGGGTGCAGCCGGCCGGCCCCGATCGCGCCGGTGCGGATCAGTTCCAGGTCGGGCAGTACCCAGGTCGCCGCGTCGGGCAGTACCGGCAGCGCGGAGACGACGGCATCCGTGGCCCCCGCCGCGATCAGCAACGCGGGCGGCCCGATGCCTTCCGGGTCCGCGACCAGGTCCAGGACCAGCCGGTGCCGGGCCCCGCACCGCACGACGACGGTGCCGGTGGGCCGGCCCTCGGCGCGGAGCAGGATCCCCGCCTCGGCCGCCCACCGGTCAACGGCACAGTACCGTCCGCGCGGCACCAGGCCCAGCAGATCCGGGTCCACTGCCGCCGGGCCGTCGGCCCCGGACCGGATCCGCAGCTCGTCGGCCCTGTGCGCGTCCCACAGATGGCGGTGCAGGTCGAGACGGAACCGCCGGTCGGGACGGGGATGCGGATGACGGCCCTCGCCGCCCTCGGGTTCGGATCCGTCCCACAGCGCGAGGCTGATCCGCTGACCGGCGTCCGCCCAGGCGGGCGGGGTCCGGACGACGAGGTGCACCGGGCGCTCGCCGTCCCGCTCCGCGGTGTCGTACCGGGCCAGGGTCAGGGTCAGTCCCGGGCGCAGCAGCCCGTCGGGAGCGATCCTCGGCATGTGCCAGCGCAGCAGGTCGGGAGCCAAGTGGCGGAGGTCGGCCCGGACTTGGGCGGCGAGTTCCCGGCCATGGCGGCATGCCACGGAACGCAGATTGAGATCGACGTCGATGCCTGCGGCGGCACACGCCCCGGCCCAGTCCCCGGCAAGGCGGCGGGCGGTCGCAGTCTCGATCATGGAGGGCGGCACGGCGAACTCGCGCACGCGCAGCCAGAAGGAAAGGCGGGAGTTTTCGTTCGCGGACTGAGTGAGCATCAGCACTCACCTTGCGCGGACGGGACCCCCAATCTGCCAGCAGAGTGAGTCATCATCGCGGTGATCGTAGCGAGGCTCATGTCGAACTGCCAGCTATTTTTTCCACAGGAGCCCCGGCCGCCCTGGCCCTCACCGGCGTCTGAGCGGCGTCAGTTGCTCGATGTCGTACCTTGCCCGCAGCTCCTCGATCGCGGGGCGTGATCCGGCGGGCCCCGTTGCCGAGAATCTCCGGGAGTTCCCCGAAGTACCGCTCGTGATCGGGCGGTGGGGATGCCTGGAAGAACATCTTGGCCGGGTTGTCCGTGGGGTGGCGAACGAGTGCGGGCACCCCGGCGGTACGACGATCATCGTGCCCGGCGTGGCCCGCACCACCCGGTTGCCATCATGAAGCCTGTGCACGACACGTAGATGATCACGTCGATGTCGGTGGTGAGCAGCTCGGCGTCGTCGAGCGCCCGCTGCACGACCGCCGGTACCGGGGCCTTCGCCTCGGCGACGTAGATCTTGTGGCGTTCCTCGAAGCCGGGATGCTTCAGCGTTTCCTTGATGGCTGCACGATGTGCCGGGTGCGCACCCCGGTGTTCGCGATCAGCCGGAGGCCAGCGGCAGTTGGGGATGGTCGGCCTGGCGGGAGCTCACCGGCTCCAGCGTCTCCTCCATCGTGATCACCTGCTCTGGGACGGACACCGAGGGTCTGCACGAAGTCGCCATGAACCGTGCCTCATTTCGCCTTCCGGAAGGCCTTCGCCCCCCGATCAGAGGGTGAACACAACTCCCTTACCACCGCGCCGGTGTGAAGCCGCGATCGGCCGAAGTCCCACGGACGACTCATGCCTCGTAGGCGAGCGCCCTCTGTAGATGGAACTCCGCGACGTCGAGCATCCACTCCCGGTTCGGGAAGTCGCCCTCGGCGATGCGAAGCGGGCCTCCGACCAGGTCCAGGTGCATGACGTACTGGTAGTACTTGACGCGTTGCGGGTCGAGGTCTGGGTTGCGGAGTGCCTCGTAGTGCGGGCCGAAGCGCATCCGCATCCAGCAGTGCTCCACTTCGATGTCGCTGTACATCAGGCCCTCGATGTCGATGATGACGGGCTCCCCGTCCGGCCCGACGAGCGTGTGTTCCGCGCAGAGCTCGCCGTGGACCACGCCGAGCTCTGCGCGCGGTTCGAGTGCGGCGTGCAGGGTGCGGAGCTTCTCCTCCAGCATGGCCTCGCCTTCGGCCGCGCGGGCGTCGCGGGGCACGGCGGTGGCGATGTTCACCAGTGCGCGCTCCAGGTATGCCTGCTCGCAGGTCGTGTCCGGCGGGGCGCCCCCGCCGTCGATCCAGGCCACCCGCCCGAACGCCGGCGCGCGGTAGGCGTGCATGCGCCGAAGCATGTCCGAGAGCTGCGCGAGCGTTTGCCGGCCGGTGTCCGGATCGCGTTCCAGCAGCGCCTCCAGCGTTCCGCCGCGGACGTCCTCCGCGACAGCGATGTCGGCCGGGTACAGATTCTTGCTGCGGTCGGCGAGCAACAGCCGCGGAGAACGAGCTCCGACCGCCTCCAGCCGACGAGTGGCACCCTCGAAGAATTCGATGCCGGAGGCGTGGGCGAACGGGTTCGACGGGTCGTCGTGGCCATCCGGAAGCAGCCCGTCCCAATAGTCCTCGTCGGTGTTCCAGACATAGACGATCGTGCTCGTGGCATCGTCCAGCGTGACGCGGTAGACGCCCTTCTTGGTGCCGTTGAGCAGGCGGTCGACGGCGGTGATGCGGCGGTCGGTGCCGAAGACTTCCCGTATCACCGGGGTCAGGGTTTCGGCGTCGGCGAATTTTCGTTCAGCGGTCATGGGGTCCCGTCGGTAATGCTGCTGGATTGAATGCTAAGGAATGATCTTGATCCCTCGCTGGAGGTGGAGGGTAACCAGTTGCCTACGATGCCAATGAGGCGGTGGCCTGACCATGCTCGCCGAGGGCGAGACGCTGGCCGGCCAGCGCCTGGAGGCGTTCGCGAAGGCATGCGGAGTGACCCAGCCGCGGGCGGAGAGGTACGAGCCCCTGCCCGGCTGCCAGACCTACCGTTCTCCTGAAGGGTGACCTGCGGGAGGCGGTGCGGGAGCGGGAGCAGGGCCGGGTGCGGGTCCCCGGGGCGGGCGGCGGCTGCTGGTCAGAGCCTTCTTGCGCTCCGCCCGCCGAGCGTGGGCCGCCGGTACGTTCCGGATCCGCACCCGGGCCGCCAGATCCGCCCCGGCCAGCGAACCCAGATGTTCCCCGACCGTCCGTAGCACCACCGCATCCACCGGGGAGAGGTGCAGCCTCGTCCGGATCCGGCACCGGGAAGGCGGCGCGACCACGAACGGGCCGGCCAGCGCACGGTGGGACGCAGCTCACGCCCCTTCCCACCCCGCACCCGCTTCCCCACGCCTGGGGCGCGGGGAACTGCGAGACCAGCCACAACGAACCCGCGCCCGGCACCATTCAGTACCCCCTACGGCGCACCGCCACTGCTGTGCGCAATACACGCAACGTCGATCCGGTCGGCCAGCTTCGCCAGCTCAATGGTCAACGCGGCCACCGTGTCCTCATCCAGCCCCTCCTGCCCGGCCTCAACAAGGTGCAGCCACCGCCCGCCAACCGTGCGGAGCAGCTTGCTCACATCGGCCGCGGCCACCTGCAAGGTACCGCGGTCATCGACGATCAGAGGCAGAGTCACTTCGCGGTTCACACTCCGGATCGTAACCGCGCAGCGCTCACGCACCGTGCCAAACCGTAGTGATGTTGCAGAACTCGCGGATTCCGTGCCCGGACAGCTCACGCCCGTACCCGGACCGCTTGACCCCGCCGAACGGCAACGCCGGATGGGACGCGGTCATCCCGTTGACATACACACTGCCCGCCTCCAGATCCCGTACGAACCGGTCCACCTCCGCCTCGTCCCGCGTCCACACATTCGAACTCAGCCCGAACGGCGAGTCGTTGGCGATGAGCACGGCCTCGTCGAGATCAGCCGCGCGATACAGCGTGGCCACAGGCCCGAACGCCTCCTCCCGATGGATTCGCATCTCCCGCGTGATCCCGGTGAGCACAGTCGGCGGGTAGTACCAACCGGGCAGCTCGGGCCGGCGGAGCCGATGGCCGCCGCACAGCACATCCACCCCACTCCGCCTCGCGTCGTCGACCAGTTCCTCCAGATCCGCCCGCGCCTGCTCGCTCGACAGCGGCCCGACCTCGGTCTCCTCGGCCATCGGGTCGCCGACGACCAGCGCCTTCATGCCCTCGACGAACCGCTCGGCGAAGACGTCGTACACGTCCGTGTGCACGATGAACCGCTTCGCGGCGATGCACGACTGCCCGTTGTTCTGCACCCGCGCGGTCACCGCGACCTGCGCGGCCCGGTCGATGTCGGCGGACGGCATCACGACGTAGGGGTCGCTGCCGCCCAGCTCCAGCACCGTCTTCTTCACCATGTCCCCGGCGACGGAGGCGACCGCGCGGCCCGCGGGTTCACTCCCCGTGAGGGTGGCCGCCTTGACGCGTTCGTCGCGGAGGATCTCCTCGACCGCCCCGGAGCCGATGAGCAGGGTCTGGAAGCAGCCCTCGGTGTAGCCGGCGCGGTGGAAGAGGTCTTCCAGGTAGAGGGCGGTCTGGGGGACGTTCGAGGAGTGCTTGAGCAGGCCGACGTTCCCCGCCATCAGCGCGGGCGCGGCGAACCGGATCACCTGCCAGAGCGGGAAGTTCCACGGCATCACCGCGAGGACCGGGCCCAGCGGCCGGTACCGCACCCGGACCCGTGACGCGCCCGAGTCCTTCACGTCGGAGTCGGCGGGTTCCTCGTCGGCGAGCAGTTCCTCCGCGTGCTCGGCGTACCAGCGCATCGCCTTGGCGCACTTGGCGGCCTCGGCGCGGGCCTGCTTGATGGGCTTGCCCATCTCGGTGGTCATGACCCGGGCGATGTCCTGCTGGTCCTCGTCCAGGAGGTTCGCGGCCTGGAGCAGGAGGCGTCCGCGGTCGACGAAGCTGAGCGTCCGGTACGTGCGGAACGTGGCCTCGGCGAGCAGCAGCCGGCGCTCGATCTCCTCGGCGCCCATGGCCTCGTACGTCTTGAGCGTCTCGCCGTTCGCCGGGTTCACCGTCGCGATGGGCATGGCTGACCTCCTGGGGGCGGGCTTGTCTCGACCTTCCCGCGCCGCGACGCGGGCCGCAACGCGTGGGCGTCTGTCAGGCCGAGTGCTCCGCCAGCCGGTCGAGAAACGCGGCCTGCGCCTTGACGATCACGTCCCGCGCGAGGTCCACGCCGAACCACTCCACCCGGTCCAGCTCGGGGAACTCCTGGGTCTGTCCGGACCGCGGCGGCCACTCCATCCGGAACGTGCCGGGGACGACCGTCGCCGGATCGAGGTCGGCCTCGACCGCCCAGACCGTGACGATCTTGCCGTTGCTCTGCCGGACCTCGCCGAGCGGCACCGCTGCCTCGCCGTCGGGCGGCGGCAGCCCCAGCTCCTCCTGGAACTCGCGGCGGGCCGCGTCCCAGGCGGTCTCCTGGTCGGGCTCGTACTCGCCCTTCGGGACGCTCCACGCGCCGGCGTCGCGCCGGGCGAAGAAGGGGCCGCCCATATGGCCGAGCAACACCTCCAGGCCGTCATCGGTGTGGCGGAACAGGAGCAGGCCCGCGCTGCGCTTGCCGGTCACGGCCGCACCTCCGGGTGGGCGGCCAGCAGGGTCTCGATGGTGTCGGCCTCCTCGGGCCCTTTGTCCTCGCGGTAGCGGACCACGCGGGCGAAGCGGAGGGTGACGCCGGCCGGGTAGCGGGTGGACCGCTGCAGACCGTCGTAGGCGATCTCGACGACGAGTTCGGGGCGTACGGTCACCACCCAGCCGTCGTCCTCGACGGCGAGCCGCTGAAGCCGTTCCGTCTGCCAGCCGAGCATCGCGTCGGTCATGCCCTTGAAGGTCTTGCCGAGCATCGCGAAGGAGCCGTCGGCGGTGCGGGCGCCGAGGTGGAGGTTGGAGAGCTTGCCGGTGCGGCGGCCGTGGCCCCACTCGACGGCCAGGACCACCAGGTCGAGGGTGTGGACGGGCTTCACCTTCAGCCAGGACGCGCCGCGCCGGCCCGCGCTGTAGGCCGCGTCGAGGGCCTTCACGACCACACCCTCGTGGCCGCGCTTCAGCGTCTCGGCGAGGAAGTCCTCCGCCGCTCGTACGTCGTCGGGTCCCGACACGAGTGTGCGCCGCACCCGCATCGGCTCCGGCACCAGCCGTGCCAGCTCCGTGTGCCGTTCGGTGAACGGCAGGTCGAGCAGATCGCGGTCGCCGACGGACAGCGCGTCGAAGAAGACGGGGGAGACGGGGACCTGCTCGGCGGCCGTCGCCACGTCCACCCGGGAGCCGACGCGGCCGGCGATCTCCTGGAAGGAGCGGGGCCGGCCGGCCGCGTCGAAGGCGATGACCTCGCCGTCCAGGATGAAGCGGTCGCCTCTCAATTCCAGGGCGGCGGAGGTGAGTTCGGGCAGGCGGTCGGTGATGTCGTCGAGGGTGCGGGTGTAGATCCGTACGGTGTCCCCGTCCCGGTGGACCTGTACGCGGATGCCGTCCAGCTTCTCCTCGGCCGCGCAGGCGCCGAGCTTGGCCACCGCCTCGGCGACCGAGGAGGCGGTGTGCGCCAGCATCGGCAGGACCGGGCGGCCGACGGTGAGGCGGAAGCGGTCGAGGGCGGTGGGGCCGTCGGCGAGCAGGGCCCGGGCGACCGGCTGCAGGGACCCGGCGAGCATCACCGCACGTCGTACGTCCGCCGGGGGTGTCTCTGTCGCCGCCGCGAGGCCCTCCACCGCGACGGCGTCCAGGGCGCCCTGCCGTACCTCGCCGGTGATCAGACCGAACAGGAAGCGCTGCTCGTCGGCTGTCGCTGCGCCCATCAGCTCGCCGACCAGGCGGGCCCGTTCGGCCTGCGATCCGGTGCCGGACACCTTGCCGAGCCCGGTCAGCCGGGCGTCCACCTCGCGCACGGTCAGGGTCGGCTCGGCGGCCGGGGTGACGGGGCGGCTCAGCACCTTCCAGCCGATGCCGAGCCGCCCCTGGGGCAGCCGTCCCGCCAGATACGGGATCACGAGGGGCACGTCGTCCGCCTCGGCGTCCCGGAACAGCTCCGCGAGCAGAGCGATCTTCCGGGACCGCGCCGAGGTCGCGGCGACCTCCTGGGACACGCGGGCCAGCCGGGTCAGCAGCATGCAGCCATGGTGCTACGGAGGCGGGCGCTCGACACCCGGACGGCGTGGGTCGAGGTCGGCACGACCACGGCGCTGCACCGGTACGGCGCCCGCGCTGCACCGGTACGGCGCCCGCGCTGCACCGGTACGGCGCCCGCGCTGCACCGGTACGGCGCCCGCGCTGCACCGGTACGGCGCCCGCGCTGCACCGGTACGGCGCCCGCGCTGCACCGGTACGGCGCCCGCGCTGCACCGGTACGGCGCCCGCACCGCGCCGGACGGTGGCTGCGCAGCACCGGGACGGTGGCTGGCCGTACCACGGCGCCCGCACCGTACCGGACGGTGGCTGCGCAGCACCGGTACGGCGCCCGCGCTGCACCGGCACGGCGCCCGCACCGTACCGGCACGGCGGCCGCGCCACAACGGACGGTGGCTGCGCTGCACCGGCACGGCGCTCGAGCCGCATCGGGATGGGGCCTGCGCTGCATCGGGATGAGGCCTGCGCTGTACCGGAATGGCGCCCGCGCTGTACCGGAATGGCGCCCGCGCTGTACCGGAATGGCGCCCGCGCTGTACCGGAATGGCGCCCGCGCTGTACCGGAATGGCGCCCGCGCTGCACCGGTACGGCGCCCGCACCGCGCCGGACGGTGGCTGCGCCGCATCGGCACGGCGGCCGCGCTGTACCGCGACGGCCCGCGGCTTTACGCCGGCACGGCCGCGTCGAGGTCGGTCATCAGCAGGTCCCCGTTGATCGTGGCGCCGGCCCGGTATCCGCCGGCGGCCGCGTTCACGACCTGCTCGGCGAAGCCCATCGCGTTGCCGACGGCCCACACGCCGGGCACGGTGGTCCGGCCCGTCTCGTCGACCACCGGATAGGCGCCGAACGGGGTCTCGCGCAGCTCGGCGCCCAGCCGCTCCAGCAGATCCGTCTGCGGGACGGCGCGGGGGGCGGTGAACACGATCCCGCGGGCGTGTGTCGTGCCGTCCGCGAGGCGGACCCCGGTCAGCCGGTCGTCCTCGACCGCCAGCTCCGCGACCTCGCCGGGCACCACCTTGACCCCGGCCGCGGCGAGCCGCCGCAGATCGTCGTCGGACAGCTCCTCCTCGGCGACCGTGTGCAGGAAGAAGGTCACGTCCTTCGACCACTGGGACACCATCAGCGCCTGGTGCACGCTCATCGGCATCGTGGCGAGCACACCGAAGGCCTGGTCGCGGACCTCCCAGCCGTGGCAGTACGGGCAGTGCAGGACGTCCCGGCCGAACCGCTCGGCGACGCCGGGGACCTCCGGGAGTTCGTCCTTGAGGCCGGTCGCGATCACGAGCCGGCGGGCGCGTACGGTCCGTCCGCTCTCCAGGGTCACCGCGAAGCCCTCGCCGCTGGCGACGTCCACCGCGCGGTCCCGGACGAACTCGACGCCGTACCGCCCGATCTCCTCGCGGCCGATCTCCAGGAACTCGGCGGGCGGCATGCCGTCCCGGGACAGATAGCCCTGCATATGGGCGGCGGGCGCGTTGCGTGGCTCGCCCGCGTCGACGACCAGCGTGTGGCGCCGGGCCCGGCCAAGGACCAGGGCGGCGGACAGTCCGGCCGCACCGCCTCCGACGACGATCACTTCGTACTGCTCGGCCAGGGACACGTTCTCGGTCATGGTGACCACCTCCACCACGACAGTCGCCCGACCCCTGCCGCATTGACAAACGCGTTTGCCGAAACTGCAATGAAGTCATGAGTGATGACGCCAGGAGCGACGACGACACGGACGAGGTCCTCGCGGAGGTCGGCCCCCGGCTGCGGCGGATCCGGAAGGAGCGGGGTGCCACGCTCGCCGGGCTGTCCGGGGCGACCGGCATCTCGGTGAGCACGCTGTCCCGGCTGGAGTCGGGGCTGCGCAAGCCCAGCCTGGAGCTGCTGCTGCCGATCGCGCGGGCCCACCAGGTGCCGCTGGACGAACTGGTCGGGGCACCGCCGGTCGGGGATCCGCGGGTACGGGCCGAACCGATCACCCGGCACGGCCGCACCCACTGGCCGCTGACCCGGCAGCCCGGCGGGCTCCAGGCGTTCAAGGTCCTCGAACCGCAGCGGACGATGGAGCCGGATCCGCGGACGCACGAGGGCTACGAGTGGCTGTACGTGCTGTCGGGGCGGCTGCGGCTGGTGCTGGGCGAGCACGACGTGGTGCTGGGGGCGGGGGAGGCCGCCGAGTTCGACACCCGGGTGCCGCACTGGTTCGGGTCGACGGGGGAGGGGCCGGTGGAGTTCCTCGGCCTGTTCGGGCCGCAGGGGGAGCGGATGCATGTGCGGGCGCGGCCCAAGCGGTCGTGACGCATCCGGACTGTTCCCTGACAGCTGTTCCCTGATGACAAGCAACCGCTTAGTATGCGATGGACCCCGGTCAGACGACGCAGTCCCCCGTGGAGGCCCCGCATGCAGGCATGGCAAGTGCACGAGAACGGCGAGCCGGGCGAGGTGATGCGCCTGGCGGACGTGGCGCCGCCCACGCCCGGTGACGGCCAGGTCCTGCTGAAGGTGCGTGCCGCCAACATCAACTTCCCCGATGTGCTGATGTGCCGGGGGCACTACCAGGTCCGGCCGCCGCTGCCGTTCACGCCGGGCGTGGAGATCTGCGGCGAGACCGGGGACGGGCGCCGGGTTATCGCCAACCCGGCCCTGCCGTACGGCGGTTTCGCCGAGTACGCCGTCGCGGACGCCGCCGCTCTGCTGCCCGCGCCCGACTCGCTGGACGACGCCGAGGCCGCCGCCCTGCACATCGGGTACCAGACGGGCTGGTTCGGTCTGCACCGGCGGGCGCGTCTGGAGGCCGGTGAGACGCTGCTCGTCCACGCTGCCGCAGGAGGGGTCGGCAGCGCGGCCGTGCAGCTCGGAAAGGCGGCCGGCGCCACCGTCATCGGTGTCGTGGGCGGGGCGGTTAAGGTCGCCGCCGCCCGGGAGTCGGGCTGCGACGTCGTGATCGACCGGCGGAGCGAGGACGTCGTCGCCGCCGTGAAGGAGGCCACCGGCGGCCGGGGCGCCGACGTCGTCTACGACCCTGTCGGCGGCGAGGCCTACGCCCAGTCCGCCAAGGTCGTCGCCTTCGAGGGCCGGATCGTGGTCGTCGGCTTCGCGAGCGGCTCGATCCCCAGCCCGGGGCTGAACCACGCCCTGGTGAAGAACTACTCGATCCTGGGCCTGCACTGGGGCCTGTACAACACCAGGAACCCGAAGCTGGTCCAGCACTGCCACGAGCAGCTCACCGAACTGGCCGCCCGGGGCGCCATCAAGCCGCTGGTGAGCGAGCGCGTACCGCTGAGCGGGGCCGCGGCCGCCGTGCAGCGGGTCGGGGACGGGCTGACGACCGGCCGGGTGGCCGTCGTTCCGGAGAACGGAGCCGCCGCATGACCGACGCGACCGAACTCAAGCGCCGCACAGCCGAGTTGCTGGCCGCACACCCGCCCGCCACCACCGACCGCATGGACTTCCTCAAAGCCCGCTTCGACGCCGGTCTGGCATGGGTCCACTACCCCGAGGGCCTCGGCGGACTCGGCGCGCCCCGCTCCCTCCAGGCTGTCGTGGACGCCGAGCTGGAGGCCGCGGGCGCTCCCGACAACGACCCGCGGCGCATCGGCATCGGCCTCGGGATGGCGGCGCCGACGATCCTGAAGTACGGCACCGAGGAGCAGAAGCAGCGGTTCCTCGGGCCGCTGTGGGTGGGCGAGGAGGTCTGGTGCCAGCTGTTCAGCGAGCCCGGCGCCGGATCCGACCTCGCCGCCCTCGGTGCCCGTGCCGTCCGTGAGGGCGACGACTGGGTCGTCAACGGGCAGAAGGTGTGGACGTCCAGCGCCCACCTCGCCCGCTGGGCCATCCTCATCGCCCGCACCGACCCGGACGTGCCCAAGCACCAGGGCATCACCTACTTCCTCTGCGACATGACCGACCCCGGCGTCGAGGTCCGGCCGCTGCGCCAGATCACCGGCGAGGCCGAGTTCAACGAGGTGTTCCTCACCGATGTCCGCATCCCCGACGCGCACCGCCTCGGCGAGGTCGGCGACGGCTGGCGGGTCGCGCAGACCACGCTGAACAACGAACGCGTCGCCATCGGCGGCATGCGGCTGCCCCGCGAGGGCGGCATGATCGGCCCGGTCTCCAGGACCTGGCGCGAACGCCCCGCACTCCGCACCCACGACCTCCATCAGCGGCTGCTGAAGCTGTGGGTCGAGGCCGAGGTCGCCCGCCTCACCGGCGAACGCCTGCGCCAGCAGCTCGTCGTGGGCCAGCCCGGCCCCGAGGGCGCCGGCATGAAGCTCGCCTTCGCCCGGCTCAACCAGGAGATCAGCGGTCTGGAGGTCGAACTCCTCGGCGAGGAGGGCCTGTTGTACGACGACTGGACCATGCGCCGTCCGGAGCTCGTCGACTTCACCGGCCGGGACGCCGGCTACCGCTACCTCCGCTCCAAGGGCAACAGCATCGAGGGCGGGACCAGCGAGGTCCTGCTGAACATCGTCGCCGAGCGCGTCCTGGGCCTGCCGTCCGAGCCGCGCACCGACAAGGACGTCGCCTGGAAGGACCTGGCCCGATGAGCACACAGCCCGACCTGCTGTACTCCGAGGAGGAGGAGGCCCTCCGCGCCGCCGTCCGCGACCTGCTCACCGACCACTGCGACCCGGCGGGCGTCATCGCCCGCACCGAGTCGGACACCCCGCACGACAGCGAGGCGTGGAAGGCGCTCGCCGACGGCATGGGCCTCGCCGGTCTCCTGGTGCCGGAGGCCAAGGGCGGCCAGGGCGCCACCCACCGCGAAGCCGCCGTCGTCCTGGAGGAGTTGGGGCGCGCCGTCGCTCCCGTGCCGTATCTGACCAGTGCCGTCGTCGCCACCGAGGCGCTGCTGGCGTGCGAGGGCGTCGACGACCTCCTCGCCGACCTGGCGTCCGGGCGGCGTATCGGCGCCCTGGCCGTCGCGCTGAACGTCGCTCCGGGCGGCGCCTACAAGGTCGTACGTCATGAGAACGGTGCTCTGCACGGGGAGTTGACCGCCATCGCGGACGCCACCGCGGCCGACGTGCTGCTCGTTCCCGCAGACGACGGCGGGCTGTACGCCGTGGACGCCGGGGCGGCGACCGTCACCCCGCAGGTGTCCCTCGACCTGACCCGGCCGGTCGCGACCGTCACCTTCGACGGGGCCGCGGGCCGTCTGCTGGGCGACGCCGAACCCGCCGTACGACGCGCCTTGCGCGCCGGGGCCGGGTTGCTCGCCTCCGAGCAACTCGGGCTGGCTGACTGGGCGTTGACGGATACCGTCCGCTATCTGAAGGACCGCAAGCAGTTCAACCGGCCCGTCGGTGGCTTCCAGGCGCTCAAGCACCGGCTCGCCCAGCTGTGGCTGGAGGTCGTCAACCTGCGCGCCGCCGCCCGCAACGCCGTCGACGCGCTCGCGAACGGCGAGTCCGGTGAGGAGGGGGCCGTGGCGGTCGCCGTCGCCCAGGCGTACGCGGCGTCCGTCGCCGTGCACGCCGCCGAGGAGGCGTTGCAACTGCATGCCGGCATCGGTATGACCTGGGAGCACCCGATCCATCTGTACCTGAAGCGGGCCAAGGCCGACGCGATCGCCTACGGCACGGCAGGCGCCCACCGCGCCGCGCTGGCCGAACTGGTAGACCTCCAGGCCCCCTGACGTACACCCGGAAAAGTCCCGGGAAAGTCCGAGGAAAGCCCGTCCCACCTGGGGCGGGCTTTCCCGTGTGCGCCCGCCGGGTGAAGTGAACTCACGGCGGCAGTCCGGCCAACTCCCCGCACGACCCTGCTCCTTGCCCCCTCCCGGATCGCATACTCGCAGCGATCCCGTCCAGCACTACCAGGGAGGCAGAGCATGGCCCTCACCACTCGTCGCAGAGCCCTCACCACCCTCGGCGCCGCCCTTGCGGGCGCGGTCGCCCTGCCCGCCGCCCGCGCGTCGGCCGACGGACAGAGGCACCGGCCGCGGCCGTTGTGGCGGGCACACGCCCACAACGACTACGAGCATCCGCGCCCCCTCCTCGACGCACTCGACCACCGCTTCGGCAGCCTCGAGGCCGACATCTACCTCGTCGGCGACCAGCTCCTCGTCGCCCACGACCCCGAGGACCTCGACCCGGCTCGCACCCTCGAATCCCTCTACCTCGACCCGCTCGCCGCCCGCGTCCGGGCCAACCACGGTTCCGTGTACCGGGGCTACCGCAGGCCGATCCAGCTGCTCATCGACATCAAGACCGAGGGCGCGTCGACGTACCTGGAACTCGACCGTCATCTCCGGCGCTACAAGCACCTGTTCACGACGTACGCCCACGGCCGTGTCTTTCCTGGCGCGGTGACCGCCGTCATCTCCGGCGACCGGGCCGCCCGTACGCCCATGGCGGCGCAGACCGTGCGCCGCGCCTTCTACGACGGGCGGCTCGCCGACCTCGGGAGCTCCGCGCCCGCCTCCTTCATCCCGCTGATCTCCGACAACTGGACCCTCAACTTCACCTGGCTCGGCGTGGGCGCCTTCCCGGACGCCGAGCGGCAGAAGCTGCGGGGCATCACGCGGGCCGCGCACTCCCGCGGGCAGCAGGTGCGGTTCTGGGCCACCCCGGACGTGGCCGGACCCGCCCGGGACGCGCTGTGGGCCGAACTGCTCGCCGCCGACGTCGACTACCTCAACACCGACGACCTCGCCGGCCTGGAGGCCTTCCTCGACGCACACCGGCCGGCGTAGACACCACACGTTCGGCGGACAGGTCAGCCGCACGGACGAACCCTCCGCTACGCCACACTTACGGCCGAACGCCGTGAACCAGACAGAGCGGCGTGGCGGAGGAGGTTGACGATGGCCGTTTCCATCTCAGTGGTGCTCCTGCTGGTGATCCTCGCGGTGATCTTTCTACGCACCGGCGGGCTGAAGTTCTCCCATGCGCTGGTGTGCCTGCTGCTCGGCTTCTACCTGGCCGGCACCAACATCGCACCCAGCATCAACAGCGGCCTGACGGCGACCGCGGACATCGTCAGCAGTCTCAGACCGTGAGCGTCATCCGGTCGTGAAGATCCCGATGCCGTTCGGTACGGGGCGTTCGACGCCGCCGGACGGATGGTTCCGTACGGAGACGGCGGCCGCGCCCGGCTCGCGGGCGACCAGCGTCGACGAACCGCCGCCGTCCAGGCTGAAGGCGTCGACCGAGCCCAACCTCCGCATGGTGTCGGCCACTTCGGCGATCGTCAGGCCGGTGCGGTACTCGGGGGCGCCGTCCAGCGCGAGCAGCAGCAGGCGCCGTCCGCGGTCCGCGATGCCGACGGCGGTGCGGACGGCCGCGGTCGTGTTGTCCAGGCCGGGCAGCGGCTGTCCGCCGGTGAGGACCGGGTAGCCGCCGAGGGCGAAGCGGTACGGGGTCCGGGACGCGGACGCCACCAGCCGGTGCCGTACCGTCACGGGCTTGCCCGCGAAGAACTTCCGCAGTTGCTGCGCGCCCGCCTCCCGGCCCACGAGCACGGTGGTGTCCGGGGCGATGGGGCCGCTGCCGGGAGTGTCGGCGGCCGCCACGACCCGGCCGCCCCGGACCGTCACCTCGTAGGTGTCCGCGCTGCACGGAGCGGCGCGGTCGATGTCGGTGCCGCAGGTGGCGCGGACCCGGGAGAAGCCGCCCCAGGTGGAGGTGAACGCCCCGATGGAGTTCACCGGCAGCGCGTACTGGTTGAGCCCGCCGAGCGGCAGCGGTCCCTCGGGGGTGCGGATCCATCCGGTGAGGGTGAGGCCGTCCAGCCTGGCCCGGCGGTCGTCGCCCACGCCGATCACGTCCTCGGTGCTCGTGCCGGGCGGCAGGGCGGGCCCGAAGCGCTGGCCTTCCGGTACCGCCCCCTTGAGCACCCGGCCGGCCGCGATCGCCGGTCCCACGCTCGCGCCGGTCGCCTGGACGCCGGGGTGCTGGGTCTCGGTGATGTTGAAGAAGTCGCCGTTGACGCCCGCGACGGCGCCCTGCGCGTCGGCCAGCCGTGACACGGTCGCGCGGGCGGCCACCGCTCCCGGGTGGAGCAGGTCGAGGCGTACGCGCGGATCGCGCAGGTCGACGGTGAGCACATGGGCGTGGGCGGGTCCCTTGGCCGCCTGGATGTCGAACTCCGTGTACCCGACGCCGGGCGCGATCCGGGTGCCCCTCTCCGCGGCGCCGGCCGGTGCGGTCCCGATCAGGACCGTACTGAGGGCCATGAGGAGCGTGAGTCCCGTTCTGCCTGCCCCGAACCGTTTCTGACGTCGCGTCACAGTCGCCCCTGAGGTCCCGTCAAATGTCCCAGCACTCAGGGGAAGTGCACCAGACGACGATGACCTGCGGGGTGGCTACGGGCCGACGACACGAGAACGGGTGAGAAAACGCACCCCCTCGGGTGCCTCCAGCGAGAACCCGCTGCCCCGGCCCTCCACGACGTCCACGATCAGCCGGGTGTGGCTCCACACCTCGTACTGGCTCCGCGACATCCAGAACGTCACCGGCTCCTCGACCCCCTCGACGTGCAGCTCGGCGAGCAGCACGTCGGAGTCGCCCGTGCGGAACTCGCCCTCCGGGTAGCACATCGGGGCGCTGCCGTCGCAGCAGCCGCCGGACTGATGGAACATCAGCGGGCCGTGTGTCTGCCGCAGATGGCGCAGCAGGTCGGCGGCGGCGGGGGTGAGTTCGACACGCGGGGTCTCCTCGTACATACCGACCAGGGCAGCACGGCGAAGGTTGCGAGAGGGTTGCAGGTCGCCGTCAGTCCGTCGCGTACGGGGTGAAGTGCGCCGGCGTGTGGTCGACGGGCAGTTCGGGGCGCCAGGCGGTGAGGCCCTGGGCGCTGCACACGAACAGGTTCTCCGGCAGCCGGTCCAGGGGGAACCAGCGCCAGTCGCCGACCTTCTCGCCGGGCTGGTCGGCCGGCTCGCCGCGCCACGCCGTGACGTGGGAGGCCACGGTGACCCGTACGACACCGTCGACGTCGTCGAGGAGCGTGCCCAGCAGCCGTACGTCCGCCGGATCGGCCCGGAGGCCGGTCTCCTCGGCGAGTTCACGGACGACCGTCTCCTGGAGGGACTCCCCGGCCTCCACGGTGCCGCCGGGCAGCTCCCACGTGCCCCGGTGGTGACGGCCCAGGAGCAGGCCGCGGGGGCCGTGCAGGATGGCGCCGACACCGAGGGCCGCGTGCGGAACGGGCGGTCGGGGCGTGCGCGGGCGGGAGGAGACGCGGAGGGGCCGGATCGCGCGGAGGACCCGGTGGGAGGCGTGGCCGTCGTCGAGGTGCTCGACGTGCAGCCGCAGCCCGTGCTCGGCGAGGAGATCGGTCCAGGGTTTCTGGGCGGCCGGCACGGTGAGGCAGAGGGTGCCGCCCGGCTTGAGCGCCGAGGCCAGGGCGGGCAGGAGCGGGCGGGGGTCGGTGTCGAGCGAGCAGATGACGTCGTACGGATCCGCCGCGGCCGTACGCAGGAACTCCACCACGTCCGCCCGCACGAGGCGCAGTCCGGGCAGCGCGCCGTGGTGGGCGCCGGGTTCGGAGCCGACGGCGTCCACCGAGGCGCCGTACGCCCGCACCAGATGCGCCGCGTGCGCGGCCGTACCGTCCCCGAGGATCAGCACACGCCGCCCTGTCAGCTCGCCGAGGAGGTCCGGGCCGAGGGTCGGGGGTGTCAATGTGTCTCCCAGGTACGGGGGTTGAGGTGCCGGTCCAGCAATCTACGGGAGGCGGCCCACTGGAGACGAACAGGTCGGGTCGCGACGGACCAATCCGGCCCCCTGACCGCTGTCGGCGCCCGCTGCTGTCGGGCGCGCGCCCGAAGAGGCCAAGGGCGCGGCGACGACGGGCGTTTCACCGGTCGCCGCCGACATGCCGACCGTGCCGCGGGGCCGTCGTGGAGGGCAGGCGGGCCCCGCCGCCCACTCAGGGCCGCCCGGCGCTGACCAATGTGCTGCGGTGACCATCGAGTTGACGCTGTTGACGTCCGTCTCCTACCAGGGGAAGGAGATCACCGCGCCCCGGCTGCGCGGGCTGCTCGCGCTGCTGGCCGGGGAGCCGCGGGCCGGGTGTGGTGCGGGGCGGCTGGTGGCGGGCTGTGGCCCGACGCGCAACCGGAGAACCCGACGAAGGCGCTGCAGATCCTGGTCTCGTGGGCCCGGGCGCTGCTCGGCGCCGAGGTCATCGCCAGTACGCCCAGCGGCTACCGGCTCACCCTCCGCGAGGACCAGGTCGACGCCTGGGCGGTGCCGCTGTACGCCGCCGCGGGTGCGGAGAAGGCGCGCGCCGGGGATCACCTCGGCGCGCTCGCCGAGGCCGAGGAAGGGCTCGCGCTGTTTGGTGGTGGGGTGGAAGAGGACGCTGTTGTCCTCGGTGATCCGCTCGGGGCGCTGCGGGTCGAACTCGGCGAAGCTCGGGGGTCGTTGGAGCGGATACGTGCCCTCTCGCTGGCCCGTTTCGGGCGCCGGGAGGAGGCCTTGGCGCCGCTCGCCGAGCTGGTCGCCGACCGTCCGCTCGACGAGGAGCCGCTGCTCGAGCTGATGCGCTGTCAGGTGGCCACCGCGGGCGCGGCCGCCGCGCTCACGGCGTACGACACCTACCGGCGCCGCCTGCGCGACGAACTCGGCACCGACCCGGGGCCCGCCCTCCAGGAACTGCACCAGGAACTGCTGTGCGGCCAGGCGCCCGTGGTGCGGCGCGGGGTGCCGCACGAGCCGAACCCGCTGCTCGGGCGGGACGCCGATGTCGAGGCGGTGGCCCGGCTGGTCCGCAGTTCCCGGGTCACCTCGATCGTCGGGCCCGGCGGGCTCGGCAAGACGCGCCTCGCGAGTGCCGTCGCCCGGGACGCCGAACACCGCGTCGTGCACCTCGTGCCGCTGGCCGGCGTCGGCCGGGACGCCGACGTCGCGGGCGCCGGCCGACGCGCTCACCGGGATCGTCGCCGCCCTCGGCCCCGGGCCCGCCCTGCTGGTGCTGGACAACTGCGAGCACGTCGTACGCGGCGTCGCCGCACTCGTGCGGGCACTGGTGTCGACGACCCGGGACGTCAGCGTCCTCACCACCAGCCGTGCCCCGCTCGGCCTGTCCTCCGAGGCCGTGCACCCGCTGCCCGAACTGGACCTCGCCACCACCGTCGAACTGTTCGAGCAGCGGGCCCGTGCCGCCCGCCCCGACGTGGACCTGCCCGCCGACGTCGTGACCGGCCTGTGCCGCCGCCTCGACGGACTGCCCCTCGCCACCGAACTCGCCGCCGCCCGGGTCCGGGTGATGTCGGTCGCCGAGATCGCCCGCCGCCTGGAGGACCGGTTCGCCCTGCTGCTCGCGCTGGGCACGGTCCGCCTCGCGGCCTGGCGAACAGGACCGGGGCGTACGGCTGTTGGCGCTCGCCGAACGGCTCCGGTGCCTGCGGAACTTCCAGCCGACGACGTCCTCGGCGCGGGCCAGGGAGGACGCCGAGAACGCCGACAAGGCGGCGTACGAGGACGCGGTGTCCACGTACGCCGCCCTGGACGGGGACGGTCTGCGCGAGGCCGCGCTCGGGCTGCTGCGCGAGCGGGCGGCATCCTAGAGGCGTACCGGCAGCCGCAGCAGGTGGAACCCGTCGCCCGGCCAGTGTCCGAACTCGACGGCGTCCCGGTCCACGACCAGCTCGGGGACCGGGCGTCGGACGAGCAGCTCCTCGAACACCACGCCCGTCAGCAGCCGTCCGAGCGCGGCGCCGATGCAGTAGTGCGGGCCGTGCCCGAAGGCGAGATGACCGTCACCGCGGCCGAACCCCCGGGTGATGTCGAGCCGTTCGGGCGCCTCGTACGCGGCCGGATCGTGGTCGGCGCCGAACAGCGCGACCGTCACGGCCTCGCCCCTCTTCAGGCCGGTCCCGGCGAACACGAAGTCCTCCGTGGCGTACAGCGTGGCGCCGACGCGCACCAGCGTGACGTACCGCAGGAGTTCGGGCACCGCCCGCCCGAGCAGCTCCGGCTCGGCGCGCAGCCGCTCCAGCTGGCCGGGGTGGTCGAGCAGGGCGAGCACGGCGTGGGCGAGGAACAGGGCGGGCGGGGTGATGCCGGTGTTGATCAGCAGGAAGAACACGGTGACGATCTCGTCGTCGCTCATCCCGCCGTCCGCCAGCAGCGCCGACACCAGGTCGTCGGCTCGGCGCGGCGCCGGGCGACGAGGTCCTTCGTGTACTCGACGATGCCCGCGAGGCCCTCCATGATCCCGCTGCCGTCGCCGTACGCGAAGTCCCGGATCCACGCGCACACCCGGTCCTGGTCGGCGGCGTCCACCCCGACGAGCTCGCAGATCAGGGCCGTACTGAGCGGATGGGCGAACTCGCCCAGCAGATCGGCCTGTTCGCGCTCGGCGAGGGTATCGATCAGCTCCCGCGCGGTCTTCTCCACGAACGGACGCAGCGCTGCCACCCGGCGAGCCGTGAAGGCACGGGTCAGCGGATTGCGGCGCCGGGTGTGCTCGTCGCCGTCGAACAGCGCCAGGTGTCCCGAGAGGTACGGGACGTACTCCGCCGGGAAGCCGTCGAGGCCCTGCGCCAGTAGCTCGGCCTGCGGTCCGGCAGGTCGGAGCCGCCGGGGACCGAGGAGCGGTCCCGGACCAGGCGCGGCTCGGTGAGCGCGGCGCGCACGTCCTCGTACCGGGTGACGAGCCGTACGGGGGTGGTCAAGCCCGGCAGGACGACGTGGCCGAGGCCGGGGCGGGCGCGCAGGTCGGCGTAGCCGTGTACAGGGTCTTCGACGAGCTCGGGGGTGAGGGGGAGGGGGGTGGTCATGGCGGGTGCCTCGTCATGGCCGTGTCGAGACGGCCCGACGGCCTCGATCGTCATCGGTGCCGCGGGGTTGTGCTGCCGTGGTGAGTTCATGCCGCAGAGCTTGCGGGAGGCCGGCTTTGCCGCGGTTTCAGGGGTCTTCGAAGTTGAGCGGTGCGCGGACGCCGGGCGCCGACTGGTAAGCCGCGGGGATGTGACAGTTTCCGCGGGAGTGTCACATCCCCGGCTTACGAGGGCCCTGGGGGCGGACGCCGACCAACAGGGGCGCACCGCTCAAGTTCGAAGACCCGGTTTCAGAGCGGTTTCAGGGGGCCCGGCGGCTTGGTACCGGCACACGCCGTGCCTGGGGGCGATTTCCGCCCCCAGGCATCAGCCATTGAGCTATTCCCAGTAACCGTCGGCCACCGTCGGTGAGCACGAGGCGCGTCGCGCGGTCCGCGGTATCCCCAAGTCCGGGCAGACGTAAGGCCCCTGGTAGGAACGATCTTGCGACAGAAAGATCCGACCGAGGGGCCTCACGTGCCGACCAGTGTCACATACACCGCCGTGCTCGATGTGAAGCGGTCCACCGCCGAACATATGGCCGGCCTCCTGCGCGACCACCGGATCGTGGCCAGGACCCGT
>NZ_KQ949100.1:0-9544 GCF_001514305.1 Streptomyces dysideae
GAGTGTCTGTCCGTCAGTCCCAAGCAAGCTCACGTCAACTGGGCACAGCAGCTGCGAAATTGCCATGCCCAGCCAGCCAAATCTGGCGAACAGTCCTGGTCTCGGCACCGCGTGCCAAGGTATCGCCCAGGTACGAAGGGGCAACCATCACCCTCCGACATCGATGGTAGCGCAGACAGGTTGAACAGTGGGCCGAGAGGCAACTGAGCACCACCCTGGTCGAGTTGGGTGAGGCTGATGCTCGATCAGGCCAGCGGCGATCGGGGGTACTGTTGCCTGGCAACGGCGGCACTCGCCCGTCCGTCACTCTCGGAGATCCAGCAGGGCACCGGGCGGTGCCCTCCGCGCACTCCCGTACCCCGTCCGGGCGCCGCTGGACACTTCCACGCGGCTACCCTGGCGGAGCTGCACGCCCTCCCGCCGGCGACCCCGGCCGACGGAATGGCTGCTCGACGAAGGTCGCCGGACACCTCTCGCGCAAGCACACGAAATTCCCGGGCGAGGCAGCCGTGCCGCAGGAAATCGCCTCTGACTCGCGAACAGCGCCGAAAATATGACCGCACCATCTCGCAGTCTTCAAATTACGGCCTTATAATGCGCTGCACCCTGTGCACCTTCGCGACCTTAAAGGGCAACTTTAGGATTTCACTATTCTTCAGGATCCAGTAGCGTTGATCTTCACTCAGCTTATCGCTGCTCGACTTGACCTCGATGAATTCAACATCTGCGGCTCCAAGCCCGGTCTCACTCCAGGAAACCAGATCAGGCCAGCCCAAATATCTACCCCAGTAGTCATCTGCGAGGAACCGGAGAACCCTCTTCACCTGCTCCGGACCCAAAATCTGGATTAGTCTGCGGCCACGCTCGACGTCAGTAGGGCTATATGCCCACAGATACTGCCGCAACTCTTCAGCGTACGGAGTCCAGTAGTCAAAAACCCACAGCATCTCTTCCATCGTGCACGGAAGGCTCCCGAGATGCTCCTCTAGCGCATCCGCTCGACGGGTAGCGTGCACCGGGCTACCGAAATCCTCTGGCAGCATCGTCCAAATGAGATCACCCTGACCAGCCCCGTCACGTCGACCAAAACCGGCTGACCTATTGCGAGAATCTCTCGGGTCCTGCACCCACAACCACATCAACGTGGCATAAAGGGCCTGGAAGGGGCGACTCTCGCACAACATAACCTTCCGACCCGCTTGACGCAGACGCTGGGACACAAACTCCTCCACGCCGACTGCAGATTCGAGATCGCCCGAATCGATCGGGATGACCTGCACGTGGCCGATAGTCGGAGTTACGTAGCATGCCGGATAATCCTCCGTTGCCACCTCACAGGCGGCCAGGACATCCGAATCTGACTGCCTGCTAAAGTCATACTTCGGCTTCTTATCATGCTGGCCACGCATGTCACGGACAACTGCTCGCTCAATGGCTTCATATTCGGTTCTGTGCTGGCGAGAGAGTTCCATCACTACACCCTGGCCGTCGGAGCCGGTCAATGGCAGGCCCTGCTTAGACACCCATTGGATGAAACGATGGCTTGTCTCCTTATAGATCTCCCGCCAGTAGTACCGATGAACCAGACTGGCAGCACCACGGTGCGGCTTTGTAGGGAATGCCGGCGGCTCCTCACCTCGGCACTCGTGGCACACACCAGCCAACAAGGGTTCTGTGACTTGAACCGGAAGACGAGTCTGAGCATCAATGCTCCGCATGGCCTGATGAGGGAGCACATAGAGGGCAAGATCCTCATCGCATGAGCACGTTAGTACAGCCTGACACTCCTCGCACCTGTACTTCCGCAACAGTTCGTACGGATTAATGATGGACAGGGACGCATGCTGGCAAGCCACATGTTCATCGTTCTTCACCTGCTCCACGTTCCCCTCCGAGCGCACAAGAGTCCACGGCTTCTAATTCTCGTAGGAACACCCTCAGGTACGTAGCCAATTTTCCAGCACCGACTGCTCCTGGGAGAGCCCCGCCGTCAGATCCTCACAAGGACATCGGTCTCCAACAGAGCACGAACCCGCGCCGCACTTAAGACAACAAGGGGCCGACCCTGCATGTATTTGCCTTTGATTACGATCCCGCGTCATGGCTACAACCCTGCGCGCGGCGCGCACACCGCTCTGGACAGGTTGGACAGCACCTACGGCAGCCGCCGAACAAGATCAGAGGTGAACCACTGCACCAGCGTCACGGCGAGTTGGACCGACATCTCAGCCTGCTGTTGGGTCTCATGGCGCGTGGGCGCCTGCGATCCGTGACGGGAGGTCTGCCCCTGCCAGAGGCGCCGCATCATGTCCACGACGAGGGTGATGTCGTCGCCGACGGCGGCCGGAATAGCAGTGGTGAACTTTTGCGGCGAGTTGCCCAGTACCTTGATCATCGTCCCCAAGGTCGCCTTGGAGTTGTTCGGCTCGATCGTGGACTGAGAGGCACATTCCACCGCCTTGATCGCTTCACCGTACGCCTTGGACGGATCCGGATCCCGCCCGTACACGCACCTCCACGCGGTTGCCAGGTGGTCGGCAGCAGAGCCGCTTTGCGGGGTCTGGGAGGCAGCCAGTGCGCTGGTGACGGCCTGCTGCCCCGTAGCATCGACGCGAAGCTCAAGCCCGGTGGCAGCATCGTTAACCCGGTATGCGGAACCGGCGAGCGTCAGCATTTCCTGCAGCGCCTCAATGGCTCTCCAACGAACAGCACTACCGAGTCCCCGGTCGCCGGCCATGTCCAGCCTGTAGATACCTGTGCCGCCAACAGCGAAAGATCGCGACCCGGATGGCGCACTCAAGCGGAGCATCGCATCGACGACGTCCAGCAGTTGCTCGTTGGTAGTTCGACTCGCCAGGAATTCCGCGGGCGAGTAGGAGCGCGGACCGGTGTCCACACGCAGCCGAAGCAGCAGCGCGACCTTCTGGGCGCTGGCCTCGTCATCCTGCAGCAGGACCATGACCCACTGCCGCAGCGGGATCTCCAGATGTTCTGGAACGTCTTTGACCAGGGACTCGTCGACTGACCGCTGAGGATCCGCCGCTTGCGGGCTACGCCGCTTTCGGCTGCTTTTGAACATGAAAGAACAGTAGCGCCGCCTGTTCGGACGCATCGCTGATTTTCCCGTCCGGCTTGGGCTGCAGCTTCAAGTCCCGGAGCGACGGATCACCGGCGAAGGGCCTCGATAAGCTTGGCAAGGTTCCGCACGGACCTATCAGAGGCGCCGCGGGCTGCCATAGCACCGAGGATGATGTCGCCGTCCAGCGCTCCGACGTCACACAGATCCCTCAGGATGTTCTGGGCCTGCTGCTTGCCGAAGCGATCCCCGAAACCGTTGTTCCCGTAGAAGTCCAGCCGGTCGATGGCCTCGGCCAGCCGTGGCGGAATTTGTGCTGGCTCATCGTCGGGGCGTGTCAGGTCGACGGCGCCCAGCTGTTGTGCCCAGCCCCGCAGCGGGAACTGGGTGCCCTCGACGACAGCAATGGAGGATCCGCGAGCCAGGCTCATCGCAAAGTCCAAGGTCTTCTCGGTGGGGGCGTAGGCAAGTACCGGACCGATACCACGGCCAACACGGCTTCGGTCGGCACGTGGCGTTGTGCAGGAATGCCGAGCGCGAAAGCGCCGTAGTGCAGGGCTGTGATCTTCAACGCCGAAAGCGTTGAGTACCAGCACGCCAGTGGCACCCTGCTCATCGCACTCCCGCTGGGTCCAGGCCACCGCCAGCTCCGAAGCCAACTCCCAGTCCCGCTCAGGGTCGTCGTCCGGCACCCACGCGGCTCGATCTACGTTGCCCACTCCTGCCATGAAACACCCCACTGCTCAGGACCCAGCCGCACTCTCGCGACAGGCCGCTTCCAACAGCCACGCTAATCCCAGGGTCTGACATCGCTAGGTCCGGCGAGAGTCGCCGGTGAAGCCATCTCCGCGTGGCCGACGCCACGCGTCCTGCAACACGGTCTGGCGGCACGACGGTCTGGGCACAAGCTGGGTTCGAGCCGTCCATGTCGTCCTCGACAAGCGGCTGCGGCGGGCCCGCTCACCCGCCCCCAGTCACGGAGCCGGTCCGCACACAGTCCGCAAGGCACCCGCGAAAGACCGTCGCACCCCATCGCCACCAATCGCCAAAAGGCCAGGTCAGCGACCCACAGGAAAGATCCCCACAGGTCACCGACCTGGCCCATTACTAGGAGACGAAGAAGGCCTGACACTCCGTCAGCCTCCTGCGACCGGCGATCGGTGCACCATCGCAGGTCGACGGGTTTCCCGAAGGGGCCCGGCCACTACCCCGGCCGGGCCCCTTCGGCGCGATTGATCCACTCCCCAATGAAAACAAGCACTGGCCAACTCCCCGGCGAACGACAGGCAAGGGCCCGGTCAGAATCGAGGGCGCGGGTGGTGAGGGTCGTGCGATGCTGACGTGGTGAACCCCGAGGACCTTGTCCGGTTGCGGCAGGCGCGTGACCGGATCAACCGTGAGTATGCCGAGCCTCTCGACATCGCGGCCCTCGCCCGTACCGCGCTGATGTCGTCGGGGCACTTCCAGCGCAGCTTCCGCGCCGCCTTCGGCGAGACCCCGTACAGCTATCTCATGACCCGCCGTATCGAGCGCGCCAAGGCCCTGCTGCGGCGCGGTGACCTCTCGGTGACGGAGGTCTGCATGGCCGTCGGCTGTACGTCCCTCGGCTCGTTCAGTGCCCGTTTCACCGAGCTGGTCGGCGAGACGCCGAGCGCCTACCGGGCCCGTTCGCACGAGGACAGCGCGGTGATCCCGTCGTGCATAGCGCGGACGTTCACCAGGCCGAAGCGGGCGAAGCGGCCCTAATCTACGGGCATGGACCTCAAACTCAAGCAGTGCTTCATCGCCGTGGACGACTTCGACAAGGCGCTCGCCTTCTACTGCGACACCCTGGGCATGGAGGTGCGCAACGACGTCGGTTTCGAGGGGATGCGCTGGGTGACGGTCGGCTCGCCGCTCCAGCCGGACGTGGAGATCGTGCTGGAGCCGCCCTCCGCCAACCCCGACGCCTCCCCCGCCGACCGGGAGGTCATGGCGCAGCTGCTGGCCAAGGGCATGCTGCGCGGCGTCATCTTCACCACCGCCGACTGCGACGCCCTCTACGGCCGCGTTCGGGAGTCCGGCGCCGAGGTGCTCCAGGAGCCGACGGACCAGCCGTACGGCGTGCGCGACTGCGCGTTCCGGGATCCGGCGGGGAACATGCTGCGGTTCATGGAGCGGGCCGGCGACTGAAAATGCCGGCGGGTTCAGCAGGTCACCGGCCTACGATCACCGCATGAGCATCCGCTGGACGTACGCCTTCATCGACCGGCCCGCCGCACACTTCAGGCGGGCCTGCGAGTTCTGGACGTCCGTCACGGACACCCGGCTGTCCGAACTCCTGGGCGAGCGGCAGGAGTTCGTCACCCTGCTGCCCGAGGGTGCCGACGCCTGTGTGAAGGCCCAGGCGGTCGAGGCAGGTCCGGGCGGTGCGCATCTCGACTTCCCGGTCGAGGACGTGCCGGGGTTCGTGGCGTCGGCGACGCGGCTGGGGGCGGAGGTGGTCGCCGACCACGGGACGCTGGTCGTACTGCGCTCCCCCGCCGGGCAGTTGTTCTGTGCGGAACCGTGGCGCGGGGCCTCGGTCCGGCCGCCCGTCGTGCGCGGGAGCCGCCTCGACCAGGTCTGCGTCGACGTACCGCCGTCGTCGTACACCGCTGAAGTCGCTTTCTGGAGCGGCCTGCTGGACGGCTGGGACTCCGTACCCGGTTCGCTCCCCGAGTTCCACGTCCTGAAGCCGCCGCCCGGCCTCCCGGTCCGTGTCCTCCTGCAACGCCTCGGCGAGGAACGTCCCGTCTCCGCCCATCTGGACCTGGCCTGCGCGGACATCGAGGAGACCCGCGCCGAGCACGAGAAGCTCGGCGCCGCCCTCGTCGCCCGTGGCGCCCACTGGACGGTGCTGCGCGACCCGGCGGGCGGCACGTACTGCCTGACCGGCCGCGCCCCGGAGACGGGCGGGCTGCCCAGCCGGTGCTGACCAGAGGCAGAGGATCGGCGCGGCCGAGTCGTCGTCGGCCGTGGAGCCCGTCACGCCCATGCCTCCACCGGTTCGGTCATGGGGCCACGCTACGGCCCCAATCGTGCCGCCCGCGCGTGCAGATAGCGCTGCTCCGGCAGGCTCAGGGTCTTGGCGGCCGCCGACTCGTAGGCTGCGCGGGCCTCTTCGCATGCGCCCGCGCGCTCCAGCAGATGGCCGCGTACCGCGTCCAGACGGTGGCCCGCGCTCACATCGCCCTCCAACGCGTCCAGTTCCGCCAGGCCGGCGCGCGGGCCGTGGACCATGGCGACGGCGACCGCCCGGTTGAGGCGTTCGACGGGGCCGGGGACGAGGCGTACGAGGATGTCGTACAGGCCGAGGATCTCCCGCCAGTCGGTCGCCTCGGCGGAGGGCGCCTCGTCGTGTACGGCGGCGATGGCGGCGCGGAGCTGGTAGGGGCCCGCGCGGCCCTGGCCCAGGGCGTGGGTGACCAGGGCGACGCCCTCCTCGATCGCGGCCTTGTCCCAGCGGTCGCGGTCCTGTTCGTCGAGGGGGACGAGCTCGCCGTGCGGGCCGGTACGCGCGTCGCGGCGGGCGTCGGTGAGCAGCAACAGCGCGAGCAGGCCGGTCACCTCGCAGGCGTCCGGGAGGAGACGGTGGACCGTGCGGGTCAACCGGATCGCCTCGCCCGCGAGTTCGCGCCGCTGGAGGCTGGTGCCGGAGGTCGCCGTATAGCCCTCGTTGAAGATCAGGTAGAGGGTGTGGAGGACCGCGGGCAGGCGTTCCTCCCAGTTGTCCGGGCGGCCGAAGCTCACGCCGCGCACCTTCTGCCTGGCCCGGCTGATGCTCCCCCAGTTCTCGGCTTCGCTCGGACCGGGGGGGACCCCCATGGCCATGGCCGCCTCGGGGACCAGGTGGGCGCGGGCGATCTCGGCCGTGGTCAGACCGCCGACCGCACGCAGCGTCAGCGCGATCTGGGCGGGCGGGGTGAGGTTCGGGTGGCAGCAGAGGAAGAGGAGGGAGACGGTGTCGTCCTCGCGGGGCGCGCGGTCGGTGTCGCGCACGCTCAGGGCCGCGACCCGCTCCTCCCGCGCCCGCCGAGCCTCCTCCGCACGCAGGGCGTCCGTCAGCCGACGCGAGGCGACCCTGATCAGCCAGCCGCGCGGGTTGTCCGGCACGCCCTCCGCCGGCCACTGCCCGGCCGCCGCCAGCAGGGCCTCCGGTACGGCGTCCTCGGCGGCGTCGAAATGGCCGTAGCGCCGGACCAGCGCGCCGAGGACCTGCGGCGCGTGATGGCGCAGCAGGTCCTCCAGCTCACTCGTCCGTCGCACGGGCCGCCGCTCAGCAGATGTCTCCGGCGCCGTCCTGGATGGGCCGGATCACCACCGGGTAGTCGGTGACGCCCTCGGGGACGGGGCAGCGGGCGACGCGCTCGGCGATCTCGGTGACCCGCTCCAGGCCGGCGCACTCCAGCACCCAGTAGCCGGCCAGCAGCTCCTTGGTCTCGCTGTACGGCCCGTCGGTGATCACCGCCTTGCCGTCGTCACCCAGCGTGACCAGCCGGGTCTGCGCGGGCTCGGTCAGTCCCTGCCCGTCGATCATCTCGCCGGACTCGGAGAGGTCGTCGTTGATCGCGGTCATGTACGCGTACATCGCCTGCAGCTCCTGCTCGCTCCAGGCCGGGGAGTGTGCGGAGGCCTTGCCCTGCATGGCCTCGTAGTCGGCCTGCGTGCCCTGCACCATGACCAGGTACCTCATGAGTCCGCTCCTTCGGCTCGGACCGCCCTCGGTGGGCGGCTCTCACAGGGGACGTCGGAGCCGGGCCGCGATTCTCGACACGGGCTCAGAAATTTCTTCGGTCAGGATTTCTCCGCGGCGGCCTTGCCGTGCTCCCCGCCCTTCTTGGAGGCCTTGGAGGTCTTGGAGCCCTCGGAACCCTCCGCGCCCTCGTCGACGCTTGCCTCGCAGTCGGGGTTGTGACAGGGGCCGGCCACCCACACCGGGACCCACGCGCCGAGCGTCTTGTGACGCCGGACGACCGTTTCGACGGGCTGCCCGCAGACGGAACAGACGTGTTCTGCGCTGTCCATGTCTTCAGGGTAGGCCGGTCAGCGCTTCCGTGCGTAGGTGCGGACGACGACGCCGTTGCCGAAGGAGCGCACCGCGTCCAGGGTGAACTCGGTGACCGCGAAGCCGGAGCCGAACATCGGCATGCCCGTGCCCAGCACGATCGGGTACGACTTGATGACGAGTTCGTCGATCTCGTCGAGCAGTTCACCCGCGAGCTTCGAGCCGCCGCACAGGTAGATGCCGAACTCGCCGTCCTCGGCCTTGAGTTCACGCACCTTGGCAACCAGGTCGTCGGCGACGATCTCGACGTGCGGGTCGGGTGACTCGCCCAGGGTGCGCGAGGCGACGTACTCGCGCAGATGGGCGTACGGGCTGGTGATGCCCTCTTTCATGGCCTCGTTGTAGCTGCCGCGGCCCTGGATGATCGTGTCGAACTTCTGGTTCTTCAGGTCGTCGAAGCCGAGGGCGCGGCGGCCGTGGGTGGGCATGGTCTCCGGATACTCGGACTTGAGGTAGCCGAAGTACTCCTCGTCCACGAAGGCGACCATCGACGACGCGTCGCCGGCGGTGTCCCCGATGAACCCGTCGAGCGAGCAGGCGATGAGGTAGGTGAGCTTTCGCAAGCCGGTCTCTTTTCGTAGGCTGTCCTCTGAACCACTCCAGTTGTAGTACTTCGCTTGTAGTGGTCGCAAGGGGATTTCCGGGAACGGACGCACGTGAGGAAGAGGGTTCCGCATGGCCAGCAATCCACAGCGCCGGGCCGCCCTGGTCGACGCCGGGGTCGAGGTGCTCGCGCGGGAGGGGGCGCGCGGGCTGACGTTCCGCGCGGTGGACACGGAGGCCGGGGTGCCGGTGGGCACGGCTTCCAACTACTTCACCGGCCGCGACGACCTGCTCCGGCAGATCGACGCCCGGCTGCACGAACGGCTCGCGCCCGACCCCGAGATGCTGGCCGAGCTGATGACGAGACCGAGGGACCGCTCACTGGTCACGGCGTTCATGCACGACCTGATGGCCCGCGCGACCCGGGACCGCACGGGATATCTGGCCCTCCTGGAAATGCGCCTGGAGGCCACCCGCCGCCCCGAACTGCGCGCCTCCTACACCAAGTCGGTGCGCGCCGACCTGGAGTACGGCATGGACTTCCACCGGGACGCCGGACTGCCCGGCGGCGACGAGACCGTCACCGTGCTCTATCTGGCGATGCTCGGGCTGATCCTGGAACACCTCACACTGCCGGGCGTACTGGACGGCGTCCTGCCCGGGGTGAGCGTGCCGGACGGCCTGGTCGAACGCATCGTGGCGACGGTTGTGCCGGAGGCGTGAGGCTGGCGACAGGGCCGGGGCGTGCCGGAGGCGTCACGCGACGTGAGAACCGGGGGGAAGCGTGATCCGAGCGCGGGGCCGGGTCGCCCCGCAAACACGACGCAGGCGCAGGGAAA